>NZ_JBIARD010000001.1:964359-1203080 GCF_042889585.1 Streptomyces sp. NPDC002566 | reverse complement strand
GGGGGCGGGCGGGGGGGGGGGGGGGCCGCTGGGGGGGGGGGGGGGGGCGCGGGGGGGGGGGGGGGGCGCCGGGCCCCCCCCCCCCCCCACGACGGGTGGCCGAACTGGAGGAGAAGATCGCAGCCCTGACACGGCTGCGCGACATCCTCGTCCATCGGATGCCCTGGTTGGCGACACCCGGTGACACGCCGCAGAAAGGGGCCGCCTGAACCGGCATCTCACTGCGGCTGACCTTGCCTCAGGAACGGTCTGCCGGCCGTCGTCACGGCCGGCTGGAGGAAGGCGTCCCGGGCGCCGGCGGCGACGGGGCCTGGGTCGCCGAGCGCGGCACCGCCGCACCCGGCCCCCGCGGCGCCGCCGCCCCGAGCGGGCCGGTCAGATGTCGATGACCCGGTACGCGATGGTGTAGACGCCGCCGGATCCTTCGAGCGAGCGGTACTGGACCTCGGCGCCCGCCTCGCTGCCGGTGGCGAGCGTGGAGCCCATCTTGTCGTCGGGGCTCGAGACGTCGTAGTCCCACAGCGTCATGGTGCGGGCCTGCTGCTTGCCGAGGACGAGGGCCGCGTTGCCGTTCCCGTCCGTCATCGACCGCACGTAGCCCGGGCCCATCGTCTGGTACTTGAGGCTGCCGGGCCACACCTTCACGGCGTTGCCGTTGGCGTCGGTGACCTTCAGGTAGGCCTCGTCGTGATCGCCCTCGCTCTGCTGGTGGCAGGTCAGCTCCAGCAGCTCGATGCGGACGTAGTCGATCGGCTCGGCCTGGGCAGCGCCGGCGAACCCGGCGACGCCGGTGAGCGAGAGCAGGGCGGCCGTGGCCACTCGAGCGATTCCACGCATGATGTCGGTTCCCCCTTGAATGGTGTCGCCCCGCGTCGTGCTGCGGGGCCGTGCCGTCCCCCGGCACGCGAACCACCATGCCCGCCCGCCCGGCCCCGCATCTACGCGCGTTCCACTGAGCGGGACACGCCCGGGCGGCCCTCCACCGGGCCGCCCGGCCGTCGCCGTGCGGGCCCGTCACCGGACCGCCCGCACCCCGTTCCCGCCCCCGGGGCCGATGCCGGCGCCGGTGCCGGTGAGCGCGCGGGTGATGCCGGCGGCCGCCTCGGCGACCCGGCCCGCCACCACGTCCAGCCGCTGGCCCGCCTCCACCATCGCGGCCACCGCCCCCACCACGGCCCCCGCCGGGGACCGCACCGGCAGGGCGGCGCAGCACACCCCCGCCACCACCTCCTCCCGGTCCAGCACCGCGCCCGCGCGCACCGGGCCGCGCAGCGCCCTGCCCAACGCGGTGTCCAGCGCGAACGCGTCGCCGTCCCGCACCGGGACGAGCGGCTCCACGCGGCCCGGAACCGAGCACACCGTCAGGGGCCGGTCCTCGCGCAGCACGGCCAGGACGACGCTGCCCCCGGTCGCCGCCCGCAGGCGGTGCAGCGGCAGGCGGCCCGCCGCACGCAGCCCCGGGTGCGGCTGCCACGCCTGGCCGAGCCGGTAGAGCTGGGCGCCCAGCCGGTAGCGCAGACCGCGGCGCTCGACGGCCTCCATGGCCACCAGTTGCTCCAGCAGCCGGTGCGCGGTGCTCTTGGGCACGCCGCACGCGACCGCGAGCTCGGTCACCCCCGCTTCGTCACCGTGCTGCCGCAGGGCCTCCAGTAGTGCGAAGGCCCCCTCCAGCACCCCTCGTCCCCGGTTCTTCGTGCCCGCTTGTACGGCTGCGTCCATGACATCCCCCCGGATGGCGTGGCCCGGCCGCGTCCCCCGAACAGCCGCGGCCCCGGCGCTTGGTGTTCCGCGGCCATGTTCCCCGGACGGCCGTGCCGGGCGAAACCGTTCCGCCATGTTGCCCCGCATCCGTGCCGGCGGGTCACCAGCCGGACCCCGCCCGGGGGGGGCGCGTCACCGCCCCGCGCCACCGGCCCCGGTGCCACCCGGGCGTCCGCCGTCACCGCACGTCCTTGTGCCGGCGCCCGGTGCACAGCCCGCCGCCGACCACCACGGCGTCGTACGGCGTCACGCTCGTCACGGACCGGACCGGACCGGGGCCGGGCGGGCCTCGGCCGTGGGTCCGTCCTTGGGCAGGGCCTCGGCGACGGCTTCGGCGGCCCTCGCGGACGATCCGTTCGTGGGGCACCTGCCGCGTCCAGCCTGGCTGCTCTTCCGGCGACCGGCGAACACCACGGTCGGGGACGCCGAAGGGCTCTCGTCGGTCGCCGACCGGCCCCCTGGCAGGGCCGACCGGCCCATGGTCCGGGGCGCGCGGAGCGAACAAGCTTGAGGTGCCGGCACCCGAGTGCGTATGGGAGGCACGTCATGACCGGTTCCCTCACCACCACCATGCTGCGGACCCTGCCCGCCGAGGACCGAGAACGGCTGATGCGGATCCCTCGTGAGGTGTCGTTCCCCCAGGGAGCCCGGCTCTTCGAGGAAGGCGGCCGCGCCGACCGCTTCTGGATCATCCGTACGGGCACCATCGAGCTCGACATGCGTGTGCCGGGCCGGCGAGCCGCCGTGATCGAGTCCCTGGGGCATGACGAACTCGTCGGCTGCTCCTGGCTGTTCGCCCCGCACTGCTGGCACATGGGCGCCGAGGCCGTGACGCCGGTGCGGGCGTACGAGTTCGATGCCGCCGCGGTCCGTTCGATGTGCGCGGACGACCCGGCGCTGGGGCGGACGGTCGCCATATGGGTGGGTGACGTGCTCGCCCACCGGCTGCGCTCCGCGCGGACCCGCCTGCTGGACCTGTACGCACCGCACGGCAGCGGCAGCCTACGGTGACACCTCTCCCCCGCCCCGCCGGCCGGCAGCGGGTGACGGGGCCCGGCGGTCCCCGTCTTCCGGGGCCGGGCGGCCCTGAGGCCGGGACGTGTGCGCGCGTCAGCCTGGAGCCGCGGAGACGATCACAGGGAGGGAGCACATGACCGTCCGGGACACCGACATCCGCCAGACCCCCACCACCGTGCGCGTCCGGCACACCGGCGACGTGGACGACCAGGCGCTCGCCCACGTCCGCACCAAGGTCGACGCGGTCCTCGGCCGGCCGCCTGCCCCTCGTCAGCGGCGAGGTGAGGATCAGGAAGGCCGCGGCGCACCACGCCGGGCCCCCGTGGACGGCAGGGGCCGAGATACGGGTGGGCCGCGACCTCGTGGTCGTTCACGCCGAGGAGGCCACCGCCCACGAACTCGCGGACCGGCTTCAGGACCGGCTGCGCGGCCAGGTGGAGCGGGTCGTGCACCGCTGGGCGGCACGCAGGTCGGCCACACCGCCGCCCTGGCGCGGCGGCCCGGTGGACGGACGGCAGCAGTAGGGCCCGGAGCCGAGCGCGGGAGGGGGGATTGCCCTCCCCGGCCCGTGCCACGGCCCGGAGAGAGAAGGAGAGCGGCGTGAAGACCCGCAGTGTCGGCGAAGTGATGACCCGTGAGGTCGTCCAGGCCCGACGGCAGACGACGTTCAAGGAGCTCGTGCGGCTGCTGAACCGGCACCGGATCGGCGGACTGCCCGTCGTCGACGCGGACGACAAGGTGGTCGGGGTGATCTCGGCGACCGACCTCGTCCGCGGGCAGGCGGAGCGCGCGGACCGTGCGGACCGCGCGGTCCCGCGGGTCCGGCTGCCGGGCCTGCGTCGTCCAGTTCGCGTCCTGGAGGGCGGGGCACCGGGGCTCGTCGCGGCGGAGCTGATGTCCTCACCGGCGGTCACGGTGCATCCGGAGCAACTGGTCCCGGAAGCAGCCCGAATGATGGAGCGTCACCACATAGAGCGGCTTCCCGTGGTGGACGAGGAGGACCGCCTCATCGGCATCGCCACTCGCCGCGACCTCCTGCGTGTCTTCCTGCGCACGGACGAGGAGATCCGCCGGCAGGTGACGGACGAGGTCGTGGCCGGCGCCCTCGGCCTGTCCTGCGAGGCGGTGACCGTGTTCGTCCGGGACGGTGTGGTCACGCTGAAGGGACGCCTGGAACGCCGGAGCGACATACCGCCGGCCATCCGATCGGCCTGGCGGGTCGAAGGGGCCGTCGGAGTGGTCAACGGCCTGACCTTCGACGTCGACGACTGCCGTCGGGCCGAGCCGCACCCCGTCGGCCGACCCGTTCATGGACCCCTCGCGTGAGGTCCCGCCCCGAGGGCGTGGTGCCGCTCCCGTGAGGATCACGCGCACCGCGCGGGGCCGTCCGGGCCACCTGCGGGGCCGGGCGACCCCTCCCGCCCGGCGCGACGCGGTACAACGATGAGAAGGAGGCCGACGGGCTGGACCGAGCGTGCGAGGTCCACATCCGAAGCAATGGAGGTGCGCGCCCATGCCACGACCGGTCGTCGCCGGAGTCGACGGTTCCGCCGAGAGCCTTGCCGCCGCCGCATGGGCAGCCCGCGAGGCGGTGGGTCGCGGGCTGCCGCTGCGTCTCGTGCACGCCTTGAACTGGAGCCCGCCCGGCACCCACTCCGACGCGGGCGAAGCCGCACGCCGACGTGCCGCGCAGCGCCTCCTGCACGAGGCCCGGGGGCACGTCGCGCGCACCTGCCCCGGAGCCCTCGTCACCGACGCGCAGGTGGACGGTCCCGCGAGCACCGCCCTGCTGCACGCCGCTGACCGGGCCGAGCTGCTGGTGCTCGGTTCCCGCGGCCTGAGCGGCATGACCGGCTTCCTCGTCGGCTCGGTCGCCCAGACGGTGGTGGCGCGGGCGGGCCGCCCCGTGGTCCTCGTCCGCGCGGGTGCCGGACCGGAGGACGAGCCCCTGCCGGACCACGAGGGCAATACGTCGACGCGTACGCCGTGCCGGGAGGTCGTCCTCGGTCTCGATCTCGGCGATCCGTGCGACGAGGTGATCGGGTTCGCCTTCGAGGCGGCGCGGGTGCGTGCGGCGACCTTGCACACCGTGTCCGCATGGACCGAATCCTCGCCCTTCACGCTCGGTTCGGGTGAGATCGGCCTCCTGGACGCCCCCCGGCTCGACGAGGAGTGGCGCGGATTCCTCATGGCCGTGCTCCAGCCCTGGCGGGAGAAGTTCCCCGCTGTCGAGGTCTCGGAGACGGTCACGGAAGGGAAGGCGGCCACCCGCCTGGTGCACGCCTCCTCCGGTGCGAGCCTGCTCGTCGTCGGCCGCCGGACCAGCGACGCGGCGTTCGGCTTCCGCACCGGCCCCATCGTCCACACGGTGATCGCCCGGGCGAACTGCCCCGTCGCCGTCGTGGCCCACGACTGAAGCACCCGCGGGACCGTTCTCACTGCTCAGGGCGCGGTTTGGCCTTGGTGGCGTGGCGGGCGGCCTTGTAGGTCTCGGGCAGGAAGCGGTGTTCGACGGCGGTGCGCTTGGTGGCGGCGTCGCCGCCGACGATCTCGGCGCGGCCTTCCATCATGGCGACGAAGCCCTGGCGGGCGACTTCCTTGCGGCTGTTTTTCTTCGCTCCGGTGCCGAAGGCGGTGTTGTTCATGCCGGCGCGGGCGTGGAAGTCGCTGTCGGTGGCTCCGGGCATGAGGGTGGTGACGGTGACGCCGTGTTCCTTGAGTTCCTCGCGCAGGCCGAGGGCGAACATGCGGGTGAAGGCGCGGGAGGGTCCGTACACCGTCTCGTAGGGCGTGGGCAGAGTGGCGGACAGTGACGAGGTGATGAGGATCCTGCCCGCGTGGTGGGCGGCCATGTGCCGGGCGACGTGCTTGGCGAGGTGGACGACAGAGGTGACGTTCAGGGAGATCAGGGAGAGTTCGTCGTCCAGGTCGGTGTCGAGGAAGGCTCCGCCGATGCTGCGTCCGGCGTTGAGCACCGCGGCGGCCAGGGGGCGGCCGGTCTCCTCCACGGCCTTCCACACCGTCTCGACTCCCTCGGCGTCGGCGAGGTCGGCGCGGACGGGGACGACGTGGGCGCCGTCGCGGGTGAACTGCTCGGCGGCCTCGTCGATCTGCTCGCTGCGGCCGGTGGCGACGAGGTCGTAGCCGTTGGCGGCGCACAGGCGGGCGATCTCGTAGCCGATGCCGTTGGACGCCCCGGTGACCAGGGCCAGGGGGCGGGTGGAGGGGGTGCTCACAGGCTGCTCCTGTCGTCGGAGTCGGAGGGGGTGCGGTCGGTGTCGTCGGGCTGGAGACGGTCAGGCGCGGGGGTGTTCCAGTCGGCGAGCAGGCGCCAGGCTTCCTGGGAGGTGCGGTCGGGGGCGGGCATGTAGAGGAAGAGGGTCTGATCGTCCTCGCCGGGCGGGGTGAGGGCCTGGTAGTCGATGGTGAGTTCGCCGACCAGGGGGTGGTTGAAGCGTTTCTGGCCGTGGGTGCGGGTGAGGACCTTGTGGTCGTCCCACCAGCGGCTGAAGTGCTCGCTCTTCATCGTCAGTTCGCCGACCAGTTCGGCGGTGCGGGCGTCGTCCGGGTGCCGGCCGGCGTCCAGGCGCAGGATCGCGGTCATCTCCGCCGCGAGCCGCTCCCAGTCCGCGTACAGCTCGCGGGCCTCGGGCGACAGGACGATCCAGCGGGTGAGGTTGCGCTCCCGGTAGGGCATGGCGTCGAAGTCGGCGATCAGGACCCGGCACAGGTGGTTGGTGGCCAGGACGTCGCCGCGTCTGCCGAGGATGAAGGCGGCGTGGTCGTGGAAGGAGTCCAGGAACCGCAGCAGCCCGGGACGGACCCGCTGCACGCTGGGCGGGCTGCGCCGGGCGGGTCGGCCGGGCCGGGCCTTGACCAGGTCGTGCAGGTGCGCCCGCTCGGCGTCGTCCAGGCGCAGGGCGTCTGCGACGGCGTCCAGAACGCTGTCGGACGGGGTGATGTTCCGGCCCTGTTCGAGGCGCGTGTAGTAGTCGGTGCTCACCCCGGCGAGCTGGGCGACTTCCTCCCGGCGCAGCCCGGGCACGCGGCGGTAGGCGCCGCGCTCCGGGAGGCCGACCGACTCGGGGTCGATGCGGTCCCGGCAGCGGCGCAGGAACTGGGAGAGGTCCACGTTGCCGGCCATGACTCCATCCTGCTGCCCCGGCGCTGCGTCGCGGTCGCGGTGGGTGGGTCGCTGCGTCCTAGGAAACGGCGTCCTGGGACCAGGCGGCCCTGGAACCGGCGGCCGGCAGCCGGGCCGGCGGTGATGTCGTGGATGAGGCACCCGGCCTACGGGGGCAGCACGGGCCCCCCTGTGGCAGGAGGTCGAGCCGCTCGGCGTCAAGGTGCTGCTGGCCGAACCCGGCCCGTTCCGCACCGACTGGGCCGGCCGTTCCGCGAGCGAGACCCTGCCCGAGCAGGAGATCGCCGACTACGCGGCCACGGCGGGCGCCGCACGGGCCTTTTTCCGTGAGAACACCGGCGGCGAACCCGGCGACCCGGCTCGCGCCGCCGACGCCGTCTACACCGCGGTCACCGCCGGCGACCCGCCCCGCCGGCTCCTGCTCGGCGGCCCCGCCTACGACATGGCAATGGAGAAACTCGACGAGCTGCGGGCCGAGTTCACCGCATGGGAGGACCTCACCCGCAGCGCGGACTTCCCGGCCCACCGGTAGCCCTGCTTGTGCGAGCGGGCGCGGTGAAAGGCGGTGTGGGGTCAGTCGGTGTCGAGGCCGTCGATCAGGCGGTTGAGGAACCGGGTGAAGGTGGCTTCCGGGGTGAGGGGGCGCCCGGGGGCGGAGAGGGCTTCGGCGAGTTCCGGGTGGTGGCCGTCCGCGGCGACAGTGGCGAGGTAGCGGGCTTCGGCCGCGGACCGGTCGGGGGACTCCGCGGCCGCGGCCTGCGCGATCTCGTGGGCGACATGCCCGGCCACGAAAGCGGTGAGTTGGGCGAAGACCTCCAGCTTCGCCGCACCGTCCAGTCCGGTGGGCCGCAGGGCGGCGAGCGCGTGTTCCAGGAAGGCCAGCGTGTTGGGTCCGGGGATGCGTCGAGTGGACAGGGCGGCGGGCAGCCAGGGGTGTCGCAGCATGTGCGTGCGCTGCAGGTGGGCGATGGCCTTCAGGTCGGCGCGCCAGTCGCCGGTGGGAGTGTCCGTGGCCGGCAGTTCACCGCTGACGTGATCGACCATCAGGTTCAGCAGCGTCTCCTTGTCGGGGGCGTAGCTGTAGAGCGACATGACGCCGGCTCCGACCTGTGCGGCGACTTTCCGCATGGTCACCGCTTCGAGCCCCTCGGCGTCCGCCAGGGCGACGGCCGCCGCGGTGATCGCCTCCCGGCTGTAGGCGGGCTTGCGGCCTCTGCGCGGCTGGTCGGAGGTCAGCCAGAGCTGTTGAGGGTCGACGCCCGGGGCGGCGGCCCCTCCGTCACGGGGCATGGCCATGCTCCTTCCTTGATCGACGGCTCTTGCGGGCCTCAGTCAAGCATCCTCTATTCTCGTACATCGTACGTAAATCGAGGAGGGAACGTTGACGTCACGCACGCACGGTTCTGCGTCGAGGCCGACCTGGGCACCGCCTTCCGGTAAGCCGCCGCTGACCTCACGGATGATGAGGGCGATCTGGCGCGGCCTCCCGGCCGGACAGCACGATGTCGGGTGGGAGCCGGGGCTGCCGGTGCCGGCCGCCGACGGCAGCCCGCTGATCACGGACCACTACTTCCCGCGCGCCGAGGGCGACTTCCCCACCCTGCTGGTGCGCTCGCCGTACGGAAGGGGCCTGCCGTGGTCCCCCATGTACGGCCTGCTCTTCGCCGAACAGGGCTTTCACGTCGTACTGCAGAGCTGCCGCGGCACCGGCGGTTCCTCAGGTGCGTTCGACCTGTGGCGCAACGAGGCCGCCGACGGCCGGGCCACGGTGAACTGGCTGCGCGAGCAGGCCTGGTTCAACGGCACACTGGGCACCGTCGGCCCCAGTTATCTGGGCTACGTGCAATGGGCCCTCGCCGCGGACCCGCCGCCGGAACTGAAGGCAATGGTGGTGCAGGTGGGCCTGCACGATCCCCACGCCCTGTTCCACGCGCACGGTGCGCCAAGCCTGGAGACCGCACTCGCCGTCGCCGTGGGCATGACCTACCAGCACCAGGGCGTGGCACCGTTCCTGAGGGCGATGCTGCGCCTGCAACGACGCATAGGTGATGTCACCGTCGCGCAGCCGCTGCGCGGGGCGTACGCGTCGGCCCTCGGAGGCGAAGTCCCTTGGCTGGACGACGTGATGACACACCCGGACGCCGAGGACGCCCACTGGCGCGGCGCGTCCCTGGCGCAGGTGGCGGAGCGGCTCAGCGTGCCCACGAGTCTGATCACCGGATGGCACGACGTGCTGGTCGACCAGACCTTCGAGCAGTACGACCGGCTGCGTCAGGCCGGATGCGAGACCGCCCTGCTGGTCGGCCCCTGGACCCACACCTCCGCGCTGCAACAGGGATGGCCCGAGGTGTTCGCCGAGAGTCTCGCCTGGCTGCGCGCGCACCTGTACGCCGATCCCTCCGGCCTCCGTCCCACACGGGTGCGCGTGCACGTAGGCGGCGAAGACGGCTGGCGGGACATCGACGACTGGCCGCCGGCCATGGCCGTCAGCCCGTGGTTTCCCACCGCGCGGGGGCGCCTCACCCGGCAGGCCCCCACGGAGTCCGCACCACTGACGTCGTTCCGCTACGACCCGGGCGACCCCACCCCGTCCCTCGGCGGCCCACTGCTCTCCCGTACGGCCGGTCCGCGCGACAACAGCAGCCTGGAGGCTCGGGACGACGTTCTGACGTTCACCGGCCCCCCGCTGACCGAGCCCGTGGACGTTCTCGGCCCGGTCTCCGCGCGGTTGAGCATCGCGACGGACACCGGTCATGCCGACGTCTTCACCCGCCTGTGCGACGTGGACCCGCAAGGCCGCTCCGTCAACGTCTGTGACGGGCTGGGCCGGCTGCGGACGGACGGGGAGGAGCCGTCGGCGATCACCGTGCCGATGAGCTCGACCGCCCACAGATTCGCCGTCGGCCACCGCATACGCTGGCAGATCAGCGGAGGCGCCCATCCGCGCTACGCCCGCAATCCCGGCAACGGGGAGTCGCCGCTGGACGCCACCACCTTCGTACCGGTGCACATCACGCTCCACAGCGACTCGGCGCTGATGCTTCCGATGCCCGGGCTCAGCCCCACGGCGAACGGCTGACCAGCCGGACCCGGCGGCGTTGAGTACTGGATGGTGCCGTTCAGGACGTGGGTGACGGCGCATAGTGGTCGGCAAGCCGGGTGGCGAGGTCGCGGAGGTGTGCCCTGGCTTCGGCGGGGCCGTGCACAGTGATGGCGCTCCCGAACGGCAGCAGTGCTCGCACGTCCTCCAGATGCAGGAAGCGGATGGTCACCTTGTGGCCGGCGGCGGATTCCTCACGGTCGTCCCGGACGAGTCGTCGGCCGAAGATCCGGTGGGCTCGCTCGATCTGGGTCCGGTCGACGGTGGCGCTGACCTCTATCGCGTGGTCGTGTTCCCACTGATCGACGAGCGCTGCGGCTACGGTGGCCAGGGTCTGGCTCTCGCGGATCCGTCGTGGCTGGTCGACTTCCTTCCACGCCGTGATCCGTTCGAGTCGGTACATCCGTGGCACTCGGGCACAGTCGGCGACGAGGTACCAGATGCCGGCCTTGGCGAACAGCCCGTAGGGATCCACGACCAGGTCGCGTGGGCATGACTCGCGCGGGCTGTCGTACGCGATCCGCAGCCGGCGACCTCGCCGCACCGCGCCGATCAGCGAAGCCGGAGTCGTGTCGGAAGCCAGTGCCTCATGCCAGGGGCGGCTGTCCACGTGCACCACGTCGGTGAGCGGCAGGAGCTCATGGACTCGACGCGGCTGTGCAGCGGCGATCTTGGAGAGCGCGCGCCGGCTTTCGACCGATGCGTCGAGCTCCGCGCGTTGCTTCTCGTCCAGCCCGGTGAGCGACAGATGATCACGCTCGCCCGGTGTGAGTCGCATGAGGTCGAGTCCGGATCCGGGCAGCATGGTCACGCCTCCGAGGCGGCCCCGGTGTGCGGTCACCGGCAGACCTGCGTCGCGGAGCCAGTTCAGATCCCGGGTGACGGTTCGAAGGGACACCCCGAGCGCTGAGGCGAGCTCCTGTGTGGTCACGGCGTCCCGCGATCTGAGGAGCAGCATCAGGGCGAAGAAGCGGTCTGGGGTCACACACCGATTTTTTCAACGAATTGCGACACGATGCGGCGCATATCCCGGTCAGGCTGGCGGACGCGCACCTCCGACCTGCGAGAAGGAACAGCCATGACCACATCCGTCGTGTCCATCGTCTACGTGAACGACGCTCCCGCCGCAGCTCGTTTCTACGGCGACCTCCTCGGCATGAGCCCCTCGTTCGAGACTTCGGGATACATCACCTTCGACCTCGGGCCGGGCGCTGACCTCGGTCTGTGGTCCGGCCAGTTCGAGAATCTGTCACCGGACGTCCCGCGCACCGGTGAGGTGTGCCTGGCCATGGACGGTGGACCCGACGAGATCACCGCGACCTTTGAGCAGTGGAAGTCCAAGGGGGTCACGATCCTGGGCGAGCCTCATGATGCGGGGTTCGGGCTGACCTTCCTCGCAGCCGATCCTGACGGGAACCGCATCCGCGTCGCACCGCGGGGCTGAAAGGCCGTGAATGCGGCAGGCGCGCACGGTAGGGGTCGCGCCTGCCGTCGTCTGACTTCGAGAGGATGACGAGTGCCCCCTGCGAACGCAGTTCGCGCAGGGTGGGGGTCAGCGCAGGCCGGCGAAGAGGTCGTTCTCGGGTACGGCCGCGCCGGTGGCGTCCTGGACGCGTACGAAGGTCTCCACGCCCATCAACTCGCCGAACCTCTCCTTGCCCATCTTGAGGAAGAAGATGTTCTCGCTCTGACTTGCGTGCGCGGCCAGCGCGTCGAACTTCTGGCCGCTGAACGCGGTGGTGTCCACCCACGTGGTGATCTCGTCGTCGGGAAGGCCGATCTCGGCCATCGCGGCGGCGTCGGCGGGATCCGGCTCCGGCATGTCGGGCTGGAACTCGCGCATGATCTCCCCGAACCGCTGCATTCCCGAGCGGGGCGCCGTCGTCCAGTACACCTTGGGTGTCAGCTCGGTCATCTCCAGCGCCGCCATCGTGATGCGGTGGGCCTGGATGTGGTCGGGGTGGCCGTAGAAACCGTTCTCGTCGTAGGTGACGACCACATCGGGCTGGTAGTGCCGCATGAGTTCCGCGAGTCGGGCGGCGCCCTCCTCCACGGGAGTCCGCCAGAAGGATCCGGGGGCGTCGTTGCTCGGCCAGCCCATCATCCCGGAGTCGGCGTAGTCCAGGGTCTCCAGATCGCTGATCTTCAGGACCTCACAGCTCGCCTCGAGTTCCTGACGCCTCATCAATGCGACGGCCTCCGGATCATGTCCGGGATCGCCCGGCTTGACACCCCCCGGTCCGTCACCGCAAGCGCCGTCGGTACACGTCACGAGAACCGTCCGGATGCCCTCCGCCGCATACCGCGCCAGGACCCCTCCCGTTCCGGTGGCCTCGTCGTCGGGGTGGGCGTGCACTGCCATGAGCGTCAAAGGCCGGTCAGTCATGAAGCAGTCCTCCTGCAGGAATACGTCTCGGTGCGAGGGCGGGCGTTCCGCGGTCCAAGGGTGCGGATCCTTCCATGGGCACACGGCCGTGTGTTCTCCGTATGGCCCGCCCATACGACGCCGGTCCCCCGCTCCCTACAACCGTGCGGACCTGGCCGACTGTTCCCGACACCGGGGTGGAATCGAGCACCGGCGCGGGTACTCCTGATGATCACCCATGTGTGCGGTCTCTAGGCCGTCTCGAGCAGCAGCGCGGTGAGCTCGGCGGGCATGGTGATCATGCAGTCGTGGCCGGTCGGCAGCTCGCGTACTCGTTCGCCTGCCGGTACGGGACGCCGGGTGATGCCCGCCGGCCGGCCCTCGAGGCAGTGGATGTGTGTGCGCGGGATCGTGCGCGCGGCCGGGTCGTCCAGCAGGACCGGCTCCCGCAGGCACCTTCGTCAGCCCGCCGGCCACGGCGCTACGCACTTGTCGACGACCGTCTCCTCGCCGGCCGCCGAGCCGTCCAAGCACAGCCGGCTGCCTTGGTCGCGCAGGTCGAGGGCGAAGCGCGTGGTGGTACCGGACTGCTTGAGGTCGTGGATGCGCTCGTCGACGTAGCCGAGGTCGTTCAGGATCGCCCTGACCTTGCCGGGGGTGGGATCCGACAGATTCCGCAGCGCCTGGGTGATGCGCTCCTCGTGGAGGTTGCCCGCGCACCAGTCGCGGGCGTTCAACTCCACCTCCGGCCCAGCCGCGGGGGCGATCGGTTCGACGGCGTCGTTCGGCGGTGTCTCCCCGGACGGCAACGTCTCCGCCGGACCGCTCGGCGGCGCCTCCGGCGAAGCGCTCGGGGGGCACTGCCGGGCGACCTCACTCAGCATCTCCGTGAAGGACGTGCCGGGCCGGGCGCCGGCGGTGTCAGCGGGGCTGCTCTGCGGTCCGCCGACGGAAGCCTTCTCGGTGCCGCAGGCAGTGAGCGTCAGTGCGGCGAGAGCTGACATCACGAGCATGGGCCTTGCGCGGCGCGGGGAACGGGTGGCCGTGGTGGTCGGGGCGGGGGTTCGTCTCATGCGCCAAGTCTTCGAGCCGGCCGTCGCCGCGACTTGAGTACGAATACTCAACCCGGCAGGGGCACTTGCTCAACCGCGAGGAGACTTGACCGGACTTCAGCGGGCGGGGTGCCCGGTGCTGTCGGCTGTTCGGCCGCCGGGTCGTGGGCGGCGGACGACGGCTCACCATCCGTAAGTTACCGGCCAGTTGGCCGGATGGGCTCGTATGTCGTACTGTTTCGCTGCGCCGGGGGGGCGAGCCGCCTTCCGGGCTGCGTGAATGGAACCGGGGGCGGGTCGATTCCGCCCGGCTGTGAACATAGGGGAGAATGTGGCTTTTCTTGCACCTCGGGTGAAGAAGGCGCTGATGACCGCGGCGGGGGCCGCGGTGCTGGTGATCGGAGCGCAGGGACAGGCGTCCGCGTCCTCCGACATCTTCGTCAGCTACGGCGCGGGCAGCGAGGGCTTCTGGACCGCCGACCCGTACCGCGACCTGACCGGTGACACCGTCATGGCCTGCGACAGCAACGCGGACGGCTGGGGGGTCCAGGCCGAGCTCGACATCAACCCCCTGCCCGGCAGCTTCAGCGCGGACCGCATCGCCAGCACGCGCGGCCACGCCTCCCCGTACTGCGACAAGCAGTCGGGGGACCTCAAGGAAGACACCCCCGTGTCCCTCCGGGTCTGCCTGGTGAAGGGCGCCGAGAAGAAGTGCACGCTGCCGAAGTACGGCAGCGCCTGACCTTCCCGCACGGGCACGGGACCGGTGCCGTGGGATGCCGGTCCCGGCCCGCGTGGGGAGTCACTCGTTCCGTGACCTGACGGAACGCCACGGTCAGTTGCCCGCAAGCGAAAGACGTCAGATCTTTCCGATGCCGAGCGTGGTCTCGCGGGGCAGCATTCCCGAGCCGAGGACCTCCAGCCACAGCGGGCCGAGGAGGTCGGCGAGCCGCGCGGTGTCCTCAGCGCCGAGTGCGCGCCAGGGGGCGGCGGCCAGTTCGTCGGTGCGGCGCTCGACCTCGGCGCGCAGGGCGCGGCCCGCGTCGGTCGCGCCGCCGTCGGCGTCCAACAGCCCCCGCACCACCAGCCGTTCACGGGCGGCCGCCCACTCGTGCGCGCTCCAGCCTCGGCTCGCGAAGACCTCGACCGGCGCCGCGCCGATCGCGGCGAAGGACACCAGCGCCTCCACCGGGTCGAGCCCCGCGGTCAGCAGAGCGGCGAGATGGCCGTCCCCTCGGTGCTCCCGCAGGATCGTCGCGGCCTGCCACAGCACGAGGTGGGGCTCCCGGGACCAGGGCAGCTCGGCGTTCGCGGCGGCGAGCGGGCGGCCCTCGGTGTGTGCCACCTCGGCCGCCCGGCGGGCGAGCGCGGCCGCCTCGGCGAGATCAGGAGTGTCCGTCCGGTCACCGAGGAGCGCACGGTACGCCCGGTCCACGCCGCGCGTCCGGGCCGCGAGCACCTTGTCCGGTGCGGCGACGTCCCAGGCCGCGGGGATGTGCTCGGCGACCATGCGCGGGCTGAAACTGTAGAAGGCCGAGGTCACTTGACCGGCTCCGGGCGCCCCTAGCGGCGCCGCCCGCAGGGCGAAGTAGCTCGGCCAGCGCTCAGTGGTGTCGTAACCGAGCGCCGCCACTTCTTCGATGACCTCGGGGGCGTAATAGAGGACCGCGTGCAGAGGCTCCAGGAGGTGCCACATCTGCCGTACGCGTCCGTCGTCGTTGCTCATGTGGCGATCCCTCTTCCCGCGGCTCCGCACATCTTGTCACCGACTAGATTCCCTTCGGCGACCGAACTTGTCAACGTCTAGATTGCGCGTAACCTGCTGGGCATGACCGCTGAACGCGCCTACCATCACGGCGACCTGCGACGGGCCGTGCTCACCGCGGCCCTCGACGTCATCTCCGCCGAAGGGCCGGGGGCCCTGTCCCTGCGCGACCTGGCACGCCGCGCGGGCGTTTCCCACGCCGCGCCCGCACACCACTTCAAGGACCGCGCCGGCCTGCTCACCGCCATCGCGGCCGAGGGCTACGGCCTCCTGTCCGCCGAGCTCGGCGAGGCGGAGGACCTGCGCGGTCTGGGCGTGCGGTACGTGCACTTCGCCACCGCCCATCCGGCGCACTTCCAGGTCATGTTCCGTCCGGAACTCCTGCGCGCGGACGACCCCGAGCTCCTCGCGGCGCGCGAGCGGACGCGCAGCCGGCTCCGTGCGGCGGTGGAGGGCTACGCCGACGACCCGGCCATCGGTTTCATGGCCGCCTGGTCGATGGCCCACGGTTTCGCGACACTGCTGCTCTCCCGCAACCTGGACGGCCCCCTGGACGGGCGGGACCCGGAGGAGGCCTTCCGGGAGCTGACGTACGAGATGTTCGGGAGTACCGGGAACCCCCCGCCGCGTTGAACCGGCCGGCCGGGGCTGTTCTCGATCATCAGGCCGCAGGGAGCGGCATGCCGGCTTCTGCCGGTTCCGGCGAGGCCGGGGCGGGCGGTCCGGGCTCCGGCAGTTCCTGTTCCGTCCAGATGCACTTGCCGTCGTGGAGGTAGCGGGCGCCCCAGCGCCGGGAGAGGGCGGCCACCAGCTGCAGGCCGCGTCCGCCTTCGTCGGTGAACGCCGCGCGCCGGATGCGGGGCGTGGTGAGGCTGCCGTCGTACACCTCGCAGACCAGGGAACTGCTGCGCAGCAGACGCAGGCGGATGGGTCCCTTGCCGTGTCTGATGACGTTGCCGACCAGTTCGCTGACGATCAGCTCGGTGGTCATCAGGCAGTCGTCCAGCCCCCAGAGGGCGAGCTGTTTGCGGGCGTACTCGCGGGCCTGTCCGGCGGCGGAGGGATGTTCCGGAAGGTTCCAGGACGCGATGTCCTCGGGGGCGGTCGAGCGGGTGTGGGCGATGAGCAGCGCCGTGTCGTCGCTGGTCTGCTCCGTGTCGGGCAGCAGGCCCGAGATGACGAGGTCGCACAGGCGTTCCAGACGCCGCTCCGCCGGGTCGTCGCGGTGCCCGGCCGGTCCGGCGAGGTCGTCCCCGAAGTACGTCGTTCGCGTCACCGCGTGCGCAAGGGTCCGCTGGAGTTGGGCCAAGCCCTGGTCGATGTCGCGCGTGGGCGATTCGACCAGTCCGTCGGTGTAGAAGACCAGCAGGCTCTCCTCGGGCAGGTGCAGTTCGTGGAGCTTGAACGGGGGCACGGCCGCGCCCAGTGGCGGGTCGGCCGCGAGTTCGGGGCAGCGCACCGCGCCGTCGGGGGCGACGACGACCGGCGGGGGGTGGCCGGCCAGGGAGAACGAGCAGGTACGGGCGACCGGGTCGAAGACGGCGTACAGGCAGGTGATGTAGCAGTCCTCGCCGAGGTCGCTCGTCAACTCGTTGAGGTGGTAGAGGAGTTCGTCGGGGGGCATCTCCAGGTCGGCGAGAGTGCGTACCGCGGTGCGGAGACGGCCCATGATGGCGGCCTCGGTGATGCCGTGTCCCATGACGTCGCCGATCACCATGGCGACGCGCTCGGCGGACAGCGGGATCACGTCGTACCAGTCGCCGCCCACCTTCTCGCCCTTGCCGGCGGGCAGATACCGGGCCGCGGCGCGGACGGCGGGCAGGCGGGGCAACGCCCTGGGCAGCAGGCCGCGTTGGAGTTCCTGCGCGCGGGCGTGTTCCACGTCGTACAGGCGGGCCCGCTCCAGGGCCTGGGCGAGCAGTCCGCTCAGGGCCAGGATCAGGTTCCGCTCCTCGTCGCCGAAGGAACGCTGCTGCGTGAACGAGATGACGCAGCATCCGATGGGACGCCCCGAGGCGATCAGGGGCGCGAAGACCCATGCGTGCTTCGGCGACGCGTCCGTGAGGAACTTGGCCTCCGGGTAGAGCCGGAGGTACTCGGCCTGGGATTCGACGAAGCGAGGTGTGCCGGTGCGGAGCACGGCGGCGACCGCGGGGCTGGCGGACAGAGGGGAGAGCCGTGTGCCGACCACGTCGATGAAGCTCTGGGGGTAGCCGACGCAGCCGATCAGGCGCAGCCGGTCCTCGTCGAGGGCCTGCACGAGGAGCCCGTCGGCGCCCAGGGCGGGCAGGACGCGCTCCTCCACGACCCGCACCACGTCCGCGGCGGTGACGGCCTTGGCCAGCGCGGCGGTGACCTCGCTCATCCGGACGGGACGCTCGGCCGGGCCTCTCCCGGCGGCCTCGGCGGCCGGACTCCCGAAGGCGTCCACCGTGGGGGTCGTGACGTCGGACAGGTGGATCGCCAGGCCGCCGCCCCCGGACGCGGGGACCAGCCGCACCTGGTGGAGACGCTGATCGGCCGGCGAGTGGGCGAGGAAACCGACCGGCTGCCCCTCGGCGACCGCCCGCCGGCACGGTCCCTCCAGTCCGGGCAGACGGCCCGCCGGCCCCTTCCACAGGACGGTGCCGGCCAGCGGCGCGCATCCGTCGCCGAGCAGTCGTTCGGCTTCTTCGTCGGCGAAGACGATCCGCCAGTCGTCGTCGACCGTCAGCAGACCCTCGGGCATGCCATCGGGCATGCCCAGGACGGGGAACGGCTCCAGGCGGGCGGCGACCCAGGTCGCGAGGGTCCGCAGGAGGGAGCGCTGCGTCGGGTCCGGTCCCGCGGGCCCCGCCGTGAGGACGGAAAGCGCCCCGACCGGCCCGTCGGGTCCGGACAGCGGCACCGCGGCCGTGCCGTAGGCCCCGGCTATCGCGCTGTCCCCGGCGGTCCAGACGTACGCGTCGCCGCGCACCGCACGCGCGGGTGCGGCCCGATCGTCCAGCCGCAGCTCCGCCCACGCCTCGACGCTCGGAGCATCGAGCCCGCTGACGGCCACCAGCCGCAGCCCGTCGGCAACGCGACGGTGCGCCAGCGCGCCCAGCCCGTCCACGCACGCCGTCGCCTGCCGCAGGGCCAGGCTCAGCGTCCGCGACCTGGACAGCTCCTCGTTGGCGGGCATCTCGCCTCCTGCCGGTCGCGGATCCGGGCTGCCCTGCCGCTGCCCTGCCGAGCTGCTGTGCACGGATCACGCGATTTGACCTCGGTATGAACACAAACAGACTAGTACCGCCCATTTTGAGTGTGTTGTGATCAAGCCGTCGCGGCTTCCTCATGCCTTCCGGGTCGCGGCCGCCTCGTGGAGGAGGGTGGTGAAGGTCCGGGCGGCCGGGGTGAGGGAGTGGTCGGACATGCGGACCAGGAGGATGCGGCGGACCGGGGCCGGGGGCTGGAGGGGCAGGGCGGTGACGCCGGGGCGCGTGCCGTCCAGGGCGAGGGTCGGAGCGAGGGCGACGCCGATGCCGGCGGCGACCATGGCCTGGGCTTCCTGGTAGTCGTGGGCCTCGTAGGCGATGTGAGGCTCGAAGCCGGCGGCGCGGCAGCCGCGGACGAGTGCTTCGGCCACCGGATGGCGGTCGGCGCGGGTGATCCAGGGATCGTGGGCGAAGTCGGCGAGCGAGGCGGAGTCTCGGCCGGCGAGGGGATGGCGGTCGGCGACGAGCAGGGCCGGCGGGTCGTCGAGGAGCGGGGTGATGGCGATGTCCTCGCGGTCGATGCGACTCCAGTCGTAGTCCCACATCAGCGACATCTCGATCTCACGGTTCTCCAGCATCGTCCAGAGCCCGGCGATGCGGGCGCTGCGGACGGTCAGCCGTACGTCGGGATGGGCGTCCCGGAAGGCGATCACAGCCTGCGGGAGGAGCGAGGCGCCGACGGTGGGGAACGTGCCGATGCGCAGGGTGCCCGCGCGCAGGCCGGCGAAGTCGGCGAGTTCGTTCTCCGCGGCCCGCAGTTCACGTTCGATCCGCTGCCCCCGTTCGGCCAGCGCGCGCCCCGCGTCGGTGAGGGTCACGCCCCGGGCGTGACGTTCGAGGAGGGGCTGGCCCGCCTCCGCCTCCAGGCGGCTGATCTGCTGCGACACCGCTGACGGGGTGTAGCTGAGGGCGCGGGCCGTCGCGGTGACCGAGCCCCGCCGGGCGACCTCCGTGAACAGCAGGATGCGCCGGACGTCGAGCATGCCACCACCTCCAGCGTTCACCACAGCTTAATAGCCATGCAGATTTCCGAGATTGTACTTCACGCTGCCGTAACCCACCGTGGAGGAACCCCGCACGGCGAGACCGTCGGCGGACCCCCCTTTCCACGTCCGTGAGGAGTCGGTTGTGCTGCGTCTGATGGGCGAGATGATCCGCGGAGGAACCAGCAAGTGCTGGATCTTCGAGCACGGCGACGTGGCCGCCACGGGCGTGGACGTCGACACCCTCCTGCTCGCCGCGTTCAACGCCGCCGACCCCCGCCAGATCGACGGAGTGGGCGGCGCCTCGTCCACCACGTCCAAAGCCGCCGTCGTACAGGAGTCGACGCGGTCCGGTGTCGACGTCGAGTACGCCTTCGCGCAGGTCGGCATCGGCGACGAGCGTGTGGAGTGGGCCAGCAACTGCGGCAACTGCGCCAGTGCCGTGGCCCTGTACGCCGTCCACCACGGTCTGGTGCCGATCACGTCGGACACGACCACCGTCCGCATGCTCAACGTCAACACCGGCGCCCGCCTCACCGGCACGATCCCCACGCCCGCCGGTGTGGCCCCCGAGGAGGGCACGGCCGTGGTGCCGGGCACCTCGGCGCCGGGCGTGCCGGTGCTGCTCGGGTTCCAGGACCCGGCGGGATCGACGACCGGGCGGGCCCTGCCGACCGGCCGGGCGCTGGACGAGCTGGCCGGCCCGGCGGGTCCCGTCGAGGCGTCCCTGGTGGACGCCGGCGCGCCGGCCGCGCTGTTCGAGGCCAAGGCGTTCGGCCTCGACGGCACGGAGTCCGTCACCGCGTTCGCTCCCGCGGTCCCCGCCCTGACCCTGCTGCGCCGCCGGGCGGCGCTGGCGATGGGTCTGGCCCGCGCGGGCGATCCGGTCAGTCACGCGGTGCCGAAGGTGGGCGTCGTGGCCCGCCCCGCCCCCTATCGCACGTCACATGGCACACTCGTCGACCAGGACGAGTACGACCTGGCCGTCCGCATGGTCTCCATGCACGCGCCGCACCCGGCGATCGGCCTGACCTCCGCCGTGGCCCTGGCCACGGCAGCCGCCACCCCCGGCACCCTCGCCCACCGCGTCGCCCGGCAGACCGCCGACGGCACGCTGCGACTGGGCACCCCCGCCGGCGTGATCACCACCCGCGCCGTGCCCGCGCCCGGGAGCGCGTCCCCCACGGTGCTGCTGCACCGCGCCGCCCGGCGTATCGCCCGAGCCGAACTCCTCGTCCCCGTTCTGGAAGGACGCCCCGCATGAGCCGCAACGAAGCCGCCCCGGGTACCGTCACCGCACCGCCCGGCCGTGTCCGCCGGACGCTGTCCCACCTCTACGTGCAATGTCTGGTCGCCGTTCTCCTCGGCGCCGCCGTGGGCTGGCTGTGGCCGTCCGTCGGCGCCGAACTCAAGCCGCTCGGCGACGGGTTCATCGCGCTGGTGAAGATGTTCATCGCGCCGGTCGTCTTCTGCACGGTCGTCCACGGCATCGCCTCCATGGGCAACGCCCGCGCGGTCGGCCGCGTGGGCCTGAAGGCCCTGGTCTACTTCGAGGTGCTGACCACGGTGGCCATGGTGATCGGCCTGGCCGTCGTCAACGTCGTCAAGCCGGGCAGCGGTCTGCACATCGACCTGTCGACCCTGTCGACGGAGGGCCTGCCGCCGGAGGCGACCGCGACGCACGAGGGCTTCGCCGGGTTCCTCCTCGGCATCGTCCCCGACACCCTGGTCAGCGCCCTGACCGGCAACGAGATCCTGCCGGTGCTGCTGGTGTCGGTGCTGTTCGGCTTCGGCCTGCACGCGAGCGGGGAAGCCGGGCTGGGCATCGCCGGGGGCATCGAGAAGTTCTCCACGGTCCTGTTCACCCTGATCCGCTGGGTCATGCGGCTGGCCCCCGTCGGCGCGTTCGGCTCGATGGCGTTCACCATCGGCAACTACGGCCTGGGCACCCTGCGCCATCTGGCGCTGCTGGTCGGCTCGTTCTGGCTCACCGCGCTCTTCTTCGTCCTGGTCGTCCTCGGGACGGTGATGCGCCTGAACGGGCTGCGGCTGCTGCCCTTCCTCCGTTACATCAAGGAGGAGCTGCTGATCGTCCTGGGCACCTCCTCCACCGAGCCGGTCCTGCCGCGCATGATGGCCAAGCTCCAGCACGCGGGCGCGTCGAAGCCGGTCGTCGGCATCACGCTGCCCGCCGGGTACTCCTTCAACCTCGACGGCACCGCCATCTACCTGACCATGGGCTCGGTCTTCCTCGCCCAGGCCCTCGGCATCGACCTCAGCCTCACCCAGCAGCTGACCATGCTCGCCGTCATGCTGCTCACCTCCAAGGGCGCCGCGGGCGTCACCGGCTCCGGCTTCATCGCCCTGGCCGCCACCCTCAGCGCCGTGCCCCATGTCCCGGTCGCCGCCCTCGCGTTGATCTTCGGCATCGACCGGTTCATGTCCGAGGCCCGCGCCCTG
Organism: Streptomyces sp. NPDC002566; assembly: GCF_042889585.1. Lineage (NCBI taxonomy): Bacteria > Bacillati > Actinomycetota > Actinomycetes > Kitasatosporales > Streptomycetaceae > Streptomyces > Streptomyces sp. NPDC002566. Next base: position 1,181,197 of record NZ_JBIARD010000001.1, on the reverse strand, counting down.
ACCAGCCTGGTCGGCAACGGTGTCGCCACCCTGGCCGTCGCCCGCTGGGAGGGCGAGCTCGACGAGGACCGCGCGAAGGCCGTGCTGCGCGGCGAGATCCCCTACGCCCCCGCCCCTTCCGCGGCGACGGCCGAGCCCGGCCCGAAGACGGCGCCCGCACCGGCCCTCGACCCGGTCCCCGCGGCGAGCTGACGTCCCCCTGCGGGCGGGCCGGCCGGGAGCGCACGCTCCGGGCCGGCCCGCCGCACGCAGGAGGCAGGGGTTCACCGCTGTCCGGCCGCCGCACGGCCGGTCGGTGCGATCGGTCACCATGACGGCATGGACGTACCCGAACTGCTCGAAGCGGCAGGCCTTCTGATTCCGGAAGGGGCCGCCACCGCGAACGCGATCACCGTGAGCGACGTCTGGGACTACCTCGCCCACGACGAGTGGGAGGTCGCCCTCGGTCTGCTGGAGGAACTCGGGGACGACCGCCCGCAGCCGCCGGCCTTCTGGCGGACGCTCGCCGAAGCGGCCGAGCAGCTCCGTCTGGAGCGGAGTGCGGCCTGGTGCCGTTGGCGCTGCTCCGAGACACGTCAGGGTGTGGTGCGAGCGGAGCTGACGCTCCGGCCGGCCGGCTCGACGTTCCGCAAGGGGCCCGTCCCCGGCCCCGGCGTGCTGCGGCCCATGTGGGACATCGGACGCCGGCTGCCCACCGGGGAGGCGTCGCTGTGCATCGGCGGTCTCTGGGTGGAGTGCACGCCCTTCCTGAAGCTCGGCGAGCGGGCCACGGTCCGCATCGTCCCTCTGACGCCCTCGCTGTGGACGGACGTCCACGTCGGCCAGGAGATCACCATGCACGAAGACCGAACGGTGACCGCCGGCGCCGTCGTCCTGGAGGTCCGGCCGCCGGCGGTCGGCGCGCCGGGCGGCTGACGGGCGCACCGCCTCCGCGCGTCGAGCGGAGGCGGCGGAATACCGCGCCGCCGGACCTGGTTGTCTGCCGCGAAGGAGGTCACGAGTGGACACGACATACGAGGCGGCGTACGACTCCGCGTACTACGCCCACGGGACGCCGGCCGAGCGGTGGGAGCGGGCGCAGCTGTTCTTCGCGGCGAAGGAGTACGCCGCCGCGGCACGCGTCCTCGCGGGGCTCGTCGAGGAGGCGCCGGAGGAGACCGGGCCGCGGCTGCTGCTGGCCCGCGCCTACTACCACTCGGCCCAACTGCGGCGCGCGGAGACCGAGTTGCGGGTGATCGTAGAGCGTGACCCGGTGGAGGGGTACGCCCGGCTGATGCTGGGCCGCACCCTGGAGCGGCAGGGGCGGCACGCGGAGGCGCGACCGCATCTGCGTCTCGCCTCGGCGATGGCGGGCGACTTCCCGGAGGTCTGACATACGCGAGGGCGGCCCGGCGGTGGACTCCACCGCCGGGCCGCCACACGTGTGCGGGCGTCTCAGACCGCCGTCCGCCGCCCCCGCCGGTGCGCGATCTCGCCGAGGACGACGTCCACGACGAGGAACGCGGCCAGCGGTATCCCGAGCAGCGGCACGAAGTAGCCGAGCGCGGCGATCACCGCCATCAGCGGGACGAGGACGTACGGCGGGACCTGCGCCCACGCGCCGCGCGGGATCGGCCGGCCGAAGGAGTTGCCGCGGCCGCGCTGCCACCACATGCGGTAGCCCCAGACGATGAGCAGGATCAGCGCCAGCGCGAGCAGCATCAGGGCGATCTGGTTGACCAGGCCGAACAGCACCCCGGTGTGCAGGTCGATGCCCCAGCGCGTCAGCTTGGCGAGCACCGGATGGTCGTCGAACCTGAGCACGTCGGTGACCTCGCCGGTGGACGGGTCGACCGCGACGGCGTCCTGCTTCGTGGGCCAGCTGCGCTGCACCTGCTTGACGACGTACGCCGACCCGGCGTCCGCGGGCGGCACGATCTCCACCGGGTCGCCCAGGCCCTCGGCGCGGGCGGCGGCCAGAACCTTGTCGAGGCCGACGCCGTGCTCGCCGTTGCCGCCGTCGCCGCCGGCGGCGTCATGGCCGGCGTGGTCGCCTCCGCTCGCCGCCGCCGAGATGGACGGCGTGGCGCCGCCGAGCGAGGAGCGCAGGTCGTCGATGCTCGTGCCTGCGTACTGCGACCAGGTCAGACCGGTGGCCGACAGGAAGAGGAAGCCGGCCGCGGTCCACACGCCGACCGTGCCGTGCAGGCCCAGGGTGCGCCGACGGCCGCTCGTGCCGCGGACCTTGCGCAGGGCGCGGCGGCGGGAGAACCACAGCACGAGGCCGCCGCCCGCGATCACCCACAGCCAGCTGGCGGCGAACTCGCTGTAGAGGCGGCCGTTCTCACCGAGGTGCAGGTCGCGGTGGAACTCGTCGATCCAGGTGCGCAGCGGCAGCGCGCCGGTCGAGCCGTACTGTTCGAGGCCGCCGCGCACCTCGGCGGTGTAGGGGTCGACGAACACGGCGAAGGTGTGGGTGGCGGCCACGCCCTCGACGCCGGAGAGCATGACGCGGGTGGTGGCGTCGTCCTCCGGGGAGGGCCGCACCGCCGTGACCGTGCCCTCGGGGTACGCCTTGCGGGCGGCGGCCACCTGCTCGGAGATCGGCCGCTCGGTCCCACCGGCCGGCACGGTCAACTCGTGGGCGTAGACGAACTTCTCGACTTGGAACGCGCCCGCGTACAGGAAGCCGGTGACGGCGGCGACGAGCAGGAAGGGGGCGACGAACACACCGGCGTAGAAGTGCAGTCGGAGCACCAGAGGGCGCAACGGTGCCCAGGGGCCACGGGGCTTGGGTGCGGGCGCCGAGGACTGCGGGGCCTCGTCCGTGGTGTGCGGAGGTGCGGTGGACATCGGCGGGCTTCTCCGGGGGTCGAGTACAAGTTCGAGGGCACGGTCGGCGAGGTGATCGGCAGACACGCCGTCGGCCGTGACGTAACCAGTGGTCGGGCCGGGGACGCGCCGAGTTCCCGCGCGCCGAAGTGACCTGCGTCACAAGGGAGTCGAGCCGTGGCATGCTGGTGTGATGGCATCTCCCAGCCCCCGCGCTCCCCTTGCCGAGCGGGTCGAGGAACTCCTCGCCCCCGGCGGCCCGTTGCCCATCGTCGCGGCCGGCGACCCGGTCCTGCGCGCCGGCGCCGAGCGCTACGACGGCCAGTTGGGCCCCGCGTTGCTGGCCCGCTTCGTGGAGGCGCTGCGCATCACCATGCACGCGGCGCCCGGGGTGGGTCTGGCCGCGCCGCAGGTGGGGGTGGGGCTGCGGATCGCGGTGATCGAGGATCCGGCGCCGGTGCCCGAGGAGGTGCGGGTGGCCCGGGGCCGGGTGCCGCAGCCGTTCCGGGTGCTGGTCAATCCGTCGTACGAGCCGGTCGGGAGCGTCCGCGCCGCGTTCTTCGAGGGCTGTCTGAGCGTGCCGGGCTGGCAGGCGGTGGTGGCCCGGCCCGCCGAGGTGCGGCTGACGGGCGCGGACGAGGCCGGCCGGCCGCTGGACGAGGTGTTCGGCGGGTGGCCCGCCCGTATCGTCCAGCACGAGACGGACCACCTCGACGGCGTGCTCTACCTCGACCGGGCCGAGCCGCGCTCGCTCGCCGCCAACCAGGCGGTGCTGGAGCGCTGGGCGCAGCCCACGCCGGAGAAGGCGGCGCGGGAGCTGGGCTTCGACCTGCCCTGAGGCCCCGTCACCGATGCGACCTGCCCTGAGGCCCCGTCACGGGGTCTCAGGCGTCCCGGAAGGCCTCCAGCAGGCGCAGCCACACCTCGCTGATCGTCGGGTAGGACGGGACGGCGTGCCACAGCCGGGAGAGGGGGACTTCTCCGGCGACCGCGACCGTGGCCGAGTGGATCAGTTCACCGACGCCGGGCCCGACGAAGGTCACCCCGCGCAGGATCTCCCGTTCCAGGTCGACGACCATGCGGGCGCGGCCCTTGTAGCCGTCGGCGTACAGGCCCGCCCCGGCCACGGAGGAGAACTCGACGTCGACGGCGCGGACGCGGTGGCCGGCCTGTTCCGCCTCGGCGAGCGAGAGGCCCACCGCGGCGGCCTCGGGGTCGGTGAAGACGACCTGCGGTACGGCGTGGTGGTCGGCGGTGGCGGTGTGCGGTCCCCACGGTTCGCCGTCCTGGCCGGTGCCGGGGGCGGGCGCTCCGCCGGCGCGGGCCGCGATGGCGGCGCCGGCGATCCGGGCCTGGTACTTGCCCTGGTGGGTGAGGAGGGCGCGGTGGTTGACGTCGCCGACGGCGTAGAGCCAGTCGGTGCCGTTGACGCGCAGGCTGTCGTCGACGGACAGCCAGGAGCCGGGTTCCAGGCCGACCGTGTCGAGGCCGAGGTCGTCGGTGCGCGGGGCGCGGCCGGTCGCGAAGAGGATCTCGTCGGCCTCGAAGCGGTCGCCCTGGTCGGTGACGGCGACGACGACGCCGTCCTGCCGGGTGACCGACTGCACCGAGGCGCCCGTGCGCAGGTCGACGCCGGCTTCGGTGAGCGCCTCGGCGACCAGCTCGCCCGCGAAGGGCTCCATGCGGGGCAGCAGGCCCTTGCCGCGGACCAGGACGGTGACCTCGGAGCCGAGGGCGCGCCAGGCGGTGGCCATCTCGACGGCGACGACGGAGCCGCCGACGACGATCAGGCGGGCGGGCGCGGTCTTGGCGCTGGTGGCCTCCCTGCTGGTCCAGGGCCGGACGTCCGCGAGGCCGGGCAGTGGGGGCAGCTGGGCGCGTGTGCCGGTGCACACCGCGACGGCGTGCCGGGCGGTCAGGGTCCGCTCGCCGCCGTCGGGCGCGGTGACCGTGACCGTGCGTTCTCCGGAGAGGCGGCCGTGTCCGCGGTAGAGGTCGGCGCCGATGCCGTCCAGCCAGGCGACCTGGCCGTCGTCGTTCCAGCCGGAGGTCTTGTGATCGCGGTGGGCGAGGACCGCCGCGGTGTCGAGGGGGCCGTGGACCAGGTGGGCCAGGCCGGGCACGCGGCGGGCGTCGGCGCGGGCGATGACCGGTCGCAGCAGGGCCTTGCTGGGCATACAGGCCCAGTACGAGCACTCGCCGCCGACGAGTTCGCTCTCGACGACCGCGGTGGTGAGGCCGGCCGCGCGGGTGCGGTCGGCGACGTTCTCCCCCACGGGTCCGGCCCCGAGCACAACCACGTCGTACAGGTTGGTTTCCGTTTCCGTCATGGGGTCAGTCTGGTGGGTGGTGTGCGAGGTGGCCACACGGGTAGGGGCGCGGAATATCCGACCGGCCGGCCGCGTTGTGCGGGCGGCTTCACCCCATGTCAGGACGCACCCTGGCAGAAGACACCGGGAAGAGGTAACACGCCATGAGCAGCACCGTGGAGCTCACCAAGGAGAACTTCGACCAGACGGTCCTGGAGAACGACTTCGTCCTGATCGACTTCTGGGCGACTTGGTGCGGGCCGTGCCGTCAGTTCGCGCCGGTCTACGAGCAGGCCGCCGAGGACAACCCGGACCTGGTGTTCGGCAAGGTGGACACCGAGGCGCAGCCGGAGCTGGCAGCGGCGTTCGGCATCCAGTCGATCCCGACGCTGATGATCGTCCGGGACCGGGTCGCGGTCTTCGCGCAGCCGGGCGCGCTGCCCGAGTCCGCCCTCACGGACGTCATCGGGCAGGCCCGTGAGCTGGACATGGACGAGGTCCGCAAGTCGATCGAGGAGCAGCAGGCCGCACCCGAAGGCCAGTGACCTCGGGACGGCCGCCCCTCGCGAAGGGTGCGGCGGCCGCCCGAGCCGCCTGCCGGCACGTCGTCTCTAGAAGGGGTACGGCGCCACGTCGCCGCGTACCGTCGTCCAGCGCACGTCGGTGAAGGCCTCCAGGTTGGCCTCGCCGCCGAAGCGGGCGCCGGTGCCGGAGGCGGCGATCCCGCCGAAGGGCGCGACGGCCTCGTCGTTCACGGTCTGGTCGTTGATGTGGACGATGCCGGTGGGGATGCGCTCGGCGAGGTCGAGTCCGCGGGCGGCGTCCCTGGTGACGATGCCCAGGGAGAGTCCGTAGGAACTGGCCGCGGCCAGGGCGGCGGCCTCGTCGGGGGTGCTGAAGGCGCGCACCGGGGCGACGGGGCCGAAGACCTCCTCCGCGTAGGCGGGGGTGTGGTCGTCGACGCCGGCGAGGACGGTCGGGCGGTAGAAGCGTTCCTCGTGCGTGCCGCCCGCGGCGAGCTTGGCGCCGGCGGCGGTGCTGGCCTCCACCAGGCCGTGGACCTTGGCGAGTTGGCCGTCGTCGATGAGCGGGCCGAGGTGGACGTGCGCGCGGTGCGGGTCGCCGACGGCGAGTGACTCCGCCTTCGCGGCGAGCCGTTCGACGTACTCCTCGTAGAGCGAGGCGTGCACGAGGTGGCGGCCGGTGGTCATGCAGATCTGGCCCTGGTGGAAGAAGGAGCCCCAGGCGGCGGTGGAGATCACCGCGTCGAGGTCGGCGTCCTCCAGCACGACCAGGGCGGAGTTGCCGCCGAGTTCGAGGTGGGCGCGCTTGAGGTGGCGGCCGGCGGCCTCGCCGACCGCGCGGCCGGCCGCGGTGGAGCCGGTGAAGGAGATCACCGGGACGAGCGGGTCGGCGACCAGGGCCGCGCCGGTCTCCGCGCCGCCGGGCAGGACGTGCAGCAGCCCTTCGGGCAGTCCCGCCGCGGCGAAGACGGCGGCCAGGGAGAGGCCGCCGCAGACGGCGGTGCGCGGGTCGGGCTTGAGCACGACGGCGTTGCCGAGCGCGAGGGCGGGCGCGACGGAGCGGATGGACAGGATCAGCGGCGCGTTGAACGGGGATATCACGCCGACGACGCCGACCGGGACCCGCCGGGTGTACGACAGCCGGGGCGCCTCGCTGGGCAGTACCTGGCCGGCCGGGCGGGAGGCGAGGGCGGCGGCCTCGTAGCACTCCTGGGCGGCGACGTGGAGCTCGAAGTCGGCCTTGCCGGGGACGGATCCGGACTCACGCACGATCCACTCGCGCAGTTCCCCGGCGTGCTCGGTGAACAGGTCGCCCGCCTTGCGCAGCACGCCGGCGCGGACGAAGTGCGGCAGACGGGCCCACTCGGCCTGGGCGGCGCGCGCGGCCTCGGCGGCCGGGGCGACGTCCGCGGCGTCGGCCAGGGCGACCGTGCCCAGGGTGTCGCCGGTGGCGGGCTCGGTGACGGTGTGCCGGGGGCCGGACAGCGCGCGGGGCTGCCAGGACGTGGGGTCGAGCAACGGCATGAAGGCTCTCCGATCAGTGACCCGCGGGACTCACTCGGGGAGCTGAAGTCCCGTGTAGTTCGCCGCCTGTTCGGCGGCCGCGTGGCGGGATGAGGTGATCCGGCGCAGCCGTGCGAGCTGCATCCGGTGGTCGAACGCATCCCCATCTAGTTGAGCGTGCAACATCCTAGTCATGCGCGGGAGAAGTACGGTGCCTTCCGTACGCGTTCCGGACAGGGGCGTGGTCGCGTCGACGGCCGTGTCCGTGACCGGAGTCGGACCCCGCACCTGCGCGGTGTCCGTGGATCAGGTGGAGTCGCGGTGCACCACCGTGGCCTCGAAGAGTTCGTGCGACTCGGGCGCCGCGCCGGGGTTGCGGACGGCCCGGTCGACCAGTTCGGCGAGGTCGCGTCCGGAGGGCAGCGCGATCCGGACGGTGCTGAGCCGGGGGCGCAGCAGCCGGCCGAGCATCAGGTCGTCGGCGCCGATGACCGCGGTGTCCTCGGGGACGCGTACGCCCTCGTCCTGAAGGGCGCGCATCAGCAGCATGGCGTACTCGTCGTTGTAGGCGTAGACCCCGTCGACCCCGAGGGCGGCCCAGCGGGCGGCGAGCGCCGCCGCGGACTCCTCGGTGTGCGCGAGGGGCAGCTCGACCACGGTGGCGTCGGTGCCGTCGAGCGCCTCGCGGGCGCCGCGGAGGCGGGGCCGGGAGAACATCTCCAGGCCGCGTTCCCGGGGGACGACCACGCCGATGCGGCGTCGGCCGCGGGCGTGGAGGTGCCGGGCGGCGCTGCGGCCGACGCCCGCGTGGTCCAGCAGCAGCGCGTGGGCGCCGTCGACGGCCTCGGAACCGACGGTGACGACGGCCCGGGCGCCGGAGCGCTTGAGCACCGCCACGCCTTCGGGACCGAGCCCGGGGCCAGGGACCAGGACGGCGACCGGCCGCAGCTCGGCCCAGGCGCGGGCGGCGTCGTCGCCGCGCATCCCGTCGGCGCCGTACTGCACGACGATGTAGTCCAGGCGGCTGAGTGCGCCCTGGAAGTCGTGCACGAACTGGCTGTAGAGGGGGCCCGCCGGGACGGGCGGGGCGGGCATGAGGACCATGCGGCTGTGCCCGGCGCGCAGACTGCGGGCGGCCGCGTGCGGCACGTACCCGAGGTCCTTGGCGGCCTGGTGGACGCGGCGGCGGGTGGGTTCGCTGATCCGTACGGCGCTGGTGTTGTTCAGCACGTAGGAGACGGTCGCGCGGGAGACGCCGGCCAGGCGGGCCACGTCGGCGCTCGTGGGTACGGAGCCCGGCGCCGGCGATCCCGGCACGGGCGCGTTCGGTAATTGCACCATGACGAGCGCATTTTGACAGAAGCGGTCACTCCGCGACCCGGCGGGTCCGCATGGGTCCCGCCGGACTCCCCACGGAGGGAAGGCATATGACGTCCGGTCAGCTCCCGGTGACCCGGTCGACCAGGTCGCTCCAGCCGGCCTCCAGCCGCTCCTGCGGCATCCCGCACTGGCGGGTCAGGTGGTGGATCAGGACCGGGTTGAGGTAGCCCAGCAGCGTGTGGGCGAGGAGTTCGGCGTCGGCGCCCGGGACGGCCTGCCTGAGCAGCAGCACGACATGGCCGTGGTGCAGACGGCGCACCCCCACCGAGTACCTGCGCTCCGCGCCCGGCTCGGCGGCCAGCTGGAGGTCCAGCTCGTCGGCGGCGCGCCGCAGCATGGCCACGCCGAACGCGCGCAGCCGCTCCACGGGCGGCGCGCCGGGGCCCAGCGGCGGGGGGCCGGTGAGGAAGGCGGCCTGGAACTTCCTCTCGGAGTGGTCCAGGAGTGCCGTCAGGAGTCCGGTCCGGTCGCCGAATCGCCGGAAGACGGTTCCCTTGCCGACGTTCGCCGCGGCGGCCACGGCCTCCATGGTCACCGCGGCGGCGCCGTGCTCGGCGATGAGGCGGGCGGCCGCGTCCAGCAGCCGGGCCCGGTTGCGGGCCGCGTCGGCGCGCAGACAGGGCTCGTCCTCGGCCGGTCCGAGCTGCAGCAACTCGGGCTCGCCGGTGATCTCCTCGGGACTCGGGAAGGGGGTGAGAGCGGCGGACATGAACTCAGCGTAAAGCACCGGGAATGAAACTGGACCGCGGTCCGGTTATGGTGGTACAACGATAAACGGACCCCGGTCCGGATCGTTACGGCAATGTTTCAGCCTCTGGGAGAGTCAGTCATGTCTGTTCGCATCCTCGCGCTCGTCGGCAGCCTCCGCGCCGGTTCGACCAACCGCCAGCTCGCCGAGGCGGCCGCCAAGCTCGCCCCCGAGGGCGCCGAGGTCGAGCTCTACGAGGGCCTGGCCGAGATCCCCTTCTACAACGAGGACATCGACGTCGAGGGCAGCGTCCCCGCCGCGGCCGCCAAGCTGCGTGAGGCCGCCCAGGCCGCCGACGCCTTCCTGCTCTTCTCGCCGGAGTACAACGGCACCATCCCGGCCGTCCTGAAGAACGCGATCGACTGGCTGTCCCGGCCCTACGGCGCCGGCGCCTTCGCCGGCAAGCCCGCCGCCGTGGTCGGCACCGCCTTCGGCCAGTTCGGCGGCGTCTGGGCGCAGGACGAGGCCCGCAAGGCCGTGGGCATCGCCGGCGCCCGGGTCATCGAGGACCTCAAGCTGTCCATCCCCGGCTCGCTGACCCGCTTCGCGGAGACCCACCCGGCGGACGACGCCGAGGTCGCCGCGCAGCTGACCGAGGTCGTCGCCCGTCTGCACGGCCACGCGGGCGAGGTCGCGGCCGCCTGAACGGCGTGACGGCGCGGCACAGCCGTGGAAGGGCCCGGGAACGCCTCCGGGCCCTTTTCCGTTTCCGGTGACGGGGAACGCCTCCAGGCCCTTTCCGGTGCCGGGGAACGCCTCCGGGCCTCGTCCCGTTCTCGGTGACGCCGCCGCGGTGTCCTGCGCGGTCACCCGCCGGACGGCGGGCAGCTCCCGCCGGACGGCGGCGGTGCGGCGGGCGGCACCGGGCGAATGATGGGTCACGGAAAGCCACCGGCGGCACCGGCCGTCGGGGCCGTGAGCCGCGTGAGCCGACGCGTGCGTCCACGAGTCTGCGCGTGTCCGTGTGACGCGGCGCGTGTCGTGTGAGGAGAAGCCATGACGTCCACCCCGCCGCCGTTCGACCCGGAACTCGCCGCCGCGTTGGAGCTGATCAAGGACGTGATCCAGCCCGGCATGAACCCGGAGGACATCGACGCCGTCCGCCAGGGCCCCGGCATCGCGCTGCTGGCCGACCTGGACCTGACCCAGGGCGGCGCGTTCGAGGCCGAGGACCGGACGGTGCCGGGGCCCGAGGGCGCGCCCGACGTCTCGCTGCTGATCTGCCGCCCCGCCTCCCCCGCGCCCGACCGCCCGCGCCCCGTCGTCTACCACGTGCACGGCGGGGGCATGGTGCTCGGCGACAACCGGGTCGGCGTGGACGTGGCCCTGGACTGGGCGCGCGAACTGGACCTGGTCGTGGTGTCCGTGGAGTACCGGCTGGCACCGGAGAACCCGCACCCCGCGCCGGTGGAGGACGTGTACGCCGGGTTGCTGTGGACCGCGGAACACGCCAAGGAGCTGGGCGGGGACCCCGAGCGGATCGTGATCGCCGGGGCGAGTGCGGGCGGCGGGCTGTGTGCCGCGCTCGCCCTGCTCCTGCGCGACCGGCGGGGGCCGCGCCCGCTCGGCCAGCTGCTGATGTGCCCGATGCTGGACGATCGCAACGACACGCCCTCCGCCCGTCAGATGGCGGGCCTCGGCGTCTGGGACCGCACGGCCAACGAGACCGGATGGGGCGCCCTGCTCGGGGCGGAGCGCGGCGGCCCCGGCGTCTCCCCGTACGCGGCGCCGGCCCGCGCCGAGGACCTGTCGGGACTGCCGCCCGCCTTCCTCGACGTGGGCTCCGCCGAGACGTTCCGCGACGAGGTCGTCGCCTACGCCTCCCGGATCTGGCAGGCCGGCGGGGTGGCCGAACTGCACGTGTGGCCGGGCGGCTTCCACGGCTTCGACGGCTTCGCCCCGCAGGCCGCGCTCTCCCGGACGGCCCGCACGGCCCACGTCGACTGGCTCCGCAGACTGCTGGCGGAGTAGAGCGTCCGGCCGGCCCCGCAGGTTCGGCGCTCCCGACGGCGGGGCGGTCGCACCCCTCCTGCTCCGGGGAGACGTGGCGCATGATGACCGTATGAAAGAGCTGGCCGGACGGCTGACAGCGCTGGATCCCGACGCCGGCGCCGCCGTGCGGGTGATCGCCTACTTCGACCGGCTGGCCGAGGCCCGGGCCGGGGTGGAGGCGCTCGTGCGCGGGGCCGCCGTGCTCGCCGGGGTCCCCGCGCGGCTCGTCGACGCCGAGCGGCGGGTGCGGGTCCGGGTGGAGGCCGACGGCGCACGGCGGGACTCGGCCTCGCCGCCCGACGCCGGCTGGCCCTCGGCCGGGCTGACGCCGGGCGGGTCGCCGGCGCTCTGGCTGGAGCGGACCGGGGCGGCGCCCAGCGTCGTCGACGCCGTGATCCTGGAGCGGGCCGCCGGCGCGATCCGGCTCGTCCTGGACCGTACCCGCGGCCGGGCTCCGCTGGAGGACCCGGCGCTGGTCGAGACGCTCCTGGACGCGACGGCGTCCGACGCCGCCCGGCTGCGCGCGGCCCGTGCGCTCGGTCTCGACCCCGCCGCGCCGGCCCGTGCGCTGGCCACGCCCGACGGGCGGCCCCGCGTGCTGCCCGCCACGGCCGGTGGGCCGGTGGCGTCCACGGGGCGCGCGGGTGTCGGCCCGGCCGTCGCCGTGCTCGACCTGCCCCGCTCGTGGACGGCCGCCAGCACCGCGCTGCGCTTCGCCGCGGAGGGCACGCCGCAGGATCCCGGCCCACGGGTGGTGTACGCCGACGAGCTCGGCGGGCTCGCCCTGCTGGCCGACCTCGCGGCGCCCGGGGCCGAGACCCCGCCCGATGTGAAGGCCCTGGAGGCGGCCGCCGTGGACGCTCCGTGGATGCTGGCCACGCTGTACGCCGTCACCGCCACGACGAGCCTGCGGGCGGCCGCCGCCGAGATCACCGTCCACCACTCCACGCTCCAGGACCGGCTGACCCACGCCGAGCACCTGCTGGGCTGGCCGGTCCGCAGTCCGCAGGGCCGTCTGCGTCTCCACCTCGCGCTGACGATGCGCCGGCTGCTGACGCGACCGTAGGCGACGAACTCTCCCGGCAGGCCTCGCTGGTCAGGGAGCGGGGCGCAGGCCCGTCCCGCCCGCGCGTCAGGTGGGGTGGAGCAGGAGGAGGGCGATGTCGTCGCTGCGGGGCGCTGAGCGGCGGGCATGGTGGACGATGCGGTCGGCGAGGGCGTCCATGGCGCCGGGTCGGGCCCGGGCGAGCTCGCGGGTGAGGTCCTCGACCGCGTCGTCGAGGTCGATGCCGGGCGCCTCGACGAGTCCGTCGGTGTAGAGGACCAGGACCGAGCCGGGCGGCAGGCGCACCTCGGTGGACGTGTAGCCGGCGTCGGGGTCGATGCCCAGCAGGAGTCCGGGCGGCGGGCGCAGGACCTCGGCGCCGCCGTCGGGGCGGCGCAGCAGTGGCGGCGGGTGCCCGGCGGCGGCCAGGCGCGCGCGGTGCTCGGCGAGGTCGAGGTGGACGTAGAGACAGCTGGTGAAGAGCCCGGGGTCGAGGTCGGTCAGCAGCCGGTTGGTGCGGGCGAGCACCTCGTCGGGAGGCGCGCCGGCGGTGGCGTGGACGGCGGTGCGGACTTGGCCCATGAGGGCGGCGGCGCTCACGTTGTGCCCCTGGACGTCGCCGATGGCGGCCGCCGCGGTGGCGTCGCCGAGCGGGATCAGGTCGTAAAAGTCGCCGCCGACGTCCATGCCGCGGGTGGCGGGGAGGTAGCGGGCGGCCACCTCCAGGCCCCGGACGCGGGGCAGCGTGTGGGGCAGCAGACCGGCCTGGAGGTCGTGGGCGAGCCGGTGCTTGGTGTCGTAGAGCCGGGCCCGGTCGAGGGCCTGGGCGATGAGTCCGGCGGTGGAGCTGAGGGCGGCGCGTTCCTCCGGGGCGAAGGGGCGGGGACGGTCGTAGGCGAGGACGAGCGAGCCGACGGGGCGTCCGGAGGTGATCAGGGGCAGGAAGGCCCAGGCGCCCATGCCGTCCTGGTGGACCGCGGGCGGATACGCGCGCCTCAGGTCGGCGAAGCTGGCGAAGAAGGCGGGGACGCCGGTGGTCAGGGCGTGCACGGCGGGGGTGTCGGAGGTGAGCGGGGCGGCGTCGAAGCGTTCCATGAGCTCGGGGGTGTAGCCGCGGTGTCCGATGATGTGCAGCCGGCCCTCCTCCGCCGTCATCAGGGCGAGGGCCCCGGCGCCGAAGGCGGGCAGGACCTGGTCGGCGACCTGGTCGACCACATCGCGTACGCCGACGGCCTCGGTGAGCGTGGCCGCCAGATGCATCAGGTGGTACAGCGTCGCCGCCCGCCCCGGCGTGGCGGGGACCTGCGCACGCGGCCGGGGCGGGTCACCGGCCGGAGCGTGGGCGTGCGCCGAGTGCGCGGGGTTGATGCGCACGCTGATGCCCGAGGCGTCCGGGTCCAGACGGAAGGAGAGCCAGCGGTCCGGTGGGCGCAGCGCGATGAAGGACACCGGCTCCCGGCTGAGCACGGCCGCCCGGTAGCTGTCCTCGGCGGTCGGCTCGTCCAGCCAGGGCAGGGCCTCCCACGGTTTGGCGCCCAGCAGTCCCGTGACGTCGGCGCCGAGCAGGGCGGCGGCCCCGGTGCTGACGAAGGTGACCCGGCCCTGCACGTCCAGCGAGCAGCATCCGCCGGGGACGCGCTCGGCGAAGTCGACGGCCGCCTGCGCCTCGTCCGGCCCCGCGGTGCGGGCCCGCGGCGCGGGCAGCATCGACGGCTCGGCGGCGGGCCGCATCGGGCGGCCGTCGGCGGCGGCCCGCCGCAGGCGCCGGCCCAGACGGTCGCAGACGGTCCCGATCGCCTCCCGTTCCGCGGGAGTGAGCTGGGGCGGGTGCGCGGCGGGCCACTGCAGGACCAGGCCGCCCCAGGCGTCCGCGCCGGTGACGACGGGAGCGGCGGCGAGCGCGAAGCGGTACGGCACGACGAGCGCCAGGCGCGGGTAGCGGCGGGCCAGTTCCTCCCGGCCGCTCACCCACACCAGTCGTCGCTCGCGCACGGCGTCGGACACGGGCGAGGCCGACGCCAGGGGCACCTGCGCCCAGGACCGGGAGATGTCCCAGGGGACGCCGCCCAGCACGGCGAGCCGCAGCACGTCCTCGCCGGCTTGCAGCAGGTACAGCGCGATGACGGAGGCGCCGGTCCGGCGGGCGGCCTCGACCAGGCAGGGCTTCAGCGCCTGCGGACCGCTGTCCCGGCCGACGGCGCCGGCCTCCGGCACTGCGTCACCCTCGTCCCCCATGTACGGACCATAAGCCCGTGGCGGAGCGGCGGCATCCGGTGCCGGGGGCGGCGTGACGCGGGCGGAGCGGGGCGGGGTCCCGGCCGCGTCGACACCGCGTGGGGCGTTCCGCCTCCCCCCGGCAGACGTTACCGTTCGGTAGACAACGCGCTCCCGGAGGTGTCCCGCAATGACGCTCGACCGTTCCGCAGGCCTGGTGGAGACCGCCCGCGCGCTGGCCGCGGGCGAGGTGTCGTCCCGCACGCTCGTCGAGCGGTCGCTCGCCAGGATCGAGGCCACCCAGGACTCCCTGAACGCCTTCCGGATCGTCCGCGCCAAGGCCGCGCTCGCCGAAGCCGAGGCGGCCGACCGGGAGCTGGCCGACGGAGTGCGCAAACCGCTGCTCGGGGTGCCGGTCGCGGTGAAGGACGACATGGACGTGGCGGGCGAGCCGACCGCCTTCGGCTGCCGGGGCGAGCACCCGGCGGTCGCCGAGGACGGAGAGGCGGTACGGCGGCTGCGCGCGGCCGGCGCGGTCATCGTCGGCAAGACCAACACCTGCGAGCTCGGGCAGTGGCCGTTCACCGAGGGTCCGGCCTTCGGCGCGACCCGCAACCCGTGGAGCACCGGGCACACCCCGGGCGGCTCCTCCGGCGGTTCGGCGGCGGCCGTGGCGGCGGGACTGGTACCTGCCGCGCTCGGCTCGGACGGGGCCGGCTCGGTCCGCATCCCGGCCTCCTGGACCCATCTCGTCGGCGTCAAACCGCAGCGCGGGCGCATCTCCACCTGGCCGCGCGGCGAGTCGTTCCAGGGCATCACCGTGAACGGCACCCTGGCCCGGACCGTGGCCGACGCGGCCCTCCTCCTGGACGCGGCGAGCGGCAACCACGAGCGGGACCCGCACCGGCCGCCCGCCGTCGAGGCCTTCGCCGCGGTGGGCCGCGACCCCGGCCGGCTGCGCGTCGCGCTCGCGCTGAAGCCGCCGTTCACCGCGGTGCCGGCCCGGCTGCTCCCCGAGGTCCGCGCCCGCGTCGTCGAACTCGCCGAGAAACTGGCGGGGTTGGGGCACTTCGTCGAGGAGGCCGACCCGCCGTACGGGCAGATCGGGCTGGCCTTCGTGCCGCGGGCGACCGCGGGGATCGCCGAGTTCGTCACCGAGTCGCCCTTCCCCGCCCTGCTCGACCGGCGCACCCACGGCGCCGCCCGCCTGGGCCGGCTCCTGGGCGGCGCACCGCTGCGGGCGGCGCGGCGCGCGGAGGCGGTCCTGCACCGCCGTATCGGCGGCTTCTTCGACGGGTACGACGTCGTCCTCGCGCCGACCACCGCCGCGCCGCCGCCGCGGATCGGGGCCATGGCGCGGCTGAGCGGGTTCGCCACCGACCGCGCGATGATCGCCGCGTGCCCGTACGCCTGGCCGTGGAACGTGCTGGGCTGGCCCGGCGTGAACGTGCCGGCGGGCTTCACGCCCGGCGGGCTGCCGGTCGGGGCGCAGCTCCTCGGCCCGGCGAACAGCGAGCCGCTGCTGCTGTCGCTCGCCGCGCAGTTGGAGGCGGAGCTGCGCTGGCACGAGCTGTGGCCGCCGCGTCCGGAGCCGGAACCGGCCATGGACGTCACGGCCGGATGACCACGTTCCTCACGGCCGGATGACCACGTTCCGCCCGTACGCTGGCCGTATGGACGATGCGTCGATGGTCGGGCTGATGGGGCGGGTCACCGGGACGGTCGGGCCGGGCCTGGTGGGCGAGGTGATCGTCCGGGTGCGCGGCGGCGCCGAGCACTTCCTCGCCCATCCGGCGAACGGCGCCGGCCGCATCGCGCCGGGCACGGTGGTGATGGTCGTGGAGTATCTGCCGCCGAGGACCGTCTACGTGACACAGGCGTACGACGGCTGAGCCGCTCGCGGCGTGTTCGGGCAAGGCGGTCGTCAAGACTGCGACAAGGATCCGTCAGCGGCTTCATAACGGGCTCGCGCAGGCGCACACTCCCTTCGTTCGGCGCTGACAGGGCGCCATTCGAAGGGGGCGTATGCCGATGTTCATCGGCGTCGTGGCAGGGGCGGCGGTCGTCGCCGTCCTCGTGCTGATCGGTCTGTTCAAGATGATGTGGCGGGTCGCGGAACCCAACGAGGCACTCGTCATCTCCGGCTCCACCCACCGTACGGAGGGGCTGGAGGCGGGGATGGGCTTCCGGATCGTCACCGGCAGGGGCACGCTGGTGCTGCCCGGCGTGCAGGTGGTGCGCAAGCTGTCGCTGGACCTCAACGAGACGGAACTGCACGTGGATTGCGTCACGCACCAGGGCATCCCGCTCAAGGTGAGGGGCGTGGTCATCTTCAAGGTGGGCGACGACTTCGTGTCCATCGCCAACGCGGCGCGGCGGTTCCTGGACCAGCAGAAGCTGATGTCGGAGCGGGTGCACAACGTGTTCGCCGGTCATCTGCGGTCCATTGTGGGCGGGTTGACGGTCGAGGACATGATCCGCGACCGGGAGAAGCTCACCGGGCAGACGCGGGCCGCGTGCGGCACGGAGATGGAGAAGCTGGGTCTGATCGTGGACTCGCTGCAGATCCACGAGATCGAGGACCCGACCGGGTACATCCAGAACCTGGCGATGCCGCACGCGGCGGCGGTGCAGCGGGACGCGCGCATCGCGCAGGCGGAGGCCAACCGGCTGGCCACGGAGGCGGAGCAGCAGGCGTCGGCGCGGATGGCGGAGGCCACCCGGGACAGCGAGATCCTCCAGGCCGGCTACCAGGCCGAGCGGGACAAGGCGGCCGCGGCGGCGCGCCAGGCGGGCCCGCTCGCCGAGGCGGGCGCCCGTCAGGAGGTCGTCGTCCAGGAGACCCGGGTCGCCGAGCTGGAGGCGCACCGACGCGAGCAGCAGCTCCAGGCGGACGTCCGCAAGCCCGCGGACGCGAAGGCGTACGAGAAGCGGACGCTGGCCGAGGCCGAGCGCGACGCCCGCATCTCGGCGGCGCAGGCCAAGGCGAGGGAGACGGAGCTGGCGGCCGCGGCGGAGGCGACGCGGGTCAAGGCGGCCGCGGGCGCCGAGGCCGAGGCGACGAAGTCGCGGGGCGCGGCGACGGCGGCGGCGACCCGGGCCACCGGTGAGGCCGAGGCGGCCGCCGCCCAGGCCAAGGGGCTCGCGCAGGCCGAGGCGGCCCGGGCGAAGGGCCTCGCGGAGGCGGAGGCGATCAAGGCGCGCGCCGCGGCCCTCGCGGAGAACCAGGAGGCCGTCGTCGCCCAGCAACTCGCCGAGAACTGGCCGGAGATCGTCCGCGCGGGCGCGTCCGCCTTCGGCAGCGTGGACAACATGGTGCTGCTGAACGGGGCTGACGGCATGGCCGAGTTGTTCGCCAAGGCGCTCACGATGGGCGGGACGGGTCTGGGGCTGGCGCGTCAGCTGCTGGCGTCCATGAACCAGCCCGGGACGGCCGCACAGACGGCCTCCCTCAACGGCGTCCCCGCGCCTGCGGCCCCGCCGTCAGGGCAGAAGGTGCCCGTGGACGGAGTGTGACACGTCGCGCCACGGGGGCCGCCCAGCGCCCGGAAAGGGGCACGGCCTAGGGTGCCCCCGTGAGCGCCTTCACCGATGAACACGTCCCCGGCCGTTCCGGCCCCTCCGCCACCACGGAGGCCGACCCCCGTGAGGTCGGCCGGGTGCGCACCGAGTACTCCCCCGCCCACGACGGCGACCCCGATCCGGGCGAGATCGTCTGGACCTGGGTGCCCTACGAGGAGAACGACGGGCGGGGCAAGGACCGGCCGGTGCTCGTCGTCGCCCGCGAGGCGGCCGGGACGTTCCTCGCCGTGCAGTTGTCGAGCAGGCGCCATGACGGGGACCGGGAGTGGGTGCCGATCGGGAGCGGGCCGTGGGACCGGTCCGGGCGCGAGTCGTGGGTGGACGTCGAGCGGGTGCTGCGCCTGCACGAGGGCGGCATGCGCCGCGAGGCCTGCGCCCTGGACCGCATGCGGTTCGGCCTGGTCCGCCGCCGCCTCCACGAACGCTACGGCTGGACCTGAAACGCCTGCTCGAAGGCGCCCAGCGCCCGCTGTCCCGGCGTGCGGTCCAGCACGGCGAACACGATCTGGCCGAAGGCCCGCTCGAACCGGCCGCCGGGGCCCAGCAGCGCCCGGAACGCGGCGGCCACCTGCGCGGGGTCGTTGCGGAACACCCCGCAGCCCCAGGCGCCGAGGACGAGCCGGTCGTAGCCGTACGCCACGGCCGTCTCCAGCACCCGCTCGGCCCGCACGGCCAGCGCCCCCGGCAGTTCCCCGGCCCGCTCCGGTTCCGTGCGCAGCACCACCCCGGCGTTCGGCGCGGCGGCGGCGAGGAAGCCCACGGTGCGGGGCTCGTCCAGGAGCCGGCCCCGGTCGTCCCGGAAGACGGGCACCGCCGGCGCGTGAATCACCCGGTCGGAGTAGAACGGGTCCCGGTGTGCCCGGTGGTGGTCGTAGAACCCGCGGGCCTGGAGCAGACATGTGTGGAGCGCCGAGGCCCGGCAGAGGGCCTCCTCCTGCGCCTGGGCGCCGTTGAGGTAGCCGCCGCCGGGATTGCGGGCCGAGGCGAAGCCGAGCACGGCGACGGACGCGCCCGTGCCCTCCGCCTGGTCCGCCCCGTCCGTCAGGCGGCGGGCGGCCCGCAGGCTGCTCTCGCCGGTGACCTCGATGTGCGGCCGCCGGGCTCCGGCGGCGGGCAGGGCGGAGGCGGGGAGCGGGACCGGGCCGGGGCCGGTCATCCGGGTCCCGGCCCGCGCGGCCTCGACGGCCGCCGCCAGCGGCACCTCGCGTCCGTCGGACGCGCGGTAGGAGCCCGCCGCGACGATCTCCTCCGTCTCGCGCGCGATGCCGCGCAGCCGCGCGCTCATGGCGCCACCCCCGTGGACGCCACAGCCGCGGGCCGCGCGGCAGCCCGCGCCCCGCACCTCTCCCCCGTCGTGCTCACGCACGCATCGTCAGCGATGCTTGACGGGTGGTGCAACCGGGTTTTCCGGGCAGGTGAACTCCTCGACGACAACCGCGCGAACGCCCCGGAAACATCACGGAAGCAGAGGTTCCCGGTCACCGATGCCCCGATTTGCACCCTTGTGCGAATGAGCGCGAGGGTCTTGGGTGGGACGAGTGATGCCGGTCGGGCCCACACCGACGCCCGACCGGTGGCATGGTGGAATCTCAGGAGGATCCTGGCATGTCCGACATATCAAGCGCCTCTTCGCTGGGCGACTGTACGCAGCCCCTCGGGCCCCGTACGCCGCTCACCGAAGCGGAGGTCGAGGCCCTGGTGAGGGGCATCTGCTTCAAGACCGGACCGCCCCGCACCCTCGGGGTGGAACTCGAATGGCTCGTCCACGACGCGCGTGAGCCCCGGCTCCCCGTGACCCCCGAACGACTGGAAGCGGCCTACGCCGCTCTGCGCCCCCTGCCCCTCCGCTCGGCGCTCACCGTCGAGCCCGGCGGCCAGCTGGAGCTCAGCTCGCAGCCCGCCGCCTCCCTGACCGAGTGCGTGAACGGCCTCCGCGCCGACCTGGACGCCGTCCGCGCGGTCCTGCGCCGGGAGGGTCTGGCCCTCGCCGGGTCCGGCACCGACCCCTGGCACCCGCCCCGCAGGTTCCTGCACGAACCCCGCTACGACGCGATGGAGACCTGCCTGGACCGCACCGGTCCGGCCGGCCGGGCCATGATGTGCTCCTCCGCCTCCGTCCAGGTCTGTCTGGACGCCGGCCACGAGGAGCCCGGCCCGCTGGGACACGGACGGCGCTGGCGGCTGGCCCACACCCTGGGCGCGGTCCTGGTCGCCGCGTTCGCCAACTCCCCGCTCCTCGAGGGCGTCCCCACCGGCTGGCGCTCCACCCGGCAACTGCTGTGGACGCGGATCGGCCCCGGCCGGGCGGGCGCCCCCGCGCCGGACGCCGAGCCGCGCGCGGCCTGGGCCCGGCACGTGCTGGACGCCCCGGTGATGTGCGTACGGCGCGAGCACGGCCCCTGGGAGGTGCCCGACGGGCTGACGTTCCGGGAGTGGACGCGGACGGGGTCGCCCACCCGGGCGGACCTCGAATACCACCTGTCCACGCTGTTCCCGCCGGTCCGCCCGCGCGGTCATCTGGAGCTGCGCATGATCGACGCGCAGCCCGGCGACGACGGCTGGATCGTGCCGGTGGCGGTGACGGCGGCCTTGTTCGACGACCCGGAGGCCGCCGAGAGCACCTACCGCGCGGTGAAGCCGCTGGCGGAGCGGGGGATGTCGATGCCCGCCCCGCACAACCCGCTGTGGACCGACGCGGCCCGCGACGGGCTGGCCGACCCGGAGCTGCGGGAGGCCGCCGTCGCCTGCTTCACGGCGGCGCTGGAGGCGCTGCCCCGGCTCGGCGCGGCGGACGCCGTGCTGGACGCCGTCGCCGCGCACCTGGACCGCCACGTCCTGCGCGGCCGCTGCCCCGCCGACGACCAGCTCGACCGACTGCGCGGCACCGCCCGCGCCCACGGGAAGGACACCCCCGCATGACCGCCCCGGCCTACCGGTCCCCCGCACCCCGGTCCCCCGCGTCACGGGCCTCCGACGGCGAGGCGCTGCGCGAACGGGCGCTGACCACACTCGTCGCGGCCCGCGAGCGCACCACGCTCCTGACCACCTGCGTGGAGGACCCCGACCTCACCGCCCAGCACTCCCCGCTGATGTCCCCGCTGGTGTGGGACCTCGCCCACATCGGCAACCAGGAGGAGCTGTGGCTGCTGCGCGCGGTGGCCGGCCGGGACGCCATACGCCCGGAGATCGACGGCCTGTACGACGCCTTCGAGCACCCGCGCTCCGAACGGCCCTCGCTGCCCCTGCTGCCGCCCGCCGAGGCCCGCGCCTACGCGGCCGAGGTGCGCGGCCGGGCCCTGGACGTGCTGGAGTCGGCCGACTTCCACGGCACCCGGCTGACCGAGGCCGGCTTCGCCTTCGGCATGATCGCCCAGCACGAGCAGCAGCACGACGAGACGATGCTGATCACCCATCAGCTGCGCACCGGCCCGCCGGCCCTGACCGCCCCCGACCACGACCCGGCCCCGCTGTTCACCGGCCCGGCCGAAGTCCTCGTCCCGGGCGGCCCGTTCACCATGGGGGCCACCGCCGAACCCTGGGCGCTGGACAACGAACTGCCCGCGCACGAACGGGAGGTGGCGCCGTTCCACATCGACACCACTCCGGTGACGAACGCCGCCTACCAGGCGTTCATCGAGGACGGCGGCTACGACGACGAGCGCTGGTGGGCACCGCGGGGCTGGGCCCATGTGCGCGCCCACTCCCTGCGGGCCCCGCTGTTCTGGCGCCGTGACGGGAAGCAGTGGCTGCGCCGCCGCTTCGGCGTCACCGAGGTCGTCCCGCCCGACGAGCCGGTGCTGCACGTGTGCTGGTACGAGGCGGACGCCTATGCCCGCTGGGCCGGACGCCGGCTGCCCACCGAGGCCGAGTGGGAGAAGGCGGCCCGCCACGACCCGGCGACGGGCGGCTCCCGGCGCTACCCGTGGGGCGACGCGGACCCGGGGCCCGAGCACGCCAACCTGGGCCAGCGGCACCTGCGCCCGGCTCCCGCGGGCAGCTACCCGCAGGGCGAGTCCCCGCTCGGCGTACGGCAGTTGATCGGGGACGTGTGGGAGTGGACGGCGAGCGACTTCCAGCCGTACCCGGGCTTCCGGGCGTTCCCGTACAAGGAGTACTCGGAGGTGTTCTTCGGGCCCGACCACAAGGTGCTGCGCGGCGGTTCCTTCGCGGTAGACCCGGTGGCCTGCCGGGGCACGTTCCGCAACTGGGACCTCCCGATCCGGCGGCAGATCTTCGCCGGCTTCCGCACGGCCCGTTCGGGGGCCGTCTGATGTGCCGTCACATTGCTTTCCTGGGCGAGGAGTCGCCGCTCGGCGCGCTCCTCGTGGATCCGCCGCACGCTCTGTACCGGCAGTCCTGGGCGCCCCGGCGGCAGCGGCACGGCACGGTCAACGCCGACGGTTTCGGCGTGGGCTGGTACGCCGAGGGCGATCCGGCGCCGGCCCGCTACCGCCGGGCCGGACCGATCTGGGCGGACCTGTCCTTCGCCGACCTGGCGCGTGTCGTGCGCAGCCGGGCGCTGCTGGCCGCCGTGCGCGACGCGACGCTGTCCGGCGCCGACGCGGAGGCCGCCGCGGCGCCGTTCGCCGCCGGGTCCTGGCTGTTCAGCCACAACGGGGCGGTCACCGGCTGGCCGGGCTCCCTGGCGCCGCTGGTGCGGACCCTGCCGGCGGTGGACGTGCTGTCGATGGAGGCCCGCAACGACTCGGCGTTCGTGTGGGCGCTCGTCCTCGCCCGGCTGCGCGCCGGGGACACCGGGGCCCAGGCGCTCGGCGACACCGTTCAGGAGGTCGCCGCGGCGGCGCCCGGCTCCCGCCTCAACCTGCTGCTCACCGACGGCCGCACGATCACCGCGACGGCCTGGGGCGACACCCTCTGGTACCTGACGGGGCCCGGCCGCACGGTCGTCGCCTCCGAGCCCCACGACGACGATCCGCACTGGCAGGAAGTCCCTGACCGGACCCTGCTCACGGCGACCCGCACCGAGGTCCTGCTCACCCCGCTGAAGGACCCGGGAGCGGACGCCGCGATGGCACCATCCGAGGAGGCCGGCACGTGAGCCCGTTCCAGATCACCCGCACCCTGCCGAAGGACGCCACCGGCGCGGCCCTGCGGGCCGACGTCCTGAGCGGCCTGACCGCCACCCCGAAGACCCTGCCTCCGAAGTGGTTCTACGACGCGCACGGCAGCGAACTCTTCGAGCAGATAACCGAGTTGCCCGAGTACTACCCCACCCGTGCCGAGCGGGAGATCCTTCTCGACCGCGCTGGTGAGATCGCCGCCGCGTCCGGGGCCCGCACGCTCGTCGAACTGGGCTCGGGGTCCTCGGAGAAGACACGCCATGTGATCGACGCGCTGACGGGCCTGCGCGCCTACGTGCCCGTCGACGTCAGCGAGAGCGCCCTCACCGGGGCGGGAGAGGCGCTGGCCGCCGAGCGGCCGGACCTGGAAGTCCACGCCCTCGTCGCCGACTTCACCGCCCCGTTGACGCTGCCGGACACCCCCGGCCCGCGCCTGCTGGCGTTCCTCGGCGGCACCATAGGCAACCTCCTCCCCGACGAGCGGACCGTGTTCCTGGACTCGGTGCGCGCGCTGCTGGCGCCGGGCGACGCACTGCTGCTCGGCACCGATCTCGTCAAGGACGAGGAGGTGCTTGTCCGGGCGTACGACGACGCGGCCGGGGTGACGGCCGCGTTCGACAAGAACGTCCTGAGCGTCGTCAACCGTGATCTGGGCGCCGACTTCGACCCGGACGCCTTCGCGCATGTGGCGCTCTGGGACGCGGAGAACGAGTGGATCGAGATGCGGCTGCGCTCGCTCGCCGAGCAGACCGTGAAGATCCGCGCGCTGGACCTGGCGGTGGACTTCGCGGCCGGCGAGGAACTGCGCACGGAGGTGTCGGCGAAGTTCCGGGAGGACGGGGTGCGCTCCGAACTGCGTTCCGCCGGGATGGAGTTGACCCACTGGTGGACCGACCGTGAGGCACGTTTCGCGCTGTCGCTCAGCGTGGTGCGCTGAGCGACAGCACGGCGAGCGGCCGGCCGTCGCGCGTGCGGCGGCCGACCGCGGTCAGCGCTGCGGGGCCGCGGGCGGTTCGGCGGCGGCCGCCGCCGAGCCGTTCGCGGTCTGCGGGGCGGCCGGGGCCTGAGGGCCGTTCGGGGTCTGGGCCCCGACCCCCGGCCCCGGTTCCTGCGGCGCGGCAGGGGCGAGCCGGCCGTCGTCACCGGCCCCGTCCAGGCAGTCGACGAAGTCGACGAAGTCGGACCGCTCCAGGGCCCCTTCGGCGACCACGAACTCGTTCTCCGGGTGGCTGCGGAGCACACACATGTCGTAGCGGGCGACCGTCGGGACGGTGCCCTGCTCCCCGGTCGACCGGTACTCGTGACGGCCGACCAACTGGCAGGACTCGTAGCGCACCAGCGGCCCCCGCGGTCCCACCGTGTAGCGGTGGGCGCGGACTTCGGGGGAGAAGGCCTTGAAGGCGAGCCCGGTGTCGTCGCAGTCACTGAAGTGGACGGTGCCGCCGCGCCACGCGCTGTCGATGATCCGCACGTCCGGGTTGCGCACCTCGAAGCGGATGTCCTGGGCGTGGAAGCGCTGCACCGAGTCGTGGTGCCCGGCTACGGGGAAGCGGAAGAACGTGCTGGCGGTGCCGTACTCCGGGGTGGGGCGCGGGCGGGTGCCGGTGATGATGTACGAGCCGCCCCGGCAGGTGATCGACCCTCCGTAGGGGAACTCCAGGAAGTTGCCCCACTCGTACTCCACCTTCATGTCGGTGAACCAGTAGTTGAGGAACTGGTCCTGGACGTTGGGGTCCGTCTGGCCGCGCCCGGTGACGCCCGAGTAGAGGAACGCCTTGCGGTAGGCGCCGCCGACGCGGCAGGCCTCCCACCGCATCTCGGAGTTGGTGTTGGTGCCGTCCAGGGCGATGCCGTACTCCCACTCCCCCATCCACTCGCACTCGGTGAACCGGTAGTCCTGCGCCTGCCCTGTGGAGTACGAATTGAAGAAGGACGCGCCCGGCGTCGCCGAGCGGAACTGCATGCGCTCGAAGGACACGTTCGACCAGATGTCGTCGTTGCGGCACAGGTAGGAGCCGGGCCCCTGGGCGGGGCGGAAGACGAGCGTGGTCATGCGTTTGCCCGCCCCCGAGAAGCGCAGACCGCTGGCCGGGCCGAGCGGGGGCGCTCCGTCCATCAGGGCGTGCGGGCGGGTGATGAGGTACTCGCCCGCCGGGATCTCGATCACGACGCGCCCCACCCCGCGGGTGATGCGGGCGGCCGCGACCGCGTAGGCGGTCATGAACGCCGCGCTGTCGTCGGTGCGTCCGTCGCCGACCGCGCCGAGTTCGGCCACGCTGATCACCCGTGCGCGCCGCACGGCGGCGGGGACCTCCCGCCCGATGGCGACGAGGTCGGGCGGTGCTCCGGGGCGGTGGCCCGGTCCGGCGGCGGCCGAGGCGCTCGTGGCGGTGAGGGCCGTCGCGGCCACGACGGACGCCCCGCCACGCAGAAGTTGCCGACGGCTGACAGGGGACATCCCGCCTCCCCGTTCTGCCATAATTGCCTTCTTTCCAGCGATTTGGTGACAAAGGTGGGAAATGACCGAGTTTGCTGAGGTGCTCAGACATCTGTCGGCGGCGCAGAAGCCCGCGAAGGGAGTCTCGCTCTACACCCGGTTCGTCAACCGTCCGGCCGGCCGGGTACTGGCCGCGGTGGCCTACCGGGCGGGGGCCACGCCCAATCAACTGACCGTCCTCAGCGCCCTGTTCACCTTCCCGGCCCTAGCCGCGGTGGCCCTCGTGCCGCCCGGGCCGACGATGGCGGTCTGCGTCGGGGCGGCCCTGGCCGTGGGGTTCGTCCTGGACTCGGCGGACGGTCAGCTCGCCCGCGGACAGCGCTCGGGAAGTCCGGCGGGCGAGTGGCTCGACCATGTCCTGGACTGCGTCAAGATCGTCGCCCTGCACCTGGTGGTGCTGGTGTCGTTCTACCGCTTCTTCACGCTGCCCGACCCCGTCTTCCTGCTGGCACCGATGCTCTTCGAGCTCGCGGCGGTGGTGATCTTCTTCGCCGGGATCCTGACGGAGAAGCTCAAGCAGCGGAACCCCGGGCAGGGACCGCCGCCTTCGCCCCGGGCGCTGCGCTCCGTGCTGCTGCTGCCGGTCGACTACGGACTGACCTGCCTGGCGTTCCTATTCCTTGGACGTCAGGACGTCTTCCTTGCGGTGTACTGCGCGCTGCTGCTCGCCCATGTGGTGTTCATGGCCGCCTTTCTCGTGAAGTGGTTCCGGGAACTGCGCTGAGGGGGACGGCGGTTCGTGCGCGGAGAGCAGTTTCAGCGCTCCGCGCAGCAGGGTGCTGGAGGTGTGCGCGGTGTACGGGAAGTAGACGACCTCCACGCCGACCTGCGCGAAACGGCGTTCGTACTCCTCCCACTTGGGCGTCCCCTGCCAGTCGTCGCCCTTGAAGATGACGTGGAAGCCGAGCCGCTTCCACGTCTTCAGCTTGTCGACCTCGGACTCCACGACGACCTCGTCGACGTAGCGCACGCTGCGGACGATGTCGACCCGCTCGGCCAGCGGGACCACCGGGACCTTGCCCTTGAGCCGCACGGTCAGGTCGTCGGAGGTGACCCCCGCAACGAGGCGGTCGCAGTGCCGGCGCGCCTCCCGCAGGATGTTGAGGTGCCCGATGTGGAACAGGTCGTAGACGCCGGGCGCGAATCCGATGCGCGTCATCGCGTCTCACCGGCCTGGCCCGCGGTGGCCTGCTCACCCGGTGCGGACGACTCGTCCTGCGCCGCGGTCTCGTCCGGGGCGTTCTGCGACGGTCCGGCCGCCGCCCGCTGCGCGGGCTTCGGCGCGGTCGCGGTCACCGTGCGGGACTTGCCCGAGGTGTTCGTGCCGTCCGTCACCTCGATCGTGTACTTGTGGGCGGCGCCGTCGCCGACCGTGTCGGTGTAGGTCAGCCGCGGGCGGTCCCAGTAGGTGGAGGCCTGCGTCTTGCGGCCGACGAGCTTGCCGTCCCGGTAGACGCGGTACGTCAGTGAGGCGTCGTCCCGGTCCCAGGCGGCGATCCAGGTCAGGGTGACCCGGCCGGGGTCGATGTCGGACACGCCGAGGGAGGGGACCGCCGGCGCGCCGGTGTCGCGGGAGCCGAAGCGGGCGATGCCCTGCTGCGGTTTGTCGTTGACCCGGGTGAACTCGCCGCCGACCCACAGGTGGCCCTTCGAGATCGCCAGGGCGCGGGGGCCGACCTGCTCGCCGAGGCCGTCGTTGGTGTCGGGGAACCAGTGCAGGATGTGCCGGTCGTTCAGCGACTGGGCGAGCAGGTGCTGACGGTCGCCGCGCTCGGGGAAGCCACCCGGCGTCTCGTTGCAGTCGTGCGCGTGGGAGGCACTGAACAGGATGCCCTTCCAGGGGATCAGGGCCTGGGTCGCGCCGCGGCAGGTGTCCTTCCACACCATGGTGCCGTTGGCGAGGAGTCCCGCGATCCGGCCGTCGAAGATGCCCGGCCCGTGACCCTCGGCGCCCACATAGAAGCGGGTCTTGTCACGGGCGATCGCCTTCACCGACGACTGGTAGGGGAACCAGCCCGGGTAGGCGAGCAGCGTCTTGCCGGTGGCCGCGTGCAGGGCGACCAGCGAGCGGGCGGGCCGGCCGTTGACGGCCTCGAAGTCGCCGCCGACGAAGATCCGGCCGTGCGAGGCGACGGCCGACAGGGCGCGCACCGGCTGGTCGATCTGGGCCTTGAAGGGCAGCAGCGCGCCCTTGGTGGTGACGGCCGCGATCCGGTTCCTGACCTGGTTGTTGACCTGCCCGAAGTCGCCGCCGAGGTAGACCGTGCTGTCGGTGGCGTCGATGGCCCGCACCGTGGCCGACACCGACGGCCGGAAGTCCTTGCGCAGGCCGCAGCCCGCCGTGTTGAAGGCGACGGCGCTGTTCGCGGGCGAGGAGCCGACCTTGTTGAAGGAGCCGCCGACATACAGCACCTTGCTGTCGGGGGAGACCTTCAGGGCCCGCACGGTGCGGCCGAGGCCGGTGAACTGCGGGGCGCAGGGCAGCAGTCGGCCGGTCCTGGAGTCGAACGCGGCGAAGTTGTGGCGGGGCACCTCGCCCTGGCCCGGCGCGGCTCCCGGCGGGCGTACCGAGTCGAAGGTCCCGCCGACGTAGACGACGCCGTTCGCGGCGGCCATCGACCAGACGATGCCGTCGGTCTGCCAGGTGTCCAGCAGGTCGGCGGAGACCGGGGGCGTGATGTCTGCGGCCACGGCGAGGGAGACGTCCAGCAGCGCGGTGGTGCAGGCGAGGACCGTGACGGCGGCAGCCCGGTTGACCGGTTTCGTACGGAGCTTTCTCAGGTGCAAGGGGAACCCCGGATGGCAGTGGTGTGAGTGGTACGAGGGGAACGGCGCCGCTGGGTCCGTCCGGACGGTGCGACCGTGTCCGGTCTCATGCGGCGCGGCGACGCAGCACTCCGACCAGTTCGCTCACCCTCAGCGACGTCCGATAACGCCACAAAGTAGTAGCAAATACACACATTCCCAAGACCATCCCGACGGCGAGTCCTGACGGTGTGTCACCTGCCGCCATTCGTCCGGTGCCCGCGGCCACGGAGACGACCAGTCCGATGATGACGGCGTTGGTGTAACCGCCGTCGACGGTGCTGAAGCCGAGTCTGCGGCGGACCAGGACGGCGGCCGTCACGTTCTCCACGACGATGGCCGCGCCCCAGGACACGGCGGCGCCGAGCACGCCCCAGGCCGGCACGGCGAGCAGGCCCACGGTGAGCTGCACCCCGAACGCGGCGGCGGTGACGGCCAGATGCCAGGTGCTGCGGCCCGCCATCAGCAGCACGGTCTGGGCGTTGCCGACCGCCACGTTGACCATGGAGGCGGCGCACAGCACCGCCAGGGCGGGCGCGCCGACGGCGAACTCCGGCCCGAAGACGGACAGTACGGTGCGGGGGAAACCGGCCACGAAGAGGAACAGGGGCCAGGAGAAGAGCACGATCCAGCCGGTGGAGACGCGGTGCAGATGGTGCGCCTCGGCCACGTCGTCGACGGCGAGCAGCCGGCTCATCTCGGGGGCGACGGCGAGCCGGACGGCGAGCTGGACGAGGGTGCAGGCGGTGACGACGCGTCCGATGGCGGTGTACACCCCGGCCTCGTCGGCGGTGGTCATGGCCGACAGCAGCAGCACGCCGACCCAGACGGCGCTGATGTCGAAGACGGAGGAGACCGCGCGGGGCGCGGCGAAGCCCCAGAAGGCCCGCCAGGACACCGCGGTCCGGGGTCCCGAGCGGGGCGGCGGGGCGGGGCGGGCGGCGCGGCAGCGGCGCAGGGTGGCCCAGGCGGCCACGAAGCCGGCCAGGGTGGGCAGCAGCCAGGCGGCGGCCAGGGAGAGCAGCCCGGGCGCGAGGAAGGCCACGGGGAGGGCGAGCAGCATCCGCAGCACCGGTTTGCCGATCTGCTCCACGCCGACGAAGGGCACCACGGTGCCGTAGCCGCGGGTGGCGCCGAGCAGGATCATGCCGACGGTCGCGGCGGGCAGGAACAGCCCGAAGAGGCGCACCAGGGCGACGGCGTCCGCCGGGGGGAGGTCGGGCAGCAGCAGGGTGGCGACGGTGGGCGAGAGCACCAGCGGGACGGCGGCCGCGGTGGAGGCCGCGGCCGCCGGCAGGACGGCCGTGCGCAGCAGCGCGCCCACCGAGCGGCCGTCGTCGACGGCCAGGTCACGGGGGACGAAGCGGACGAGCCCGGTGTCGGCGCCGAGCTTGCAGGTGTTGCTGAGGATGGTGAACAGGGCGACGCCGGTGAAGACGGCTCCCGCCCCGCTCGCCCCGACGGCCCGGGTGATCAGGCCGACGAGGAGGAAGGAGAAGACGGCGTTGCCGAGGGAGCCGGCCATCCCCCACCAGCCGCCCCGGGCGGCCGCGGCCACCCCGCTCGGGGCCGTGGCCCCGGAGCGGGCGGTCGCGGTCGCTTGGGGGGCGGTCATCGGTGGGAGGCCGTGAGCGCGCCGTCCTGTGCGGGGAGTTCCATGGAGGAGGCGTCGACGTGCGACGCGGGGGCGTACTTCGGGCGGCGGCGCAGGACGCGCAGCCGCCGGCGCGCGCGACCGGCGTCGAGGACGGCGCCGAGGAGCCGTCCGCCGGAGCACTCGACCAGCTCCTGCACCTGCTTGAGCTCGTCACGGCGGGTGCGGTCGAGGTTGACGACAACGATGACGCCGTCGACGCGCTGGGCGATGGCGAGCGCGTCGGCCTGGGCGAGGAAGGGACCGGCGACGACGACGGTCGAGGAGTCGGGCTCGGTGAGGCGGCCGGCCTCGGCCGTGGTGATCCGGCGGGTGCGCGGGGAGGTGACGCCGCTCGAGGAGAAGGCGAGCCGGCCGGCGACGTCGGCGTCGACGAGGACGCTCCCGGCGGGCAGGAACGCCTCCTCCAGGGTGGGCGCCTCGTACGGCATCAGCGGCAGGTGTCCGGCGAGGTCGGAGGTGTCGGGAGCGGCGTCCAGCAGCAGGACGTCGTCGCCGTTCTCGGCGAGGGCGGCGGCCAGGTTGGCGCCGACCTCCTCGACGGCGCCGCCGCGCCGGGGCGACACGACGAGGATCTGGCCGGGGCCGGAGTGGCCGCCGAGCTGCCGGAGCCGGAAGGCCAGGGCCCGGTAGGCCTCGGTGCGGGCGCCGCCGGAGCGGCCGACGGTCAGCAGCGCGTCGTTCCCCGGGTCGCCGGAGGGCAGGATGCCGAGGACCGGGGCGCGCAGGGCGGCCTGCACCTCGCCCACCGACCGGACGCGGGTGTCCAGCGCGGAGCGCACCCAGGCGAGCACAATGCCGAGGAGGAGTCCGCAGGCCAGCCCGAGTCCGAGCAGGGTGCGCAGACCGGGCCCGGCGGGCATGACCGGGACGGCGGCCCGGCGCACGACGTCGCCGCCGTCGGTGTCGCGGGAGCGGATGTCCAGGACGCGCTTCTGCAGGTTGTAGAGCTGGTTCTGGGCGGCGGGCTTAGCCGTGTCCTTGTCCAGCTGCTCCTTCGCCAACCGCTGGTTCAGCACGAGAATCTGCTGGTCCAAGGCCTCGGTGGCGCGTTGGACGGTGGCCTCGTTGCGCGTCTTGCGGTCGGCGAGGTAGGCCTCGGCGAAGGCGTTGGCTCCGCGTGCGGCGCGCTCGGGGGCGCGGGCGGTGAACTCGAAGCGCAGCACCTGCGACTTCTGCGGGTTGGTGACCCGCAGCCGGGCGCCGAGCGTGCCGGCGTCGCTCGCGGGCCGGCCCAGGACGCGGGCGGCGCGCTGGGCGACGGCCGCGCTGGAGGCGATCCGCTGCTCGGTGCTCATGCTGACCTGGTTGTCCGCCGAGACGCCGACCGAGCCGAAGGGGTCGGCGGTGGAGCGTACGAGGACCTCGCTGGTGGAGGAGTAGGTGTGGGCGCGTTCCAGGGACAGGGCGGCGCCGCCGGCCAGTCCCAGCAGGACGCCCAGCGAGATCAGGCCTCGGTGGCGCAGGAGCCGGCGCAGTTGGTCGCGTAGCTGGTCCGGCTCGTCGTACCGGTCGTCGAGATGGATGGGGCCGGTCACGGGTGCCCTCCTGTTCCGGGGATCGATGCTTGACGGATGGGTGCGCTCGGCACCGCCGATGAGGGAAGCCGGGATGCCCGGGCGGTGGGGGTGCTGATGAGCAGCGGGATGACCACCAGCAGCGTCAGCGGGCCCGCGATGCCGAGCAGGCTGCCGCGCAGGAAGACCATCTGGTAGAAGGCGAAGGCCGGGATCAGGAGCGCGGCGACGGTGCCGCGCCGCTCGCGCAGCCGGTGACGGATGTCGTCCACCCTGCGTCCGGCCATGCCGAACAGGCAGAACACGATCACGACCGCCAGCGGGCCGCCCCACAGGTAGCTCTCGATCCACAGGGGGGCGGAGAGGTTGAGGAACTCGTATCCCGCGTAGTCCGCCAGCGTCTTGCCGGTGTCGTCCGGTTTCCCGGGCCACATCGAGCGCGGGACCATGAACAGGGGCGGGCCGAGCACGTCCTGCGGGGAGAAGCCGTACTCCCCCGCGTAGTCGAGGCCGGTCTGCACCTGCTGGAAGGCGTCGTAGTCGCCGTTGCCGGTGAACTGCTCGGCGAGGGAGACGACGGCGACCTCCTCGCGGTCGCTGTAGCGGAAGTAGTCGCTGTAGGGGAAGACGAACAGCAGGGCGGCGAGCAGGCCGGCGGCGGTGACGCGGAAGGCGCGCGGCCGGGTCAGCCTGGGGACGGTGAACACCAGGGCGAGCACGACCATGCCGGCCCAGAACCGGGGTTTGCTGATGGGGTTGTTGACGACGACGTTGAGCACGATCAGCGCCGGCAGCAGCAGCCAGCGCACACCGCGCAGCCACCTGTCGCCGCCGGCGGCGCGCGGGATGCGCAGCAGGCCGAGCAGCGCCCAGAAGGCGGGCACGGACAGTGACCAGCTGATCAGGGACTGCATGAAGGCGTCCTGGCCGGCGCTCGCGGCGCCGACCTCGGTGATCGCCTGGCGGCTGGTGAAGTAGGCGGCCAGCCTGCCGGGTTGGGCCGAGATCAGCAGGGCCGAGCCGGCGAGGGCGAGCGCGCACAGCGTGAGCAGCCGCCAGGGGGTGACCCGGCGGGACAGCAGGCGTTCCAGGAGTCCCGGCGGGGCGGGGACCGGGCGGGCGGCGAGGTTCCTCTCCCGCCGGGCGGCGAGGGAGGTGCCCGCGCTGTAGGCGAGGAGACCGAGTTCGACGACGGCCACGGCGGCGACGGCGGTGCGCTCGCCGCTGCGGTAGGGCCAGGGGTAGACGTCGGCGGCGAGCATCGCCACCGGTGCGAGACCGAGCCAGATGTAGGCGAAGACCCAGAAGCCGAAGGCGACGAGTCGCACCGTGGGCGCGGTGAGCACCCGGGCGAGCGCGCCGCCGGCGTGGACCACGACGACGGCTTGGAGGGCGAGGGCGACCGACATCCGCGCGGGCTGCGCCTGGAGGATCAGCCCCGGCAGCAGAACGATCAGCACCACGGCCCAGAGGGAGACCGCAGCCACACTGCGGACGCGAGCGTCCTGCATCCCGACCTCTCTGCCGAGCGAGTATTCAGGCTGAAACATCACTGAAAGATATATAGCGCCCATACCTCGCTATTCGTCCCAGGCGCGCACGAGACATCCACTTCGGCGCGGTTGTCCCCGAACAGAGTCATCGGGTGATTGCGGGCGATCCGGCGGCGCGCCATTTGTCTAAAATCATGACAAATCTGCATAACTTGTCGCGCAGGTCTCACCGCCTGATCCCCCATCACATCCCGGTGCCTTCAGAGGAGTTGCGCGCATGAGCAAGCAGGTCGACGTCGTCGTCGCCGGAGGCGGCGGATTCATCGGTGGTCATCTCGTGAGCGATCTCCTCGCCCAGGGGCTGACCGTCCGCTCCGTCGACATCAAGCCCCGCCACGAGTGGTACCAGGCCCACGAGGGCGCCGAGAACACGGTCGCCGACCTGTCGCTCCTCGACAGCGCGCGCGCCGCCGTCGAGGGCGCCCGCACGGTGTACATGCTGGCCGCCGACATGGGCGGCATGGGCTTCATCGAGAACAACAAGGCCGCCTGCATGATGTCGGTGCTCACCAGCACCCACATGCTCCAGGCCGCGCACGAGGCGGGCGTGGAGCGCTACTTCTACTCCTCCTCGGCGTGCGTGTACGCCGCCGCGAAGCAGACCGACCCGAATCTCACCGCGCTGCGCGAGGAGGACGCCTACCCGGCGCAGCCGGAGGACGGCTACGGCTGGGAGAAGCTGTTCTCCGAGCGGATGTGCCGCCACTACGCCGAGGACTTCGGCTTCGCCACCCGTGTCGCCCGCTACCACAACGTGTACGGCCCGCACGGCACCTGGACCGGCGGCCGGGAGAAGGCGCCGGCCGCGGTGTGCCGCAAGGTGGCCGAGGCGGCCGTCTCCGGGGAGCACCGGCTGGAGATCTGGGGCGACGGGCAGCAGAGCCGTTCCTTCATGTACATCGACGACTGCGTCCACGGCAGCCAGATGATCCTCAACGGCGACAGCGGCGTCCCGGTCAACCTCGGCTCGTCGGAACTGGTGACGATCAATCAGCTCGTCGACATCGTCGAGGAGATCGCCGGCGTCCGCTGCGAGCGCACCTACCGGCTCGACGCCCCGCAGGGCGTGCGCGGCCGCAACTCCGACAACACCCTGATCCGCGAGATCTACGGCTGGGAACCGTCCGTGGCCCTCGCCGACGGCCTGGAGAAGACCTACGCCTGGGTCTACGACCAGGTCAAGCGCTCCCACCAGTGACGCGCGCCGACACCGACGAGAAAGGCGGCGGGGCAAGCGATGAGGATCCTCGTCCACGACTACAGCGGCCATCCGTTCCAGGCCCAGCTGAGCCGGGAGCTGGCGCGCCGCGGTCATGACGTCGTCCACTCGACGTGCACGGCGTACGTCTCCGGGAAGGGCGACCTCGTCTCGGACACCCCGGGGCTGCGCTTCGCCACCATCGGCGACGGCACCGCGCTGCGCAAGCAGGCCTACTTCCGCCGGCTGCGCCAGGAGACCCTGCTCGGTTTCGAACTGGCCCGCCAGGTGCGGCGCGAGAAGCCCGATGTGGCGATGCTGTCCAACCTGCCCATCCCGGTGCTGGTGGTGGCGGCGGCGGTGCTGCGGCGGATGGGCGTCCCGTGGGTGCTGTGGCACCAGGACGTGACGGCCGTGGCGCTGCGCAACTTCGCCGCCGCCGACGTCGCGCGGGCGATGGGCGTGGCCGCGAGGGTGTTCGGGGCGGGTGAGAAGTGGGCGGCGCACCGGGCCGCGGCGATCGTGGTGATCGCCGAGTCGTTCGTGCGGGTCCACGAGGAGTGGGGCACCGCCGGCAAGGTCACCGTCATCCCCAACTGGGCGCCGCTGGACGAGATCGTCCCGGTGGAGCGGGCCAACGCCTGGTCCGCCGAGCACGGCCTCGACAGGGCGCGCACGGTGCTGTACTCGGGGACGCTGGGCCTCAAGCACAACCCGGAGCTGCTGGTGCGGCTGGCCGAGCGGCTGCGGGAGGAGGGCGCACCGGTGCGGCTGGTCGTCGTCAACGACGGTCCGGCCGTGCCCGTCCTCAGGGAGGCCGCCGCCGCCCGCGGCGTGGAGCTGACCCTGCTGCCCTTCCAGCCCTACGCGCGGCTGCCCGAGGTGCTGGGCTCGGGCGACGTGCTGGTCGTGCTGCTGGCGGCGGACGCGGGCGAGTTCTCCGTGCCGTCCAAGACGCTGTCGTACCTGTGCGCCGGGCGGCCGGTGCTCGGTCTGATGCCCGCCGACAACCTGGCCGCGCACCTGCTGCGGCAGGCGGGCTCGGCGGTCTTCGCGCCGGAGGAGTCCTCGCTCGACGAGGCCTGCGCCTGGGTGCGGGACGTCCTGGCCGATCCGGCGCGGGCCGAGGCCCTGGGCAAGGAGAGCCGCGCCCTCGCCGAGCGGGAGTTCGCCCTGGAGGACTGCGCGTCCCGCTTCGAGGACATCCTCCGCTCGGTGCACCTCACTTCGGCGCGCTGAACCGGCCGCGCGCACTCGGGCTGCCGGCCGCCTCAGTTGCCTGAGGCGGCCGGCAGCCCGCGTGTGTCACCGGCGTCGCGGCCGGTCGCCGTAGACGCCTTCGAGGCGGTCCACCACGGCGCGGATGGAGAAGACCTCGTCGATCGCGCGGCGTCCGGCGTCGGCCAGACGGCGGCGCAGGTGCTCGTCGAGAAGCAGCGCGGTCACCGCGTCGGCCAGCGACTCGGGGCTGCCGTCGGTGACCGACGCGGCCTCGCGGCGCTCCAGTTCGGCCGCGATCCCGCTGCTGTCCGTGCACACGACGGGAGTTCCCTCGGCGAGGGCTTCGAGCACCGTCATGGGAAACGGCTCGTGCACGCTCGGCAGGACGTAGACGGCCGCCGAGCGGTAGGCCTCGATGGCCGCCGCGTGGTCGAGCGCGCCGCCGTAGGAGACGACGCCGGTCAACCCCCGTTCCGCCACGAGCCTGTTGACGGCGGGGAGCGAGCCCTCGTCCGCGCCGTAGAGCGTGAAGCGGGCCTCGGGGATCTCCTTGTGGACCAGGGCGGCCATCTCGACGAACGCCTCGGGGCGTTTACGGGGGTGCAGCCGGGCCAGGAAGATCACCCGGTGCCCCTCCCGGGGACGCCGCGCGGCCTCGTCGGCCGAGGTGCGCAGTCCGTTGGGCAGGGACAGCAGCGGAGGCCCGCCCGGTCCCAACACCTCGCCCAGCGCCCGCCGTTCGCGGTCGGTCAGCACCAGGCAGCAGCGGGCGCGGCGCAGCAACGGCACATACAGGCGGTCGAAGAGCCGTGCGGCGCGACCGGCCCGCGGTTCGACCATGCCGTGGGTCTGGGCGACGAAGTCGGCGCGCCGCAGCCGGGCCACGGTGAGCGCGGCGAGGGAGACGAGGTCGCGTCCGGTGTGCAGGTGGACGGTGTCGGCGCGGCCCATGGCCCGCCACAGGTCGCGCAGCAGCAGCGGGTGCATCATGCCGAGCAGTCCCCGGCTCGGTACGACGGACCGGGCCGGGCGGGAGACGAAGGGGACGGCGCCGATGTGTGAGGCGGCGCGCTCGCGTCCCCGCCACAGCGAGACCAGCGTGACGTCGTGGCCGCGGGCGGCGCACTCCTGGAGCTGTGCGACGGCGACGCTCGTGGGGCCGCCGAAGGCCCCGTCGTCGCTGACGAGGGTGACCACATGGACGAGTCTCATGACGCGACTCCCTCGACGGGGGCGTAGGCAGAGGTCGTGGAGGAGGCGGCGGCGAGGACAGCACCGGGGGCGAGGTCGCGGTGGGCGACCGCGCCGGCGCCCACCACCGCGCCCCGGCCGACGGTGACGCCGCGCAGCACGACCGCCCGGGCGGCGACCCAGCTGCCCGGCTCCAGCCGGACGGGCGCGTTGTCGAACTCGAAGGTGGCCGAGCGGCGCAGATGGCTCCCGGTGCACAGCAGTGCGCCCTGCGAGACGCAGCAGTCGCTGCCGATGGTGACCGGTTCGAGGTTGAGGATCCAGGCGTCCTCGCCGATCCACACGTCGTCGCCGACGTCCAGTTTCCACGGCCAGTGGACGCGCACCCCCCGGCGGATCAGCACCCGCTCCCCGACGCGGGCGCCGAAGGCGCGCAGCAGGCGCGGCCGCCAGCGGGCCGGGAACCACCACTTGGTGAAGAGCAGATGGGAGGCGGCGTACCAGGCGGCCTGGTACGCCGTCGGGCGCCCTTTGTCGTATCCGGCGCCGGTGAAGCCGCGCAGGGAGCGCGGCGCGGGTGGCTCGGTGTGTGCCATGACGGTGTCCCTTTCCGGGGGCCCAAGACGTCCACGTCCGCGATCCTTCACGCCCCCCGGGAGGGATCACCCGCGATGGCCGCGTGTTGGCGGCAGACTTGCCCGGATGGCGGATGTGGCCCCGGCGGGGGCCACATCCGGCTCGGGGACCTTCAGTAGGCGCCCTGGCCGTCGAGCACGGCGCGCAGGGTTCGGGCCATGACGTTCATGTCCCCGGACAGCGACCAGTTGTCGACGTAGCGCAGGTCGAGGGCGACCGTCTCGCGCCAGGAGAGGTCCGAGCGTCCGCTCACCTGCCACAGCCCGGTGAGGCCCGGCTTGATGCTCAGCCGGCGCATCTCGACGTTGTTGTACTTGACGACCTCCTCAGGGAGCGGCGGGCGGGGACCGACCAAGGACATGTGGCCGAAGAGGATGTTGAACAGCTGGGGCAGCTCGTCCAGCGAGTAGCGGCGCAGCACACGTCCGACGGGGGTGACGCGCGGGTCGCGGCGCATCTTGAACATGTGCCCGTCGTTCTCGTTCTCCGCCTCCAGGCCGACCTTGAGGCGGTCCGCGTCGACGACCATCGTGCGGAACTTCCACATGGGGAACGGCTCGGTGTTCCGGCCGACGCGGGTCTGCCGGTAGAGGACGGGGCCGGGCGAGCCGAGCCGGACGGCGAGCGCCAGCACGACGAGCAGCGGCGAGAGCAGGGCGATCAGCGCGAGCGCGCCCAGCCGGTCGACGGCCGACTTCACCACGGCGTGCACGCCGCCGCGCGGGGGCGGGGCGATGTGCAGCAGGGTGAGTCCGGCGGCCGAGGTGAGCCGCACACGGCGGCGGGCGACCTCGACGATGCCGGGCAGGACCATCAGGGAGCGGCCCTGGTCGTGCAGCATCCAGGACAGCCGTCGAACGCGCTCGCCCGACATGTGCCGGCCCGGCGCCACGAAGACCAGGTCGGCGGCGAGCTCGTCGGCCGCCGCGAGGACGGCCGCGGCGTCCGCGTCGGGCGCCTCGGGGGCCTCGCAGGGCAGCCGTACGCACACCGGGACGCCGGAGCTGACCTCGCCGTCGCCGACCGGGCAGGCTCCGACGATGACGTACTCGTGGTCGGTGCGCTGGGCGAGCTGCTCGACCACGGCGTCGATCGTGGGGCTCTCGCCGACGACGACCACGTGGCGCAGGGCGCGGGCGTCCCGGCGGGCGGCGAGCAGATGACGGTGGATCGCCTTCTGGCAGACGCCGGTGAGGACGAGCGCGGGGATCAGCGCCGTGAACGCCTCGGCGGGCACGCTGTCCAGTCCGCAGACCACGCGGAGCGTCGCCAGCGCGCCGACCAGGACGAGCCAGTCCCGTATCACCGCCCTGAGGCCGCCTCCGTCGCCCCAGGCCGCTGGGGTGTACCGCTTGCTCATCACCCCGATGAGCGGCCACAGCAGGGCCGCGGCGGCCGCCAGGCGCAGCGGGTGGGGCTCCTGGACCTTCACGATCGTCGCGGCGACCGGCAGCGCCGCGCCGAGGAAGTCCACGCAGACCGAGAGAGGGACGTACCAGCGCGCCCGCGTCTCCTCCCGGTGGACGGGGCGGGGCGCCAGAGGTACCGGCGCCTGCCGGGACATCGCGATTCTGAATCGCCGCATGGTCTCCTTCAAACCCCCAGTCACGGAGAGCGGGCGGGAGCGCGCGGACCGTCGACGCGCGCAGCCGCACCCTGACATCGTGATCCTTATATCATCCGATACATAGGAATATCGGGCTTTGAGGTCCTCACTCTCCGTGGCTGACGCGAAGGGCCGACGTCTCGCGCTCCCGGGCGACTTGGGGCACGGTGGTGACAGCCGCAGTCGCACGTGCGGCCGTCGAGAGGAGCACCCGATGTCGAACCACACCTACCGGGTCACGGAGATCGTCGGCACCTCGCCGGACGGCGTGGACCAGGCGATCCGCAACGGGGTCACCCGGGCCTCGCAGACCCTGCGCAACCTGGACTGGTTCGAGGTGACCCAGGTGCGGGGGCAGATCGAGGACGGCGACATCGCCCACTGGCAGGTGGGACTGAAGGTCGGCTTCCGCCTGGAGGGCTCGGACTGACGCCCGCCCGCCGGGCGGTGCGACTCAGGTACGCCCCTCCTGCTCCTGCGCCACACGCAGCGTGACCGAGGGGAGCGTCCAGCGCGCCCGCAGGACGGCGAAGCCGGCGCGCTCCGCGTCGTCGCACACCTGCTCGTCGTCGTCGACCAGGATCCGCACCTCCCGGTCGCGGCCGAGCCGGCGCAGCACGTCGAGCTTGGTGCGGCGGGCGGGCCGGCGGTCGTCGTCGCGCCGCATGTACACCCGCCCGTCCGGCAGGCCGTGCCGGGCGAGCCACTCCAGGGTGTCCCGCCGGCAGCGCTCGGGCCGGCCGGTGAGATAGACGACCTCGCACTCCCGCGCGCTCTCCACCGCCAGCGCCACGCCCTCAGGGATCGGCGGGTCCTGCGGCGCGGCCGCGAAGAAGGCGTTCCAGTCCCGCGGCCGGCGCTCCAGGAACCGCTGCCGGTGGGAGGTGTCGGCGAGGGTGTTGTCCAGATCGAACACGGCGAGCGGCCGGTTCCTGCTGTCGGTCACCTCACCACCTTAGATGCCGGGGAATCACAGCGGTCCTCCCGTGTTGGACAAGGGGTGAGCTCTGTGATCGAAGGCGTTCGATTCTCCGTGCTGGACCGCTCCCGCGTCCGGGAGGGGCATTCCGCCGGCGCGGCCCTGCGGGACACGGTGGCCCTGGCCCGGGAGGCGGAAGCACTCGGCTTCCACCGGTTCTGGGTGTCCGAGCACCATGGCGTGCCCGGTGTCGCCGGTTCCGCGCCGACCGTCCTCGCCGCCGCCGTGGCCGCCGCGACGACCACCATCCGCGTCGGCACCGGCGGGGTCATGCTGCCCAACCACCGGCCGCTGGTGGTGGCCGAGCAGTTCGGGGTGCTGGAGTCCCTGTTCCCCGGCCGGATCGACATGGGCCTCGGCCGCTCCGTCGGCTTCACCGACGGCGTGCGCAGGGCCCTCGGGCGCGGCAAGGACGACGCCGAGGACTTCGCGGCCCAACTGCGGGAGCTGCTCGGCTGGTTCCGGGGCACGTCCCCGACGGGTGTGCACGCGCGGCCGTCCGAGGGATTGTCCGTGCCGCCGTTCGTGCTGGCGATGGGCGAGGGCGCGCGGATCGCGGCGGAGGCCGGGCTGCCGATGGTCGTCGGCGACCTGCGCGACCGCGACCGCATGCGGCGCGCCACGGACCTGTACCGGGAGCGCTTTCGCCCCTCCCCGTGGGCGTCGGAGCCCTACGTCGTCGTCTCGGGCACGGTCGCCGTCGCCGGGACGCCCGAGGAGGCCCGGCGGCTGCTGGTGCCGGAGGCCTGGTCGATGGCGCACTCCCGCACCCACGGCGTCTTCCCGCCGCTGCCGCCGGCCGAGCGGGTCGAGGCGCTGACGATGACCGCGAAGGAGCGCGGTCTGTACGAGGCCGGCCTCGCCGGACACATCGCGGGCACCGAGGAGCAGGTCGCCGAGGAACTCCGGACGGTGCTGAAGGAGACGCAGGCGCAGGAGGTCCTCGTCACGACCAGCACGTACGACCGGCCCGCACTGCTCGACTCCTACCGCCGGCTGGCCCGCCTCGTGCGCCCCTGAGAGGTGGATTCACCCGTCCGAGTCGTCGGCGGCCGTACCGCCGCGGGAGCTCCGGCGGCCGCCCCCGGCCATGCTCACCAGCTGTCCGAGACCCACGGTGACGGCGGCCACCACGCGCACCCAGCGCGGCCCGCCCCGCGCCGCCCACACCACGCACACGCACCCGCCGACGACGAGCACGAGCACACACGACAAGACGAACACGGCCACGCCGTCCCCCCAGCTTCCTCACGGTCCGCGCCATCCTCGCAGACGGCCCGCACGAGTCCGCGCCCGGCTCAGCCGCTGCTCGCGCCGGCTCACCTGCGGCAGCTCGTTCTTTCCCCTGTCCACGCGCCGCGCACCCGGGCCCCCGCCTCGGCGGCGAGTCGTCTGCGGTCGGGGTGGGCGCCCGGCTCGATCACCGGCAGCACCTCCACCTCGGCGACCAGCCCGCGGGCCGTCGCCACCCGCCACAGCGAGGCGAGCAGCGGGTCGTCGCCGACGAAGGCGGGCGTCGTGCTGGCCGCGCCGCCGCGGGCCCGGTAGCGGATGCGCACCGGCTGGACCGGCGCCCCGGCGTCCAGCGCGGCCTGGAAGACGGCCCGTCTGAAGCGCCCCTGGTCCCGGCCGCACCAGGTGCTGCCCTCGGGGAACACCGCGACGGCCCGCCCGGCGCGCAGCTCCCCGGCGATCCGGCCGACCGTGCCGGGCAGGGCGCGCAACCGGTCGCGCTCGATGAACAGGACGCCCCCGCGCGCGGCGAGCGCCCCCGCGAGCGGCCAGCGCCGGATCTCGGCCTTGGCCAGCATGCGGGCCGGGCGGACGGCGGCCAGCAGCGGGACGTCCAGCCACGAGATGTGGTTGGCGACCAGCAGCAGCCCGCCGGCGGGTGCGGCGGCGCCGCGGGTGCGGACACGGACCCCGGCCGCGCGTACGATCGCCCGGCTCCACGCCCGTACCGCGCCGGCCGGGATCCGGTTCCGGAGCGGGGACAGGAGGGCCCCGGCGAGAACGAGCAGCGCCACCCCCGTGAGCCGCGCCGCCGCCCGCGGCACGGCGGCGAGCAGCGCCACGTCGTGGGCGGCGGCCTCGACGCACGCCCGTGGGGTGCAGGGCGCGCCGGGCAGCCAGACGCTCATCAGGCCGGGACGAGGGAGAGGAAGTGCCGCAGGTAGCGCGGGTCGACCCGGCGCATCGACAGCAGCACGTAGAGGTCGGCGACGCCGAAGTCGGGGTCGTGGGCGGGCTCGCCGCACACCTGCGCGCCCAGGCGCAGGTAGCCGCGCAGCAGGGCGGGCAGTTCGGTGCGGGCGGGCGGCGTGACG
Source organism: Streptomyces sp. NPDC002566 (assembly GCF_042889585.1). Lineage (NCBI taxonomy): Bacteria > Bacillati > Actinomycetota > Actinomycetes > Kitasatosporales > Streptomycetaceae > Streptomyces > Streptomyces sp. NPDC002566. Next base: position 1,138,824 of record NZ_JBIARD010000001.1, on the reverse strand, counting down.
CCGGCCGGCGGCGTCCACGGCAGCAGCGGCCGGACCCTGAACTCGGCCGGCGCGAGGTGCTTTTCCCGCACCCGGCCCCAGACGCCCGCGGCGAGCGCCCCGCCGTCGGCGAGCGGGACGGAGCAGCAGCCGGCGAGCCATTCGTGGCCGCGGTCCACCATGTAGCGGGCTATCCCGGCCCAGATGAGCCCGATGACGGCGCCGTCGCGGTGGTCGGGGTGCACACAGGAGCGGCCGACCTCGACGAGGGCGGGGCGGATGCCGTCCAGGCGGGTCAGGTCGAACTCGCCCTCGGAGTACAGCCGTCCGGCGACCGCGGCGCGCTCCGGCGGCAGCAGCCGGTAGGTGCCGACGACCTGGCCGGTGGCCGTGTCGCGCACCAGCAGGTGGTCGCAGCAGTCGTCGAAGGGGTCGACGTCCAGGCCGGGCCGGGGAGAGGAGAGCAGGGCGCCCATCTCCCCGGCGAACACGTCGTACCGCAGCCGCTGAGCGGCCCGCACGTCGTCTTCGTCGCGGGCCAGGCTCACGCTGTAACGGCCGGGTGCCACGTGCTGCGGGGGACGGTCGAGCGTGGAAACGCCGGTCATGGCTCACTCCAGGGACGGGCCACTACGGGGACGGTGGCGTACCCCTCGTTTCTCCCGATCCTGGTTGGCGAGCACATGACCGACGCCGAGAGCCCGCATGTGGGAATGCTGAACCCCAGGCGACCGCGACGCCTCAGGGGCGCGGGGAACCGCGCGACCAGCCCCCCACAGCCCGCGCCCCTGCCGCGCTACCGCCCGGCCTTCCGCACGGCCCGCAGCCACTCCCTGTTCATCCCGGTGATCGACGCCAGCGGAATCCCCTTGGGACAAGCCACCGCGCACTCGCCGGCGAGCGTGCAGCCGCCGAACCCCTCCTCGTCCATCTGCGCCACCATGTCCAGCACCCGCGTCTCGCGTTCGGGCGCCCCCTGCGGCAGCACGCCCAGGTGGTTGACCTTGGCGGAGGTGAACAGCATGGCCGCGCCGTTGGGACAGGCGGCGACGCACGCCCCGCACCCGATGCACTCCGCGTGCTCGAAGGCGAAGTCGGCGTCCGGCTTGGGCACCGGCGTGGCGTGGGCCTCCGGCGCGGAGCCGGTCGGCGCGGTGACGTACCCGCCGGCCTGGATGATCCGGTCGAGGGCGGACCGGTCGACGACCAAGTCCTTGATGACGGGGAAGGCCGACGCCCGCCAGGGCTCGACGTCGATCGTGTCGCCGTCGGCGAAGGAACGCAGGTGCAGCTGGCAGGTGGTCGTCCGCTCCGGGCCGTGCGCTTCGCCGTCGATGACGAGCGAGCATGCTCCGCAGATGCCCTCGCGGCAGTCGTGGTCGAAGGCGACCGGGTCCTCGCCGCGCAGGACGAGGTCCTCGTTGAGCGTGTCGAGCAGTTCCAGGAAGGACATGTCGGGCGAGACGCCGTCCACCTCGTACGTGGACATCGCGCCGTCGGCGTCGGCGTTCTTCTGCCGCCAGACGCGCAGGGTGAGCTTCATGCGTAGCTCCGCTGGGTGGGGTGGACGTACTCGAAGACCAGGTCTTCCTTGTGCAGGACGGGGGCCTCGCCCGGGCCGGTGAACTCCCAGGCGGCCGCGTAGGCGAACTCGTCGTCCTTGCGGGCGGCTTCGCCGTCGGGAGTCTGGGACTCCTCGCGGAAGTGGCCGCCGCAGGACTCGGCGCGGTGCAGCGCGTCGAGGCACATCAGCTCGGCGAGTTCGAAGTAGTCGACGAGGCGGTTGGCCTTCTCCAGCGACTGGTTGAACTCCTCGCCGGTGCCCGGAATCCTGACGCGCCGCCAGAACTCGTCGCGGATCCGGGGAATGCGTTCCAGGGCCTTGCGCAGTCCTGGTTCGGAGCGGGCCATGCCGCAGAACTCCCACATGAGCTCGCCCAGTTCGCGGTGGAAGGAGTCGGGGGTGCGGTCGCCGTCGACGGCGAGCAGCAGGTTCAGCCGGTCCTGGGTATCGGCCAACGCCTCCTGTACGTCCGGGTGTTCGCCGGTCACCTCGTCCTGGGCGGGGATGCGGGCGAGGTAGTCGTTGACGGTCGCCGGCAGCACGAAGTAGCCGTCGGCCAGGCCCTGCATGAGGGCGGAGGCGCCGAGGCGGTTGGCGCCGTGGTCGGAGAAGTTGGCCTCGCCGATCGCGAACAGGCCGGGGACGGTGGTCTGGAGGTCGTAGTCGACCCACAGTCCGCCCATCGTGTAGTGCACGGCGGGGTAGATCCGCATCGGCACCTCGTACGGATCCTCGTCGGTGATCCGCTGGTACATGTCGAAGAGGTTGCCGTACTTGGCCTCGACCGCCCCACGGCCCATGCGCTCGACGGCGTCGGCGAAGTCGAGGTAGACGCCCTGCCCGCCGGGGCCCACTCCCCTGCCCTCGTCGCAGACGTTCTTCGCGGCGCGGGAGGCGATGTCGCGCGGGACCAGGTTGCCGAAGGAGGGGTAGACGCGCTCCAGGTAGTAGTCGCGCTCGTCCTCGGGTATCCGCTCCGGCGGACGGGTGTCGCCCTTCGCCTTCGGGACCCAGATCCGGCCGTCGTTGCGCAGCGACTCGCTCATCAGGGTCAGCTTCGACTGGTGGTCGCCGGTGCGCGGGATGCAGGTGGGGTGGATCTGGGTGAAACACGGGTTGGCGAAGTACGCGCCGCGCCGGTGCGCCCGCCAGATCGCGGTGGCGTTGGAGTTCATGGCGTTGGTGGACAGATAGAAGACGTTGCCGTAGCCGCCGCTGGCGAGGACGACGGCGTCCGCGAAGTAGGTGTCGATCCTCCCCGTGACCAGGTCCCGGGCCACGATCCCGCGGGCCCGCCCGTCGACGACGATCAGGTCGAGCATCTCGGTGCGGGGGTGCAGCTCCACGTTCCCCGCGGCGATCTGGCGGGACAGCGCCTGGTACGCGCCGAGCAGCAGTTGCTGGCCCGTCTGGCCGCGGGCGTAGAAGGTCCGCGAGACCTGGACGCCGCCGAAGGAGCGGGTGTCGAGCAGACCGCCGTACTCGCGGGCGAAGGGCACACCCTGCGCCACGCACTGGTCGATGATCTCGACCGAGATCTGCGCCAGCCGGTGCACGTTGGACTCGCGGGCCCTGAAGTCGCCGCCCTTGACGGTGTCGTAGAACAGCCGGTGCACGGAGTCGCCGTCGTTGCGGTAGTTCTTCGCCGCGTTGATGCCGCCCTGCGCGGCGATGGAGTGCGCGCGGCGCGGGGAGTCCTGGTAGCAGAACTGGACGACGTGGTAGCCCTGTTCGGCGAGGGTCGCGCCGGCGGACCCGCCGGCGAGGCCGGTCCCGACCACGATCACGGTGTGCTTGCGGCGGTTGGCGGGGTTGACCAGCCTGGCCTCGAACCGGCGCTTGTCCCAGCGTTCGGCGACGGGACCGGAGGGGGCCTTGTCATCGACGAGGGGCTCGCCGGTGCGGTAGTCGGCGTAGTCGGTCATGTCAGCTCACCACTTCGGTCATGACGGCCACGGGTACGGCGATGAAGCCGGCCGTGAGCAGCAGCGCGAGGACGTTCGCCGCGGTCCTCAGCGCGCGGTCGCGACGGCGGCTGCCGACGCCGAGGGTCTGGGCGGCGCTCCAGAAGCCGTGCCGGACATGCAGGCCCAGCGCGAGCATCGCCGTGATGTAGACGGCGTTGCCGTACCAGGTGGAGAAGGTGTCCACCACGTTCTGGTAGGGGCGGCCCTCCTGGAAGCCGCCCGGGTGCACGGTCCCGGTGGTCAGGTCGAGGATGTGCCACACGATGAACAGGGCGAGGATGATCCCGCCCCAGCGCATGGTGCGGGTGGCATAGGTCGTGCGCGCCTTGCGGTGCACGTAGCCGACGGGGCGCGCCTTGATGTCGCGGCGGCTGAGCTGGTACGCGGAGACGGCGTGCGCGACGACCGCGAGCAGCAGGACGATCCGGACCAGCCAGAGCGTCCACTCGTAGTGCATGAACGGTTCGCCGACCGTGCGCAGCCAGTGGGCGTAGTGGTTGAACTCGGCCGCGCCGAAGAAGATCTTCAGGTTGCCGATCATATGGACGACCAGGTACAGCAGCATGATCACGCCGCTGACGGCCATCACCGTCTTCTTGCCGACGGAGGAGTCCCACACGGTGCGTGCCATGGACGGCCGTCGGTCCGACCGCGTTGCCAGAGCCATGGGTCAGACGCTAGAGCGCGCTCCCCCGATCGGTCCAAGACATGGTCCGGTTCGTTTCGATAGGGTGCGCCTATCATGGCGGCGTGCAGTTCCAGCAGCTCCAGTACTTCGTGGCGGTCGCCGAGACCCGGCACTTCACCCGGGCCGCGGCACTCGTCCATGTCGCGCAGCCGTCGCTCTCCCAGCAGATCCGGGCGCTGGAAAGGGAGTTGGGGGCTGATCTGTTCCTGCGGGCGCGCGGCAACATCACGCTCACCGACGCCGGCGAGGCGCTGCTGCCGCTGGCCCGCCGCATCCTCGCGGACGCGGAGACGGCGCGCCACGAGGTACGGGAGCTGGTGCAGCTGCGGGGCGGACGGGTGCGCCTGGGGGCCACGCCCAGCCTGTGCACGGGTCTGCTGCCGGACGTGCTGCGCGCCTTCCACGACCGCTATCCCGGCGTCCGGCTGCTGATCGAGGAAGGCGGCTCCCACGACCTGGTGCGACTGCTGGCCCGCGGGGCGCTGGATCTCGCGCTGGTCGTGCTGCCGCTGCCGTCGCCGTCACCGGCGCTGACGACGGTGGAGCTGCTGCGGGAGGACCTGGTCGTGGTGTCCTCCCCCGAGGCACCCGAGCCGGGGGGCGGCGGCGGGCGGGCGGTGCGCATCGCCGACCTGGAGGGAGAGCGCCTGGTGATGTTCCGGCACGGCTACGACCTGCGGGAGCTGACCGTCGCCGCGTGTCGCTCCGCCGGGTTCGAGCCGGACTTCGCCGTGGAGGGCGGGGAGATGGACGCGGTGCTGGGTTTCGTGCGGGCGGGGCTGGGGGTGGCCGTGGTGCCGCGGATGGTGGCCGCGGGGGCGGGGCGGGGGCTCCGGGTCACTCCGTTGGCTCGGCCGGGGCTTCACCGTACGATCGCGCTGGCGCACCGTAGCGATGTGGCTCCGCCTCGGGCTGCTCGGGAGTTGCAGCGGATGTTGTTCTCGCGGTGAGAGTGCGGTGCGGTGCCGGGACACGCCGTATCGGGGTTGCGCCGTCGCGGGGTGCGGGTCGTTGGTGGCTGGTCGCGCAGTTCCCCGCGCCCCTAGGGCGTTGCAGTCCCGCTGGTCGCGCCCGCGCGGCGGGGCCGCAGATCGGCACAGCGCCGCGCCCCTAGGGGGGTGCAGTCCCGCCGGTCGCGCCTGCGCGGCGGAGCCGCAGATCGACACAGCCCCGCGCCCCTAGGGCGTTGCAGTCCCGCCGGTCGCGCCCGCGCGGCGGAGCCGCAGATCGACACAGCCCCGTGCCCCTGGGGGGTGCAGTCCCGCCGGTCGCGCCCGCGCGGCGGGGCCGGAGATCGGCACAGCGCCGCGCCCCTAGGGGGGTGCGGTCCCGCCGGTCGCGCCTGCGGGCGGGGCCGCACATTGGTGCAGCCCCCTGTTCCTGCACGCAGTGCTCAGGGGGTGTCCGGGGGGACCGGGGTGCCCTGGTGGTAGTACATGCGCCAACCCGTCGTCTCGTCCTGCTTGCGCCAGAGGGAGGTGCGGCGGGCCCTTCGGCCCTCGAAGTGGGTCTCGTAGGTGAGCTGTACCAGGCCGGGGGCCAGGACGACGCCCGTGATGGCCGACGGGTCGTAGCGCGGGCCGTCCGCCGAACTGCCCTCGTGGTCGGGCAGCCAGGACATCATGTCGTCGTAGGTGTAGCGCCGGCCGGAGGAGCCGACCTCGACGAACTCCGGGTCGAGCAGGCGCTGGTAGCGGTCCTTGGAGGAGCGCACGGCCGGGTCCAGCAGGCTGAGTTCGCCCCGGATCGCCTCGTTCACGTCATCGGATTCCTGAGTCACCCGCACATGATCACCCGTGACCGGGGCGCCCCTCAACCGAGTTGTGCGCTCACCCCGTCGCGTCCACCAGCGTCAGTTCGTGCAGGCGGTCCGGCGGGCCGGGGCGGGCGTAGTACCAGCCCTGGGCCGTGTCGCAGCCCAGCAGCCGGAGCTGGTCGGCCTGAGCGCCGGTCTCCACGCCCTCCACCGTGACCGTGAGGTCCAGACTGTGGGCGAGGGAGACGATCCCGTCGACGATCTTCAGGTCGACGGGGTCGGCCGGGAACTGCTGCATGCTCTGGGTGAAGGAGCGGTCCAGCTTGAGGACGCTGACCGGCAGCCGGCGCAGGTTGGCCAGGTTGGAGTAGCCGGTGCCGAAGTCGTCGAGGGCGATGTCGACGCCCATCTCGGCGAGCCGGCGCAGCGGTTTGAGCAGGTCGTCGTCGGCGCCGATCAGGGCGGACTCGGTGACCTCCAGGCACAGCGCCCGCGGTTCGACGCCCGCGCGCTCCAGGATGTCGACGGTGTCCTGCACCAGCCCCGGGTGGGTGAGCTGGCAGGGCGAGAGGTTGACGTTGACGCGGAGCGGGCCCGTCAAGCCGTCGCGCTCCCGCCAGTCGCGGGCCTGGCGCACCGACTGCTCCAGCACCCAGCGGCCCAGCGGGACGATCAGCCCGGTGTGCTCGGCGAGCGGGATGAAGCGGTCGGGGCCGAGGACGCCGTGCTGCGGGTGCAGCCAGCGCACCAGGGCCTCCGCGCCGCGCACGCTGCCGTCGCCGAGGTGGACCAGCGGCTGGTACTCGATGAAGAACTCGCCCCGCTCCAGCGCGGCCGGCAGCGCGGTGGTCAGTCCGTGCCGGGTGATGGCGCGGGCGTCGGCCTCGGGGTCGGCCAGCTCGAAGCGGTTGCCGCCCGCCGACTTGGCCCGGTACATCGTGATGTCGGCGCTGCGCAGCACCTCCGCCGGGCTGCGCTCCCCCGCGCAGCCCTCGACGATGCCGATGCTGCCGCGCACGGTCAGCTCCCGGCCCTCGATGCGCACGGGCGCGACCAGGGCGTTCTGGATGCGCGCGGCGAGGTCGTCGACCTCGCGGCGGGCCTCGGGCCCGGTGGTGAGCGCCACGAACTCGTCGCCGCCGAGCCGGGCCACCATCTCGCCCGGCGCGGTCGCGCAGCCCTGGAGGCGGTCGGCGACCTCGACGAGCAGCCGGTCGCCGGCCGCGTGGCCGAGGCTGTCGTTGATGGTCTTGAAGCCGTCCAGGTCCAGGTAGCACAGGCCGAAGCGCTGCTCGTCCCCGGCGGCCAGCACCTTCTCCAGGCGCTCGAAGAACAGGGTGCGGTTGGGCAGCCCGGTGAGGGCGTCGTGGGTGGCCTCGTAGCGCAGCCGCAGGTTGAGCAGGCGGCGCTCGGTGGTGTCCTCCATCAGCGCCAGCTGGTACTGCGGCTCGCCGTCCGCGTCCCGCAGCAGGGAGACCGTCAGGTTGGTCCACAGCGCGGTGCCGTCGGGCCGGTAGAACGCCTTCTCCACGTGGTAGTGCTCGCGTTCGCCGCGCACCAGCTCGTCGTAGAGCCGCCACACCTGGGGGGCGTCCTCCGGGTGGGTCCACTCCCGCACGTTGCGTCCGCGCATCGACTGCTCGCCGCCGCCGAACATCCGCAGCATCGCCCCGTTGACCTGGAGGACGTTGCCTTCGAGGTCGGCGATGCCGATCCCTATCGCCGCGCCCTCGAACACGGCGCGGAAGCGGGCCTCGCTGGAGTGCAGGGCCTGCGCCACCACGCCCTGCGCCCGCAGCGCGGCCTGGGCGATGGCCTCCTGCTCGGCGAGCGTCCGCTCGCGCAGGGCCTGGGCGAAGCCGGCCGCCATGGCGTGCTGGAGCCGGGAGCAGCGGCTGCGCAGATCCTCCGGCGGGCCGCCCCCGCCGCAGTACAGCACCAGGTAGGCGTCGACGCAGTCCAGGCTGCGGCTGAGGGCCTCGGGGTCGGTGCAGTGCGCGTCGACGAGCGCGGCGCCGACCGCCCGGCCGGTCCCGGCGTCGAAGGTCCTGGCGTGCAGCGCCCCGCTCAGCCGCCGGGCCAGCGGCAGGAGCCGCTCCTCGAACTCCGCCCTGGTCAGCGACGTCGAGGTCACCGGGAACACCGCCCGGCTCCAGATCGTCGCGAACCGCCGCAGTCTGTCCTCCGGCCCGTCCGGCTCGGCGGTCACGAGGTGCGTCCCACGCCGGCGAACCCGGAGAAGGCGTACGGGTCCTCGTCCTCCGGTGCTGTCTCCGGCCGCCAGAGCGGCGGCGGCACCAGTCCCGGTTCCACCATGTCGTACCCCTCGAAGAACCGCGCGATCTCGTCGCGCGAGCGCATGATCAGCGGGTTGCGGATGTCCTCGTACACGTCCACCGCGCCCTCGGCCCGCTGCTGCGGCAGCGGGATCCCCTCGTAGGAGGCGTGCGTGAGGACGAGCAGGCTGCCCGGCGCGAGCGCGCCGGCCAGCTCGGCGACCGCCGCGTACGGGTCGTCCTCGTCCTCGACGAAGTGCAGTACGGCGACGAGCAGCAGCGCCACCGGCCTCTCCAGGTCCAGGAGCCGGCCCACCTGGGGGTCGGCCAGGATCTCCCGCGGCTTGCGCAGGTCGGCGGCGACGACTGCGGTGTTCTCGTCCCCTTCCAGGACCGCCTGACTGTGCGCGACGGCGACCGGGTCGTGGTCGACGTAGACGACCCGGGCGCCGGGGTCGGCGGCCCGGGCCACCTCGTGGACGTTGCCGTGGGTCGGTATGCCCGAACCGACGTCCAGGAACTGGGTGACGCCCTCGCCGATCGCGTGGCGCACCGCGCGGCGCAGGAACGCCCGGTTCGCCTGCATGATCTTCGGCAGTCCCGGCATGAACTCCATGGCCCTGCGGGCCGCTTCCCGGTCGACCTCGAAGTTGTGCGAACCGCCCAGGTAGTAGTCGTAGATCCGCGAGACACTGGGCACGGAGACGTCGATGCTCCGGGGGGCCCAGGCGGGACGGTCCATCTATCTCTCCAAGGCGTAGGCGATCCGGTGTTCGAGCAGAGGCTACTGATCGCCTGCCAAACGGGCGAGCGGAAACGGAAATTGACCATCCGTTCCCGGTCACTGCCTGCGGCACGTGCCGCGACGGCACGTCCTGCCGGAGTCCCGCGTCCCGCCCGTCGCAAAGTACCCCAAGGGCGGCGCGCCGGACAGCACAAGGGTCCGCCCCCTCCGTGCGGCGCGGAGGGGGCGGACCGGGGGCCGGACGTGCCGGGCGCAGTGTGCGGGATCAGCCCTGGGGAGGCGATCTCTACTGCTTGGGCGCGCCGACCAGCTTTCCGTCGGGGGCCACGGCGTACCACGTGCCGCCCACACCCTGGCCGTTGATGTCACCGGGGGCCTTGTCACCGGAGAAGGTGTAGATGGGCGAGCAGTTGACCGTCATCTGCTGGACGCCGTCGGACCGGGTGAAGTTCATCAGGCCCTTCTTCTGCACGCCCTGGGTGTCGTTGGCCTCGACCGGGGCGACGACCGGCCACTTCTCCAGGCAGGCGCCGTTGCAGTTGGAGACGGGCTTGGGCCAGGCCTTGTCCTTGAGGAAGCGGTAGACCGTCATGCCGTTCTTGTCGACGACGATCTCACCGAGGTTGGGGTCCTTGCGGACGGACAGGCCCGGCAGGGCGGAGTCGGCCTTGGCCTTCTTGCCGTCGGGGGCCAGCGCGAACCACTTGCCGCCCACGCCCTGGCCGTTGGTGTCGCCGGCGTTGGCGTCCTTGGCGTAACGGTAGACCGGCCAGCCGTCGACGGTGAGCTGCTTGCTGCCGTCGGAGCGGGTGACCTCGCCGAGCAGCGACTTGTCGATGCCGTCGCCGGCGCTCGCGTCGTCGGCGGAGACCGGCGGCCACTTCTTCGCGCAGTCGCCGTCGCAGTTCGACTTCGGCGGCTCGGCCAGGTCGGCGTCGAAGCGGTAGAGCGTCATGCCGTTGCCGTCGATCAGCACCTTGCCGAGCTCGGCGTTGGCGGAGACGGCCAGCTCACCGGCGGAACCCTGCGCGTTCGCGCCGGTCCCGGCGCCGGCGGCCGCGCCGGTGCCCACGCCGCCCGCGACGGCCGGGGCACTGGTGCTGGGGCTGACGCCCGCGCCGACCCCGCCGATCCCGGCGCCCACGCCCGCTATACCGCCCGCCGGTGCCGTGACGCCGACGTTCTGACTGGACGCCGCCGAGCCGTCTTCCTGACCGCACGCCGTCGTCAGCGCCAGGACGGTCACGGCGCTCGCCACGAGTGAGGCGCTCCGCCAGGAGGTCTTCATCGTCAACAACTCCCCGATCATCACAAGGGTGTTGCAGCGCCCTGCTGCGCCGCCGCACGGCCATGGGTACGCACGGGGGTGGTCGTTGTGTTCAAACGCAGCACAAATTTCTTTTCGCCGCCTGTGACGGGCCCCCTTCAGGCCGGCGCCGGGATCGCCCGGACGACCACGGATTCGTACGCGTGTGCGGTGATCCAAACGGGCGAGCGTCACGGACGAATGCACAGGAAGCGGAACTTCCCTCGTTCGAGGCAATCGCCCTCGCCCGCGGGCGTGCGCCGCGTGGAAGGCCTCATGATCTCCGACGTGCATGGACCCCGAACGCCCCGCTCCGCGCCCGCCGCCCGGATTCTCGCCCTGGTGACCACGGTGTGGCTCCTCGTGGGCGTGCCGGCCGGGGTCGCCGCGGCCGACGCGTGCGCGTACGCCTCGACCGGACCGGACGGCGCCGTGGCGGTGGCGGTCGCGGGCAGCCATGCGTGGCCGGCCCCACCGGGGTGCCCGACACCGCCCCCGCCGGAGCCCGAGCCCGAACCGGAACCGTCCTGCTCGCCGACGCCGCCTCCCGAACCCGCGCCGGAGCCCGTCCCCGAGCCCGAGCCGGTCCCGCTCCCGGAACCGCCCCCTCCCCCGAAGGCCCGCCCGACGCCCCCGCCCGCACCGCCGGCGCCGAGACGCCCGGCGCCGGCGCCACCCACGCCCGCACCGCCGATGCCACCGCTCGCGCCGGCACCGCCGCCCCCGCCGCCGCCGAAGCCGGCGCCCCGACCCCCCGCTCCCCCGGTGACCCCCGTGCACTACCCCGCGTACCACGCTCCGGCGCACCAGCGGCCCGCCCGCGGCGGCCGGTCACCGGTCACCTATCTCCTGCTCGTCGCCCTGCCCGCGGTGATCGCCGTCGCCGCGCTGCGGCCCCGCTGACGCCCGCCCTGGAGGCTTCTCTTGCCGGAATGGCTTGTTCTCACCCTCGCGATGCTCGCCGCCTGCGCGGTGGTGGTCGTCATCACCCTCGTCCGGCACCGCAGGGCGGCCGAGGACGAGGACCCCTCCGAGACCCCGGACGTCATCGAGTACATGACGATGTGGATCGGCGTCGTCTACGCCATCGTCCTGGGTCTGGCCATCGCGGGCGTCTGGGAGGCCCGCAGCGCCGCCCAGGACCACGTCCAGGCGGAGGCGCAGGCGCTGCACGAGATCTCGGAACGGGTGCGGGTGTACCCGGCGGACGTCCGTGACCGGATTCGAGCGGATGTCAACGCCTATGTCGGACACGTCGTCACCACCGAGTGGCGGAGCATGGCGGACGAGGGTCAGGTGACCGCGCGCGGCGACGCGCTCCTGCGGCAGGTCCGCGTGGACGTCACCGACTACCGGCCGGCGTCCGACTTCGAGGCGCAGGCCTACCAGCCGCTCCTGGACCAGATGGCCGCGGCGGACCAGGCGCGCAACTCCCGCGCCGACTCCACCGGGCCGACCATGCCCGGCGTGGTGTGGTTCGGGCTGATCGTCGGCGGTGTGATCACCATCGGCATGATCTTCGCGCTGCAGATCCGGCGCACCGCCCGGGAACTGGTCCTGGCGGGGCTGTTCTCCGCCCTGATCGCCTTCCTGCTCTTTCTGATCTGGGACTTCGACGCCCCTTACAGCCGGGGCGTCACCGCCTCGGCCGAGCCCTTCCTGTATCTCTTCCCGGGCGCCGGGAACTGACCCGACGTCCGGCAGGGGACGGCGGCGGACTCCGCGCCGCCGCCGTCCCCTGCCGCGGGGGACGGCGCGCGGTGCTCAGGCCCGGCGCTCGGCGCGCCGGCGCATCCAGAACAGTCCGCCGCCCACGACGGCCGCGGTGACGAGGCCGCCGCCGACGGCGACGTCGGTCGGGGTGGCGCCGTCGGAGGTGCTGCCGCCGAGGCCGCCGCGGACGCCGCCGATGACGGAGAAGGCGGCCGGGTTGCTCAGGGTGCGTCCGTTGCAGTTGATGGTGATGCCGTGCGGCCCGGGGCTCGCGTTGATGTCGACGGCCGCCACGCCCTTGGAGGACCCCCTGACGCCGGGGAACGGCGTCAGGTTGGCGATCCGGAACGCGCTGGAGCTCATGGTGCCGCCGGTGGGGCAGCCGTCCACGGTGATGGTCAGCTGACCGCCCCGGGCGATGACGCTGGGCAGGGCGAGGATGTTGCTGGGGGTGCTGGGGCTGATGGGGATGCCGTCCCGCGCGACGGCCGCCGGGGCGGCCGTCGAGAGAGCGGCGGCCACGGCGGCCGAGACCGCCGAGGCCCGCAGAAGACGAGTCGTACGCATGTGCTCCTCCGCGGAAGGCGTCCCGGGACCCGTCCCCGGTCTGTCGGCGAGTGAACGCCTCCCGAATAGACCCTCAGATGCCGTGCGGGCAGCCGCATTTCGGCGATGGTCCGTCCCGGTGAGAGGACACGCCGGGCGAGATACGCCCGAACGGATATCGCCGCAGGTCACGGACCGTCAGAAATTTCCTCCCGGCCGGACCTCGGATGGCGCACGCGAAATCCGCCCGCCACCCGTTCGCTCCCCGCCCCGTCGCCGGTTTCCCGGACGGCGCTTAGCGTTGCCGTACACGCGCTGTCGTGTGCGCGAAAGGACGTGGCGACGGCCGCGCCGGAAGGGGATGGCGAATGTACGGGTACGGGCTGTCCACGGAGGAAGAGGAGGAGCGGCCCAGGAAGCGCGCGCCCTGGGGGGTGATAGCGCTGGTGCTGCTGACCGGCCTCGCGCTCATCCGCAACGGTTCGGGCGAGTTCGACATGGGCCCGCCGCAGCCCGCTTCGGCGGCCGCCGCCGATGCCGGCGCCCAGAGCGTCCTCGGCGGCGCTCCCCAGGCGCTGCCGTACGCCGAGCCGGACCGGGTGCGCATCCCCGCCATCAGCGTCGACGCCCCCGTCATGGCGGTCGGTCTGGACCCGGACGGCTGGGTGGGCGCGCCGCCGCCCGAGGACCCCAACCTGGCCGGCTGGTTCACCGGCGCCGTCTCGCCGGGCGAGAAGGGGACCGCCGTCGTCGTCGGCCATGTCGACAACCACCAGGGGCCGGCGGTGTTCTACGGGCTGGGCGCCCTGAAGCAGGGCAACCGTGTGGAGATCCCGCGCCGGGACGGCAAGACCGCGGTGTTCGAGATCTACGGCGTGGAGGTGTTCGCGAAGAACGACTTCCCCGGCGACCGGGTGTACGCCTCCAAGGGCGCGCCGGAACTGCGGGTGATCACCTGCGGCGGCGGTTTCTCCAAGGCGAACGGGTACGACGGCAACGTGGTCGCCTTCGCCCGCCTGGCCGAGGTCCGCTGAGCGAGTCCCCGGCCGGGCGGGCGCGCCCGGCGAGGTCCTGGGCTATGCCCAGGTGCGGCGGGGCACGGTGAGGTGGTAGCCGGAGTCGAGGAGCCGCGGGAGGTAGTCGCGCAGGGCGTGGACGCTCGCGGTGCGGTCGCCCCCGGCGTCGTGCGAGAGCACCACGACGCCGGGGGCGGCGCCGTCCTCGACGCGGTCCACGATGGTGTGGGCGCCGGGGCCCGCCCAGTCGAGGGTGTCGAGCGTCCAGGCGAGGGGCTCCATGCCGAGTTCGGCGCCGAGCTGGAAGGCGGCGCGGTTCCAGGCCCCGTAGGGGGCGCGGAACCAGCGGGGGCGCGCGCCGTAGGCGTCCTCGATGACGTCGCAGGTGCGGGACATCTCGGAGCGGATGCGGCGGCGGCTGAGCCGGGTGAGGAGAGGGTGGGACCAGGTGTGGTTGCCGACGACGTGGCCCTCGTCGGCCATCCGGGCCAGCAGGCCGGGGTGGGCGGCGGCCATCTCCCCGCACACGAAGAACGTCGCGGGGACGCCGTACTCGGCGAGGGTGTCCAGGATGTCGGGGGTGTAGCGGGGGTCGGGGCCGTCGTCGAAGGTCAGCACCATGGTCCGGCCGCGGGCGGGGACGCTGAGCAGCGGGGCGTGCCGCACGGGCGGGCGGCGGGGCGCGGTGGGCGGCGGGCCGTCTCCGGTGAGCGGCTGGAGGCGGTGGGCGGAGGGCTTCGCCGGCGGCCGGCGGGCGGGGGCGCCGGCGGCGGGAGGGGCGGGGCGGCGCGGCGCGTCGCCGGAGTCCCCCGGGAACAGGCCGGCCGCGCCGGCCGCCCCGGCGGCGGCGACCCCGGCGATCAGCAGCCGGCGCCGTGTGAAGAACTGATCCTTCTGCATGCCCCATCAGTCGCCCGTCCGGCGCCCGACGCTCTCCAACGACACCGCGCCGCCCGCCGATTCCACCCGCCCGGCCCAGCGTCGGGCGGCATCGTGGGCGCGGTGCGCCGCCACGCTGGACGACCCCGGCGGGTCCGGCGCGGGCCGGGTGTGGATAGCCTCGGGGCGTGACGGAGCATCGGGAACAGGGATTCGAACGGGGCACGGACGGGCCGAAGGTGATCGTGGCCGGCGTGGACGGCTCCGACTCCTCCCTGCGGGCCGCCGCCTACGCGGGGGGTCTGGCGCGGCGTCAGCACGCGCTGCTCGCCGTGGTGTACGTGCAGCCGGTGACGGCGGCGGGCGCGGTGCTCGGGGCGCCGGTCGCGGAGGTCTCCGAGGAGATCGCCGAGGACATCGTGGCGCAGATCAGGGAGGCCGCCGAGCGGCACCGGGGGCTGTTCGAGGTGCGCTGGGAGTTCCACACGTTCCGCGGCGACCCCTACTCGGGCCTGGTGCGGGCCGCGGACGAGCTGAAGGCCGACGCGGTGGTGGTGGGCGCCTCGGAGCAGGCCGGCCACCGGCTGGTGGGCTCGGTGGCGGTACGCCTGGTGAGGGCGGGGCGCTGGCCGGTGACGGTGGTGCCGTAGAGACGCTGCGTGGCGGCCGCTGCCCACGCGGCGGCCGCTCACCACGCGTGGTCTACCCCGCCGTCAGTCCCTGCTGGGCCGCTCCGCGGCTGAGGACGACGCTGCGGATGCGGTCGCGGACGCCCTGGACGTCGGCGCCCCGGGCGAGGGCCTCGTCGAGGTCGACGGTGCGGCCGGCGTCGAGGTCGTAGACGTACGGGACGAACGCGGCCTTCGTCACCTCCCAGCGGCCGCCGGGCCGGGCGGGCCGGGTGAAGGTGAAGCGGGCCACGCTGGACTGGCCGGCGCGCGGTTCGGGCAGGCCGCCGCGGAGCATCTGGCCGGCGATCTGGTCCCCCATGCCGTACACGACCCAGGTGCCGTTGACCTTCTCGTACGGCTGCGGGACATGGGCGTGGGTGCCGAGGATGAGGTCGATGTCGGGGCGGCCGCCGGTGCGGGAGGCGGTGAGCGCCTTGACGAGGGCGATCTGCCGCCGGTCCGGCGTCTCCTGCCACTCGGTGCCCCAGTGGAGGGAGACCACGACCACGTCGGCGCCCGCCCGGCGGGCGGCTCTGGCGTCGGCGACGATCCGGTTCTCGTCGATGCGGCTGACGGTCCAGGGGCGGTCCGGCGGCACGGGGTTGCCGCCGGCGTCGTGGGTGTAGGCGAGGTGGGCGACGCGCGCGGGCCCGGCGGGCAGGAGGGTGACGCCGTTCGCCTCGGCCTCGGTGCGGGCGGTGCCCGCGTGCCGTACGCCGACGCCGTCGAGGGCGTCCAGGGTGCGGCGGACGCCGTCGGGGCCGTCGTCGAGGCTGTGTTCGGAGGCGGTGGAGCAGCCGTCGTAGCCGGTGGCGGCGAGGGCGTCGGCGATCTCGGGCGGGGACCTGAAGGGGGTTTCGCCGCTGTAGGCGCCGTTCGCGCCGTACACGGTCTCCATGTGGCACAGGGCCAGGTCGGCGCCGGAGACGAGGGCGCGCACGCCTTCGAACATGGGGCGGAAGTCGTGGCCGGTCCCGCCGGCGTCGGCGTGGGCCCGTTCGATGACCGAGGTGTGCGGGACGACCTCCCCGGAGGCGACGAGGGTGAAGGTGCGGGCGGTGGCGGTGGGGGCCGGCCGTCCGGCGCGCGCGGCGGGCCGGCGGGCGTCGGCCTGGCAGGCGGCCGCCGCGGTGAGGACCCCGGTCAGGACCAGGGCCACCAGATGTCTGCGGCCGATCACCGGATCACCCCGTTTTCCATGAATTGTCATATGTGAGCACGTATTACTAGTAATTCATGTACGGGATACGTAGGGTCCGGCACTCCCGGCGTCCGGCGCGATGCGCGCGATCGGCGTAGCCCGGACCGTTCGTCGAACCGTTCGTCGACGCGATCGACCGTCCGTCGCAGACCCGTGTGCGCGGCCTGTCCCTTCCGGCCGGCCTGGGGTGGCATACGGCCATGACGGCACCGGCCACCCTCATCGCCCCGACGACGACCGCCGAGCACGAGCTCGCCGCACTCCAGCGCGAGCACGGCAGGCCGCTGTTCGCGCTGCTGCTGAGGCTGTGCGACGGCGACCGCCAGCGCGCCGAGGACCTCGTGCAGGAGACCCTGGTGCGCGCCTGGCAGCACCCCGAGGCGCTGCGCGCCGACGCGTTCGACTCCGTCCGGCCCTGGCTGCTCACCGTCGGCCGGCGGCTAGCGATCGACGCGCGGCGGGCCCGGCAGGCCCGGCCGGCCGAGGTCGGGGACGCGGTGCTGGAGAACGCCCCGGTGTGCGCCGACCACGCCGAGCGGGCCGTCGCGACCCTCGATGTGCGCGAGGCTGTGAAGACCCTCACTCCGGAGCACCGTGAAGTCCTGGTGCTGGTGTATTTCCAGGGGGCCAGTGTGGCGGAGGCCGCCGAAGCCCTCGGCATTCCGCCCGGTACCGTGAAGTCCCGCGCGTACTACGCGCTGCGCGCCCTGCGCCGGGTGCTACCGGGATACGCGGCCGACCTGGGCTGAAACCCACGGACGGGTCAAGCCTCCGTAAAGCGCCTTGCCGAGGGCCCCTGTTGAGTAATCGGGTGTCCTTATCCGTGTTCCCGAGGGGGCCCGTCGCCCCGGGCCCCGGCATCGGGTGACGCGCTCGCACCGGAGGAAGGCAGGAAGGGATGCAGCACAGAGGTCATCAGAGCACGGACGGCGCCGACGGCGAACTGACCGTCCCCATGGCCTGGTTGTACGCCGAGTACATCGCCGACGAACTGCTGCGGACCGGCGATCTGATGCCGCCGACGTCCTTCGAGTTCCGTGCCGGGCGCGACGCTCTGGCGCTCACCATCTTCCTGTCCGACACCGACGGCGAACTCTCCGGCATCCGGGTCGTCACCCAGCTGGAGACCTGGCTCTCGCTGACCGCCTACGACCAGCCGTGGCAGGACTGGGTGGCCGAGCGGATGGCCCAACTCACCCTGCTGGCAGCCGAGTCGGACGCTCCCGCACCAGATCTCGAACTGGCCGCGGCGGCCTGGCGCTGGCTGGAGGAGACCGAGCTGCTCGCCCCCGACCTCAACGCCGTGCCGGGCGGCCCGCCGGGGGCCGGCGAGGACGAGGGACCCAAGGTGTGGACCCCTGCGTGGCAGCTCGGACTGCCCCTCGGCCATCTCGCCATCCATCTTTTTTAGATTCCGACCAATCCGCGGGCCCGGCCGCTCCGAATGACTGGGTCACGATTTGGTACGGGCCTTGAGTGATTCGGCTGCCGGGTGCGTACCGGTGGGAGCAAGGAGTAACCCCACTGGCACCCAACGGCACGAGGTTTCGGCATGAGGTCCCTGGAGAGGCATCGCGACGTCGCCGCGTACGCGCTCGGCGTGCTGGACGAGGCGGAGGCCTTCCGTTTCGAGGACCACCTCATGGAGTGTCCTCAATGCGCGGCACAGGTCACCGAGTTCGGCCCCACCACCCGGCAGATGATGCTGTACCGGCGGGCGACGCCCCGCACGGTGCACCCCTTCGCCGGGCCCGGCCCCCGGATGCTCGACAAGCTCCTGGCCGAGGTGGCCACCCGGCACCGGGCCGTCCGCCGCCGGCTGCTGTACGCCGTCGCCGCCTCGGTGGTGATCGCGCTCGCCGCCCCCGCGCTGGCCATGACGGCGGGCGGCGGCGGGGACGACTCGGTGCGGGTCGCCGCCACCGACGAGAAGACCGGCGTGTGGGCCGAGGTCACCATCGAGGACGAGGTCTACGGCAGCCACGTCGAGCTGAAGGTCAAGGACGCGGCCGGACCGCGCGCCTGCCACCTGGTCGCCATCGGCCACGACGGCACGGAGGAGACCATCACCAGCTGGACCGTCCCCCGGCAGGACGCCCGCCCCAACACGATGCAGGGCGGCGGCGCCCGCCATCCCGACGAGGTCGCCTGGTACGAGGTCCGCACGATGTCCGGCGAGCCCCTGGTCCGCCTGAACGGCAAGTAGCCCTGGATCAGGGCCAGTCGAAGCCCCGGACGCGATTTGCGGCCGTCCGGGCGACGGCGGAGACTGGTGTGAGGGACGCGGAGCCGTCGTCACGCCTCACCGCCACCGGCGATCCGGCCCCGCGCCGCCACCCCGCGAGCACCTTGCCGAGAAGGGGCTGTCCGGTGGAGAACACCCTGCGGATCCTCCTGACCGAGGAAGGCGCCGACGCCGAGGACGTCGACTGGCTGACCGGCTGTCTGCGGGAGGAACTCCTGCGACTCGACGTGGACGACGTGAGAGCCGTCCCCGGCGGCGAGCCCCCGCCCGGCGCACGGGCCGTGGGCATCGACACCATCGGCGCCCTCCTGGTGAGCCTGGGCAGCACCGCCGGCGCGCTGACGCAGGTGCTGAGCGCCGTCCGCGCATGGCGCGCCCGCTGCGGCGAGTCCCGCCCCTCACTCAGGCTGACCATGGACGACGACGTCCTGGAGATCTCCGAGGCGACGACCGAACAGGTGACGGAGGCCTTCGACCTGTTCGTCCGCCGCCATTCCACCGCCGGGACGTGAACACTCCATGGACCGGCCCCGGCATGCCCTGATCGTCGCCAACGACCGCTATGAGGACGGGGGGCTGCGGCAGCTGAGGGCGCCCGCGCAGGACGCCGTCGCGCTCGCGGAGGTCCTCGGCGATCCCCAGGTCGGCGACTTCGACGTGGACGTGCTGAGGAACGAGCCCGCGCACGCCATCCGGCGGACCGTCGAACGCTTCTTCTCCGACGGCCGGCGCGACGACACGCTGATGCTGCACTTCTCCTGCCACGGCCTGAAGAGCGAGTCCGGCCACCTGTACTTCGCCGCCCGCGACACCGAACCGCGGCTGCTGGAGGCCACCGCGGTCTCCGCCGCGTTCGTCCGCCACTGCATGACCCGCACCCGGGCCCGCCGCACCGTGCTCTTCCTCGACTGCTGCTACGGCGGCGCCTTCTCGCGGGGCTCCTCCAGCGTGCGGGCCGGGGGCGACCTGCACGTCCTGGACTCCTTCGCCGGCGAGAAGCTGGGCGGTGGCCGGGGCTGGGCCGTGATCACCGCCTCCGACGCCATGGAGTACGCCTTCGAGGGCGCCGAACTGGCCGAGGGCGCCGCCCCGCGCCCCTCCCTGTTCACCCACGCGGTCGTCGAGGGCCTCACCAGCGGCGAGGCCGACCTCGACGCGGACGGCGAGATCTCCCTCGACGAACTGTACGAGTACGTCTTCGACCACGTACGGCAGCGCAACCCCCACCAGACCCCGGGCCGCACCGTCGACATGCAGGGCGACGTGTACCTGGCGCACAGCCGCCGGCGGCGCGTCGTGCCCCGCAAGATCCCTCCGGCGCTGCGTGCCGCGATGGAGGACCCGAACTTCTACGCCCGCCTGGGGGCCGTCGCCGAGCTGCACACGTGCGTGGAGAGCCCCGACCTCTCCCTGGCGCTGGGGGCGCGCCTGGCCCTGGAGGAGATCGAGCAGAACGACATCCGGGTGGTCGCGGACGAGGCGCGGCGGGCCCTGGCCAGGACCGAGCTGCGGAGCGACCCGGTACGGCTGGACTTCGGCCGGGTGCCGCAGGGCTCGGCCGCGCCGCACCGCGGCGTCCAGCTGCTCGGCCCGCCGCTGGCCCGGAGCTGCACCGCGCATCCCGCCGGCGACTGGATGCGGACCGAGGAGACCCGCGAGGGGCTGGACGTGAGCATCGACACGTCCACGCCGGGTCGTCTCGTCGGCGACCTCCTGCTGAAGGGGGCCGCCGGCGAGGCGGTACTGCGCGTCGAGGCGGAGATCCAGCCGACCCAGGCGCCGCCGCCCGCACCTCCCACCCCTCCCTCGCCGCCCCCGCCGCCCCCGCCTGCGCAGTCGCCGCCCACCGTGTCGATGCCGACGGCCTCGACGGTGTCACCGGCCTCGCCCGCGGCACCCGGGCGGCCGCCGCACCCGCCGGCGACGCCCCCGCCCACGACGCCCCGGCCGGCGGCGCCGCGCTCCTCCGCGCGCGCCCCGCTGCTCGCGGGCGCGGCGCTGGTGCTGGCCCTGGTCTCCGTGGGCGCGGTGGTGCGGGCCGGCGTGAAGGCCAAGGCCGCCGCCGATCTCAGACGCCAGGGCGGAGACCTCGGTGAGCACCTCGGCGCGTTCGGCATCGCGACGACGCTCGCCGTCGCCCTGGCCACGGCGGTGGGCGCCCTGGTCCTCGGCGCGCTGGCCCGGCACGCCCTGACCGCGCCTCCCACCCGACGGCCTCCGTCGGCGCCGGGCATGACGCGGTCGCTGGCGTGGACGGCGAGACTGCCGGCGATCCCGGCGCTGATCCTGGCGCTGCTGGCGGTGGTCGCGTATCCGATCGTCAACAAGTACTGGTGAGACCGACTGGACTCGACAGCGGCCCTCCAGGGTCGCCGCGCGCTTCTCCGCGTCCGCAACGCCCATGGCCGGCGGCGGACGGGGGCAGCTCCCCTGGAGGCTCGCCGCCAGGCGGATGGCGTCAGTCCGGTTGCTGTAGTGGCGCTGGGTTCCCCGCCAGCGGGCGCCGGCGGGTTCAGCCGAGGGCGCGGTCGAGGTTGACGGCTGCGCTGATCAGCGAGAGGTGGGTGAACGCCTGGGGGAAGTTGCCGAGTTGTTCTCCGGTCCGGCCGATCTCCTCGGCGTAGAGGCCGACGTGGTTGGCGTAGGTGAGCATCTTCTCGAAGGCCAGCCGGGCCTCCTCCAGGCGTCCGGCGCGGGTGAGCGCCTCGACGTACCAGAAGGAGCAGATCGAGAACGTGCCCTCGGCGCCGTGCAGGCCGTCCGGGCTGGCCTGCGGATCGTAGCGGTAGACCAGCGAGTCGGAGACCAGATCCGAGGTGAGCGCATCGAGGGTCGAGAGCCACTTGGGGTCGGTGGGCGCGATGAACTTGGCCATCGGCATCATCAGCACGGACGCGTCGAGGACGTTGCTGCCCAGCTCTTGTGCGAACGCCCCGCGTCCGGCCGACCAGCCCTCGCGCATGATCTGGCGGTAGATCGCGTCCCGGTTCCGCTGCCAGCGCGGGAGATCGGCCGGCAGGCCGCGGCGGTTGGCCATCCGGATGGCACGTTCGAGCGCCACCCAGCACATCAGCCGCGAGTAGACGAAGTTCTTCCGGCCGCCCCGCGTCTCCCAGACGCCCTCGTCGGGCTGATCCCAGTGGTCGCAGAGCCAGTCCGCGACGGCACTGACCTCGTCCCAGTGATCGCTGCTGATGGGCTGCCCCCACTTGTCGTAGAGGTAGACGGAATCGATCAGCGCTCCGTAGATGTCCAGTTGGAGCTGACCGGTGGCGGCGTTTCCCACCCGCACCGGAGCGGAGCCCAGGTGCCCCTCGAGGTGGGAGAGCTCGGACTCGGGCAGGTCTCTGCGCCCGTCGATGCCGTACATGATCTGCAGCGGGCCGGTGGGACCGGTGCCCCGGGCGATGCCCCGGTCGGAGAGGAATCCCATGAACGCCTCGGCCTCCGAAGTGAAGCCCAGGCGGAGCATGGCGTAGACACAGAAGGCCGCGTCGCGGACCCACACGTACCGGTAGTCCCAGTTGCGCTCACCGCCGACCCGCTCGGGCAGGCTGGTTGTCGGCGCGGCCACGATCGCACCGGTCGGCGCGTAGGTGAGCAGCTTCAGCGCCAGCGCGGAGCGGTGCACCGTCTCCCGCCACCGGCCGCGGTAGCGCGAGCGGCCCAGCCAGTGGCGCCAGAACCGGACCGTCGCCTCGGCTTGCGCCTGCGCCTCGGCGCGCGGGCAGGCCAGTGGGTGGACGTCGTCGCTGATCCGGTCGAGGGCGAAGACCATGGATTCGCCCTCGCGGAGTTTGAAATGCGACCGCACGTCCGTGCCGTCGCTTTCGAGGGGCGCGGTGGAGGTCAGGGCCAGCGAGAGCGACGGGGACTCGAAGACGGCCTCGTGGGCTAGGGCGCGTGCGGTGTGCGGTTCGGCGCCGTAGCCGAATCGGGGGGCGATCCGCGCTCGGAAGGGCAGGGTGCCCCGGACGCAGACCACCCGCCGGATCAGCCGGTGCCGGGCTTCCTCGCTCGACTCGTCGGCGACCGGCATGAAGTCCTGGATCTCACCGACGCCGTCGGTGGCGTAGAACCGTGTGATCAGCACGTTGGTGTCGGGGAAGTAGAACTGGCGGGTGCGAGCAGGGACGTCGGCGGCGAGCTCGAACGATCCGCCCCGGTCGGCGTCGAGGATGGACGCGAACACGCTCGGTGCGTCGAAGCGCGGGCAGCAGTACCAGTCGATGGTGCCGTTGGTCCCGACGAGCGCGGCGGTGCGAAGGTCACCGATCAGGCCGTGCTCGGAGATCGGCACGTAGCGCGAGTCGTCCAGTTGCCCGAATCCGTTCCCGAACTCCATGCCGGCCTCCCTACCGTTTCGTTTCAGGGAGAAAGAAGACCTTGCATTTCATGGTAGGTCGCCCCGGTTACTTCAGCAGACGGGACATCCTGCGGTCCGCCAGTGGCTTTCCGCCCGTCTGGCAGGTGGGGCAGTACTGCAGCGAGGAGTCGCTGAAGGAGACCTCGCGGATGGTGTCGCCGCAGACCGGGCAGGGCTCGCCGGTGCGGCCGTGGACGCGCAGGCCGCTCTTCTTCTCCGCCTTGAGCCGTCCGGCCGCCAGGCCCCGTGAGCGTTCGACGGCCTCGGTGAGCGTCGTGCGCAGCGCCTCGTAGAGGACGTGGACCTCCTCCGGGGTGAGGGAGGCGGCCAGTTTGAAGGGGGACATCCGCGCGGCGTGCAGGATCTCGTCGCTGTAGGCGTTGCCGACGCCGGCGATCAGGCTCTGGTCGCGCAGGGCGCCCTTGAGCTGCCGGCGTTCGCCCGCGAGGAGGCCGGCGAAGCGCTGCTCGTCGAAGTCGGCGGCGAGCGGGTCTGGGCCGAGGCGGGCCACGCCGGGCACCTCGCGCGGGTCCCGGACGAGGTGGACGGCGAGGCGCTTCTGCGTCCCGGCCTCGGTGAGGTCGAAGCCCTCGCCGGTCTCCAGGGCGACCCTGAGGGCGAGCGGGCCCTTGCCCGGCCGGGGCGGGCCGTCGGGAAGGCGGTCCTTCCACTGCAGCCAGCCGGCGCGGGCCAGATGGGTGACGAGGTGCAGGCCGTCGTCTGTCGACAGGTCGAGGAACTTGCCGTGCCGGCGCACAGCGGTGACCCGGCGGCCCTCGACGGCCGTCAGCGGCGGGTCGTAGGTCTTCAGGACGCTGATCGCGACGGGCAGGACGCGTACGATCTCGTGGCCGACCAGGTGCTCGGTGAGGAAGTCCCTGAGCGCCTCGACCTCGGGCAGTTCCGGCATAGGTCCAGAGTGCCACCGCAAGGCCGGGTCCTCAGGTCCGCTCCGCGCCCGGCGGGACGTCGAACTCGCACCACACGCACTTGCCGCCGCCGCGCGCCTCCACACCCCAGGCGTCCGCGAGCAGGTCGACCAGGAGCAGGCCGCGCCCGGAGACGCCCGACACGCCCGCCTCGCGGCGGCGCGGCAGGGCGCTGGAGGAGTCCTCGACCTCGACCCGCAGCCGGCGGCCCTCGCCGACGAGGACCCGCAGGGTGACGATCGCGGCCCCCTCGGTGTGCATCAGGGCGTTGGTGACGAGTTCGTCGGCGACCAGTTCCATCTCGTCGGAGCGCTCACCGCCGCCCCAGGCGCGCACGGCGGCGCGGATCATGTGCCGGGCACCGGCGAGGGCCTCGGGGTCGCCGGGCGCGACGTGCTGCTGGAGCCGGCCGCCGCCGGGCGGGGTGTCCGCGCCGCGCCTGCGCAGCAGCAGAAGGGCCACGTCGTCGTCCCCGCCGCGTTCCTCGGCGACCTCGATGAGCCGGTCGGCGAGTCCTCGTACGTCGGCGGGGCCCTCGGCGATCAGCTCGATGAGGGCGCGCATGCCGTCGTCGAGGTCGGCGCCGGGCTGTTCGACCAGCCCGTCGGTGCACAGCAGCAGGGTGTGCCCGGGGTCGAGTTCGAGGGTGGTGACCGGGTACTCCAGGCTGCGGAACTCGGCGGACAGGCCGAGCGGCATCCCGCCGGGCACGGAGACCCGCCGGCAGACGCCGTCGGCGCCGCGGACCAGCGGGTCGATGTGGCCGGCCCGCACCATCTGGACCACTCCGGTGGACAGGTCGGCCTCGGCGTACAGGCAGGTGGCGAAGCGGTCGGTGTCCAGTTCGTGCAGGAAGACGGAGGCGCGCGCCATCACGGTGGCCGGGGTGTGTCCCTCGGCTGCGTAGGCGCGCAGCACGATGCGCAGCTGGCCCATGACGGCGGCGGCGTGGGTGTCGTGGCCCTGGACGTCGCCGATGACGGCGCCGACCCGGCCGCCCCGGGAGGAGTCGCCCCCGGGCAGCGGGATCAGGTCGTACCAGTCGCCGCCGATGTCGCGGCCGAGGGAGCCGCCGATGGTGGCGGCGCGGTAGCGGACGGCGACGTCGGCGCCGGGCACGCTGGGGATGCTGCGCGGCAGCATGGCCTGCTGGAGGCCCTGGGCGATGTCCTTCTCCTGCTCGTAGAACATGGCCCGTTGCAGGGACTGGGCGATGCTGCTGCCGAGGGCGACGAGGATGTTGCGCTCCTCGGGGGTGAAGCCCTCCCGGTCGCTGTAGAGGAGGCCCACCGCTCCGATCGGCCGGGCCTGGACGATGAGCGGCAGGTAGGCGGCCGAGGTGATCTCCAGGTCGGTGAGGTGCGGCCACAGCCTGGGGTAGCCGGCGGCGAACTCGTCCGGCGACTCGATGAAGCGGGGGGTGAGGGTGCGCACGACCTCGCTCATCGGGTACGGCTCGTCGATGCCGGTGACGAGGGTGCCGGGCACGAAGCTGCCCTCGGGGCCCTCGGCGATCAGCCGGATGCGGCCGGCCTCGACCAGGCCCATGACGAGGCTGGTCGCGCCCAGGTGGGTGAGGCCGTGGGTGTCCTTGAGGACGTCGATGACGTCCTGCACGGTTCGGGCGTGCGCCAGGGCGGCCGTGGTGAGCTGGACGACGTTGGTCTGCTCGCGCCGTGCGTCGTCCAGGGCGGCCTCGTCCCGGCGGGCGGCGAGGTCGCGCAGTTCGTCGGTGGCGTCGCGGACGATGCCGATGATGCGGCGGGGGCGTCCGGTGTCGTCGCGCCGGATGTAGCCCTGGGTGTGGGTCCAGCGCAGCCGGCCGTCACGCAGCCGCATCCGGAAGTAGACGCCGTAGTTCTCGCTGCCGTCCTTGATGGCCTGGGCCACCAGGGCGTCCAGGCGGATGGCCTCGGCCGCCGGGATGCGCGGGGCCAGGCTCTCCGGCCGGCCGTCGTATTCGTCGGGACGCACGTCGAAGATGTCGTGGGCGCGGGCGTCCATGTGGAACAGCCCGGCGTCCAGGTCCCAGTCGAAGCCGCCCATGCGGTTGAGGGCCAGGATCGGATCCGGGTGGGTGGGCCAGTCGTTCGGGAGGGACAGCTCGCTCGCTCCCCGATCAACCATGGGCCTACCTTGCCAGCATTTGTCCGAATCTTCGAGTGGGGTGGGGCAACGTCCCGGCTTGCGCGGGCCCGGGCCCCGGGTTACCCAGGCCCTGGCGAGGAACACGCGCCGTGAACGGGGGCGGGCGGGAAGAAGGGAGCCGTACGGCCGTGGACTGGTTCACCGCACCCGAGTACTGGACGAGCCGGCTGGTCTTCCAGCGGGCCCTGGCCGGCGTGTACCTCGTCGCGTTCCTGACGGCGGCCCTGCAGTTCAGGGCGCTGATGGGCGAGCGGGGGATGCTGCCGGTGCCGCGCTTCACCGGGCGGGTGCCGTTCCGGCGGGCGCCGAGCCTGTTCCACTGGCACTACTCCGACCGGTTCTTCGCGCTGTGCGCCTGGACGGGCTGCGCGCTGTCGGCGGCGCTGCTCGCAGGGCTGGACGGCTCGCTGCCGCTGTGGGGCGCGATGCTGCTGTGGCTGGCGCCGTGGGCGCTGTACCTGTCGATCGTCAACGTCGGCCAGACCTGGTACGGCTTCGGCTGGGAGTCGCTGCTGCTGGAGACCGGGTTCCTCGCGGTGTTCCTCGGCAACGACGAGGTGGCGCCGCCGGTGGTGGTGCTGTTCGGGCTGCGCTGGATCCTGTTCCGGGTGGAGTTCGGCGCCGGCCTGATCAAGATGCGGGGCGATCCCTGCTGGCGGAAGCTGACCTGCCTGGACCACCACCATGAGACGCAGCCCATGCCGGGCCCGCTGAGCTGGTTCTTCCACCATCTGCCGAAGCCGCTGCACCGGGTGGAGGTCGCCGCCAACCACGTCACCCAACTGGTCGTGCCCTTCCTGCTGTTCACGCCCCAGCCGGTGGCGACGGCGGCCGCCGCGCTGATGATCCTCACCCAGCTGTGGCTGGTGCTGTCGGGCAACTTCTCCTGGCTGAACTGGATCACCGTGGTGCTGGCCGCGCCCGCGCTCGCCCTGCCCGCCGATCCGCCGCCCGTGCCCGAGGCCCCGCTGTGGTACGTCGTGGTGGTGCTGGCCGTCGCCGCGTTCCTGCTGTTCCTCAGCCACCGCCCGGTGCTGAACATGCTCTCCCGGGGGCAGGTCATGAACCGCTCGTTCGACCCGCTGCACCTGGTCAACACCTACGGCGCGTTCGGCAGCGTCAGCCGCGTCCGCTACGAGGTGGTCGTCGAGGGCACGCTCGACGAGACGCCCCGGGAGGACTCCGACTGGCGGGAGTACGAGTTCCGGGGCAAGCCGGGCGATCCCCGGCGCTGGCCGCGCCAGTTCGCCCCCTACCATCTGCGGCTGGACTGGATGATGTGGTTCGCCGCGCTCTCCCCCGCCTACGCCGGCTCCTGGTTCGGCGCGCTGGTGGAACGGCTCCTGGAGGGCGACCGCGACACCCTCAGACTGCTGCGCCGCTCACCGTTCCCGCCCGGCACGCCCCCGCGTCACGTCCGCGCCCGTCTCTTCCGCTACCGGTACACGACCTGGCGCGAACTGCGGGAGACCGGGGCCTGCTGGGAGCGCACGTTCGTGCGCGAGTACCTGCCGCCGACCCGGCTGTCGACGACGGTTCACCGGCCGTAGGGCGTGTCTCGCAGGTCCCGTCGTACGGCGCGGTGTCGGAGCGGCGGATGGAGGGCGGCGCGGCCGAGGGTGGTCACCGGGCGGTCGGCGGGCGCAGCCGCAGGCCCTGCACGCCGCCGTCGACGGCGAGGGCGGTGCCGGTGGTGGCGCCGGACAGAGGGCTGGCCAGGTAGGCGATGGCGCCGGCCACCTCGGCGGCGCTGACCAGGCGGCCGAGGGGCTGGCGGGCCTCCAGGGCGGCGCGCTCGGCGACGGGGTCGTCGGCGGCGTCGAGCAGCCGGGATACCCAGGCGGTGTCGGCGGTGCCCGGGGTGACGCAGTTGACGCGGACGCCCTCGCGGACGTGGTCGGCGGCCATGGCGAGGGTGAGGGAGTACACGGCGCCCTTGGCTGCGCTGTAGAGCGCCCGTTGGGGCAGTCCGGCGGTGGCGGCGATGGAGCAGGTGTTGACGATCGCCGCGTGCGCGGAGCGGCGCAGGTGCGGGAGGGCGGCGCGGGTCACCCGGACCATGCCGACGACGTTGACGTCCAGGACGCGGTGCCACTCGGCGTCGTCGTTGTCCTCGACGGTGCCCAGGGCGCCGACGCCCGCGTTGTTGACCAGCACGTCCAGCCCGCCCAGTTCGGCGGCGGCGGCCGTGACGGCCGCGCGCACGGAGGCGTCGTCGGCGAGGTCGGCGCGGTGGCCGGACAGCGGCGGCTTGACTCCCGTCGGATCGAGGTCGAGGACGGCGACCCGGGCGCCGCGCTCGGCCAGCAGTTCGGCGGTGGCCCGGCCGATGCCGGAGGCGCCGCCGGTCACCAGGGCGGCGATCCCCTCGAACTCGCTCATGCGTGCCATGCCGCATGGATACCAGACCGGTGGTGCGCCGCGACACCCTGCACCGGCAGAGGCGGAGGAACGGTTCGCCCCGGCCGGCCCCTCTCGACGGGACGCGGGGCAGCGGGCACAGTTCTCCCCACACGTACTCGCGAGTAGCACCGGGTGCCGCGCGAGGGCACCGCACATCGAGGGAGCGCCAGTGACCGAGTGGGCCGGACGGACCGCCGTGGAGATCGCCGCCGCCGTACGGGAGAAGCGGGTCACGCCGCGTGAGGCGGTGGCCGCGCATCTCGCCCGGATCGAGCGGCTGGACGGCCGGATCGGGGCGTTCCGTGTGGTGCGGGCGAAGGCCGCGCTCGCCGAGGCCGACGAGGTGGCCGCCCGTGCCGACCTCGCCGAACTGCCGCTGGCCGGAGTGCCGGTGGCGGTCAAGGACAACCTCGCCGTACGCGGTGAGGCCACCCGGGTCGGCTCCGCCGCGACGCCGGACGCGCCCGCCGGGGAGGACCATGTCACGGTGGCCCGGCTGCGCGCGGCCGGCGCGGTGGTCGTGGGACTGACGAACGTGCCGGAGCTGTGTGTCTTCGGCACCACCGAGGGCGTCCACGGCGTCTCCCGCAACCCCTGGGACACCTCGCGCACGGCGGGCGGCTCGTCCGGCGGCAGCGCGGCGGCGGTGGCCGCCGGGATGGTTCCCCTCGCGCTCGGCAACGACGGCATGGGCTCCCTGCGCATTCCGGCCGCCAACTGCGGCCTGTTCACGGTGAAGCCGGGGCACGGGGTGGTGCCGGCGGGGATCGGCGAGGGCGACTGGTTCGGGATGTCGGAGAACGGCCCGCTGGCGACGACGGTGGCGGACGCCCGGCTGATGCTGTCGGTCCTGGCCGACGCCGACACCGACGCAAGGACTGGGACCGGGGCCGGAGCCGGCGTCGCCGGGCCCGGGCGGCGGGAGCCGCGCCGGATCGCCGTCTCCGTGCGCAGTCCCCTGCCCGGCGTCTCGGTGAGCGGTCCGTACGTGCGGGCGGCGCGCGAGGCGGCCGGGGCGCTGACGGGGGCCGGTCACCGGGTGCGGCGGGCCGATCCGCCGTACCCGCTGTCGCTGGGCCTCACCTCGCTCGCGCACTGGACGGCGGGCACGGCCGTGGACGCGCAGGGCCTGGACTCCCGGCTGCTGGCCCGGCGCACCCGGGTGCACGCGGCCGTCGGCCGCCGCTTCCTGGCCGGGGTGCGCGGCGGGACCGCGCGGGAGGAACTGCGCCGCCGGCTGGAGCCGTTCTTCGCCGAGTACGACGTGCTGCTCACGCCGGCGCTCGCGCGTCGCTCGCCCAAGGCGGGGCCGTGGCACGAGCGGGGCTGGCTGAGCAATCTGCTGGTGAACACCAACTACTCGCCGCTGACGCCGCCTTGGAACCTGACCGGCTGGCCCGCTGCGGTGGTGCCGTTCGGGACGCTGCCCTCGGGGGCGCCCACCGCTGTGCAGTTGGTGGGGCGGCCCGGCACGGAGAGCGAACTGCTGGCGCTGGCCGAGCAGTTGGAGGAGCTGCGGCCCTGGACGCGGATGGCGCCGCTCACTTGAGTCCACGCGGGCCGCAGGGGTGTGGCGCACGCACACCCCTGCGGCAGGCGATCGCGAGATCCCGTCCGGGTCAGTCGACGCTGGGCAGGATGTGGGGCTCGGCGAGGTCTTCCTCGTAGCCCGCCAGACGGATGGGGGCGGAACGGGCCCACACGTCGAGGCTTCCGAGTTCTCCTGGCCGGCGGCCCGCGCGCTCCGTGCGGTCCTTGGGGCGCTGCTCGCGATTCGTCGTATCCGGTGTCACCGCGCACTCCTTATGTGTCGGGTCACCCTCGGGGCGTGCCGGCCGCTTCGCCGTCCGCCGGTCGCGTCCCGGGGGCTGTCTGAAGGCAGTCAAGGACGCGGTGGCGCCGGTCTACTCGAAGGGGTGCAGGGCCGTGATGAGCCGGCTGTCCCATGACGGACCGTGGGTGTGGGTGGCACTCCGTGTTGCTGTCCGTCCGCTACAGACTAGCCAAATGAGCGGGGGGCCGCTCGATAGCGCTCGAAGTTTTGGGGCAAACATGGCCGTCGGGCCCTGTCGCCCGCATACGAACGACGTCCCTGGAACCGCTCCGGCGCCCGCCGGGCCTCACCCGAACGGTCTACGCGGGCGACGTCCGGCGGGTGCGGGTCACCACTTGCCGGGCGCGTAGTCCTTCAGGAAGACGCCGTACACGTCCTCGCCCTCCTCGCCGCGGACGACCGGGTCGTAGACGCGGGCCGCGCCGTCGACCAGGTCGAGCGGGGCGTGGAAGCCCTCCTCGGCGAGGCGCAGCTTGTCGAAGTGCGGGCGCTCGTCGGTGATCCAGCCGGTGTCGACGGAGGTCATGAGGATGCCGTCGGTCTGGAACATCTCCTGGGCGCTGGTGCGCGTCACCATGTTCATCGCGGCCTTGGCGGCGTTGGTGTTCGGGTGGCCGGCCCCCTTGTAGCCGCGGCCGAAGACGCCCTCCATCGCGGAGACGTTCACGACGTAGGCGCGCCCGCTCGCCGCCTTGCGCGCCGCGTCGGCCATGGCCGGGCGGAGCCTGCTGATCAGGATGAACGGCGCGGTGTAGTTGCACAGCTGGGTCTCCAGCAGCTCCACCGGGGAGATCTGCTCGATGGTCTGCACCCAGGTGTTGGTGTCCACGACGTCGGGGACCAGGCCGCCCGCGTCGATGGCGGTGCCGTCGAGGTGCCGGGCGACGCTGGCGTTGCCGGCGACGAGGGCGAGGTCGGCGACCTGCTGCGCGTCCATGCCGCTGGTGCCGAGCGGCAGCGCGGCGAGGCCGTCGACCGCGCCGGAGTTGAAGGCGCCGATGACGTGATGGGCGGGCAGCTCGCCGGCGGGCAGCGGGGCGCTCTCGCCGTCGACCAGGGCGGCGTAGGCGGTGGGCAGGCGCCGTACGGTCTGCGTGGCGTTGTTGATGAGGATGTCGAGCGGGCCCGCCTCGGCGACCTGCTCGGCGAGGGCGACGGCCTGCGCCGGGTCGCGCAGGTCGATGCCGACGACCTCCAGGCGGTGCATCCAGTCCGCGGAGTCCTCCATCGCCTTGAAGCGGCGGATGGCGTCCTTGGGGAAGCGCGTGGTGATCGTGGTGTGGGCGCCGTCGCGCAGCAGCCTCAGCGCGATGTACATGCCGATCTTGGCGCGGCCGCCGGTGAGCAGGGCCCGCTTGCCGGTGAGGTCCGCGCGGGCGTCGCGCTTGGCGCGGTTGACGCGGGCGCAGTCCGGACAGAGCTGGTGGTAGAAGTAGTCGACCTCGACGTAGCGGGTCTTGCAGGTGTAGCAGGAGCGCGGGCGCTGGAGTATCCCCGCGACCCTGCCCTCCTCGGTGACCGACGAGGGCAACAGGCCCTCGGTCTCGTCGTCGATGCGCTGGGCGGAGCCGGTCGCCGTGGCCTCGGTGACCGCCTTGTCGTGGGCGGTCTTGGCGGCCCGGCGCTCCTGGCGGCGGCGCTGCTTGACGGTGCGGTAGATCCCGGCGGTGGCCCGGCGCACGGCGATCGCGTCGGGGTGGTCGACCTCCAGCGTGTCGAGCTCCTCCAGCACGGAGAGGCAGACGGCGAGTCGCTCCGGGTCGATGCCGGGGCCGTACACGACCTCGTCCACGACCGCGTCCGTGATCGCCGAGCCGTGGCCGTCCTCTGTCACCGTCATCGCGCTGCGTTCCCTGCTCACCCGCGCGGCGCTCCGACCGAGGCCGCTGTCGAATGCGGAAGTGTACGGAGCGCCGGGCCGCACCTCCAAATGGGCGAAGGGCCCCTCAGGGGTCGCAGGCCGTGATGAGCGTGCGCAGTTCCTCCGACAGGGCGCGGGCGAGGCGGTCGAGGTCGGGGACGGCCTCGGCGTCCGCGACGAGGCCGTAGTGGACCCGGCCGCGGTAGGTGGAGATCGCGACGGCGAGGGACTGGCCGCGGGCGAGGGGGGCGTAGGGGTAGACCTCGGTGACCGGGTTGCCGCCGAGCTTCAGGCCGAAGCCGGGCAGGGGCACGCTGGTGACGAGGATGTCGAACCAGAGCCGGGCCGCCTGGCCGACCAGGGGGCCGCCGAGCCGGTGGCCGAGGGCGGGCACGTGGTCGGCGAGCAGGGCGACGGCGCCCGCGCCCCGGTTGGGTCCCGCGTCCTTGTTGCGGTCCATCGCGGCGCGCACCACGCCGAGCCGGTCCAGCGGGTCGCTCTCGTCGACGGGGAGCCGCATCAGGTATCCGGAGAGCCGGTTGCCCTGCGGGTGGGCGCTGCGCGGGCGGCGCCGGGAGACGGGGATGAGCGCGCGCGGGGCGACGCCCTCGCTGCCGTCGCCGCGCTCGTCGAGCCAGCGCCGCAGGGCGCCCGCGACGATCGCGATCAGCACGTCGTTGACGGTGCCGCCGACGACCTTGCGGATGCGGTGCACGTCGTCGAGGTCGAGGACCACGCCGGCGGTGCGGCGGGTGCCGGTGGGCGCGGCGGTCAGCGCGGCGGTGGAGCGCATGCCGAGGGTGTGCACGGCGACGGAGGCGCCGATGTCGAGGGCGCGGCCCACGTCGGACAGCGCGTCGCGCAGCAGGTCGGGCAGCCGGCGCACGTCAGGCAGCAGGCCCCGGGGCGGCTCGGCGGGGCGGGGCCTGCGCTCGGGCAGGTCCATGGGGTCCAGGATGGCGGCGGCGAGCGTCAGGGCGCGCAGGCCGTCGGCGAGGGCGTGGTGGAACTTGAACAGGACGGCGAAGCCGCCGCCCTCCTCCCCCGGCAGCACATGGGCCTCCCAGGGCGGCCGCTCGCGCCGCAGCGGGCGTTCCATGAGCCGGCCGGCCGCGGTCTGGAAGTCGGCGGCGGGCGGATGCAGCACCACGTGGTCGCCGGGGTCGAAGGCGGGGTCGGGCTCGCGGACCGCGCCCCCGAAGGCGGGCGGCTGCCACACGTCCCGGATCCGCATGCGCAGTCCGGGCACGGCGGCCGCCCGGGCGGCGAGCAGATCGGCGGCGTGGGCGGCCGCGGTCGGCGAGGACGCCGCGAAGACGCCCAGCGCGCCGAGGTGCATGGGGTGTGCGGGGGACTCCAGATTCCAGAACGCCAGGTCGAGAGGTGTGAGCGGATCGGTCAAGGTCTTGCCTCTCGTCGAGGACGGATGGGCAAGCAGTCAACAACTCTCGGACGATCACGGTCAAGCATGATCGCACTACCCTCGGTTAACACCGCATTACGTTCACGACACCTGACGGCCCTTGCCCAGGGCGATCACGCCTCCTTGCGACACGGTGTACAGCTCGGCGTCGCGTTCCGGGTTCACCCCGATGGTCGCGCCCGGCGGGACCTCGACGTTCTTGTCCAGCACCGCGCCGCGCACCACCGCGCCCCGGCCGATGTGGACGTTGTCGTGCAGCACCGAGCCCTGCACCACCGCCCCCGGATCGACGAGGACGCCGGGCGAGAGCACCGAGCGGGTGACCTGGCCGCGGATCAGGCAGCCGGAGCTGATGATCGACTCGCTGGCGATGCCGCCGGCGTTGAAGCGGGCCGGGGAGAGCTGGCCCGAGTGGGTGTAGATCGGCCAGCTGCGGTTGTACAGGTTGAACGCCGGGCGCTCGGCGATCAGGTCCATGTGGGCGTCGTAGTACGCGTCGAGCGTGCCGACGTCCCGCCAGTAGCCCTGGTCGCGGGTGGTCTCCCCGGGCACGTGGTTGTCGCTGAAGTCGTAGAGCTGGGCCTCGCCCCGGTCGGTGAGCTGGGGCAGGATCGAGCCGCCCATGTCGTGCACGGACCGCTCGTCCTCGGCGTCCCGCTGGAGCGCTTCGATGAGGGCCTTGGTGGTGAAGATGTAGTTGCCCATGGAGGCGAACACGCACTCGGGGTCGTCCGCGAGGCCGGGCGGGTCGGTGGGCTTCTCCAGGAACCGCTCCACCGTCTGCCCGTCCGAGCCCGGGGTGATCACTCCGAAGGCGGAGGACTCCGACTTCGGGACGCGGATGCCTGCCACGGTCACGCCCGCCCCGCTGTCGATGTGCTGGGCGAGCATCTGGCGCGGGTCCATGCGGTACACGTGGTCCGCGCCGAACACGGCCACGTACTCGGGCCGTTCGTCGTAGACCAGGTTCAGCGACTGGAGGATGGCGTCGGCGCTGCCGAGGTACCAGCGCGGGCCGAGCCGCTGCTGGGCCGGGACGGGGGTGATGTAGTTGCCGAGCAGGCTGGACATCCGCCAGGTGGTGGTGATGTGCCGGTCCAGCGAGTGCGACTTGTACTGCGTGAGGACGCAGATGCGCAGGATGTCGGCGTTGACGAGGTTGGACAGCACGAAGTCCACGAGCCGGTAGGTGCCGCCGAAGGTGACCGCTGGTTTGGCGCGGTCGGCGGTCAGGGGCATCAGGCGTTTGCCCTCTCCGCCCGCCAGGACGATCCCGAGCACCGAAGGCCCACCACGACGCATGGCCGCTCCCCTCACCCTGCTTTGATCGACGGCTGCCCCCGGGCGGGGGAGCTAGGACTGCTTGAGGATCTCCTCGTACAACCGGACGGTGCGCCGGGCCACGGCGTCCCAGCCGAACTGTTCCACCGCGCGGACCCGTCCGGCCTCACCCATACGGCGGGCTCTCCCCGGGTCGCCGAGGACCTCGTCCAGCGCGGCGACCAGGCCCGCCTCGAAGGATGCGCCGCCGTCGGCCGCGCCGTGCACGGCGTCCACGCCGTCCGGGGGGACGAGCACGCCGGTCACGCCGTCCTCGACGACCTCCGGGATACCGCCGACCCGGGAGGCGACGACGGGCGTGCCGCACGCCATCGCCTCCAGGTTGACGATGCCGAGCGGCTCGTACACCGACGGGCACACGAACACGGCCGCGTGGGTCAGCAGCTGGATCACATCGGGGCGCGGCAGCATCCGCGGGATCCAGTGGACGCCGTCCCGGGACCGGCTCAGCTCCTCGAACAGCTCGCGGAACTCGCGGTCGATCTCGGGCGTGTCGGGTGCGCCCGCGCACAGCACGACCTGGGCCGCCGGGTCGATGCGCCGGGCGGCGCGCAGCAGGTGGGGCACGCCCTTCTGCCGCGTGATGCGGCCGACGAACAGCACGAACGGCCGGTCCGGGTCGAGGCCGATCCGGCTGAGCGCGTCGGTGCCGTGGTCGGGCCGGTACAGGGCGGTGTCGATGCCGTTGTGCACGACGTGCACCCGCTCGGGGTCGAGCGCCGGGTAGCAGCCGAGGATGTCGTCGCGCATCGCGCCGGACACGGCGATCACGGCGTCGGCGGCCTCCACGGCGGTCCGCTCCGCCCAGCCGGACAGGGCGTAGCCGCCGCCGAGCTGCTCGGCCTTCCAGGGGCGCAGGGGCTCCAGCGAGTGCGCCGTCACCACGTGCGGGACGCCGTGGAGCTGCTGGGCGAGGTGTCCGGCGAGGTTGGCGTACCAGGTGTGGGAGTGGACCAGCTCGCGGCCTTCGAGGGCGGCGGCCATGGCGAGGTCGACGGAGAAGGTGCGCAGCGCGTCGTTGGCGCCGTCGAGCGCGGACCAGGGGCGGTGACGGCGCACCCCGGCCGCCTTGTCCTTGGCGGAACCCTCGCCCCAGCAGTGCACGTCGAGGTCCACGAGCTCCCGCAGTTCGCGGGCGAGGAACTCGACGTGGACGCCCGCGCCGCCGTACACATCCGGGGGATACTCCCGGGTCAGCAGTCCCACACGCACCCGGAACCCCTATCTCTGAAGCGGCCGGTCCCTTTCATGGTCACTCAGACGGGCCGCGCACGGAAGAGCGCGGGGGTCGTGTGAAGCAACAGTCGCCGCACAGGCCTCCCTGGGGCACCCGGTAGTACAGGCAGCAGCTGCGGCGGCGGAAGGCGGTGCCGGTGAGGGTTCCGGCGCCGGTCGGGGTTCCGGCGCCGGTGAGGGTTCCGGCTCCGGCGAGCAGGGGGTGGGTGAGGAGTTCGGCGGTGAGGGCGCGGCCTCGGACGGCGACGTCGTCACGGCCGTGAGCCCGTGCCCAGCCGTCCAGTTGACGGGCCGCGCCGGCCAGCGCGGAGGCGGCGTTGCCCCGCAGGAGGCCGGGGGCGACGGGGCAGCGGGCGCGCAGGGCGGCCGACAGGGGTTCCAGGTGACCGTCCAGGACGGCCGCGGCGAGGCTCGCGGCGTCGCCCGGCCGGGCGTGGACCTGAGTGAGGAACAGGTCCTCGGGGGCACTGCCGTCCGGGTCCCAGCGCAGCAGCCGCGCGTCGAGGTCCGGCAGCGCGCCGTACAGGGCGGCGCAGCCGAGGGTGACCGACCAGAGCCGGGCGGCGAGCCCCTGATGGGCCACGGAGGCGGCGATCCGGGCCTCGGGGGCGCGCAGGGCGTGGGCCACTTTGCGGAGGCGGACGGTGAGGGGGTCGGCGTCGGGGTCGAGGGGCGGGGGCGTGCGGTAGGCCTGCGCCAGGGTGGGGGGCGGCGCTGTCGACTTCGCGGCCGTCGCCGTCGCGGCTGTGCGCAGGGCGAAGAAGGGCCCGAGCGGGTGCAGGGCGGCGAGGGCGGGGTCGAGGTCCACGACGTGCAGTACTACCAGCAGCGGCGCCGGTGGCACCTAGGGTCGCAGGGGGTGATGATGAGGGGTGACCCTGAGTCCTCCCCCACCCTGGGGAGGACGGTAATCCCGTAGTACTCCATCGGCAGTATGACCCATTGAGTGCTCAGGGACGACGACGGGAACAGATCGGCACGGCAGTGTGTTCTTCATGAGAGCCGACCCTTCGCCGCGCCGGGCCCCGAGCCCCCGCCTCACGCAGAGGAGCCTCTGATGAGCGCCCTCGCGTTGTCCGTGCTCCTGTCCCTCGTGTCCGCGGTCGCCTACGCGGCCGGGGCCATCGTGCAGGAGCGCGTCGCGGAGTCCTCGCCCGCCGGGCAGTACGCCCCGCTGCGGCGGCCGGGCTGGTGGGCGGCGGTGGCGCTGAACGGCAGCGGCGGACTGCTCCACGTGGTGGCGCTCGCGTACGGGCCGCTGAGCCTGGTCCAGCCGCTGGGCGCGCTGACGATCGTGGTCGCGCTGCCGATGGCGGCGCTGTTCGTGGGGCGCAGGGCCGGGGCCACCGCGTGGCGCGGCGCGATCATGGCGACGGTCGGCCTCGCGGGTCTGCTGTCCCTGGTCGGCGCGGCGGACGCGCAGTCGCTGAACACCGCCCAGCGGGTCGGCGCGGCCGTCGTCACCGGCGGCGCGGTGGCGGCCCTGACGGCCGCCGGGCGGGCCGCTCACCGGCACCCCGCGGTGCGCAGCATGCTGCTGGCGACCGGCGCGGGCGTCGCGTTCGGGATGTCGTCGGTGTTCACCAAGACCGTCGCGGTCGACTGGTCCGACGGCGTCTCCGCGGGCGACGTGCCCTCCCTGGCGGTGATCGGCGTGCTGGCCACGGCCGGCATGCTGCTGTCGCAGGCCTCCTACCGGGGCGCGGGCCTCGCGGCCCCGCTGGCGACGCTGACCGTGGTGAACCCGGTGGTGGCGGCGGCGGTCGGCATCACGATGTTCGGGGAGACGTTCCGCTACGGCTCCATGGGCACCGCGCTCGCCATGGGCTGCGGCGTGGTGGCGGCGGGCGGCCTGATCCTGCTGACGACGGAACGACTGGCGGCGGAGCAGCGGGAGGCCGCGCCGGTGGAGGTTCCGGTTCCGGGGGCGGTGGAAGGCGTGCGGTCGGTGACATTGGAGCCGGCCCCGGTGGCCGCGTTCGTACCGGAGCCGGTGGCCGCGCTCTCGCCGGCGCAGACCGCCGTACCGGAGCAAGTGGCCGCGTTCGTGCCGGAGCCGGTGGCCGCGTTCGTGCCGGCGCAGGCCGTTCGGGAGCCGGTTGCCGCTTTCGCGCAGACGCCGGCCGTACCGGAGCCGGTGGCCGTCGGCGTTTCCGACAGCCCCGGCCCCGCCGGGCTCCCGCCCCTGTACGGGCCGTTCTACGGCGGCACCTACGTCAGCACGTCCCCCGGCGCCCTCGTGCTCGACCGGCACCGCGTCCGGGTCAAAACCTGACGCCGCGCGCCCGCAGATAGGCCACGGGGTCGACGTCCGACCCGAAGCCGGGCCCCGTCCGCACCTCGAAGTGCAGATGCGGGCCCGTGCTGTTGCCCGTGGAGCCGGACCGGCCGATGCGCTGGCCGGCGCCGACCGACTGCCCGTCCCGTACGGAGATCGCCGAGAGGTGCGCGTACTGCGAGTAGTGGCCGTCGGCGTGCCGGACGACCACCTGGTAACCGAAGGAGCCGCCCCAGCCCGCGCTGACCACGGTGCCCGAGGCGACGGCCTTGACCGAGGTCCCCGTGGGCACCGGGAAGTCGACCCCGGTGTGGTAGCCCTTCGACCAGGAGGAACCGCTCGCGTGGTACCGCGTTCCGAGGCCCGCGCTGACGGGAGCGACGACGGAGTGCCCGGCCGACGTCGGCGTCCTGTGCTCCGGGGCCTTCCTCGACGGAGCCGAAGGGGCCCTGTCCTTGCGGGACTTGCCGGCGGCCGGAGCCTTGCCCTTGCCCTTCCCCGCGGCGGACTCCCTGGCCTCGGGAGCCTTGTCCCGGGCCGGGGCCTGACCGTTGAGTCTCAGCCGCTGACCGGGGACGATCAGGTCGGGATCGGCTCCGACGACGGACCGGTTGACGGCGTAGAGACGCCGCCAGCCGCCCCGTACGTCTCGTTCGTCGGCGATACCGGAGAGGGTGTCGCCGCGCACGACCGTGTACATCTCGGCCCTGCCGGCCCGCGACTGGGGCGTGGACTGCGGCTGGACGTCCTTCAGTGAACTCCCCGCGGACTTCTTCGACGTCTTGGCGGTCTTGGACGCCTCGGCGGTCTTGGACGTCTCGGCCGTCTTCGCGGTCTTGGCCGCCTTGGATTCCGCCGGGGCTCCGGCCGGCCGGATGTCGGGGGCGCCGCCGCCCCGCTTCAGCCCGGCCCGCACGGAGCAGGCCGGCCAGGCGCCCGGCCCCTGGACCTCGAGCACCCTCTCCGCGACCGCGATCTGCTGGTCCCTGGTGGCGAGGTCGGCACGCGCCGCGTACCGCGTGCCGCCGAAGGCCTCCCAGGTGGACTGGGTGAACTGCAGCCCGCCGTAGTAGCCGTTGCCGGTGTTGATGTCCCAGTCGTTGCTCGACTCGCACGCGGCGACCTTGTCCCAGGTGTCCACGTCGGCCGCTTCCGCGACGCCCGTGCCCAGGAGCGGGATGGCCATGCCGGCGCCGCCCGCCGTCACGGTGAGCGAGGCCCGGTTGATCCTGTTCGGCTGATACCGGCGGTGCCGACCGCGTACGGCCATGGAGGTCCCCCTCGACATTGCGTCAGGAGCGGCAAAAGTAAAGGCGGCCAACAGGCCATGACAAGACGAGTATCGGCCGCCCTGTCTCAACTACGCCGGGAGAAAACGCTGTTGTGGGATCCGTGGGGCGGGCGGGGCGGCGGGGCGCGATACGGGACCGGTCCCGGGAAGGGAATTCGGTCCGTCTCCCGGCCCGATGACGCGCGTCGCAGACGTGCGCGGGGCTGCCCGGGGCGTCAGGATGGGCGGCGGGACCGGGGGGACCGGCGGGCGGGACGACGACCCGGGCAGCCGGCGCCGGCCGGACCCGCCAGCACATGATCCTTATCGTTGAGGAGCCAACCGTATGAGCACGTCAGCCCAGATCGGTGTCACGGGACTCGCGGTGATGGGCCGCAACCTCGCCCGTAACTTCGCGCGCAACGGCTACACGGTCGCCGTGCACAACCGGACGGCGGCGCGGACCCACGCGCTGGTGAAGGAGTTCGGCCACGAGGGCGAGTTCGTGGCGGCCGAGACCGCCGAGGAGTTCGTGGCGGCGCTGGAGCGGCCCCGCCGGCTGGTGGTCATGGTGAAGGCCGGCGAGCCGACCGACGCGGTGATCGAGGAGTTCGCGCCGCTCCTGGAGCCCGGTGACATGATCATCGACGGCGGCAACGCGCACTTCGCGGACACCCGCCGCCGGGAGCGCGAACTGCGCGAGCGGGGCATCCACTTCGTGGGCACCGGCATCTCCGGCGGCGAGGAGGGCGCGCTGCACGGGCCGAGCATCATGCCCGGCGGCTCGCCGGAGTCGTACGCCTCGCTCGGTCCGATGCTGGAGAAGATCTCGGCGAAGGCGGCCGACGGGGCGCCGTGTGTCACGCACGTCGGTCCGGACGGCGCGGGACACTTCGTGAAGATGGTCCACAACGGCATCGAGTACGCCGACATGCAGCTGATCGGCGAGGCGTACCAGTTGCTGCGGGACGTGGCCGGCTACTCCCCCGCGCAGATCGCGGAGGTCTTCCGGACCTGGAACACCGGGCGGCTGGACTCCTACCTGATCGAGATCACCGCCGAGGTGCTGTCGCACGTGGACGCGGCGACCGGGAAGCCGTTCGTGGACGTGGTGGTGGACCAGGCCGAGCAGAAGGGCACCGGCCGCTGGACCGTGCAGATCGCGCTGGACCTGGGCGTACCGGTGTCCGGTATCGCGGAGGCCGTCTTCGCGCGGTCGCTGTCCGGTCACGCGGCGCTGCGCGAGGCCTCGCGCGGCCTGGCCGGACCGAAGGCGGCGACGCTGGACGAGGCGGAGGCGGGGGCCTTCGCCGACCGGGTGGAACAGGCGCTGTACGCCTCGAAGATCGTGTCGTACACGCAGGGCTTCCACGAGATCGCGGCGGGCAGCGAGGAGTACGGCTGGGA
Source organism: Streptomyces sp. NPDC002566 (assembly GCF_042889585.1). Classification (NCBI taxonomy): domain Bacteria; kingdom Bacillati; phylum Actinomycetota; class Actinomycetes; order Kitasatosporales; family Streptomycetaceae; genus Streptomyces; species Streptomyces sp. NPDC002566. The sequence continues at coordinate 1,097,776 of NZ_JBIARD010000001.1, read as the reverse complement.
CGTGGACCTCGGCGCGGTCTCCGCTATCTGGCGGGGCGGGTGCATCATCCGGGCGGCGTTCCTGGACCGGATCCGCGCGGCGTACGACGCGCGGGCGGACCTGCCGAGCCTGCTGTCGGACGAGACCTTCGCCTCGGAGATCGCCGAGGCGCAGGACGACTGGCGTGAAGTGCTCGTCGCCGCGACCCGGCAGGGCGTGCCCACGCCGGGGTTCGCGGCGGCGCTGGCGTACTACGACGCGCTGCGCGCGGAGCGGCTGCCCGCGGCGCTGACGCAGGGCCAGCGTGACTTCTTCGGGGCGCACACCTACCGCCGGGTGGACCGGGAGGGCGCGTTCCACACGCTGTGGGGCGCGGACCGGTCCGAGGTCGAGGCGTAATCCGAGGTCGGGGCGTAAGGAGGGCCTTCGGCAAGAGGGCCTTCGCGCCCCTCACGTCAAGGGCGGGCCCGGTTCCGGAGTGGGGACCGGGTCCGGGCCCGGGGGGACCGGCGACGGGTCGGGGACCGGAGGGATCGGTGACGGATCCGGGGCCGGAGGCGGCCCCGGGTGGGGCGGGGCCGGGGGCGGCCCCGGGTGGGGCGGGGCCGGGGGCGGCCCCGGGTGGGGCGGGGCCGGGGGCGGCGTCGGGTCCGGGCCGGGGGGCGGCTCGGGCGGCGGCACCGGGGTGGGGTACGGCTCGGGTGCCGGCGTGGGTCCGGGCGGTACGGGGTCGGGCTGCGGGTTCGTCATGGTGTCCTCCGGCCATGGAGTGAGCGTGGCTCTGGACTCCTCCCCCGCGTACCCGGGGGCGGCGCGGACAGTCACCCGGTGGTGGCAGCGGGTACGCCCGGGCGGGCCCGCCCGCTTGCCGCGCCGGGGGCCGGGTCAGAAGCGGCCGGGGTGGGCGCGCAGCCAGTCCTTCGCGGCCTCGAGGAGGGCCGGATCGGCTGCCGGGGCCTCCTCGGGGTGCCGCTCGGCCCACTTCACGACGTACGGGCACAGGGGCGCGACGACGACGTCCTCGCGGGCGGCGACGGCGTACAGCTCGCGCGCCAGCGAGCCGGCGATGCCCTTGCCCTCGTGGGCCGGCTCGACGATCGTGTGCACCGGGACCAGGGCGCGCCCGGGCGATTCCAGCACGAAGTACTCGATGCGGCCGACGACTTCGTCGCCGTCGCCGAGGGCTTCGAGGCGGCCGGCCGCACGGTCGTCGCGGATCCGGATGTCGCTCATGGGCACGCTCCTGGTGCGGGGGTTCAGACGGACACGGCCTGCGGACTGCGCTCCTGGTCGGAGCCCGGCACCGGCTCCGAGGGGTCGGCGCCCAGGGCGACGATCCGGTTGTCGCGGTCCACGTGCACGACCCGGGGCCGCAGGGCACGCGCCTCGGCGTCGGTCACCTGAGCGTAACTGATGATGATCACCAGGTCCCCGGGGTGCACGAGATGCGCGGCGGCCCCGTTGATCCCGACGACACCGGAGCCCCGCTCCCCCTCGATGACGTACGTCTCCAGCCGGGCCCCGTTGGTGATGTCGACGATATGGACGAGCTCACCCGGCAACAGGTCGGCGGCGTCCAGCAGATCGGCGTCGATGGTCACGGATCCCACGTAGTGCAGGTCGGCCTGGGTGACGGTGGCTCTGTGGATCTTGGACTTGAACATGGTGCGCAGCATTTTCAACTCCTGGAAGACGGCTCCCTGCCTGCTTTGTGCAGGTCAAGGGCTGGGCCCAGCCTATATCCGTCCACTGGAGGCACATCGAGATCTGGGTCACGTCGGCGTCGACGCAGAGGACGCGGCCGCGGCCGCCGGGTGGCCGCGTCCCGAATCGTTCACGGCGCGCCGAGCAGGCGTTCCGCGTTGCGCAGCGTGTGCCCCGCGACCCGCCTGCCGAGGGCGAGGCCGGCCACGTCGGCCGAGCGGGTGTGGATGCCGGAGTAGACGCGGGCGTCCTCGTTCTCCTGGGACAGCTGACTCCAGGCCGTGTATGTGCGCGTCACTCCGGGGGCGGTGGGGCTGGTCAGCTCGAACGGTGCGGTCGACGGCCCGGTGAGCCCCGTGAGGATCGTTTCCGCCGCGCCCGAGTAGGTGTTGTGGCCGCTGGGGTAGTCGGGGTGGGCCGGCGTGACGTGCAGCGGCGTCCAGTCGGGGTCGGGGTCGATCGTGCCGGTGCGGATGGCCGTGACGGGGCGCCAGCGCAGGTACGCGTACTTGGTGTCGGAGGTGGCGATCTGCGTGTCCACCAGGGCGATGTGGAACAGCGCCACCAGCGCGGCCCGTGCGGGGACGGAGCGTGGCGACCGGGCCAGGGCGACCCTCAGCGGCTCGGTGTACAGCGTCAGCGAGGAGCCCAGCCAGAAGGTGGCGGTCTCGGTCTGCAGCGCTGTGCGCACGGTGCTGTCCACGGCCCCGTACGCCCGTACCTCGGCCAGGTCGGCACGGTAGCGCGCGGAGTCCAGGGCGGGCGGTGCGGGCAGCCGGTACTGGTCGGGGCCGTTCAGCACGAAGGGCCTCGCGAGCCGGTTGCCGTACTGTGCGGCGGGGGCGTAGGCGGGCGGCGTCGGCTGCCACACGCCGGGAGCCGCGGGCGGCACGGTGAACGGCGCGTTGACCGAGGCCGGGTCGAGACCGTCGCCCTCGCGGGAAGCGAGAGCCAGCCGTGCCTGGCGCGCGCCGGCCGCCACGCCCTTCGACTTGGCCGGCCCGTCCGGGACGCGGTCCAAAGTGGTGCGCAACGCGGCATCCAGTTCCTGGGTGCGGGACGGGACCAGGGCCAGCAAGGCGTCGTGTACGGCGGACGCCAGGGCCGCGTCCTGGAAGTCCCTCCGGTCGACGCCGGGCGGCACCTCGCGGGTGGCTCGGGTCGCCGCGAGCCAACTGATGGCCCAGGTACGGTTGTTGGTGATCTGAGTGGCAGCGCCGGCGGCCGCGATGGTGGCGGCTGTCAGGTCGTACCAGTCGAGCGCCACGGACGGGCGCGACGTCTGTTCGTCCGCCACGGCAGCCGTGGCGGACGGGACGGTGACGGAGGCGGCCAGCAGGGCGGCCGAGCCCAGCGTTCGCAGGGCGGAGCGGCGGGTGGTGAGCGGGCGCACGGGTACTCCCTCGCGGATATGCGGTGACTGCTGTTGACCGGGGCGCAGGTGAGGGTCAGCTACACAGCGCGGCGGCGACACGCAGCAGATCGACGGCGCGCCGCCGGGTGAACCGCAGGGAGATCGGCATGCCGGGGACGCTATCCAGGCCCCAACCCCTGGTCAACCAAGGGAGGTTGCCCGCCTGACATTGCAACGACGGCTTCGCGTCCCCGCCATACGCCCGTTACCCGAGTACCTTTCGAGACGAGGCGACGGCTCGTCTCTCGACCTTGACGGGCGACCACGTCCGTGGGCAGGGCCGGCATTGACGTACGACAAGAGCCCTCCGTACGATCACGAACGGCATTGAGTGTCAGCGTCAAGCCCTGGCTCGCTGACCGGCAACCCTCCCGCGCGGTGGGGTGCTCCAGGTGAAAGCCCGGCGGGATCACCGACGATCTCCGCAAGCGCGTGGCCTCGTGACCGGGGCCGGAAAAGTGGAGGGCCGGTATGCGGCACGGTGGTGACGTCAGTGCCCGCTTCGCCGGCGCCACCGTGTTCTCCCGGCTCTCGCGTCGGCGCCACATCGACCTCAAGCGCTCGACCAGCTGCCTCTGTCAGGCCTGACGGCCCCTTCGCCGCCGCCGGTCGTAGTCCGGCATGCGCCGGTCGTCACCGCACCCGCCTGTGGCTGACCCCCGCTCCGCCCTGATCCCTGTCTGCACAGCGCCGCCCCGCCACCGGTCTTGTACCGGCTCCGGGGCCGCACACCCCTGCACGGTCGTGCTGTACAGCGCCTCCATGCCTGGTGACACGAGTAGGAGAACCCTCCGTGAACGCACTTTCGGCTTTCAGAGCCCCCCGCTGGGCGACGCTCGCCGCCCTGCTGACCACCAGTGTTCTGCTGACCGCCTGCGGTTCGGGCGACGACTCCGGCAGCGGAAGCGGCCTGCCGGCGTCCGGTGGCACCCTGACCTTCGCGGTGGGTTCCGACGCCGGCTGCGTGGATCCACAGCAGGTCGGCAGCAACGAGAGCATCTACTCGGTGCGTCAGACCGTGGACTCGCTGACCGACCAGGAGCCCAGGACCGGCAAGATCGTGCCCTGGCTCGCCAAGAGTTGGGACATCAACGCCGACGCCACGGAGTTCACCTTCCACCTGCGCTCGGGCGTCACCTTCAGCGACGGCTCCCAGCTGACCGCGCAGGTGGTCAAGGACAACTTCGACGCGGTGCCGAAGCTCGGCGCCCTCGGGGTCCTCGCCCAGGGCTATCTCAGCGGCGTCAAGAGCACCGCCGCGGTGGACCCGCTCACCGTCAAGGTGACCTTCAAGCAGCCCAACGCACAGTTTCTCCAGGCGACTTCGACCCACTCGCTGGGCATCGAGTCGTCGGCGAGCGTGAAGAAGACCCCGCAGCAGAAGTGCAGCGACGGTGTGATCGGGTCGGGTCCGTTCGTGCTCAAGCAGTACGTCCAGAACCAGTCGATCACTCTGGCCAAGCGCACCGGATACGACTGGGGCTCCTCGCTGTGGTCGAAGAAGGGCGAGGCCTACCTGGACAAGCTGGTCTTCAAGGTCGTCCCCGAGGCGGGGGTGCGGGCGGGCAGCCTCCAGTCCGGGCAGGTGGACGCGATCAGCAGCGTCGGCAAGGCCAATGAGGCGGCACTCGGGGGCGGTCAGGTCACCCTGCTGCGCCGGGCCAACCCCGGCGTGGTCTTCGGGCTCGGCGTCAACAACTCGCGACCGCTGCTCAAGGACGTGAAGGTGCGTCAGGCGATCCTGGCGGCCATCGACCGCAAGCAGATCGCCGACACCGTGTTCCCGACCGGCACTCAGTCGGCGACCAGCGTCCTGGCGCACACCACGCCCGGCTACGCCGACCTCTCCTCGGACCTCGCCTTCGACGCGGCCAAGGCGAAGTCCCTGCTGGAAGCGGCCGGTTGGAAAGCCGGCAGTGGCGGCATACGCGCCAAGGACAGCAAGAAGCTGAGCCTCACCATCAGCTGGTTCCCCAACGCCGCCACCAACCAGCCCGCACTGGAACTGGTCCAGCAGCAGCTGAAGGCCGTCGGGATCGACGTGGTGCTCAAGCAGGGTCAGGTCAGCCAGTTCGCCACCACGCTCCAGGGCGGTGACTTCGACCTGGTGTGGAGCAACGTGACCCGCTCCGACCCGGACATCCTGCGTACCTCCTTCTCCACCCGGCTGGCCAACTTCTACCGCCTGCCCGCCACTTCCCTGGACACGGCGCTGTCGGGCCAGGCCGCGACCACGGACACCGCCAAGCGCGAGCGGCTGGTGGACGAGGCGCAGAAGCTGATCGTGCGGAATGCGTACAACGTTCCGGTGGTGGAACTCCAGACCCAGCTGGCCGTGTCGAAGAAGGTGCACAGCCTCGACTTCGACTCGGGCAGCCGCGTCCAGTTGCACGACACCTGGATCGGCTAGCCCATGGGCGGCTATGTGATCAAGCGACTGGCACAGGCGGTCGGGGTGCTGTGGGCGGCGTACACGGTGTCGTTCCTGGTACTGAACTGGCTGCCCGGTGACCCGGTCACCGCGATGGCCGGTGCCGGGATGGACTCGGGGGACGTCGACCCGGCCCGGCTGGCCGCACTGCGGCACGAGTACGGCTTCGACAAGCCGGTGCTGGTGCAGTACGCCGACCATCTGGGACGCGCGGTGAGCGGGGACTTCGGCGACTCGGTCGCCACCGGCCGCCCGGTCACCTCGACGCTGGCCGACGCGCTGCCGCAGACCCTCCAACTGACCGGTGCCGCTCTGCTGTTGGCGATACTGCTCGGCGGTGGTCTGGCCGTACTGGCGACCTGCACCGCCCGGCGCTGGCTGCGGCAACTGCTGTTGTCGTTGCCGCCGCTGGGGGTGTCCGTCCCGACGTTCTGGGTGGGGCTGCTGCTCGTCGAGACGTTCTCCTTCCGGCTGCACTGGTTCCCCGCGTTCGGCAACGACGGCCTGAAGGGGCTGGTGCTGCCGGCCCTGACACTGGCGGTCCCGACCGGCGCGCAGGTCGCGCAGGTGCTCGCCAAGAGCCTGCTCACCGCACTGGACCAGGCGTATGTGGAGACCGCGCGGGCCAAGGGCGCCGGCCGGTGGCGGGTCCATCTGCGGCACGCGCTGCGCAACGCGTCCCTGCCGGCGCTGACGGTCGTCGGCCTGCTGGTCGGGCAGTTGATCGCCGGTTCGGTGGTCGTCGAGACGGTGTTCTCCCGCGACGGCCTCGGGCGCGTGACCGCGGCCGCCGTCACCGCCCAGGACATCCCTGTGGTCCAGGGGGTCGTGGCCTTCGGGGCGCTGGTCTTCGTGACGACGAACCTCGTCATCGACCTGGTCTACCCACTCCTCGACCCGCGGATCGTGGTGGCCTCGGGCAGAAGGGCGGCACTCGCATGAGCCAGAGCCTTGTCGACGACCCGGCCGAGGCGGCGCTGGGACTCGCCCGCCCGGTCGAGGCGGGGTCGGAGCCGGGACGCCGCGTGGATGTACGGCGGCTGCTGCGCTTCGTGGTGCGCCGCCCGGGTCTGCTGCTGTCGGTCGTCGTCCTCGTGCTGGTGGCGCTGGCCTCGTTCCGGCCCGGCCTGTTCACCTCGCAGGACCCGCTGAAGGGCGTGCCGTCCCAGAACTTCCGCGGCCCGAGCGGCAGTCACTGGTTCGGCACCGACGAGCTGGGCCGCGATGTGTTCTCGCGGGTCGTCCATGGTGCCCAGCTGTCCCTGAAGGCCACGCTGATCGCGGTGCTGGTGGCGTTCGTGGTCGGCGGACTGCTCGGGGTGGTCGCCGGGTTCGTGGGCCGCTGGGTGGACGACGTACTGATGCGCTTCGTCGACGTACTGCTGTCCATCCCCGCGCTGTTCATGTCCCTGGCCCTGGTCACCGCGCTGGGCTACGGCACGGTGAAGGTGGCCGTCGCGGTCGGCATCGCCAGCGTCGCCTCCTTCGCCCGGGTCGCCCGCGCGGAGGTGCTCCGAGTGCGGCAGGCGGTGTTCGTGGAGGCCTCGCGTGCGAGCGGGGCGCGCTGGTACTCGGTGCTGGGCCGGCATGTGCTGCCCAATGCGGCGGGCCCGGTGATCGTCCTGGCCACCCTGGACTTCGGCTCCTCCATCCTGGCCGTCTCCGCCCTGAGCTTCCTCGGCTACGGCGCTCCCCCGCCGGCCCCGGAGTGGGGCACGTTGATCTCCGACGGCCGCAACTACCTCGCCAACGCCTGGTGGCTGACCGCACTGCCCGGCCTGGCGATCGCCGCGACCGTGCTGGCCACCAACCGCATCGCCCGCGCGCTGGACGGCGAATGGTCCCGGCAGCCATGACCGACGAACGTGAGAACGGTGACGACGTGACCACACCACTGCTGGAGATACGCGGCCTGTCGGTGTCGTACCGCACCCGGGGCGGCACGATCCCGGCCGTCCGGGGCGTGGACCTCGACGTGTGGCCGGGACAGGTGACCGCGGTCGTCGGCGAGTCGGGCTCCGGCAAGAGCACCACCGCGCACGCGATCACCCGGCTCCTGCCGACGAACGGCCGTATCGACGCAGGCACGGTCCGTTTCGGCCGGCACGACCTCGCCGCCCTGTCGGAAGCCGAACTGCGCACCGTACGCGGAGCACGGATCGGACTGGTCCCCCAGGACCCGACCGTCTCCCTCAACCCGGTCAAGCGGATCGGCGACCAGGTCGCCGAGGTGCTGCGCATCCACGGTCTGGCGACCCGCCGATCGGCTCCCGCCGAGGCGGTCGCCGTCCTGGACCGCGCCGGACTGCCCGACGCCGCCCTCCGGGCCCGGCAGTATCCGCACGAACTGTCCGGCGGCATGCGGCAACGCGCCCTGATCGCCGTCGCCATCGCCGCGCAGCCCGAACTGATCATCGCCGACGAGCCCACCAGCGCGCTCGACGTCACCGTCCAACGGGTCATCCTCGACCATCTCCAGCGCCTCACCGAGGAGTCGGGCACCGCGGTCCTGCTCGTGACCCACGACTTGGGGGTCGCCGCCGACCGGGCACAGCGGCTGGTGGTGATGTCCCAGGGCAAGGTCGTCGAGGCGGGCCCCACCCGTGACATCCTGGCCGACCCGCAGGACGACTACACCCGGCACCTGCTGGCCAGTGCGCCGAGCCTCACCACCGCCCGGCCCCGCACGCCGGTCTCCAGCCCCGGGGCGCAGACGGCGCCCCTGGTGGAAGTCCGCAACCTGGTCAAGGAGTTCAGGCTGCCCCGCGCCGGGGACGGGCTCCGCACCCTGCGCGCCGTCGACGACGTCAGCCTCACCCTCCACCGGGGCCAGACCCTCGCCCTGGTCGGCGAGTCGGGCTCGGGCAAGTCCACCACCGCCCGCCTGGTGCTCCGCCTCGCCGACGCGACCGCGGGACAGATCCTCTTCGACGGCACCGACGTCACCACCGCGCGTGGCGCCCGGACAAGGCAGCTGCGCCGCCGCGCCCAACTCGTCTACCAGAACCCCTATGCCTCGCTCGACCCGCGCTTCTCCATCGGCGAGGTGATCACCGAGCCGCTGCGCGCCTTCAAGGTCGGCGACCGCGCCTCCCGACTCGCCCGTGCCCGCGAACTGCTCGACCGGGTGGCCCTTCCCTCCGCCGCACTGGAGCGCCGGCCGACGGAGCTGTCCGGCGGACAGCGGCAGCGCGTGGCGATCGCCCGAGCGCTCGCCCTCTCCCCCGACCTGGTGGTGTGCGACGAGCCGGTCTCCGCCCTCGACGTGTCCGTGCAGGCCCAAGTCCTGGACCTGCTCGCCGAGTTGCAGACCGACACGGGGGTGGCCTACCTCTTCATATCGCACGACCTGGCCGTCGTACGGCAGATCGCGCACCAGGTCGCCGTGATGCGGACCGGCCGCGTCGTCGAGACAGGCCCGCCGGAGGAACTGTTCACCCGCCCTCGCCACGAGTACACCCGCGAACTGCTCGCGGCGATCCCCGGCGGCCGTGCCCCCTCCTCCGCTCCCGAGACCACCACGAGCCGAGGGCCAGCGTCATGAGCACTCCCACCATCACCTCGTCGGCCTTCCTCACTCCGGGCAACTTCGCCGACGACGACCCTTGTACGGGCCTGGAGGAGACCCTCCAGCTGTTCGAATACGGCGAACGGCTCGGGTACGACGGGGCCTGGATTCGCCAACGCCACCTCGAGCACGGCGTCGGTTCCGCCGCGGTGTTCCTCGCCGCGGCCGGCCAGCGCACCGAGCGGGTCGAGTTGGGAACCGCAGTCATCCCTATCGGGTACGAGAGCCCCTTCCGCCTGGCCGAGGACCTCGCACTGGCCGACGTGCTCTCCCGCGGCCGCCTCCAGGTCGGCTTCAGCACCGGCATGCCGCACGCCGCCTTCGACAAGAACTGGGGCGGCCCCGTCTCCGTCCACGCCGACGGCTCCGTCTTCGCCCTGCGACTGCTGCCGGGGCAGAACGCGGAACCCTGCGCGTCCTCGTCTCGCTGAAGCGCCTCTGAGACGACAGGTCCGTCCGGACAGCCTCTGGGCGGACGACCGAACCACCTGACGGCCAGGAGCGTGGGCCTCGACTCGCGGTGACGGTGTAGGCGCGGGCGATGCAGCGCATGCCGTCGCTTACCCGCTCTGAAGGCCGTGCGAGCGGGCAGTGGCCGGCTGGTCTACGTTGTACGCCGTATGGCCCAGAGGGTGGTCCGGCCGCGGCACTACCACGGCCGGACGATGTCGCTTCAGGTCCGGGTCCCCACGGTGGAACTCGGTAACAGCCACCCATCGTGGACGGCTTCGGGTGGGAACCCGCTGGGGACACCGCATCCTCTCGTAGCAACAGCGGTAGAGGGGGTGGAAAGCGACGGCCGCCTCTCAGGCGTTCTCGTCGTGGATCCGCGCACCCAGATCCTCTGCCCACCCCAGCGCCCACGCCTTGAGTTCTTCGATCTGCGGGGAGGTGAGCCCGTACGCGGTGTAGTCCTCATCCTCGTACCAGTCCGCGCCGATGAGCCGGTCCCGGAGGTCTTCGAGGCTGAACTCGTCGTGGGCGCGACGGCGGCCCAAGGATTCGAGGTCGGCGGTGGAGCGGTGGCGGGAGGCAGCCTGGACGTCGATGAGGTCGCGGACGGTGCCGCGGTCGGCGAGGGCACGGACCTTGGTGCCGATCACGTCATCAAGGGAAAGAACGGGGCCGTAGGGGGTCTGAGCGGGAGGGGCCCAGAACGCCTCCTTGAGGACGTCGACCTCGCACTCCTCGCCGGTGTCCGGATCGGTGACGAGGAAACGGCCGCTGAGCGGATCAGTCCGGACGTGCGTGGTCCGCCATCCGCGCGCGCTGAGACCTGCTGTGAGCGAGGCGACGATCTCCTGCATCGGAGCGGGATTTTCGGTGGCGACGTCGAGGTCGCGGCTGAAGCGTTCGACCAGGCCGTGGGCCTGCACGGCGTATCCGCCGGTGAGGACCAGAGGGTAAGGGGAGCCGATGTCGAGGATGTCGGCGAGGAGACGCTCGTGGAGCGGAGTGAGCTTCACGCGGCGGTCGTGTCGGCTGGAGCGGTGCGGAGCAGCTCGGGGAAGGCATCCTCCCAGACCTCGCGGATGTAGGAACTGACCAAGCGCCGCAGCACGGGCCACTGCTCGGTGAGCAGCCGGTGGTGCAGGAGTGCCACCAGGTCCTCGCGCAGTCCTTCGGCGAGGACGGTCCGGTAGAGCGTCATGCGGGACTTCGGACGGTCCAGGCTGTAGCTCGTCCGCCCGGACCAGACGATGTGGAGCGGCAGGTCCACGTTGCCCTCGACGGGGCCGGCCAGCTCCTGCAAGCACTCGGGCAGTCGGCTGCGGTAGCGGTCGCGCAGCACCTCGGCGCGGGGGGCGGTGATCGTCGGGTCCATGCATCCAGTATCGCTGTTGGGAACCAGCGGCATGGCGGATACGGGGCCCCTGTCGTACCTACGGGTCGGGCGCCGCCCGCCCCTCCCTCGGACATCTCACTCAGTGACCGCTTAGCGCATCACGGCCCACCCGTGCAGGCCTCCTGGAAGACGGTTTCCTGCCGCGTCGAACTCGAAGATGTCCAGGAACATCGGTCGACTCTCAGGACAAGGCTCTCCACCTGCACTTTCACGAGATCCTGGCTGCCGTGACAGCGCTGATCCGGCATTCGGCTGCAAAAGCGGGAGCGGTGACCGCGTCGGTGCTGGGCCGGACTCGTGAGGATGACTTCCTTCTGCCTCGGTCACCGCCCTGCGCAAGCGCCCCCCTCCAGCGGTGGGTGCCCGGAACCGCGGTGCTCGCGTCTCAGCCGCTGCTCTCGGTACTTTCACTCGTGTCGGTGATCTCGACGCGTCGCGGCTTTGCGGCGTCGGCCTTGGGGACGGTGATGCTGAGCACTCCGTCCTTCATCTCCGCCTTGATCTTTTGGGTGTCCAGTTCTCCGGGCAGCCGCAAACGGTGCTCGAAGGCTCCGACGCGGCGGGTGCTGCGGCGCAGGACGCCCTTGCGTTCCCGCTCCTTGATCTCTCCGGTGACCACGAGTTCCGGACCGTTGGCCTCCACGTCGATGTCCTTGCTCTTCACACCGGGGAGTTCGATCTCTACGTGGAACGCGTCCTCGGACTCCGACACGTCCGCGAGAGGCGTCCACGCAACCGCGGGTGCCGCGCCCACCGTCGACTCCAGCAGGCCGCTCATCTGGCTGAGCAGTTCGTCGAACTCGACCAGGGGATTGACAGGGGTGGGTGCCCAGACGGGCCTTTCCTGCAGGCCGCCACCTCGGTGGCGCCGGACGGGCGTGGCCATCGCCATCGCCTCCTTCGTCCTTCTCGTGATCTCATCGTCCGCCGTTCGTCATGCGAGCCACGCGGACTCCTTGTGGCGTATGCGTGGGGAGACGTCCGAGTGGCCCGCGACGGCTGACGTGCCCGTGGTGCCGGGTACGGCCGAGTGGCCCAGGTGCCGGTGCACGAAGTGGATCGCCATCGCGCCCTCACCGGCCGCGGAGGCCACCCGCTTCACCGAGCCGCTGCGGACGTCCCCTACCGCGAAGACCCCGGGCAGGCCGGCCTCCAGGGTCATGCACGAGCGCCCGCGGCCGTGCCACACCTCGGGGCAGGCGCAGGCTTCCTGGGCCTGCGGCCCGGTGAGGACGAAGCCGCGGGAGTCGAGGGCGATGGTGCCGGCGAGCCACTCGGTGTGAGGTTCGGCGCCGGTGAAGACGAACAGGCTCCGTACCGCGAGCCGACGGTGCCCGCCCGTGCGGTTGTCGACCACGTCGAGCTCCTCCAGCACTTCCTGGCCGATGACCTCGGTGACCTCGGTGTGCAGCATGACCTCCACCCTCGGATGGCGCTCGACCTGGTCGATCAGGTAGCGGGACATGTTGGCCTCGAGGCCGGCTCCTCGGACCAGCAGGTACACCTTCGGCGCGTACCCGGCGAGGAACAGCACCGCCTGGCCCGCCGAGTTGCCTCCGCCGACGACGGCCACCGGGTCGGTGCGGCACTGCTGGGCCTCGTAGACGGTCGCCGAGTAGTGCACGCTCGTTCCCTCCAGGCGTTCGATGCCGGGCACCCGGAGCCGGCGGTAGCGGGCGCCCATGGCGAGGATGACGGCGCGGGCGGCGATCTCGCTGCCGTCGGCGAACGCCACGACGTAGTGGTCGTCGTCCTTGGGGTGGAGGCCGGTCGCCTCCAGCGGAAGGCTGATCCCGGCGCCGAACTTGTCGGCCTGGAGCACGGCGCGTTCGGTGAGTTCGGCGCCGGAGATGCCTGATGGGAAGCCGAGCAGATTCTCGATGCGGGACGACGTGCCGGCCTGGCCGCCGGTGGCCATCGCTTCCACCACCGTGGTGCTCAGGCCCTCGGAGGCGGCGTACACCGCGGCGGCGAGGCCGGCGGGTCCGGAGCCTACGATGAGGACGTCGCTGTGACGGTTTCCGGCGGGCAGTGACGGCAGGCCGATGAGCCGGGCCAGTTCCGCGTTGCTGGGGTTGCGCAACAGGGTGGTGTCCCGCCAGATGACGAGTGGTGTCTCCGCCGGTCCGACGCCGAAGCGGCGCAGCAGCTCCTCGGCCTCCTCGTCGGTCTCCAGGTCGATCCAGCGGTGCGGGAGCCGGTTGCGGACGGCGAACTCGCGCAGCCGTCTGGTGTCGGGCGAGTAGCGCGAGCCGATGATGCGGAAGCCGGCGCCCTGCCCGACGAGCAGCGCGCGACGGCACAGACAGGCGCGCAGCACGACGTCCCCGATGACGGGGTCCTGGGACACCAGGTGGCGCAACTGGTCCAGGGAGACGACGAGGACCTCGCCCGGCTCCCTGGCGACGGCGGTGTAGAAGGCCACCTGTCCGTGCAGCAGACCGAGTTCGCCGATGAAGCGACCGGGGCCGTGCACGCGCAGCAGGTGCTCCTCGGGAGTGCCGTAGTCCTCGACCACGGCGACGCTACCGCTGAGGACGACGAGGAACGTCTCGCAGCGCTCCCCTTCCCGGATCAGCACCTCGTGCGGAGCCATGCTCCGGCGTTGCCCGTGCTCCGCCAGTCGTGCTGTCTGGTCCTCCGTGAGGCGTGGATACGCGCCGTGGATGTCCGGGGTCTCCCAGAAGGCGACCTCGTCGGTCTTCTCCGGCACGGGTTCTCCGCCCGGCAGCGGCTGGTCGCCGGACATCAGACGAACGCCTCGTGAACGAAGCACCAGCGCCAGTCCTCGCCGGGCTGGAACGACTGCACGATCGGATGAGCGTCGGCAGCTGCGTGCCTGCGCGCGTGCTTGTTCGGCGAGGAGTCGCAGCAGCCGACGTGCCCGCAGGTCAGGCAGAGCCTCAGGTGGACCCACGGGGAGCCGAGCGCCAGACACTCCTGACACCCTTCCGGGGTCAGCGGCTGGACCGGCCGGACAAGCGCGAGGTGGGGGTCTGCATGCAGGGTCATACGGATCACCCTTTCCGGGCGGTGATCGACTGTTCCACCCACTGGCGCAGGGCGGGTGCGGGCGCCGCCCCCGCCTGCCGGGCGACCGTCTCGCCCCGGTCGAGGACCAGCAGTGTCGGTACGGCCTGGACCCCGAAACGCTGCGACAGGCGCGGGTTCTTGTCGACGTCGACCTTGACGAGTTTGATCCGGCCGGCGAGATCGGTGGCGACCTTCTCCAGTGCGGGGCTGACCATGCGGCAGGGGCCGCACCAGGTGGCCCACAGGTCGACCACGACGGGGACGTCGGCCCGCTCGGCGACCTCGGCGAAGTCGTCGTCGCCCGCGTCCACCATCCACGGCAGAGGCTGCTTGCAGTGGCCGCACTTGGGGCGGCCCTCCGCCGCCACGGGCACCCGGTTGGTGCGCCCGCAGTGGGGGCATGTGACGGTCGTCGCCTGCATGGTGCTCATGCCGCCCGCGCTCCTCTCACGTCCTCGGGCTGGTCGTAGGTGACCACCAGCTCTCCGTGTTCGGCGTCGACGCGGACCGTCGCGCCGTCCTGGACGTCACCGCGCAGCAGGGCGCGCCCGACCATCGTCTCGACCTCATGGGAGATGTAGCGCCGCAGCGGCCGGGCCCCGTACACCGGGTCGTAGCCCTGGTGGGCGATCAACTCACGGGCCGCCTCTGTGAGTTCGACGGTGATGCGGCGTTCGGCGAGGCGGCGGCGCAGTTCGTCGAACTGCAGCTCCACGATCCGCTCGATCTGCCGCTCGCCGAGCGGCTTGAACAGCACGATGTCGTCGACGCGGTTGAGGAACTCCGGGCGGAAGTGCCCGCGCAGCTCGCCCATCACCAGGGCGCGCGCGTCCGGCTTGATCTCGCCCTCGGCGGTGGCGCCGTCGAGGAGGTGCTCGGAGCCGATGTTGGACGTCATGATGATCACGGTGTTGCGGAAGTCGACCGTGCGGCCCTGGGAGTCGGTGATCCGGCCGTCGTCGAGCATCTGCAGCAGGGTGTTGAAGACATCGGTGTGCGCCTTCTCGATCTCGTCGAACAGCACGACCGAGTACGGCTTGCGGCGTACGGCCTCGGTGAGCTGGCCGCCTTCCTCGTAGCCGACGTATCCGGGTGGTGCGCCCATGAGCCGGCTGACGGTGTGCCGCTCCTGGTACTCGCTCATGTCGAGGCGGACCATGTTCTCCTCGGAGTCGAACAGGGCCGCCGCGAGGGTCTTGGCCAGCTCGGTCTTCCCGACGCCGGTGGGGCCGAGGAAGATGAACGAGCCGATGGGGCGGCGCGGGTCGCGGATGCCGGAGCGGGCGCGGATGATGGCGTCGGCGACGAGTTTGACGGCCTCGTCCTGGCCGATGACGCGCTCGCGCAGGATCTCGTCGAGGCGCAGCAGCTTCTCGCGTTCGCCCTCCTGGAGACGGGCGACGGGGATGCCGGTCCACGCGGCGACGATCTCGGAGATCTCCTCCTCGGTGACGACCTCGCGCAGCAGCCGGTTCTGTCCTTGTTTGGCGGCCAGTTGCTCCTCCTCCGCGGCGAGCCGGCGCTCCAGGTCCTGGAGGCGGCCGTAGCGGAGTTCGGCGGCGCGGTTGAGGTCGTAGGCGCGTTCGGCCTCCTCCGCCTCGTGGCGGACCTGCTCCAGTTCCTGGCGCAGCTCCTGCACACGGCGGATGGCCTGCCGTTCGGCCTCCCACTGGGCGCGTTTGGAGTCGGCCTCGCCCCGCAGGTCGGCCAGTTCCCTGCGCAGCTCCTCCAGGCGGGCTTTGCTGGCGGGGTCGGTCTCCTTGGACAGGGCCGCCTCCTCGATCTCCAGGCGGGTGACGCGACGGGTGATCTCGTCCAGTTCGGCGGGCATCGAGTCGATCTCGGTACGCAGCCGGGCGCACGCCTCGTCGACGAGGTCGATGGCCTTGTCGGGCAGGAACCGGTCGGTGATGTAGCGGTGGCTGAGGGTGGCCGCGGAGACCAGCGCGGTGTCCTGGATCTTCACGCCGTGGAAGACCTCCAGGCGTTCGCGCAGTCCGCGCAGGATGGAGATGGTGTCCTCCACGCTCGGCTCGTCGACCAGGACCTGCTGGAAGCGGCGTTCGAGGGCGGCGTCCTTCTCGATGTGCTTGCGGTACTCGTCGAGGGTGGTGGCGCCGATCATGTGGAGTTCGCCGCGGGCGAGCATCGGCTTGAGCATGTTGCCGGCGTCCATGGCCCCTTCGGCGGCGCCCGCGCCGACGACGGTGTGGAGTTCGTCGACGAAGAGCAGGATGCGTCCCTGGGCGGCCTTCACCTCGGACAGCACGGCCTTGAGGCGTTCCTCGAACTCGCCGCGGTACTTGGCGCCGGCGACCAGGGAGCCCATGTCGAGAGCGAACACCGTCTTGTCGCGCAGGCCTTCGGGGACGTCGCCGCGAACGATGCGCTGGGCCAGGCCCTCGACGATGGCGGTCTTGCCGACGCCGGGATCGCCGATGAGGACCGGGTTGTTCTTGGTCTTGCGGCTGAGGATCTGGGTGACGCGGCGGATCTCGGCATCACGGCCGATGACCGGGTCGAGCCGCCCGGACCGAGCCTCGAGGACCAGGTCGCGGCCGTACTTCTCCAGCGCCTCATAGGCAACTTCGGGGTTGGCGGAGGTGACGCGCTGGTTGCCGCGGATCTGGGTGAGCGAGCTCAGGAACGAGTCCCGGGTGACGCCGTGCTCCTTGAGGAGGCGTCCGGCGGCGGTGGCCGAGCCCTCCTCGGCCAGGGCGAGCAGGAGGTGCTCCACGGACACGTACTCGTCCTTGAGGCGTTTGGCCTCCCGCTCGGCGGCGTCGAGCAGGCGGGACAGGCGCTGGGTGACGAAGACCTGGCCGGGTGCAGCGCCGGGACCGGTGACCTTCGGGCGGCGGGAGAGTTCCTGGCGCACGGCCGCGCGCAGGTCGTTCGGGTCGGCGCCGGCCTGTTGCAGCAACCGTGGGATCAGACCGTCCTCCTGATCGAGAAGCGCGAGCAGCAGGTGTTCCCCGTCGACCTCGGTCTGCCCCATGCCGACGGCCGCGCTCTGGGCCTCCTGGAGGGCTTCCTGGGACTTCTGGGTGAGACGGTTCATGTCCATGGGGGTGATTCCCTCCTCGTGCCGGCGCGGCGCAGGGCGGCTTCCAGCATGCTGATGCGGTCCAGCAGGTCGAGCACCAGGCCGATGGATGCGTAGTTGAGGCACAGCCCGGCGCGCAGCCGCTGGACGCGGGCGAGGGCGGCCGGTGCCGTGGGTTCGAACACCAGCCCTCCGGAGGCGTCGCGCTCGGCCTCGACCAGGCCCAGAGCGACGAACCGGCGGATGAGGTCGGGATGGACGCCGGAGCGGCGGGCCACGGTCTGCAGAGAGAGTCTGGGCACCGGCACGATCGCGTACCGGACGCGTGCCGGTGCGGGAGCCGTCGGCCGGGACGCCTGGCGCGCCGCGGCGCGTGGGTCACTCATCGTGTCCTCCTGGGGTCGAACGAGGAGACGGCGGCGAGCTCCTCGAAGAGTGCGCGCTCCCGGTCGCTGAGCCCGGACGGCACCATGATCCGGAGCTCGGCGTAGAGGTCGCCGTTCGTGCCGCGCGGGTTCGGCATGCCCTCACCGCGCAGCCGCAGCCGCCGGCCGCTGGAGGAGCCCGCCGGCACGCTCACCTTCGCCGTCGCCCCGCTCGGCGTGGGCACCGGAACCGTCGCGCCCAGCGCGGCCTCCCACGGGGTGACCGGAAGCTCCACGTACACGTCCCGGCCGTCGAGGCGGAACTGGGGGTGCGGCTGGATCCGCACCCGCAGGTACAGGTCCCCCGCGGGGGCGTCACCGCTGCCCCGGCCGCCCTCGCCCGCCAGCCGGATACGCTGCCCGTCGGTGACACCCGGTGGCACGTCGACCTCGTACCGCCGCGGCTGCCCCGTGGGACCGGCGAGCGTGACGGTGCGACGGCCTCCCCGGTAGGCCTCCTCGACGGTGAGCGGCAGTTCGGCCTCCTGGTCGGCTCCGGGGACACGCATCCGTCCGGCGCCCCCGAAGAACGAGCCGAACAGGTCCTCGACGTCGACGCCCTCCGCGCCGAAGCCGCTGGTGCCGTACCGCACCCGGGGGCCCTCCCCGGTGGACCAGCGGAAGCCGCCGCCGGGTCCCGCGCCGGCACCGACCCGCTCCTCCCAGTCCTCGGGAACCTTCCGGAAGTCCTCGCCGAAGCGGTCGTAACGGGCCCGCTGGTCGGGGTCGGACAGGACACTGAAGGCCTCGTTGATCTCCTTGAACCGCTCCTCCGCCGCGGGGTCCTTGTTGACGTCCGGGTGGTATCTGCGGGCCAGCTTGCGAAACGCCCGCTGGATCTCGTCCTTGTCGACGTCTCGCGGGACCCCGAGGACCTCGTAGAAGTCGCGTGCCATGGCCGCTCACTCCCGCTTGGCGACGGTCACGGCGGCCGGCCTCAGCTGCCGCTCCGCCTCGCCGTAGCCGGGGCGCAGCACCTGCGCCACGGTGTTCGGTTCGGCGTCGGGGTCCTGGACCACGCCGACGACCTCGTGCAGGGAGGGGTCGAACGGGACGCCGGTCTCGGCGTGACGCTCGTAACCGAGGCGTTCAAGGACGGACACGGCCTGGTCGCGCACGGCGCGGACCCCCTCGACGATCGCACCGGGGTCGGAGCCCGCGTGGTTCAGGGCCAGTTCGAGGTTGTCGACGACGGGAAGGAAGGCCGCCGCCGTGCGGGCGCGTTCGACCGCGCGCTCCCGGTCCAGTTCCCTGGCGTGCCGCTTGCGCAGGTTGTCCAGATCGGCGAGAGCACGCCGCCAGCGGTCCTCGACCTCTTTCAGCGCGGCCGCGTACTCGTCCTCGGCCCCGGCCGGACCGGTGGCCGCGTCGGGGCCCGGTTCGGCCTCCGTGGTCGGCGGCGCGGGCTCGGGCAGGTGGCCCGTCGGCGGTTGCACGGCGCCTTCGGGCGGTGGGTCGGACGATCGGTCCTGGGGAGGGATCGGCATGGCGGGTACCTCAGCCCTTGTCGAACTCGGCGTCGATCACGTCTTCGTCGGCGCCGGCACCGCCCTGCCCGGCACCGCCCTGCCCGGGACCGCCCTGCCCGAAGCCGTCCGGCCCGGTGGCGTCCGACGGACCACCCGCCGCCGCGGCTCCGGCCTGGTGGGCGGCGAGCCCGGCGTAGACCTGCTGGAGTTCGGAGATCAGCGGCCTGACCTTGTCCACTCCGGCCTCGTTCTTGACCGCGTCGCGGGCGTCCGCTACCAGCATCTCGGCTCGCGCCTTCTCGTGCGCGGGCGCGGCGTCGGCCAGTTCGTTCAGACGCTTCTCGACCTGGTAGGCGATCGCGTCGAGTTCGTTGCGGGCGTCGACGGCCTCGCGGAGCGCCTGGTCCTGGCCCCGGTTGCTCTCGGCCTCCTGGACCATGCGTTCGACCTCGCTCCGGTCCAGGTTGGAGCTCTCGCTGATGGTGATGCCCTGTTCCTTGCCGGTGTCCTTGTCGCGCGCGCTGACGTTGAGGATGCCGTTGGCGTCGATGTCGAAGGTGACCTCGACCTGCGGTTCGCCCCGCGGCGCCGGCCGGATGTCGGTGAGCTGGAACCGGCCGAGGACCCGGTTGTCGGCGGCCAGCTCGCGCTCGCCCTGGAGGACGACGATGTCGACGGCCGGCTGGTTGTCCTCGGCGGTGGAGAAGGTCTCGCTGCGGCGCACCGGGATGGTGGTGTTCCGCTCGATGATCTTCGTCATCACTCCGCCGCGCGTCTCCACGCCCAGCGACAGGGGGGTGACGTCGAGCAGCAGGACGTCCTTGACCTCGCCCTTGAGCACCCCGGCCTGGATCGCGGCGCCCAGGGCCACGACCTCATCGGGGTTCACGCTCATGTTGGGGTCCTTGCCGCCGGTCAGCCGGCGCACCAGTGCCTGGACGGCGGGGATGCGGGTGGAACCGCCGACGAGGATGACCTCGTCGATGTCGCTCTCGCCGACCTTGGCGTCGGCCATGGCCTGCTCCACCGGACCGAGGCAGCGCTCCACCAGGTCGCCGGTGATCTGCTCGAACGTGGACCGCATGATCGAGTCGGTGAGGTGCTTGGGCCCGGAGGCGTCGGCGGTGATGAACGGCAGGCTGACCTGGGTCTGGGTGACGGAGCTGAGCTCGGTCTTGGCCTTCTCCGCCGCCTCGAACAGGCGTTGCAGCGCCTGCGGGTCCTTGCGCAGGTCGATGCCGTTCTCCTTCTGGAAGTCGTCCGCGAGGTAGTCGACCAGACGCCGGTCGAAGTCGTCGCCGCCCAGATGGCTGTCACCCGCCGTGGAACGCACCTCGACCACGCCGTCGCCGACATCGAGGATGCTCACGTCGAAGGTGCCGCCGCCCAGGTCGAAGACGAGAACGGTCTCGTGCTCCTTCTTGTCCATGCCGTACGCGAGGGCGGCCGCCGTCGGCTCGTTGATGATCCGCAGCACTTCGAGTCCCGCGATCCGTCCGGCGTCACGGGTCGCGGTGCGCTGGGCGTCGTTGAAGTAGGCGGGCACCGTGATGACCGCCTCCGTGACCCGCTCCCCCAGCTGCTTGGAGGCGTCGTCGGCGAGTTTGCGCAGCACCTGTGCGCTGATCTCCTCAGGCGCGTACAGCTTGTCCCGCACCTTGAAGCGGGCCTCGCCGTTCTCTCCCGGCACGACGTCGTAGGCGACGGCCTTGGCCTCGTCGGGGATCTCGTCGAAGTGCCGGCCGATGAACCGCTTGGCCGAGTAGATGGTGCCCTTCGGGTTGAGGATCGCCTGGCGGCGGGCCAGCTGGCCCACCAGGCGCTCGCCGGTGTCGGTGAAGGCCACCACGGACGGTGTCGTGCGGTTGCCCTCGCTGTTGGGCACTACGGTCGGCTCGCCGCCCTCCCACACTGCGATCACCGAGTTGGTGGTGCCCAGGTCGATGCCCACTGCCTTGGCCATGAGGAACTCCTTCCGCGGCGGTCGACGTCCGTCGGCGACCGTTCATCCTCCGGGCCGTGTCCGCCCGGCTTCGAAACTCGTTCAGCTGGGGGCGGGGTCGCTGCGCGGGCGCCGGCCCCTGGAGGAGGCGCTCTCCGTGTTCGCGCCGGCCCTGCTGTCCAGCCCGGCGACCAGCCGGACGGCCTCGTCGGCTACGTCCTCGTCCGCCACGACGTCGTACCGGCCGGGCACCATCGAGCGGACCGAGGCGAAGTCCCGGCGGCCGCCTTGGGCCGCATGCACCAGCAGGGCGACCAGCGCACCGACGACCGCCCCGAAGATCAGCCCGTACAGGGCGAGGAGCAGACCGGAGACGACCGGATTCAGCCAGTTCAGCAGCCCGAAGATCCAGCCGACGAGTACGCCGGGCAGCGCTCCGTTGGCCGCACCTTGGAGGGCGGCCTGGCCGTACCCCATGCGACCGATCACCTGTTCCACCAGGCGCACGTCCTGACCGATGATCGCCACCTTCTGGACGGGAAACCCCTGGTCGGCGAGGTGGTCGACGGCACGTTCGGCTTCCTGGTACGTCGCGTACGAGGCAACGGTCCTGCGGGCCTGCTCGGTCATGGCCGTTCCTTTCGCCTGAGGACCGCCGATCCTTTCGCCTGAGGACCGCCGAGCGGTCCCGGCAATCCCCAGGGTGGCTTTTCGTACGGTCGCCCCGCCTGCGCCCAGCGGGTCCAAAAGTGGCACCGGCGCTCGGTCCACGAGGGCAGGGAGCGGGACGACGATTCCCCTCGGCGGCTCGTGACGGGCCCTCAGGGTGGCCCGGCACGAGCCGCGGGGCCGGCGACTGCGGCTGCGGCTGCGGCTGCGGCTGCGGCTGCCAGGCTCTGGTTCAGCCGGGCATGGGATGGTGCGCCCGGGCGAACTGCTCCACGACGGCGGCGCAGAATGCGGGCAGGTCGGCCGGCCCGCGACTGGTGACCAGTTGTCCGTCGACGACCACCTCCTGGTCGGCGACGACCTCCGCACCGGCGTTGCGCAGATCGGTGCGGATGCTGGGCCAGGACGTGAGGCGGCGGCCGCGCACGGCGTCGGCTTCCGCCAGCGTCCACGGGCCGTGGCAGATCGATGCGACCGGTTTCCCGCCGGCCATGAAATCCCTGACGAACCGCACCGCGTCGCGGTCCATGCGCAGTTGGTCGGGGTTCATGGTGCCGCCGGGCAGGAGCAGGGCGTGGTAGTCGTCGACGGAGGCGTCGGCGACCAGGCGGTCCACGGGGAACGTTCCCGCCGGGTTGAGGTCGAACTGGCGGGCCTGGATCTCGCCGTGATGGAGCGAGAGGATCTCGGTCTTGGCCCCTGCGCCGTGCAACGCACCGCGCGGCTGGTCGAGTTCCACGCGTTCGACGCCGTCGGCGGCCAGGATCGCCACCCGCATCCCCCGGAGTTCCTGTGTCACGGTACGGCTCCCCTCACGAGTCGCCGGCTGTACGAGGTGGCCGGCCGTCGTCGCGATCGGCGGCGTGCAGCGGGGCTCGACTGCTACAGCAGCCGGTCGAACACCTCGGTCACGCTCTCCCAGTGGCCGGTCTGCGGGTTCTTGTCATCCGGATACATGATCTTGAACGTCTCGGCGAGGGCGACGCTGAGACCGCCGATGATCTCGGGGTAACGCTCTTCGGTCTCCGGGGTGGGCGTCCTGTCGAGGGGAGGGTGCGCGGCGAGCTGTTCCAGGATCGGCTTCAGGTCGACCTCCTCGTCGAGCCGCCGGAACCGGTGGATGCTCTCCTGGAGGCCCTTGGTGATCGGCAGGTCCCACGGTTCGATGGTGTCCCGGCCGTTGGCCTTGGCCGACGCCTGGCCGACGACCAGGAGGTCGTAGAGCTTGGCGTCGACGAAGTCGCCGTACCGCTTCAGGTCGTTCTTGTCCACGTCGAGACCTGCGGCGGCCCGGAAGAACCTCTCGAGCTTCGACACACCCGTCACGGTCATGCCTCTCGCCTCCTCGCCAGGGAACCGGACGGCGTCGTTGGCTCACGTCCGCGCCGCCATCGGCTGGTACCCGGTCGAGATTCGCAGAGCCCCCTGCCGAGCGCCTCCGCACCCGAGGCCGAAAAAGAACGCTTCCTCCTACCCTGGCAGAGCAGCATGAAGGGGCATGACCTCGGCCGGCCAGGGCTTTTGGGGAGGCCGACTGCACTTGTGCTCGGAGGTGTACCGAGCCCACTGACTTTCCGCCCGCAGGGAGCAGGCGGAGTGCGGCCCGCATCTGGAGCATGGGGATGTCGATACCACTCAACCTCCGCTGACGCGTACGCACCCTGACCACGCATCAGCCCACCACCCCACACGCACGCCGCGCCCTTCGGTGGCTGTCTCACCCACCCCGGACAGTTGCGAGGCTTCAGAAGAAGGACCACTCATGGACTACAACACCTTCCTCGACACCATCACCCGGCGCGCCCCTGTCCCCCCGGAGAAGGCGGAGCCCCTCACCCGCGCCACCCTGGAAACACTGGCCGAGCGGCTCACCAGGGGTGAGGCGGAGGACCTCGCGTCCGAACTGCCCAAGCCGCTGAAGGAACCGCTTGTCTCTCCCACTCCGGAGGCCGAGCGCTTCGGACTCGACGAGTTCGTCGATCGGGTCAGCAGGCGAGCAGGGCTGAGCCCGGACGAGGCCCGCGAGGGCGTACGAGCCGAGCTGAGCACCCTGCGGGACGCGGTCAGTGACGGCGAGTTCCGCCAGGTCATGTCCCAGCTGCCCCGGGACTTCGAGGCTCTCGTCGGCGCCCCGGGCTAGGAGGAGCCATGATGCGGGTGGACGGCCACCGGCCGCACCACCTCACCGTGCTTTCCCGCGACCCTCGCGGACAAGGGAGTCCACCTGCCCCATTGACGCAGCCCGCAAGGCAGGCATGCCGATCATCGTCGCGGGCGCCTGCAACGACCCGGCGGAGCGCTTTCGGCTTCGCCGACACGTCATCGCCGTGTGACGCCCGGGCGTCACACGGCGGTGGTGTCCGGCCCCTGGAGTCGCCTCCCCGGCGCACACGCGGCGTCCAGGACGCTCACTCCGTGATGCGGGCGCCGTGCCGAAGGCCCCTGGGTCAGCCGGCGGATTCGACGGCCTCGGAGAAGTCCGTTCCGAGCTGCGACATCAGGTCGTCGAACTCCTTCTGGCTGATCGCCTCCCGGAGTACGACCAGTACGGTCCGCACACCCCGGTCGGCTTCCTCCTCCTTGAGCATGGTGCGTTCGGCCACGCGCTGCACGCTGTCGGCGTGGCCGAAGCGCTCGATGCGGTCCGTGGTTCCCCGGCGCACCGCCTCCGCGAGGCCCTCGGGGAGCTCGGTGATCAGGTCCCTGGCCTCCCCCGGGCTCAGCCTGTGGGCCAGCGTCTCGAGCGTGGCCCAGGTCAGGTCCGCCGCCTCCTGCCGGCCCAGTCCGGTGCGCTCGGCGACGGTACGGACGAATTCCTGTTCATCCATGCGTCGTCCTCCTTCGCTGCTGTGTTGTGACGAACGGCGCGGACCCCCTGCCAGCCTGCCACGCCGACCCGGCCTACGCCCGCGCACGGACGGTGGCGACCACGACCATCCACGGCCCGACGCCTCCGCGCGGAGAGCGGCACGTGTGAACGGGTCCGGGCGTGGAAACCCGGGTGCCCCGACTCCAGGGAGGCGTCATGGACGCCCATGTCACTGCCCAGGGAAGCCCCATCGCCACGGTCAACCCGTACACCGGTGAAAGGGTTCGTGAGTTCCCGGCGCTGAGCGCGGAGGACGTGGGGCGCGCGATCGACGCGGCGCACAGTAGCTTTCCGAACTGGCGTGCCCGGTCGACGGCCGACCGGGGGGCCCTCGTGCGACGCGCCGGCCGGCTCATGAGGGAGCGCAAGGAGGAACTGGCGCACCTCCTGACCCTTGAGGTCGGCAAGCTGATCGACTCGAGCCGTGCCGAGGTCGATCTCGCGTCCGACATCCTCACCCACTACGGCGAGCACGGCCCCGAGCTGCTGGAAGAACAGCCCCTGCCGGTGCCCGAGGGCACGGCCGTGCTGGTGAACGAGCCGCTCGGCGTCGTTCTCGGTGTGATGCCGTGGAACTTCCCGCTGTACCAGGTCGTCCGGTTCGCGGGTCCGAACCTCGTCCTCGGCAACACGATCCTGCTCAAGCACGCGAGCAGCTGCCCCCAGTCCGCACTGGCACTCGAGCAGTTGTTCACGGATGCGGGTGTGCCGGCCGGGGTCTACACCAATCTCTTCGTGCGGGGCAGAGACGTCGGGAAGATCATCGATGACTCGCGGGTGCAGGGAGCGTCACTGACGGGAAGCGAGCGGGCCGGCGTGAGTTTGGGCGAGATCGCCGGCCGCAACGTCAAGAAGTCCGTCCTCGAGCTGGGTGGCAGTGATCCCTTCGTCGTGCTGGACGATCACAACCTCGAGCGCACCGTGTACGCCGCGTTCCTCGGCCGGATGGGCAACACCGGGCAGTGCTGCGTGGCGGCCAAGCGCTTCATCGTCCTTGCCGACGTCTACGACGCCTTCGTCACCGGGCTGCGTGACCGGATGAGCGAGGTGCGACCGGGAGATCCGGTCGACCCCGCCACCACGCTCGGCCCGCTGTCCTCCGAGGCCGCGGCCGAACTCCTGATGGAGCAGGTTCGTGACGCGGTGGACAAGGGAGCCACGGTGGTGCTGGGCGGCGGGCGGCCCGACCTGCCGGGCGCCTTCGTCGAGCCGACCCTTCTCACCGACGTCACACCGGACATGCGGGCCTACCGGGAAGAGCTCTTCGGCCCCGTCGCCACGGTCTACCGGGTGGCCGACGAGGACGAGGCCGTGGCACTGGCCAACACCTCCCCCTACGGCCTGGGAGGCGCGGTCTTCGCCGCCGACCCGGAGCGCGCTCGCGGCGTCGCGGACCGGCTGGAGGCGGGCATGGTATGGATCAACCACCCGACCGCGTCCCGACCGGAGCTGCCCTTCGGCGGCATCAGGCGCTCCGGCTACGGGCGCGAACTCGGCGACATGGGCATCGTCGAGTTCGCGAACCGCAAGCTCGTGCGCTACGTGGACGCCGACGCCCCGATCGCAGAAGTGCTGGGCTGACCTACGAGCCGGTCGGCAACTGGCGGACGCTCGGGGGCGGTGAAGCGGGCGGTGGCTGTCCGCTCAGCGGCTTCCGGCTGCGGCTCCGGCTTCGGCTACACCTGCGAGGCGGCCAGCAACTGCAGGGCTTTTTCCTTCAGTTGGGGACTGGCGACTGCGGCGTCGCCGGAGTCGAAGGGGGGCTGGGGGTCGTATTCGACGGCGAGTTGGATGGCCTCGGCCGTGTCGTCGTCCGTCATGAGGGAGGCGAGGTACAGGGCCATGTCCACTCCCGCCGACACCCCGGCCGCAGTGATGATCTTCCCTGAGCGTACGTAGCGCTGCGGCAGGTAGGTCACGTCGAACGTGGCCTGGAGGTACTCGGCGGAGGCCCAGTAGGTCGTCGCCTGCCTGCCGTCCAGCAGCCCGGCCGCGGCGAGGACGATGCTGCCGGTGCACACGGAGGTCGTCCATCGGCTGTGCCGGTGGATCTGGCGGATCCAGCGCAGGAGCGCCTCGTTGTTCATGGCCGCGACGGTGCCGCGGTTGCCCGCGCCCGGCACGAGCAGGACGTCGAGGCGGTCCACTTCGCTGATGGACCGTTCAGCGACCAGGGCCACGTCTGCCGTGTCCGTACGGACCGCGCCGCGCCGCTCGGCGATCATCGTCACGGTCGCGTCCGGCAGCCGGGACAGCACTTCGGCCGGACCGGTCGGGTCCAGCAGGCTGAAGCCGTCGTAGAGCAGAATTCCGATGTTCGGCCCCGCGCCGCCCCGCGGAACGGCGTGAGCCCCGGTCGTGGCCGCAGCCGTGGCGGCGAGGGCGGCCGTGGCCACGGTCCCCCGGAGTACGTTTCTGCGCGTTGTGGAATGCCTCATGGCCCGGGAGTCTTCTGCCTCGGCGCGACGCGCGCAGCCGGCATGTCCGGCATCCTGCGAATCCTGTCCCCCGTGACCCCGTAGTGCTCGAGAAACGCCTGCCGCAAAGTCTCCGCCGACCCGAAACCGCAGCGACGGGCGATCGCTGCCAAGGACAGTCCGCTGGAGCGCACCAGATGCGCCGCCGCTTCGGTGCGCGCCACGCGCACGGCCCGTGCCGGAGTCGTACCGAGGTGCGCGGTGAACAGGCGTGTCAGGTGCCGGGTGCTGACTCCCGCCCGGGCCGCCAGAGCGGCAGGCGTGAGGTCCTCGGCCAGATGAGCGGCGATGTGGCCCACCAGGTCCCGCACCAGCCGGTCCTCCGGCGGCGGAGCGGCCAGGAACATGGAGATCTGCGCCTGATCAGCCGGCCGGTGCAAGTGCGTGACGAGTTCCCGGGCGACGGCACGAGCCAGCGTCGGCCCGTGGTCGTCCTCGATCAGTGCCAGCGTCAGGTCGAGTGCGCTGGTGACCCCGGCCGAGGTGTAGACGTTTCCGTCGCGTATGTAGAGAGGAGCCACGTCCACGGCCACGGCGGGGTGACGCTCGGCAAGTCGTTCCCCCCACCCCCAATGGGTCGTCACCCGCCGGTGGTCCAGCAGTCCGGCGGCGGCGAGCACATAGGCGCCGGTACAGACGGAGGCCACCCGTCGACTGAGTCCGGCCAGCCGGCGCACCTGGCCCAGCAGTGGCTCGTCCGACGCCGCGTCCTCACAGCCGATGCCGCCCACCACCAACAGGGTGTCCAACTGCCCCGCAACCGTCTCCAGCCCCTGCTCCGCTCCCATCAGGATCCCCGCCGAGCTACGGGCGACCCGACGGCCCAGGGTCCCCAGCACGATGGAGTACGGCGGCTCGGCGCCGTACCGGTTGGCGATGTCCAACGCGCCACTGGGACAGGCGATGTCGAGAATCTGCGCACCGTCGTAGGCGACGATCAGCACGCGCCGCTTGTTGTCCATGCCCTGATACCAGCACACCCCGCAACGCCGACTGCCGGCGCGGCGGCGGCAGTCCAAGGCCGTCGACGGCGAAGTCCACGTCAGCACGCCCGCTGAGGGGCGCGGCCGGCACCGAGCGGCCCGGCCGTCAGCTGTCCAGCTCCTCCTCGATCGGCGGTTTCGGCACATCGCGCAGATGCTGGGACTGTCCCGGCCTGCCGCCCTTGCGGGCCTGCTCGGCTCGCTGTGCCGGGCTCAGCCCGAGGTCGGAGTCGGGGTCGACGCGGACCGACCGGGCCACCTCCTCGCGGTTGGCGTACTGCTCGGCCGGGATGCCGCGCAGCGCCTTGACGACATCCGGCGCGGCGCCGGACCGGCTCGCCGCTTCGATCAGCTCGTCCTTGTCGGCCGGGAAGTCGACGTCCTTGATGGCCTCCACGACGTCCCGGGCGCTCGTACTGTGGGTCATGGCCTCTTCTCCCTCATCGGAATCCGGAATCCTGGGGCACCCGGGTAACCGGCAGGGGCCGCTCACTCACCTCCTTCACCCGCCGGATTTCCCCCGGTTCGCCGGTCCCCCGGGACTCCGGCGGCCGGGCCGCCGTGCGCCGACACCACTCCCACGCGAGTTCCAGCGAGGCGTCAGCCGGGCCCGCCCAGGACGATCTTCCACACTCGGGTCGCGACCTGGAGGTTCAGCCGGTCCTCGACGTTCACGAGGTCGTTGCCGCTGATGTCGCGGATGCGCTGGAGCCGATAGCGCAGCGTGCTGCGGTGGATCCCGAGGGATTCCGCGGTCTCGTCGTAGTTGCCGCCGCAGTCGAAGTACCGGGACAGGGTCTCCACCATGGTCGCGTGGTGCCGGGAGTCGTAGTCGATGAGCTGCCCGAGCCACTCCTGGACGAACGTCTCCAGTTCCCGGAGACCGCTTCCGGGCCCCAGGATGCGATAGAGGCCGAGCTCGTCGAAGAACGACGTGCCGTAGCGCTCACGGGAGTGGCGGCGCACTTCCAGGGCGCGCTGGGCCTCCTGGTAGCGGTGGGGGATGTCGTCCACGGAGTCGCAGGGGGCGCTCACTCCGATCGTCCCGGACCGTATCCCGGTCTCCCGGGCGAGCGCCTCGTACAACGCGCAGGCATGCGGCCTGCCGCCGGCGATGAGGACGACCTGGTCGGAGCGGCGGGTCTGCAGCGAGCGCATGCCCACCGCGGAGACCGCCCGGCGCACGGTCTGCGCGAAGGAATCGTCGGCGGTCCGGTTCAACCACTGCACCACGACGACGTAGTGGCTGCCGTGCAGGTCGTGTCCGACTGCCTCGGACCGGGCGTAGGCGCTCGCCTCGTCCGTCCCCGCCAGGAGGTCGTCGGCCAGCTCGCGGTGCAGCCGCAGCTCCACTTCGGCCAGATTTCGCAGGTGCGCCAGCTCCCGGGCGAGCGACGTGGCGGCGTGTCCGAGCGCGAGCACGGTGTGCTCGTCGGCCTCGTACCGGGTGTCGACCAGCGCGAGCACGCCCAGGATCTCGCCGTGCGGGCGGACGAGAGTGAGCAGCCGGTCCTTTATCCGCACCGGCCCGGCCTCTTTGGCGACGGTGTGCAACATCTCGTCCTGGCGGACGGGGTCCGGTTCGGGATAGGGGTCGGGCCGGCCGGGGCCGGTCCAGGACCTCAGCCGACCGAAGCGGTCCTCGACCAGCGCGGGCAGTCCAGTGAGCCCGTGCAGTGCGCGGGTGACAGCTTCCTCGCCGCCACCCGAGGCGGCGACGTCGGCCATGAGAGCGTGAACGGCTCGCTCGTAGCCCAGCTCAGCCACCGCGGAGATCAGCTGCCGCTGGAGGGCCGTGCGCTCCGCCCTCAGCCGGCACAGCTCCAGCGCGTCCTCGCTCCGGCGGCGGTCTGCGAAGGCGACCGACAGTGCGGCAGCGGTGTGCCGGACGAGCATGGCGAGCAGAGATCGCTCGGCCTTGGTGGGCCGGGAGCGGGACGTCACCACGAGGTAGCCGTGGAGTCGCCCAGGAGATCCGCGTAGCCCCAGGGCCCGGCCCCAGGGCCTGCCGGCCACGGTCACGGCGCCGTCCTCCCCGGCCAGCTCCCGCACCCTGCGGCTCACGGCCGAGGCAGGCATCTGCCCGTCCCTCGGAGTGGGGACCAGGTCGCCGACCACATTGAGGTATCCGGCCTCGGCACTGTACGGCCCCGCGGCGGCTATGTGGTCCATGGCCAGGCGCAGGATCGCGGCTTCGTCCGGAGTGCCGAACAGGGCGCGGGAGAGCGCGGCCAGTTCGTGGAGGGCATGGTCGGCTGCGGTGCGAGCGGGCGGGCGGGGCCCCCCGCGCGCGGCCGCGGGGGGCCGCCCGGCGCTGCCCCGCGGAAGGCTGCCCTTCCGGCGGGAGTAGCGGTGGTACAGGCTGTGCGCCCGACTGCCGGCCATCCGACCACTCCGTCCCTAGAAAGCCTTCAGAGAACCGAGCGGCATGTCGCGTACCCGCTCACGGGCCGACTACCCGAAATGTGCGGATCCTTCTCCGGGGCGCCCGGACAGCAGGACGACGGTGACGGCGAGGCCGGTCGAGCCGAACAGCAGGGAGTGCTAGGCGTCGTCCCCCCGCTCGCCCTCCGCCTGGGACGGCTCGCTCCGGGGGACGTCCGGGTGCTGTTCCGTCGCGGTGCGCTCGCCCGTCTCGTCCCGCTCGCCCTCGGCCTGCGAGGGTGTGCGCGAGTACCAGGCGTCCTGATCAGGGGCTCTTGACTTCATGAAGGGCCTCCTTCGTCGCTCACGTCCATCCTCCCCCGCAGCTTGATGTCCCTCAGCTTGTGGAACACCGTGTCGGGCTCGCAGCGCCTTTACGAGCGCCCGGGTGCGAGTCCCACACTCGGGGTGAGGGCGGAGTGCGGTGTCAGCCGCCGGCCACGGCGCGCACCGCCTCCTCGACCGGAGTGGACCCGCTGATCAGCTCGAGGATGCGCCCGGCGGTCCTGGGCTCGTGGAGCAGGGCGGCCAGCACCGCAGCCACGTCATCGCGCGGCACCTGGCCGCGGCCGGTCTGCTCGGCGAGCGTGACGCGACCGCTACCGGGGTCGTCGGTCAGCATCCCCGGGCGCAGAATCGTCCAGTCCAGTCCCGGACGGGAGGCGATGTCGGCGTCCGCCTCGCCCTTGGCCTTCAGGTAGGCCGCGAACACGGGGTCGGTGCCGGGCGGCGGCGGGCTGTCCACGCCCATCGCGGAGATCACCAGGACGCGGCGCGTCCCGGCGCGCTCGGCCGCGTCGGCGAGGAGGATGGCGGCGTTCCGGTCCACCGTCTGCTTGCGGGCCGCGCCGCTGCCCGGTCCGGCGCCGGCGGCGAACAGTGCCGCGTCGGCGCCGCCTAGGGGGCGCGTTTCGAAAGTAGCGTCGTCCGCCCGAAGGGCGGGCCCGGCGGCGTCTGGTGCGTGCGATCGCAAGGCGGAGGGTCGCCCCGATACTGGACGTATCGGGGCGATCCCGACAACGCGGCTGGGGGCACCCCCACGCCCTTCAGGCAGTGGGGGAGTGCGTGCCAGGCGTCGCCGGGCAGGCGGGACTTTCGAAACACGCCCTAGGTGGCCGGCCACCTCGTCCACCGAGGCGTGCTCCAGATCGCACACCACCGGTTCCGCGCCGTCCGCGCGCAGGTCGCCGGCGTAGTCCGGGTTGCGGATCAGTCCTGTGACGTTGTCGCCGCGCGCCGAGAGCAGCCGGGTCAGCCGGCGCGCGATCTTTCCGTGTCCACCAGCGATCACGAGATGCATGGGGTCATTCTTGCCACGCGCGACCGCTCACACCGCGCTGGTGCGCGAGACTCACCCGGCCACCGGATGCCGCCGCACGTGCCCGGGGATGCGCGACCGCGACTCCGTCGTCAGGAGTGCGCGAGCCGGGCCGCGAGATAGGGCGCTGTGGCGCTGCGGCGGGCCCTCGCCACCTTGGCCGGCGGGCCCGTCGCGACCACCCGCCCGCCCGCGTCGCCGCCGCCCGGACCGAGGTCGATGACCCAGTCGGCGGTGGCGATCGTGTCCAGGTCGTGCTCGACGAGGACGACCGTGTTGCCGGCGTCGACGAGCCGGTGCAACTGTCGCAGCAGCAGCGCGATGTCCGACGGGTGCAGCCCCGCCGTCGGCTCGTCCAACAGGTAGAGCGCGTGCCCGCGGCGGGCTCGCTGCAGTTCGGTCGCCAGTTTGATGCGCTGCGCCTCACCGCCGCTGAGTTCCGTCGCTGGCTGGCCCAGCCGCAGGTACCCCAGTCCCACCTCGCGCAACGTCTCCAGACTGCGGGAGGCGGCGGGGACGGCGGACAGGAACTCGGCGGCGGCGTCGACGGACAGCGCGAGTACTTCCGCGATGTTCTTGCCGCGGTAGGTGACTTCCAGCGTTTCGGCGTTGTACCGGGCACCTTGGCAGGTCGGGCACGGCGCGTAGGTGCCGGGCAGGAAGAGCAGTTCCACCGCGACGAACCCTTCGCCCTGGCAGGTCTCGCACCGCCCTTCGGGCACGTTGAAGGAGAACCGCCCGGCCGAGTAGCCGCGCGCCCTGGCTTCGTCCGTCGCCGCGTACAGCTTGCGCACCGCGTCGAACATCCCGGTGTACGTGGCCAGGTTGGACCGGGGAGTCCGGCCGATGGGCCGTTGGTCGACCAGGACCAGCCGGTCGAACGACTCGACCCCCGACGCGTCCTGGACGTCGACCTCCAGCTGCGCCTCGTCGGGTTCCTCGGGCACGAGTCCGAGGTGGCCGCGGACGACCTCGGCGAGCACCTGCGTCACCAGCGTCGACTTTCCGGAACCGGACACGCCCGTCACCGCCGTCAGCACGCAGAGCGGTACCTCGACGGACACGTCGTGCAGATTGTGGCGGGAGACGCCGCTCAGGTGCAGCCAGCCGTGTGGTGTGCGCGGGCGGTGGTCGAGCGGCTGGGCGCGCCCGAACAGGTGCCGGCTCGTGGCCGACTCCCCGACCCGCTCGAGACCGGCGACCGGGCCGCTGTACAGCACGCGTCCGCCGCCCTCGCCCGCGCCGGGGCCGATGTCGACCACCCAGTCCGCCCGCCGTACGACGTCCATGTCGTGCTCCACGACGAACAGCGAGTTGCCCGCCGCCTTGAGGCGGTCCAGCACGTCGAGCAGCGGTTCCGCGTCAGCCGGGTGCAGGCCCGCGGAGGGCTCGTCGAGGACGTAGACGACGCCGAACAGCCCCGAGCGCAGCTGGGTGGCGATCCGCAGGCGCTGCGCCTCGCCGGGCGACAGGGTCGTCGAGCGGCGCCCGAGGCTGAGATAGCCGAGGCCCAGGTCGAGCAGTACGTCGATCCGCGCGACCAGATCGCCGCAGATACGGACTGCGACCTCGGTCGTCTCCCCGGATCGGGCGGTCGACGTGGCGGCGTCGGCCTCGGACCTCCCCGCGACGGGCCGCAGCAGCGCCACGACCTCGGTGAGCGGCATCGCGTTGATCTCGGCGATGGAACGTCCGGCGAAGGTCACGGCGAGCGCCTCGGGCCGCAGTCCGCTGCCGTGACACTCGGGGCAGGGCACACTCCTGACGAACCGGAGCGCCCGTTCGCGCATCTTCTCGCTCTTGGAGTCGGCGAGGACGTGCATGACGTGCTTGCGGGCGCTCCAGAACCTGCCCTGGTAGCCGTAGTCGACGCGGCCCTCCTCCGGCTCGATGTACACGGAGGGCTGCTCGTCCGTGTACAGCAGCCAGTCCCGGTCCTTCTTCCTGAGCCTGCTCCACGGTCGGTCGATGTCGATCCCCAGGCCGCTCACGACACTGCGCAGGTTGGCGCCCTGCCAGGCGCCCGGCCAGGCGGCGATGGCCCCATCGCGGATGCTCAGCGAGCGGTCCGGGACGAGCAGGTCCTCGGCGACGTCGTGCACGACGCCCAGTCCGTGGCACTCCGGGCAGGCGCCGGCCGCGGTGTTGGGTGAGAACGACTCGGCTTCCAGCCGTGCGGCGCCGGGCGGATAGGTGCCGGCGCGGGAGTACAGCATGCGCAGCAGGTTGGACAGGGTGGTGAGGGTGCCGACCGTCGAACGCGAGCTGGGCGAGCCGCGTCGCTGCTGCAGGGCCACAGCCGGTGGCAGTCCGGTGATCTCCTGCACGTGCGGTGCGCCGACCTGCTGCAACAGCCTTCGGGCGTACGGCGCCACGGACTCGAAGTAGCGCCGCTGGGCCTCCGCGTAGAGCGTGCCGAACGCGAGCGAGGACTTGCCCGAACCGGAGACGCCGGTGAAGGCGACCATCGCGTCCCGCGGAATGTCGACATCGATGTTCCGCAGGTTGTTCTCACCGGCGCCCCGGACATGCACGAAGGGATCGGTCGCGTCCTTGTTCACCGTTCCTGAGTACCCGATCGCGCCCGGACACGCGCGACCAGGTAAGGGCCGATGGCATTGGCAGGGGCCGGCGTGTCACGCGGCGTCGGTGTTACCTGGGGGCGACTGTGGGCACTCGCGATCGCGGGGGCCGACGAGAGGGAGTCATGCGGGTGTCGTCTCAGGGCGTTACGGTCGTGGCTCTTCTGGCGGATCCGGATGCGCCGACGGAGATCGCGCAGCGCATGGCCCGGATGCTGCCCGATCGGCTCGCCGACAGGTCGGACCAGGGACAACGGTTCGACGTCGAGGTGGTCAGCGAGCCCTTCACAGCAGGGACCGAGGACCTGTCCACATTGACACGCCGGATCATGGACCGCGGAAGCCACGCGAACTGGGACATCGTCGTGGCCCTCACCGACCTTCCGCTGCACTCCCACGGGCACAAGATCGTGGTGGACGTGAGTCACGAACACGGCTTGGCGCTGCTGTCTCTTCCCACGCTGGGGGGCTTCCGGCTGCAGACCAGGGCCCGGCAGGCCGTGGAAGAAGCCGTGCTCAGCCTGGCGGGCCCGCAGGCCACCGGGCCTGAGGGACCTCCGGGAAGCCAGCCGCTGCGAGGGCCCTTCACCGGTCGTCTCGCGCCCATCCATCCGGGCCAGGTCGGTGAGGAGGAGATCGCCGACCTGCGGTACGTCCTCAGTGGGCCGCGCGGTTACCTCAAGGTGCTCGGCGGTATGGTCCGCGCCAACCGGCCGTGGCGCTTGGTGCCGGGTCTGTCGAAGGCCCTGGCGGCCGCACTCGCCACGGGAGCGGTCGCCACCGTGAACTCCACCATCTGGACCCTGGCCACCTCCCTGAGCACGCCACGCCTGGTGATCGCCATGGTCGGGTCTGTCGCGCTCATGATCGGCTGGCTGATCGTGGACGCGAACCTGTGGCATCGAACGGATGATGTCTCGCGGGAGGCGAGGAGGAGGGCGGCTCTCTACAACGCCTCGACGGTCCTGACCGTCGGTATCGGGGTGATCGTCTGCTACGTGGGTCTGGTGGTCATCAACCTGGTGTGGGCGCTGTTCATCCTCAACGACCGGGTGTTCGCCACCACGACACGAACCCCGCTGCACAGCACGGAGTACTGGACGCTGGCCTGGTTCGTCGCTTCGGTCGCCACGGTGGGCGGCGCGCTGGGATCGGGCCTGGAGAGCGACGAGGCGATCCGGGCAGCGGCCTACTCCAAGCGCGAACAGGAGCGTCGCAGCGCGCTGCAGGACGACCACGGTGACTAGCGGGTGACCTCAGCCGGAGATGTGTCGTCGGTTGCTGATCGTCCGGGTCCGGAGATTCGCTGATCGGCCGGTGCGTGGTTGTTTCGCCTCGGGGGCGCACGGGGACCCGGACGCAACGCCGACGATTGCCCGCGCCCCGGCCGGCCTGAGCAGTGTCCCGTAGGGGCAGCACCCCGTCCAGCGGCTGCGGCCGCCGACCGGTTCGCGGGCCGTGTGGGAGGCTTCCTTGCACGAGGGCCGCCGCACCTCGACCAGGCCGACGCGACCCGGCAGGGCGCTCCGGCCGGGCGGACACCCGTGACGTGGCTGCGGGCCTTCGGGGAGGTCGTGCGATCCGGGCTCAAGATCGAGGAGACGCGGCTGGAGCCCCTGCTCGCGCTGCGTGCGGCCGCCGGGGTGGCGATCGTCATCGGGCCGGCCCTGTGGCTCGTCTCCCCTGCGTACGCCGCGTCCGCCGCCCTCGGCGCCTACTCCGCGGGTGGGGCCACCTTCCAGCGCAGCTGGCGTCCACGCAAGGTGGTCGCGCTCGGCGCGGGCGCGGGTCTGGCGCTCAGCACCTTCGTGGGCTACCTGGCGGCGGGGCGCTTCGTGACGTTCCTGCCATTGCTGGCCG
The DNA here is from genome assembly GCF_042889585.1 of Streptomyces sp. NPDC002566. Classification (NCBI taxonomy): domain Bacteria; kingdom Bacillati; phylum Actinomycetota; class Actinomycetes; order Kitasatosporales; family Streptomycetaceae; genus Streptomyces; species Streptomyces sp. NPDC002566. The sequence continues at coordinate 1,061,736 of NZ_JBIARD010000001.1, read as the reverse complement.
TATGGGCCTTTGCCGCGGGAATGGCGTGGTCCGTCGGATCGACCGCCGGGATCGTCGCAGCGACGACCGTGGGCAGCATGCTGGTGACCATCACCTTGCCCACGAGTATCGGGCGGGCCCTGGAGCACGCCGGGGTCATCGCACTCGGGGGCGTGACGCAGGCCGTGCTGATCCTGCTGTTCCCGATCCGGCGTTGGGGCGCGCATCGCGACGCGCTCGCCGACGCCCTGGCCGCCGTGGCGGACTACGCCCGACGGTTGCGGCACGACCCGACCGCCCCGTTCGACCCGGAGCCGTTGATGACGGCCCGGGACGCGGCCGCCGTGACGCCGTCACAGGCTCGCACCCGTCCCCTCGTCCTGCACGGTCCCCGGGGACTCGCCGAGCGCATTCGGCCGGTGGTCGCGGCGCTCGCCGACCCGGACGTGGGCGCCCCGGCGGAGGGCCCCGGGCGGGACCGCGCGCGGGAGTTGCTCGACGCGGCCGCCGACGTCCTGGACGCGGCCGCCCGTTCGATCCGCCGCGGCACTCCCGCCGAGGTGCGGCCCGAGAGCATGGACGTCCTGTGCGTCGGCGAGGAGCGCGAGGTGCTGGAGGGCCCCGCGCGGCAAGCCGCCGAGCGGCTCGTGGAACTGCTCGGCGAGGCGCTGGAGATCGCCGGGAGCGGCTGCGCGCCCGGGAGGACGCCCACGCCACCCGGCCTCGCCGGCGACCGGTTCATGGTGCGCCCGACAATGCTCCGGCTGGTGCCGGTCGTCGTCCGGGCGGTACGCCGTGAGCTCCGCCGGGACTCGCCCGTGTTCCGGCACGCCGTCCGCCTGGCGGCGGTGGCCGCGCTCGGCTATCTGATCGCCGCCCGGCTGCCCCTGGGCCACGGCTACTGGGCGCCCATCGCCTCGGTGATGGTGATGCGGCCGGACTTCCACCGGACGTACGCGCGTGCGGTGGCCCGTCTCGCCGGGACCCTGGCGGGGGTCGCGCTCGCCACCGGTATGGTGCGGGCCCTGGGCCCGGACGCGTATGTGTCCGGCGCGCTGGCGGTGGTCGCGGCGGGCCTGTCGTACACGGTGAACCGCACCGGCTACGCCTACTCCCAGTGCTTCACCGCCGCGTACGTCGTCTTCCTGCTCGGCATGGGCGGCCAGGCATGGGAGCAGACGGTCCCGGAGCGGGTGGTGCTCACCCTGCTCGGCGGGGCCCTGGCCATGCTGGCGTACGTGGTGTTCCCCGCTTGGGAGACACCCCGGCTCCCGGGCCGGCTCGCGGACTGGCTCGCCGCCAACGGACGCTACGCGGCCGCGGTGCTGCGCGACTACGCCGAACCGACCCCGGAGCACCACGCCGACATGCGCAGGGCACTGCTGGAGAGCAGGGAGGCACGTGCCGCCTGGCAGGAGGCATACGACCGGGCAAGGCAGGAACCGGTCCGCCCCAGGGGTCTGACCTCGCGCGAGGCGCAGGAGGCGCAGGAGGCGCTCAAGGGGTTCGGCCGCGCGGCGATGCTCATGGAGAGCCATGTCCCGCGGGCCGACAGCCGTTCCCTCCCCGAGGCGCAGCGATTCGCCGAGGCTTTGGAGACGGACACCGCGAAGGCAGCGGTCGCCGTGCGCGAGCACAGGAATCCGGACTGGGGAGGCGTGGAGGAGGCGCTCCACGCCTGGGAGGACGCCGCCGGCGGCAACGGGAGCCGGGTCGTGCGGCGCGAAGCGGAACTGCAGAAACGGGCCTTGGAAGACCTCGCGGCAGCCGTGAGCCGCACGCCCCTGGAACGGGACGTCGGCTCTGCTCGCGAGGAGCAGCGGGTGCGGGCGACCCTGGCTGCGGAAGGCAACGGCTCAGGGCCCGCGCACCGGGGTGGGTGAGGGCGCGGCGACAGAGAGCGCCGCGGTGCGCGGCGAGTACCCCGACTCGGTGGCGCATGGCGTCGGTCGGCCGCTACCGCGCACGGCCACCGCTCGCCACTTCGCATCGCGGACGTCCGCTGTGGGTACCCGGGCCGGGTCCCAGTGCCGGGCCGGAGGAGGCGTCGCGATGGGCGGGCACGACCGGATCGCCGAGCTGCGCCGCGTCGCCCGGGAGCGGTTCGGGTGGAGCGACCTCGCCGCCGAGCAGACGGAGGCGATGGAGGCACTGTTCGGGGGCCGCGACGTGCTGGTGGTCATGCCCACCGGTTCCGGCAAGTCGGCGATCTATCAGGTGCCGACCGTCCTGCTCGGTGGTCCCGCCGTCGTGGTGTCGCCCTTGATCGCCCTGCAGCGCGACCAGGTCACCGGGCTCCTGGAGAGCGCGGCCCCGGACGCCGTGGCCGTGAACTCCGCACAGCCCCGGTCGGCCACCGAGACGGGCTGGCGGGCGATCCGGGACGGTGATGCCGAGTACCTGTTCCTGTCCCCGGAGCAGCTGACCAAGGACAGTGTCGTGGAACGGCTGCGGGAACTGCGCCCTTCGCTGTTCGTCGTGGACGAGGCCCACTGCGTTTCCGCCTGGGGACACGACTTCCGTCCCGACTACCTGAATCTGGGCGAGGTCGTCGAACGGCTGGGCCGCCCGCCGGTACTCGCTCTGACGGCGACGGCCGCCGCCCCGGTCCGCGCGGACATCGTCGAGCACCTGCACATGCGCGAGGCTCACGTCGTGACGACCGGGACCGACCGGCCCACCATCCATCTGGCGGTGCGCACCTTCACCGACGACGCGTCCAAACGCGAGGCCGTCGCACACTGGACGGCCCGGGCCCACGCACCGGGCATCCTCTACACCGCCACCCGCAAGGACGCCGAGACGTATGCGGGGCGACTTCGGCAGGACGGTGTGGACGCGGAGGCGTACCACGCGGGCATGAAAGCGGCCGACCGCCGCCGGATCCATGACGGCTTCATGGCCGGCGCGCCCGCGGTGGTGGTGGCCACCTCCGCGTTCGGGATGGGCATCGACAAGCCGGACGTGCGGTTCGTCGCTCACGCGTCCGTCCCGGAGTCGCTGGACTCCTATTACCAGGAGATCGGGCGCGCCGGCCGGGACGGGGAGCCGGCTCGCGCGGTGCTGTTCTACCGCCCGGAGGACCTGGGACTGCAGAAGTTCCTCACGGCCCGGGCCCTGGACGCCGACGCACTGCGCCGGATCATGACCACGCTGCTCGGCCGGGACGCCCCGTCGAGCCGTAGCCGGATCGCGCAGTTGTGCGATCTGTCGCGCCGGAAGACCAGCGATCTGCTGAACCTGCTGGAAGAGGCGGGAGCGGTGACCATCGAGGGCAGGCGCCGCGCGGTCCGGGCTGTGCCCGGGCGCGCGGCGGACGAGGCCGCGGAGGAGGCGGCGCAGGTGTTCGAGCGGCGGAGGCGCGTCGACCGCTCGCGCATCGAGATGATGCGCGGCTACGCCGAGACGCCCAGCTGCCGCCGCCAGTACCTTCTGGGTTACTTCGGCGATCAGCTCGACGAACGGTGCGGGCGGTGCGATGTGTGTGAACGCGAGGACGAGCACCCCGCCACCGGAGCCGGGCACCGGGACGCCGCTCCCCCGCCCGGGCACGGCGGGCCCTATGAGACGAACGACCGGGTGCGCCACGCGGAGTGGGGTGCGGGCACGGTGATGCGCACGGAGGACGACCGCCTCGTCGTGCTGTTCGAGCAGGTCGGCTACAAGACGCTGTCCCTGACAGCGGTACAGCAGGGCGACTTGCTGACCGGCGCCTGACACCGCCCGGCAATCGGCCCTGGCCGAGCCGCAGGCGAAGACATGACACCCCGGTGCGCCGCACCGCTCGGGGTACGGAGAGGACCCGGGGTGTGCGTGCCCTGCGGCCGGCTGTCCGCGGCCCCGCTCGGCCGGCCGGTCACGGGATGAACTCGATGTGGGGGTGGGACGGGTCGGCCGGGCAGGCGTGGAGCTGGAGGTTGTTGCCGCCGGCGATGTCGATCAGGGTGAAGTCGCTGCTGTGCGCGCCCAGGCGCCGCGGCGACGGGTGCGTCTGTTCCTCCTCGGGGGTCCAGGTCACGCTGCCGGAGTCCCATTCCCAGGAGGCGATGGTGAGGAGCGGGACCTCCTCGGTGCCGCACTCGGGGCAGGGGCGGTCGACGGGGCTGGCGACCGTCCAAGGGGTCCAGCCGCCGGTCTTCCAGCCAGGGGCGTGGCAGAGGTTGTTGAGGTAGAGCTCCTCCGGGTCGTCCGCGTACGAGCTGTACAGCGCCGGGTCGACCGTTTCCCAACGGCTCATGTCCTCCAGCTGCTCGCTCAGCTCCTCGTCCAGCTCCATGGGGTTGGGGAATTCGGTGACCTGCTCCGGTGAGAGCAGACACGGCTGCGGGAGGTAGCCGCCGAGCTGGACGATCGGCGGCTCGGGCGGTGTACGGAGGATCTCGGTGACGGTGGCGGAGCAGCGCCAGAACAGTGCGGCCCTGGGGTGGATCGTCCCTTCGGCCGGGTGGTCGAAGGGACACCACAGGACTTGGAGAATGTCGGCGTCGGGCGGACAGAGCATGGGAACGTCGCGGGTGTACAGCTGGGCCACGGACAGGAGCGGGACGGGGCCGTCGAACCACGGGCGGCCCGCGCTGATCCGTCTTTCGGTCTCCAGTTCCTCGGGGGTCCACTCGGGCGCCTGAGGGTCGCGGCGCAGCCGTTCGGTCGCTTCCGCGCGGTCGCGGCGGAGGAGCCGGATGTCGTCCGGTGAGTGGACGACCGGCGCCGCGCCTTCGTCGTGCGGTCCTTCGCAGTACGGCCACGGCTCGTCGGCGGGCCACAGGAGTGGCCCGCCCACGGAGCTGTCGTGCTTGGTCGGCGACCCCGGCCGCGGGTGCAGCCGGGTCGCCGTCCGCGCCAACGGGGCCAGTCGAGGGAAGAGTGCGGTCACGTCGACCGGCCTCGGCGGGGTGGTGAAACTCATTCGGGCTCCGTTGGCGCGTATTGGTGGAGAATCGATCAGTTGCCGAGGTTGTACTGCAGCGTGTTCTGCCTGGTGTTCGGGATGTAGACGTTCGGGAAGAGTTCCTCGGTCGTTCCGTTCGCCCGCTCGATGTGAGCGTTCATCGTGACCCCCACCGGAATGGTGCTGTTCGCGTTCTTGTAAGCGGGTGTCACCTGGTAGAAGATCGCGTCGTTGGTTCCGAGACCGGGCTTGTTGCCCTTGATCAGATCCTCCGCCATGGTCTCGTACGTCCGCATGCTGGGTGTGCCCGTGTTCATGCCCACCTGCCAGCACGGGACGAGGTTGAACTTGGTGCGGCGCGAGGTCCCCTTTCCTCCCAGGACCCTCGCGATCAGATGACACCGAACCGGCGAGTCAGCGAACCCGTTCGCCGCCTGGAACGCCTCCGCGTCCTTGAGGCCTGTGATGTCCTTCCTGGTTCCGGTCCCCTCTTTGGTCTTCTTTCCAAGGCAGGCCTGCGCCTGGGTAGGCCGTTGTCCGGGCCCGTCCGCCGGTACGGTCTGGTTGATGAGGGGAACCGGCTCGGTGGTGTTCTTGAACCAGCCGTTGCCGTTGGGAAGCGCGCCCTGCGGCAGGGGGTCGTTCAGGCAGCTGGCTTGCGGGCCGGCGTCCGGAGTCGAGATCGTCAGCTCGAACTTGTCGGCGTCGAGCACCCGCTGGTTCTTGAAGCCGTCGGCGAGCTGCGCCTCGGCGAACTGCTTCTCTGCGGGCGTCACATGGGCCTGCACACAAGGGGAGGCGGGGTCCATGTCACGGCTGTCGTTGAAGATGTACGTGTCCCATTCCCCGTTGCCGAGGTTGGGGATCACCTCAACGCACCGGTCACCGGCGGCGCCGCCCTCCTTCGCCTCTCCGAAGGGGAAGTCGGCGCAGGTGTCGGCGTCGACGAGCTCCGTCTGCGGCGTGAAGCCGCCGCAGGTGGCGGCGGTGCGGTTGGCCACGCCGCTCGTCGACCGGGTCAGCGGCGTGCTCTTCTTGCCCCAGGCGCCGTTGAGGTTCTTCTGGGCCCAGGCGTAAGCGGCGACGACGCCGCCCGCGTCCGTGCTCGTCGCCTTCATCGGCACGACGGCCGTGACGGAGGGAACCGCACACCCCGCCCCCGAACCGCCGCCGACCGCGTCGTCGCACCTGACCTCACGCGCGTTCTTCCACGACGCGTTCGGGTCGGTCGGGGTGGCTCCCGGGGCCGTCACGTACATCTTGTAGGACGTGAAGAACGAGGCGGAGGAGCCGGTGCTCTGGGGCGATGAGAAGGTGACGTCCCCGGTCAGGGGTTTGCCCATGGTGACGGTGCTCGCCCACCAAGGCGCGTCCTTGGTCGCGGTGCAGCCGGCGTCGCAGGAAGCGCGGAACTTGGCGCTCAGGGCGGAGACGTCTTGGGATGCGCTGGTCATCGCGACGGTGACATGCTCGTTCCAGGTCGTCGCCGTCGGGGAGAGGTCGGCGCTGGTGGAGACCGTCAGGGTGCCGCGTCCGATCTCCAGACCCCTGCTGTCGCGGAGAATGTAGGTGACGTTGATGCCGGTCACGCAGTACGAGAAGCGCTCGTAGCTGTAGTTGCCGGGGTTGGTGATGCTGCAGTTCGCGGCGGCCGCGGCGGCGGCGGTGCGGCTCTTCGCCGTCACCGGGGCGGGGGTGACCGTCACACAGGACTCGACGGCGCCCGCGCGGCGCTCCTTGGAGCCCGGGGCGGTGGCGGTGCACTCTTCACCGGAGCCGGCCACGAACCTGCTGGTCTGGGTCGAACCCGTGCTGAACGCCGCGGACTTGGCGGCGGACGAAGCCCTCTTCGTCGCGGGCGGCTCGGCCGCCTGGGTCGTCGCGGCTGTCGTGACGACGAGGGTCAGGGCGGTGAGGACGGTCAGGACCGTGGAGCGGGCGCGTCTTCTCGTGGCGCGCCCGCCGGATATTCCGTGCATGGAGGCAGGGACTTTCCGTTAGTGACGGGAAGGAGGGGGCGCCGCCTGACTGCGGCGCCCCCGGGGAAGGGAGAACGGGCGGGGTCAGGCCGCCAGGCCGAAGTCGCTGAGGCCCTTCGTGATGCCGGAGACCAGGTCCTCGCCGACGTCTGTGATCTTGCTGACGACCGGCTTGACGACGCTGCCGCCGAGCGCCTTGTCCGCGGCGCCGACCCACTTGTACGCGCCGAAGGTGACCAGGCTCAGGCCGGTGCCGGCGGCGGACTCCCAGAAGGCGCCGCTGGTGAAGCCGTGCTCGATGCCCGTGAAGAGGGTGCCGAGGGCGCCCGCGCCCGCGGAGACGCCGGCGAAGAAGCCGGCGGCGGCGAGGGCCGGTGGGAAGACGGTGGCGGCGAGGGCGCAGCCGGCCGCCAGGAACCCGGCGCCGACGCTGACCACGTTGGCGGCGTCCGCGTAGAACTGGGCGTCGTTCCACCACTCGTCGGCGTCGCCGGCCGCGGTGCCGTTCGGGTTGACCTGGTTGTTCTTGTCGTTGTTGGCCGGGTCCTGCCCGGTGTCGCGGGCCCGCGCTGCCTCGAGCGCGGCCGCCTTGGCCTTCGCGATGTCCTCGGCCCGTTTCTTGTCGGCGGCGATCTTCTTGGCCTGGGCGTACGCCGCGGCGGCCGCCCTCGCGTCGGCTGAGGCGGCGAGCTCGGCGGCGCGGGCGGCGGCGGCGGAGCGCTGGGCCTGGGCGGAGGAGGCGAGGGCCGCACGCGCCGAGTCGACGGCCTTGTTGGCCGAGTAGTTGGCGGAGCGGGCGGCGCCGCGGGCGGTGGCGGCGGCCTTCTGCGCCTTGGCGGCGGAGGCCCGGGCGTCCGCGGCGGACTTGTCGGCGGCGTCGGCGTTGTCCCGCGCCTGCTTGGCGTAGTCCTCGGCCTTGGCAGCGGAGTCGAGCGCCTTCTGCGACCACTTCTTGGCCTCGTCGGCGGCCTTGCGGGCGTCGGCGGCGGCCTTCGAGGCGAGGGCCGCGTCCTCCTGAGCCTTCTGCGCGACCTTGCCGGCAGCGGCGATGGCCCCGCGGACGGCAGCGACGTGGGTGGCCGTGTCGAAGTCGAGCTGGGCCGTGCGGAACTGGATCACGCTGATGAAGTTGCGCAGCATCCACGCCGGTCCCTCGAGCGCGACCTCCGCGTAGGCCTTGGTGAAGGCGCCGGCGGTGCTGATCAGCTGAACGGCCCGGACCCGGTCGTCCTCCTGGATGGCCAGCGGATAGTCGTGGTCGAAGAAGTAGTTGAGGGATTCGGTGGTGTTCTTGTCCAGCGCCTTGTCGCCGGCCTCGATGACGGCCTTGCCCGGGGCGTCGGCCATGATCTTGTTGATGGCGACGCGCAGGTCCTCGTCCGAGGCGCGCTTCATGCCGCCGGTGAGGAAGTCGCCGACAGCCTTGGAGTCGTTGCTCGCCAGCGCGGCGGCGGCGGCCGCCGCGACGTTCGGACTGCCGACCGTCGCCACGTGGAGGGTGGTCTCCCGGTCGTCCTGGTCCTGAGCGAGGACCCGGTCGAGGTCGATCCAGGAGTAGACGTCGTAGTCGGAGCCGGCGAGGGCGTGCTGGGCGGCCTGGCGGGTGTGGGCGCCACGGGCGTCGATCAGCGCGACCGCGGCCTGCCTGCCCAAGGTCGCGGCGACCGCCATGTCGCCGGAGTAGAGCGCCGTTTCCGCCTTGGACAGGAGGTCCTTGGTCGCTTGCGTCATGCGCTCCTGCATCTGCCGCTTCTCGCGGACGTCGGCGAGTTCGGCCTTCTCTATGGCGGCGAGCTGCTGGGCCTCCTCGATGGCCTGCTGCTTGTCCTGCGCCAGGGTCTGCGCCTCGGCGGCGCGGGCGTTCTTCTCCACCTCGATGGCGTCGGTGACGGCCTGGGTGGCGACGTTGGCGGCCTTCACGGCAGCGTTGGCGTGGGCGGTCGACTTGTTGGCGTAGTCGATGGCCTGGCCGGCGTACTTCACGGCCTCCTCGGCGGCGTCCGCGGCCTTGTCGGCGTGGTCGGCGGCGGAGTTGGCGGCGTCGCGGGCGGTGCGGGCCGCCTTGGCGGAGGCGCTCGCCAGCGCCTGGGCGGCCGATGCGGCGTTGGTGGCGCGGTTGGCGGCGCTGCTGGCGATGGCTGCCTGGCGCTTGGCCTCGTTGGCCTCCGCCTGGGCGGCGCCGGCAGAGACGGCGGCCTGGGCGGCGGAGGCCGCGGCGGCGGCCGAGTTGCGGGCGGCGGAGGCGGCGGCCAGTCCTGCAGAGGCGGACGCGTCGCCGGCGAGGGCAGCCTTGGCGGCGGCCGCGGCGGCGCTGCGGGCCTTGGCGGCGGCGTTGCGGGCGGCCACCGCGGCGTTCTTGGCCTCCTTCGCCTTGCCCGCGTCCTTGGACGCGGCGATCGCGGCGTTGAAGGCGCGGGCGGCGGCGTTGCCGGCCTTGGCGGCGGCCTGGGCGGCGCCCGCGGCGGCCCATGAGGCACGGCGGGAGGCGTTCACGGCGGCGTTGGAGGCGTTGACGGCGTTGCGGGCGGCGTCAGCCGCGCCCTTCGCCGCGCTCGCCGCCTTGCGGGCCGCGGCCCCTGACTTGCGCACGTCGCTCTGGGCCGCGGCGGCTTCCGCGGCGGCCTTCTCGGCGGCCTCCTTGGCCTTGCCGGCGGCGGTCTCGGCGCGGGCCCCGGCCTCGACGGCCAGGTTGGTCTCGCGTTCGGCGCGCTTGCCCTCGCGCTCGACGACGGCCACCAGCTCCTCGATGGTCGCCGACTCCTGGTCGCGGGCGCGCGCGATGTGCTGGCCGGTCTCCATGAACCATTCGGCGTCGCTCGCGGTGCCGCTGAGCGCACGGTCCGCGTACTTGCGCACCTCCGGGCCGCCGCTCACCATCATGGCGCTGATCTGGACCCGGGTGTCCTCCAGCCGCGCGTCGTACTGCTTGTCGGTGAGGAAGCCGACGAGGGCCTGCTCGGTGCCGGCGTCGAGGGCGGCGCTGGCCTCGCGCACCACGGCCTTGCCGCCGGTGGACGAGACGATGCTGGTGGCGACCTTGAGGTCCTCCCGAATGGCGGGGGCGAAGCCTCCCGAGAGGAAGGCGGCTATCGCCGCGTCACCGTTGTCCAGGGCGGCGACGGCCTCGCGGCGCAGGCCCTTGCCCGCGCGGTCCAGGCTGCGGACGATCGCGACCCGGTTGTCCTGGACGGTCTGCTGGGGCAGCGTCACGGCGAGGAAGTTCTGTATCTCGGCGTCGGTGCCGTAGAGGGCCGTGGCGGCGGCGGCCTTGACGCCCGTGCCGCCGGTCAGCCATGCGCGGACCGCCTTGGCGCGATCGGTGTCCGGCAGCGGCACCGGGCCGGTGCCTGCCGTCTCGGCAGCCGCGGCGGCGGCCGGCCGCAGAACCGCGGGGGTGGAGGCGACGGCGGTCGCGGCCGCGATCGCGCCGAGAACGCGGCGTCTGCTCCATAAAGCTGTCTGCATTCGGGACTTGCCCTTCTCTGAGTAACGCGGCGAGCTGTCGGATTAGGCGTCGTGACGGACGACGGATCCATGGATCGATGGCCGCCACAAGTTGTGGACAGTATCAACTCCATGGGTCTTTTGCGGGAGTTGGGTCCATCGAGGCTCGAACAGCCCATATGAGCATGGGAATTCGACGAATCGGCACATACTTCGCGAAGTCGTGGCACCGACCCGGGAAGCCCCTGGAGGAGTGACGCAGGTCACGGAGAAATTGCTTTCTATATCCAGATATGGGCAGTTCAGGGAGCTGGACGTGGATGCGTCGCCGTGTTCAGATGCCAGGGTCGATGACGATCACCGGGGTTCACAGTGCGTCACGGACGCGGCGCACTTGGTGCACGGGGGGCTTCACAATGCCGCATGCACGGCTTCCCCTGTTCGCGACCGGCTCTTCACGGCCGGCGGTCCTCAACTCCGGCCGGTGGACAGGAAATTAGGGATACGATGAAGGAAAACAACACCATTGTCGGAAAGCCGCGAAGAATGCGGCTCGCGATACAGGCACTCGGCGCGGCAGTCGGCGGTGCTTTAGCCTGGATCGCAGTGACCAACGGTGGACACGGCCCGGACGCAGGAACCGCGCAGGCCGCCGACGCCGCCGTGCTGGTGGCAGGCGCCACCCCCGGCTATGCCGTGGAAGACTTCAACTATCCCCAGGCCGACAAGATCCTGGCGGAGCAGAAGATCACCCTGAAGCGGGGCGACGGCCACATCACGCTCGCCAACTGCGTTCCCAACACCGGGCAGTTGCGGCTCCTGGTTCGCAACAGGGCCGACGAGGTCTGCTTCAACACCACCGGCAACCAGGGCTGGCTGACCCTGGATCTCCCCGGCGTCTACTCGATCAGGGGCAACGACTACTCCACCACCGTCGACATGACCGTCGGCACCGAGGAGAAGTCCTACGAGATCACCAAGAACACGTTCACGCCGGTGGGCGAGAGCACGGACCCCGAGTCCCGCGCGCACACGCTGGTCGAGATCCGGACGGCCAAGTAGCCGCCTTCCGTCCCGCGACCGACCTGCTCAGCACCGCACATCGTTCCTGATCAGTGAGCAGGTACAGACATCAGGCAGTCGGCGGGGCCCCTCGGCAGCCGGGAGCACGCCTCCCGGTCACGGTTCCTCCCCGCCAATCGGCCTGATCAGCCTTGTGATTGAGGTCACCACTTCTATGCACCCCACCAGACGCCCTCACATGGCCGCGCTCGGCACCGTCCTGGCCACCGCGTCGCTCGCGTTATCCGCGGTTCCCGCGGCCGCCGTCACCGGGGGAACCCCGGTCGCCGACGCGGACACCACCTTCGCCTACACCGCACAGATCATCGTCGGCGACCACGACCGCGGCTGTTCCGCGGCCCTCGTGGACATGGAATGGCTCCTCACCGCGGCCAGCTGCTTCGCAGCCGACCCGGCCGCCTCGCTCGCGATCCCTGCCGGCGCCCCGGCGAAGGCGACCACCGCCGTCATCGGACGCGCCGACCTCTCCGGCACCCAGGGCGCCCAGCGCCGTATCGTCGAACTCGTACCGCGCGCGGACCGCGATGTGGTCCTGGCCCGCCTGAACCGGCCGGTCACCAATGTCGCGCCCATCGCCCTCGCGACCACCGCGCCCACGGCCGGCCAGGAGCTGCGGTTCGCCGGATACGGCCGCACGAAGACCGAGTGGGCGCCGCTGAAGCTGCACACCGGCACCTACACCCTCGACTCCGCCGCCGCCACCTCGGCGCAGGTGACCGGCAAGGACGGCGCCGCCGCGTGCATGGGCGACTCGGGCGGCCCGGTGATCGGCGACGGCAAGCTCGTGGGCCTCAGCTCCCAGTCCGCCCAGGGCGGTTGCCACGGCATCGACGCCACGCAGACCAGTACCGCGGGCGTCATCGCACGCGTCGACGACCTCACCTCCTGGGTGAACTCCAAGGTCGGCGCCACCCGCATCACCGACTTCAACGGCGACGGCGTCGAGGACATCGCGATCGCCGACCCGGCAGGTACCGTCGCGGGCAATACCAACGCCGGTCTGGTGCGCGTCTCCTACGGCGGAGGCAAGGGCACCGCGGAGATCAGCCAGGAGCTCGCCTGGGTCGTCGGCGACCCCGAGCAGGGCGACTCGTTCGGCGACGCGATGGACACCGTCGACTACAACGAGGACGGCTACACCGACCTCGTCGTCAGCACCACCCTGGAGGACGTCGGCTCCGTCGCGGACGCGGGCTTCGTCGATGTGCTGTACGGCGCTCCCGGCGGCCTGGGCACCGGCGCGGTGAAGGACACCCACTTCGAGCAGGGCGCGGGCACCGGCGCGATCAAGGCCTCGGTCAACGGGGCGGGCGACCGGATGGGCGACGCCCTCGCCGCCGGCACCACCGCCGCCGGCGAGCCGTACATCGTGATCGGTGTGCCCGGCGAGACGGTCGGCACCGTGGCGAAGGCAGGGTCGGCCTTCTACCTGCGCGGCACCACCAACGCCCTGATCCACCAGGACAGGACCGACGTGCCCGGTGGCGCCGAGGCCAACGACGGCTTCGGCACCTCGGTCGCGGCCGACGCCAACCACATCGCCATCGGCGCGCCCAACGAGAACATCGGGGGTGACAACTCCGCCGGCAACCTGGCCGTCTTCAGCCACGCGCTGCACGCCGAGGGCTACCCCAAGCCGCTGTTCGGCCTGGACCAGGACCTCGCGAGCGTCTCCGGTGACGCCGACGCGAACGACGACTTCGGCTGGTCGCTCAGCCTGACCGAGTACCGGCCCTCGGGGGCCGCCGCGGCCACCGACTCGATCCTGGCGATCGGTTCGCCCGGCGAGACAGTGGTCCTGGGCACCGACAAGAAGGCCGACGCCGGCCGGGTCGTCGTCGGCCGGGTCACCGCCGCGGGCACCTGGTCCGAGTTGCGGGATCTCAAGCAGGGCACCGCCGAGGACGACGTCTCCGGCACGTCCGAGGCCGGCGACCGGATGGGCGAGACCCTGACCGCCGTCAACACCGCACCGCGCGCAGTCGGCACCACCGCGACCATGCGTCTCGCCGTCGGCACCCCTGGTGAGGCCCTCGGCACCACCGCCAACGCCGGCGCCGTCCACACGTTCTCGCTCGTCGCGGCGGCCGGCGCCAACGACCGCTGGCTCGAGGCCGGCGACGGTGACGGCATCCCCGGCCCGCCCGGTGCCAACCAGTACGTGGGCCGCAGCATCCACTACACGGGCACCAAGCTCTACATCGGCATGCCCTACGGCCCCGGACTCGGCGCTCTGCTCGCCCTGCCGATGTCCAACACCGTCAACGGCGGCACCGTCGCCGCGGTGACCACCTACAAGCCGGGCACCGGCGGCTTCCCCGCCGTGGGCACCCGGTTCGGCGCCCAAGCCCGCTGAGTCGGTCCGTAACCGGCAGCGAACTCAGACCGGTTGACGACGGAGAGCCCCCGAAAGCCTCACGGCCTTCGGGGGCTCTCCGACTGTGACGCATCAGCGCATGCCCTGCGCGTCGAGCAGGACGGACACGGTGGGAGCGACGAGCCCTGCCGGCGTGTCGGCCTTGATGCCCGCGCGGGCGCTGGCGCCGTCGAAGACCAGCGTCAGCTGCCGGGCCAGCAGGTCGGGGTCACCGGCACCGCCCTGTTCGGCTTCGGAACGGAAGAAGGCGGTCAGGTCCGCCTTGACCCGGTGGGCCACCCGGCTGGCGGGGTGGCTCGGATCCTTGAGCTCGATCTGCACGGCGAGGTACCGGCACCCCAGGAAGTCGGGCGCGCCCGCCTGTGCCGCCAACTGCTCGAAGACGTACATGATCCGCTCGCGGGGCGCACGGCCGTCGTCCGGCGCGGGCAGGAGCGTCGCCGCGTAGGCGGCGGCCCGTTCGTCCAGACTCGCCGCCAGCAGTTCGTCCTTGCTCTCGAACAGCTGGTACATGGAGCGTTTGGACACCCCCGCCGCCTTGCACAGCGCGTCGACGCCGATACCGACACCGTCTCGATAGGCGAGCGCGGCCGCCGCCTCCAGCAGCCGCTCCCGGGGACTTGACTTCGCGCCGGTCGTCATAGGGGGAGGTTAACTCGATTCCGCCCGATCGGAAACCGATCGGTTTCGGTAGTGCCGGCTGCCCTTGTATCGGGAAACCGATCGGTTTACCGTAGAGGGAAACCGATCGGTTTCCAGACATGTGGAGGCAGTCATGACCGCTCTGAAGGGCGCGAACGTCTTCGTCACCGGCGGCAGCCGGGGCATCGGCAAGGCACTGGTGGAGGAGCTGTACGCGCGCGGTGCCGGCAAGGTCTACGCCACCGCCCGCGACCCGCGCGGCGTGACGCACCCCGACGCCGTCCCGGTGGCGCTGGAGGTGACGGACCCCGCCTCCGTGGCGGCGGCCGCCGCGCAGGCGCAGGACGTCACCGTGCTGATCAACAACGCCGGCGCCTCGGTCGGCGCGTCCTTCCTCGACTCCCCGGTCGACGACGTGCGCAGGGAGTTCGAGACCAACTTCTACGGCCCGCTGCTGCTGACCCGGGCTTTCGTGCCGGTGATCGAGCGCAACGGCGGCGGCCACCTCCTCAACGTGCACTCCGTGCTCTCCTGGATCGCCCTCGGCGGCTCCTACAGCGCCTCCAAGGCCGCCCTGTGGTCGCAGACCAACTCCCTGCGCCTGGAACTGCGGCCGCGCGGGATCTCCGTCACCGGACTGCACGTCGGCTATGTGGACACCGACCTGACGGCCGGCGTCGACGCGCCCAAGTCCGACCCCCGTGACGTCGCCGCGCTCGCCCTCGACGGCGTCGAGACGGGGGCGTACGAGGTGCTCGCCGACGACATCTCACGCCAGGTCAAGGCCGGCCTCGCCGGCGACCTCGCCGCCCTGTACGCCGAGCTGGCCGAGTAGGTCGGTCACAGGGCAGGGAGCCGCCGGGACGACCGTCCATGAGCCGCGTCCCACGATGCACGTCCACCTCCCGCGGCGTGCCGACACGGCCGTGTCCCTCACGGAGTCCCGGAAAGGATCTCGACGTATCCGTCGGTTCCGTGGACGCGGATGCGCTGGCCGTCCCTGATGCGCCGGGTGGCCCCGTCCACGCCGACGACGGCCGGCAGGCCGTACTCGCGGGCGATCACCGCGCCGTGGGTCATCAGGCCGCCCACCTCCGTCACCAGGCCGGCGATGCCGACGAACAGCGGCGACCAGCTGGGGTCCGTGAAAGGCGTGACCAGGATGTCGCCCGCTTCGAGGTAGGCGTCCGCCATGTCGAGGACGACGCGGGCCCTTCCCTCGACGGTCCCGGCGGAGACCGCGACGCCGGTCAAGGCGCCCGCCGGGACGTCGTCGCGCCGGTACGACCCGGTGACGGCCTCGCCGTCCGAGGTGAGGACCCGGGGCGGAGTGAGGGCGTGGTACGAGCGGAACGCGTCCTTGCGCTGCCGGATGAGCCGGCCGTCCACCTCGTGCGTGCGGACGACGTCGTGGAGTTCCTGGAACGTCAGGTAGAAGACGTCCTCCTTCTCGGGCAGCACTCCGGCCCGCACGAGGCGCTCGGCCTCCGCCAGGATGGCCTGCTTGTAGACGAAGTAGCGGCTGATGACGCCGTACTTCGGGTACTCCCGGTACCCGATGAAGGTCCGGACCCGGTCGATCATCCGCTTGGTCTCGTCGGCTTTGCGGTCCCCGTCCGGGAGGGCCCGCAGGCGGGCCAGCACGTCCTGTTCCTTCCGCAGCGCCTTCAACCGCCCTTGCTCGAAGCGACGTTGGGCGGCTCCAGGCTCGAAGTTCCTGACGTTGTCGAGGAGTACGGGCACGAGCGTGGTGGGGCGCTCGCTCCAGCGCGGCCTCGTGATGTCGATCTCGCCGACGCAGCGCATGCCGTACCGGTCGAGGTAGGACTCGACGGCCCGGCGCGCCTCGGCGCCGCCCGCGACCTTCGCCAGCTCGTCCAGGAAGGCGTCGTCCTCGACGTCCTCGACGTCGTGCAGGAACGCCACCACCTCCGGATGCGGGCGGATCACGTCCGCGACGTCGAGCAGCGCCAGTCCCATCTCGGACGTGATGTTGCCGGGGGCGGACAACGTGAGCGTGTCGGCCGCGTTCTTCTCCCCCAGCCATTCCCGCAGCTTGTCGTTGAGCCACCAGGTGGCTTCCATCCCCGCCATGATCGCCTGCATGCTCAGTGGATCGCTGAGGACTCGTTTGTGCTCCTCGAAGGCGTCCAGCAGGAAGTCGAACAGCGCAGGGCCGGTCTTCGTCCGGATGTCGCGTTCGAGGGTGGCGAGGAACTCCTCGCTGCGCTCGACCAGTTCGGTGACGATGGCCGGATCGGTCCCGATCGGGGCGGGCGCGGCGCCGGCCGGCGGCTCGGCGGGGGCCGCGTCCGGGAGCGAGGGGACGAAGTCGTCGTGGTCGAGGACGGTCTCCAGGGCGTCCCTGGTCAGCGGGTCGCCCCGCCCGATGACGTCCAGGAGGCCGGCACGGCTCGCGGGCGAGGCGAGACGCGGGGTGACGTCGACGAACAGCCTCCCGCCGGCCACGTGCATCGGCGCCATGGCCGTCAGCTGCCACACGGACAGCCCCAGGGGCTTCATGGGGTCGGTCATCATCTGCCCGTGTCCGACGGAGACGTAGACGTGGTTGTCCTGGTCGTCGGTCTCGGGGACGGGGAACAGTGTCGTGACGGGCCGGCTCTGGACGATGTGGAAGCCGTCCTCGGCCAGGCACCATTCGATGTCCTGCGGGCGGCCGAAGTGCGCTTCGATCCGCCGTCCGAGCTCCACGAGCCGCACGACCTGCTCGTCCGTCAGCGCCGGCTGCTCCCGGCGTCCGGAGTCGGTCTCCACTTCCCGCGTGCCGCCGCCGGGCAGGGCAAGTACGGCACGCTGTTTGGCGGCGATCGTCCTGGCGACGATCTCGCCGTGCCGCACCTTGAAGACGTCGGGGTTCACCAGGCCGGAGACCAGGGCCTCGCCGAGGCCGAAGCCGGCGTCGACGGTGGCGACCTTCCGGTTGCCCGTGACGGGGTCCGCGGTGAACAGGATGCCGGCCGCTTGCGGGAAGACCATCCGCTGCACGACCACGGCCATGTGGACCGTGCGGTGGTCGATACCGTGCCGCCCGCGGTAGGTCACGGCCCGCTCGGTGAACAGCGAGGCCCAGCACCGGCTGACGCTCCGGAGGATCGCCGCCGGCCCCACGACGTTCAGGTACGTGTCCTGCTGGCCGGCGAAGGAGGCCGTCGGCAGGTCCTCCGCCGTCGCGCTGGACCGGACGGCGCAGGCGGCCTGTTCACCGAGTCCTGCGTGCGCGCGGGTGATCGCCGCCGCGAGGTCGGCGGGGACGGCGACCTCTTCGATGGCCCGGCGGATCCGCGCGCTGAGCGTGCGGATCGCCTCGCCGTCGTCCGGGCCCAGGTCTGACAACCGGTCGAGCAGAGCGTCGATCGACGGTGCTTGCGCCATGATCCGCCGGAAGGCGTCCGTCGTCACACAGAAGCCCGCCGGTACGGAGATGCCCTCGATCCGCGACAGCTCGCCCAGGTGCGCGCCCTTGCCGCCGACGACGGCGACCTGGGATGCGTCGACCTCCCGGATGTCCGACACGTACCGCTCGTTCACCGCGACACCTCCGAGGTTGCCGTGCTCCGTCGTCCTGCGCTGACTGCTTGAATCGCCGACACCTCACGCACGTCGTCCCCGTTTTCGCAGGTTGTGGCTCCGGCCGGGAATTCTGCGCCACCACGGGGGCCTTGCCGCAAGCCCCCGGGTGCGCTATAAGTTAGGAGAGGCAAGGAGAGGACTCCTTGCCCTTTTTGTTTTTTCCTCCCCTTCTGCCTTCGCCTTTGCCGAGCCGCACCGATGCTGAGCCGGCCGGCGTCGGTCGCCTCAACGACCGTGCGGTCCGCGGAAGTCGCCGACCGACAAAGCATGAGACAGCACATGTGAGGCAGTTTCCCGAATTTCCGCCGAAATCGGTGCCGTGCGCCAGACTCGTAGGGCCGGGGCGCCGCCGGAAGCGCCCCGCCCACTCTCCGGCGAGGAGCGCCCATGGAACCACGCGGCTACCGCATGGTGGTCTCGACCGAACTCAACTACGTCACCGCCTGCGGTACGGCGGAGCGACGGCTGATCGAATGGATCCGGGACAAGGGCTACGACCCGTCCGGGCTGGACGAGGGGCGCACCGAGATCGCCCCGCACGCCACCCTGGACCGTGACTTCGAGTCAGGACTCAAGGGCGCCTACAGCAGGTGGCGTATGCGCGAAACGCACTCGCCGGCCTCGGGTACCTGGCAGTCGACGCTCATCGTGCGTTCGGGGCTCGAGGAGGACGAGGGCCGTACATGGGTCCAGGTCGACATAGAGCACCAGCCGGCGCTCGCCGGAGAGGTCCCCACCCGCGCCAACACCCCGAACATCGTGCGTTCGCTCCTCGACTCGCTGGAGGCGCGTGACGCGCAGGCCGATGTCGCGGCCTCGCCCGTCTTCATCGAGGCCGAGGACGTCGACGACTCCATCGAGGAGTTGTGCGACAGCAACCGGCGTCTGCCGGTCGTCATCGCCACGGTGCCGTACGGGAAGGATCCCGACGACTGGTCGCGGTCGGTCGTCGAGCCGCTCTTCCGCTGTCTGCACGGACTGGCCGTGCTGTACGTGCTCACGCCGGAGGCGCAGGCCAAGTTCAACGCCGCGTTGGAGTACCACCCCGTGTTCGGCGGTGGCGTCCGCACCTACCTGCCGGGGCTAGACCCGGCATGGAAACCCGACGCGCAACGGCACCCCGTGATGTCGCGCCGGACCATAGAGGCAGACCTCCGCCGCGCCGCGTCCATCCTCGCCGCGCTGCCCCAACGGCTGTCCTCCCGGCAGCCGTTACCCCCCGCGCTGCTCGGCATCCCGCGCCAGCGGACCCGCCCCAGGACGACCGCGGACGGCACGGACATCGCCCAGCTCCGTTCCGACAACGCGGCGCTCACGGCCTTGCTGGACGAGGCGGAGCGTGCGGAAGGCATCCGGGTCAGCGAGATCAACGACCTGTACGCGGAGCTCGCGAAGGCGGACGAGGCCGAGAGCGAACTGCGCGGCGAGAACGAGGAACTGTACGACAAGGTCCAGGAGTCCCAGCGGCTCATACTGCACCTGCGTGAACAGCTGCGGGAGGCAGGGCAGTTCGCCGTGGCCCACACCAGCGCCGTCGCCGCGGACATCACCTACCCCAATACCTTCTCCGAGTTGCTGGACCGGCTCAAGGAACTGCCCGGCGTCTCGTTCACCGGGCAACGCAAGATCACCAGGGGGCTCGACAGCCAGTCGGTGGACAACTGGCTGCGGGTCGCATGGGACGGGCTGCTGGCCCTGGACCACTTCGCCGCGGCCTCAGCCGGCGACAGGAAGTGCGGCGACTTCCTCAGTTGGTGCAAGTCCGACGCCTCCAGCGCCTTCCCCTTCCCGACGGCCAAAGTGGCCATGCGGGAGTCGGACACCGTCGCCCGCAAACCGAAACTGCGCGCTGAGCGCATGCTCCCGGTTCCGAAGGCGGTGGACCCCGAGGGCCGGGTCTTCATGCAGGCGCACCTGGAGATCGGCGGGGGCAACACGATCGCCCCGCGCCTGCACTTCTACGACGACTGCCCGCGCTCGGGCAAGGTCTACGTCGGCTACCTCGGCCCGCACCTGCGCAACACCCTCACCTGACACCCCGGCGCCCACGAGAACGCGCCGTCCGCCGCCGCGCCCTCAGCCGCGGCGGCGGTACACACCTCGGGGACCCGTCGCGCGAGCCATGTGGCCGGCGCTCGTCGGTGAAGCAGCCAGGCCGGAGCTCAGCCGTTGCGGCGTGCCAGCGCGGCCTTGCGGGCCTCGGCCAGTTTGCGGGCCTCGCCGGCCTTGCGGGACTTGCCGCCGGCGCCGCGGGGGGTGCCGAGCCCTCGGAAGGGGGCGTTGGTGTTCTTGGGGCGGGGCGCCGCGGGGCCGCCGTCGAGCGGGGTTCCCGAGGGGCGCCTGGCGCCGGTGATCCGGGTCAGCTCCGCCTCGCCCGAGCGCACCTTGGTGACCGTCGCCTCGACGCCGGCCTCGGCCGTCATACGGCTCACCTCGCGGCGTCCGCCCGCCGTGACGAGCGTGACCACCGCGCCCGACTCACCGGCGCGGGCGGTGCGGCCCGCCCGGTGGACGTAGTCCTTGGGGTCGGTGGGCGGGTCGACGTTGACCACGAGGTCCAGGTCGTCGACGTGCAGGCCGCGGGCCGCGACGTCGGTCGCCACCAGTACGGTGATCTGGCCGTCCTTGAACTGCGCCAGGGTGCGGGTGCGCTGCGGCTGTGACTTGCCGCTGTGCAGGGCACCCGCGTGCACCCCGCTCGCCCGCAGATGCCGGGTGAGCTGGTCGACGGCGTGCTTGGTGTCGAGGAACAGCAGGACACGGCCGTCGCGGGCGGCGATCTCCGTGACGACGGCGTAGCGGTCGGGGCCGTGCACGACCAGGACGTGGTGCTCCATCGTCGTGACCGTGCTCGCGGACGGGTCGACCGAGTGGACGACGGGGTCGTGCAGGAAGCGCTGGACCAGCTGATCGACGTCGCGGTCCAGCGTGGCCGAGAACAGCATCCGCTGACCGTCGGGGCGCACCTGGCCGAGGAGGTCGACGACCTGCGGCAGGAAGCCCAGGTCGCACATCTGGTCCGCCTCGTCCAGGACGGTGATCCGCACCCGGCCCAGGCGGCAGGCGTTGCGCTCGATCAGGTCGTGCAGGCGTCCGGGGGTGGCGACGACGACCTCGGCTCCCTGGCGCAGCGCGGCGATCTGCCGGCTGATCGACAGGCCGCCGACGACCGTGGCCATCCGCAGCCGCAGCGCCTCGGCGTACGGCGTGAGCGCCTCGGTGACCTGCTGGGCCAGCTCCCGGGTGGGCACGAGGATCAGGGCGAGGGGCTGCTTCGGTTCGGCGCGCCGCCCGGCCGTACGCGTCAGCAGGGGCAGGCCGAAGGCGAGCGTCTTGCCCGATCCGGTGCGCCCGCGTCCGAGGACGTCGCGGCCTCGCAGGGCGTCGGGCAGGGTGGCGGCCTGGATCGGGAAGGGGTCGCGCACTCCTTGTCCGTTCAGTGTCCGCAGCACCTCGGCGGGCAGGTCCAGGTCGGCGAAGGAGACGGCCGTCGGGGCGGTGGCGGCGTCGGCCGTGCCGTCGGGGTGCTTCATGTACTGCCTTCCGCAGGGGAACGTGTCGAGGAAGGCCCGGCGGGACGGAACGCTCGGCGGCGCCCACCGCGACGACCACGCGAACGCGTGACCCTAACACGGGGAGCGCACGGCATCGCTCCGTGCCGGAACCCCGGCCGCGGAACACGGCCGGGGTTCTCGCGGTGGCACGGCGAGTACGCGCCGACGGTCCCGTCGCTGGGCGGCAGCCCCGGCTTCAGGAGTCTGCGTGGAGCGGCCCTGTCAGCGTTGCAGGGTGAGGACGCCCGGCCGCCAGGGCAGCAGGTTGTAGGGGCCGCCCGCGGAGGGGTTCTTGCCCTGGTAGAGCAACTGCAGGTTGCAGGGGTCGATGGTCATGGTCTGGTCGGGGTTGTTGCGGACCAGGTCGCCGTGGCTGATGTCGTTGGTCCAGCCGGCGCCGCTGTTGGCCTTGCCCGCGAAGGGGTTGTTCTCACTGGCGGCCTGCGGGGTCCACGAACCGTTCAGGCTGGAGGCCGTGAACGAGCGGAAGTAGCGCTGCTCGTTCGCACCCCGGGCCTCGACGATCATGAGGTACTGGTTCTGGCCCTGGACCTTGTAGACCTGCGGCGCCTCGAAGAGGTTCTTCGTCGTGTCGCTCATGATCGTCGTGTAGGACGAGCCGAAGTTGCCGGGGAAGTTCCCGATCGGCATGCTCGCCCGGTAGATCTTGCCGTTGTCGCCGGCGAAGAACAGGTACATGTTCTGGCCGTCGGCGATCAGGGTCTGGTCGATCGGGCCGGTGCCGGAGCCGGAGATGCTGCCGGTGAACAGCGGCTGCGGGGCCGACCAGCCGTTGGGGTTGGTGGGGTCGCTGGAGGTGCGGTAGATGAAGGGCCACGCGCCCCACTGGTACGCCAGCACCCAGATGTTCTTGGGCGCGAAGTAGAACAGCGTGGGCGCCACCGCGGACTGGTTCATCGCCGTCTGGCCGGTCGACGCCATGTTCGACCAGTTGGTGAAGGGGGCGAACCTCATCGAGCCGTAGGACGCACCGCCGGTCACGTGCGACCCGTAGACGAGGTGCTTGCCCTGGTAGAGGACGTGGGTGAAGTCCTTCAACGCCACCCAGCCGTTCGCCGGCTGAGCCAGCGCGCCCGTCGACGTCCACCGGTAGGTCGACGGAAGGGAACACGCTTGAGCGGCCGCCTGGGCCGGGCCCGCGACGAGCGTCGCCGCGACCGAGACCATGGCCGCGGTCGCGGCGGAGAGCGCCAGGGACAGACGCTTGCGGCTGAAGCTTCCTCTGCGCATGAGGACCTCTGATTCTTGAGTGAGCGGTCCCGGCCTGCCCGGTCACGGGCACGACCGGGCTGACCGGACTGTCGAGGTGGGGCTCTGGATGCGGCAGGTGGCGGCCGCCGGTGTGCGCGACGCGAGCATTGATGACATGGCCATGACATATGCGTGCGGCCATGACGTACACGTACACCTGGGCATGGGCGGCCTGCTCCTTGCGACTCGGCCGTGTCGGCGGGCAGGCCCCGGACCGACGGGGGCGTGTGCGTGATATCGAACAAGGGGCGAAGTGTCGAGCAACTGGATGATGCGGGGGGCCGGTAACAGCGTCAATACCTCTCGCAAGATTCGATACAGACGCCGAAACATTTCGCGAAGCCGGGGATCCGCCCGGAACGGGCGCGTTCGGTGCGGTCCTCACTCCCGACGCGTGCGCCGGCACCGACCTGCCCGAGACGGGCGCCTGGCTCGCCAAGTCCGAGGCGACGGCCGCGCCCTGACCGTCCGCCACACGGACCCGAGGAGCCGCCCGCCACACGAACCCGAGGACCGCACCCGTGAGGCCGCCCGCCACTCCCCCGCTCATCGCGGGATCCTGACCCTTGCCCGGTCTGCCCGGCGGTATGACGGTAAGCGTGGTCACATTCAGGGAGAGGGCAAGGTCACAGCCGCGCCCTCTCCTGCTCCTTTGCGCCTCTGGCCTAGCATCCGAGCATGACGGTCCTGCCTGACGACGGGCTTGAGCTGGCCGGCGAGTTCCCTGACGTGACGCACGAGCAGTGGCAGCACCTGGTGGCGGGTGTGCTGCGCAAGGCGGGCAAGGACGTCGAGGGGGACGCGGCCGAGGAAGCCCTGTCCACCGCACTCGAGGACGGGTTGCGCACCCGCCCCCTGTACACCGCGCGCGACAGCGCGCCGGAACCCGGTCTCCCCGGATTCGCGCCCTTCGTGCGCGGCGGCCGGCCCGAGGGGAACACCGTGGGCGGATGGGACGTACGGCAACGGCACTCCGCGGCCGACGGCGGCGCGGTCCTCGCCGACCTGGAGAACGGCGTCACCTCGCTGTGGCTGACGGTCGGTGAGGACGGCATCCCGGTGTCGTCCCTCGGCCGGGCCCTCGACGGCGTCTTCCTCGATCTGGCTCCGGTCGTCCTCGACGCGGGCGCCGACGTCGAGGCCGCCGCCGCGGAGTTGCTGCGGCTGTACGCGGAGCGGGGCGTTGCCCCCGAGGCGGCGCGCGGCAACCTGGGCGCGGACCCGCTCGGCCACGAGGCGCGCACCGGGCAGGCGTTCGACGTCGCGCCGGCGGCGGGCCTCGCCCTCCGCTGCGCCGGGAAGTACCCGGGCCTGCGGGCGTTCACCGTGGACGCGCTGCCGTACCACGAGGCCGGCGGGTCGGCCGCGCAGGAGCTGGGCTGTTCCCTGGCCACGGGCGTGGCCTACCTGCGGGCGCTGACCGAGGCCGGGATGAGCGTCGAGCAGGCCTGTGCGCAGCTGGAGTTCCGGTACGCGGCGACCGCCGACCAGTTCCTGACGATCGCCAAGCTGAGGGCGGCGCGCCGGCTGTGGGCGCGGGTGGCCGAGGTGTGCGGGGCGCCCGCCGCCGGGGGGCAGACGCAGCACGCGGTGACCTCGCCGGTCATGATGACGCGCCGCGACCCGTGGGTGAACATGCTGCGCACGACGGTGGCCACGCTGGCCGCCGGGGCCGGCGGGGCCGACTCCGTCACCGTGCTGCCCTTCGACGAAGCGCTCGGCCTGCCGGACGCGTTCGCGCGGCGCATCGCCCGCAACACCTCCACGATCCTGATCGAGGAGTCGCATCTGTCCCGGGTGATCGACCCGGCGGGCGGCTCCTGGTACGTGGAGCGGCTCACCGACGAACTCGCCCACGCGGGCTGGGAGTTCTTCCAGGAGATCGAGCAACGGGGCGGTCAGGCAGCCGCCCTGCGGTCCGGGTGGCTGGGGCAGGAGCTGGCCGACACCTGGCGGGCGCGTACCGCCCGGCTCGCCAAGCGGCGTGAACCGGTCACCGGGGTCAGCGAGTTCCCGTTCCTGGCGGAGAAGCCCGTCGTGCGCGAGGCGGCTCCCGAGCCGCGGTCCGGCGGCCTGCCCCGGGTCCGCCGCGACGAGGCGTACGAGGCGCTGCGCGCGCGGTCCGACGCCCATCTCGCGGCGACCGGCTCCCGGCCGCGGATCTTCCTGGCCGCGATCGGCCCGGCCGCCGCGCACACCGCACGGCTCACCTTCGCCTCGAACCTGTTCCAGGCGGGCGGTGTCGAGCCGGTCACCGAGGGCACGTTCGCCGAGAGCGGCGCCACCGAGGTCTGCCTGTGCTCCAGCGACGCCCTCTACGAGGAGCGGGCGGAGGACGTCGCCGCCGAGCTGCGCGCGGCCGGCGCCGCGCACGTGTTCCTCGCGGGCCGCCCAGGCCAGCACGCCGGGGTCGACGGATACGTCTTCGCGGGCTGCGACGCCGTCTCCGTGCTCTCCTCCACCCTCGACCGCATGGGAGTGTCCTGATGGGAATCCCCGACTTCTCCGGGATCGAGCTGGGGAGTCCCGCCGCCGAGGGCGGCGCCGACGAGTGGCGTACGGCCGTGAAGAAGGCGGCCGGCGGGGACGACCTGCTGTGGGAGACGCCCGAGGGCATCCCGGTCAAGCCGCTGTACACCGGGCAGGACCTGGAGGGCCTGGACTTCCTGGGCACCTACCCGGGCGCCGCCCCGTACCTGCGCGGGCCGTACCCGACGATGTACGTCAACCAGCCCTGGACGATCCGGCAGTACGCGGGCTTCTCCACGGCCGAAGAGTCCAACGCGTTCTACCGGCGCAACCTGGCGGCCGGCCAGAAGGGCCTGTCGGTCGCCTTCGACCTGCCCACGCACCGGGGTTACGACAGCGACCACCCCCGGGTGACCGGCGACGTCGGCATGGCGGGCGTGGCGATCGACTCGATCTACGACATGCGGCAGCTGTTCGACGGGATCCCGCTGGACCGCATGAGCGTGTCGATGACGATGAACGGCGCCGTGCTGCCGGTGCTCGCGCTGTACATCGTGGCCGCCGAGGAACAGGGCGTGCCGCCCGAGAAGCTGGCCGGGACCATCCAGAACGACATCCTCAAGGAGTTCATGGTCCGCAACACCTACATCTATCCGCCGAAGCCGTCGATGCGGATCATCTCCGACATCTTCGCGTACACCTCGCAGCGGATGCCCCGCTACAACTCCATCTCGATCTCCGGCTACCACATCCAGGAGGCGGGTGCGACGGCCGACCTGGAGCTGGCGTACACCCTCGCGGACGGCGTGGAGTACATCCGCGCCGGGCGTGAAGCCGGCCTGGACGTGGACGCGTTCGCGCCCCGGCTGTCGTTCTTCTGGGCGATCGGCATGAACTTCTTCATGGAGATCGCCAAGTTGCGGGCGGCGCGCCTGCTGTGGGCCAAGCTGGTCAGGCAGTTCGACCCGAAGAACGCCAAGTCGCTGTCGCTGCGCACCCATTCGCAGACGTCGGGCTGGTCGCTGACCGCGCAGGACGTGTTCAACAACGTGACGCGCACGTGCGTGGAGGCCATGGCGGCGACGCAGGGGCACACGCAGTCGCTGCACACCAACGCCCTGGACGAGGCGCTGGCGCTGCCCACCGACTTCTCGGCGCGCATCGCCCGCAACACTCAGCTGCTGATCCAGCAGGAGTCGGGCACCACCCGGGTCATCGACCCGTGGGGCGGCAGCGCCTATGTGGAGAAGCTGACGTACGACCTGGCCCGCCGGGCGTGGCAGCACATCCGGGAGGTGGAGCAGGCGGGCGGCATGGCGCAGGCCATCGACGCCGGCATCCCCAAGCTGCGCGTGGAGGAGGCGGCGGCCCGCACACAGGCCCGGATCGACTCGGGGCGGCAGCCGGTGATCGGCGTCAACAAGTACCGGGTGGACAGCGACGAGGCGATCGAGGTCCTCAAGGTCGACAACTCCTCGGTGCGCGCCCAGCAGATCGACAAGCTGCGACGGCTGCGCGAGGAGCGGGACGAGAGGGCCTGCCGGGACGCGCTGGACGCGCTGACCCGGGCCGCCGGGGGCGACGGCAACCTGCTGGAGCTGGCGGTGGAGGCGGCCCGCGCCAAGGCGACCGTCGGGGAGATCTCCGACGCCCTGGAGAAGGTGTACGGGCGGCACGCGAGCCAGATCCGTACGATCTCCGGGGTGTACCGCACCGAAGCAGGCGAGTCCCCGTCCGTGGAGCGCACCCGGACCCTGGTCGACGCCTTCCAGGAGGCCGAGGGGCGCCGGCCGCGCATCCTGGTCGCCAAGATGGGCCAGGACGGCCACGACCGCGGCCAGAAGGTGATCGCGACCGCGTTCGCCGACCTCGGCTTCGACGTCGACGTCGGCCCGCTGTTCCAGACGCCGGCCGAGGTGGCCCGTCAGGCCGTGGAGGCGGACGTGCACATCGTGGGCGTGTCGTCGCTGGCGGCCGGACACCTCACCCTCGTGCCGGCGCTGAAGGAGGCGCTGGCCGAGGAGGGGCGCGAGGACATCGTCATCGTGGTCGGCGGGGTCATCCCGCCGCAGGACGTGCCCACACTCCTGGAGATGGGCGCGGCGGCCGTCTTCCCGCCGGGGACGGTGATCCCGGACGCGGCGTACGACCTGGTGGCACGACTCGCGGGCGACCTGGGGCACGCCCTGTGATCGACGTCGACGCCTATGTGAAGGGCGTCCTCGACGGCAAGCGTGCCGTCGTCGCCCGCGCCATCACGCTCGTCGAGTCCACCCGCCCCCAACACCGGGCGCTGGCGCAGCGGTTGCTGACCGAGCTGCTCCCGCACAGCGGGCGGGCCCGGCGGATCGGCGTCAGCGGGGTGCCGGGCGTGGGCAAGTCGACGTTCATCGACGCGTTCGGCACGCTGCTGACGGGGCGGGGGCACCGGGTCGCGGTGCTCGCCGTCGATCCGTCCTCCAGCCGCACCGGCGGGTCGATCCTCGGCGACAAGACGCGCATGGAGCGTCTCGCGGTCGACCCGGCGGCCTTCGTGCGGCCCTCCCCCACCGCGGGGACGCTCGGCGGGGTCGCCAAGGCCACCCGCGAGTCGATCGTGGTGATGGAGGCGGCGGGCTACGACGTGGTGCTGGTGGAGACGGTCGGCGTGGGCCAGTCGGAGACGGCGGTGGCGAACATGGTCGACTCCTTCCTGCTGCTCACGCTCGCCCGGACCGGGGACCAACTCCAGGGCATCAAGAAGGGCGTTCTGGAACTGGCCGACGTGATCGCGGTCAACAAGGCGGACGGTCCGCACGAGCGGGACGCGCGCGCCGCGGCCCGTGAACTGTCGGGCGCGCTGCGGCTGATGCACGGCAGGGACGCGGCCTGGACGCCGCCCGTGCTGAGTTGCAGCGCCAGGGAGTCAAGCGGCCTTGACACGGTGTGGGAGCGGCTGGAACAGCACCGCACCCTGCTGGACTCGACGGGGCGGCTCGCCGGCAAGCGGCGTGAGCAGCAGGTGGACTGGACGTGGTCGATGGTCCGCGACGAGCTGCTCGGCCGGCTGCGCACGCATCCCGGCGTACGGGCCCTCACTCCGGACCTCGAACAACGGGTCAAAGACGGGGAGTTGACGGCCACGCTGGCCGCGGAGCGCATCCTCGAGGCGTTCGGGACCGACGGTCAGGGGTGAGGCCGGCGGGACGAAGGCCCCCCTGACTCCCGACCTCACGAAACGGTTGCGGCGACAGGACGTGACATCCGTCACGTGTGTTTTCTCCGTCAACGCCGTGCGGTAGTACTCGGCCGGTGGGCGACATAAGGTGATCTGCCCTTACGGATACGGACATACGTCGCGTGTCCGGCCGCTCGCGAGACGCGCGTCGCGCCCTTCGCCCTCCCCCCGGGCTGCGGCGACACCCTGTCGGAATGTCAGGTTCCGAGCATGCCGCGCGGCGCGGGGACAGCACACCGCCGCACCGGTTTCAAGGGGCGCACGCGCCTACGATGCCGGGTAGTAGAAGGGCTCTTGGCCGGTCGCTCACCTGGGCTTAACAATGACGGCCCGAAAGGCGTCGCCGCAGGTCAGGGCCAGCACGCATGATGTGCCCTGCAGGTCGGCGGCGCGCAGTGGAGTCGACCGAGCGAGGCCCGCACATGAGGAAGCACCGCAGGCAGAGGCAGCACCGGTACGCAGTCATCGGCGCTGTCACCGTCGGGGCGCTGGCGATACCGTCCGCCGCCATGGCCTGTCCGAACGACCCGACCGCCGTGCCGCAGGTGCCGTGGAGGCAGTGGACGATCGGCGGAACGGGAGCACAGCCCCCCGCACCGGCCGCGCCGCCGGCTGCCGCTCCGGCCGCGGCCCCCAGCGCCGCCGCGCCGAGCGCTTCCCCGGCCGCCCCGGCGTCCGGCGCCGTGGCCAAGGTCGTGTCCCTGGTCAACAGCGAGCGCGGCAAGGCGGGTTGCTCCCCGCTGACCGTGAACGCGAAGCTCGCCAAGGCCGCCCAGGACCACAGCGCGGACATGGCGAGCCACCGGAACATGTCGCACACCGGATCCGACGGCTCGGACCCGGGCACGCGCATCACCCGCGCCGGCTACGCCTGGAGCACCTACGGCGAGAACGTCGCCTACGGGTACTCCACCCCCGAGCAGGTCATGGCGGGCTGGATGGCCAGCCCCGGCCACAAGCGCAACATCCTGAACTGCGCGTTCAAGGAGATAGGCGTCGGCCTCGCACAGCCCGGCTCCTACTGGACCCAGGACTTCGGCACGGCCCGCTGAGGACGGCCGGCCGCGCGCGAGGGCGCGGAGAGCATGGGCATGCTCTCCGCGCCCTCGCGCGTCTGTCCGCGTCGCCTTCCGCTCAGTCGGCGGGGTCGAGCACGACCGGCAGTTCCGCGAGACCGCGGAAGGCCGGGAACGGGACCTGCATCCAGCGCGGTCCGTCCTCGGGGCGGGCCAGGGCGGCCCTGGGGAACCGGTCGAACAGCGCCGTCAGGGCGAGTTCCATCTCCAGCCGGGCCAGCGGGGCACCCAGGCAGTAGTGGCCGCCGTGCCCGAACCCGAGGTGGGCGTTGGCGCCCTCGCGGGTCACGTCGAACTCGTCCGGCCGGTCGAACTTGCGCGGATCACGGTTGGCCGAGTTGAGCGCGATCTGCACCAGCGCGCCCTTGGGGATCCGGGTCCCCGAGTACTCGACGTCCTCGGTGGCGTAGCGGAACGTCCCGCTCTCCACGGAGCCGTCGTAGCGCATCAGTTCGTCGATCGCCGGGCCGAGCAGCTCCGGGTCGTCGCGGACGAGGCGCAGTTGCGCGGGCTGCGACAGCAGGTGGTGCACGGCGTTGCCGATGAGGTAGGCGGTCGTCTTGTGACCGGCGAACATCAGCAGGAACGCCGTGGAGACCAGCTCGGTCTCGGTGAGCCGGCCGTCGCCGTCGGTGTCCCGTACGGCGATCAGGGCGCTCAGCAGGTCGTCGCCCGGGCGGGCCCGCTTCGCCGTGATCAGCTCGGTGAAGAAGGCGTGCAGGTCCTTCTCCGCCTGCTGCTGGGCCCGCTTGGACGCCGGGTCGAAGCCGGTCTGCGCCACCGTGGTGGACAGGTGCTGCATCCGCGACCGGTCCTTCGGCGGCACGCCGAGGAGTTCGCAGATCACGACGATCGGCAGCGGGAACGCGAACGCGGGCAGCAGGTCGAAGGGTTCGCGGGTCGGGCACGCGTCGAGCAGCTCCGCGACGACGGTCTCGATCCGCGGCCGCAGGGACTGCACCCGCCGCGGGGTGAACGCGGAGTTGACCATCCGGCGCAGCCGGGTGTGCTTCGGCGGGTCGGCGTTGAGCATGTTGTCGTCCAGCGCCATGGACGAGTCGCCGAAGATGCTCCGGTAGGCGCCCATGGCGCCGTACATGTCCTTGCTCAGCCTCGGGTCCGCCAGGGCGGCCTTCGCGTCCTCGTACCGGGTGATCAGGTACGTCTCGTTGCCGTGCGGCGGTCTCATGGGGCAGACCGGCGCCGCCTCGCGGAGGTGCGCGTAGACCGGGTACGGGTCGCTCCGGTACTCCGGGGTGCAGCGTTCGGCGGCGGCGACGGCTTCCTCGGTGGTGGTCACGGACGGCTCCTCAGGTCGAAGAGGGCCTCCGCGTTGCCGCCGAGGATCAGCTGCTGGGACGCCTTGTCGACGGGCAGCTTCTCGATCATGCGGACGAAGTCCTCCAGTGGCGCCGCCATCGGCGGCGAGTCGGTGCCGAACAGCATCCGCTCCGGGCCCAGCACCTCGGCGTTGAGGGCCAGGTGGGCTGCGCTGAAGGGACTGGTGTCGACGTACATGCGGCGCAGGGCCGCGACGGGGTCGGCCGACGGCGCGGGCGCCCCGGCGGGTGCGCCCGCGGGCGGCCGGCCTCCGCCCGGGGCTCCCGGGCCGCCGGCTCCCGCGGCGCCCCGGCCCGCCGAGGAGGCGCGGGCCCCCTCCGGGCCGGGGGCGCCGGAACCGGGGGCGCGGCCCGCCGTCGCGCCCGGGGGCGGGCCGCCCCCGGGCCAGTGCCGGGGGCGGGCCGCCGTCTGGAGGCGTTCCGGCAGCAGCGCCATCGCGCCGCCGCCCGTCGCGCCGATCAGCCGCAGACCGGGGTACTTGTCCAGCCACCCCGCGAACGCGATCATCGCCATGCCGACCGTCAGGTCGCCGAACCTGCCGATCTGCTCGACGAAGCGGACGTCGTCGACCTGTTCCGTGCCGACCGGTTCGGCCGGCGCGTGCACCAGGACCGGCACGCCCGCCTCCGCCGCCAGCGCGAAGAACGAGTCGGCGCGCGGGGAGCCGAGCAGCTCCCCGTGCACGCTGGAGGTGGTGATCAGGCCGACGAAGGCGGGGTCCGCCAGCGTCTGCCGCACCCCCTCCAGGTGGTCGTCGTCCCCGAACGGGTTGGCGTACACGTAGCCGCGCAACTGGTCCGGGAAGGTGGCGATCAGGCCGGACATCCAGGCGTGGAAGGCGTGGAGCCGGTCGCGGGGTTGCGCGTAGTTGTCCACGCCCGGGACCCGGGCCATCGCGCCGGCCCCGACGGGGCTGCCGATGATCGTGAGGTCGATGCCGGCCTCGGCGCGGGCGGCGAGCATGCCGTCCACGTCGGTCAGGCTGGGGGGCATGGGGAAGCGTTCGGCCGCCTCCGGTGGGGACAGGTGCCCGTGGATGTCGATGATCATGTGTCGCTTCCCGGGTTCGGTGTGAGCGCGCGGGCGACCGCGGCGCAGTCCTCGTCGCCGAGTCCCTGCTCGGTGGCGCGGACGTGGGTCTCGGCCGCGGCGGCGGCCAGCGGGAGGCTCAGGCCGGCCGCCGCCGCCTGCTTGGAAGCGAGCATGAGGTCCTTGGCCATCAGCCGCAGCCGGAAGTCCGGCTCGTCGAAGGTGCCGGTGGCCAGCCGCCGCGACTTGAACGCCATGACCGGGGAGGCGAAGCCGCTGCCCGCGATGGTCTTGAGGACCTGGTGCCGGTCCAGTCCGCAGGCGGTGGCCAGGGCGGTCGCCTCGGCCATGGCCTGCACCTCCACCCCCATCAGGAGGTTGAGGAGCAGTTTCATCCGCATGCCGGACCCGAGTGCGCCCAGATGGACGACCTCCTTGCCCAGCGTCTCCAGCAGCGGCCGGCCGGCTTCGAACACCTGCTTGTCGCCACCGACGAACAGCCGCAGCTCCCCGTCGCGGGCGTGGTCGCGGTTGCCGAGCATGCCGACGTCCAGGACGGAGGGGATGTCCCCGGCGATCTGCTCGACCTCCTCGGGCGCGACGGTGCTGGCGCAGAGCAGGGTGCCCGCGTAGGGGCCCCTGGCCAGCACGCCGTTCGGGCCGCGCAGCACGTCGGCGAGCGCTTCGCCGTCGGCGACGCTGCAGATGGCGGTGGCCGTCTTCTCGACGGCCTCGGCGGGGTGGGCGGCCACGAAGGCGCCCACCCGGGCGAGCGGCTCGGTCCGCTCCGCGGTACGGTTCCACACCCGGACCGGGATGCCCTGGTCGATGAGTCGGGCGGCCAGGCCGGCGCCCATGGTGCCGAGGCCGAGGACGGCGACGGGGCCGTTGCTCACGGGGGTCATGACGCCACCCCCGCGGTCTCCTTGACGACCCGGAACCGCAGCGACTGCGTCGAGTCGACCCACTGGCGCAGCGGGGCGACCAGCGCGCGGTGCTCCTCGCTCTGCTGCCAGGCGAAGAAGTGCTCGGGCGTCTCCCACTCGCTGGTGATGACCCACTGGCGGGAGTCGTCCACGGGTTCGCCGAGCTTCTCGACGATGTGGCCGGGGGTGCGGGCGACGGACTTCCGGATCTGTTCGTACAGCTCCAGGAACCCCTGCTCGCCGCCCTCGATCACGCGGACGGTGTACACGACGGACAGCTTCTCGGCCGGACGGCCGTTTCGCTCGGTGCCCATGTCTCCTCCTGAGGGTGAGATCCGGCAGGACACGAGTCCTACGCACTCATGGCCCCCGGGCGGACGCAACTCCGAATGGGGGACGCGCCAAGCCCCACAAGGGGTCTCACGCTGCGTTGTTGACCTGTTCGAGTGAGCGGCCCGGCGTTCCGTTTCCCGTCGCCGGCGGCACGGACGGAGGTACGGCCGCGAAATTTCTTCTGGAACTCGTCGATTTCGTGGGCGTACTCGGCGTGAGGCCGGGTAGGCGCGCTTTCGTCGCCCCACGGCGGCACGGCACGGCTGAACGGACGCAAGCGGGAGGGAACGGACATGACCATGGTCCAGGTGCAGGAGACGAGCGTCGTTCGGAGCGCGGATGCGCCGTCGCGGGAGGCTGCCCCGGTCGCGCCGCTGCCGCAGGTCGCCGAGCCGGCCAAGGTCGCGCCGAAGGACGCGCGGGAGCTGACGAAGCTGTTCCTGCAGCGGCTGGCGGTGCTGGAGGAGGGCACGCGCGAGTACCAGGACGCGCGCAACACCCTGATCGAGATGAACATGTCCCTGGTGCGCTACGCGGCGGGCCGCTTCCGCGGCCGGGGCGCGGACACCATGGAGGACATCGTCCAGGTCGGCATGATCGGCCTGATCAAGGCGATCGACCGGTTCGAGCTCACCCGTGAGGTGGAGTTCACCTCCTTCGCCATCCCCTACATCGTGGGCGAGATCAAGCGGTTCTTCCGTGACACCTCCTGGGCCGTGCACGTGCCCCGCCGGCTTCAGGAGGCCCGGGTCGAACTGGCCCGCGCCACCGAGGAGCTGAGCTCGCGCCTGGGCCGTACGCCGACCGTCGCCGAGCTGTCGCAGCTGATGAACCTCTCCGAGGAGGAGGTCGTCGAGGCGCGGCTGGCCGCCAACGGCTACAACTCCTCCTCCCTGGACGCGGCCATCGGCGGCGACGCCGACGGCGAGACGGTCCTCGCCGACTTCATCGGCGCCGACGACGCGGCGATAGGGCTGGTGGAGGACTTCCACGCGCTGGCCCCGATGATCGCCGAGCTCGACGAGCGGGACCGGCTGATCATCCACATGCGGTTCGTGGAGGAGCGCACGCAGGCTCAGATCGGCGAGCACCTCGGCATCTCGCAGATGCACGTCTCGCGTCTGCTGTCGCGCACCCTGGCCCGGCTCCGCAAGGGCATGCTGACCACGGACTGACCGCGGTCCCCCGGTCGCGGGGAAGTGCCGTCGGACGGCCGGACGGGGCGAGGATCCCCTCCGGCCGTCCGCTCGTGGCATGCGCCGAAGCCCCGCCCCGTCAGGCGGGGTTTCGTCGCGTTTGCACCCGTTCGCCAGGCGGCGGTCTTTCAGACGGCCGCCGTGGCCTGCGGCTCGTCCTGGGCGAACTGGGTGCGGTACAGCTGCGCGTAGCGGCCGTCGGCGGTGAGGAGTTCGCTGTGGGTGCCCTGTTCCACCACGCGGCCCGCTTCCACGACCAGGATGAGGTCGGCGGAGCGCACGGTGGACAGGCGGTGGGCGATGACGATCGCGGTGCGGTCCTGCAGCGCTTCGGCGAGCGCCTCCTGGACCGCCGCCTCGGAGGTGTTGTCGAGGTGGGCGGTGGCCTCGTCGAGGATGACGACGCGCTGGCGGGCCAGCAGCAGCCGGGCGATCGTCATGCGCTGGCGCTCGCCGCCGGAGAGGCGGTAGCCGCGTTCGCCGACGACGGTGTCGAGGCCGTCGGGCAGGGAGCGCACGAGGTCCTCGAGGCGGGCCCGGCGCAGGGCGTCCCAGAGGTCCGCCTCGTCGGCCTCGGGGGCGGCGAGGAGCAGGTTGGCGCGGACGGTGTCGTGGAAGAGGTGTCCGTCCTGGGTGACCATGCCGAGGGTGGAGCGCAGGGACCGCGCGGTCAGCTCGCGGACGTCGACGCCGCCGATGCGGACGGCGCCGGAGTCGACGTCGTAGAGGCGGGGCAGGAGTTGTGCGATGGTCGACTTGCCGGCGCCGGAGGAGCCGACGAGGGCGACCGTCATGCCGGGCTCGGCGCGGAAGGAGACGCCGTGGAGGACCTCGGCGCCGCCGCGGGCGTCGAGGGCGGCGACCTCCTCGAGCGAGGCGAGGGAGACCTTGTCGGCGGCGGGGTAGCCGAAGCGGACGTCGTCGAACTCGACGGAGACCGGCCCCTCGGGGAGGTCGCGGGCGTCGGGCCGCTCCTCGATGAGCGGCTTCAGGTCGAGCACCTCGAAGACGCGCTCGAAGCTGACCAGGGCGCTCATCACCTCCACCCGGGCCCCGGCGAGGGCGGTGAGCGGGGCGTAGAGCCGGGTCAGCAGCAGCGCCAGGGCGACGACGGCGCCCGGGTCGAGGGAGCCGGCCAGGGCGAGCCGGCCGCCGAGGCCGTAGACGAGGGCGAGGGCCAGGGCGGAGACGAGGGTGAGGGCGGTGATGAACACCGACTGGGCGGTGGCGGTGCGCACCCCGATGTCGCGGACGCGGGCGGCGCGGGCGGCGAACTCCGCCGACTCCTGCTCGGGACGGCCGAACAGCTTCACGAGGGTGGCACCGGGTGCGGAGAACCGCTCGGTCATCCGGGTGCTCATCGCCGCGTTCAGTCCGGCCGCCTCCAGCTGCATGGCGGCCATGCGCCGGCCCATCCGCCGGGCGGGCAGCACGAACACCGGCAGCAGGGCGAGCGCGAGCAGGGTGATCTGCCAGGACAGCGTGAGCATGACGACGAGGGCGACGACCAGGGTGACCACGTTGCTGACCACTCCGGACAGGGTGTTGCTGAAGGCCCGCTGAGCGCCGATCACGTCGTTGTTGAGTCGGGAGACGAGCGCTCCCGTACGAGTACGTGTGAAGAACGCGACCGGCATCCGCTGCACGTGGTCGAACACGGCCGTGCGCAGGTCCAGGATGAGCCCCTCCCCCAGCGTCGCGGACAGCCGTCTGCCCAGGACGCCGAGCGCCGCCTCCAGCACCGCGATGAGCGCGATGAGCAGGGCCAGGCGGACGACGGCGCCGGAGTCGCCGTGCGACACGATCGTGTCGACGACCCGCCCGGCCAGTACGGGGGTGGCGACGGCGAGCAGCGCGGTCACCACCCCGAGCAGGACGAACAGGGCGATGCGGCGGCGGTGCGGACGGGCGAAGCCGTAGATGCGGCGCAAGGTCTCGCGGTCGAAGGGCCGGCGCTCGTGCCGGGCGTTCATGACGCTGTACAACTGCGTCCAGGCGGTGGTCTCCATGCTCATGCGAACGACGTTAGAACCTCGAGCATTGTTGAGGTCAAGATGACGATGTCTGCTCCACTGCCGCAGTCCACGCTGCGGCAACCCCTCGTCGAAGCGGCGGGGACAGTCTCTGCGGGTGTGAGCCCGGTCCTCGTGCCCGAAGCGCCCCCCGCCCGCCGCCGGCCGGCCGGGCGCGTTCCGGTGCGCAGGGCGCTGTGCCTGCTGCCCTTCGTCCTCGTCGGGGTCGTCGCGGTGCGGCACCGGTCGGTGCTCGCCGACGGGCTCGGCCAACTGACCTCCGCGGAGTGGCCGTGGCTGCTCGCGGCGGCCTGCTCGACATGTCTGACCTGGGTCGCGGCGGCCTTCACCCGGCAGGGCGCGGTGATGACCAGGCTGCCCCGACGGCGTCTGCTGGCCACGCAGTTCGCGGCGGGCGCCGCCAACCATCTGCTGCCGACCGGTCTCGGCGCGAGCGCCGTCAACCTGCGGTTCATGACGGTGTGCGGGGTGCCGCTGGCGCGTTCCTCGGCGGCGCTCGCGCTGTACGGGCTGGCGCAGACCGCGGCCCGTACGGCGCTCCTCGGCCTGCTGCTCCTCGCCTTCCCGGGCGCGCTGCGGATCGGCGCGCTCCTGCCGGACGGCGCGCTCGGCCCGCTGCTGGCCGCGCTGGCCGGCGCCGCGGTCCTGGCCGCGGGCGCGCTGCTGGGCGTACGGCGGCTGCGGTCGGCCGTGTGCGCGCTGCTGCGCACGGCGCTGACCGAGGCCCGGGCGGTGCACGCGCGTCCGGCGCGGGCGCTGGCCCTGTGGGGCGGCGCTCTGGCGTTCCCGCTGCTCCAGGGGGCCTCCCTGGCCGCGGTGGGGCGGTCGTTGGGCCTCGCGGTGCCGCCCGCGCATCTGCTGGTCGCGTATCTGGCGGCGTCGGCGGCGGTCGCGCTGGTGCCCACGCCGGGCGGGATCGGCTCCCTGGACGCGGCGCTGGTGGTGGCGCTGGTGGCGGCGGGCGCCCCGGCGGCGGCCGCCACGGCCGCGGTCCTGGCCTACCGCATCATCACCGTGTGGCTGCCGCTGGTGCCGGGGACGCTGACGCTGGGCGCGCTGGTGCGCCTGAAGGTGGTCTGACCCGGGCTTCGGCGGCTTCCGGGCCCCGGTCGCCCGGTGCGAACTACCCTGAGGGATACGGCAGGATGAGTCGTCGCGCCGGTCCGCTGGACGGGCGCCGACGCACTTCCCGGAAACTCGAACAGGTGATGACGTGACGAGACCTCACATCCGGTCGTGGACGGCCCCGTCGGCCGCGGAGCGTTGCCCCGGAGGCGCCCGGTGAACCGAGCGCTGACCGTGCACGACCTCGTGTTCTGCGGAATCGCCCTGGTCACCGGTCTGTTGGTGGC
Organism: Streptomyces sp. NPDC002566; assembly: GCF_042889585.1. NCBI lineage: Bacteria > Bacillati > Actinomycetota > Actinomycetes > Kitasatosporales > Streptomycetaceae > Streptomyces > Streptomyces sp. NPDC002566. The sequence continues at coordinate 1,023,955 of NZ_JBIARD010000001.1, read as the reverse complement.
CTTCCTGTCGCGCACGCTGCTGCGCTGGCTTGCGGGGCACGCCAAACGCACCCGCTGGAGCGGCGACGACGTCATCGTGGACGCGCTGCGCACGGTGGTGCCGTGGGCGGCGATCGCGGGCGGCGCGGCGTCCGCCGCGGCGGTGCTGCCGCTGACGAGGACGATCCAGCACACCGTGAACCAGTGCCTGACGGTGCTGCTGATCTTCGTGGTGACGCTGTCGGCGGCGCGGGTGGTCGCCGGGCTGGTCCAGTCGGTGACCTCCGCGCGCTCCGGCGTCGCCGGTTCGGCCACGATCTTCGTCAACATCACCCGGGTGCTGGTCCTGGCGATCGGCTTCCTGGTGGCGCTGCAGAGCCTCGGCATCTCCATAGCGCCGATGCTCACCGCTCTCGGCGTCGGCGGTCTCGCCGTGGCGCTGGCCCTGCAGGACACCCTCGCCAACCTCTTCGCGGGCATCCACATCCTCGCCTCCAAGACCGTCCAGCGCGGCGACTACATCCGGCTGAGCAGCGGCGAGGAGGGGTACGTCGAGGACATCAACTGGCGTCAGACGACGATCCGCGCGCTCTCCAACAACCTGGTGGTCATCCCCAACGGGGAGCTCGCCAAGTCGAACATGACCAACTTCATGCGCCCCGAGCAGCAGTTGACGATCCTGGTGCAGGCGGGCGTCGCCTACGACAGCGACCTGGAGCACGTGGAGCGGGTGACCCTGGAGGTCGTCGCCGAGGTGATGACCGGGATCACCGGCGCGGTCCCGGACCACGAACCGGCCGTGCGCTTCCACACGTTCGGCGACTCGCGGATCGGGTTCACCGTGATCCTGGGGGTGGGCGAGTTCAGCGACCAGTACCGGATCAAGCACGAGTTCATCAAGCGTCTGCACCGCCGCTACCGCGAGGAGGGCATCCGCATCCCGGCCCCGACGCGGACGGTGGCGCTCCAGCAGGGCGCGGTGCTGATCCCGCAGCAGCGGGTGTCCGACGGCGCCGTGCAGGGCGGGGCGCCGGCCTTGCACGACTGAGCGCCTGAACGGCTGTTCGGGGAGGCGGATTCGAGCCCGTGCCGGAGCCTCGCTCCGGCACGGGCTCACCTGTCGCGTCCGGGACCCGATGTCCTGCGTCTCAGAGCGTGGCCGAGTTGTCGTGCCGGCCGGCGCCGGTGCGGGCGTCCGGGCGGACGAGCTGCTGCGCCACCGGCGTGACCGTCCAGTCGGGGTGGCCGGGCATCCGCGGGGTCGTCGTCCCGTAGAGCCATTCCCGCAGGAATCCGCTCACGTCCTGGCCGGAGACGTGCGAGGCGACGGCGATGTAGTCCTCGGTGGAGGCGTGGCCGTCGCGGTGGCGGGCCAGGAAGGCCCGCTCGACGGCGTGGAAGGCGTCCTCGCCGATGAGCTGGCGCAGCGCGTACAGGACGAGGACGCCGCCCAGGTAGCGCTGGCTGTCGAACAGGTTGGCCGCGTTCGGCGCGGCGACCGGTCCCGAGGTGCGGCGCCACTGGTCGCCGCGGGCGTAGGTGTCCTTCATCCGGGCCTCGAACGTGGTCAGGCCCAGGGAGTCCGCCCAGCCCCGCTCGTAGCGGTACAGCAGCCCGTAGAAGTCGGCGTGGCCCTCGTTGAGCCACAGGTCGGCCCAGGTGGCGGGGCTGACGCTGTTGCCGAAGTAGGAGTGGACCAGCTCGTGCATCATGTGCGAGCCGATCTTCTTCTCCTCCTGGAGGAGGTAGTTCGGCTTGTACAGGGTGAGGGTCTGGGTCTCCAGGCCCGTGAAGTCGAAGGCCTTCGGGTCGTCGGAGTTGCAGGGCAGCAGCCCGTACGTCTCGAAGGGGTAGGCGCCCAGCCGGGCCTCGATCCACTCGACGAGGTTCGGGGTGAGCGCGAGGGCCGGTTCGAGGGCCTCGGCGCGGGCGGCGGGGACGATGTCCCGCAGCGGCAGCCCGTGCGGGCCCTGCCGCTCCTTGACGACGTAGTCGCCGACCGTGATCTGCACCAGCTCGGTGGCGACCGGGGAGCCTGAGCGGTAGGTGTACGCGGTCCGGCCGCCGCTGAGGCGTTCGGTGCGGACGAGCCGGCCGGTGGCGACACCGCGCAGGTTCTCGGGGACGGTGAGCCGCACGGTGAGGCCGGCCTTGTCCGAGGGGTGGTCGTTGCACGGGAAGACGGTGTGCGCGGAGTTCGGCTGGGGGCACACCGCGAAGCCGTCCGGGGTGGGCACCCAGGCGGTGTGCGCCGGCGTGCGGCGCGGGTCGGCGGTGTAGGCGACGCGGACGGTGGTCCGGCAGCCCTCGGGCAGCGGCCGGGCGGGGGTGATCCGCAGCTTCTCGTCGGCCGTCTCGAACGCGGCGGGGCGGCCGCCGACGTGGACCGACCGTATGTCGAGGCCGAGGGCGTCGAGGGAGAGCCGGCTCAGGCACTGGGTGGTGGTGATCTCCACGGCGGCCGTGGCGTCGACCAGGGCGGTCGTGGCGTCGTAGGCCAGGTCGAGGCGGTAGGCACGGACGCGGTAGCCGTCGTTGCCGAGGTTCGGGTAGACGGGGTCGGAGAGGGTCTCGGGGCCGGGGGCGCTCTTCGCGGCGGGCGCGCGGCGCCGGCCGGGCGCCGCCGGCGCGGTGACGGCGGCGTGGGCTGCGGGGACCGTGGTCAGGGCCGCGGCGGTGCCGAGCAGGGCGATCGCGGGAGCGGTCACTCGGGTGCGATATCTCATGGTCTTCTCGGTCTGCTTTCGCTGGGCGGCCGGTCGGTCGCCTCCGGCCGTCGGGAGGGCGGATCGAAGATCTACCTGCTTGACGACATTTGCGAGCGATTCGGTTGCCCGGACGGACGCAGAGCTCCGCGAGCGGGGCGCTGGGGCGCGGCGAGGGGGTCACGCGGGCCGGTGTGCGGACCCCTGTCGAGCCGGAGACCGTCAGGAGATATCTTGATGTCGAGCAATGTTGCAGACGTGGAGCGGAGCACCCGGTGACTGACTCGACCATCATCTATACGCACACTGACGAGGCCCCGGCCCTGGCGACGTATTCCTTCCTGCCGGTGGTCCAGGCGTACGCCTCGCAGGCCGGTGTCGCCGTGGAGACGCGGGACATCTCGCTCGCCGGGCGCATCATCGCGGTGTTCCCGGAGTACCTCACCGAGGACCAGCGCATCCCGGACGCGCTGGCCGAGCTGGGCGAGCTGGCCAAGACGCCCGAGGCCAACATCATCAAGCTGCCGAACATCTCGGCCTCGATCCCGCAGCTCAAGGCGGCGATCGCCGAGCTCCAGGGCCAGGGCTACGCGCTGCCGGACTACCCGGACGAGCCGAAGACCGACGAGGAGCGCGAGATCCGCGCCCGCTACGACAAGATCAAGGGTTCCGCCGTGAACCCGGTCCTGCGTGAGGGCAACTCCGACCGCCGCGCCCCCGCGTCGGTCAAGTACTACGCCAAGTCCCACCCGCACCGCATGGGCGCCTGGACCTCCGAGTCCAAGACCAACGTCGCCACCATGGGCGTGGACGACTTCCGCTCCACCGAGAAGTCCGTGGTGATCGCCGAGGACGGCGCGCTGCGCATCGAGCTCAAGGGCGACGACGGCTCCACGACCGTCCTGCGCGAGTCCGTACCCGTGCTGGCCGGCGAGGTCGTCGACGCCTCGGTGATGCGCGTCGCCGCGCTGCGCGAGTTCCTGACCGAGCAGGTCGCCCGCGCCAAGGCCGAGGGCGTGCTGTTCTCCGTGCACCTGAAGGCCACGATGATGAAGGTCTCCGACCCGATCGTCTTCGGTCACGTGGTGCGCGCCTTCTTCCCGAAGACGTTCGCCCGGTACGGCGAGGCGCTCGCCAAGGCCGGTCTCACCCCGAACGACGGTCTCGGCGGCATCTACAAGGGCCTGGAGGGGCTGCCCGAGGGCGCCGAGATCAAGGCCTCCTTCGACGCCGAGCTCGCCGAGGGCCCGGAGCTCGCGATGGTCGACTCGGACAAGGGCATCACCAACCTGCACGTCCCCTCCGACGTCATCGTCGACGCGTCCATGCCGGCGATGATCCGCACCTCCGGTCACATGTGGGGCCCCGACGGCCAGGAGGCCGACACCCTCGCGGTCCTGCCGGACTCCTCCTACGCGGGCGTCTACCAGGCCGTCATCGACGACTGCCGCGCCAACGGCGCCTACGACCCGTCGACGATGGGCTCGGTCCCCAACGTGGGCCTGATGGCGCAGAAGGCCGAGGAGTACGGCAGCCACGACAAGACCTTCGAGATCCCGGTCACGGGCACGGTCCGCCTGGTCGACGCCTCCGGCGAGGCCCTGATCGAGCAGGCCGTCTCCGCGGGCGACATCTTCCGCGCCTGCCAGACCAAGGACGCCCCGATCAGGGACTGGGTGAAGCTGGCCGTCACCCGCGCCCGCGCCACCGGCGACCCGGCGGTGTTCTGGCTGGACGAGACCCGCGCCCACGACGCCAACCTGATCGCCAAGGTCAAGGCCTACCTGCCGGAGCACGACACCGAGGGCCTGGACATCCGGATCCTCGCCCCGGTCGAGGCGACCAAGCTGTCGGTGGAGCGCATCCGCCGCGGCGAGAACACCATCTCCGTCACCGGCAACGTGCTGCGCGACTACCTGACCGACCTGTTCCCCATCCTGGAACTGGGCACCAGCGCCAAGATGCTGTCGGTCGTCCCGCTGATGGCGGGCGGCGGCCTGTTCGAGACGGGCGCCGGCGGCTCCGCCCCGAAGCACGTGCAGCAGCTGGTCCGGGAGAACTACCTGCGCTGGGACTCGCTGGGCGAGTTCTTCGCGCTGGTGCCGTCCCTGGAGCAGTACGCCAAGCTCACCGGCAACGGCCGCGCCCAGGTCCTCGCCGACACCCTGGACCGCGCCACGGCGACCTTCCTCAACGAGGACAAGTCCCCGACCCGTCGCGTCGGCGGCATCGACAACCGCGGCAGCCACTTCTACCTGTCCCTGTACTGGGCGCAGGAGCTGGCGGCGCAGACCGACGACGCGGACCTGGCGAAGGCCTTCGCCCCGCTCGCCGAGACGCTCACCGCGAACGAACAGCGCATCGTCGACGAGCTGAACGCCGTCCAGGGCCAGCCGGCCGAGATCGGCGGCTACTACCAGCCCGACCCGGCCAAGGCCGCGAAGGTGATGCGCCCGTCCTCGACGTGGAACGAGGCGCTGGCCGCGTTCTGAGCCGGCGCCGGGCCAGGCCCCTCCAGCTGACGCCGTCCTGACGGTCGTGAGCCGGGGCCCGGCCCACCCCGCTGCCCCCGCTCCGCCCCGACCGGCACACCGCCGGCCGGGGCGGAGCGCTGTCGGGCCGGGGCCCGTACACACGCCACGCCTCACGCACAGGAGTCCTCACATGTCCGCCGACGCCGCCTCTTTCTCCCTCCTCCCGGGCGCCGAGGGCTCCCCGGTGATCCTCCATGTGCCGCACTCGGCGCGGGCGATACCGCCCGAGGTGCGCGCGGGCATCGTGCTCGACGACGGGGCGCTGGAGCGGGAGTTGGACCACATCACCGACGCGCACACCGCGGAGATCGCCGAGCTGGCGGCCCGGTCGGCGCGCCTCGCGCCCTGGCGGTTCGTCAACCGGCTGTCGCGGCTGGTGGTCGATCCGGAGCGGTTCCCGGACGAGCGGGAGGAGATGCTGTCGGTGGGGATGGGCGCGGTGTACACGCGGACCACGCACGGCCGGGCGCTGCGGCCCGCCGACGCCGATCCCGGGCCGCTGGTCGACCGGTACTTCCGGCCGTACGCGCGGGCGATGAGCGAGGCGGTGGCGGAGCGGCTGGCCGCCGTGGGGCGAGCGGTGATCATCGACGTGCACTCGTACCCGAGCGAGCGGCTGCCGTACGAACTCCATGGTGACGGGCCCCGGCCGCCGGTGTGCCTGGGCACCGACTCCTTCCACACCCCGCCCGCGCTGACGGCCGCCGCGCGCGAGGCGTTCGCGGCCGTCGGGGAGACCGGGCTGGACAGCCCGTTCGGCGGGACATACGTACCGCTGGGGTACTACGGGTCGGAGCCGAGGGTGTCCGCGCTGATGGTGGAGATCCGCCGCGACACGTACATGACCGAGCCGGGCGGCCCCGCCGGCCCCGGCCTGCCGCGGCTCGCCGCCGCGCTGGCCGGGCTGGTCGAGGCGGTCTCCGTCTGACACGGCCCCCCGGCGGCTCGCCTCAGCTCACTTGAGGCGACTCGCGTCAGACAGCTCACCTCAGGCGATTCGCGTCAGGCTGCTCGCCTCACGCGCGGAGCCACTCCGTGACGACGACCTCGCCGCCGGTGCGCAGGCGCAGGGCGAACGGGCCGGCGGGCGGGGCGTCGGCGGTGAAGCGGCCCATGGCGTCGGCGGTGAGCACCGCGCCGGTCCGGGGGCCGTCGAGAATCTCGATCGCGGCCGGCTGCGGCGGCAGCAACTGCCCCATCAGGCCGTGCGCGGTCACCTCGACGTCGACGGTGAGCCCGCCGGTGTCGAAGGTGAGCATCCGCGGCGCGTCCACGGCGCCCCGGACCGGCACGGCGTCCACCAGCGAGTCGAAGGTCAGCTCCGCGATGCGGGCGTCGAGGTCGCGCAGGGCGAAAGCCTCGACGGCGATCCGGCGCAGCTCGGCCGGGACCGGGTCGAGGACGGCGACCGCTTCGCGCAACTCCTCCTCCAGGCCGCTGTGGTCGTCGGCGCCGCTCGGGACGTGGTCGTCGTTCATGGCGTTCACAGTGCTCCCCGTGCGTCGAGTCGGGAGCGCAGGCGGCGCAGGCATCGCTGGCGCATCGGTCCGATGCTGCCCACCGCGATGCCGAGCGCGGCCGACACTTCCTGGTAACTGGGCGGCGGCGAGGAGATCAGCACCCGCAGCAACTGCCGGCAGCGCTCGCCGAGCGCTTCGAACTCCTGCCAGAGGTGGCGGACGCGCTCGCTCCGCTCGGCCGCCTCCTCCGAGTCCAGCACCGACTGCTCCGGCGTACGGTCCTCGCTGACCCGGTCGAGCAGCTGGGGATCGTCGGTCGGGGTGAGCCGGCGCAGGCTTTTGATCACTTTGAGGCACTCGTTGCGCGCGGTGCTGGCCAGCCAGGAGCCCGCCTTGTCGGGTTCACGGATCCGCCCGAGGTGCTGGGCGAAACGGAACCACACGGTCTGGTACACCTCGTGCCCGTCGGCCTCGGAGAGCCGGTGTGCGCGTACGACGGACCACACCAGCGGGCTCAGCCCTTCGACGAGTCCCTCCCAGGCCGCCGTGTCACCGTCGACGGCGGACCGGACGAGCACGCCGACATCACTACGGTCCACGGCCCCACCCCTCGTGTACGGCATGTCATCGTACGCCGTGACGGGGGCCGCCTCGCTCCTCATGCCGGCCTCATACGGATGCGGTGAGCTGTCCGACCGCGACCGGACGCCAGGTCGGCGGGCGCAGCGCCGGCACATGGTGTCCGCGCACCTCGGCGAAATCGGCTTCGACGGCGAGCAGTTGACGGGCCGCGGCGCGCGGATCGGTCACCTGGTGCGCCTTCATGTGGGCGGCGACCAGTCCGGCCACGAGGGGGGTGGCGAACGACGTCCCGCTCCAGGAGGCGAGCCCCTCGAACATCACCTGGTCCGGCTTGCCCTCGCCGGCCGCCCGGGTCTCGCTCAACACCCCTGTGTGGCGCGGCGACTGGCAGGTGCAGGAGTAGCCGAAGCCGTAGCGGCACACCTCGTAGGTGGAGTGCTGGTAGACGTACGGGACGGGGTGGTCGAAGCCGGTGAGGGCGCTGACCAGGCGCTCGCCGGGGGCGTAGACCCTCACCCAGGGGCCGTGGTTGCTGAAGCAGGCGCCGAACTCGCCGTCGCCGCGCAGCGCGCCGACCGAGAGGACGGCGTCGGCGTACTCGGGCAGGGCGGCGTAGGCGGCGGGCCAGAACGGCGTGGCGCTGGCGTTGTTGCCGGCGGCGGCGACCAACAGGGTTCGCTGTTCGCGGAGTTCGTCCATGAAGGCGGCCGCTCCGAGCAGTCCGTCGACGCGGCCGTTGGAGGTGCCGGCGGAGAGGCTGAGGATGTCGGGCCAACCGCCCTGCTCGACGGCGTCGAAGAGCCGGTCGCCGAAGTCGTACTCCAGGATCGCGCCGGCGTCGTTCAGGGTGTTGCGCACGGTGACGTCGGTGTCGGGGGCGACGGCGGCGACGAGTCCGGCGATGAACGTGCCGTGGCCGACGTACTGCTGGAGGACGCCGTCGGGGTCGGTCTCCTGGATCTGCGCGTCGCCCTCGGTGCGGCCGAGCAGCGGGTAGGAGCGGTAGTCGTGCATCAGACCGGTGTCGACGACGAGGACGGACACGGCGCCGCCCTCCTCGTCGCGAGTGGCCTGGGCGGCCGCCGGGTTGGGCGTCTCGCCGGACGCGACGGGCACCGGCTCGTCGCCGGGGCAGGCGTTGACCGCGATGGACACGACGTGGTTGCGGCTGACGAGCCGGCGGCCCGTGCGGTCCTCGGCGCCCCGCAGGGCGCGCAGGGCGCCCGCGACGGTGCGGTCGGCGCCGGGCACGCCCTGGCCGGGGTCGCCGACCTGGATGCGGGTGATGCCGGAGCGGTTGGTCTGCGGGCCGGCCCGGCGGATGTGGTCGGGGACGAGGCCGTCGGTCGCGGTGAAGTGCGCGCGGACGGCGTCCTCGACGACCTGTGCCTCCTCGCCGTCCCGGGCGAGGACGACGCCCTTCTCGTAGATGAACTCGGCGGAGTCGTCCGGCCCCATGGCCAGCGGGACGCCGGGAAGGGCTCGTTGGATCTGCTCGAACTGCTCGTGGAATCGCTGTGGCGCCATGGCGTGTCCTCCCTGAGCCCGGTGGTCGTCAGTCAGAGCCGCGACGACGGCCTTTGATACAGGTGGTGCGACGCCGGGGGCGGGGGGTGCGGTTGCGGGGACCGGGGGTGCGGTGCGCGGAAACGGCGTGTTGCCTTCGGCCGTGCGCCCCGGCGTGCGCTGCCGGTGCGTTCGGTGGGCTCGGTGCGCCTGGTGGGTTCGTCCACGCGATGTTCGATCGATACCTCCTGTGGCGGGTCGAACCGGTGTGCCGTACAACCGGGGCCACTACCATCCGTGGGGTGACAGCGGGAAACGACACGGTTCTCGAACTGCTGCCGATGGTGTTCGCCGCCCCGAACGCCGCCCTGGCGCGGGCGGAGGAAGTACTCGACACCGGTCCACCGCCGCTGCACGCCTCCGTGGCCCACCAGGTGATCGGCATCTGGCAGCGGGACTGGGGCGACATGCGTCTGGCCCTGGACCATCTGCGCCGGGCCCGCTCACTGGCCGCGCGCGCGGACAGCGCCGAACGGGAGGCCGACGTCCTGGCCACGCTCGGGGTGGCTCTGGTGCACGCGGGCCGCACCCGGCAGGGGCTGGCCGCGTTCGAGCGGGGCGTCGAACGCGGCACCGGGCACACCCGCGCGCGTGTGCTGTACCGGCGGGCCTACTCCTGGTGGGTGCTGGGGCATCACCGGGAGGCGCTGGACGACGTACGGCGGGCGATACCGGTGCTGCGGCAGGAGGACGACGTCATCTGGACGGCGCGCGCCCTGACCCTGCGCGCCACCGTGCACCTCGCGCTCGGCGCGGTCGACCGCGCCGACGCCGACTTCACGGCCGCCGAGGCCCTGTGGGACACCACCGGCCAGGAGCACGACAAGGCCGACGCGGTGGAGAGCCGGGGGCTGGCCGCGTTCCGGTCGGGGGACGTGCCGGCGGCGCTGCGGCTGCTGGACGAGGCCGAGGAGCGGTACGCCAAGCTGGGCACGCCCACGTTCATGCTGAGCATCCGGCGGTGCGAGGTGCTGATGGCGGCGGGGCTCGCGCCCGAGGCGCTGGCCGAGGCGGACGCGGCGATCGCCGTGCTGGACGGCATCGGCGGGCAGTCGACCCGCAAGGCCGAACTGCTGCTGGCCGCCGCCCGGTCCGCGCGGCTCGCGGGCGATGCGGGGACGGCGATCGCGCGTGCGGAGCTCGCCGTGCGGCTGTTCGCCGGCCAGCGGCGCACCTGGTGGGAGGCGCACGCCCGGCTGGTGCTGATCGAGGCGCGGGTGGCCGCGGGGCGCGGTTCGGGGCGGCTGGTCGCCGAGGCGGTGCGGGTGGCGGAGCGGCTGTCCGGGTTCGGGGCGCCCGCCGCGCCCGAGGCGTGGCTGCTGGCGGGCCGGATCGCGCTGGCGCTTCAGTGGACGGCGGACGCGGAACGGTATCTGGCGGTGGCGGCCCGCGGCCGGCACAGCGGGCCGCCGCTGGCCCGGGTGACCGGCTGGGCGGCGCGGGCGCTGTGGGCGCGGGCGGCCGGGTCGGGGCGGGGTGTGCTGGAGGCGTGCCGGCGCGGGCTGGACGTGCTGGACGACCACCGTACGACGCTGGGCGCCTCCGAGTTGCGGGCCCGGGCCACCGCGCAGGGCGCGGAACTCGCGGCGCTCGCCCAGGAGGTGAGTCTGGAGCGGGGCGGGCCGCGGCAGTTGCTGGTGTGGAGCGAGCGGTGGCGGGCCACCGTGCTGTCGGCGCCGCCGACCCGGCCGCCGGCCGATCCGGCGCTGCTGAGCGGGCTGACCGCCTACCGGGAGATCGCCGCGCGGGCGGAGAGCGCGCGCATGGACGGCAAGCCCGTGCCGACGCTGGAGCGGGAGGAGCGGCGTCTCGAGCGGGAGGTCCGCTCCCGGACCCTGCACATCCGCGGCGGCTCCCCCGGCGGCACGGGCCGCTTCGACGTCGGCCGGCTGCTGGAGCGGCTCGGCGACGGGCGGCTGGTCGAACTCGCGGTGCTGGACGGACGGGTGCAGGTGCTGCTGTGCGGGGGCGGCCGGGTCCGGCGGTTCGCGGGCGGAATGCTCGCCGAGGCGGAACGGGAGGCCGAGCACGTCCAGGCCGGGTTGCGGCGGCTGGCGCACCCCGGTGCGGAGGGACGCCTTCCGGTGGTGGAGGCGGCGGGGCGGCGGCTGGAGGCGCTGCTGCTCGGCGAGGCTGCCGGGCAGCTGGGCCCGGGACCGGTGGTGGTCGTGCCGCCGGCCCGGCTGCACCGGGTCCCCTGGGCGCTGCTTCCGTCGCTCAGGGAACGGGTGCTCAGCGTGTCGCCGTCGGCGGGCAGTTGGCTGCGGGCCCGGGAGACCGAGCCGCCGCCGGGCGGACGGCACGTCCTGGTACGGGGGCCGGGGCTGGCGTCCGGCGGGGCGGAGGTGCCGGAGGTCGCGGACCGGTACGGCCGGCCGACGGTGCTGGAACACGCGGACGCGTGTGTGCCGCGGGTGCTGGAGGAGCTGGACGGGGCAGCGCTCGCCCATATCGCCGCGCACGGCGTGTTCCGGGCGGACAGTCCGCTGTTCTCGTCCCTGCGGATGGCCGACGGCCCGCTGATCGTCCACGACTTCGAGCGCCTCGCCCGCAGCCCTTACCGCATCATCCTCTCCAGCTGCGACACCGCCCGCCTCGCCTCGGTGGGCGCCGACGAGCTCCTCGGCCTGGTCACGGCCCTGCTGCCGCTCGGCACGGCGGGCGTGGTGGCGAGCAGCGCCCCCGTCAACGACGACGCGGTGGTCGCCCTGATGCTGGCCCTCCACAAGGGCCTGAGCACCGGCCAGTCCCTGGCGGAGTCCCTGCGGGACGCCCGCGCGTCCCTTCCCGACGACGCCCTCCACCAGGCGACGGGCTGGGCGTTCACGGCGTTCGGGGCGGCTTGAGCTCGGGGGCGCGATTCCGCCGGACCGCGTGCGGTGGCCCGGCGGGCGGCTGCTCGGGGCGGCCGCCCGTCGACGCCGTGTGCGTCAGGTCATGAGGCGGCGCGCTCCTCCTGCCGGGGCTCGTCCTGCCGGGGCTCGTCCTGCCGGGGCTCGTCCTGCCGGGGCTCGTCCGGGTGGGCGAGGCCGAGGTGGTCGCGGAGCGTGGAGCCCTCGTACTCGGTGCGGAAGACGCCCTGCTCCTGGAGGATCGGCACGACCTTGTCGGCGAATTCGTCGAGGCCGCCCGGGGTGATGTGCGGGACGAGGATGAAGCCGTCGGCGGCGTCGGTCTGCACGTACTCGTCGATGGTCCGGGCGACGGTGGCCGGGGAGCCGATGAAGTTCTGGCGGCTGCCGGTCTCGATGACGAGGTCGCGGATGGACCAGTTGTTGGCCTCGGCCAGCTCCCGCCATTCGCGGGCGGTGGCCAGCGGGTCGCGGTACATGCGGACCTGGGCGCGGCCCCGGGAGACGGTGTGCTCGCCGAGCAGCGGGTCGACGTCCGGGAGGGGGCCGTCGGGGTCGTAGGAGGACAGGTCGCGGTTCCACACCCACTCCAGCTGCTTGAGCGCGGTGGCGCCGCTGACCTGCTGCCGGCGGACCTCCTTGGCGATCTCGTGGGCCTCGTCGTCGGTGTCGCCGAGGACGAAGCTGGCGGCGGGCAGGATCAGCAGTTGGTCGGGGCGGCGGCCGTACTTGGCGAGGCGGGACTTCACGTCGGAGTAGAAGGCCCGGCCGGTGTCCAGGGAGGCGTACCGGCTGAAGATGGCGTCCGCGCCGGAGGCGGCGAACTCGCGGCCCTCGTCGGAGTCCCCGGCCTGGAAGATTACCGGTCGGCCCTGGGGGCTGCGCGGGACGTTGAACCGGCCGTGGATGTCGAAGTGCCGCCCCTGGTGGACGAAGGCGCCGGCCTTGGCGTCGCGCAGGAAGGCGCCGGTCTCCTGGTCGGCGAGGATCTCGTCGCCCTGCCAGGAGTCGAAGAGCTCGTTGGCCGTGGCGAGGAACTCCTTGGCGCGGGAGTAGCGCTCCTCCTGCGGGAGGAAGCCGCCGCGGCGGAAGTTCTCGCCGGTGAAGGCGTCCCAGGAGGTGACGACGTTCCACGCGGAGCGGCCGGCGGAGAGGTGGTCGAGGCTGGCGAACTGGCGGGCCACCTCGTAGGGCTCGTTGAAGGTGGAGTTGATGGTGCCGGTCAGGCCGAGCCGGTCGGTGACGGCGGCGAGCGCGGCGAGGACGGTGAAGGTGTCGGGGCGGCCGACCACGTCGAGGTCGTAGATCCGGCCGCCCTGTTCGCGGAGCCTGAGCCCTTCGGCGAGGAAGAGGAAGTCGAACTTGGCGCGTTCGGCGGTGCGGGCGAAGTGGGCGAAGGAGCTGAACTCGATATGGCTGCCGGCCCTGGGGTCGCTCCACACGGTGGTGTTGTTGACGCCGGGGAAGTGGGCGGCGAGGTGGATCTGCTTCTGGGGCTTGCTCATGGTCGGGTCTCCCTCCCGCTCAGGCGACGGGTGCGGCGTAGCGGTTGGCGGGTCGGGGCAGGCCGAGCAGTCCGCGCAGGGTGTCGGCCTCGTAGGCGGTGCGGAAGGCGCCGCGGCGCTGGAGTTCGGGGACGAGGCCCCGGGTGATGGCGGGCAGGTCGTGGCCGGCGACGGCCGGGCGCAGCCGGAAGCCGGTCAGCCCGGCCGACTGGAACTCCTCGAGCAGGTCGGCGAGTTGGGAGGGGGTGCCGGTGAAGACGCGGGCGTCGCTGAGGTGTTCCTCCCCGGCGAGGGCGTCGAGGCGGGCCCGGCGGGCTGCGGCCTCGGCCGGGTCGTCGTCGAGGTGGACCACCAGGTCGGCGAAGACGTGCAGCGGTTCCCCGGCCCGTCCGGCGGCCTGCTGTTCGGCGCGGATCTCGGCGACGATCGCGCGGGCCTCGTCCGTGTCCCGTGGGGTGACGTAGCCGACGTCGGCGGAGCGGGCGAGAAGCCGGTAGGGGACGGTGTCGTGGGCCAGGGCGGTCACGAGGGGCTGCCCCTGCGGCGGGCGCGGGGTGATGGAGGGGCCCTTGACGCTGAAGTGGCGGCCCTCGAAGTCGATGTAGTGCAGCTTGTCGCGGTCGATGAACCGGCCGGTGGCCGCGTCCCTGATCTCCGCGTCGTCCTCCCAGCTGTCCCAGAGGCGGCGCACCACTTCGACGTGGTCGGCGGCCTCGTCGAACAGGTCGGTCACCACCTGCCGGGTGGCCGGGGCGTCGTGGGAGGCGATGTGCGGGAGCGTGCGGCGGCCGAAGTGCGCCGCCTCGTTCGGACGGGCGGTGATCTGGACGCGCAGGCCGGCGCGGCCGGTGCTGACGTAGTCGAGCGTGGCGATCGCCTTGGAGATGTGGAACGGCTCCGTGTGGGTGGCCACCACGGTCGGAACGAGACCTATGTGGCGGGTCAGTGGTGCGACCCGGGAGGCGATCAGTACGGCGTCGAGTCGGCCGCGGACCTGGTCGGTGCGGTCGTCGGGGTGCAGGAAGTGCGAGGACTGCGGCCCGAGGCCGTCCTCGATGGTGACGAAGTCGAGCAGGCCTCGCTCGGCCTCGGCGACGAGGTCGGCCCAGTAGCCGGCGGTGAACAGTTCCCGGGGGCGGGCGGCCGGCTCGCGCCAGGAGGCCGGGTGCCAGCCGGTGCCGTCCAGGGCGACGGCGAGATGCAGGGGTGCGGGAGGGGTGGGTGACACGAGGGTGCCTTCCTGGAGGTCCGTGGCTGAGCGCCGGCCCGGCGCGCGGGCGCGCGGGGGCACGGCGGGGCCGGGGCACGGCGGGTGGGGAGGAACGGGTCAGGAGCGACAGAGCGCGCCGGCGACGCGCTGGAGGTCGATGTGGACCCGGGAGGTCAGGCGCGGGGCGTGGGGTATGCCGGTCACGTCCCTCACCTCCTCCTGTCTGCCGCGTGGCGGCGTTCTGAGGGCCCTCTTGTCGCGGCCGGCGCGGTGCGCACGGCTCACGGGCCTCGTCCTCGGATACGTCTCGTCGTCAGTCACAACGGCCGGTCCTCGCCCGGTGTTCCCGGGGTGCGCACGGCGACGATCGCCGAGCGGCGGCGCAGGGCGAACCCGAGCGACTCGTAGAGGCGGATCGCCTGCGTGTTGCCGGCGGCGGCGTGCAGGAACGGGGTGTCGCCGCGTTCGCGTACGCCGTGGGCGACCGCCCGGACGAGCCGGGTGGCCAGCCCTCGGCCCCGGTGGCCGGGGTCGGTGCAGACGGCGCTGATCTCGGTCCAGCCGGCCGGCCGCAGCCGTTCCCCGGCCAGGGCGATCAGCCTGCCCCGGTGCCGGATGCCGAGGTAGGCGCCGAGTTCGACGGTCCGCGCGAGGAAGGGGCCGGGCCGGGTGCGGGCCACCAGGTCGAGGATCTCGGGCACGTCGGCGGGGCCGAGCGGTTCGGCCTCCGGGGCGGGCGCGGTGCGCAGCGCCTCGGTGGCGACGAGTTGGACGCCCTCTCCCCGGCGCAGGAGCGTCCATCCGTCGGGGACGTGGTCCACGGGTTTGATCCGTACGGTGGCGCCGGGGCCGGCGAGCCGGCGCAGGTCGGCCCAGGCGGCGGGGTCCGCCGGGTCGGCCAGGGCGGCGAAGGCGTAGACGTCCGCGGGATAGCGGGCGGCGAGGCCGACGCGTTCGGCGAGGTGGGCGTGGGGGCCGGTGAGGGCGGCCCAGACGGCGTTGTCGAGGGGGTGCCGCCTCTCTGGGGCGCGGCCTGTGAAGGCGCGGTGCTGAAGCGGCCGGTGGGTGGGCGGGTGGTCTTCGAGCGTGGGCGGGGCTCCGCCTCCGCGGACGTCTACGGGCTGGGCCACGGAGGCGGAGTCCCTTCTCGGTGCGACTGGTCGTGCGACAAGCCGGGATGACGATGTGTCAGGAGTTGTTCAGCGGAAGACCGGGCGGGTTGATCTCGGACTTCGGCACGGCTTCGCCCGAGAGGTTCCAGGCCGCGAGCCACTTGGCGTACTGCCCGCCGGAGATCAGGTGGTTGATGGCGTCGGCGACGGGCTCGGCGAGGCCGCTGTCCTTCTTCGCGGTCGCCGCGATCAGCCCCTGGAGCGTCTCGCCGGCGCCGGAGAACTGACCGGCGATACGGGTCGCCTGGGGCGTGTTCTCGGTCTTCGCGGCGTGGTAGGCGAGGTTGGGGTTGGGGCCGAAGTAGGCGTCGATCTTTCCGCTGTTGAGGGCCAGGTAGATGCTGTTGCTCTCCTGGAAGTACTTGACGGTGAGGGGCTTCTTGCCCTCCTTGGCCAGCCGCGCCTTCCACTCCAGGAGGATCTTCTCCTGGTTGGTGCCGTTGCCGACGGAGACGGTCTTGCCGGCGAGGGACTCGTAGTCGCCGTCGAACTTCCAGGGGTTGTCCTTCTTCACCTCGAAGGCGAGTTCGTCCTTGCGGTAGGAGGCGAAGTCGTACTTCCGCTTGCGCTCCTCGGTGTCGGTGATGTTCGAGAAGCCGACGTCGACCTTCCCGCTGTCGATGCCGATGAAGAGGTTCTCCCAGGTCGAGCGGCGCACCTCCGGCTTGAGTCCGAGGACGGCGGCGACGAGCCGGCCGAGGTCGACCTCGGATCCGGTGACCGTCTTCTGGTCGTCCCCGACGAAGCCGAGCGGCGGGCTGCCGGAGGGCAGGGTGCCGGAGCCGATCACCAGCGTGCCGCGCTTCCTGACGGCGGCGGGGAGTCGGGCGCTGATCGACTTGACCTCGGGCACCTTCAGGGTGGTCTCCTGGGCGGCGCCGTTGGACAGCCGGCCCACGGTGACCGTGCCGGCGGCGTCGGTGGTCCGGGTGGCGGCGTCGCTCTCGCCCCCGCAGGCGGCGAGCCCGGTGGCGAGGGCGGCGACGGCGGTCGCCGCGGTGATGCCGCGTGTCAGGCTGCGTCGGGTGATGTGGGCAGGCATGGCCGTCCTTGAGTGGAGAGGGTGGTGGTGGGAAGTGGCGTGGGGGGAGGCTGGGGGCGGGGTTCAGAGCACCTTGCTCAGGAAGTCCCGGGTGCGTTCGTGTCGCGGCCTGTCCAGGACCTCGGCGGGCGGCCCCTGTTCGACGATCCGGCCGCCGTCGATGAAGACGACCCGGTCGGCGATCTCACGGGCGAAGCCGATCTCGTGGGTGACGATGACGAGCGTGGTGCCGCTCCTGGCCAGGTCCTTGATGACGGCGAGGACCTCGCCCACGAGTTCGGGGTCGAGGGCCGAGGTGGGCTCGTCGAAGAGGATGACTCCAGGCCGCAGGGCGAGCGCCCGGGCGATGGCCACGCGCTGCTGCTGTCCGCCGGACAGTTGCCGCGGGTAGGCGTCCGCCTTGTCGGCGAGGCCGACCCGGCCGAGGAGTTCACGGGCGAGGTCCTGGGCCCTCGCCTTGTCGAGCTTGCCCGTGGCCACGGGCGCGGCGGCCACGTTGTCGAGCACGGTCAGGTGCGGGAAGAGGTTGAAGTTCTGGAACACGAAGCCGATGCGGCTGCGCTGGGTGAGGATGACCCGCTCGCTGAGCTCCTTCAGCCGCTCGCCCTGCCTGCGGACGCCGATGAGTTCGCCGTTGACGCTGACGTAGCCGATCTCCGGCTTCTCCAGGTGGTTGATGACCCGCAGCAGCGTGGACTTGCCGGAGCCGGACGGGCCGAGGATCACGGTGACCTCGCCGGGCCGCACCGTCAGGTCGACGCCGTCGAGCACCCGGTGGGCGCCGTACCACTTGTGCACGTCGTGGACCTCGACGGCGGCGGCGTTCTGGATCGTCTCGGCGGTCATACGGCGGCCTCCCGGCGGATGCGGGCCCGCAGGCCGGCGACGCCGTCCCGCAGTCTCCGCAACGGCGTCGGCGGCAGGCTGCGGGTGGCGCCCCGGGCGTAGTGCCGCTCGACGTAGAACTGGACGACGGACACGACGCTGGTGAGGATCAGGTACCAGACGGTGACGACCAGCAGCAGCGGCACGATGTCGCCCGGGTAGGTGGAGCCCATGGTCTGCGCGGCTCCGAACAGGTCGAGCAGCGACACGTAGAACACCAGCGAGGTGCTCTTGATCAGGCCGATGAGCTGGTTGACGTAGTTCGGGGTGATGGAGCGCAGCGCCTGCGGCCAGACGATCCTGCGGAACTGGTAGCCCTTGGGCAGGCCGAGCGCGGAGGCCGCCTCGTGCTGGCCCTGGTCGACGGAGAGGATGCCGCCGCGGACGACCTCGGCCGCGTACGCCGCCTCGTTGAGACTGAGTCCGACGACGGCGACGACCATGTCGGTGGCGAGCCGGGACTCGTCGAAGGTGAAGAAGGCGGGTCCGAACGGGACGCCGACGCTGAGCGTCTGGTACAGGGCGCTGAAGTTGTAGAGGAACAGCAGGACCACGATCAGGGGCGTCGAGCGCAGCGCCCACACGTAGGTCCAGCTGACGGCGCGCAGCACCGGGGATCTCGAGAGCCGGGCCAGGGCGAGCAGGATCCCGCCGAGGAGCCCCAGCACCGCGCTGTAGGCGGCCACTTCGAGGGTGATGAGCAGTCCGTCGAGGATGGCAGGCCGCAGGAACCAGTAGCCGAACCGGTCCCACTGGTAGAAGGGGTTGGACACCAGTCCGTGGACGAACTGGGCCGCGAGGACCAGGACGACGGCGGTGGCGATCCAGCGGCCGGGCCGCCGCAGTGGGACGACTCGCTGCGCTGTCAGCTGTTTTGACGGCACGTCAGGGGGCGGCGGTGCCTCGGTGAGGGACACGGCGGCGCCTGAGGGTTCGCTCATGAGGGGCTCCGGCGGAGGTCGGGGACCCCGGGGCGCGGCGGAGATCGCGCACGGCACGACGGCCGCCCGGTCGGGGCGGGTCGTGGCATGCGGGGACGCACGGCACCGGGGGTGGGTGGACGGGCGCACCGCGCGGGCGGTGTCCGTCGGGGAAGCGGGGCTGCGGAGGGGGCGTCAGCCCCGACAGCGGGCGCGGCCCGGTGCGGTACACAGTGCGCTGCTCACGCGCAGGAGGTCGACGGCACGGTCGGCGACGAGCGGGTTCGCGTACGGCCGTACGCAGCCCTGGTGGCGGCCGGTGGCCGTCCTGGGGGCTGCGTACATGTCCGTCACCATGCTCTTCCGGCCCTGGCGGGCCCTCGCGCTTACCGAATCGTCGTCGGTCCGGTCGTCACCTGGGGCACCCCACCGCGGCGCGAGGGTTGCCGGTCAGCAAGCCAGGGCTTGTCGCTGACGCTCTTGACCGTTCTGGCACGTAAGTTAAGACAACGGCCCGAACGGATGTCAACGCCGGTCCGACAGATGGACGGGGGTCAGGGGCGCTCGACCTGCGGTCGGCCGCCCGCGCCCGGGGTCGCGTGGGCCTCCCAGTCCAGGATCTGGACGGCGGCCCCGGCGGCTTCCAGGCCCTGGCAACCGGCGTGGTGGCGACGGTCGATGGCGTCGAGGTCGAGGTGCGCGCCGAAGGCGGGGTGGGCGGCCAGCCGGCGGGCGTACGCCCACAGGGCGGGGTGGTCGGCGATCCGGTGCACGGCGGACGCGTCGAGGTGGTGGCGGTGCACGGTGTCGAGCCGCACCAGCGCGACCCACAACTCGACGTCGGCCAAGCTGATCTGATCGCTGATCAGGTAGGCGTGGGTACCGAGCCCCCGGTCCAGTGTGCCCAGGGTGGCGAGCAGGGCGTCGAGGGCGGCGGCGCGTTCCGCGTCCGCGGCGCCGGCCGCTCCGGCGCGTTGCGCGGCTTCCTCGATGCCCTGCGCGCACATCCGCTCCACGGCCTCGATCTGCGACTCGGCCCCGCACGGGTACAGCGCGGCCCGGCCGCTGCCGAAGCCCCGGGCGAGGTCGCGGGCGATGTCGGGGCCGTGCGTGGAGACGATCCGCCCGGACCAGTCGTCGCTGAGCACGGGCGCGAGAGCGGGGCCCTGGTAGCGGTGCGCGCTGGCGTCGTAGAGCGGCCGAAGCGCGGAGTGGCCGCCGTCGGAACAGTCCGGGACGGCGGGCAGGAACGTCACCGGGCAGGCCTGGTCCAGGCCCAGGAGGCTGTGGGTGACGGCGATGCGCAGGCCGTCGGGGTCGGCGAGCGACAGATGCAGGCGGTAGCGGCGCGGCACGGCGTAGTGGCCGCTGCGCGCGTCGCGGCCGATACGACCCCGGAAGGCGGGCGTGGGGCGGGCGGACGGGTGGGCGGCGAGCGGGGTGAGGGACATGACTCTCCCGGGGGCGGGCGCGGCGAGGGGTGCGCGCGGCGGATGCGGCGAGGGCGGAGGGGCGGCATGTCGCGCCGCGACGGGGGTGGAGAGGGCATGACGCCGGGGCACGCGTCCGACGGGCCGGCCGGTGTCAGCGGGAAGCCGAAAGGCGCCGGACGGAGACGCCGGTGAGGTCTCGGCGCACGGGGGGCGTGGCCGGTGCGGCCCTGTCAGCCCTGGAACGGCCTGGCGTCGAGCCCGTTCGTGCCGCACGGTCCGGCGCTGCAGACGCGCATCAGATCGATGTGCCGGCGGGAGGTGAGGAGGGGCGAACGCCATGCCGCGGGGCTCACTCGACGGCTGACCGGCTCAAGGCGCCCCATGTTTCCCTACCTGTTCACTAGGATTCCTCGCCTCGAGTGTCGATCGCCTCACGACCCCCGTCAAGGGGGCGTCCACGAACCGAACGGCCCGGCGGCCGGGCCGCCGGGCCGCGTGAGTTCGCCGACGGGGCGGTCGGTCAGCTCACGGGGTGTGTCTTGTGGTGGGCGGCGAACTCGTCGGCCGCGGCGAGGTCGAAGTCGCCGTGGTCGCTGCCGAGGCCCTGGGCCACGAGGGCTGCGGCCGCGCAGCCCAGTACGGCGGCCTCGGCCGGGGAGCGGCCGAGCGACACGCCCCGCAGATAGCCGGCGGAGAACGCGTCGCCGCAGCCGGTGGTGTCGACCACGTCGACCGCGAAGGCGGGGACCGTCTCGGCGCCCTCCCCCGTCGCCACCAGCGCGCCCTCGCCGCCCCGGGTGACGGCGAGGACGCCGACGCCCGCGTCGAGCAGCTTGCGCACGCCGGCCGTGAGGTCCTGCTCGCCGGAGAAGCCGAGCACCTGGTCCTCGTTGGGCAGCAGATGGTCGATGTGGGGCAGCGCGGCCTCGATCTGCTCGAAGCTGCCGAGCACGCCGGGGGCGAGCAGGTCGACGGAGGTGACCGTGCCGTGCTCCCGGGCGAAGGACAGGATGCGCGCGGCGACGTCGACGCCGATCAACTCCGGTCCCCCGAGGTGGAGATGGTCAGCTTCGGCGACCGCGTCCCAGGGCACGTCGTCGAGACCGTAGGTGATGTTCGCGCCGAGCAGGTGCAGGGAGGGCCGGTCCCCGTTCGGCCGGATCGGCAACACGCTCGCGGAGGTGGGGGTGTCGGCGCGGCGGGCGAGGAACTCCGTGCCGATTCCGGCGCGTTGGAGCAGCTGGACGAGCATGTCTCCCGTGGGGTCGGTCCCCACGGCGCCCGCGCTGCGGACCGACGCGCCCAGTTTGGCCAGGGTGAGGGCGGTGCCGCCGGCCGTTCCCGCGGCGGTCATGCGGATGTCCTCCACCAGGGTCGCGCCCTGCCCCTCGGGTATGGCCTCCACCGGCCGCACCAGTACGTCCAGGACGTGCACGCCCATCGTGACGACGTTCATCGGTCTCCCTCCTCCTGCGCGGGTGGTACGGGGCGGGTGGTGCCGTAGCCGCGGGCGAGCGCGGCCTCGATCACGGCGAGCTGCTGCCGTTCGTCGAGGACGCGGGGGCTGCCCATGGCGGCCGCTCGCTGGTAGACGCCGCAGGCCCATTCGAGGAGCAGGGCGTTCTCGACGGCCTTGTCGAGGGTGGGGGCGTGGGTGATCGCGCCGTGGTTCGCCATGAGGGCGGCGCTGCGGCCGTCGAGGGCGGCGAGCACGGACTCGGCGAGTTCCGGGGTGCCGAAGGTGGCGTACGGCGCGACCCGGACCGTGCCGCCCAGGGCGAGCAACTGGTAGTGGATGCAGGGGAGTTCGTCGAGCACGCAGGCGACGGCGGTCGCCATCGGGGCGTGCGTGTGGACGACCGCGCCGGCGCCGTGACGGCGGTAGACGCCGAGGTGCAGTTCCAGCTCGGAGGTCGGCTCCAGGGCGCCTGCCACGATCTTGCCGTCCAGGTCGACGACGGTCACCTGCTCCGGGGTCAGCTCGGCGAGGACCGCTCCGGTCGCGGTGATGGCGACCAGCTCCCCCACCCGTGCGCTGACGTTCCCGGCCGTACCGATGAGGAGGCCCTCGGCCCCCAGGCGCCGGCAGGCGTCCGCCACGGCGGCGCGCTCCTGACCCAGCGCGGAGCTTGAGTCGGTCATGTGCGCGACGCTAGCGTAAACATGAATCAAAGTCACGTTCATGTTCGGAGGCGGCACGTGGACCAGGCCGAGACCGATCCGGGCCGAACTCCCTTGCGCCGTACGCCCCGTCAGGAGCGGAGCAGAGCACGGCTGGCGCTGGTGCTTCGGGCAGCGGAGCGGGTGCTGGTCGACGAAGGGGTGGAAGCGCTCACGACGACACGGGTGGCGGCCGAGGCGAAGGTGTCGGTGGGCTCGCTGTACCAGTACCTGCCCGACCGGGGCGCGATCATCGACGCCCTGGCGGCGGGGTACTTCACGCGGCTGGAAGCGGCGATGGACGAGCTGGCGCGGGCCGCGGCGGCCGAGCGGTGGGAGGACCCGGTCGGTGTGCTCGTCGACGCCTTCGCCGGCATCTACCGGAGCGAGCACGGTTTCCGCGCGCTGTGGTTCGGCAGCGGGCTGACCGAGCGGACCCGGGCCGCCGACCGCGAGCACAAACGCCGGATGGCCGACGGCGTCCGTCGCGTGCTGCTCGCACTGGACGCGGCGGACGACGACGAGGCGCTCGCCCGCGCCTGCCACGCCGCGACCCTGGCGGCGGACGCCCTGGCCCAGGATGCCTTCCGCCGCGACCCCGACGGGGACGGGACGGTCCTCGACGAGGCGAAGGTGATGCTGCGCGGCTACCTGACGGCGGTCACTTCACGCTACCGGGGACGGTGACGGCGGCGGGGCGCCGAGCCGGCAACAGGGCGCGCACGGGCCCACCGCGTGCCGAGACGCCACCAGGGTGCGCACGGGGGCACGGCCGCGCGGGGCGCCGTGCGGACCGGACGCCTGCCGCGCGGGGCGCCGACCAGATGCCCGCCGCGCCGCACCGACGGGCTCCATCGGGCGTCAGCCCCGGGAGGACCTGCTGCGAGACGCCGCGCGGTGCCTTACGGGCCAGGTTCCCCCCGCCCAGGGAGCCGATGCGAACCAGATGCCCGCCGCGCCGCACCGACGGGCTCCATCGGGCGTCAGCCCCAGGAGGACCGGCTGCGAGACGCCGCGCGGTGCCTTGCGGGCCAGGTTCCCCCCGCCCAGGGAGCCGATGCGAACCAGATGCCCGCCGCGCGAGGTGCCGACCAGATGCCCGCCGCACCGCGCCGACGGGCTCCATCGGGCGTCAGCCCCAGGAGGACCGGCTGCGAGACGCCGCGCGGCGCCTTGCGAGCCAGGTTCCCCCCACCCAGGGAGCCGTGCGGACCAGATGCCCGCCGCGCGGGGCGCCGTGCGCGGACCGGGTGCCCGGTGCGCGAGGTGCCGACCATGCGCCCGCCGCACGAGGTGCCGTGCCGACGGCCCGCCGCAGGCGCCGGACCGATCGACCCGCCGCTCACCGCGGCGAGCGAAGGCTCAGGCCTCGCATCCTCCCTTGCCGTACCCCGCCTCCGGCAGGTGCTGTTCCGCCCAGGCCCTCAGCTCCCGCAGGGCCGGCCCCAGGGCCGTGCCGGCTTCGGTGAGGCGGTAGGCGACGCGGAGCGGAGGGCCGTCGTCGACCTCTCGCAGCACCAGGCCCGCCGCGCCCAGTTCGGCCAGGCGGTCGGAGAGCATGCGTTCGCTGATGCCGGGGATGGCGCGCCGCAGGTCGGCGAAGTGCACCGGGCGTTCCATCAGCACGGCCACGATCAACCCGGTCCAGCGCTTGCCCAGCAGCACGAAGACGCGCGCGATCGCGGCGTCGACCGGCTTGCAGGGCTGGCCGGCCGCTTCCTTGCAGGGCTCGTGGACCGCTTCTTTCATGCGCCCAGTGTACGGTGACGACCTAAGCTGCTGCAAAAAAGTAAGCCCCTGTGTTATTACTAGGAGCGTATGGAACGGCAGCTCGCCTACTCACCTCTTTGGAGACCCGTCATGGCCACCCTGCTCCACCTGGACTCCTCCCTCATGCCCGAGTCCGCTTCCGCCTCCCGCGCCGTCACCGCCGCCTTCCGCAAGGCATGGGAGGAGCAGCATCCCGAAGGCACCGTGGTGTACCGCGATCTCAGCGTGGACCCGGTGCCGCACCTGGACACCCTCGCCGCGACGGCCGGCTTCAGCGACCCCGCCGGCCACTCGCCGGAGCAGGCCGCGGCGTTCGCCCCGAGGCTGCGGCTGATCGAGGAACTGGAGAACGCGGACGCCGTGCTGATCGGCGCCCCGATGTACAACCTCACGATCCCGTCGACCCTGAAGGCCTGGCTCGACCAGGTGATCCTCATGGGCCGCACCGCCGGGGTCGAGGAGCTCCCGGCCAAGGGCACGCCGGTCTACGTCGTCGCCAGCCGCGGCGGCTCCTACGCGCCGGGAACCCCGCGCGAGGGCTTCGAGTACGTACAGAACTACCTGCGCGCGATCCTCGGCGACCTGCTGGGCATGGAGGTCGACTTCATCGTGCCCGAGCTCACCATGGCGCACGTCAACCCGGCGATGTCCGAGCTGATCCCGCTCGCCGACGCCTCCCGCGCCCGGGCCCACGAGGACGCCCAGGCCAAGGGCAAGTCCGCCGCGCAGGCCGCCGCCGCCTGACCCCGCCCCGCCGCCCAGGACGCGGCACCCCTCGCGGACACATGACGGAGGCCGTCCCCTCGCACGAGGAGACGGCCTCCGATCCAGGCTGATACCCGGTCGGGACGACAGGATTTGAACCTGCGACCCCTTGACCCCCAGTCAAGTGCGCTACCAAGCTGCGCCACGTCCCGCCGCGCACCCGCCGGGTGAACCGTGGGAACGCGCAGGTGAAACCCTACCGCACCCGCACCGGTGCCCGTTTCGCGGTGCGGCGGGGACGCCCGCGCGAACCCGCGGCTCGGCGCGGGTCGACGAGGGACCGCGCGGCCGAGTCGGTCGACGACCTCCCGAAGGCCGGCTCGGCTGCGCGGTCACGTCAGTTTTCGCGCCGGACGGGGATCACGTCAAGGACGTGTCCACCACTCGGATCAGGGCGCACGCGCGCGCACCGCGCCTACTCGGCGGTAATCCAGACCGCACCGCACACCACGGCCATCGACGCGCCGCGCGCTCACGTCAACAATGCCTTCCCGGTCACTCCTGTGCCGACACAAGGAATTTCCCCGCCGTCCACCCGGAGCCGGAAACAGAGCTCCCCTTTCGGACATGCGGTCCCAAGGAACCCATTTCTCACGCCCGTTCATGTTTCCGTGACATGAGGCGACGATGACGCGATCACGCCGCGCAGCAATTGATCCGCTTTCCTCCGCCCTGGACGCGCGCCGCCGCATGACCGAATCGAAACGGCCGGATACCGGCGCTTCGTTCAATCGTTGACCGGCGAGTAATAACAGCACTACCTTGCAACTCGTTTCGAATCACGCGCTTCAGTCGGCGTTCCGCGGTGATCCTTTCCCGCCGGAATCCGGTGTGCCGCCTTTGCTGTCCCGAACCCCCACCGTGCAGTTTCACCGTTGATTCGGAGAATCATGACGTCCACTGTGCGTTCCGAGGACATGATCATCGGCATCACTCCGTTCGGCGAACCCGATGCCGGGCTCGCCCTGGCGGTCTGCCGGGCCGGCGGGCTGGGCGTGCTCGATCTGGGCGCCGGCGACCGCGGTGCCCGCGAGGCGCTGGCCCGGTTGCGCCGCGCCACCTCGGGCGGTGAGGCCACCGACACCGGTTACGGCGTGCGCGTCGGCCCCCGCTGCCGGCTCTCCCCCGCCGATCTCGAGGCCGACGGCTCCCGGTCCGCCCCGCACACGGTCGTCCTCGCCGAAGGCACCCCCTGGCACATCTCCGAGGTCGCCGCGCACCACCGTGTCCTGGTGGAGGTCACGGACCTGGAGGGCGCCCGGCGGGCGGCCCGCGCGGGGGCGCACGGGCTGATCGCCCGGGGCGCCGAGTGCGGCGGCCGGGTCGGCGACCTGAGCACGTTCGTGCTGCTCCAACAGCTGGTTTCGGACGCCGAGTTGGCGCTTCCGGTGTGGGCCTGCGGCGGCATCGGCCCGCACACCGCCGCCGCGGCGGTGGCCGGCGGGGCGGCCGGGGTCGTGCTGGACGTGCAGCTCGCCCTGCTGGCGGAGTCGGCGCTCCCGGAGCCGGCCGCGGCCGTGCTGCGCACTCTGGACGGCTCGGAGACAGCCGTGCTGGCCGGTCACCGCGTCCTCCAGCGCCGGGGCCCCGGCACTCCGCACGTCCCGGACGACGCCTCCCCCGACACGGTCGCCGCGCTGCTGGGCGCGCAGGACGCGCGCACCCAACTGCTGCCGGTCGGCCAGGACGGCTTCCTGGCAGCCCGGTTCGCGGACCGGTGGGGCGATGTCCGTCGCACCGTACGGGAGTTGAAGGAGACGGTACGGAACTCCGTACAGGAGGAGGGGACCGTAAGGGCGCTGGAGGCGGATTCGCCGATGAGCCGGGCGCTCGGCACGCGGCTGCCGGTGGCGCAGGGGCCGATGACGCGGGTGAGCGACGGGGCGGAGTTCGCCGCGGCGGTCGCCTCCGACGGGGCGCTGCCGTTCCTTGCGCTGGCGCTGGCGGACGGGGAGCGCACCCGGGCGATGCTGGCCGCGACCCGGGACGCGGTGGCGGGCCGCCCCTGGGGCGTGGGCGTCCTCGGCTTCGCCCCGGAGGACGTGCGGGCCGCGCAGTTGGAGGCCGTACGGGAGGTGCGGCCGACGCACGCCGTCATCGCCGGCGGGCGCCCGTCGCAGGCGAAAGCGCTGGAGCAGGACGGCATCAGGACGTTCCTGCACGTCCCCTCGCCGGGATTGCTGCGGCAGTTCCTGGAAGCGGGCGCGCGGCGTTTCGTCTTCGAGGGGTCGGAGTGCGGCGGGCACGTCGGACCGCGCGGCAGCTTCCCGCTGTGGGAGTCCCAACTCACCGTTCTCGAGGACTACTTCGACGGTGGGGACGCCTCCGGTCTGGAGATGTTCTTCGCGGGCGGCGTGCACGACGAGCGGTCGGCCGCCATGGTCGCCGCGCTCGCCGCGCCGCTCACCGCGCGCGGGGCGGCCGTCGGGGTGCTGATGGGAACCGCGTATCTGTTCACCGAGGAGGCGGTGGCGCACGGCGCGATCCGCCCCCTCTTCCAGCGGCAGGTCCTCGCCGCCGAGGGGACCACGCTGCTGGAGTCCGCGCCCGGTCACGCCACGCGCTGCGTGCCCAGCCCCTTCGCCGCCGGCTACCGGGAGGAGGCGGGCCGGCTGCGCGCGCGGGGCGTGCCGGACCGCCGTGTCTGGGAGGAACTGGAGCGGCTCAACGTGGGTCGGCTGCGCGTCGCCAGCAAGGGCGTGACCCGGGCGGAGGACGGCGCGCTGGTGCCCGTGGACGAGCAACGGCAGCTGGACGAGGGGATGTTCATGGCCGGGGAGGTGGCCGTGCTCAGATCGGCGACCACCACGGTCGCCGCGCTGCACACGTCGGTGACGACGGGAGCGGCCGAGTTCCTGAGCCGGCGGGCGGCCGAGCTGGGCGAGGACCGGGCGGACCCGGGGCCGGCGGTTCCCGCGCCCCTGGACATCGCTGTCGTGGGCATGGCCTGCATGTTCCCGCAGGCGCCCGACCTGGCGGCCTTCTGGGCGAACGTCGTCGGCGGCATCGACGCGGTCACCGAGGTCCCGCCGGAGCGCTGGGACCCGGCCGTCCACCACGGCACGTCCACGCCGTCGAAGTGGGGCGGCTTCCTGCCGCCGATCCCCTTCGACCCGCTGCGCTACGGCATCCCGCCCGCGTCCCTCGGTTCCGTCGAGCCGGTCCAGCTGCTGTCCCTGGAGGCCGCCCGGCGCGCCCTGGAGGACGCCGGGTACGGCGACGGGGGGCGGGAGTTCGACCGCTCGCGCACCTCGGTGGTGTTCGGCGCGGAGGCCGGCAGCGACCTGTCCAACGCGGCCACGCTGCGGGCCGTGCTGCCGTCCTACTACGGCCAGGTCCCGAAGGCGCTGGACGACCAGCTCCCGCAGCTCACCGAGGACTCCTTCCCCGGGATGCTCGCCAACGTGATCTCGGGGCGGATCGCCAACCGGCTCGACCTCGGCGGCGCCAACTACACCGTCGACGCCGCCTGCGCCTCCTCGCTCGCCGCCGTCGACGTGGCGTGCAAGGAACTCGTCGGCGGCACCAGTGACGTGGTGCTGTGCGGGGGCGCCGACCTGCACAACGGCATCAACGACTACGTCCTCTTCTCCTCCGTGCACGCCCTGTCCCCCACCGGGCGCTCCCGCGCCTTCGACGGCTCGGCCGACGGCATCGCCCTGGGCGAGGGTGTGGCCTGCGTCGTCCTCAAGCGGCTCGCCGACGCCGAGCGCGACGGCGACCGGGTCTACGGCGTGATCAAGGGCCTCGGCTCCTCCAGCGACGGCCGATCCCTCGGGCTGACCGCCCCCCGCCCCGAGGGCCAGCGGGTGGCGCTGGAGCGGGCCTACCGCAACGCGGGCGTCTCACCGGCCGACGTCGGGCTGGTGGAGGCGCACGGCACGGGCACGGTGGTCGGCGACCGCACCGAACTCCGCGTCCTGACGGAGGTGTTCGCCGAGGCGGGGGCGGAGCGGGGCCGTTGCGTGATCGGCTCGGTGAAGTCGCAGATCGGACACACGAAGTGCGCCGCGGGCCTGGCCGGGATGATCAAGACGCTGCTGGCGCTGCACACCGGTGTCCGGCCGCCCACGCTGCACGTCGAGACGCCCAACCCGGCCTGGGACGCGGACAGCAGCCCGTTCGCCTTCCACACCGAGGCCCGCCCGTGGGCCGCGCCGGCCGCCGAACGCCTCGCCGGGGTCAGCGCGTTCGGCTTCGGCGGCACCAACTTCCATGTCGTGCTGGCAGCTCACGGCGACGGGGTGCCGCCCGTACGCGCGGTGGACGCCTGGCCCGCCGAACTGTTCCTGTTCCGCGGCCGCGACGAGCAGGCGGCCCGGCGGGCGGTGGCGGAACTGCTCACCACCGCCGAGGCGGAAGGCCGACCCTGGCGGCTGCGGGACCTGGCGCTCGGGGCGGCCCGCCGCTCGGACGCGAGCGAGGAACCCGTCCGGGTGGCGGTCGTGGCGACCGACGTGGACGACCTGGTGACGAAGCTGCGCACCGTGGCGGCGGACGGTGGCACACATGCTTCGGACGCCGACTCCCGCACACGGGCCCCGGCGGCCGGCGTCCATCGGGCTCCCACCGCTGCCGCCCCGGAAGACCCCTCCGCAAGCCCCGCCGAGCCCGGCGAACCCGGGAAGGTCGCCTTCCTCTTCCCCGGCCAGGGCAGCCAGCGGACCGGGATGCTCGCCGAACTCTTCGTGCACTTCCCCGAGTTGCGCGCCCATCTGGAGCTGGGCCGGGGCCATGCCGACGCGCTGTACCCCCCGGCCGCCTTCGACGACGCCGGGCGCGCCCGGCAGCAGGACGCCCTGACCGACACCCGGGTGGCGCAGCCCGCCCTCGGGCTCGCCGGGCTCGCCGCGTACGCCGTGCTCACCGGGGCCGGAGTGCGGCCCGACATGGCCGCCGGGCACAGCTACGGCGAGCTGGTCGCCCTCTGCGCGGCCGGGGCCCTCTCCCCCGAGACGCTGCTGGCGCTGAGCTCCGAACGGGCGGCGGTGATCCTCGAAGCCGCCCGGCGGCACGGCGACGACACCGGCGCCATGGCCGCCGTCGCGGCCGGAGCCGACGACGTCACCGGGGCCCTGCGCACGGCGGGCGCGCCGGACACGGTGGTGGTCGCCAACCGCAACTCGCCGGAGCAGACGGTGATCTCGGGACCGTCGGAGGCGGTCGCCGAGGCCGTGCGGCTGCTGCGGGAGGCGGGCCTCGGGGCCAAGCGCATCCCGGTGGCCTGCGCCTTCCACAGCCCGCTGGTGGCCGGCGCGGGAGAGCGCTTCGCGCAGGCGCTGGCCGCCCGCCCGGTGCACCCTCCCGAGTTCCCCGTGTGGTCCAACCGCACGGCCGCCCCGTACGACGCCGATCCGGACGCGGTCCGCGCGGAGCTCGCCGCCCAGATCGGCGCGCCCGTCGCCTTCGTCGAGCAGATCGAGGCGATGTACGCGGCGGGCGCGCGGATCTTCGTCGAAGCGGGCCCCGGGTCGGTGCTGACCCGGCTGGTCGGACGGATCCTCGGCGACCGCCCGCACACCGCGGTCGCCTGCGAGCCCCGCCCGGGCGGCGGGCTGCGCGACTGGCTCGACGCCCTCGCCCGTCTCGCCGTGGCCGGGCTGCCGGTGCGCACCGGACGGCTGCTGCGCGGGCGGGACGCCGTCGACGCCGTGCGCACGCCCGTGCCGAAGCGGCCCGGCTGGACGGTGGACGGGCAGTTGGTCCGCACCGCCTCCGGGGCCCTCCTCCCCGGTGCGCTCGCACCGGCCCGACGCGTGGTGGAACCCGTCGAAAGGACTGTGCCGACTGTGACGACCAACCCCCCGCACGGCGTCCCGTCCGACCGGGACGCGCTCGTCTCCGAGTTCCTGCGCACCAGCCGGGAGATGATCGCCGCCCAACGAGACGTGCTGCTCACCTACTTCGGGGCGACGCCGGGTGCGACGGCCGCCGCACCGCCGTCGCCGGAGCCGCTGTCCTGGGAGACGCCCGCACCGGTGGGCCAGACGGCGCCACCGGCGCTGCCCGCGGCGCTTCCCCCGGCCACAGTGCCGGCGGACGCACCGGATCCGGCCGCCGGCGCCGTGGACGTGCAGCGCGTCGTACTGGAGATCATCAGCGAACGCACCGGCTATCCCGTCGACATGATCGAGCCCGACCTCGATCTGGAGGCGGACCTCAGCATCGACTCCATCAAGCGCGCCGAGATCGCCGGTGAGCTGGCCAGGCGTCTCGGCGCGCAGGGAGGCGCGGATCTGACGTCCCTGGAGGACGCCGAGCTGGAGGAACTGGCGAAGGCGCGGACGGCCGCGGCGGTGACCGACTGGCTGACGGCAAGGCTGGGCGATTCGCCGCCGGATCCGGGCGCGGACGACCGGCCTCCCGCGGCGGCGCCCCCGGTGGCCGATCCGGTCCCGGTGCGGGCTCCCGCCGCCGAGACCTCCGCGCCGGCCGTCGAGGAGGTGTCCGGCGAGCCGCCGAAGCGGCATGTGCTGCGGCCCGTCCCGCTGGACACGCCGGAGGCGCCCGCCGACGCGGCGTCGGTGTTCGCCGGCACCCGCTGGGCCGTCCTCGGGGAGGTTCCCGAGGTCGCCGCGCGACTTGAAGGGTTAGGGGCCGACGTCGTCGTACGCGGCCGGGAGCATCTGCTGTCCGAGGC
This sequence comes from Streptomyces sp. NPDC002566, assembly GCF_042889585.1. Lineage (NCBI taxonomy): Bacteria > Bacillati > Actinomycetota > Actinomycetes > Kitasatosporales > Streptomycetaceae > Streptomyces > Streptomyces sp. NPDC002566. Next base: position 992,775 of record NZ_JBIARD010000001.1, on the reverse strand, counting down.
GGACGGGCCGGTCGACGGGGTGGTTCACCTCGGTGCGCTCACCGGCGACGACACGCCCGTGCTGCCGGACGCGTTCGCCGTGCTGAAGGCGGCGCTGGCCCGCTCCCCGCGTCGGCTGCTGGCCGTACGGCCCGCCGAAGGGGACGTCCGCTCGGCGGGTCTGCACGGGCTGTTCCGCACGGTGGCCCGCGAGTATCCGCACCTGACGGCCCGGGTCGTCGACCTCGCGGACGTGTCGCCCGCCGCCGTCGCGGACGCCGTCGTGAGGGAGGCCGCGCTCCCCGAGGGCGCGCCGGTCGTGCTGCGGACGCCGTCCGGGCGGTACGGCTTCGAGCTGGTGGAGGCGCCGCTCGGCGCGCTCGGCAGCACCGGGGCCGGGCCGGCCGGGGAGGGGGCCGCCGAGGCCGCCGCGCTCGGCCTGGACCGCGACTCGGTCGTGGTGCTGGCGGGCGGGGCGCGCGGCATCACCGCGCAGTTCGCCGCCGCCCTCGCCGGCGCGTCCCGCTGCCGGCTGGAGCTCCTCGGCAGGACGCCCGCGCCGGACGGCCCGGAGGACGCCGACACCGCCGCCGCCCGCACGCCTGCCGCACTGCGCGCGGCGCTCGCCGCCCGCGGCGGGCTGAAGCCGGCCGAGATCAACCGCGCCGCCGAACTGCTGCTGGCGCAGAGGGAGATCACCGCGACGCTGGAGGAGCTCACCGCGCTCGGCAGCCGGGTCCGCTACCGCTCGGTGGACTTCCGGGAGCCGGAGGCGGTGGTCCAGGCGGTCAAGGAGATATACGCCGAGCACGGCCGGCTCGACGGCGTGGTCCACGCCGCCGGGGTGATCGAGGACCGGCTGATCGCGGAGAAGAGCGTGGAGTCCTTCCAGCGCGTGTACGGCACGAAGGCCACCGGCGCGGACGCCCTGCTCACGGCGCTGGAGGAGCTGCCGGCCCGGCCCGGGTTCACCGTGCTGTTCGGCAGCGTCTCCGCCGTCCTCGGCAACCGGGGTCAGGTCGACTACGCGGCCGCCAACGACGCCCTGGAGACCCTCGGCGCGGCCTTCGCCGCCCGGACCGGGCACCGCGCGCTGACGGTGCACTGGGGGCCGTGGGCGCCGTCGGCCGGTCATTCCGGCATGGTGGGCGCGGAGTTGGCCCGGGAGTACGCGCGGCGCGGCATTCGGCTGATCGACCCCGAGGAGGGGACCGCCGCGCTGCTGCGGGAGCTGGCCTGGGGCGAGGAGTCCGCGACCGCCGTCGTCTACACCGCCTCCGCCTGGTGACGGCGTCGGTGGCACCACCTCACCCCCCGCAGAGAACGACAGGCATGACAACAAGTCAGACGCCGGTGGCCATCGTCGGCATGGCGGTGCTGCTGCCGGGCGCAGCCGACCTGGACGCCTACTGGCGGAACCTGCGTGACGGCGTGGACGCCGTCGGCGAGGTGCCGGACGGGCGCTGGGACGCCGGCTACTACCGCCCCGGCAGCGCGACCGGACCGGCCGTCGCGGACCGGGTCTACGCCCGGCGGGGCGGGTTCGTGGACGGGCTGGCGGAGGTCGAGGTGACCCGGTTCGGGATCATGCCGAACTCGGTGGCCGGAACCGAGCCCGACCAGCTGATCGCCCTGCATGTCGCCGCGGCCGCCCTCGCCGACGCGGGCGGCGTGGACCGCCTGCCCGAGCGGGGGCGCGTCGGCGTGGTCCTCGGCCGGGGCGGCTATCTGACCCCGGGCCTGGTCCGGCTCGACCAGCGGGTGCGCACGGCGAGCCAACTCACCCGCACACTGGGCGAGTTGCTGCCCCATCTCACCGGCGAGCAACTGGACCGGGTGCGGGAGGCGTTCACCGACCGGCTGGGCCCGGACAGCCCCGAGTCGGCCATCGGGCTGGTGCCCAACCTCGCCGCGTCCAGGATCGCCAACCGGCTCGACCTGCGCGGGCCGGCCTACACCGTGGACGCGGCCTGCGCCTCGTCACTGGTCGCCGTGGACCAGGCGGTGGGCGAACTCGCCGGCGGGCGCTGCGACTTGATGCTCGCGGGCGGTGTCCACCACTGCCACGACATCACGCTGTGGAGCGTGTTCTCCCAGTTGCGCGCGCTGTCCCCGAGCCAGCGCATCCGCCCCTTCCACCGGGACGCCGACGGCATCCTGATCGGTGAGGGCACGGGTGTGGTCGTCCTGAAGCGGCTGGCCGACGCGGAGCGCGACGGCGACCGGGTCTACGCCGTGATCCGGGGCACCGGGGTGGCGAGCGACGGCCGGGCGGCCGGACTGGTCAACCCCGATCCGGGCGGCCAGGCGCAGGCGGTGCGGCAGGCCTGGCGTGCCGCCGGTCTCGACCCGGCCGCCCCCGGTTCGCTCGGCCTGCTGGAGGCCCACGGCACCGCGACCCCGGCCGGTGACAGCGCCGAACTGGCCACGCTGGCCGAGGTGTTCGGGCCGGGTGACCTTCCCGGTGCCGGGTCCGCGGCGCCGGGTCGGGAGGCGGAGTCCTCGGCCCGTGCGGCCGTCCTCGGCTCGGTCAAGTCGATGATCGGGCACACCATGCCCGCCGCCGGGGTCGCCGGTCTGGTCAAGGCCGCGCTCGCCGTGCACCACCGGACGCTGCTGCCCACGCTGCACTGCGACGACCCGCACCCCGCCCTCGCCCGCACCCGCTTCCGCACGCTGGAGAAGGCCGAGCCCTGGGAGACCACAGGGGAACAGCCGGTGCGGCGGGCCGCGGTCAACGCCTTCGGGTTCGGCGGGATCAACGCCCACGTGGTGCTGGAGGAGGCGCCGGGCGCGTCCCGGACCGCTCCGGCACGAGCCCCCGGGGCACGCTCGGCAGCGGTCACTCAGGTGACCGAACCGGAACGCGTCCTCCTCCTCGCCGCCGACTCCCCCGAACGGCTGGCCGCCGCGCTCGACGCCGCCGACGACGCCGTACGGCACCAGGGCCTCGACCCCGCCCGCACCCATCCGGCGGCCGGCCCGGCCCGGCTCGGCGTGGTCGACCCGACCGCCAAGCGGCTCGCCCTCGCCCGCCGGGCCGTCGCCCAAGGGCACGCCTGGCACGGCCGCAACGACGTCTGGTTCCGCCCGGACCCCCTGCTCGACCCCGGCCACCGCACCGCCCGCCCTCACGCCCGCGCCACCGGCGGCCTCCCGGGCCCCGGCAGGCTCGCCTTCCTCTTCCCGGGCCTGGAGGGCGACTTCACCCCCCGCGTGGACGACGTCGCCGCCCACTTCGGCCTGCCGCCGCTGCCCGTGCCCGAGGAGCGGGCCGGTGACATCGGCCTCGGTCTGCACGGTCTCGGGGTCGTCGCGGCCGGCCGGCTCCTCGACACCGCGCTGCGCCGGACGGGGATCGTGCCGGACGCGGTCGCCGGACACAGCGTGGGCGAGTGGACGGCGATGGCGGCGGGCGGACTCTACGCCGGGGACGAGGTCGACGCCTTCATGGCCGCGTTCGACCCGGACGCGCTGACCGTGCCCGGCGTCGCCTTCGGCGCGATCGGCGCGTCCGCCGAGCAGGTGACGGCCGCCCTGCGGAAGGAGGGCTGGGAGGAGGCAGGTCTGGTGCTCTCCCACGACAACGCGCCCCACCAGTCGATGGTGTGCGGTCCGGAGCCGGCGGTCGACGCCTTCGTGCGGGCGTTCCGTGCCCGGGGGGTGCTCAGCCAGGTGCTGCCGTTCAGGTCCGGCTTCCACACGCCGATGCTGGCGCCGCACCTGGGCCCCATCAAGGAGGCCGCCGAGCGCTTCCGGCTGCACCCGCCGCACACCCCGGTCTGGTCCGGCACGACCGCCGCGCCCTTCCCCGCGGACGAGGCCGAGACCCGCGCCCTGTTCGTACGCCATCTACTGCAACCGGTGCGCTTCCGGCAGTTGACCGAGGCCCTCTACGCGGCGGGCCACCGGGTGTACGTCCAGGTCGGGCCGGGGCAGCTCGGCTCGCTCGTCGGTGACACCCTGGGCGCGCGGGACCATCTCGTCGTCGCCGCCAACTCCACCCGCCGCACGGGCCTGGCCCAGCTCCGCCGGGTCGCGACCGCGCTGTGGACGGCGGGCGCCGCGGTGGCCCCGGCCCTGCCGCACACAACCGACGCCGCGACATCCGACGCCGTGTCCGCCGAGACCGTCTCCGCCGACGGCGCGTCCGGCCCCGGCCGGGCGGCGCTCTCACGGCCCCCGGTCCGACTGGACCTGGACGGCGCGCTGGTGTCCCTCGCCCCGGAACGACTCGCCGAGCTGCGAGCCGAGTTGCGAGCCGAGCTGCGTACGGCGCCGGTGCCGGCCCACGCGGCGGGCGTCACCCGCGCCCCAGGGGCCGGCACCCCCCTCGACGCCCTGGCCCCCCACTCCCCCGTAGCCGCCGAACTCAGCGCCCTGCTGCGCGAGACGGCGAACACGGCGGCCGAGCTCCTGACCGCCCCGCCCCGCCCGCAACCCACGCACCCCACATCCACCGCACCCCCTGCCTCACCCGCGCCACAACGCCCCCTCGCTCCCCGCCGCTCCACCGTCCGCGTCTCGCCCGACACCATGCCGTACCTCCTGGACCACTGCTTCTTCCCGCAGCGGCCCGGCTGGCCGGACGTGGCGGACCGGTGGCCGGTGGTCCCGGCGACGACGATCGTGCGGCACATCATGGACGCGGCGGCCGAGGCCGCGCCCGGTCTGGTGCCGGTCGCCGTGCTCGGGGCGCGGTTCGAGGAGTGGCTCACCGCCACACCCGCCGTCGACGTGCCGGTGACGGTCACCCCCGAGGGCCCGGACCGGCTGGCGGTGTCGTTCGGACCCCGGGCCCGTGCCACCGTCGAAGTCGCCGGCGCATACCCGCCCCCGCCGCCCGTCCGGCCGCCGCTCGATCCGGCATCCGAACGCGCCCCCGAGCACACGGCCGCCCAACTCTACGAGCAGCGCTGGATGTTCCACGGCCCGGCGTTCCAGGGAGTCACCGAGCTCACCGCGATCGGGGACCGCGGGGTGCGGGGTGTGATCACGACGCCGCCCGCGCCGGGCGCCCTGCTGGACAACGTCGGGCAGATCCTCGGCTATTGGATCATGGCCACCCGCGCCGAGCGGACGGTCGTCTTCCCGGTCGGGATGCGGGACATGCGGTTCTACGGGCCGCACCCCGCGCCGGGCGCCGACGTGGTGTGCGACGTGCGGATCACCTCGCTGACCGACACCGCCCTGGAGGCCGACGTCCAGTTGACGGTCGACGGCAGGGTGTGGGCGGAGCTGCACGGCTGGCAGGACCGCCGGTTCGACAACGACCCGACCACCCGCCCCGTCGAGCGCTTCCCCGAGCGCAACACGCTCTCCGAGGTCCGGCCGGGAGGCTGGACGCTGCTGTTCGAGCGCTGGCCGGACCTGGCCTCCCGTGAGTTGATCATGCGCAACTCCCTGAACAGCGCGGAGCGTTCGCTGTACGCCGAGCATCCGCCGCGCGGGCGGCGGCAGTGGCTGCTGGGGCGGATCGCGGTCAAGGACGCCGTCCGCCGATGGCTGTGGGAGCACGGTGAGGGCCCGGTCTTCCCGGCGGAGCTGCGGGTGCACAACGACGCGGCGGGCCGCCCGTATGTGACGGGCGTGCACGGCCGGGTGCTGCCCGCGCTCGACGTGTCGCTCGCGCACCGCGCGGAGGCGGGCGTCGCCCTCGTCCGGCCGCACACACCCGGCCCGGGCCCCGGCATCGACATCGAGGAGGTCGTCGAGCGAACGCCGGAGACCACGGCGACCGTGCTCGGCCCACGCGAACTCCGCCTGCTGCGGGACCTGTTGTCCTCCACCGGTGACCCCGAGGCGCTGTGGTTCACCCGGTTCTGGGCGGCGAAGGAGGCGGTCGCCAAGGCGGAGGGCACCGGATTCGGCGGCCGGCCACGGGACTTCGCGGTCCTGGACGCCGCCCCGGACGGCGGCCGGCTGACCGTCTCCGGTCGTCTGGAACGCGCCTACACCGTGCACTGCGCCCCGGTCGCCAACCCGCCCTCCCTGCCGGACCGCCACTACGTCGTGGCCTGGACGACCGGACCCGTCGAGCCGTCCCCCGCCCCAGCGAAGGAGTACGACCGATGACCGCCGACAGCCCCCGCACTCCCGATTCCCCTCTCCCGCCCGTCGCCGACGAGGAGGCCGTCCTCGCCGACCTCAGGGACATGCTGACCCGGCTGCTCCAGGACGAGTACGGGCTCGACGAGGTCGAGATCGGCCTGCACACCACGTTCAACCGCGATCTGGAGCTGGAGAGCATCGATCTCGTCACCCTGGCCGGGATGCTCCAGGAGCGGTACGGCGAGCGGATCAACTTCGCGGAGTTCCTGGCCGGGATGGAGTTCGACGAGATCATCGAGCTGACCGTGGGGCGGCTCGTCGAGTACGTCGTGACCGGTCTGAAGGCCGCGGAGGCGAGCTGACCGTGGCGATGGTCGACACCGGCGCCGTCCGGTTGCACGTGCAGAGGCTCGGGCCCGGCGGCGGCCGCCCGGCGACCGCCACCGTGGTGCTGGTGCACGGTCTGCTCACCGACAGCCTGGCCAGCTACTACTTCACCGTGGCCCCCGCGTTCGCGGCCGCCGGCCTCGACGTCGTCATGTACGACCTGCGGGGCCACGGCCGCAGCGAACGCCCCGCCCAGGGTTACACGTTGGACCACAACGTGGACGACCTGGAGGCGCTGCTCGACCGTCTCGGCGTCACCGGCCCCGTGCACCTGGTCGGCAACTCCTACGGCGGCACGGTCGCGTTCGGCTACGCGGCCCGCCGTCCGGAGCGGGCGGCGAGCGTCACGCTGGTCGAATCCGAGCCGGCCACCGCGGCCTGGGCGGTGAAGCTGGGCGGCATCCTGGAGCGGGTGGTGGGCGAGCTGGCGTACAACGAGCCCGACGCGATCGCCTGGGTCACCGCCCATCGCGGCCGCAACACCGCCCGGCTGGCCAGGGGCGCGGCCCGTCTCGCCCGGGAGACCACGCTCGGCCGGGACATCCCCGCGAGCCGGGTGCTGACGGATGCTCAGATCGCGGAGGTGCGCTGCCCGGTGCTCGGCGTGTTCGGCGGTGACTCCGACCTCGCCGAACTGGTGCCGTGGTTGGAGGGGTTGCTGCCGGACTGCCGGACCGTGGTGATCCCCGGGCATGAGCACTCGGTGCTGGTGGAGGCGCCGGGGACGGTGGGCGGGCACGTCCTGTCGCTGGTGCGGGAGGCCGAGCCGGCCGGGGCGGCGGAGGTCCGGTGAGCCGATTCCTGTGTGTGGTCCCGCCGTTGACGGGGCACATCAACCCGCTCGTCGGGGTGGCCGCCGAACTGACCGCGCGCGGGCACCGGGTGGCGTGGGCGTGCTCGGACCCGGCGCTGGTGCGGCGGCTCGCGGGCGACGGCGTCGAGGCGCATCCCTGCGCCGGGGCGCCGGAGGGGTCCCGGCCGCCGGAGCTGCGCGGACCGGAGGCGCTGAGGTTCCTGTGGGAGTGGTACCTGCTGCCGCTGGCCGAGGCGATGGCGCCCGGTGTGCGGGCGGCCGTCGAGGCGTTCCGGCCGGACGTGGTGGTGGCCGACCAGCAGGCGTTCGCGGGCGCGCTGGTGGCGGAGCGGATGGGCGTGCCCTGGGCGACCTCGGCGTCGACGTCGGCGGAGTTCACCGATCCGCTGGCCGGGCTGCCCAAGGTGCGGCAGTGGCTGGAGGAGCGGCTGGCCCGGCTCCGGGAGACGATGGGCGACCCGGCGGGAACCGCCGATCCGCGGTTCTCCCCGCGTCTCGTCCTCGCCTTCAGCACACCGGAGTTGGCGGGGCAGCGCGCCGGGGTCCGGTGGGTCGGCCCGTCGATCGCCGCCCGCCCGTCCCCGGCCGCCTTCCCCTGGGAGTGGCTGGATCCGGGCCGGTCCGTAGTGCTGGTCACGCTCGGCACCGCCAACACCGACGTCGGCGGCCGGTTCCTTCAGGTGTGCCGCGGTGCGCTGCGTGAACGGGCCGACCGGGTGCAGGGGGTGATCGTCGACCCGGGCGGCGCCCTGGGGGGCGGCCACACCGGCGGAAAGGACCTCCTGGTAGTGCCGTCGGTCCCCCAACTGCCGCTGCTGGAAAGGACGGACGCTGTCGTCTGCCATGCGGGGCACAACACCGTGTGCGAGGCGCTGTGGCACGGCGTCCCGCTCGTGGTCGCGCCCATCCGGGACGACCAGCCGGTCGTGGCAGGGCAGGTCGCGGACGCCGGCGCCGGGGTGCGCGTGCGGTTCAGCCGCGTCGGCGAGGAGAAGCTGGGCGCCGCCCTGGACGCCGTACTGGACGATCCGGGGCACCGGGCGGCGGCCCGCCGGATCGGCTCCGCGTTCCGCGCCGCGGGCGGCGCGTCCGCTGCCGCCGACCATCTCGACGAGCTGGCGAAGGAGTTGTGATGAGCGACGAGAGCAAGCGGACCACCGAGCGGATCGCGGAGCTGCGCCCGGGCTACCGGGCCGACCTGGCGGCCGGCCTGGACCGCTTCTTCGAACCGCGGCGCACGACCTGCCCGTGGTGCGGCTCGGACCGGCTCACCACCCGGCTGCGCACCACCGACCTGCTCCAGCACAAGCCGGGCCGTTTCGTCCTGGACCGGTGCGAGGCCTGCGCCCACATCTTCCAGAACCCCCGGCTGAGCGCCGAGGGACTGGAGTTCTACTACCGGGACTTCTACGACGGGCTCGGCGAGAAGAAGCTCGGCGACACCTTCGGCGGGCGCACCGCGATGTACCGGGGGCGGGCGGAGTCGATGCTGCCGCACGACCCCGGGCCGAAGACCTGGCTGGACGTCGGCACCGGGCACGGCCACTTCTGCGCGGCCGCCCGCGAGGTGCTGCCGGACACCGTCTTCGACGGCCTCGACTTCACCGAGGGCGTCGAACTGGCCGCCCGCGAGGGCCGGGTGGAGCACGGCTACCGGGGTGAGTTCCACGAGCTGGCGGCGGACCTCGCGGGCCGGTACGACGTGGTGAGCATGTTCCACTACCTGGAGCACAGCACCGACCCCGACCGTGAGCTGCGCGCCGCCCGGGAGACGGTCCGTCCCGGCGGGCATCTGCTCATCGAGGTGCCGGACCCGGAGAGCCGGTGGGCGCGCCTGCTGGGCCGCTGGTGGCTGCCCTGGCTGCAGCCGCAGCACCTGCACTTCGTGCCGGTCGCCAACCTGCGGCGACGCCTGACGGACCTGGGTTTCACGGTGGTGTCCGAGCAGCACCGCGAGCCGCACGACCCGGTCGACCTGCTGGCCGCCGTCTGGCTGTCGCTGGACCGGCTGGCCCCGCGGGGCGACGCGCCCTGGCTGCCGCGGCGGCCGGGGGCGGCCCAGAGGGTGCTGCGCGGGGCGCTGCTGGTCGCCGGGATTCCGGCGCTGGTCGCGGGCACGCTGCTCGACCGGTTCGCGGTCCGGCCGCTGTCGCACCGGCTGGGGCTGTCCAACGCCTACCGGATCGTGGCCCGCCGGGACTGACGGCGGCGGGGCCGCGTCCGGCGGGCGGCGGCGCGCCGGGTCACTTGATCACCGCGTTGGCGACGACCACGATCACGCCCAGCAGCGCGTCGAGCAGCCCGGTCAGCAGCGCCTTCGGCCATGATCTGCGCGACCAGCGGGCGGAGACCAGGCCGAGGCCGAACAGCATCGAGATGTTGAGGACGAACGCCGGGAACTCGACGCCGTCCGGCCGCCACCAGCCCCACCCCGCGCCGACCAGGACGAAGACCGTGGGCAGGACGGCCGCCACCAGCGGCCACTCCTCGCCCATGGTGCGCAGGGCGTCCCACCGCCGGCTCGGCCGGCGCTCGGCGACGAAGTGGGCGTAGCCGTGGGCGAGGGCGGAGGCGAGCGCGGTCACCAGCAGCCAGAGGGCGTCGTAGCGGCGGCTGGCCCGCGAGGAGTGGCCGTAGGTGCTGAGCGCCGCGACCAGCGACGAGGCGAGGACGGCGCCGTAGACACCGCCGAAGAGGACGGCCTCGCGGGTGCCGTGCCGGGGCGGCACGTCATCGGCCGCGGTGGGGTCCGCCATGGTCTCCACGATCGCCGGGGTGCGGGCGGGCCGCCAGCCACGAGGCCCGAAGGGGCGGGAGCGCGACGGGAGGGTTGACACGGCCGCGACCGCGCCCCCAGGGTGACCTGGCAAGGACATCAGGACATATGGACCGCTCATGTGGACCTTCCGAGGGGACGTCCCTGTGCACGTCCGTGTGGACCGCTCGTCGGGAAGGGCAGGGCTCTCGTGGTGGACGCGCTGGGTGTCGCGGTCGTCGGGTTCGGCTGGATGGGCCGGGTGCACACCCAGGCCTACGCGCGCGTGCCGCATCACTTCCCGCGGCTCGGGGTGCGGCCGGAGCTGGTCGCGGTCGCGGAGGAGGTGCCGGGCCGGGCCGAGGAGGCCGCGGCCCGTTACGGGTTCGCCTCGACGTACCGCGACTGGCGTGACATCGCCGCCGACGCGCGCGTGCGGGCCGTCAGCATCACCGCGCCGAACTTCCTGCACCGGGAGATCGGCGTCGCGATGGCCGAGGCCGGCAAGCACATCTGGATCGAGAAGCCGGTGGGTCTCACGGCCGCCGACGCCCGCGCGGTCGCGGACGCGGTCGCCCGCGCGCGCGTGCAGGGGGCGGTCGGCTTCAACTACCGCAACGCGCCCGCCGTCGAGGCCGCGCGCGAGCTGATCGCCTCCGGGGAGATCGGCGCCGTCACCCATGTCCGCATCCGTCTCCTCAGCGACTACGCGGCCCACCCGGAGGGCGCCCTGACCTGGCGTTACGAGCGGGAGCGGGGCGGCAGCGGGGTCCTCGGCGACCTCGCCTCGCACGGCGTGGACCTCGCCCGCTTCCTGCTCGGCGACATCGCCTCCCTCGTCGCCGACACCGCGGTCTTCATCCCCCGGCGCGCCCGCCCCACCGGCGCCACCGCCGGGCACGCCCTGGCCACCGGCGGCGAGCTGGGTCCCGTGGAGAACGAGGACTACGTCAACTGCCTGCTGCGGTTCGCCTCCGGGGCCCGCGGCGTCCTGGAGGCCTGCCGCGTCTCGGTCGGCGAGCAGAACGACTACGGCTTCGAGGTGCACGGCGCCCGGGGCGCCGTCTCCTGGGACTTCCGCCGGATGAACGAACTCGCCGTCAGCCGCGGCACGGCGTACCAGGACCAGCCGGTCAGCACGGTGTACGTCGGCCCGGGCGCGGGCGAGTTCGCCGCGTTCCAGCCGGGCGCGGCGAACGCGATGGGCTACGACGACCTGAAGGTGATCGAGGCGTACCGGTTCCTGCGCTCGATCGCCGAGGGCCGGCCGTACGGGACGACGCTCGCGGACGCCGTGCACAGCGCCACCGCCCTGGACGCCATGGCCCGCTCGGCCCGCACCGGCAGCTGGACGACCCTGGAGCCGGCGCCCTGACAGGCGCCCTGAGAGGCGCCCTCATCACGTCACCCTTTCGGCCGAGTGCGCGCGATCCTCCTCCGCGCTCGTGCGCCGAGGATCACCTTCGCCGGGAGCAGGGCCACCCACCACCATGCGGCCGCGCCGCCCAGCACCTGGGCGAGCGGGATCGTGACCGCGAAGACCGCCACCGTCGCGATGAGGTCGGCGGCGGACAGGAGGAGGTCCGGGTCGCCGGTGGGGGCCTCGCGCAGCCAGGGCCGTCGGTTGAGGAGGACGGCCAGCGCGAGATGGGTCGCCCCCAGGGCCGTGACGGCCGCGGAGTAGACGACCACCGAGACGGCCTCCTGCGGATACTCCGACATCAGGGCCGTGGGGAAGGGCAGGAGAGCGGCGAGGCCCATGCCGAGCAGGGACAGCCGGACGACCTGGGAGTCGACGTGCCGCACCCGGCGGAAGATCCGGCGGTGGTCGCGCCAGAACTGCGCCAGCACGAAGAAGCTCAGGACGTAGGCCCCGAGGTTGGGCAGGACGTCGCGCAGCGCGTCGCGGTACTGCTCGTCGTCCAGGCCCGGCGGCACGGACAGGTCCAGCACGAGCAGGGTGACGGCGATGGCGAACACGCCGTCGGCGAGCGCGACCAGCCGCTCCGGTTCCCCTTCGGGGGCTGCTTTCCACACCCGTACGACAGTAGGAAAGCCGACGGCCCGCACAGACCCTCACACGCCGGGCATACCGGGTGACAGCGAATGCCTCGTGCGCGGTCAGCCGGCCGTCGCCTGGGGCGGTGTGTTGTACGGCGTCACCACCTGGATCGCGGAGGGCAGCACCGGCCCGGCCGGCGGCAGCGCGCCGTGGGCCCTCATCACGACGTGGCAGGCCTCGCGCATGTCCTGGCGCAGGTCGTGGTGGAGCACGGCGGACAGGCGGTGTTCGCGCAGCAGCCGGGTGTTGTCGTGGTCGAGGTCGTGCGCGACGAACACGACGCACTCGCGGCCGAGGTCCTCGAAGGCGCTGAGGGTGGCGATGTTCCCGCCGCCGATGGAGTAGACGGCGCGGATGTCCGGGTCCCGTTCGAGGGCGGCGCGGACGACGTCGTACTGGGTGGCGTCCAGGCCCTGGCCCTCGGCGATCTCGACGAGTGCGCGCTCGGGATGGCGGGCGCGCATGACGCTGCGGAAGCCCATCTCGCGCTCCTCCTCGTTGCGGAAGAACCCGCTGCTGAGGCTGGTGAGCACATTGCCGGGCCGCTCGCCCAGCCACTGGCCCATGAGGTACGCGGCGGTGGCGCCGGCGGCCCGGTTGTCGATGCCCACATAGCCGAGCCGCGCGCTGGCGGGCAGGTCGGTGACGAGGGTGACGACGGGGATGCCCGCGGCGGCGAGCCGGCCGACGGCCGCCGTGACCTCGGGGACGTCCGGCGCCTTGAGGATGACGCCCTGCGAGCCGCGGCGGGCGATCCGGTCCAGGCCGGCGACCAGTTCCCGGACGGGGCCGGTCTCGCGGAAGTGGAAGCGGGAGCGGAGCACGGCCGGGTGCAGCGCGGGCAGTTCGGCCTCCAGCGCGGCCCGCACCGCCGTGGTGAACCGCTCGGGCGCCTGCATCACGATGTCGACCATGAAGGTGCGGCCGACGAGCCGGACCTGGGTGCGCTGCCGGTCCAGGTCGGCGATGGCCCGGCGCACCTCCTGCTCGGTGGAGGCGCGCACCCCTCCCCGGCCGTTGAGGACCCGGTCCACGGTGGCCTCGCTCAGGCCCGCCTGGCGGGCGATCTCACGGATCGGGAAAGGGTGGCCCACGGCCGGCTCCTGAAGGTGTGCGGGACGGATGACCCCGAGGCGCTTGAGGGGTTTTTGATGGCTTGCTGCAGGTTGTTCGAGGGTTTTGTGCTGACAAGAATGGCAGAGCCGCACGACGCCGTGGGGCCCCGCGGAACGCGGCCGGCTCCGTCGAGCCCGCCCGCGACGCCGCGAGAGCTGAGAGGAACGCCGATCCATGCCACTTCTCGACGACAAGGTCGTCCTCGTCAACGGCGGCAGCCAGGGCGTGGGCGCCGCGACCGCCAGGGCCGCCGCCCGCGACGGCGCCGTCGTCGCGGTCAGCGGCCGGCGCCCCGAACCCGGCGAGGCCCTGGTGGCGGAGCTGACCGCGGCGGGCGGCGAGGCGCTGTTCGTCCGCGCCGACCTGGCCGACGCCGCACAGGCGACGTCCTGCGTCACCCGCGTGGTCGAGGCGTACGGCCGGATCGACTGCCTGGTGAACTCCGCGGGCCTGACCTCGCGGGGCACGCTCCTGGACACCACGCCCGAACTGTTCGACCGGCACATCGCGATCAATCTGCGGGCGCCGTTCTTCGCCATGCAGGCCGCCGTCCGGGACATGGTCGGCCGGGGCGCGCCCGGCACCGTCGTCAACATCATCACCTCGTCCGCGCACGGCGGTCAGCCCTTCCTGGCGCCGTACGTGGCCGCCAAGGCCGGGCTGGCCGGCCTCACCCGCAACGCGGCGCACGCCCACCGCCACGACCGGGTGCGGATCAACGGGCTGAACATCGGCTGGACGGCGACCGAGGGCGAGGACGCGACGCAGCGGGCCTTCCACGGCGCCGGCGACGACTGGCGGGAGCAGGCGGCGGCACGGCTGCCGATGGGCAGGCTGGGCCTGCCGGACGAGATCGCGGACTTCGTGGTCTTCCTGCTGTCCGACCGGTCCGGCGTGGTCACCGGTTCGGTGATCGACTGGGACCAGAACGTCCTGGGCGCCCTGGACTAGGCCGTTCGAAAGTCCCGCCCCTCACTCCTCCCCCGGCCCTTCCCGCACGACCTCAAGGAGCTGCACCCCCCATGCGCATCGGAATCCTCGGCCTCGGCCGCATCGGCGCCTTCCACGCCGAGACCCTCTTCGGACTCGACGCCGTCGAGTCGCTCGTCGTCGCCGACCCCTTCGCCGAGGCCGCCAAGACCGCCGCGGAGCGGTTCGGCGCCGAGGTCGCGGACTCCCCCGAGGCGGTGCTCGCGGCGGGCGTGGACGGCGTGGTGATCGCCGCCGCGACGGACGCCCACCCGGGCCTGATCCGCGCCGCCGTGGAGGCCGGGGTGCCCGTCTTCTGCGAGAAGCCGGTCGCCCGGACCATGGCCGAGGGCGTGGAGGTCCTCAAGGCCGTACAGGGCCGGGACGTCCCGATCCAGATCGGCTACAACCGCCGCTTCGACACCGGTTTCGTCAACGCCCGCGCGGCCGTGCGCTCGGGTGAGCTGGGCACGCTGCACACGGTCCGCTCGACCACCCTCGACCCCGCGCCGCCGCCCGCCGCGTACGTCGCCGCCTCGGGCGGCATCTTCCGCGACTGCTCGGTGCACGACTTCGACATCATCCGCTGGGTGACGGGCCGTGAGGTGAGCGAGGTGTACGCGGTCGGCGGGAACCGGGGCGCGGACTTCATCAAGGAGGCGGGCGACGCGGACACCACCGGCGCGATCCTCACCCTGGACGACGGCACGATCGCCGTGGTCTCCAACTCCCGTCACAACGCGCGCGGTTACGACGTGCGTATGGAGATCCACGGCTTCCAGGACTCCATCGCGGTGGGCCTGGAGGACAAGCTGCCGCTGCGCTCGGTGGAGCCCGGGGTGACCTTCCCGGCCGGTCCGCCGCACGACTTCTTCATGGACCGCTTCACCGCCGCCTACCGCGCCGAACTCACCGCGTTCACCGAGGTGGTGGCGGGCTCCCGGCCCTCACCCTGCACGATCGAGGACGCGCTGGAGGCCGGCTGGATCGCGGAGGCGTGCACCCTGTCGCTGCGCGAGCACCGCCCGGTGACGATCGCGGAGGTCCGCACGGCCTGACCGGCGGACTCGGCCGTCCAGCCACCCGCCCGGCCGCCTCGACGCACAGTGGTCCGACCGGCCTCACTGCGCGGCCGGCTGGGCCGGCAGGTTGTACACGTGCTCGGGCGAGATGATCTTCGTGATGGCGTCGCCGAACAGGGTGCTGGGCTCCTGGTTGTCGTGCCCGATGTCGGTGTTCAGCACCACGACGAGGGTGGTCCGCGCGGACGGCAGGTAGATCGTCAGGGACTCGTAGCCGGGCAGGGAGCCGTTGTGGCCGATCCAGCCCTGCACGTCGAAGATGCCCAGGCCGTATCCCGCGCCCGGGATCGTGGTCGGCGGGGTGGTCAGCCGCTGCTTCTGCAGAGCGGGGCTGATCAGCCTGCCGCCGTCGGGCAGTTCACCCGTGGCCACCGTGCGTGCCCAGACGCGCAGATCGTCCAGGTCGGAGATCATCGCCCCGGCCGCCCAGCCCCAGGAGGGGTTCCAGTCGGTGGAGTTCTCGACCTTCCCGGTGGCCGTCTGGTTCGTGTAGCCCTGGGCGTGCGGCGAGGGGAACTCGCTGCCCGTGGGGAAGAGCGAGTGCTTCAACCCGACCGGATCCAGGACGCGTTGCTGGATGTACTCGGCGAGGGGGCGTCCGCTCGTCTTCTCGACGACCAGACCGAGCAGGATCAGATTGGTGTTGCAGTAGAAGAACTTCTCGCCGGGCGGGAACAGCACGGGGTGCTTGAAGCTGTAGTCGAGCAGCTGCTGCGGGGTGAACGGGCGGCGCGGGTCGGAGGTCAGGGCCTTGAAGAAGTCCGGGTCCTCCGAGTAGTTGTACAGTCCGCTGCGCATGCCGGCCAGCTGCCGCAGGGTGATCTTGTCGCCGTTGGGCACGCCGGCGATGTACTTGTCGATGGTGTCGTCGAGGCCGACCCTGCCCTGGTCGACGAGTTGGAGCAGCGCGGTGACGGTGAACGTCTTGGTCTCGCTGCCGATGCGCATGTACAGGTCCGGCGTCATCTTCTGGCCGGTGTCCTTGTCCGCGACGCCGAAGGACTTCACGTACTCGCCCCGGTCGGGCGTCCAGATGCCGACGCTCACGCCGGGGGTGCCCGTCTCCTTCTGGACCCGCTGCACGGCCTGGTCGATCTGTTCCTGGACGTCGGCGGTGAGCGCGCGGACGTCTCCCCCGGTCTGCGTCGGCGAGGGCTGGGCCGCAGGGGCGGCCGAGGACGGCTCGGCGGTGACCGCTCCGCCCACGGCGGGTGCCACCAGGGCCGCCAGGGCTGCGGCCACCAGGGTTCCCCTGCGCAGTCGGACACTCGGACGCGTCATGGGCTCACTCCTCCACGAGGAGACGAACGCCGCAGGCCACAGCCGCACCAACGGGTACGGGCCGCGTGCGGCCCATCGATCCCCAGCATAGAAGCGCCCCCGGGCGGCCGCCCGTCGGCGAGGCGGCGGCCGCGCCGTCACCGCCGTACGTGCAGATGCCCCGGCTGCGGATAGTCGGGCGGGGCGGCCGGCAGCACGGCGTCGAGGACATAGCCCGTCTTCTCCGCGACCCGGCAGGACGCCGTGTTGTCGCTCTGGTGGAGGAGTTCGAGACGGGTCAGGCCGCCGACGGCGGCGAAGGCCCAGTCCGTCAGCGCGGTCAGCGCACGGGGGGCCACGCCCTTGCCCCGCGCGTGCGCGGCCGTCCAGTAGCCGACCTCCGCCGAGGGACCGCCGGACGCCTTGAGCACCACGTTCCCGACCAGCGCCCCTTCCCCGCCGCCGGGTCGTGCTTCCAGCACGGCGAACGCGAAGCGCCGTCCCGAGGTCCAGCCCTCCTGCTGCGCGCCCAACCAGCGCGCCGCGCTCGCCTCGTCCCGGACGTCACCGCTCCCCCAGCGGCGCAGCACGGGGTCCCGGTGGAGGTCGATCAGGTCGGCGGCGTCCGCGGGGCGCCAGGGGCGCAGGACGAGGGCGGGGGCCGTCGCGGTCGCGACGGCCCCCAGCCTGACTTCGGCGTCGAACATGCCGAGCATCATAAGTGACCTGCTCATGAGCTCATCTGACGGATGCTCAGCCAGGCGGGCCCGAATCTCAGTCCTTGTTCTCCCCGCCGCCCGCCACCGGTGCGGTGAGGTCCGTCTCCTCGGGGAGCTCCTCGACGTCGACTCCGCGCACCTGTGACAACTCGTGCTTGAGGGCGGCGAGTTCGGCACCGCCGGCCATGTGGTTGGTGAGCTCCTCCAGGCTGACCTGGCTGCGCTCGGCCGACAGTTCCATCGTGCCGAGGCGCAGGACGCTGAAGTGGTCTCCGACCATGTAGGCGTGGTGCGGGTTGTGGGTGATGAAGATGACGCCGAGGCCGCGCTCGCGGGCGGCGGCGATGTACTTCAGGACCACGCCGGACTGCTTGACGCCGAGGGCGGCGGTGGGCTCGTCCAGGATGAGCACGCGGGCGCCGAAGTAGACGGCGCGGGCGATGGCGACGCTCTGCCGCTGCCCGCCGGAGAGGGTGCCGATGGGCTGTTCGAGGTCGTCGAGGACGATGCCCATGTTGCGCAGTTCCTCGTCGGCGGTCCTCTTCATCCGGTCGATGTCGAGGCGGCGCACGGGCCAGGGGCCCTTGGTCATCTCGGAGCCGAGGAAGAAGTTGCGCCACACCGGCATGAGGGGGACGGTGGCGAGGTCCTGGTAGACGGTGGCGATGCCGTGGTCGAGGGCTTCGCGCGGGGTGGAGAAGCGCACGGGCCGGCCGTCGACGAGGAACTCGCCCTCGGTGTGCTGGTGCAGCCCCGAGATGATCTTGATGAGGGTGGACTTGCCCGCGCCGTTGTCGCCGAGCACGCAGGTCACGTTGCCGGGGCGGACGGCGAGGTCGACCCCGTGGAGGGCGCGGATGTTGCCGTAGGACTTGCCCGCGTTGCGGAGTTCGACGAGGGGGTGCTCGCCGTCGGCGGACGGGGCGTCCATCAGGACGGCCCCGTGGGCGCCGGTGTCGTCGTCGGTCATGGCGGTCACCTCCGGGTAGCCGTGCGCTGGACCCACAGATTGATCAGGACGGCGCCGAGCAGCATCACGCCGAGGAACGCCTTGAACCAGTCCGGGTTCCAGCCGGCGTAGACGATGCCCTGCTGGACCATGCCGAACATGAACGCGCCGAAGACCGGGCCGATCGCGGAGCCGTAGCCGCCGGTGAGCAGACAGCCGCCGATGACGGCCGCGGCGATGTAGATCAGCTCCTGGCCGACGCCCTCGCCGGACTGCACGGTGTTGAACGTGAACAGCTGGTGCATGCCGACGAACCAGGCGCCGAAACCGACCAGCATAAACAGCGAGATCTTCGTGAAGGTCACCGGCACGCCGACGGCCCGCGCGGACTCCTTGTTGCCGCCGACGGCGAAGATCCAGTTCCCGTACCGGGTGCGCAGCAGCACCCAGGTCGCCAGCGCCGCGAAGACCAGCCACCACACGATGGTGATCTTCACCTGGACGCCGCCGACGTCGAACGTCGAGGCGAAGACGCTCTTGGCCTGGCTGAAGCCGTCCATGTCGCTGATGCCGTCGGTGGCCACGTCGCCGGTGACCAGCCGGGTGACGGCGAGGTTGACGCCCTGGAGGATCAGGAAGGTGCCGAGGGTGACCAGGAAGCTCGGCAGGCCCGTCCTGACGAGCATCCAGCCGTTGAACGCGCCGATCCCCAGGGAGACCAGCAGCGCGACGACCACACCGACCCAGACGTTCATGGTCAGCTGGTAGCTCAGCATGCTCGCGGTGAGCGCCGAGGTGATCACGGCGACGCCGGCGGAGAGGTCGAACTCGCCGCCGATCATCAGCAGGGCCACGGGCAGCGCCATGATCCCGATGGTCGACGACTGGTACAGGATGTTCGCCATCGAGCTCGCCTCGCGCACCGGCGGCGCGGCGAAGAGGAAGAACACGTACACCGCGGCGGCGCCGAGGAAGACGCCCACCTCGGGACGGGCCAGCAGCCTGAAGGCGAGCGGCCGACGCGAGGTGCGGCCGTCGGTCTGTCGCGGGCCGGAGGCCGGCGGTGCGCTCACCGCCGGCTCCGCATGCCGGGCCATGCTCATCACCGGGTGCCCTTCGCGGCGTACGAGCCCACCGCCTCGACGTTCGACTTGTCGACGAAGGCCGGGCCGGTCAGCACGGGCTGCTCGCCGCCGCCCATGTAGTTGCCGTTGTTCTTGTAGAGCCACAGCGAGTCGATCGCCAGGTAGCCCTGGAGGTAGGGCTGCTGGTCGACGGCGAACTGGATGGTGCCGTCGGAGATGGCGCTCGTCAGGTCCTTGTTGAGGTCGAAGGTGGCGATCTTCGCCTTGGAGCCGGCCTCGGACACCGACTGCACCGCCGTCAGCGCGAACGGGGCGCCGAGGGTGACGACGTAGTCGATGGCGCTGTCCTGCTTGAGCTTGGCGGTGATCGTCGACTTCACCGACGGCATGTCGGTGCCGTTGACGTAGAGGGTCTCGGTGGTGCCGGAGAAGGTCTTCTTCACGCCGTCGCAGCGCTGGGTGAGGCCGATGTTGCCCTGTTCCTGGACGACGCAGACCGCTTTCTTGGCGCCCTCCTTGTTCAGCCTGTTGCCGAGGGCCTCGCCGGCCACCGTCTCGTCCTGCCCGAAGAACTCCAGCAGGCCGAGGCTCTTCCACTCGCTGACACCGGAGTTGAGGCCGACCACGGGTATCTTCGCGGCCTTGGCCTTGGCGATGACGTCCTTGAGGGCGTCCGGCTTGGCGAGCGTGACGGCGATGCCGTCGACCTTCTGGTCGATCGCGTTCTGGACCAGGTTGGCCTGGTTGCCGGCGTTCGGGTCGTTGGAGTAGACGAGCTTGACGTTGTCCTTGGCGGCGGCGGCCTCGGCGCCCTTGCGCACGATGTCCCAGAAGGTGTCGCCGGACGCCTGGTGGGTCACGAGGGCCACCGTCATCTGCGGGGTGGTCGCCTTGCCTGCGGAGGCGCCGTCCGCGCTCTCCTCGGCCTTCTTGCCGCCGGAACTGCTGGAGCAGCCTGCGAGGGTCAGGGCCACCGCCGCGGCCATGGCCACGACCGGGGCGATTCTGCGGGAGCGGGCGGGAGACGAGCTGTCCATCTTTCCGGCACCTCACTGTGCGACGGGGGAACGACGGCCCGGACCTGGCGGGGTCGGACTGCTGCGCTGTTGGGACGGGATCAAAGTACGTGTTCAGCCCGCTGTCAATGCTTTGTTAAGACATCATTTCACGCAAAGGTCAGAATGTAAGTACAAAACATTGACAGCGTGATCACTCCGCCCCTGCATCTGAGGGGCGACCTACCCCGCGCGCAGCGGCCTCACCCGCGCCAGGACCGCGCTCCCGCCGGAGCCGGGGCCGCCCTACCGCGGGGCCATCCGCAGCGCGCCGTCCATCCGGATCGTCTCCCCGTTGAGGTAGTCGTGGTCGACGATCGCCAGCGCGAGCTTGGCGTACTCCTCGGGCAGGGCCAGGCGGCGCGGGAAGGGCACGCCGGCCGCGAGCGAGGCGCGGAACTCCTCCGAGACGGTGGCCAGCATCGGCGTCTCCACGATGCCCGGCGCGATGGTGCACACGCGGATGCCGTACTGCGCGAGGTCGCGGGCCGCGGGCAGGGTGAGGCCCACGACGCCTCCCTTGGAGGAGGAGTAGGCGGCCTGGCCGACCTGCCCGTCGTAGGCGGCGATGGACGCGGTGTTGACGATGACGCCGCGCTGCCCGTGCTCGTCGGCCTCGGTCCCGGCGATCGCCTCGGAGGCGAGGGCGAGCACATTGAAGGTGCCGACCAGGTTGATCTGGATGACCTTGGCGTACAGAGCCAGGTCGTGCACGCCCTTCTTGCCGAGGATGCGCGCCGACGGGCCGATCCCCGCGCAGTTGACGGCCGTGCGCAGCGGGACGCCCGAGCCGGCCGCGACGGCGACGGCGGCGCGCACCTGCTCCGGGTCGGTCACGTCGGCGGGCACGTAGGTGACGCCGTCGACCTCGGGGGCCTTGTCCACGCCGTCCTTGAGGTCGAGGGCGAAGACCCTGGCGCCGCGCCCGGCGAGCGCCGCGGCGGTGGCCGCGCCGAGGCCGGACGCACCGCCGGTGACGAGGGCGGCGGTGTTCTCGAGCTGCATCATCACTCCTTGCCGAGGACGGTGAGCACACCGCCCTCGCTCCGGTCCAGCGCACGAGAGATGATCATGCGCTGGATCTGGTTGGTTCCTTCGAAGATCTGCATGACCTTCGCCTCGCGCATGTAGCGCTCGACGGGGAAGTCGCGCGTGTATCCGTACCCGCCGAGGACCTGCACGGCGTCGGTGGTCACCTTCATGGCGTTGTCGGTGGCCACGAGCTTGGCGACGGACGCCTCCCGGGTGAAGGGCAGACCGAGGTCCTTCAGCCGGGCGGCGGCCAGGGCGGTGGCCCGCGCCGACTCGATCGCCGCACCCATGTCGGCGAGGACGAAGGCGAGCCCCTGGTGCTCGATGATCGGCTTGCCGAAGGTCTCCCGCTCGCGGGCGTAGCGCACGGCGTGGTCGAGGGCGCCCTGGGCGAGGCCGGTGGCGACGGCGGCGATGCCGAGGCGGCCGCAGTCCAGCGAGGCGAGCGCGATCTTCAAGCCCTGCCCCTCCTCCCCGATCCGCCGCTCCACGGGCACCCGGACGTCGTCGAGCCGCATGGTGGCGGTCGCCGACCCGGTCAGCCCCATCTTCCGCTCCGGCGGGTCGGCACTGAGCCCCGGGGTGTCCGCCGGGACCAGGAAGCAGGAGATGCCCTGGGTGCGGTGGTCCGAGGTGCGGGCCATGACCGTGTAGAAGTCGGCGTATCCGCCGTGGGTGGTCCACGCCTTGGCGCCGTTGAGGACGTAGGAGTCCCCGTCGCGCACCGCACGCGTGCGCATGGCCGCCGGGTCGGAGCCGGCGTGCGGCTCGGACAGGCAGTACGCGCCGAGGAGTTCGCCGCCGAGCATGTCCGGCAGCCACCTGCGCCGCTGCTCGTCGGTGCCGTAGCGGGCCAGCGGGAAGCAGGAGAGCGCGTGCACCGAGATGCCGACCGCGACGCTGGACCAGACCGCGGCGACCTCCTCCAGCACCTGGAGGTAGACCTCGTACGGCTGTCCCGCGCCGCCGTCCTCCTCGGCGAACGGCAGCCCGAGCAGGCCGCTGCGCCCGAGGGTGCGGAAGACGTCCCTGGGGAACGCGCCGTCCGCCTCCGCGTCGGCGACGCGGGGGGTGAGTTCCTTGGCGGCCAGGGTCCGCGTGAGCTGGACGAGGTCGACGGCTTCCTCGCTCGGCAGGGCGCGAGTGGCAGGCATGGCGACCTCCGCGGAGTAGTACTGGAAGTGATACTGAAGTGCGTACGAACGTATCATTCACAGTACGGCACACGGGCGTGCCGAGGCCATACGTGATCAGGTCGTATCCGGGCCGCGGGGTCCCGCCGGCTCCGCCGTCAGGAGGAGACGGCGTGCACGATCAGCGAGGCGAGCTGCTCGTACGCCTCAGCGTCGCTCAGCCCCGTGCGGGCCTTCAGCTCGCCCTGCTGGATCTGCCGCATGGTCGCGGCGGCGACCTCGCCGACGAACGCGGTGTGCACCTCGCGGAACGCTCCGTCCGAGACGCCCTCCGCGATCAGCCGGCGCACCCGCTCAGCGGCCATCCGCGTGTTCGCCTCGTACACCTCGCGCGCGGGCGGGAAGTCCGCCACGTCGTCCAGGAAGCGGCGGGAGAGCGGGCGCAACTGCTCGGCGACGGTGGTCAGGTACACCCGCACCCGGTCGGAGGGCTCGTCGGTCTGGGCGACCCGCTTCTCGACGGCCTCGGTGGCCCCGCGGAAGTAGTGCTTGACGGCCTCCACCACCAGCCCCTGCTTGCTGCGGGCCAGCTGGTACAGCGTGGTCTTCGAGCAGCGCAGCCGCACGGCGAGGTCGTCGAGGGTGAGGTCGGAGAACCCCTCCGCCGTCAGCAGCGCGACGAGTCGTTCCAGCAGGTCTGCCTGTCGGGCGGTACGGCGGGAGGACGGCGGCATGATCCCAGCCTATCCGCGCGCGCAACGCGCCAGAACACGCCGAAGCCGCCCTCCCGTGAACGGGAGAGCGGCTTCCGACCGCGATGTCGCCGGTCGGGACGACAGGATTTGAACCTGCGACCCCTTGACCCCCAGTCAAGTGCGCTACCAAGCTGCGCCACGTCCCGGTGCGCTTCCCGCGGAGCTCCGCGTGATCGCGCGAAGAGCACTTTACCCCACACCGGGCGGTGCTCCGAAGACGGCGGCGGCGCGGGACAATCGCCGTATGGACAGCGATCACCGAACGGGCGGCGCGGGAGACGGGAGCGGCGGCCGGAGCGCCGGGACGCGGGACCGGGACGAGGAGGGCCGGGCGCGCAACGCCAGGCCCCGGGACGGCCTGGGCAGGCCCCTTCCGTACGGCGCGACGGGCGTGGCCCGCCAGCCCGAGGGGGTCGTGCGGATGCCGGAGGAGTCGGTCGCCGAGGCGCAGGCCCTGCTCGACGAGGGAAAGCCGTTCCACGCGCACGAGGTGTTCGAGGACGCCTGGAAGTCGGGCCCCGAGGCCGAACGCGCCCTGTGGCGGGGACTCGCCCAGCTCGCGGTGGGCCTGACGCACGCCGCCCGGGGCAACGTGACCGGCGGGGCCCGGCTGCTGCGGCGCGGCGCGGGGGCCGTCCAGGAGTGGGCGGCGGACCACGGGCACGCGCGCCCGTACGGCATGGATCTCGACGGGCTGGCCCGCTGGGCGCGCGAGCTGGCCGAAGCCGTGGAGCGGACGGGCACGGCGGTCGACGCGCGCGAGTCGGCGCCCCGGCTGCGCTGAGCCCCCGCGACCGCCGGGGAGCCGGGCGTCGAGGCCGGTGTCAGTGGCGTGCGGCAGACTCGAAGACATGCGAAGGATCCACGTCATCGGCATCGGCGCGGGCGACCCCGACCAGCTGACCCTCCAGGCGGTCAAGGCCCTGCGCGACTCCGCCGTGTTCTTCGTGCTGGACAAGGGCGAGGCGAAGAGCGACCTGACCCGGCTGCGCCGGGAGATCCTGCGCACGCATCTGCCGGAGGGTTCCTACCGGGTGGTCGAGGCGCGCGACCCCGAGCGGGACCGCCGCGCGGACGGCGCCGCCTACGCCCCGGCCGTCGGCGACTGGCGGGAGGCCCGCGCCGGCCTCTGCGAGCGGCTGATCGGCGAGGAGCTGGGCGCGGACGAGACCGGCGCGTTCCTGGTCTGGGGCGACCCCGCGCTGTACGACGGCACCCTGGGCGTCCTGGAGGAGGTGCTCGCCCGGGGAAGGGTGGCGTTCGAGTACGACGTGGTGCCGGGGATCAGCAGCGTCTCGGCGCTCGCGGCACGGCACCGCACGGGGCTGAGCCGGGTGGCGCGGCCGGTGCAGATCACCACCGGGCGGCGGCTCGCCGAGGGCTTCCCCGAGGGGGTGGACGACGTGGTGGTGATGCTCGACGCCCACCAGGCCTTCCGGGCGTACGCCGACCAGGACGTCGACATCTACTGGGGCGCCTACGTCGGCACCCCGGACGAGATCCTCGTGTCCGGGCCGGTGGCCGAGGCCGGCCCGCGCATCGAGCGGTTGCGGGCCGAGGCGCGCGCCCGCAAGGGCTGGATCATGGACACCTACCTGCTGCGCCGCCGCCCGGACGATCGCTGATCAGCGCAGCAGCAGCTGCAGACCGCCGACCACGGTCGCCGCGATCACCAGTTGCTCGAAGAGGCGCTGGTTGATGCGGTCCACGGCCCACTTGCCGAGCAGCGCCCCGGGGACGACGAAGGCGACGAGCGTGGCGTCCAGCAGGAGCGAGCGGGCGTCGATGAGGCCGAGGCCCACGCTGAAGGGCACCTTGGAGACGTTGACGATGAGGAAGAAGAACGCGGAGGTGCCGAGGAAGCCGAGTTTGCGGAAGCCCGCCGACAGCAGGTACATCGACATCACCGGGCCGCCGGCGTTGGCGACCATGGTGGTGAAGCCGCCGAGGACACCGTAGGAGCGGGCCTTGATCCGGCCGGCCCGGGTGGCCACGCCGTCCGGTTCCGCGGCGGCTTCGGCGGTGCGCCGCCGCCACACGGTGACCGCGGCCATGAACAGCAGGATCGCGCCGATCGACGTCCGTACGACCGCGTCGTCGGCCCACGTCAGGAACGCCGTGCCGGCGACGACGCCGACGGCGACCGCCGGGAACAACCGCCACAGGGTGGGCCAGTGGGCGTGCCGCCGGTAGGTGAGGACGGCCAGGACGTCGCCGGCGATCAGGATCGGCAGCAGGACGCCCGTGGAGGCGCGGGCGGGCAGGACGGCGGCGAAGATCGCCAGGCTGACGGTGTTGGCGCCGCTGACCGCGGTCTTGGAGAAGCCGACGAGGACCGCCGCGCAGGCGAGCGCGGCGAACTCCCAGCCGGTGAGGTGCGTGATCGTGTTCATGCGGAGACCGATGCTAGATGCATCGAACGGCGGCGTCGGACACCGTCTCGCCTGGTGACCGCCGACGGGGTTCGGCGGCCGGCCCAGCGCGGGCGTCCGTCAGTGCCGTTCCACCAGCACCGCGCTCCCCTGCCCCACGCCCACGCACATGGTCGCCAGGCCGCGTTCCGCGCCCGTCCTGCGCATGCGGTGCAGCAGCGTCGTGAGGATGCGGGCCCCCGAGCAGCCCAGCGGGTGGCCGAGGGCGATCGCGCCGCCGCTGGGATTGACCAGGTCGGGGTCGATGCCCAGCTGGTCCACGCAGGCCAGCGCCTGGGCGGCGAACGCCTCGTTGAACTCGGCCTCCTGGACGTCGCCCACGCTCCATCCGGCGCGGGCCAGCGCCTTGCGGGTCGCGGGCACCGGGCCGATGCCCATCACGTCGGGGTGCACTCCGGCGGAGGCGCCGGCGACATAGCGCCCGAGCGACTCCAGGCCCAGGTCGTTCAGGGCCTCCTCGCTGACCAGGAGGAGCCCGGCGGCCCCGTCGTTCATCGGGGAGGCGTTGCCCGCGGTGACGGTGCCGCCGGGGCGGAAGACCGGCTTGAGCCCGGCGAGCTTGTCGTAGGAGGTGTCCTCGCGGACGGACTCGTCGGCGTCGACCAGCACGCCGTCGGGGCGGGTGACGGGCAGGAGTTCGTCGTCGAAGTGGCCGTCCTTGCGGGCCCGCGCGGCGCGCTGGTGGCTGCGCAGGGCGAAGCGGTCCTGGCGTTCGCGGGAGACGCCGTACCGTGCGGCGACCTCCTCGGCGGTCTCGCCCATGGCCAGCAGGCCGTGCAGGTCCTTCATCGCCGGGTTGACCAGACGCCAGCCGAGCCGGGTGTCGATGGTCTCCACGCGGTGCGGGAGGGCCTCGTCGGGGCGGGCCAGCACGAACGGGGCGCGGCTCATCGACTCGGAGCCGCCCGCGATCACGATGTCGGCCTCGCCTGCGGCGATGGTGCGGGCGGCGGCGGTGACGGCCTCCATCCCGGAGGCGCACAGCCGGTTCACGGTGGCGCCGGGCACGGTCTCGGGCAGGCCGGCGAGGAGCACGGCCATCCGGGCGACGTTGCGGTTGTCCTCGCCGGACTGGTTGGCGGCGCCCCAGTAGACGTCGTCGACGCGGGCGGGGTCGAGGGCGGGCACCTCGGAGACGAGGGCGCGCACCACGGTGGCGGCGAGATCGTCGGGCCGCACGGTGGACAGGGCGCCGCGCAGCCGGCCGATGGGGGTGCGGCGGGCGACGGCGAAGTGGACGGGACGCACGACAGGCACTCCTGATCGAGGATGCGCGGAGGGCGAGGACGCCTTTATTAGCACTGCTAGTTTCCGACTATAGACCGCCCGCACGCCCCTGGGAAGATCGCTCCCCGGTGAGCCTCCCCGAGTGGCGCGTATCGCGAGGACAGGCCGTGTTTGCGGGTGTTCGCCCTGGGCACCCGCGCGGTCATGGAGTGGTTGCGCAGCGCCGCCTGCGTGGGCGAGGACCCCGAGCTGTTCTTTCCCGTCGGCACGTCCGGCCCGGCCCTGAGGGACGCGGCGGACGCCAAACGCGTCTGCGCCCGGTGCAGGGTGACCGCCGCGTGTCTGGCCTTCGCCCTGGAGAGCCCGCCGACGTCGGGCGTCTGGGGCGGGACCGACGAGGAGGAGCGCGCCGAACTGCTCCGTACCGCACGTGACGACGCGAGAAGGAGAACCTCGGTATGACTGTCGTGAAGAGCCCGCTGCCCGAACCGGACCGTCAGGTCACCTTCGACGCGTTGCAGAGCACTCTCGTCGACCTGCTGGGACTCTCGCTGATCGGCAAGCAGGCCCACTGGAACATCGTGGGCCCCCGCTTCCGCTCGATCCACCTCCAGCTCGACGAGGTGGTCGCGACGACCCGCACCTACTCCGACACCGTCGCCGAGCGCGCCGCCGCCCTCGGCCTGCCGCCGGACGGCCGGCCGGAGACGATCGCGTCGGCGTTCACCCTGCCCGCCCCGAAGGACGGCTGGGTGCGCGACGAGGACGTCGTACAGGTGATCTCGGAGACGCTGGGCGCGGCGATCGGACGGCTGCGCGAGCGCATCGCGGCGACGGAGAAGGCCGACCCGGTGACCCAGGACCTGCTCATCGCCATCACCGCCGATCTGGAGAAGCAGCGGTGGATGTTCGAGGCGGAGAACTGGCAGCAGGGCGACTGACTCGCACCGACCGCATCGACAGCCCCGGTCCGGCCGCCCCGGCGGCGCGGGCCGAGCGGCGCCCGGACGGCACACGTACGACGCAGAACGACGCACGCGAACGACGCACGACGACGCACGGACGGAGGAGCACCGCATGACGGACGCCCTCGAACTCGACGCGCTGTGGGAGGACTTCCACCGCGTGGTCAACATGACCTCGCAGGAGCTGGCCGCCTGGCTGCGGGTGCGGGACGCCGACGAGAACGCGGAGCCGCTGCCCGACGAGGCGGGGACCGCGACCGGTCAGCACGTACTGGCCATCCTGCAGAAGCGGCGCACCGACCTCACCGAAGACGACCTGCGGGTGATGCACCGCGTCGTGGACACGGTGACCGAGCAGACCGACCTGGAGAACGAGCCGGCGGCCGAAGACACCCGGCTGCGCCACCGTCTGATGACGGTCGGCCACGACCCGCTCAAACCATGACCCTGGGGCCCTGAGCCCCCACACGTTCCACGAGGGGTGCGCGGCGCGCGCCGCGGGCCCCCCCTCGGCGGCAGCGCCGGGCGCGCACCCGCCGGTCGAGCCCCCCGGCGCTAGGGCGCCCCACGCCCGTTTGGTTTTTGGAAG
>NZ_JBIARD010000001.1:849852-964349 GCF_042889585.1 Streptomyces sp. NPDC002566 | reverse complement strand
GCCCCCCCAACCCCCCGGGGGGCCCCCCGTTTCGACGCCGCCCCCCCCCCCCCCCCCCCCCCCCCCCCGGGGGCCCCCCCCCCCCCCCCCGGGCGGGGGGGGGCCCCCCGCCGCCCCCCCCCCACCCCTCGTCGTCGTCAGCGCAGGTCGCTCACCGGCAGGTCGAGCAGCCGGGCGATCGTGCGCAGCACGCCGTTGTCGTTGTTGGACGGGGCCACATGGCGGGCCCTGCCGACGACCTCCGGGTGGGCGTTGGCCATGGCGAAGGACCAGTCGGCGGCGTCCAGCATCTCCAGGTCGTTGAGGTAGTCGCCGAAGACCATGGTCTGCGCGGGCGTGATGCCCAGCTCCCCCTGGAGCCGGCGCAGCGCGGCGCCCTTGGTGGCGGTGCGGTTCATGACGTCCACCCAGTGCTCGCCGGAGACGACGACGTTGTGGGTGCCCGTGAACGCGGCGAGGGCCGGGGCGGTGATGCGCTCGGCGGAACCGAAGTCGTAGAGGGCCACCTTGAGGACGTCGTCGTCGACGGCGGCTATGTCGTCGACGACCACGTTGCGCCGGTAGTAGCGGCGGACCTCGGCCAGGAACGCCTCGTCGGTGCGCTCCACGTACGCGGACCGCTTCCCGCAGACGACGGCGCCGACGTCCGCGCCGCCCGCGACGAGCCGCCGTACGCACTCCACGACCTGGGCGACGACGTCCGGGTCCATCGGGTCGGAGCTCAGCTCCTCGCCGTCGCGGACCACGTACGTGCCGTTCTCGGCGATGAAGACCATGCCGTCGGCGAAGCCCTCGAACTCGTGCGCCAGCGTCGCGTACTGCCGGCCGCTCGCCGGGCTGAACAGCACCCCGCGCTCCCCCAGCAGCCCGAGCACCTCCCGCAGCCCCGCCGGCGGCCGCTTGTGGTCGTCGAGCAGGGTTCCGTCCATGTCGGTGACGATCAGGCGGACGCCGGCCGTCGCGGCCGACGGCTCCGGGACGGACGCAGGCTCCGGGACGGGCAGAGGGGCGGCTTCGGAGTAGGGCATGTCCTGCTTCCTGTACGAGGGCGACCGGGTCGTCACCCTACCGGGGGACCCCGCGCGGCCCTCGAACACGGACCCGGCCGTCCGAATCCCGGGACACCGGTGATCACCCGGCGGCACAATGACGGCTGACGGGCTGGATGCGACGAGTACGCGACAAGAGCGCGGGAGGGAGCGGTCACGTGAGCGAGGTCCACACGCCGACGGGCGGACCGGCGGCGCCGCTGAACACCGGGGTGGCGCACAACGCGCGGGTGTGGAACTACTGGGTCGGCGGCAAGGACAACTACGAGGTCGACCAGCGGGTCGGCGAGCACGTCGCCGGGATGTTCCCGCTGATCCGGGAGATCGCCCGCGCGGACCGCTGGTTCCTGGGCCGGGCGGTGCGCTTCCTGGCCGAGGAGCGCGGCGTCCGGCAGTTCCTCGACATCGGCACCGGGCTGCCGACGGCCGACAACACCCACGAGATCGCCCAGCGCGTCGCCCCCGACGCGCGGATCGTGTACGTCGACAACGACCCGATCGTGCTGGTGCACGCGCGCACCCTGCTGACCGGCACCTCAGCCGGCGTCACCGACTACGTCGACGCCGACGTCCACGACCCCGACGCGATCCTGCGGCGCGCCGCCGGCACCCTGGACTTCACCCGGCCCGTCGCGGTGATGATGCTGGGCATCCTGAACTTCGTGCTGGACATGGAGGCGGCGCGGGACATCGTGCGCCGGGTCATGGCGGCGGTCCCCTCGGGGAGTTTCCTGGTGCTGACGCATCCCACCCACGACAGCGAGGTGGGCGGCGAGGGCCAGATCCCCGCCATGAGGTTCTGGAACGAGAACGCGACCCCGCCGATCACCGCCCGCAGCGGCGAGGAGATCGCCGCGTTCTTCGACGGCCTCGAGCTCCTCGAGCCGGGCCTGGTGTCCTGCTCGCGGTGGCGTCCCGAGCCGGGCGCTCCGGCCGTGGTGCCGCAGTACGGCGGGGTGGCCGTGAAACCCTGACGGCGCGCGCCGCCCGCGGGCACCGGCGGGGCGGACCACCGACGACGCCACTGACCTGGAGGCCGTATGAGCACCCTTGCGGAGGCCCTGTGAGCGCCCTCGACGACCCCGTGCCCGGCGGCCGCCCCGGCGACGTGGAGCGGGCGAGAGCCCTGGCCGGCGAGCTGTCCGGGCGCGGTGTGCACGGGGTCGTGCTGGCCTACGTCGACACCGCGGGCGTGGGCCGGGTGAAGACGGTCCCGGTGGCGCGGCTGGCGTCGGCCGCGGCCTGGGGCGTCGGCATGTCCCCGGTGTTCGACACGTTCCTCGCCGACGACCGGATCGTCTCCACGGACGTGCTGGGCTCCCCCGACGGCGACCTGCGGCTGTACCCCGACCTGGACCGGCTGGTGGTCCTCGCCGCGCAGCCGGGCTGGGCGTGGGCGCCGGTCGACCGGATCACCCAGGACGGCGAACGGCATCCGGGCTGCTCGCGCACGTTCCTGCGCGGCGTCGTCGCCGACGCCGCCCGGACGCACGGCCTGACCTTCCGGGCGGCCGTCGAGATCGAGTGGTCGTTCGGCCTGGACTCCGCGCCCGCCGGCGAGTTCGTCCCGGCGACCACCGGGCCCGCGTACGGCGCGATCCGGCAGGTCGAGCTGAGCGACTGCACCGCCGACCTGCTCGCGGCGTGCGCGGCGCAGGGCGTGGACGTCGAGCAGGTCCATCCCGAGTACGCGCCCGGCCAGTTCGAGATCTCGGTGGGCGCCCTGGACCCGGTGGCCGCCGCCGACCGCAGCGTCCTGGTGCGCCAGACCGTGCGCGCGGTGGCCCGGCGGCACGGGCTGCGGGTGTCGTTCTCCCCCGCCGTCACCGCCCAGGGCGTCGGAAACGGCGGTCACCTCCATCTGTCCGCCTGGCGGGACGGGGTCAACCTGCACACGGGAGGGGACCGCCGGCACGGGATGACGGCCGACGCGGAGGCCTTCGCGGCCGGTGTGCTGGCCCGGCTGCCCGCCCTGACCGCGGTGACCGCGCCGAGCCCGGCCGGCTATCTGCGGCTCAAGCCCTCCCAGTGGGCGGGGGTGTTCACCGCGTGGGGCCTGGAGACCCGCGAGGCGGCGGTACGGCTGGTGCGGGGCACCGCGGGCCGGCGCGCGGAGCTGGCGAACCTGGAGGTCAAGCCGGTCGACCTGGCCGCCAACCCCTACCTCGCGCTCGGCTGTGTGATCGCCGCCGGCCTGGACGGGATCGCGTCGGGAGCGACCCTGCCGGAGGAGACCGCGGGCGACCCGGCCGCGCTGGACGCGCCCACGGCCGAGGCCAGGGGCGTGCGCCGGCTGCCGGCCTCGCTGGCCGAGGCCGTGGAGCGGTTCCAGGAGGACGAGGTGCTGCGGGCCGCGCTGGGCCCGGTCCTCGCCGACGCGGTGACCGCCGTACGCCGGGGCGAGATCGAGGCGGTCGCCGGGCTGGACGACGAGCAGGTGGCGGCGGCCTACCGCTGGGCGTACTGACATGCGCGCCGGGCCGGTCCACGAGGCGCTCGCCGCGCTGGCGCTGGTGGACCACCACTGTCACGGGGTGGTCGCGGGCCCGCTGGACCGGGCGGGGTTCGAGGAACTGCTCACCGAGGGCGACCGGTGGCCCGGCAGCTCGTCGTTCGACACCCCGGCCGGTGTGGCCGTACGGCGGTACTGCGCGCCGCTGCTGGACCTGGACCGGCACGCCCCGCCCGAGGAGTACCTGGCGCGGCGGGCCGAACTGGGGCCGCGGGAGGTGAACCGGCGGTTCCTGACGGCGGCGGGGACGGGCCGGTTCTTCGTGGACACCGGATTCGACGCGGACCGTCTCACCCCGCCCGCCGAACTGGCCGCGCTGGCGGGCGCGAGCGCCCACGAGGTCGTACGGCTGGAGACCGTCGCGGAGGCGGTGGCCGCGCGGGGCGTGGACGCGAGCGGGTACGCGGACGCGTTCCGGGCGGCGGCGCTGGACGCCGTGCGGGCGCCGGGGGTGGTGGCGGTGAAGTCGGTGGCCGCCTACCGCACGGGCTTCGGCCTCGACCCGGCCCGGCCCTCGGACGCCGAGGTGAGCCGGGCGGCCCGGACCTGGCTTTCGGCCGGCGGCAGGCTGGCGGATCCGGTGCTCGTACGCCATGTGCTGTGGACGGCCGTGGACCTGGGGCTGCCGCTGCAACTCCACACGGGCTTCGGCGACCGGGACATCCGGCTGCACCGCGCGGATCCCGCACTTCTGACGGACTGGTTGCACAGAATCGCGGGCACGATCCCGGTGCTGCTCCTGCACTGCTGGCCCTACCAGCGGCAGGCCGCCTTCCTGGCGGCCGTGTTCGAGCAGGTGTACCTGGACGTGGGACTCACCCTGCACCATGTGGGTCCCGTACGAGCGCGGGCGGTCCTGGAGGAGGCCTTGGAGATCACACCGTTCCGCAAACTGCTGTACAGCTCCGACGCCTACGGTGTCGCCGAGTTCCACGCACTCGGCGCGCTGGCGTTCCGCCGGGGGCTGGGGGACCTCCTCCAGGACCGGGTAGACGCCGGCGAACTCAGTCTGGCCGACGCGCTGCGCCTGGCGCGGTGGGCCGGGGCGGACAACGCCCTCGGGGTCTACCGGCTTCCCGACGGACACTGAAAGTATGATCAAGCAATGTCTGACCTGACCGATACCACGCCCGGTTGGCTGAGCGCCGACGAGCTCGAGATGGCCCGCGCACGGATGCCGATCCTGTATGTCGAGGCCGTCCCCGTGCGCGTCGACGACAGCGGTGAAGTCACCAGCATCGGCCTGTTGCTGCGGATCGGACCGGACGGCAACGTCAACCGGACCCTGGTCTCGGGCCGGGTCCTGCACCACGAGCGGGTCCGCGACGCGCTGCTGCGCCACCTGGAGAAGGACCTCGGCCCGGTGGCCCTGCCGCGGGTGCCGACCTCGCTGCAGCCCTTCACCGTCGCCGAGTACTTCCCGACGCAGGGCATCACCCCGTACCACGACCCCCGCCAGCACGCGGTGTCCCTCGCCTACATCGTGCCGGTGACCGGTGACTGCCGGCCCCGGCAGGACGCGCTGGACCTGGTGTGGTTCGACCCGCAGGAGGCGGCGTCGCCCGCGGTGCAGAGCGAGATGCCGGGCGGGCACGGGTTCCTGCTGCGGCAGGCCCTGGCCCACGTCGGCCTGTCGGCCTCCTGACCGGGGTGGGACCGCGTCGCACGGTGCCCGGTCAGCGCGCGGTGGCGATCGGCGCCGCCGCGCGCCGGCCCTGCACCCTCGTCGTGTGCCGGGGCTGCTGCTGCGGGGACGCCCGCAAGCATCCCGGCTTCGACCACGCCTGGCAGCTCGACCGGCTGCGCGCGGCCGCCGCGTCCGACGGGGGCTTCGCGGTCCGTACGACGGACTGTCTCGGCCCGTGCGACCAGGCCAACGTGGTCGTCGTCCAGCCCTCGGCGGCCGGGCGGCGGGCGGGCGGCCGGGCCACCTGGGTGGGGTTCGCCATGGACGACGACTGCACGGAGGAGCTGATCGGCTGGGCGGCCGCGGGCGGCCCCGGTGTCGCCGAGCCGCCGCTCACCCTGGAGCTGCAGTTCATCGCCGCACCGAGGGGCGCGCGGACGCGCGGCCGACGGTAGAGACAGGGGTGGCGGACATGCGCGGACGACCCGGCCCCGACTCGGGCACCCCTCGCACGGCCAGGCACGACTGGTGGGGCGTGGTGCTGGAGGCCCCCGACCCTCGGGCGCTCGCCCGCTTCTACGCGGAGCTGCTCGGCTGGGAGATCGTCAAGGAGGACGCGGACGGAGCGGCCGTC
Organism: Streptomyces sp. NPDC002566; assembly: GCF_042889585.1. Taxonomy (NCBI): domain Bacteria; kingdom Bacillati; phylum Actinomycetota; class Actinomycetes; order Kitasatosporales; family Streptomycetaceae; genus Streptomyces; species Streptomyces sp. NPDC002566. The sequence continues at coordinate 958,527 of NZ_JBIARD010000001.1, read as the reverse complement.
GTGCCGCCCGAAGGCGTGGGCTACCTGGGCTTCCAGTTCTCGGAGGGCTATGTCCCGCCGGTCTGGCCGGCCCTGGAGGGCGCCCAGCGGATGACGATGCACCTGGACTTCGAGGTGGTCGATCTGCGGGCCGCCGTGGCGCACGCGCGGGAGCTCGGGGCGCGGGAGGCGGACCACCAGCCGCAGGCGAACGTCCGCGTGCTGCTCGACCCGGCGGGCCACCCGTTCTGCCTCTACGTCGACACCGACACCGGACAGGCCGCCTCCTCGTAGTCGAGAAGACGGCCTGCGACCTGCGTGAAGCTGGTCGGGACGACAGGATTTGAACCTGCGACCCCTTGACCCCCAGTCAAGTGCGCTACCAAGCTGCGCCACGTCCCGGTGCCCGTCTGACCTGGGGTTTCCCCCGGCAGAACGTGCATGGAAACCATACCGCACTCGCGTCGGTGGTCGCGCATCCGTTTCGGCGCGCTCAGCGCTCCCCGGGGAGCCCCAGCCCGGGGTGGGCCTCCAGCAGGCGCGGTGGGGCCGCCTGGCGCCAGGAGTCGGCGAGGATGTCGCGCAGCTCGCCCTCGTCCTCCAGGGCGGCCAGCCGGACGCGCACCCAGGCGAACTGGGCCTCGTGGCCGGCGATCCAGAACTTGCCGGGCTCGGCGAGGACCAGCTCGTCGCGCTCCTCCTTGGGGCAGCGCACGGCGAGGGAGGTCTCGTCCTCGGGCAGGGTGGCGAACATCTTCGTCCCGACCCGGAACGTGGGCATGCTCCAGGCGATCTTCTCCGTGGTGTCCGGCAGGGACAGGGCGATACGGCGTACGTCTTCGGCGTCCGGCATGCTCCGCACGGTAGCCGCTGCCACTGACAACGCGGGTGTCACGCCGTCTGCGCCCGTGCCGCCTGACCGAGCGCCTCCAACACCGGCCGGATCAGAGGGTGTTCCTCCGCGCCCCGCCGTACGGCCGCGAAGACGCGCCGCGTGGGGGCCGCCCCGTCGACCGGGCGGACGACCACGCCGGCGAGGTCCATGCCGCGCAGCGCCGAGCGCGGGACGAGGGCCACGCCGACGTCCGCCGAGGCCAGCGCGACGACCGCGCGGAAGTCGTCGGAGGAGTGCTCCAGGCGGGGCTGGAAGCCGGCGTGCTCGCACGCCAGGACCACCACGTCGTGGCAGGGGTTGCCGGGGTACGGGCCGATCCAGGGGTCCTTGGCCAGCTCGGCGAGCGGCACCTCCGGGAGGTCCGCGAGCCGGTGGGTGACGGGGACGACCGCGTCGAAGGGCTCGGCGTACAGCGGGAGGTGCGCAAGACGGGGGTCGTCGGCGGCCGGCGCCCCCCGGTACTCGACGGCGACGGCCACGTCGACCTGCCGGTCCAGGACCATCCGCAGGCTGGCGTCGCCCTCGGCGTCCTGGACGCGGATCCTTATCCCCGGGGCGGCGCCGGCGAGCCGGGCCACGGCGGGCGCGACGACCAGGGCGATGCCGGTCGCGAACGCGGCGACCGTGACCGTGCCGGCCGCCCCGGAGCCGTAGGCGGCGAGTTCGGCCTCCGCCCGCTCCAGCTGGGCGAGGACCGCGTGGGTGTGGGCGAGCAGGATCTCCCCGGCGGGGGTCAGCCGCACGCCCTTGGCGCCCCGCTCGACCAGCCGGTGCCCGGTCTCCTGCTCCAGCGCCGTGAGCTGCTGGGACACCGCGGACGGCGTGAGGTACAACGCGGCGGCGGCCGCCGTCACCGTACGGTGGTCGGCCACCGCCCGAAGGATGTGCAGCCGCCGAGCTTCGATCACCCCACGATTATCGCAGGCCACGGGGCCGGGGCGGGCCCATCAGGCGGAGGCCGGTTCCGCGTCCCCCAGCTCGGCCCGGGCCGCGACGAAGGCGTCCACCGCGCGGTCGACGTCCTCCGTGGAGTGCGCCGCGGACAGCTGGACGCGGATCCGGGCCTGGCCCTGGGGGACGACCGGGTAGGAGAAGCCGATCACGTACACCCCGCGCTCCAGCAGGAGTTCCGCCATCCGGCCGGCCCGCGCCGCGTCGCCGATCATGACGGGCGCGATGGCGTGGTCGCCGGGGAGGACGTCGAAGCCCTCCGCCGTCATCCGCCGGCGGAACAGGGCCGTGTTCTCGGCGAGCCGCACGCGCAGGTCGTCGGCCGACTCCAGCAGGTCGAGGACCTTGAGGGAGGCCGCGGCGATGACCGGGGCGAGGGTGTTGGAGAACAGGTACGGGCGGGAGCGCTGGCGCAGCAGGGCGACGATCTCGGCGCGGGCGGCGACGTACCCGCCGGAGGCGCCGCCGAGCGCCTTGCCCAGCGTGCCGGTGATGACGTCGACGCGGTCCATGACGCCGTGCAGCTCGGGTGTGCCGCGGCCGCCGGGGCCGACGAAGCCGACGGCGTGCGAGTCGTCGACCATGACCATGGCGTCGTAGCGGTCGGCGAGGTCGCAGATCTCGCGCAGGGGCGCGACATAGCCGTCCATGGAGAAGACGCCGTCGGTGACGATCAGCTTGCGGCGGGCGCCGCCCTCGGTCGCCTCCTTCAACCGGGCTTCCAGGTCGGCCATATCGCGGTTGGCGTAGCGGAAGCGGCGCGCCTTGCACAGCCGGATGCCGTCGATGATCGACGCGTGGTTGAGGGCGTCGGAGATCACGGCGTCCTCGGGGCCGAGCAGGGTCTCGAAGACGCCGCCGTTGGCGTCGAAGCAGGAGGAGTAGAGGATCGTGTCCTCCTGGCCGAGGAACGCCGACAGCCTGGCCTCCAGCTCCTTGTGCACCTCCTGGGTGCCGCAGATGAAGCGCACGGAGGCCATGCCGTAGCCCCAGCGGTCCAGGGCCTCGTGGGCGGCGGCGATCACCTCGGGGTGGTCGGCGAGCCCGAGGTAGTTGTTGGCGCAGAAGTTGAGGACCTCGCCTGGGCGGCCGCCCGCGGTCACGGCGACGGTCGCGGACTGCGGGGTGCCGATGACGCGCTCGGGCTTGTGCAGTCCGGCGGCGCGGATCTCGTCGAGGGTGGCGCGCAGGTCGTCGCGCACGGAGTCGAACATGGGGGAAGCTCCTGAAAGTGTCTCGCCGGTGAGGGAGTTACGCGGTCCAGTCGAGGATGACCTTGCCGCCGCGGCCGCTCGCCGCGTCCGCGAAGGCCGCCTCGAAGTCGCGGTGGCCGTAGCGGCCGGTGATCACGGGGGCGAGGTCGAGCCCGCCCTCCAGCAGCACCGACATCGCGTACCAGGTCTCGAACATCTCACGGCCGTAGATGCCCTTGATCGTGATCATCGAGGTGACGATCCGGGCCCAGTCGACGGGGAACTCCTCGGCGGGCAGGCCGAGCATGGCGATACGGCCGCCGTGCGTCATGTTGGCGATCATGTCGCGCAGGGCCTCGGCGCGGCCGGACATCTCCAGTCCGATGTCGAAGCCCTCGCGCAGGCCCAGCTCCCGCTGCCCGTCGGCGATGGACTCCCGCGAGACGTCGAGGGCGAGGCTCGCGCCGATCTTGCGGGCCAGTTCCAGCCGCTCCTCGCTGACGTCGGTGACGACGACGTTGCGGGCGCCGGCGTGCCGGGCGACGGCGGCGGCCATCAGGCCGATCGGTCCCGCGCCGGTGATCAGGACGTCCTCGCCGACCAGCGGGAAGGACAGCGCGGTGTGGACGGCGTTGCCGAACGGGTCGAAGATCGCCGCCACGTCGAGGTCCACCGGCACCCGGTGCACCCACACGTTGGACGCGGGCAGCGCGACGTACTCCGCGAAGGCCCCGTCGCGGCCGACGCCGAGGCCGACGGTGGCCCGGCACAGATGGCGGCGGCCGGCCAGGCAGTTGCGGCACTTCCCGCACACGAGGTGCCCTTCGCCGCTGACCCGGTCGCCGACGGCGATCTCCGTGACGTCACGCCCGGTCTCGACGACCTCGCCGACGAACTCGTGTCCGACCACCAGCGGGGTGCGGATCGCCTGGCGCGCCCAGCCGTCCCAGGCCCGGATGTGCAGGTCGGTGCCGCAGATGCCGGTGCGGAGCACCTTGATCAGCACATCGCCCGGTCCGACGGCGGGCTCCGGCACGTCCGCGAGCCACAGCCCGGGCTCCGCCTTCTCCTTGACCAGCGCCTTCACGCTACGGCTCCTGTGGTTCGGTCCCCCGGGTCCGGGCACGCCGAAGGGGCCGCCGGTAGCCGGGGAAGGGGTGGAATCCCGTAGCAATCTGCCGTACGGCGCGGGTGCGGTCCATCGAGAGTTTCTTAAGCGGCTCCACAGTTCCGCTTCACACGCCGGCGCTCACCGGGCCGACGCCTCTCACCGCGCCTCGCAAAAAGGCCGACGCCTCTCACCGCGCCTCACAGAAAGCTTCCCTCGGCGTTCCGCCGTTCCAGCCGGCCGGCGAGGTCGGCGGCGGTCGCCTTGATCGTGTCCAGACCGGTCCGGCCCCAGGCGCGGGGCGCGAGGTCGGCGACGCACACCGTGCCGAGCGCCATTCCGGTCGAGTCGATGAGCGGGGCTCCCAGGTAGGAGCGGACGCCGTACGCGTCGACGACGGGGTTGCCCGCGAACCGCGGGTAGTCGCTCACGTCCTCCAGGACCAGCGCCTTGCGCCGGACGACGACGTGCGGGCAGTAGCCGTGGTCGCGGGGCAGGGTGCGGCCGATCTCGGGCTTGCCGCCGCGGGCCTCCCGGCCGCCGGGCGGGGTGTGCAGCCCGGCGAAGAACTGCCGTTCCCCGTCAGGGAAGTTGACCATGGCGTACGGCGCCCCGGCCAGCTCGGCGAGACGGTCCGCGAAGACGTCGAGGGCGGGCTCCGGCCACACCCCGAGGCCCAGCCGGCGCAGTCTGCGGGTGCGGGCGGGGGCGTCCCTGTCCTCGGGGGTGAGCAGCAGTCGACCGGCCGGGCGCGGCGGGTCGTAGCTCATGAGCGGGCTCCGTCCCCGTGGACGCTCGGCTGGGGTGTCGCCGAGGCGTGGGTGATGAGGTGCCGGACGAGGGTGAGCAGGGTCTGGATGCCGGAGGCGGAGATCCGGGCGTCGCAGCGCACGACCGGGACCTGCGGGTCCAGGTCGATGGCCGCGCGGACCTCCTCGGGGTCGTAGCGGTGGGCGCCGTCGAACTCGTTGACGGCGATGATGAATCCCAGGCCGCGTTCCTCGAAGAAGTCGACGGCGGCGAAGCACTCCTCCAGCCGGCGGGTGTCGGCGAGGATGACCGCGCCGAGGGCGCCCTCGGAGAGTTCGTCCCACATGAACCAGAACCGCTCCTGGCCCGGGGTGCCGAACAGGTACAGGACGTGGTCGGCGTCGAGGGTGATGCGGCCGAAGTCCATGGCGACGGTCGTCTCGACCTTGTTCTCGATGCCGTCGAGGTTGTCGGTCGCGGCGCTGACCGTGGTGAGCAGTTCCTCGGTGCTCAGCGGCGCGATCTCGCTGACGGTGCCGACGAACGTGGTCTTGCCGACCCCGAACCCGCCCGCGACGAGGATCTTGAGCGCGGTGGGGAAGGGCTCGGGGCGGTCGCGGCGTTCGTCGTAGGGGGCGGCGTGGGCGGCGCGGGCACCCTGGCCGGCGCGGTTCGGGTCGGGTGCGTCGCGCCCTTCTCGGGCGGCGCGGGCGTCGCTCTCAGAGCTGTCGTCGTAGTCCATCGAGCACTGCCTCCAGTAGGGCCCGGTCGGTGGGGATGTGGTGGTACTCGGGTGGCTTGGTGGTCAGTGCCCCGCAGTCGACGAGGTCCGACAGCAGCACCTTGGTGACCGCGGCCGGCAGCTTCAGGCAGGCGGCGACCTCGGCGACCGGGACGGGTCCCCGGCACAGGTCCAGCGCCTGCGCGTGCTCGGGGCCGAGATAGCCGAGGGGGGTCGACCCGGTGGCTCTCACCTGTGACATCAGATCGAGGGCGACACTGGGCTCGGTCCGGCCGTTGCTGACCGTGAAGGGGCGCACCAGCCGGCCGGCCGCGTCGTCGAGCCACGGGCCGTCGCCGGCCGCCGCCACGCTCAAGGTCCCGTCACCGACGGTTCGACGGCGTGCCGGCGGGGCGCGGTCTCCAGGTAGGGGCGGACGCTCTTGACGAGCATCGCCATCTCGTAGCCGAGGACGGCGGCGTCGGCCTCGCGGCCGGCGAGGACGGCGAGGCAGGTGCCGGAGCCCGCGGTGGTGACGAACAGCAGCGTCGAGGCGAGCTCGACGACGACCTGGCGCACCTCGCCGCCGTCGCCGAAGCGGACGCCGGCGCTGCGGCCGAGCGAGTACAGGCCGGAGGCCAGGGCGGCCATGTGGTCGGCGCTGTCGTGGTCGAGGCCGTGGACCGACTTCACCAGGCCGTCGCAGGAGAGGAGGACCGCGCTGGTGGTGTGCGGTACGCGCTGCACGAGACCGCTCATCAGCCAGTCGAGGTCGGATACATGGCCGGTCGGCGCTTCGCTCGCCATGGTGGATCGACTCCTTGGGGTACGCGGGTCCGCGGGAGCGGCGGGGGTGGGGGTGGTGAGGGCGGTGCTGCTCATCCGGCCGGCGGGCTCCCGTCGTACGGGCCGGTGGGGTACGACACCCGCCCCGGGGGTGGGGTCGGGGTGGAGTACCGGGGCGTTTCCAGGTCTTCCGGCTCCAGGCTCTGCTGGGCCTCGGCGAGGCCCATGCCGCGCTGGAAGGCGGCCATGAGGCCGGGGTCGTGCGCGACGGGCCGCTCCGTGTCCTGCCGGGGGGCGGGGCCGCCGCGCAACTGGGGCGCGATGTGCTCCTGGGCGCGGCGGCGGGGCAGCTGCGGCTTGCCCATGGTGCCGCGGACCGCCCCGGCGCGGGGGGTGGGTGCGATGCCCGAGTGCTCCTCCAGCACGGGCCGGTCGGCGGGCCGGATGCCGGGTACCGCCTCCGCAGGGGTGGGCCGTTCCTCGTGCGCCCCGCGCACGGGCAGCGGAGCCAGACCGTGACCGTCCGGGCGGGGGGCGTCGTGCCGGGCGCCCTGGCCCCGGGGCCGCGCACGCGGCGAACCGGGCGGGACGGGGGCGGACACGGTGGCGGGACCGGCCGGCCCGCCGGGGGGAACGGGACCGGGGCGAACGGGATCGGGGGGAACGGGCCCGTGGGCCATGGCCGCGTCCAGGGCGGAGGGCGGGGCCGGCGGTGGTGCCGGCGTCCGGGGCGGACCGGGCGGGTGGGGCGTGCCCGGCGGACGCGGTGGCAGGGCGGGTGGCCTTTGTCGGCTCTGCGCCCCCGCCGCCGAGGGCGCCGGGCCACGCCCCTGCCCGCCGCCCTCCGACGGCACTCCTCCCCCGCCGGCCACGCCCCCGAGAGACGGAGTCCCGCCTCGCGTGACCGCGCCTGCCCCCGACGGCACCTCGCCCAGGCCGACCGCGCCTGCCCCCGGCAGCACCTCGCCCAGGCCGACCGCGCCTGCCCCCGTCGGCGAAGCCCCGGGCTGCTCCCCGGTGGCTCCCGCGGCGCCCTCCTCCCCGGCCTGCGGCAGCCCCTGCGCCGAGCCCAACAGGGCCTGCGGTACGACGAGTACGGCCTGTACGCCGCCGTAGATGTTGCCCTGGAGGCGGACGTGGATGCCGTGGCGGCGGGCGAGTTGGGAGACGACGTAGAGGCCGATGCGGCCGTCGGCGAGCAGGCGGCCGACGTTGACCTGGTCGGGGTCGGTGAGCAGGGCGTTCATCCGGCTCTGCTCCTCGGCGGGCATGCCGAGTCCGCGGTCCTCGACCTCGACGGCGAGCCCGGAGGTGACGAGGTTGGCGCGCAGCAGGACGTGGGTGTGCGGGGCGGAGAACACCGTGGCGTTCTCGACGAGTTCGGCGAGGAGGTGGATGACGTCGGCGACGGCGTGCCCGCGCAGGTCCCCGGCGATGGGCGGGACGAGCTTGACCCGCGAGTACTGCTCGACCTCGGCGATGGCGGAGCGCAGCACCTCGGTCATGGAGACGGGATTGCTCCACTGCCGCCGGGAGACGGCGCCGCCGAGCACGGCGAGGTTCTCGGCGTGGCGGCGGATGCGGGTGGCGAGGTGGTCGACGTGGAAGAGGCCCTTCAGCAGGTCGGGGTCCTCGATCTCGTTCTCCAGCTCGTCCAGGATGGAGATCTCGCGGTGCACGAGGGACTGAAGGCGCCGCGCGAGGTTGACGAACACCTCCAGTTTCTGTTCGTTGCCGGCCTGGCTGGAGAGCTGGGCGGCCTGGACGACGGCGGTGACGGCCCCGTCGTGGGCGCGGGCGAGGTCGGCGGCGAGGAGCTCGAAGTCGTCGGCGTCGCCGGGCGGTCCGCCGCGTGTCCTGCGGGGCGGCGGGGCCTCGCCGCGGCGCAGGGTGTCGAGCAGCGCGCGCAGGTCGGCCTCGCCGCGCGCGGTGCCGGCGCGCAGGGCGGCGATGCGGTCGCTGACGGAGCGGGCGGCGCGGTCGGCGGCCACGGCTGCGACGAGGATGCCGACGGCGGTGACGCCGACCGCGCCGGTGAGGACGGCCCACAGGGTGGGGCTGGGCCGGGCGCCGGTGGAGCGCACGGTGAACAGCACGGCCGCGCAGGCGCTGAGGGCGACGGCGGTGGGCGGGAGCACGGCGAGCCGGACGAGCTGTGGCCGTATGTGTGTCTCGGCCGGCGCGGGTGCGGGTCGGGCGACCGGTCGTCCGTGCCGTCCGCCCTCGCGGCGGTCTGCGCGTGGGGCGGGTGCGCCAAGGTGAGACATCGGTGTCCTCGTACTGTCGGTCCGTCGGGCGTACTCGGCCGCGCGGGTGCGCGTCCCGGGCATGCGCCATCGCGGTGTCGGTCGAGAGGGCCGGGAATTCGGCCGCGCGTCGTCCGACGGACACTCACAGTAGTCGCCAACGCATCATGTGCGGTGGGCAGTTGACAAACTCCCCCGGAGAGGGTCCCGCTCTGGTATGAGGCTTCGCACGACAGACCGATAAGGACCGCAATGCCCCCGTTCGCAGAGCGCCCCGAAACAGCGAAGGAACGGTCGACGTCGATCAGAATCGGTCACTGTCGGTGAACACCCCGGGGCCGCCTCAACCGTGCCAGGCCCTCGGGGAGCTGTAGGTCCCGAGGCGGTCCGGGCGGGTCCAGCCGGCTGTGGGGGGCCGCTGCGGAGCGGGTTCGTCGGGGCTCGTCAGGAGCAGCGTCAGGACGACCGTCACCGCCGCGAGTTCCTCGGCGCTCGGCTCGCCCCGCAGGACCCGCAAGGACGTGGCGGCGAGCAGGTCGGAGGGTGTCGGCGTCGCTGTCATGCGGTCTCCTCACTGGGGCGGGTTGCCGTGCTTGCGGGTGGGCAGGGCGGCGGACTTGGCGGCGAGCATCGCCACGGCGCGGCTGAGGACCAGCCGGGTGTCGCGGGGGTCGATCACGTCGTCGACGAGTCCGCGCTCGGCCGCGTAGTAGGGGTGGACCAGTTCGTTCTTGTACTCCTTGATCTTCTGGCGGCGCATCGCCTCGGGGTCGTCGGCGGCCGCGATCTCACGGCGGAAGACGACGTTGGCTGCGCCCTCCGCGCCCATCACCGCGATCTCGTTGGTGGGCCAGGCGAGGGCCACGTCGGCGCCGATGGAGCGGGAGTCCATGACGATGTAGGCGCCGCCGTAGGCCTTGCGCAGGACCACCGAGACACGCGGCACGGTGGCGTTGCAGTAGGCGTAGAGCAGTTTGGCCCCGCGCCGGATGATGCCCTCGTGCTCCTGGTCGACGCCGGGCAGGAACCCGGGCACGTCCACCAGGGTGAGCAGAGGGATGTTGAAGGCGTCGCAGAACTGCACGAACCGCGCGCCCTTCTCACTGGCCCTGATGTCGAGCACACCGGCCATGGACGCGGGCTGGTTGGCGACGATGCCCACGACGTGGCCGTCGAGACGGGCCAGCGTGCAGACGATGTTGGTGGCGAAGGCGGCGTGGACCTCCAGGTGGTCGCCGTCGTCGACGATCTCCTCGATCACCTTGCGTATGTCGTAGGAGCGGTTGCCGTCCTCGGGGACCAGGTCGAGCAGGGCGTCGCCGGGGCGGTCGGCCGGGTCGCCCGTGGGGTGGGCGGGCGGCAGTTCGCGGTTGTTGGAGGGGAGCAGGGTGAGGAGGTAGCGGACCTCTTCGAGGCAGGTGCGCTCGTCGTCGTAGACGAAGTGGGCGACTCCGGAGGTGCCGCCGTGCACGTCCGCGCCGCCCAGGCCGTTGTGGCTGATCTCCTCGCCGGTGACCGCCTTCACCACGTCCGGGCCGGTGATGAACATCTGGGAGATGTCGCGTACCGCGAAGACGAAGTCGGTGAGGGCGGGCGAGTAGGCCGCGCCTCCCGCGCACGGGCCCAGCATGACCGAGATCTGCGGGATCACCCCGCTCGCCTTGGTGTTGCGCTGGAAGATGCCGCCGTAGCCGGCCAGGGCCGAGACGCCCTCCTGGATGCGGGCGCCCGCGCCGTCGTTGAGGGAGACCAGGGGCGCGCCGGCCGCGATCGCCATGTCCATCAGCTTGTGGATCTTCTGGGCGTGGGCCTCTCCGAGGGCGCCGCCGAAGATGCGGAAGTCATGGGCGTACACGAAGACCGTACGGCCCTCCACCGTGCCCCAGCCGGTGACGACGCCGTCGGTGTACGGCTTCTTCGCCTCCAGGCCGAAGCCCTGGGCCCGGTGCCTGCGCAGGGCCTCGACCTCGGTGAACGAGCCGGGATCGAGGAGGAGTTCGATGCGTTCGCGGGCGGTGAGTTTGCCCTTGGCGTGCTGGCGCTCGGTGGCCTTGGGGTCGGGGCCCGTGCGGACGAGCTCCTTGATGGTGTGCAGTTCCGTGAGACGGTCCACCTCGTCGAGGGTGTCCGGGGCGGTGTCGAGCACGATGGCTTCGGGATCGGTGAGGGTCATGATGCCTGGGCCCTTTCCTTCCTGTTCCTTGTGTCGATGAGGGCGTGCGGGCGCACGGAGAACGGGTCGTGGGCGCGCAGCATGGTGCGCAGGCCCGGTTCGACGGCGGAGATCCGCTCGACGGCGTCCCGGGCGTACAGCGACTCGGCGGGCACCGGGTACATGGCGGCCCGCCAGTCCTTGCCGCCGGCCAGCGCCGCGGCGCCGACATGGCCGTCGCACAGGGGCGCGTTGCGCACCGTCCAGCCGGCCGGGCGCCAGGACTCGGCGGCCTCGCCGAGGTAGTCGAGGTCGGCGGCGCGGGCGAGCCCGGTGCCGAGCCCCTTCAGGTAGGCCTCCTTCCGGGACCACAGCCGGGCGAAGGCCGTCTGCCGCCCGTCGGTGGGGAGTCGGGCGATCTCCTGGCGCTCGGCCGGGTGCAGCAGGGGCAGGCAGGCGTCGACGGTCTCCTGCGACGGCAGCGCCTGGACGTCGACGCCGACCCGGGCGCGGGCCACCGCGACCAGGGCGAGGCCGTGGCTGTGGGAGAGCGAGAACTGCGGGGCGCCCGGCAGGTCGACCAGCACCGGCCGGCCGTGCCGTTCCCCGCACTCCTCGCACCACTCCCGGCCGATGTTCAGCCGCCGGGGCTCCACGCCGGTGTACACCGACAGCACCCGGCGCAACCCCACATGGGCGGCGATGTACGTCTGCCGGTCGCCGGGCCGACGGTAGGCGGCCGCGCGCCGCCGCTCGTCGGGGGCGAGTTCGCCGACCGGTACGTCACGCGGCGAGGCGGGGGACGGGAGCAGCCAGAGGTGCAGGTTCGACGGGCCCAGCTCCCTTGCAGGGTGCGGGCTGTTCGGTACGAGGGGGACGTTCACGTACGGCTCCTGGTTCCGGTCGTGGGTGCCTGCGGTCGCTCTGCGGGAGCCGCCGGCCGCGTGGCCCGGTCCCGCGACCGCCGGCGTGAACCGGGGCGCGGTCCCCGTGGCGAGTGCGGTGCCGAAGTCTCATGGCCCGTCCCGCTCCGGCAGGCACTCCTCGAAGAAGGCGAGTGCGCGCAGGTGGTAGGCACGGGCCGTGCGGCCCAGGCTGATGTTGTGCCCGGCGTCCGGCTGCCGGTCGACGACGACCCGCGGCGCGGCGCTCAGCCTCGCGCGCAGGTCGTCGAGGGTCTCGGTGTCGTGCCGCCACCACAGTTCGTGCTCGGCGAACGTCAGGCGCACGGGGACGCGTACACGCGGGGCGAGCGCGTCGAACGCCTCCGGCCAGCCCGAGGCGCCGCGCAGCTCCTGTTCCGGGATGGGTTTCACCAGGTCGGCGCTGCGCTGGAAGGTGGCGGGCGGGTAGAGGCCGAGCCGGCCCCAGTTGTGGCGCCACCGGGCCCGGTCGGGGCCGGCGAGCAGTTCCGCGGAGCGCGGGGCGTAGCGGTGGCCGCAGCCGGAGATGTCCAGGCCCAGCAGATCGTCCGGCGGGGCTTCGGCGGCCAGGGTCAGGGCGAGTTTGCCGCCGAAGGAGTGCGCGAGCAGGAACGTGCCCGTGCCGACGGCATGCTCGGCGTGGAAGTGGTCGAGCCCGGCCCGCAGGACGCGGGCCTGTCCGGCGAGGTCCAGGCCTTCGGGGAGCCCGACGGCCGAGTCGCCGTAGCCGGGCCGGTCGACGGCGAGGACCGCGAACCCCAGGTGCGCTCCCAACGCGCACATGGAGGCGTCCGGCTGGGCCCCGCCGTCGAAGTACCCCGCGCTCATCCCGGCCCCGTGCAGCGCGACGACGGTGGCCCGCGGAGGCGTGTCCTGGGGCGCGCTGAGCAGGGCGGACAGGGTGTGCCCGGCGGCATTCAGGGTGATCCGCCGCACGCGGGGGCCGACGGTCGAGGGCGCGGTGGTCATGGTGCTACGCCACCTCCGGAGTGCCGAACCAGCGGTGGAGGGCGGTGACGAGACCGTCGATGCCGGCGGCCACCTCGGCCTCGGTCGGCTGGGGGACTTCGGGGGTCGCCGCGGCCGGTGCCTGCGGGGCTGTGTCGTGCGGGTCGGCCATCGTGCGGGAGTCCTTTCCTCCGGCGGCCCAGGCCACGTGGCCGTCCGGGCGTACGAGCAGGGCGGTCGCGCCCGAGAAGACCTCGGGGCTCTCGGGGGTGGCCGTGACGACCGTGACCCGGTCGTTCCACCCGGCGGCGTTCGCACGGAGGTCGGGGTCCTCGGCGAGATCGAGCAGGACGCCCCGGGCCGGGTGCAGCAGGTCCGTCGTGGTGGTCCGCGTGCCGTCGGCGAGCGTCAGCGGGCGTGGGGGCAGGCGCCGGCCGAGGAGGGGGTGGGCGCCGGGGGCGGGGCCGTAGGCGATGTCGAGGTGGCTGACGACGCCGGCCAGCAGGCGGCGGACCTCCTCCAGTTCCATCAGCTCGCCGAAGACCTTGCGCACCGGGTCGGCCTCGGCTCCCCCGAGGAAGATCATGCCCTGGGCGCGGGTGTTCATCAGCAGCCGGGCGCCGACGGGGTGCCGTTCGTCGTGGTAGGTGTCGAGGAGCTCGTCGGGCAGGTCCCCGCGGACCACCGCGGCCAGTTTCCAGCCGAGGTTGACCGCGTCCTGTACGCCTGTGCTGAGCCCCTGGCCGCCGGCCGGGAGATGGACGTGTGCGGCGTCCCCGGCGAGCAGCACCCGGCCCCTGCGGTAGGCGGAGACCTGCCGGGTGGCGTCCGTGAAGGTGCTGACCCAGTCGGCGCCGCCGCCGGCCAGCGACTCTCCGGTGATGCGTTCCCAGGCGGCCGCGACCTCGTCGAACCCGACCGTGCGCGGCCGGTCGTCGGCGGGCGTGCCGTCCTCGCACACGATGATCCGGTCGACGCCCGGCGCCAGCGGCGCGGCCATCACCATGCCGTTCTCCAGCCGCTCCCCCAGGAAGCGGGGGCGGATCTCGCAGCCGGTGACGTCGGCCAGGTACATCAGGCGCGTGGCCGGCAGCCCGGGGAAGTCGAAGCCGGCCGCCTTGCGCACGACGCTCTGCCCGCCGTCGCAGCCCACCAGGTACGCGGCGCGCACCCGCTGTTCGCCCTCGGGCGTGGCCACCACGATCTCGACGCCGTCCCCGTCGTCGGCGAGTTTGGTCAGCTCCCAGCCCCGCCGTATGTCCGCGCCCAGCTCGCCGGCCCACTGCTCCAGGACGGCCTCGGTCTGCGACTGCGGGATGCCGCGCGCGCCGAAGTGGGCGTCCTGGAGGACGGTGTAGTCGAACTGCACGCCGCCGAAGTGGCCCATCGGGCTCTTCTCCGGCGTGCCGAACCGCGGCAGCAGCCCGCGCTGGTCGAACACCTCCATCGCGCGGGCCGTGAATCCGAGCCCCCGGGACTGCCCGGTCGGCTCCGCCAGTCTCTCCACGACGACGACCCGGGCGCCGCCCAGCCGCAGTTCCCCGGCGAGCATGAGGCCCGTCGGCCCCGCGCCGACGACGATCACATCCGTGTCCACAGCGCTTCCCTCTCTGAGCCTCGCTGAAAAATTTCGAGTCCTGTGGCGGCAGGACCGGCCGCTCGCGGCGTCCTGCCGTGCGTGTCCCTCACAGCCCGGGGTCGGGCCGCCCGAACCAGTGGCGGAACGCCGCCGTCGCCGCCCACGGGTCCGAGCCCGCCCAGGCGACATGGCCGTCGGGGCGGACCAGCAGCCCCTCGGCGCCGTGCAGCGGCTCGGCGCTGTCCGGTCGTACCGCCACCGAGGTGACCCGGTCCGACCAGACCTTGCCGAGCCAGCGCAGTTCGGCCCGGGCCGAGTCGGAGACGATCAGCAGCCCCCGGCCGTCCCGCAGCGACTTCGCGACCTCCACCGGGCCGTCCGGCGCGGGCAGAGTGCCGAGCGGGAGCCGTGCGCCGAGCAGGGGATGGGCGCCGCCGCCCGTGGGGTACCGGACGTCGAGCCCGGTGATCATCGCCGCGAGGTGGTCCCGCGCGGGTCCCGCGGCGATGAGTTCGGCGAGCAGGGTGCGCGCCGCGTCCACCTCCGGTCCGCCGAGCAGCAGGAGCGCCTGGGCCCTGATGTTGGCGAGCACCCGGCGTCCCACCTCGCGCCGCTCGTCGTCATAGGTGTCGAGCAGCCCCTCCGGGCTCCGGCCGCGAGCCACCGCGGCCAGCTTCCAGCCGAGGTTGGCGGCGTCCTGGAGGCCCAGGTTGAGGGCCTGCCCGCCGCTCGGCATCTGGCGGTGGGCGGCGTCCCCGGCGAACAGCACCCGCCCGTGGCGGTACCGCTCCAGCTGCTGGTTGGCGTCGCCGAAGGCGTTGAGCCACACCGGGCGCCCGGCGCCGAGGTCCTCGCCGGTGACCTGCCGCCACGCGTCGAGGACCTCGGTGAACGCCGGCGGTCCCGTCCGTCGCCGGGCCGGGCGGCCGAACACGTGCACCATCACCCGGGTCACCCCGCCGGGCATCCGCGCGGCGATCGCCAGTCCGTGCTCCCGGCGCTCGAAGCGCCGGTTCGGGATGTCGATGCCGGCGATGTCCGCCCGCAGCAGCTCCCGCCCCGCCGGGGCGCCGGGGAAGGCCGCTCCGGTCAGCCGCCGTACGGTGCTGTCCTCGCCGTCGCAGGCGACGACGTACGCCGCGCGCAGCCGCCGTACGCCGTCCGGGGTGTCGGCCGTGATCTCCACGTGCCCGTCCTCACGGCCGTCCTGCGGGCCGAGTTCGCGCACCTCCCAGCCGCGCCGGATGTCGGCCCCGAGGGCTGTGGCCCAGTCCTGGAGGAGTTCCTCGGTCCTGGTCTGGGGCACCTTCCACTGGCCCGAGTACGGGCCGGGCATGGTCAGGTCCATCGGTACGCCGCCGAAGTGGCCGCGTGGCTCGCGCGGCGGGTCGCCGAGCGCGTCCAGCAGCCCGCGGCAGTCGAACAGCTCCACCGTGCGGGCGTGCAGCGTGGAGGCGCGGGACTCCGTGGTGGGGGTGCGCAGCCGTTCCAGTACGACGACGTCGGCGCCGCCGAGGCGGAGCTCGCCGGCGAGGAACAGGCCGACGGGGCCCGCCCCCACCACGACGACCCGGGCGGCGGCCTGGGAGGTGTCGGTGGCCATGGTCAGCGGCTCTTCTCCGCGTGATCCCTGGCGTGGCCCAGCGTGGCACGGCTGTTGGTGCTCAGTGCGCCCTGGACGTACTCGCGGGCGTCCTCCACGGTCGCGTCGGGGCCGAGGATCCGCTGGATGTTGTCCGGGTTGAGCACGACCGTGTGCTGCGAGGTGGCGGCGACCCCGCGCGGGTACTCCTCGAACGTCCACAGTCCGGTGTGCAGGGTCATCAGGGCCGGCAGGGTGACCTGCTTGTAGGCGATCGCGCGGTGCGGGAAGGTCACCCGGTACGACTTCGTGGTGTGCGTCGAGCCGTCCTTGGCCCGGGTGTCCATCTCCAGCTCCTGGAGGCCGGGCGTGGGCTCCTCGAACCGGACGCGGGCCACGTGCGGCAGCCGGTCCACCCAGCGGTCGGCCTCGTTGACGAAGTCGTAGACGTCCTTCGCCGAGCCCTCGATCAGAACGGTGTCCTCGAAGGAGAAGGTCAGCTCACGCGTCGCGTGGGCCCGCTCGACGTTCTCCTTCAGGGCGGCCAGCTCCGAACGGGAGTTGCGGTCGACGGCCTCGTCGATCCAGGCGAGGCCCTCGGGGTCGTCGTCGATCGCGCGGTAGTCGTGCAGCAGCCGTACCAGCGAGTCGCCGTCCGGCAGCTCCTCGATCACCCAGGTGCCGCCCATGGCGGCGACCGGGGGCGCGGAGACCTCCTGGCGGAAGGTGATCCGGCGGTTGTCGGGGTCCAGGGTGCGGTGCGAGGTCCAGCTCTTGGGGGCGCCGCCCGCGGTGGCCCAGATGCGGATGCGCTCCTCGCGCTCGCCCTTCTCCAGGTGGTCCACGTGGATGGTGGGCGGGAAGATCCGCGGCCAGTTCTCCACTTCCGCGATCAGGCGGTAGACGGCGTCGGCGGGGGCCGAGACGGTGATCTCGTGCGCCACCTCGCGGGTCGTTGCTTCCGTCGTGGTCACGTCCTTGTCCTCTTCTTCGTCGGGTGCTTGCCGGGGTGCGCCGCGGGAGGGGTGCGGGCGGGGTCAGAAGTTGCCGAGGCCGCCGCAGACGTTGATCGCCTGAGCGGTGACGGAGGCGGCGGTGTCGGAGGCGAGGTAGCCGACCATCCCGGCGACCTCCTCGGGCGTGGAGTAGCGGCCGAGCGGGATCTTGGCCTGGAACTTCTCGAGGATCGCGTCCTCGGTGGTGTCGTAGGCGGCGGCGTAGCCCTGGCGGACCCGCTGGGCCATGGGGGTCTCGACGTAACCCGGGCAGACGGCGTTGACCGTGACACCGGTCGGCGCGAGCTCGTTGCCGAGCGCCTTGGTGAAGCCGACGACGCCGTGCTTGGAGGCGGAGTACGGGGCGCCGAGGACCACGCCCTGCTTGCCGGCGGTGGACGCGATGTTGATGACCCGTCCCCAGCCGCGCTCGCGCATGCCGCCGGTGGTGAGCACCTCCCGGGTCATCCGGAAGACGCTGTTCAGGTTGGTGTCGATGACGTCGTCCCACAGCTCGTCCGCGAGGTCGGCGGTCACCCCGCCGCCGCTGCGGCCGGCGTTGTTGACGAGGACGTCGACGGGGCCGAAGCGGTCGACGGCGGCCTGCACGAAGGCACGGACCGCGTCCCGCGAACGCACGTCCACGACGGCGCCGTCGGCCTCGATGCCTTCTTCCTGGAGCTGCTTGACCGTCGCGGCCACGTTGTCGGCGTCGCGCGCGCCGATGAACACGCGGTGCCCGTCGGAGCCCAGCCGGCGGGCGGCCGCCAGGCCGATGCCACTGGTGGCTCCGGTGATCAGCGCGACCCGCTGCGTCTGCTGCTGCGGCATGCTCTTTCAACTCCTCTGCGTGAAGGACTGCGTGGAGCGTGGGGGGACAAGGGGGAAGGGGGCGTGGGGGGGGTTTGGTGTGCGTGGGGGGGGTGGTGTGTGTGGGGGGGGCGTGGGGGGGTGCCGCCGCCGGTCCGGTGGGGGTCCGGCGGCGGATCACAGGCGCGTGGGGAGCCGATGCCCCGGGTGTGACGGAGTGTCAGGCTGCGGCCTGCGTCCCGTCCCCCAAGTGGGCGTTGACCGCGTCGATGAGGGAGCGCGGGGTGTTGCTCTCCGACAGGACGTCGTCGTCCAGGACGATGCCGTACTCGCGCTCGATGCGGCCGCCGGTCTCGAGCAGCGCCAGCGACTCGTAGCCGAGGTGCTCGAAGTCCTCGTCGAGGATGTCGCCGTCGAGGTCGACGGTCTCCTCGGCGCCGGCGCCCTCGATCAGGATGCGCTTGAGGTCGTCGAGGGTGAAGGCTTGCGTTTCCACGTGTGTTCCTCTCACGTCGTGTTCGTGTTCGTGTTCGTGTTCGTGTTCGGTGGTGCGGTGGTCCGGTCGGTCAGGCCGTCGCCCGTACGACAGCTGCCGAGTTGAAGCCGCCGTGGCCGCGGGCGAGCACGAGCGCCGTCCGCAGCGTGGCCGTGCGCGGCCGGTCGACGACCAGGTCGAGTCGGTAGTCGGGGGACGGCGTCACGTGCACCGTCGGCGGGATCACCCCGTCGCGCATGGACAGGAACGCGGTGGCCAGGTCCAGCGCCGCAGCGCCCGAGTAGAGCCGGCCCGTCATCGTCTTCGGCGCGGTGACCGGGACGCCCATCGGTCCGAACAGTGCCGTGATCGCCTCCGCCTCGATCCGGTCGCGCTCGGGATCGGCCGCCGCGTCGCAGAACACGACGTCCACCTGCTCGGCCCCCAACCCGGCGTCCGCCAGGGCGAGTTCGATCGCCCGGCGCAGCCCCGGCGGCCGCTCACTGCCCGGCGCGGGGTCGAACGTCGCGGCGTACCCGGCGATCTCGCCGTAGATCCGCGCGTCGCGCGAGCGCGCCGACTCCTCCGACTCCATGACGAGCAGCGCACCGCCCTCACCGGGCACGTAGCCGTCGGCCGCCCGGTCGAAGGGCAGGTACGCCTGGCTGGGCTCCTCGCGTGTGCTCAGCCGCTGCGCGGCGAGCTGGGCGACCCAGCCCCACGGGCAGATGGAGGCGTCCACGGCCCCGGAGACCACGACCGCGGTCCCCTTGCGGATCTGCCGGCGTGCCTGCGCCACCGCGTCCAGACCGCCGGCCTGGTCGCTGACGACCACGCTGCTCGGGCCCTTCATGCCGTGCCGGATGGAGATCTGGCCGCTGTTGACCGCGTAGAACCAGGCGAACGACTGGTAGGCGCTGACGTACTGACTGCCCTGGCTCCACAGCGCCTGCAGCTCGCCCTGGCCGAACTCGAAGCCGCCGGACGAACTCGCCGTGACCACGCCCATGCTGGACTCGGGCAGCTCCTGCGGCCGTATCCCGGCGTCCTCGAGCGCCCAGTCGGCGGCGACCAGCGCCAGCCGGGTCATCCGGTCGGTCTGCGGCAGCAGCCGGCTCGGCAGGTGTTCCTCGGCCGCGAAGCCGGGGATCTCACCGGCCAGCCGCGCCGGGTACTGCGACGGGTCGAAGCGGGTGATCCGCCCGATGCCGCTCTTGCCGGCGAGCGTGGCCTCCCAGTAGTCCTGGACGCCGAGGCCGTTGGGGGCCGTGATGCCCAGCCCTGTCACCACCACCGCGGTCATGCCGCACTCCTCTCGGGACGGGCGAGCACCATCGCGCTCTGGAAGCCGCCGAACCCGCTGCCCACCGTCAGCACCGCGTCGGTCAGCTGCTCGCGCGCGGTGACCGGCACGTAGTCGAGGTCGCACTCGGGGTCGGGGGTGTGCAGGTTCGCCGTGGGCGGCACCACGTGGTGCTCCATCGCCAGCGCGGATGCGGCGATCTCGATCGAGCCGATGGCGCCGAGCGAGTGCCCCACCATCGACTTGATGGAGCTCACGGGGGTGCGGTAGGCGTGCTCGCCCAGGCTCTTCTTGAAGGCGGCCGTCTCGTGCCGGTCGTTCTGCTTGGTGCCGGAGCCGTGGGCGTTGATGTAGTCGATCTGGTCCACGTTCATCCGGGCCTCGTCGAGGGCCACGGTGATGGCCTCGGCCATCTCCGCGCCGTCCGGTCGCAGCCCCGTCATGTGGTAGGCGTTGCTGCGGGTGGCGTAGCCGGCGATCTCGGCGTAGACGTGCGCCCCGCGCCGCCGGGCGCTCTCCAGCTCCTCCAGGACGAAAACCGCGCAGCCTTCGCCGAGCACGAACCCGTTGCGGGTGCCGTCGAAGGGGCGCGAGGCCTGCTCGGGGTCCTGCCTGCGCGGGGTCGTCGCCTTGATGGCGTCGAAGCAGGCCATGGTGATCGGTGAGATCGGCGCGTCGGACGACCCGGCGATCATCAGGTCCGTCGAGCCCTCGCGGATCAGCTCGACCGCGTACCCGACCGAGTCGATGCCGGAGGTGCAGCCGGTGGACACCACGGAGTTGGGGCCCTCCGCGCCGACCGTCCAGGCGACCTCGGCCGAGAAGGAGCTGGGGACGAAGTAGTTGTACAGGTGCGGTACCGCGTACTCGTGGTCGACCAGGTGCAGCCGGCCGCCGTCGCTGACGATCCGGTACTCCTCGTCCAGACCCATCGTGGCGCCGACCGCGCTGCCGATGGTGACGCCCACCCGGTGCGGCTCGTGGGCGGCGAGGTCGATCCCGCTGTCGGCGACCGCGCCGCGCGCCGCGACCACCGCGAACTGGGCGGCCCGGTCCATCCGGCGGACCTCCTGCGGGGTGAGCCCGTGCTCCTCGGGGTCGAAGTCCATCTCCGCGGCGACCTGCGAGCGGAACGGGCTCGGGTCGAAGAAGGTGATCCCGCGCGTGGCCGTACGGCCTTCGCTCAGCATGTCCCAGAACCGGTCCTTGCCGACGCCGCCGGGCGCGAGCACCTCGATCCCGGTGATGACGACTCGGCGGCCGCTCATCGGGAGGCCTCCCAGGAGTAGAAGCGCGTGGCCATCGCGTCGGCGGGAGACCGCCAGGTGGCCGGGTCGTACGCCTGTATGTAGGGCTTCAGGTCCTCGCTGATGCGCACGAAGCGCTCGTCGGACTTGGCCTTCTCGATCAGCTCGCCGCCGTTGTCCGCGTCGAAGTCCTGGAGGTGGAAGTACAGACCCCGGTACTGGAAGAGCTGGCGGCGCCGGGTGCCCATCAGATGCGGCATCTCGGACTCGTCGAACGCGCCGAACAGTTTCGCGACGTCGGCCGCCGAGCCCGGTTCCATCCGAGCCACGATCAAGGTGCTGTGCATGATCTTTCTCCTTGAAAAAGGGTGCGTGGGACCTGGGGGCGAAAGGGAATGTGTGCACGGAAGGGAATACGAGGGGGGATGGAAAAGCGGGGGGAATCCGCATTCGGTCAGTCGATGCCCCGGCAGATGTGCGGATGGTCGCTGACGTTCTCGTCGTCCTCGCCGGCCAGGAGCCAGGCGGGGGCCTGGGGCATGGGCGCGTCGCGCCCGTCGCGGGAGTCGGAACAGATCTCGGAATAATACGTCCGCGTGAACGGCTGGGAATGCGTCTTCGAGTACATCTGGGTCACACCTCCCCGGGAATTCAGTCCTTGATTTCGCAGATGGGTGCGCCGGAGGAGACGGAGCCGCCGACCTGGGCCGACAAGTCCTTGACGGTGCCGGACTTGTGGGCGTTGAGGGGCTGCTCCATCTTCATGGCCTCCAGGACGACGATGAGGTCGCCTTCCTGGACTTCCTGGCCTTCCTCGACGGCGATCTTGACGATGGTGCCCTGCATCGGGGAGGCGAGGGTGTCGCCGGAGGCGACGGGGCCGGACTTCTTCGCCGCGCGCCGCTTGGGCTTGGCGCCGGCGGCCAGGCCGGTGCGGGCCAGGGACATGCCCAGCGAGGAGGGCAGCGAGACCTCCAGACGCTTGCCGCCGACCTCGACGACGACCGTCTCCCGGCCGGGCTCCTCGTCGGTCTCCGCGTCCGCGGGCGCGGTGAACGGCTTGATCTCGTTGACGAACTCCGTCTCGATCCACCGGGTGTGGACCGTGAACGGGTCGGTGGAGCCGGTCAGCTCCGGCGCGAACGCCGGGTCCTGGACCACCGCCCGGTGGAAGGGGATCGCCGTCGCCATGCCCTCGACGCGGAACTCCTCCAGCGCACGCGAGGCCCGCTCCAGCGCCTCCTTGCGGGTGCGGCCGGTCACGATCAGCTTCGCCAGCAGCGAGTCCCACGCCGGGCCGATCACACTGCCCGACTCCACGCCCGCGTCCAGACGCACCCCCGGACCCGACGGCGCGTCGAAGAGGGTGACCGTGCCCGGAGCCGGCAGGAAGCCCCGGCCCGGGTCCTCACCGTTGATCCGGAACTCGAAGGAGTGACCGCGCAGCACCGGGTCGCCGTAGCCGAGCTCCTCACCGTCCGCGATCCGGAACATCTCCCGCACCAGGTCGATGCCGGCGACCTCCTCGGTGACCGGGTGCTCCACCTGCAGACGGGTGTTGACCTCCAGGAAGGAGATCGTGCCGTCCAGGCCGACGAGGAACTCCACCGTGCCGGCGCCGACGTAGCCGGCCTCCTTCAAGATGGCCTTCGAGCTGGAGTACAGCTCGGCGAGCTGCGCCTCGGACAGGAACGGCGCGGGCGCCTCCTCGACCAGCTTCTGGTGGCGGCGCTGCAGCGAGCAGTCCCGGGTGGAGACCACGACCACGTTGCCGTGCCGGTCGGCCAGGCACTGCGTCTCCACATGCCGCGGCTTGTCCAGGTAGCGCTCCACGAAGCACTCGCCCCGGCCGAACGCGGCGACCGCCTCACGCACCGCCGACTCATACAGCTCCGGCACTTCCTCCAGCGTCCGGGCGACCTTCAGACCGCGGCCGCCGCCGCCGAAGGCGGCCTTGATCGCGATCGGCAGGCCGTGCTCCTCGGCGAACGCCACGACCTCGTCGGCGCCCGAGACCGGATCCGGCGTGCCGGCCACCAGCGGCGCCCCGGCCCGCTGGGCGATGTGCCGGGCGGCCACCTTGTCACCCAGGTCACGGATGGCCTGCGGCGGCGGGCCGATCCAGATCAGACCCGCGTCCAGCACCGCCTGGGCGAAGTCGGCGTTCTCCGAGAGGAAGCCGTACCCCGGATGGACGGCGTCCGCACCCGACTCCCGCGCGGCGTTCAACACCTTGCCGATGTCCAGATAGCTGCTCGCCGGTGTGTCACCGCCCAGGGCGAACGCCTCATCCGCGGCGCGGACATGCAGAGCGTCCCGGTCCGGGTCCGCGTAGACGGCCACGCTCGCGATACCGGCATCCCGGCACGCCCGGGCCACGCGGACAGCGATTTCGCCACGGTTGGCGATGAGCACCTTGCGCACGGACGGCCCTCTCCTCGATCGGCGGGAATTGGCGGGATGATCAGGCGGGCCCGGGGTAATTCTGGTTTCGGGACCGGCGCCTGAACACTCGTCCATCCTCCGAGGAGAACAACGGTCCTTTCAACAGATGGCGATTAAGCCTTCGGACCAGAACCTCAGAAGGGATACGGCTTTGTTGGCGCAGCGCCAGGCAGATGTCAGAGAATCGTCAGAACGGCTGGAGGAATGCTCCCGGCTCGACAACAGGGCTGAGCAAGCGGGAAGCTTGCCGGCTCCGGGATCGTCGGGCGAACCCGGCCGCCCACGCGAAACGCCCGGCTGGGAAACCCAGCCGGGCGTCTGCGTGAACTGTTCACGGCACTGATCAACGGTGAGTGTCAGCCGTTTCCGAAGCGGAACCCCACTCCGCGCACGGTGACGATCCAGTCGCTGGCCCCTAACTTTCCTCTCAGACTGCTGACATGGGTGTCCACGGTCCGCCGGGACCAGGAACCGCCCCAGACCTGCTGCATGATGCGCTTGCGGGAGATCACGGTCTCCGGATGGCAGGCGAGCATGTAGAGCAGGTCGAACTCCTTGCGCGTGACCTCCACGACCCGGCCGTGCAGACTGACCTCGCGCGAGGCGGCGTCGATGCGCAACGGCCCGTGCAACACGACCTGTTCGATGTGCGTCTGCGGACGTGAGCGGCGCATGACGGCGTCCATACGGGCCATCAGTTCCCTGAAGCCGTAGGGCTTGACGATGTAGTCGTCCGCGCCGGCCTGGAGGCCGAGGACGCGGTCCAGCTCGGTTCCCCACCCCGTGACGGCGATGAGGGGCACGTCGCTCAGGGACCGGATGGAGCGGCACACCTCCAGGCCGTCCACGTCGGGCAGTTCGAGATCCAGCAGAACGATGTCCGCCCGCTGGTAGGCCTGCAGAGCGGCGTTCCCCGTGCCCACTCCCTCGACCTGATGACCGTGCCGGCGCAACGCGGTGGCCAGAGCCTCCATGTCGCCGGGGTTGTTCTCGACGACCAGGACCCGCCAGGTCGTCGACGTCTTACGGGCCTGCGGCGGGACGGGCCTTCGCGACTCCAGAGTGCCGCTCGTTGCGTGTTGGCTCACTGCTCTCCCCCTGAACACGTAGTTCCCGCTCGAGCACCTTGGCTCGTCGAGCCTAAAAACCTACTCCTCGGTTTGTCAAAAAAAGGTTAGGTAAACTCACCCACCGTGATATTTGCAGTCACTTTTGCCGGAATTGTGGACTCATGAAGGATCAATTCCGCTCCGAAGCGTGACCGGCAGGGAAGCCCTCGGTCGAAATATCGACCCTGCCTCCGGCACAAACAGCCACTGACGGGCACTGCGGTCTGCTCTGGGCGGCCGGCGCCGCCCACGCCGGCTGGTTGACAGGGGCACACCGGTCACCTTTGTCCGATGCATTGCGCATCCCTCAGGGCGGTGGTAGACCGTCCAGCACGTCCCCAGCTGGCTGATTCCCTGCTTCCACTTTGCCCTTGCCCTGGTCACGAGGTGGGAAAGTGTGATCTTCTGGGCAGTATTGACGGAGCGTCAAAGCCGACGAGGGTGATCGACGGGACCGACTCCCCCCGGGGCGGGCACCCGTGATCCACAAACAAACCATCAAGTCCGTTTTTGGACGGGGGAGGATTCATGCCGGTGGGACTGCAACAGGAGCGGGCGATCCGCACACGACGGCTGCTGCTCAGGTCGGCGGCAGAGATCTTCGACCGGGAGGACTACTCCTCCGCGAGGCTCTGCGACGTCAGTGCGCGGGCCAACATGAGCACGGGCGCGCTGCACTTCCACTTCGCGAACAAGGAGGATCTGGCCCAGGCGGTCGTGAGCGAGGCGCGCGGCATCCTGTGGCGCGCCGCGCGCCTCGCGTACGAAAGGAACTCCAAGCCGCTGCAGGCCCTCACCGACATCTCGCACACACTGGGTCAGTTGCTGGCCTGGGACGTGGTGTCGAGGGCGGGGCTGCGTCTGGACAACGACCGCTCCCGCAAGGGGCGGTCGCAGTTCATCCATCCATGGCACGCCTGTGTCCAGCGCCTGCTGGACCGCGCGCGCCAGGAGAACGGGCTCGCGGGACACGTCCAGTTACGAGGGCTGACCTGCGCCGTCGTCGCCGCCACGACGGGCATGGGCGTACTGATCAAGGGCGGAGAGGGCGATCGGATCCGGACGGCGTTCACCGGGTTCTGGCAGGGCTTCCTGCCGGGGATCGCAGCGCCTGACACGCTCGGCGGGCTGAACCCCGGCGGGACGGACGACGTCGTCGACCACGCGGTGACCGCCTCGCGTTACCTGCCCTACGTCCCGGAGGACGGTGTCCGCAGGGAGGTGGTGGCCTCCCGGGCGAGGTGAGCCGGGCCCGCTGACGGATCCGGGACCGGCCGCGGGTCCCGGTACGGGCCGGCGTGGCGGCGGAACCGCTCGGCGAACCCCGCTCCGGGGTCGCAGCCGAGCTCGGTCCAGACCGTGTCGTCCGTGAACCAGTGGTCCGCCGCCAGCAGTTCGAAGTGATGCCGGGCGAGCGGGTGGTCGCGGAGCCGGGCTCGGGCGAGGTCGGCCGGGACGCCGGGCAGGGACTCCGGATGGAGACCGTGCGCCTCGGCGACCGCCGCGAGCAGGTGCTCACCGGGCACGGGATCCGGGTGGTTGATGAAGTGGACACGCCCCGCACGCCCCGCACCTCCCGCGCGGGCCGCCGGCGCCAGCGCGGCCGCGAGCAGCACGTCCCCCAGACTCGCGGCGTCGATCATCGACTGCCGTCCGAGCCGGCCGTGCGGCCGGCCCCCGAGCGCCCGCAGCACAGTCAGCACGCCGGGCGCCACCCAGCGGTCCCCCGCGCCGTACACCAGGTGGGGGCGCAGCACCGTGCCGCCCGCCGCGAGCACGTGGCGCTCGGCCGCCGCCCTCGTCCGGCTGGTGTCCGAGCCCGGCACGATCGGCGCCTGACCGGGCCGCACCCCGCTGAAGGGGCCCCGGCCGTGCACCGCCGCCGTGCTCAGGTGCACGAACCGTTCGACGCCGGCCCGCCGGGCCTCCTCGACCAGGGCGGCCGTGCCCAGGTCGTTGACCCGCCGCAGCTGCCGGGGGTCGCCGCCGACCTGGGCGGCGCAGTGGACGACCGCATCGACGCCGTCGCAGACACCCCGCAGGGAGGCGGGGTCGGCGAGGTCGGCCCGCACGTACTCGACCGGGACGTCGCCCTGGAGCGGCGGGCCGTGGGCCGGCGGCGGGTCGGCCGCGGGCGGCAGGGCACGGACCAGCAGGCGCAACCGGACGCCCGCCGCGGCGCGGGCCGCGGCGACCACGTGTCCGCCGACGAAACCGCCGGAGCCGGTCACCAGGAGGTGCCGGCTCACCTGCTTCCCCGTACGGCGCCGCCCAGGGTGGCGGTGAAGACGGGTTCCTCGTCCTGGACGCCCTGTACGCGCAGCACCGCCCCCTGCTCCGGGCACAGGTCGTGCCGGGCCAGGATCCAGCAGGGCTCGGCCAGTTCGCAGTACTTGTCGAAGGAGATCCGCATCGACGCGGGGTGGAAGTCGTGCCCGGGGGTGAGCGCGGTGGCGGCCTGGCGGGCGGCTTCCAGCAGCACCATGCCGGGGACGTGGTCGTTCGGGCGGGCGAAGAGGGTGGGGTGCGTGGTGTCGAGGCGGAGCCGCCAGCCGGGGCGGTGCTTGGACAGTGCGAGGACGACGTCCTTGCGGTCGTCGCGGCCGGCCTCGTGCGGGGCGACCGCGGGGAGCAGCGGCACCGGACGGCTCGGCACGGACATCTGCTCCCCGCGCAGTCTGCGGTAGACGCGGGCCGAGGTGCAGATCAGGATGCCCATGCTGGTGGCGAGCACGCGGCCCAGCCGCTGGAAGGTCAGGTCGACCCGCATGCCGACGAGGCGGCCGGCGCGCAGCCGGACGTCGGAGCACTCGACCACGACGTCGATCGTGCCCGAGGCGCTGTCCACGGTGAAGTCCGGCGTCTCGAGCCGGTATCCGATCTCGCGCATCACGAACTGGTCGTCGAGGGGGACGCCGAACTCGGCGTGGGCCAGCATCATCGTCGCCTGCCGGGTGGTCTCGGCGACGAGCAGCGGATCCTGGCGGCCGTCGGGCAGCGGGGCGAAGAAGCGGTGTGCGGCGGGCCAGTCGACCGAGACGAGGAAGCGGTGCTCGGCGAGGCGCAGCCAGTCGACGGGGAAGCGGTCCTCCGGGTCCGGGCGGTGGCAGAGCGGGCCGGTGGCCAGGCCGCCCGGCGTAAGAACCGGGGAGTCGGTTCGGTTTGTGGGCTGCGCGGCGGTGAGGTCGGAGGGGATCGTCGCGGATTGCCCGGCGAGCAGACCGGTCTGGGGTGCGGGGTGGGCCACGGTGGTGCGGTCGGAGCGCTCCGGGGCCGGGTCCAGAACGGGGTGAACACCGGCAAAACGGTTGACCACGGATATGACGCCATCAGACATGGTTTGCCCCCTGAGTCGATACATGCGGGGATCGCTCCCCTCTCGACAAAAGACTGGCAGTCCGGTTCTCTTTGCGCGGGGACCTGACCAAGCTCTGACATAGAAACAGGCACGGTGGCATGGCACGTCAAGCACGAGCAATCCAGACCCGCACGTCGATCCTGCTCGCGGCGGCCGAGGTGTTCGACGAACGGGGCTACAGCACAGCCACGATCACGGAGATCATCGCGCGGGCCGACGTCACCAAGGGGGCGTTGTACTTCCACTTCACCTCCAAGGAGGATCTGGCCCTCGGGGTGATAGCGGCACAGCTGGAGCTGGGGCCGTTGCCTCCGCAGCGGACGAAGCTGCAGGAACTGGTCGACCAGGGCCTGCTGTTCGCGCACCGGCTGCAGCACGACCCGCTGACCCGGGCCAGCGTGGGTCTGGCCATGGACCAGTGGAGCGAGAGCGCCGAGGGCAACAACCCGTTCCACGGCAGACCGTTCCAGTCCTGGGTGGAGCGGCTGACCGAGGTACTCGTCGAGGCGCGTGCGCGCGGGGAGTTGCTGCCGCACGTCGACCCGGCGGAGACGGCGGAGTTGCTCTCCGGGTCCTTCACCGGCATCCAGTGGACGTCCCAGGTGCTGTGTCAGCGCAAGGATCTGACGGGCCGGGTGATCGCCATGTTCCGCCACCTGCTGCCGAGCATCGCGTTGCCGCAGATCCTCCCGACGCTGGAGCTGACCCCCGACCGGGCCGCCTCGCTCCTCGCGTCCCGCGCCGCAGACCCGGAGGACGAGGAGCACGACTGCACCCCGGAAGGGGACGGCGGCGCCTCCCCGGAAGGGGAGGACAACGCCTCCTGACCGCCCCGCCGGGCGGTCGGCCGGCTGCACGGCAGGCTCGGTACGACGCGGCGGAACACGTCGGGGCACGGCGAACCGGCGCCCCGCCCCGCCGATCGGACTCCTGGCCGGGCCGGCGGCGGGCCGGCCAGGAGCCCGGCGGTGTGACGCAGGCGCCGGGTGAGTGCGAGCCGGACCGGTGCCCGCCGGCCGCCGCTCTTCGTGGAACCGCCTGCGAGACGCGGACGCCCGGCCTGTCCTGAGGCCGGGCTCCCGCGACAGCGCTGCCATCCCTCAACCCGCCATCCCCGCAAGGGGATCCGGCCGGCCGCCCCTCTCGCCGGGCCCCGCACGGCCCGGCAGCGAGGTGGTGCGGGACGCGTCCTCCAAGCGGTAGCCCACGCCTCGGACCGTGGTGATCCAGCCCTCGCCGAGTTTGGCGCGCAGGGCGCTGACATGGGTGTCCACCGTGCGGGTGGAGATGGCCCAGTCGTCCGCCCAGACCGCCGCGATCAGGTCCCGGCGTGAGATCACCGTCTCGGGCACCGAGGCCAGCAGCAGGAGGATGTCGAACTCCTTGCGGGTCAGCTCCAGGGGCTGCTCCGCCAGCCATGCCTCCCGCGCGCCGGGGTCCAGGCGCAGCGCCCCGCAGGACACGCCGGCCGGACCACCGCCCGTGGCGACGCGTCGCGTCACCGCGTTCATCCGGGCGATCAGCTCCCGGAACCCGTAGGGCTTCACCAGACAGTCGTCCGCACCCGACCGCAGACTGAGCACCCGGTCCAGTTCGGAGTCCCGGCTGGTGAAGGTGATCAGCGGTGTGTTGCCCCGGGCCCGGATCTCGGCGCACATCTCGAGTCCGTCGAGATCCGGCAACTCCAGGTCGAGCAGGACGACTTCGGCCTGCTCCCAGGCCATCAGGCCCGCCCGCCCGGTGCGGGCCCGCCGGACCTGGTGGCCGTTGCGCACCAGGCGGCAGACCAGCGGTTCGGCGGTCCTGTCATCGGGATCGATCACCAGTACGCGCATGTGCACCCCACACCGGGCCGTGCCCCGTCGGCGCCGCGCACCTCGGGCCGACGGCCCGGGCCGTCACTCGCCCGCCGAGCGGGTGTGCACCACGCGGTAGGTGTTGGAGTCCCGCCAGATGGCCAGCGCGTCCACCCGGGCGTCGGTCTTCTGCCGCTCCGCCGACCGCTCGGCGCCCGGCTGATCGAGGAACGCGTCGTAGGCCTCCTTGCTGTCCCACTGCGAGTAGACGACGACCCACTTGCCTTCGATGCCACGCCCGCGCAGGCCGCGCAGCACCGTGTGGCTGCGGTACCCCGGGACCTTCTGCAGCCAGTCCTGGGCGGGGCCGAGGGCCTCGACCAGGTCGTCCTGGTGCTTCTCGGTGACGCCGTACAGGTCGATGACCGTGTAGTCGTCGCGGTCAGGACCGATCTCGGTCTCGCCGGCGCCGGGCTTCTGCTGGGTGAAGACCGCCTCGTTCTGCAGCAGCCGGATCGCCGTGGTGATCTCACCGAACAGCGGCAGCGTGCGGTGCTTGAACTCCTCGCCGGCGTAACGGGCCTCCAGGTCCTCGGTGGAGCGCCACTGGATGAAGTTGGCGGTGCCGAACTTGGTCTGCCCGCTGTGCACGGTGCTGGACTGCCAGCCCTCGTAGGCCGCGGCGTCGACGATCTCGCGCATCGCGGCGAGCAGGCTGTCCTGCTTCTCGGCGGAGTCGGTCGAGAACAGGTTGAGGACGGTCAGGTTCTTACCATCGGCTGCGATCTTCGGCATTCTCTCTTCTCTTCCGGTCGATCGGTTGGTGAAAGAAGCAGAACTCGTAATTGCCGGGTCGGTGCTTCCCGATCAGCATGACAAGCCGACAAGTCGGGTTGAAGACCGTTGTGTTCAGGACTGCGCGTGGATTGTCAGGTCTTTGCCGCCCGCGTCAGATCTTCGGCAGCTACGTCAGGTCTTCGACAAGTGCCCTGGGCAACCAATGGCCCTCGGGCGATGATCGAGCGATGAATTCCGTCACGTCAGCAGCCGAAATCAGCACCCTGCTGGACCGATATCTCATCGATCTCGACGAGGAGAAACTCGATGACGCGTGGGCGCGGGCGCTGTTCAGCGACGACGCCCGCGTCGAGTTCCCGATGGCCCGGCACGAGGGCGTCGAGGGACTCGCCGACTGGCACCGCAAGGCGCTGGAGGCCTTCGCGCGCACCCAGCACCTCAACTCCCCCGCGGTCGTCGCCCTCACCGGCGAGGACAGTGCGGTCCTGCGCGCCAACCTGGTCTCCACCCACGTACACCACCCGGACACACCCGGCGATCCGCTGTTCGTCGCCGGCACCCTCGTGCACGGCGCGGCCCGGCGCACCGAGCGGGGCTGGCGGCTGACGGAGCTGTCGTTCCGGCTGGTGTGGTCGACGGGCAGCCCGCCCCTTCCGGGTGGCACCGGATGACCGCGCTGGCGGCCGGGATCAAGGAGCAGCAGATCGCGACCATGCTGCTGGACATCGGCGTGATCCTGCTGGTCGGCGCCGCTCTCGGGGCCCTGGCCCGGAAGCTGGGGCAGCCCAAGGTGATCGGCGAGATCACCGCGGGCATCGTCCTGGGCCCGAGCCTCCTCGGCCTGCTGCCCGGCGATCCGACGGGAGCGCTGTTCCCGGCCGACGTCCGTCCGTTGCTGTCGGCGGTCTCCCAGGTCGGTCTGGTCCTGTTCATGTTCGTGGTGGGCTGGGAGTTCGAGCGGCGGGTGATACGCCCGTACGCGCGCCTCGCGGCCGGCGTGTCGCTGTCGTCCATCGTGCTCGCCTTCGGGCTGGGCGTCGCCGCGGCGGTCGTCCTGTATCCGCATCACGACACGGTGGCCGGACACCACATCTCCTTCATCGCGTTCTCCACCTTCATGGGCACCGCGATGTCCGTGACGGCGTTCCCCGTGCTGGCGCGGATCCTGTCCGAGAACCGGCTGATGGAGACCCGGGTCGGCGCGCTGTCGCTGGCCAGCGCCGCGATCGACGACGTCCTCGCCTGGTGTCTGCTGGCGTATGTGTCGGCGCTGGTCAGCTCGGACGGCGACTACGCGGGCCTGGCCAGGATCGGGGCGCTCAGCGTCGTCTATGTGGCGCTGATGTTCCTGGTGGTGCGGCCGCTGGTGTCCCGGCTGGTGTGGCGGTGGGCCGCCATGGAGCGCTGGAACGTGCTGCTCGCGGTGCTGTGCGCCGGGGTGTTCGCCTCGTCGTGGCTGACCTCGTGGATCGGCATCCACCAGATCTTCGGCGCGTTCCTGTTCGGCTTCGTCATGCCGCGCGAACCCCGGCGGGTGCTCGCGGCGCACCTGCGCCGGCCGCTGGACGACGTCAGCGTCGTGCTCCTGCCGGTGTTCTTCATCGTCACCGGCCTCGGTGTCGACCTCGGCGCGCTGACGGCGACCGACTACCTGGCCCTGTTCCTGGTCGTCGGCGTGGCCTGCGCGGGCAAGCTGCTGGGCGCGATCGTCCCGGCCCGGCTCTTCGGTCTGTCCTGGCGCGAGGCCAAGGACCTGGGCGTGCTGATGAACACCCGTGGCCTGACCGAACTCATCATCCTCAACGCCGCCGTGAGCCTCGGAGTGCTGGACGGCCGGATGTTCACCATGCTGGTGATCATGGCCCTCGTGACGACGGCGATGGCGGCCCCGCTGCTGTCCCGGCGCGAGCACCTCACGGCCGGCGAGACCCGGAAGGTTCGTACGACCGCCGCGGACGCGACCGCGCCGCACACCTGACGAGGGGGCTCTCGTGACATCCGTCCAGCCATTGTCCCAGCACGGCAGACACCTGCCGCAACCGCCGGTCGACGGCCGTGCGCTGCGCACGGTGTGCGGCAACTTCGCCACCGGCGTCACCGTCATCACCACCGGCGGCCCCGAGGGCAGCGCCGCCACCACGGTGAACTCCTTCACGTCCGTCTCGCTGCAGCCGCCGCTGGTGCTGTTCTGCCTGCACCGGCAGTCCCGGCTGCGCCCGGTCCTCCAGCGCTCCCGAGGCTTCGTGGTGAACTTCCTGACGCACAGTCAGGCGGGGCTCGCCTGGAAGTTCTCGGGCCGCGAGTCGGCCCGGTTGGCGGACGTCCCGCACCACCGCTCCGCGAACGGGCTGCCCGTGCTCACCGACGCCCTGGCGTTCCTCGAGTGCCGTCTCGCCGAGGAGTACGACGGCGGCGACCACGCCATCGTGGTCGGCGAGGTCACCGCCCTGGGCTCCTCCGGGGAGGAGGCCGACCCGCTGGTCTTCTACAAGGGCGCCATGCGCGTCCTCGACAGCGACGTCCCGGAGCCCGCCCGTGGCTGAGGGCGGCGCCGGGCGCGTCTCAGCGCGTCGCCGGCATCTGCTCGTCGGCCTCGTCGAACTCCCGCCTGGCCCGCTCGACCTTGCGGAGGTTCTCCGTGGACCACTCGGCGAGGTGGGCGAAGATCGGCGCCAGGCTGCGGCCGAGCTCGCTGATCTCGTACTCCACCCGGGGCGGCACCTCGGGGTGGTACGTGCGCACCACCAGGCCGTCGCGCTCCATCTGGCGCAGCCGCTGGGTGAGCACCTTCGGCGTGATGGTGCGGATGTTGCGCTGGAGCTGGACGAAACGCTGCCGCCCGAACTCGTTCAACGTCCACAGGATCGGCGTCGTCCAGCGGCTGAAGACGATGTCGACCACCGGGGAGACCGGGCACGCCAGCTCCGAGTCGACCTTCCCGCCGAGCGTGGTGGCGCCCATGGCGCCGGTGCTGTCTGCCATTCGAACCTCCCAGGAAGTCACTTTCCTCTAGGTACCTACTTTACCCAGGATGCTAGCTTCCCAGAAGACGGTGAGCGGTCCCCCGCTCCCGGTCCCGCGCCATGTCCTTCCGTGCGGCCGTCCCGTCCCTGATCAAGCCGCACTTCCCGCCCTACGGAACCCTTCCTTCACATCCCCTTAGGAGCGACATGTCGACCCAAGAGTCGATGCGCCTTCCCCGCCACACCGCCGAAACGGAGCCGCCGCGCCGCCCGGGACTCATCCTGGCGTTCCTCTGCCTGGCCGGCTTCATGACCTTCCTCGACGTGTCGATCGTCAACGTGGCCCTGCCGACCATCGAGGACGAGCTGAACATCTCCCAGACGTCCCTGCAGTACATCGTCACCACGTACGGCATGCTGCTCGGCGGCTTCCTGCTGCTGGCCGGCCGGCTGGCCGACGCCTTCGGCCGCCGCCGGATGCTGCAGACCGGCCTGGTCCTGTTCGCCCTCGCCTCGCTGTTCGCCGGGTTCGGGCAGAGCGCGGCCATGCTGATCGTGGCGCGCGGTGCCCAGGGCCTCGGTGCCGCGTTCATCGCGACCGCCGCGCTGTCCCTGCTCGCCAACAACTTCGAGGAGGGCGCCGAGCGCAACAAGGCCCTCGGCGCCTGGGGCGCGCTCAGCGGTATCGCCGCCGTCGCCGGCGTCACCCTGGGCGGTCTGCTCACCGACGGTCCGGGCTGGCGCTGGATCTTCTTCGTCAACGTGCCGATCGGCCTGGTCTGCGCCCTGATCGCCCCCAAGATCGTCGCCGAGAGCCGTGCGGCCGAGCGCAGCAAGTCCTTCGACGTCGCCGGCGCCGTGACGCTGACCGCCGGTCTCGTGCTGCTGATCTTCAGCCTCGGCCAGACCGTCGACGACTCCGACGTGCCGATGGCCCGCGTCTACGGCGGCTTCGCCCTCTCCGCGGTCCTGCTCATCTCGTTCCTGCTGATCGAGCGCCGCGCCGAGGCTCCGCTGATTCCGCTCCAGGTGTTCAAGCGCAAGTCGCTGCGGGCCTCCAACGTCGTCGCCGTGCTGCTGCTCGGCACCTGCGTCACGCTGTTCTTCTTCGCCAGCCTGTTCATGCAGCAGGTCCTCAACTGGTCGGCCCTGAAGACCGGTCTGGCCTACGTCCCGCTCGCCGTGATCGTCGCCGTGGGCGCGGGCATCGCCTCCCAGCTGGTCACCAAGGTCGCGGCCAAGCCGGTGCTGATGACCGGCCTGACCCTGACCAGCGTGGGCATGTTCCTGCTGTGGCGGGCCCCCTCCGACGCCTCCTACGTCGTGGACCTGCTGCCCGCCTTCCTGATCTCCGGCCTGGGTCTCGGTCTGTCGTTCGTGCCGGTGCAGGTCGCCGCGTTCTCGGGCACCGACGAGGACGAGTCCGGTCTGTCCGCCGGCCTGATCAACACGGCGCAGGAGGTCGGCGGCGCCCTGGGCCTGGCCGTGGCCGCCACCTACGCCTTCCGCAAGGTCGACGAGCTGACGAAGTGGGCGGACGGGGTGCCCGCGCGGGTGACCGAGGCGCGCACCGAGGTCTTCCACGACGCGTTCCTCGCGGGCGCCTGCTTCGCCGCGGCGGGCCTGGTGCTCACGCTGATCCTGCTGCCCTTCACCAGGGCGTCGGAACAGCCGGCCGCCGGCCCCGCCCACGCCTGAGACAGGAAGACCCGCCATGCCGACGTCACCGCATCTGTCCTCCGCGGCCGAGGGCTTCCTCGCCGAGAACCACCTGTGCACCTTCACCACCCTCCGCCCCGACGGCACGCCCCATGTGACGCCCGTGCGCTTCACCTGGGACGGCGACGCGGGTCTGGCACGGGTCATGACCGCGGTGAGCCGGCGCAAGGCCAGGAACGTGCTGGCCGCACCCGGCGGCCGGGTCTCCCTCTGCCAGACGGCGGGGCCCCACTGGCTCACCCTGGAAGGCGCCGCCACCGTCCACGACGACCCGTTACGAGTCCAGGAGGGGGTGCGGCGGTACGCCAAGCGGTACTGGTCACCGCCGCCCGAGCCGCCGGGCCTGGTCGTGATCGAGATCCAGGTCGACAAGGTGATGGGCCTGATCTGAGCCCGGGCCGCCGATCCCGTGCCGAACCGCCCCGAGGGTGCCGGAAGTCTTCCGGCACCCTCGCCCTTTTCCGCCGCCCGACCCGGCTGCAGAACCTCTGACGCAATTTGTCACAGACCTGTACTTGCGGCCGTTCAGATTCCCTCACTCCCCCGGAATACTGGTGAAAAATCCACTGGGAGAGGAAACATGGACCGTTTTCATGCCGATGTGATCGTCGCCGGCGCCGGCCCTGCCGGCTTGATGCTCGCCGGTGAACTCCGCCTGTCCGGACTGTCGGTGGTCGTGCTCGACCGCCTGACCGAGCCCATGCAGCAGTCCCGGGCACTCGGATTCTCCGCTCGCACGATCGAGGAGTTCGGCCAGCGCGGACTTCTCGACAAATTCGGCGAACTCGAGACGATACCCTTCGGGCATTTCGGTGGACTGCCCATCGACTATCGCATCATCGAGGGCGGGAATTTCGGCGTCCGGGGTGTTCCCCAGTCGCGGACCGAGGCCATTCTCCACGCGTGGGCCGCCGGCCTCGGCGCCGAGATCCGCCGCGGGCACGAGGTCGTCGGCATGACCCAGGACGACACGGGCGTCACGGTGGAGGTCACCTCCGCCGCCGGCGTCGAGACGCTGCGCGCCCCCTACCTGGTCGGCTGCGACGGCGCCCGCTCCACCGTGCGCCGCCTGGCCGGCATCGACTTCCCCGGCACCAGTGCCACCATCGAGATGCTGATGGCCGACGTCGCCACCAACGAGCTGCGCATCCGCCCCACCGGCGAGGTCGGCGAGTCCGGCATGGTCGTGGTGCTCCCGCTCGGCCCGCAGGCCACCCGCGTCGTCGTCTTCGAACGCGGCGCCGGCGTCCGCCCGACCCAGGAGCCGCCCACCTTCCCCGAGGTCGCCGCCTCCTTCCAGCGCGTCACGGGCGAGGACATCACCGGCTACCGGCCGCTGTGGAGCAGCTACTTCACCGACGCCAGCCGCCAGGCCGCCGAGTACCGCAAGGGCCGGGTCTTCCTCGCGGGCGACGCCGCCCACATCCATCTGCCCATCGGCGCCCAGGGCATCAGCGCCGGCGTCGGCGACGTGGTCAACCTCGGCTGGAAGCTGGCCGCGGCGATCAAGGGGTACGCGCCCGAGGGGCTGCTGGACACCTACCACTCCGAGCGGCACCCCGTCGGCGCCCGCATCGTCGCCAACACCCTCGTGCAGCGCTCCCTGTACCTCGGCGGCCCCGAGATGCAGCCGCTGCGGGAACTCTTCGGTGAGCTGGTCGGCATCGAGGAGGTCCGCCGCCACCTGGTCGGTCTGGTCACGGGCCTGGACATCACCTACGACATGGGCGAGGGCGGCCACCCGCTGCTCGGCCGCCGGCTGCCCGACCAGGAGCTGCTGGCCGGGGACGAGAAGACGAGCACGTACGAACTGCTCACCCGAGGCCGCCCGTTGCTGCTGAACCTGCGGGGCGGCGAGGCCCTCACCGCGGCCGCCGCCGGATGGTCCGACCGTGTCGACGTGGTCGCCGCCTCCCGGCCCGACCCCGACGCCCCGGCCGCCGACCTGCTGGTGCGTCCCGACGGCTACATCGCCTGGGTCGGGACGGACGGCTCCGCCGAGGGACTGACCGAAGCCCTCCAGCGCTGGTTCGGCGCGTAAGCGCTCCGCGGGGAGGCCGCGACGGGAAGGCCGCGACAGGCCGTCGGTCGTCTGCGGATCCGTTGTGGCCGGTCGCGCCCACGCGGCGGTAGCCGCACACCGATACGGGCCCCGCGTCCCTTGAGGCGCTGCAGAACCGCAGCCCGTTCCCCCACCGACCGGCGCCGACGAGGTGCGCCGCCCGTTCGTCAGAAGAGGAGTTCCGAGTTGACCGGCAAGGCCGAGACGAAGATGCCCACCAAGACCGACACACAGAAGAGCGCGCCGAAGGCCGGCGAGTGGACCGAGTGCGACGTCGTCATCCTGGGCGCCGGGATCGGCGGCTCGATCACCGGCGCGATCCTGGCCCGGCAGGGCGCGAAAGTGGTGCTCGTCGACGCCGGCCAGCACCCGCGGTTCGCGGTCGGCGAGTCACAGAACCCGCAGCTCGTGGAGTGGCTGCACATCCTCGCCGTGCGCTATGACGTCCCCGAGATCAAGCACCTGCTCGACGTCAAGGCCGTCACCAAGTACATCGGCGCCCACCACGGCAGAAAGCAGAGCTTCGGATTCGTACGGCACGTGCCCAACCGGGAGCCGGACCCGCGCGAGGCGACGATGTTCGTCATCCCGAAGATGCTCACCGAGGCGACGCACATGTTCCGCCAGGACACCGACACCTACTACTTCAACGTCGCCGCCAAGTACGGCTGCACCCTGCGCCAGAACTGGCGCGCCACCGACCTCGACTTCGACGACGACGGCGTCACCGTCACGGGCCAGAGCGGCGAGGTCTTCCGCGCCAAGTACCTCATCGACGCCAGCGGTTTCCGCTCGCCGCTCGCCCAGAAGTTCGACCTGCGGGAGAAGCCCTCGCGGATCAAGCACCACGCACGCTCGCTGTTCACGCACTACGTCGGCATCAAGCCGTACGACGACGTGTGCAACTACCCCGAGGCGCTGCGGCCGCCGGCGGAGTCCCCGTTCCACGGCGGCACCCTGCACCACCTGATCGAGCGCGGCTGGTTCTGGATCATCCCGTTCGACAACTACGAGGACTCCCGCAACCCCGTCTGCAGCGTCGGCCTCACCTTCGACGAGCGGCTGTACCCGCAGCCCGAGAACATGACCCCGGACGAGGAGTTCAACCACTACCTCGACATGTACCCGGCCGTGAAGCGCCAGTTCGAGGGCGCGCGGCGGGTGCGCGAGTGGGTGTCGACGCCGGACCGGATCCAGTACTCGTCCAAGCAGACGGTCGGCGACCGCTGGTGCCTGATGTCGCACGCCGCCGGTTTCGTCGACCCGCTGTACTCGCGCGGCCTGTCCAACACCTTCGAGGTCGTGGACGCCCTGTGCTACCGCGTCCTGGAGGCGCTGCGCGACGACGACTTCTCCGCCAAGCGCTTCGAGTACGTCGAGCGCCTGGAGCAGGGGCTGCTGACGTACAACGACATGATCGTCAACAGCTCCTACATCGCGTTCTCCCACTTCCGGCTCTGGAACGCCGTGTTCAGGGTCTGGGCCTGCTTCACCACGCCCGCCACCATGCGGCAGATCCAGGCCCGCCAGGAGTTCTCCCTGGACGGCGACGACCGGCACTTCCGGGAGATGGAGAACGCCCCCTACCCGGGCCTGTGGTGGCCGGACAGCCACGCCTTCAAGCACCTGCTCGACGTCACGCACGAGACGTGCCTGAAGTACGAGGCCGGTGAGATCGACGGCGACAAGGCGGCCGACATCGTCTTCCAGGCCATCAACGACTGCGAGTCGGTCAACACGCCGTTCGGCTGGAAGGACGGCGAGGACCACCGCTTCTACCGGGCCACCACCCCCACGATGATCAAGTTCATGTGGTGGGCGAGCACCAACGGCCCCAAGGAGATGCGCGACCTGGGCCGCTCGATGCTCAAGGGCGTCGTCAAGTCCGCCGCGCGCGGCCGCAAGGTCTCCTGAACCCCGGGGCGTGTCGCGAGGCCCGCGACGCCAGGCACGCGCGCTGACCGCCCCCCTCAGACCGGCCCGCACGGGGCCTGGTGCCGACCCCCGTGCACCCGTCCCCGTGCGGGCCCATGCACCGACTTGCCAGCACCCGACCGCTTCGACTCTGGGACACCGTGTGATCAGTCGTAGAACCCTGCTCAGCGCCGGCACCGCCGCCGGCATCGCCCTCGTACCCGCGGCCTCCCTCGCCGCCGAAGGCTCGACGACGCCGTGGAGCCGGCTCGCGAGCAAGCTCTCGGGCAAGCTGGTGCTGCCCACCGACCCCTACTACACGGTCGCCCGCCAGGTGGAGCTCGGGCAGTTCGACTCCGTCAACCCGCAGGCGGTCGCCTACTGCGCGAGCGCGGCGGACGTCTCGGTCTGCGTGCGCTTCGCCCAGGATTACGGCGTCCGCACGGCGGTCCGCAGCGGCGGCCACAACTACGGCGGCTGGTCCACGACCCCCGGCATGATCATCGACGTGTCCCGGCTGAACGCCGTGACGGTGCAGAGCGCCTCGTCGGTGGAGATCGGCCCGGGCGCCCAGAACGTCAACATCCTCAACGCGCTCGCCCCGCACCACCTGGTGGTCAGCGAGGGCGGCTGTCCGACCGTGTGCGCCGGCGGCTTCCTCCAGGGCGGAGGCTTCGGCTTCCTGACCCGGCCGACGGGCATGGCCTGCGACGCGGTGACCTCCGCACAGGTGGTGCTCGCCGACGGGCGCGTGGTGACCGCGTCGGCACAGCAGAACACCGACCTGTTCTGGGCCCTGCGCGGCGGCGGAGGCGGCAACTTCGGCATCGTCACGAAGTTCACGGTCACCCCGCACAGCGGCGACCAGACGGCCATCAGCAACCTGATCTTCCCCTACGACCGGATGGCCGACGTCCTCGACGGTGTGGCCCGGTGGCTGGTGGACGCCCCGGACACGATCGGCGGCGGCGCCTACGTGGTGCAGCCCGACGCCGCGCCCGGTTCGGTGCCGCAGGCCAACGTCTTCCTCGCCTCGCGCGGCACACCCACCGAACTCGCCGGTGAGACGGCGCGGTTGCTCGCGCTGACCGGTGCCCCGCTGCAGCGTCAGGACGGTGTCATGACGTACCAGCAGCTGATGATGATGATCTTCGGCTGTGCCACTCTCACCGAGGCCCAGTGCCAGCGCTCCGGGAAGACCCCCGAGGGCACCCTGTCCCGCCCGGCCTACGGCCTGGAGCGCACCCGCATGGGCAGCGAGCCCTACTCCGCCGCCGGCTGGGCGGACGTGATGACCGCCTTCGACGCCAACCGCAGGGCGGGCCAGGCGCGTTACCTGGACTTCCACTTCTTCGGCGGCGCCGCCAACGACATCTCGCGCACCGCGACGGCGTACGTGCACCGCGACTCGCTCTTCTCGGTCAACTACCGGGTTCTGATCAACGACCCGGCCCAGGTGACCGACGAGGCCAAGGCGGTGGCGAACTCCTGGATCGACAACGGCTTCGCCACGATCGACCCGCTGTCTAACGGTGAGACCTACCAGAACTGGATGGACCCGTCGCTGACCGACTGGAAGGCGTCGTACTACGCCGAGAACTACGCGCGGCTGACCCGCGTCAAGGCCAAGTACGACCCGAACCGGTTCTTCCGCTTCCCGCAGTCCATTGGCACCGCCTGACGGCCCTCGTCCGACGATGCCGCACCGACCGCCCGCCCGATCCCGGGCGCCCCTCCCCCAGGCCTCCGCGGGAACGGGCGGGCACACGCGCGAGGCCGCCGGACAACGGGGTCCGGCGGCCTCGCGGGGCGTCCCTCCCGCGGGAGGGACGGATGCGACGGGCTCAGGGCTTCCGGCCGTACCAGCCGACCAGGCGGTCGATGGCCGGGGCGTCCTCCGGAACGTCCACGACGGGGCCGAACGGCACCTGGCCACCGCGCGGTTCGCGGGGCACGGCACGGTGCATCGCGGCCAGCGGGCCGGCCAGGACGCTCTCGTCCCACTCCGGGCTCTGGCCGGTCGCCTTGGCCAGGTCCCAGGCGTGCAGCACGAACTCGTTGGTGTAGATGACCGCGGCGACGGCGCCGGGGACGGGGCCCCAGGGCAGGCCGATCTCCCGGCCCAGGATCGCCGGGTCGCTCCAGACGGACGTCAGCTCCTTCGCACCGGCCGCCCAGGCCTCGTCCCAGGCGCCGTCGGCGACGTCCTCGGCGAAGTGCGGAACGCTGAAGAACTGCCCGCCGGCGCCGATGACGGCGACCCTGCGGAGGACCGAGACGAGGTGGTTGGAGAGCTGGCGCACCGAGTAGTCCGGACAGGGCGTGGCGTTGTCGTAGTGCTCCGGCCGCACGGCGGCGAGCACCTCGCCCGCCAGGTCGACGGCCTTCAGCAGACCGGTGCGGGGGTCAGCGGGGGCCGGCGTGGCAGGGGTGTTCATCGGGTTCGTCATGCCATCGAGTCTTCCGACCAAACAGGCCATCCCCCGGCCACTTTCCACGAAAGGCTGAATCACTGATGCGAGCTGACCGGTTGGTGGCGGCTCTGTTGTTCCTCCAGGCGCGCGGCCTGGTGACCGCCGCGGAGCTCGCCGCGGAACTGGAGGTCTCCGAGCGGACCGCACGACGCGACCTGGAGGCGCTGACCGCCTCCGGCGTCCCGGTCTACGCGCAGCGCGGCCGGGGCGGCGGCTGGCGGCTGGTCGGCGGAGCGCGCACGGACCTGACCGGACTCACCTCACCGGAGGTGCAGGCACTGTTCCTGGCCGCGGGCTCGTCGGGGGCCTCCGCCGAACTTCGTTCCGCTTTACGGAAGTTACTGCGCGCGGTGCCGGAACCACTGCGCCCGCAGGCCGAGGCGGCGTCCCGGGCGCGGATCGTCGACGAGCTGGACTGGTCGGGCACCGCCATGACAGCGGTCGGCCCGCACCGCACGGTCCTGGAGCGCGCGGTGCTGGACGGCGTACGGGTCCGGCTCGGCTACGCCCGCCCCGGCGACGAGCCGCGCGAGCGCGTCGTGGACCCGCTCGGGCTGGTCCTCAAGGCGGGCCACTGGTACATGGTGGCGGGCACCGCGGACGGCCTGCGCTCCTTCCGCCTGGGCCGGGTGACCTCGGCCGAGCCGACGGACGAGCCGGTCCGCCGTCCCGCCGACTTCGACCTGGCCGCCGCCTGGCGCTCGCTCGCCGCCCGCCTGGAGGACCGCCTGCTCGCGGCGACGGTCACGGCACACGCGGACCAGGACGCCCTGCCCGTGCTCCAGCGGCTGTTCGGCGGGCGGCTGAGCATCGGCCGGCTGCTGGCGGACGGCAGGCGGGAGATCGAGGCCGCGGGGCCGTCGCTGGAGGTGCTGGCCGCACAGCTGGCGGGTCTCGGGGCCCAGGTCGAGGTGGTGGGCCCGCCCCGGGCACGGGCGCACCTGGCCCGCCTCGGTCAGGCACTCATGGCGAACTACGGAGCGGCCCGTGAGGCGGTGATCCGATAGTCACTTTCCTCTAGGTACCTACTATACGGAAGATGCTAACGTCGCAGACACAGCCCCACCGGGCCCAACCACCCCTCTTCTCAACACCTTTGGAGTTGTCATGATCGTTGTCACCGGAGCCTCCGGAAACGTCGGCCGTCCGCTCGTCGAGGCGCTCACCGCGGCGGGCGAGAAGGTCACCGCCGTGTCCCGCAGTCCCCTCTCCTACGACCTTCCGGAGGGAGCGCGGCACGTCCGCGCCGACCTCGCCGATCCCGTCACCCTCGCCCCCGCCCTGGACGGCGCGGACGCCCTGTTCATCCTGCTGGCCGGTGAACTGCTCGGCGGCGGCGCACCCGCCGTCGAGGTCCTGGCCGCGGCGGCGCAGGCCGGCGTGCGGCGCGTGGTGCTGCTCTCCTCGCAGATCAACGGCACCCGCCCGGACGCCCTCTCGCACGGCCGGCTCCGGGAGTTCGAGGAGGCCGTACGCTCCTCGGGCCTGGACTGGACGATCCTGCGCCCGGGCGGCTTCGCCTCCAACGCCTACGCCTGGATCGAGACCGTCCGCACCCAGCGCGCCGTGGTCGCCCCGTTCGCCGACGTCGCCCTGCCGGTCGTGGACCCGGCGGACATCGCCGCGGTCGCCGCCGTGGTCCTGCGCGACGAGGGCCACTCCGGACAGACGTACGAGCTGACCGGTCCGGCCGCCGTCACCCCGCGCGAGCAGGCTGCGGCGCTCGCCGAGGCCCTCGGCGAGCAGGTGGGCTTCGTGGAACTGACCCGCGAGCAGGCCCGCGAGCACATGGCGCAGTTCATGCCCGAGCCGGTGATCGACGGCACCCTCGACATCCTCGGCGCGCCGCTCCCCGCCGAGCAGCGGGTCAGCCCGGACGTCGAGCGGATCCTCGGCCGCCCGGCCGGCACCTTCGCCGGATGGGCCGAGCGCAACGTCCACGCCTTCAAGTGACGGCGACGCCCTGACCGGCGCCGACGCCTTCGGGCAGCGCCGGCGGGCCCCAGCACCGCCCCGGATCCGGACATCCCCCGCACGGATCCGGGGCGGACCATCCGTGCGGACGCGGGTGCCGCACGGTAGCTTCTTGCGATGACCGCACACCCCGCACGCCCTGAGCGCCCCGGTCCCGGGACCGCCTCGGCCATGGATGTCGCACCGTTCGCACCTTCTCTCGTCAAAGCGGTGTTCAGGGACGTGACCCCGATGCACGTCTCCCGGACGGCCGCGTGGGCCGCCGCGTCGGTGACGCGGACAGTGCTGACGGAGATCATCGCCGGCGCGAGGAGCGCGGCGGCGGCGGAGGCCCGGAAAAAGCTGGTCCCCGGGGACCTTCTCTCGGCGATCGGCCGGAACGTCGAGGTCGATGTGGCGAACACGTGGTACGGCCACAGCCCGACGTTCAAGGACGGGACCGGTGTCCTGTACGACGCCGAAGGTGCCGTCGTG
This sequence comes from Streptomyces sp. NPDC002566, assembly GCF_042889585.1. Classification (NCBI taxonomy): domain Bacteria; kingdom Bacillati; phylum Actinomycetota; class Actinomycetes; order Kitasatosporales; family Streptomycetaceae; genus Streptomyces; species Streptomyces sp. NPDC002566. The sequence continues at coordinate 914,798 of NZ_JBIARD010000001.1, read as the reverse complement.
CCTTCTCCCAGGCGCAGCAGGTCACGCAGACCGAGTGCGGTGGCCGGCGCCCACAGGTTCGAGGCCGGGATCAAGAGGTTGCTGCGGAGCCAGGGGGCGACGGCCGTCCCGGTGATGCTCCGCGACCTGGACGGAATCGCGAGCGTGTTCCTGACGAACCTCGCCCGGGACGCGGCCATGGTCGTCCGCGAGGGCGGGATCAAGCGTTTCGGTACGGTCACCCTGGGGACGCCGGGCGAACCTCCGTCTTTCGAGAATCCCCTCCAGGACCTGTCCGACCGCAGCGGAGACAGGCGGACCATCGGCAGGGACGACGTCCTGGCCGCCACCACGATCCAGTTGTTCGGCGACATCAGGCAGCGAGCCCTCAGCGAAGCACGCGAGGCGACACGGAACACACCGGCCGGCTGAGCGGGTGGCCGCTCCCTTCCGGACGGAGCCGATACGGCTCAAGCCACCCGTCAGGCGAACACACGACATCCCCCGATCAAGTTCCGTAGCGTGAAGCCCGTGATCATATGGCTCAACGGCACCCACGGCGCGGGCAAGACGACGACCAGTGCACTCGTGCAGCAACTGATCCCGGACTCAAGGGTGTTCGACGCCGAGAAGGTCGGCGAGACACTCATGGACATCACGCCGGGTCTGCCCACGACGGACAACTTCCAGCACTGGCCGCCGTGGCGGCCACTCGTGGTCGAGACCGCCCGGCGCGTCCTCGAGTACACCGGCGGCACCCTCATCATGCCCATGACGGTCCTGGTCGAGCAGTACTGGCGCGAGATCAACTCGGGCCTCGCCCGACATGCCGTTCAGGTTCGGCACTTCGTCCTCCATGCCGACCAGGACACCCTCCGCGGGCGCATCGCGGGCGACACCGTCGTCGGCCCCGACTCCCCGTTCCGTCTCCAGTACCTCAAGCCCTACGCCGAGGCGGCCCGCACGTGGCTGCACGCCGAGGCGGAGGTCGTCGACACCACACACCTCACCCCCGTCCAGGCCGCCCGGCAGATCGCAGCGGCCGTCAAGAGCGGAAGTCACGCCTGACGAACGCACGGTTCCCGGCGTTCGCCGCCGTCGGTCACAGGGCGGTGGCGGCGCGGACCAGCCCCGCGACCGCCGTCGAGCGGCTGTGCGGGGGCCAGGCGATGACCGTGGTGACGTGCGGGGCGTCGGGGACCGGTACGGCGGTGAGGTCCTCGCGCAGGCCGGTGCGGCCCGACTCCGGCACGACCGCGCAGGCGCGGCCGAGCGCGATGAGCTGGGTGAGTTGCGTGTGATCGCGCACCTGCGGTCCGGGGCCGTCCGGGAAGGTGCCGTCAGGGCGGGGCCAGCGGGGCAGGGGCAGGTCGGGGATGTCCGTGATCTCGGCAAGCCGCACATGGGGGCGGGCGCTGAGAGGGTGGCCCGCCGGGAGGATCGCGACCTGACCCTCGCAGTGCAGGTCCTCGCTGTCGAAGCCGGCCGTGTCGTCGAACGGCCGATGCAGCAGGGCCACGTCGGCCCGGCCGTCGTGCAGCAACCGCGCCTGCTCGCCCGGCCCGCACAGCACGACGTCCACGGCGACAGCACCGGGCTCGGCGGCGTAGGCGTCGAGGAGTTTCGCCAGCAGTTCGCTGGAGGCGCCCGCCTTCGCGGCCAGGACCACGGCGGGGCGGCCGGTCGCCGCGAGGGCGGCCCGGCGGGTGCGCCGTTCGGCGGCCTCGACGGCGTCCAGCGCCGCCCGCGCCTCCCGCAGCAGCACCGCCCCTGCCCCGGTCAGGGCGACGCCCCGGCTGCCGCGCTCCAACAGGGGCGCACCCAGGCGCCGTTCCAGCCCGCCGATCGCCCGCGACAGCGGAGGCTGGGCGATCCCGAGCCGCTGCGCGGCCCGGCCGAAGTGCAGCTCCTCGGCGACCGCGACGAAGTACCGCAGCTCACGTGTCTCCACCCCGCCAGCCTAACCGTCCTGGCCAGGAGCGATACCCGGGCGGTATCGCCGTACACCCAGTCGGTCTTGGACGCCCTGCCCGGCGAGGGAGAAGTATCGATGTCATGAGTGAGACGAACACTGTGAACCACCACAAGGTCGCGCTGGTGACCGGGGCCAACAAGGGCATCGGATACGAGATCGCCGCCGGGCTCGGCGCCCTCGGCTGGTCCGTCGGAGTCGGCGCGCGCAACGAGGAGCGGCGCGAGGCCGCTGTGGAGAAGCTGCGCGCGGCCGGAGCCGACGCGTTCGGCGTACCGCTGGATGTGACCGACGACGACAGCGTGACAGCGGCGGCTCGGCTGATGGAGGAGCGAGTCGGGCGGCTCGACGCGCTCGTCAACAATGCGGGGATCACCGGCGGCGGACCGCAGGAGCCCACCACGGTCGACGTGGACCGGGTACGGGCGGCCGTGGAGACCAACGTGATCGGCGTCATCCGCGTCACCAACGCCCTGCTCCCCCTGCTGCGCCGCTCCCCGTCGCCACGGATCGTGAACGTCTCCAGCAGCGTCGGCTCCCTCACGCTCCAGACCACGCCCGGCGCCGAGGTGGGCCCCATCTCCGTCGCCTACGCTCCCTCGAAGACGTTCCTCAACGCCGTCACCGTGCAGTACGCCAAGGAACTGGCCGACACCCCCATCCTGATCAACGCCGTCTGCCCCGGCTACACGGCGACCGACCTCAACGCCTTCCAGGGAGTACGCACCCCCGAGCAGGGCGCAGCCGCCGCGATCCGCCTGGCCACCGCACCGACCGACGGACCGACGGGCCGCTTCTTCGACGACGAGGGGGAGGTGCCGTGGTGACGCGGTTCCGATAGCGGGTGCGCGTGGCGGTGCCTGCCTGAGATGTCCCGCAATGGCCTGCCCGCTGCCTGGCATGGTCGGCGCGTGACCGGTGAACCTGGGCGGCCGGGCCGCACGAAGGGTGCGTGGCCGTTTCCTGCGGACGGGTTTGCCGGTGCCGGGCGTGATCGTGGACGCGGCCGCCGTCGAGGAGGGCAAGCCCTCTCCCGTCCCCTGTCTGCGAGCAGCCGAGCAGCTCGGCGCCAGTCCGGGAGACTGCCTGGTCGTCGAGGACGCCTCGTCCGGAGTGCGGTCCGGGCTGGGGGCCGGGATGACGGTGTGGGGTGTGACCGCCACCGTCCCGGTGGAGGGCGTGCACCGCCACTTCGTCAGCCTTCGCGAGGCGGTCCCTCACATCCTGGCCCTCGCATCCGGTGTCACGGGATGAGAACGTCAGCACTGCCCCACTACCCACACCCCGAAGGCGCCCCTGACCTGGCATGATCGGCGCGTGACCGGTGAACCTGGGTCCGGTGAAGTGGACGAGGTACCTCCGTCCGTGCAGGTCCGGTACAGCGCGAGGCTGGTCGGCGTCCCGAGGGTGCGCCAGTACGGCCGCCGTTTGCTCGCCGTGCCGACAGGGCTCCGCGGACTCACGGCCCATGTGGCGCGTCCGGCATCACCGGGGACGTACGCGCCCCCTACCGTCCGGACAAACGGATGGTCGGGGGCGAGCGTGAGGCGGCAGGATCCTCCGCATGACATTGCCCACCCCAGAGCTGCACACCGCCCGCCTGCGATTGCGGCCGTTCACCGACGCCGACGCGGGGCCGCTCTACGCACTGCACAGCAGCGCCCACGTACTGCGCTACTGGGACTCCCCGCCGTGGACCGAACCGGCCCGCGCCCGGCACTTCATCGCGACCTGCCGGACGATCGAGGAGGAAGGCACGGGAGCACGGCTGGCCGTCGACCGGGTCTCCGACGGTGCGTTCATCGGCTGGTGCGGACTGACCGGCTGGAACCCGGACTTCCGCAGCGCGTCACTGGGCTACGTCTTCGACGCCTCCGCCTGGGGCCACGGCTACGCCACGGAGACCGCGCACGCCGTCCTGCGGTGGGCGTTCGACACCCTGGACCTGAACCGCGTCCAGGCCGAGACCGACACACGCAACGTGGCATCCGCCCGCGTCCTGGCCAAGCTCGGCTTCGTGCGCGAAGGCACCCTCCGCGAGGACTGCGTCGTCAACGGCGACGTCTCCGACTCCTGGGTCTTCGGCCTCCTGCGCCGCGAGTGGCACCCGACGGCCACGCCGACAGCCGACCGCCAGGCCCGCCGGTCAGCGCGGGTGCCATGATGCCCACCGTGCCCAACGACACGACGGAGGCCACCATGCTGCACCTGCTCCAACTCCACTACACCGCGACCGAACAGGACGCCGGCCCCTTCATCCCCGCTCATGTCGCCTACCTGGAGCGTCATCACGCAGCCGGAACGTTCCTGGTCTCCGGCCAGAGTGTCCCCACCCAGGGCGGCGGCGCGATCATCGCGCACGGCGTCGACCGTGCCACGATCGAGCAGATCACCGCCCAGGACCCGTTCGTCACAAACGGCGTCGCGAAGTACACCATCACCACGATCACCCTCGGCAGGGCCCACCCCGCCCTCGCGGACGTCCTGACACAAGGTCACTGACCGCTCCACGGGAAGACGCTCCAGCACCCCGACCATCTCGCCCACGCCGACAAAGCGGTAGCCGACCAGACCGCTGTCGTGCCGGTGTCCAGGAACAGCATGGTGGTCTTGCAGGCGGACTCAGGCCGGAGCACAGAGAGCCGCACAATGTTCACCCCGCCATCACAATTTCGTCACTTCCCTCTCGCGGTCACCTTGCCGACACTTCGCACCCCTTACGTTCATCTAGCAACTATCTCTTCATGGGGGACGCATGTCGTACAACCAGACGCCGCCTGCGGGACCGAAGTTCGTCGGGCCACCGTTCGGGCCGCCGCCTGTGCAGCCCGGCGGCAAGCCGAAGTGGGCGCGAAAGCGCATCGCGATTCCGGTCACGCTTCTCGTCTTCTTCGTCGGGGTCGGCGTCGGGTCCGCCGGCAACGTCGAGGCCGAGAAGACGAGCGTCAGCAGTAAAGGTGAGCCACAGCCCACCGTCACCGTGACAAAGACCGCCCCTGCCGAGCCCGCACAGAGCGAAGCTGCCAAGACCGCCGGCGACAGCAAGCCGGCTGCGGACAAGCCCAAGACTGCGACTGTCCCGGACTTCGTGGGTATGGGCCTGCAGTCGGCGCAGGACAAGGCGCAGGAAGCCGGTTTCCACGGGCTCACTTCGCACGACGCACTGGGCCGGGAACGTATGCAGGCGTTCGACCGTAACTGGAAGGTATGCAGTCAGAACGTGAAGGCCGGCACCTCCAGGCCGACCGACACCGACCTCGACTTCGGGGCCGTGAAGCTTGCGGAGGACTGCCCGGCGAAGGACGAGAAGCCTCCGACCGCCGAAGGCGGCAAGATGCCGAACTTCGCCGGCAAGTCGGTGAAGGCCGCGCGTTCCGCTCTGGATTCCGGTGTCTCCCTCACGGTGGAGGATGCCCTGCCGGACGACCGTTGGGTGCTGGTCGAATCGAATTGGCAGGTGTGTACGCAGGAGCCGGCCGCCGGCGCATCGCTCAACGGGCAGCCGGTCAAGCTAAAGGCGGTCAAGTTCGATGAGTCCTGTCCTTGACCGTCAGTCGCGCTGAGGCAGGAACACCAGGCCACTCACGTCACCGATTTGATTGGGCAACCACGCGATGAGTCTCGTCTCTGCCGGCCCGGACATGCCCGCCGTCGGTGACTACGCCTACGACTGGGCGCTGATCGACGTGGAGACCTCAGGACTCATACCCCGGCGAGACCGAGTACTGTCCGTCGCAGTGGTGACGGTCAGCCCGGAAGGGCGACAGACCGGGGAGTTCTCGACGCTGCTCAACCCGGGATGCGACCCGGGGCCGATCGAAGTGCACGGGCTCACCGCCGAGCGGCTGCGGGACGCTCCGACCTTCGCCCAGGTCGCCGGGCAGATCGGGGCGATGCTTCAGGACCGGGTCCTGGTGGCCCACAACGCCCAGTTCGACTACGACTTCCTCGCCCATGAGTTCGCGCGTGCGCGGATGTGGCTTCCGGTCTCGCAGCGACTGTGCACCCTGGCCCTCAACCGCCAGGTCGACCCCCCGACCGACGACCTGAAGCTCGGCACGCTCGCCGCCCATTACGGCGTCCCCCGGCAACGCGCTCACGACGCACTGGACGACACCCGTGTACTGGTCGGCGTCCTGCGGGCTTCCTTGCGCGAGGCGGCCCGGCTCGACCTCCCACTGCCACTCGTGACCTGCCCACCCCGGGCCGAGTCACAGTTCACGCCGAAGCCACCCAAGACTCCGTGCGCCTACCGCAACCCCGGCCCGATGACTCCCGGCGGACCACTCCGGCAAGGCATGAAGGTCGCGATCACCTGCGAAACCGCCCACGCCCGTGCGGAGCTGATCGGGCGAGCCGTTGCCGCCGGCCTGAACATGATGGCCTCCGTCAGCCGGCACACCGGCGTGCTGGTCACCAACGAGCCGGCGTCGGACTCGGCCAAGGCACGTCGCGCCCGTAGCGAGGGCGTACCGGTGATCGACGAGCACACCTTCCTGCGCCTGCTCGCAGACGTACAACCGGGGACAGTCTTCGAGACTTCTGTGGCCACGGCAGCGACGGCTGCAACCGAGTCCGAAGCTCAGCGAGCCACCCCCGCATCACCGGTCACTCCCGCAGCGGATGCCGCCCCCGACCGCCGGACAGCAACACCGAGCGCACCAGCTGCATCGACGGTGACCGCACCAGGGATACGCCGCGAGGAGCCGGCCGCAGAGGGCGTACCGGACAGACCGCTGGCCGGACACCGGGTCCTGGTCGTGGGTGGCGTCCACTCCGACGCCGCGGCGGCCCGCACCCACGTCGTCGCTCTCGGCGGTTCCGCCGCGATCAACCTGTCCGCCGGCGTCACCGACGTCGTAGTCCTGCCCGGCGGGGAAGGCGACCGGCGCATGCCCCGTATCAAGGCCCTCGAGCTCCCCGTACACGCACCGGAATGGCTCACCACTCCGACAACCGCCGTTCGGCCTCCGACGACTCCCCGCCCCCAAGGGCCGGCGGTGTTGCCCAGAGGAGGTGTCATCGATCTGCCCATGCCGTCCGGAGCACCCTTCCCCGTGTGGCACATCACCGCCGGCTGGACCCCGCAATACCGCTTCGACGTCGACGTCGTCGCCTTCCTCGTCGACGAGGACGAACAGGTCAGCTTCGACGAGGACTTCATCTTCTACGGAGCCCCGGAAAGCCCCGCCGGAACAGTACGTCTGCTCACCGGTGGCCCAGCCGAGCAGACGATCACCCTCGACCTGGCCTCACTGCCACCCACAACCCGCAAAGTCGTCGTAGCCGCAGCCATCGACGACAACGAGACATTCGGGACCGTCGGCGCGATACAGATCAGCGCGGCCCCCGGCAGCAGCGCGACACCACTTGCACGGGCCACCTTGGACGCCGCCACCACCGAACGCACGATGCTCCTCGCGGAGATCTACCGGAGGGGCCCGGTCTGGCGCCTACGTGCCGTCGGCCAGGGCTACGACCACGCCCTGGACGCGCTCGCACGCGGATACGGAGTCGACATCGCCGAGTGAAGGGAGCACGTTTGCGTAGCGGGCGGCAGCCCTAAGCTCCTGGCGGACACGGGTCATCTTGGTCGAGGACCCGTCCACCAGGAGCTTCGTCGTTCCGTACGACCCGTGCCTACCAACACCCGACACCACAGCCAGGTTCAGAGGAGAACCGCCGGCCGCCGTGGGTACGGCGGCCGCGGCTCCTGGTCAGGGTTGTCGGGTGAGGGTGGTGTTCACCAACGGACCGATGATCTTGAGGGCTTCGGGGGTCATGAGATGGAGATGCGCGAAGTCGACGACGTGGAAGTCGGGTTCGTCGGAGAGACAGGGCGCCCATGCCTCCGCGCCGACCGCGGTGGTGTCCAGTGTGGTGCTGGACGCGACCACGGTGGTGCGGCCGCGGAAGACTCCGCTGCTCTGCCGGTCGGCCAGCGCCAGGTTGCGGGCCATGATCTCGGCGAGATTGGCCACCTGGTCACGCGTGAGTTCGGACAGCGGAGTGGCTCGGGCGCGAAGGGCGGCGGTGAAGCCTTCGTACTCCAGCATCGAGTCGTCGATTTCGTCGCGGTCGAGGCCGAGCATGCCGAGGATGTCGACGTACACGTTCTCCCGGTGGTGTGCCGATTCGTTCGGGTTCGAGTCGATGATGGTCAGGGACGAGACCTCGATGCCGAGGGATTGCATGTGCACCGCCGTGGCGTGGGCCAGTTTGCCGCCGAAGGACCAGCCGAGGAGATGGATCGGGCCGCGGTGGGTGCGGGTGATGCGGTCCGCGTAGACCGCGGCCATGTGTTCCAGACTCGCGTACCCGGCCGGTGTCGTCGAGACGCCGTCCGCCTGGAGGCCGAAGACCGGAACAGTGCGGTCGACGTGCGGCAGCAGACCGGCGTAGGGCCAGCTGAGGCCGCCCGCCGGGTGGACGCAGAACAGGGGGGCGGCAGAGCCCTCCGCGCGCAGGGTGAGGACCGGGGCGTAGGCGTCGCGGCCGGTGGTGCCGTCGAGGTGGGCGGTGATCCCGGCGACCGTGGGCGTCTCGAACAGCACACGGACCGGCAGTCCGATGCCGAGGGCCGACTGGACCCGGCCCGTCAACCGGGCCGCCAGCAGGGAGTGGCCGCCGAGCTCGAAGAAACTGTCGTCGATGGTCACCTCGTCGATCCCGAGCACCTCGGCGAACAGTCCGCAGAGCGCGGCCTCGCGGTCGTCCCTGGGGCCGCGGCCGGCCTGACCGCTCGTGCGGCTCGGCTCGGGCAGCGCGCGCCGGTCGAGCTTCCCGTTCTGCGTGACGGGGATCGCCTCGATCTCCACCAGGGCCGACGGCACCAGATGCGCCGGCAGCCGTCGCTCCAGTGACCGGCGCAGCGCAAGGGTGTCGATCGATCCGCCCGGTGGGGGGACGACGTACCCGACCAGCCGGCGGTCTCCTGGCGCGTCCTCGCGGACGGTCACCGCGGCCGCGGCCACCGCCGGCTCCTCGCGCAGCGCCGCCTCGACCTCGCCCGGTTCGACCCGGAAGCCGCGGATCTTCACCTGGTCGTCCACCCGCCCCAGGAACTCCAGCTCGGCGGAGGCGTTCCACCGGACCAGGTCGCCGGTACGGTACATGCGCGAACCGGGCGGCCCGAAGGGATCGGCCACGAACCGGGACGCGCTCAGCCCGCTCTGCCCCACATAGCCGTTGGCCAGGGTCGTGCCCGCGATGTACAACTCCCCGACCACGCCGTCGACCACCGGGTTCAGCCACGGGTCCAGCACATACACCCGCACGTTCGCCATCGGCCGGCCGATCGGCACCTCGGGGCTCGACGGCGGCAGCTCCCGCCCGCGCCACGCGATGACGACGATGCCCGCCTCAGTCGGACCGTACTCGTTGTGCACGGTCAGTCCGCGGTTGCGGGCGAGGGCGCGGCGCAGCGACTCCGAGTGGGCCATGGCCTCGCCCGCCTGGATGACGTGGGTCAACGGGGCCAGGTCGTCCTCGGTCCCGGGGAGCGCGTCGACCAGCGCCTGGAGCGCGATGTTGGGCAGGTGCAGCTCGGTGACAGACCGACGGGTGACCCAGGCGCCCAGGGCCGCCGGGTCGCGCCGCACGTCGTCCGGACACAGCACCACCGTTCCGCCCGCCGCCAGCGTCGTGTAGACCTCCTGGAGGGACACATCGAAGCTGGCGGCCGCGAACTGGGCGACGCGCCGGCCGCGGGGCATCAGGGCACGGTACTCCTGCACGAGCTTGTGCAGTGCCCGGTGCGGCACCATGACGCCCTTGGGGCGGCCGGTGGAGCCCGAGGTGTAGATGATGTAGACGGTCTGCTCGGGGTGGCACGGCGCCGAGCCCAGGTCCTCGTCGGACTGCCCGGCCAGCGCCGTCACTGTCTCGCCGTCGTCGAGCGCGATCGTGTCCAGTCCGAGCAGCACGTCGGCGGGCCGCCCGGTGGTCAGGCACAGCCGGGGACGGGCGTCGTCGATCAGGTACGCCAATCGGTCGTCCGGGTACGCGGGATCCAGCGGCAGATAGGTGGCGCCGAGCTTCGTCAGCGCCGTCATCGCGACGATCAGGTCCAGGGTCCGGGTCAGGTGGACGGCGACGCGGTCCTCCGGGTGAATCCCGCGGTCCCGCATCAGTCGCGCCAACCGGTTCGCCCGGCTGTTGAGTTCACGGTAGGTCAGCACCGTGGACTCGTCCTCCACCGCCGGCGCGTCCGCCATCTCCCGGGCACGCTCCTCGATCATCGAGGCCACGGTCTCCTCCGGGTACACGACCTCCGTGGCGTTGCGCTTGCCGAGCAGCTCGTCCCGCTCGTCCGGCGAGACGATCTCGATCTTCGACAGCGTGGCCCCGGGGTGTTCCAGGACGAAGTCGAGCACGGCCGTCCACCGGGAGACGATCCGGTCGATGGTCGCCGCGTCGAACAGCTCCGTGCGGTACTGGACCATGACGTCGAGGCCGCCCCGGTCCGGTCGCTCGGAGACGCTGAAGAACAGGTCGAACACCGAGTTTCCGGTGGGAGCCTCCTGCACCTCCAGCTCCATCCCGGGCAGGGTGAACCGCTCGACCGGGCTGTTCTGCAGGAAGAAGGCGACCTGGAACAGCGGGTGCCGCGACGGCGAGCGCTCCGGGTTGAGCCTCTCCACCACCTGGTCGAAGGGCAGGTCCTGGTGCTCGTACGCGGCGATGCCGGTCTCGCGGGCCTGGGCGACCAGGTCGACGAACCGCGGGTCGCCCGCGGTGTCGGTACGCATGACCAGGGTGTTGACGAAGAACCCGACCAGGTCCTCCAGCGCCTCGTCCGTGCGGCCCGCGATGCCGGTGCCGATCGCGATGTCGGTGCCCGCGCCGTACCGGGTGAGCAGTGCCGCCATGGCCGCCTGCAACACCATGAACGTCGTCGCGCCCTGGCTGCGGGCCAGGTCCGCGAGCCCGCGGTGCACCTGAGCGGGCACCTCGATCCAGAGGGTCTCGCCCAGGTGCGATGTGGCCGCGTGCCGCGGCCGGTCGGTGGGGAAGCTGACGACGTCCGGCAAGTCCGCGAGCTGGGCCGTCCAGTAGCCCAGTTGCCGGGCGAACTCACTGTCCGGATCGCCGGGGTCGCCCAGCAGCCGCCGCTGCCACAGCGTGTAGTCGGCGTAGTCGACGGGCAACGCGTCCCACGACGGCGCGCTCTCGGAGCGGCGTGCCGTGTAGGCGGTCACCAGGTCACGGGCAAGCGGGCCCATCGACCAGCCGTCGGCGGCGATGTGGTGGATGAGGATCAGCAGCACGTGTTCGTCGGGGCCGGTGTGGAACAGCCACGTCCGGATCGGGATCTCGGCGGCCAGGTCGAACTCGTGCCGGGCGGCCGCGGAGAGCCGTGCCGTCAGATCCGGGCCCGCCACCGTGACCTCGGTGAACGGCGCCACGGCGTCGGCGCCGGGGACGACCCGCTGTTCGGGGGTTCCGTCCCACACGGGGAAGGTGGTGCGCAGCGGTTCGTGCCGCGCGACCAGGTCGTCCAGGGCGGCGCGCAGCGCCTGAGTGTCGAGCCCGCCGGTGAGACGGAACGCGAACGGCATGTTGTACGTCGGGGACGGGCCTTCGAGGCTGTTCTCGAACCAGATCCGCTGCTGCGCGTATGACAGCGGGAGGACCTCGGGCCGGTCGGCTCGGACCAGCGCCGGCCTGGCCCTCTCCCCACCGGTCAGGCGCTGGGCGAGTTCGGCCACGCTCGGCGCCTCGAACAGCGCCCGGACCGGAAGTTCGATGCCCAGGGTGGTGCGGACCCGGCTGACCAGCCGGGTGGCGAGCAGGGAGTGGCCGCCCAGGTCGAAGAAGCTGTCGTCGATGGTGACGCGGTCGACGCCGAGCACCTCGGTGAACAGGTCGCAGAGCATGGCCTCACGGTCGTCGCGCGGGCTGCGCCCGGAGCCGTCGCCGGTGTAGGCGGGGGCGGGCAGAGCGCGACGGTCGACCTTGCCGTTGGTGGTCATGGGGATCGTGTCGATCAGCATCAGGGTCGAGGGCACCATGTACTCCGGCAGCCGCTCGGCCAGCCTGGTGCGCAGGACCTTGATGAGCTTGCCCGCCGCCATCGTCCGGGTCGGCGTGTTGACCAGGGCGCCCGGGCACGGTTCGGCCTGCCAGGTCCCGTCGAGCGGCGTGGTCGCCAGGTCTCCCGGCAGGACCACGACGTCGAGCAGGTCGGAGCGGTCCCCGGAGTAGGTGGTGACGACCGTCCGGCCGGTCGCGGCACCCCATTCGTGCAGCGTTTCGGGATCGAGCGCGTGCCGGATGTCGGCCGGGGGAAGGTCCGCGAGCCGGGCTCCGGGCGCCGCGTCCTCCAGCGACCGCAGGGTGTGCCACTCCGCCGCCACCCGGGCGTTGTGAACGCCGCGGATCCGGACCGTGCCGTCGTGGGCCGCGACGATCGCCTCGACGGTGTCGAGACCACCGCCGGGCCACGGCACCTCGGGCAGGTCCGCCACCGGGTGCGACCGGACGGGAGCCTTGTACAACGTCACGTCATAGCGGTGCAGGGACATCTCGTTGTGGCCCCGAGCCCGCTTCAACCGGACGTCGACACCGCCGACGTCGGAGCGCCCGGCCAGCTCCGTGAAGAAGCCGGGGGCGACGGTGAGCTCCCGTTCCAGTCGCACGTCCGAGTCGGCCGCCTCCAGCACACGCTTGGCGTCGGTGTCCTGGCCCAGTCGGCTTGCCTGGACCGCGACGTGGAACGCGCGCACCGACATCTGGTTGCGGACGTCCCCGACGAAGATCCGCCCGCCGGGCCGCAGCAGTGCCAGGGCGCCTTCGAGCACGCGGGCGAGGTAGTCGCCGGACGGGAAGTACTGGATCACGGAGTTGATCACGACGGTGTCGAAGTGCCCGGCCGGCAAGCCGTCCAAGTCGTCCGCGCCGCGCGCGGACAGGTGGGTGCGGTCGGCCCACTCGGTGTCGCGCAGCTGACGCGTCAGCCGGGCGATCACCGAGGACGAGAGGTCCGTGGCCCAGTAGGACTCCACGTGCGGCAGCAGCTCGCTGAGCAACAGCCCCGTGCCGACGCCGATCTCCAGCACGTTCCCCGGGGGCAACTCGAGGATGCGGCCGACGGTGGCGGCCTGCCACTCCCGCATCTCGTCGAGCGGGATCGGCCCGCCGGTGTAGGAGCTGTTCCACCCGGAGAAGTCCGCGCCGAACCCGGCGGCGTCCTCGTCCCCGTAGAGGGTCTCGTAAGTCGCCTCCCAGTCGGCCACGAAGTCGCTCGTGTCGGCGTCCGCTTCCGGCATGGGCACGACGTAGCCGACGAGCCTGCGGTCCCCCGGCACGTCCTCGCGCACCACCACGGTGGCGGACAGGACCGCCGGGTCCTCCCGCAGCACCGACTCGACCTCGCCGGGCTCGATCCGGTGGCCGCGCAGCTTCACCTGGTCGTCGGCCCGGCCGACGAACTCGATCTGCCGCTCGGCGGACCACCGGACCACGTCCCCGGTCCGGTACATCCGCGACCCGGGCGGCCCGAACGGGTCGGCGACGAACCGCTCGGCGGTCAGTCCGGCCCGCCCCAGGTAGCCCCGGGCCAGGCCCGCGCCCCCGACGTACAGCTCGCCCGTGACGCCGTCCGCCACCGGTTCCAGCGCCCCGTCGAGGACGTACACCCTGGTGTTGGCCAGCGGCCGGCCGACCGGGACGCCCGCCGCGAGGTCGAAGTCGGCCCCGATCGGGAAGCGCAGGACGAACGTCGTGGTCTCGGTCGGCCCGTAGCCGTCGACGATCCTGGTCGCCGGCGCCGCCGCGCGGACCAGGGCGACCGCCGAGGCCGGTACGACGTCGCCGCCCGACCAGATCTCGGTGAGGGTGCGCAGGCGCTCCGGGTACTCCGCGGCGACCACGGTGAACAGCGCCGCCGTCATCCACACCGCGGTGACGTCGTTCTCCTCGATGCACCTGGTCAGCACGCCGGGGTCGGAGGCGCCCGGCGGAGCGAGCACCACCGTTCCGCCCGTGCAGAGCGGGACCCAGATCTCGTACGTGGAGGCGTCGAACACGTGCGGGGAGTGGGCCAGGACCCGGCTGTGCCCGCTGTCCCACACCGGATCCTGCACCAACTCGGCGATGTTGCGGTGCGTCGTCGCGATGCCCTTGGGCCTGCCGGTGGAGCCGGACGTATACATGACATAGGCCAGCTGGCCCGGCCGGACCGGCTGCGCGACCGGCCGGCCGTCGTCAGCGGGGTCGTCCAGGACGGACCGGGCCGAGGCCGCGTGCGCACCGGGTACCAGCCCGGCGAACCTGGTGACCGCGTCGGTGGCCGTGATGGTGCACACCGGACGCGCATCGGTCACCATGTCGTGGATGCGCCCGTCCGGATAGGCGAGGTCGACGGGGAGGTACGCGGCCCCGGCCTTGAGGACGCCGAGCAGAACGGCGAGCAACTCCGCCGAGCGAGGCAGGGCGACCCCGACCAGATCCTCCGGCCGCGTGCCGCGGGCGAGCAGCCACCTCGCGACCCGCTCGGCCTGCTCGTCCAACTGCCGGTAGGTCCACTCCCCCCGCTCGGACACCACTGCGACCGCGTCCGGGACCCTGCGGACCTGGGCGGCGAACAGCTCGGGCAGCGCGGCGTCCACGATCGGGTGGGCGGTGTCGTTGCGCTCGACGAGCAGCTCCGCTCGTTCGGCGGCGTCGAGCAGGGGCAGTGCGCTCAGGCGCGTGTCCGGGGCGGCCGCGGCCCGGGCGAGCACTCGTCGCCAACGCTCGAAGAGACGGACGACGGTCCCGGCGTCGTAGAGGTCGGTCGCGTAGTCGATGTTGCAGGTCAGGCCGGCCGGCTGACCGCCGTCGTCGAACCGCTCGAACAGGTCGACGTGCAGGTCGAACTGCGTGCGCCCGGTCGGCGGCGCGTCGAAGGCGACGTCCAGGTCCGCCAGGGCGAACTCCGGCTCCTTGTTGTTCTGCACGGCCAGGATGACCTGGAAGAGCGGGTGGTGCGCGGCCGACCGGCGCGGGTTGACCCTCTCCACCAGGTGGTCGAACGGCACGTCCTGGTGCTCGTAGGCCACCAGGCAGGTCTCCCTGACCCGCCGCAGCAGTTCGGCGAAGGTCGGGTCGCCGCTGGTGTCGGTCCTGATGACCAGGGTGTTCACGAAGAACCCGACGAGGTCGTCGAGGCCGTTGTCGAGCCGGCCCGCGATCGGCGCGCCGACGGCGGTGTCGGTGCCCGCGCCCATCCTGGTCAGCAGGGCGGCCATCGCGGCCTGCACCACCATGAACAGGGTGGCGCCCGAGCCCTGCGCCAGAGCGACCAGGTCGCGGTGCAGCTCGGCGGGCAGCTCGAAGCACTCCATCGCGCCCTCGTAGGAGGCGATCGCGGGTCGGGGCCGGTCCGGCGGGTACGTCACGACCTCGGGAAGCCCTGCGAGGTGCTCGGTCCAGTAGTTGACCTGCCGGGACATCACGCTCGTCCGGTCGTCGCCGGAGCCCAGCGTCTCCAACTGCCACAGGGTGTAGTCGGCGTACTGGATCGGCAGGGGCGCCCAGTCGGGCTCGGTGTCCGCCCGCCGCGCCGAGTACGCGGCCATCAGGTCCCTGGCGAGCGGGACCAGCGACCAGCCGTCGCCGGCGATGTGGTGAACGATGATCAGCAGCACGTGCCGGTCCTGCGCCACGTCGAACAGCCAGGCGCGCAGCGGCAGGTCCTTGGCCAGGTCGAACATGTGCTTGGACGCCGCCAGCAGCGCGCCCTCCAGGTCCTCGGCGCTCACGTGCCGGCAGTCGAGCTCGACGAGCGCCTCGTCCGCCGGGACGATGAGCTGTTCCGGGGACCCCTCGAGGTCGGGGTAGACGGTCCGCAGGGATTCGTGGCGACGGATGATGTCGCCGAGGGCGCCTTCCAGCGCGGCGGGGTCGAGCTGCCCGTCGAGCCGCAACGCGAGGGGCATGTTGTACGTCGCCGACGGTCCCTGCAACCGGTCCTGGAACCACAGGCGGCGCTGGGCGTACGACAGCGGGATGCGGTCGGGGCGGACCCGCGGTGCCAGCGGCTCGCGGGCCGGTGCGCCGTCCCGCAGCCGGGTCACGAGCTCGGCGACCGTGGGCGCCTCGAACAGCTGACGCACCCGCAGTCCGGCACCGGTGACCGCGCGGATCCGGCTCACCAGCCGGGTGGCGAGCAGCGAGTGGCCGCCGAGCGCGAAGAAGTTGTCGTCGATCGACACCCGGTCGACGCCGAGGATCTCGCCGAACAACCGGCACAGCAGCGCTTCCTGGCCGTCACGCGGGGCTCGGCCGGCGCCCGCAGGGGCGTGGTCCGGCGCGGCCTCGCTCGTCGGCACCGGCAGACCCGCGGGCTCGTCCGCGCCGAGCGCGGCGAACTCGCCGACCCGGATCGCGGGGTGCCCGGCGGCCTGTTCCAGGACCGCGATCCAGCGGTGGAGCAGGGTGCGGACCGTCTCGGCCTCGAACAGGTCCGTGGCGTAGTGCGCCACTAAACGGACACCGGCCGGCCGCGCGTCGCCGGTCCAGGTCTCGGTGATGTCGAAGTGCACGTCGGTCAGCAGCTTGCCGGTGGGCAGGATCCCCCCGGTGACCTCCGCGCCGGGAAGGGCGATCCGGGCGTCCGGCATGTTCTGAAGCGTGAGGCTGACCTGGTACAGCGGGTGGTGCGCGGTCGAGCGCGCCGGGTTGAGCACCTCGACGAGCCGGTCGAAGGGCAGGTCCTGGTGCTCGTCGGCGCCGATGCACGTCTCCCGCACCCGGTCGAGCAGGTCGACGAACCGCGGGTCGTCCGCGGTGCTGGTGCGGATGACCAGGGTGTTGACGAAGAAGCCGATGAGATCGTCGACCTCTTCCTCGGTGCGGCCGGCCGCGACGGTGCCCACCGCGATGTCGGTTCCGGCGCCGGAGCGGGTGAGCAGGGCCGCCAGGCTCGCGTGGAGGATCATGAACAGGGTGGTGCCGGTGCGGCGGCCCAGGTCGGTGAGGCGCTGGTGCAGCTCGGCCGGGATGTTCAGCGGCACCGTCGCGCTGTCCTGAGATGCCACGGCCGGGCGCGGGCGGTCGGCGGGGAAGCCGACGCGCTCGGGCAGGCCGGCCAGCCGGTCCTCCCAGTAGCGGACCTGGCGGTGCAGAGGGGCGCCGGGGGCGTCCGCCGCGCCGAGGGTCTCGCGCTGCCACAGGGTGTAGTCGGCGTACTGGACCGGCAGCGGCGCCCAGTCGGGTTCCCGGCCCGCGCACCGGGCCGCGTACGCGGTCGTGAGGTCGTCAGCGAGCGGTCGCATCGACCAGCCGTCGCCCGCGATGTGGTGGACGACGATCAACAGGTGGTGGTGCTCCGGGCCCGACTCGAACAGCCATGCCCGGAAGGGGACTTGCGTGGCGAGGTCGAACGCGTGCCGTGCGGCCGACCGGACGGCCGCGTCCAGCTCTTCGGCGGGCAGGCGCACATGCCGGACGAGGTCGGCGACGGCCGGGGCGGCGACGATCCGCTGGGCCGGCACCCCGTCCTCGGCCACGAACACCGTACGGAGGGACTCGTGACGGACTACCAGGTCCCGCAGGGCGCCGATCAGCGCCTCGGTGTCGACCGGCCCGGTGATCCGGAAGCTGAACGGGATGTTGTACATCGCCGACGGCCCGTTGAGCTGCTCGATGAACCAGAGCCGTTGCTGTGCCAGGGAGAGCGGCAGCGGGTCCGGGCGCTCGACCGGCGTGAGGGGCGCGCGGCGGCTCCCGGCCCGCCCTCCGACCCTGGCCGCGAGCTCCGCGACGGTGGGTGCGTCGAACAGGGTCCTGATCGACAGCTCCGCGTCGAACCGCGCCCGCAGCCGCCGGACGAGCCGGATTCCGTGCAGCGAGTTCCCGCCGAGGTCGAAGAAGCTGTCGTCGATACCGACGCGGTCGATGCCGAGCAGCTCGGCGAAGAGCGCGCACAGCTCCTGCTCCGTGGAGTCCCTCGGTTCCCGGCCGCCCGCGGCCGTGTACGTGGGCGCCGGCAGCGCCTTCCGGTCGACCTTCCCGTTCGGACTGATCGGCAGTGCGTCCAGGACCACGATGGCGGACGGCACCATCTGCTCGGGCAGCCAGGTGCGGACCGCGCGCCGCAGCGCCGCCGGGTCGACCTCGGCGCCGTCCCGCGCCACCACGTAGCCGACCAGGCGGCGTTCACCGGAGGTGTCCTCCCCGGCGACCACCACGGCCCGGGCGACCGAGGGGTCCTCGCGGAGCACGGACTCGACCTCGCCGAGCTCGACGCGGACTCCGCGGATCTTGACCTGATGGTCGATCCGCCCGATCAGCTCCACCAGGCCGTCGGGGTGGAACCTGGCCAGGTCGCCGGTGCTGTAGAGGCGCTCCCCCTGTACCGGGCCGTGCGACCACTCGAAGAACTTGGCCGCGGTCAGCTCGGGGTTGCCGTAGTACCCCTGGGCAAGGCCGAGGCCCGCCATGTGGATCTGCCCCGTCACACCGACGGGGACCGGCTGGCGTTCCGAGTCCAGCACGTAGAGCCGCTGGCCGGCCATCGGCCGCCCGAACGGGATGCTGGCCCAGCCTGGCAGCGGATCCCCTGCCAGGAACCACGTGGAGGAGATGGACACCTCGGCGAATCCGCCGAAGACGAAGACCTTGATGCCGGGGGCAAGGGGCTCGAGGCGCTGGGGGAGGTCCGGCATGCTCCAGTCCCCGCCCAGGATCACGGTCCGGATCCCGGTCTGTTCGCCGAGGGACCGCACGTGTTCGACGTAGAGCTCGAGGAGGGAGGGCGCGGAGTTCCAGACGGTGACGTCGTGCTTGTGGACCAGGTCGTGCCAGTGCGCCGGGTCCTTGGTGCGGCCCGGGTCCGGGAACACCACCGCGCCGCCGGCCACGGCGATCCCCAGGAGCTCGTAGACCGACATGTCGAAGCTCGGTGAGGACAGAGCGATCACCCGGTCCTCGGCGCCGACCCCGGCGGTGGCACTGATGTCCAGCAGGTTGTTGACGACGCCCCGGTGCCGGATGGCGATCCCCTTGGGCCGGCCGGTGGAGCCGGAGGTGAAGATGATGTAGCAGAGGTCGTCCGGACCGGCGACCTCCTCGGGGGCGTGGTCGGGCAGTTGCTCGAGTTCCGCGGCGTCCCGGTCCATGAGGATCACCGGGACGCCGGACCGGGGCAGGCGCGGCGACAGCGGGGATTCCGTGACGAGGACGTGGGAGTCGGAGGCCTCCATCATGAACGCCAGGCGTTCGACGGGGTAGTCGGCGTCCAGGGGTACGTACGCGGCGCCCGCCTTGAGGATGCCCAGGATCGCGACCATCAGGTTCGGGCCCCGGTCAAGGCACATCGCGACACGGCCGCCGCGGCCGACACCGAGGGCCCTGAGCCGGTGGGCGAGCCGATTGGCCGCCTTGTCGACCTCGGCGGCGGTCCAGGTCGTCCCGCGGTGGATCAGCGCCACACCGTCGGGATCGGTCTCGAGCCGCTCGGCCACACATGCGTGCAGGGTGCGGTCGTGGTCGAACTCGGACGCGGTGGCGTTCCACTCCACCAGCATCCGCTGCTGCTCCGCCGCCGTGAGCAAAGGCGCCTCGGCCCGCGGGCGGATGCCGGGATCGGCGACGCAGGCGGTCAGCAGGGTGGCGAAGTGCCCGAGCAGGCGCTCGACCGTCCCGTGGTCGAACGCCCCGGCGTCGAAGGACACGTCGAGGTGGACCTCCTCGGACGACTGCCGGACCTCGACGACCAGTTGGTGCTCCGACGGGTCCGCGGTTCCGTCCGCCTGTCGGAACACCGCGTCAGCGGCCCGGTACCGGTCGTCTTCGACCTGCTGACGACCGGTCAGCCGGACGGTCCGGACGAGGTCGGCGAACGTGTCGTCGCGGCCGGGCGTGACGGCCAGCAGCTCACCGGGCGCACCACCGAGCTCGATCCGCTCGGCCTCGCCGTACCTGGCCAGGACCGCCACGAAAGCGGCCGACAGCACGGAGAACAGCTCCGCGTCGTGTTCCGCCGCCACCGACCGGGCCGCGTCGACCAGGTCCGGAGACAGAGTGCGGGTCGCGCTTCCCGCTCCGGACGGCCGATTTGCGTTCGCTCCGGCGGTCTCCCTCACCGTGCGCTGTGTTTGTGGCAGCCTCGGCAGCCTGGCCATCGCCTTCACGTCCTTACCCCGAAGTAACGGACGCCGACCTCAGGCACGCCGAAATCGGTTTCAACGATGCGTGCGGTCGACGGCTGACATTTCGCCAGAAGTGGCTGTTCAGGCCTCACATGCCCAGGGCGCGCCATAGGCAGGTTTGCGGAAGCCATGGCCTCTGACTCCGAACTCAACGTAAGGACCCGAATCGATAACGTCAAGATCAATAAAGTGGTTGCCAGATGAAGTTGGTTGTGCCTAGTGTGAGTTGCGAAAGCGACGTCCCTCGACAGAGGAAAGCCAAGTTGACGAATCCTTTCGACAGTGCGGACGGCCAATTCCTGGTGCTGGTCAACGACGAGGGGCAGCACTCACTGTGGCCCCAGTTCGTGGATGTTCCGGCTGGTTGGAGCGTGGTCCACGGACCTGACGCGCGGGACACCTGCCTCGGCTACATCGATCAGAATTGGACAGACCTGCGGCCGAAATCGCTCCTCCACGCTCTGCGTGACGACGACCGGAGAATTAGCCGGGCGATTTGAGGGCTGCCGCCCCTTCGGCGCATGCCGACGATTTCACGCCACGGCCCGTTTCAGGCCACGCCCATGCGAGTTCCCCCACTCCGGAAGGGTTCGGCATCAGATGAATAATGCTCCCGATCAACGGGGCGCAAAGCAACTCGACCGCAAGCTCGACATCCGACTCGAAGCCGGGGCGCCGCCCATGGTCGTCACCCCTGAGCTGTCCACACTCGCCGACGCGCTGGACTGGCTGCGCTCGGTCGACGACGAACTCCGTGCCGCGATGCGGTCCCAAGGGGTGCTGTACCTGCGCGGCCTGCCGGTGCGCGACGTGCAGGACTTCGGCGCTGTCCGCGACCAGCTCGTTCCGCAGCGCACCCCGTACCGGGAGAAGGCCACGCCGAGGCACAGCTATGGCGATGACGTGTTCTCCTCGACCGACCTGCCGCCGGCACAGCCCATCCGGATGCACAACGAGAACAGCTACACCCTCGACTTCCCGGGAACGCTGGTGTTCTGCTGCCTCACCGCACCGGCGGAGGGCGGCGCGACCCCGGTCGCGGACTGCCGGGCGGTGTTACGCGACATACCGGAACACCTGGTACGGCGCATGCGCTCCTCGGGCTGGGCCCTGCGCCGCAACTACTCCGACCTGGTGTCCCTGGACTGGCGCACCGCCTTCGCCACCGACCGGAGCGCACAGGTGGAGGCGTACTGCGCCGAGAACCTGATCGCCGCGCGCTGGTCAGGCGACGACCTGAGCACCAGCCAGATCCGTGCCGGGGTGATCACCCACCCGCACACCGGCGACGAAGTGTGGTTCAACCACATGGCGTTCTGGAACTCGTGGTCGCTGGACGAGGAGATCCGCGAGTCGCTCGTGGACGAGTTCGGCGCGGACGGACTCCCGTTCGAGACGTCCTTCGGCGACGGCGAACCGGTCACCAAGGAGGACCTCGCGGCCATCGACGCCGCGTACGCGGGCGCGACCATGCGGCGGTCCTGGCAGCCGGGTGACGTGATGATGGTCGACAACATCCTTGCCGCACACGGAAGGGAGCGGTTCCGGGGCGACCGGCGCATCGTCGTCGCCATGGGCGATCCGGTCTCCGTGCGGGACTGCCTGCCGACCGTTCCGGCCGAGGCGAGGTTCGTCTGAGATGACCACGAACCTCATCGCACAGGATGACGACCCGCTGGCCCGGTTCCTGCAGTCCGTCGAGGCGGCGCCGGACCGTGCCGCCGTCCGGTCCGCGGACGCGTCCGTCACGTTCGCCGACCTCGCCGCGTGGGTCGCGGGCCTCGCCGGCGCCCTACGGGACCGCGGTGTGCGCCGTGGCGACCACGTCGGCGTGTGCCTGGAGCGGGGCGTGGACCTCGTCGCCGCACTGCTCGCCGTGTGGAGCGCGGGCGCGGCGTACGTCCCGCTCGACCCGCGGTACCCCGGCGAACGGATCGCCTTCATGATCCAGGACTCCGGCCTGCGGCTGGTGGTCGCGGCGGACGACCGGCCGACCCGGCTCGCGGACGTCGACGTGATCACGCCGGTCGCTTCGGGAAGCGCTGCCGAGCCGGTGCCCGTGACACCTGCCGACGCTGCCTACGTCATCTACACCTCGGGCTCGACCGGCGTGCCCAAGGGCGTGATCGCGACCAGAGGCGGGGTGGCGTCCCTGCTGCACCGGCTCGAGGCGGTCGGCGCCTACCCGGACGGCCACCGCGTGGTCGGCTGGAACGCGAGCGCGTCGTTCGACGCCTCGGTCCAGCAGTGGGCCAGGGTCTGCCGCGGCGACACGGTCGTCGTCCTCGACGAGGAGCAGCGGCGCGATCCCGCCCGGTTCGGCGCCGCACTGGCCGAGCACGGGATAACCGACATCGACGCCACCCCCTCGCACTGGGAGGCCGTGGAGCAGGGGGTCACGACCCCGCTGCATCTGTACCTGGGCGGCGAGCCCGTCTCCACCGCGCTGTGGCGGCGACTCGACGCGGCCAGGCGGGCGGGGCGCGTGGAGGCGTTCAACCTCTACGGACCGACCGAGTGCACCGTGGACTCCACGGCCGGGCCGATCGAGGGCGCCGAGCCGCACATCGGGCCGCCGCTGCCCGGTGTCGAGGTCCACGTGCTGGACGACCGCCTGGCGGAGGTGCCGGTGGGCGTGACCGGCGAGCTCTACATCTCGGGCCCCGCCGTCGCGCGGGGGTACGTGAACCGCCCCGGCCTGACCGCGGAACGGTTCGTCGCCGACCCGTTCGCCGGTGCCGGGCGGCGGATGTACCGCACGGGTGACGAGGTCAGGCGCCGGGCGGACGGCACGCTGGAGTTCGTCGGGCGGGCCGATCGCCAGGTCAAGGTGCGCGGCTTCCGGATCGAGCCCGGCGAAGTCGAGGCGGCCATCGCCGGATACCGCGACGGGTGTGCCGCCGTCGTGGTCGCGCGGGCGGACGACCTGGTCGCGTACTGCGTGGGCGACCCGGACCTCGACGAGCTGCGCGACCACGTGGCCGCGCTCCTGCCGGCCCACATGGTCCCGGCACGGTTCGTTCGGATCGCCGCGTTCCCGTTGACCGTCAACGGGAAGATCGACTTCTCCCTCCTCCCCGAACCCGACGCCGGTACCACGCAAGCGGACGGGCGGCTCCCGGAGGGCGAGTACGAGGAGCTCGTCGCCGGGGTGTGGGCGGAAGTCCTCGGCCAGGACCGGGTGTTCGCCGAGGACGACTTCTTCGCGCTGGGCGCCCACTCGTTGATGGCCATCCGGGTCGTGGCCCGGGTCAAGAAGGAGCTGGGCGTCGCACTGTCCATCCGGGACGTGTACCAGCGGCCGATGCTGCGGGACTTCGCGGAGTTCGTCCAGTCGGCGCACGCCGGCGTGACCTCGGCAGCCGGCCGATAGAGGAGACAGCACGTGTCGAACCAACTGGGACCAGCGCGGCAGAACACCGCCGTGATCCGCCCGAAGCAGCTTGACGGCGCGACCAACACGCTGGTGTGCCTGGGTTTCTGCGGCGGTGGGACCGGGCCGTACCACCCGTGGGCCGAGGTCGTGGCGCCGGACGTGGACGTCGCACTGATCTGCTACCCCGGCCGCGACGGCCGCTTCCTGGAGGACTTCGCCACGACCTGGGACGAGCTGGCGGAGGACGCCACCCGCACGGTCGTCTCAGCGGTCGGCGACCGGCCGTACGTCCTGTTCGGACACAGCATGGGCGGCTGGATGGCCTTCGACGTGGCGAGCCGGCTGGAGGCGCGGGGCACGTCCGTCCCGGACGCCCTGGTCGTGTCCTCGTGCAACGCTCCGGCGCGTGGCCTCACGCCGCGGGACATGTTCCCGGCCCACCAGGACACCGACGAGGAACTGCTCACCTGGATGCGCACGCACGGGCTGATCGCCGCGCACGTGCTGGAGGATCCGGACCTGCTGGAGATGGCGGTGGAGATCATGCGCGCGGACATCGCCGTGCGGGACACGTTCCGCCACAACGGCGCCGCGGGGGTCACCATGCCGCTGCAGGTCCTCGCCGGCGCCGACGACGAGGTGATCGAACCGGACGCCCCCGCCCAGTGGCGGGAGTTGGCGTTGGGGCCGTACCGGCACGATTCCCTGCCCGGTGGCCACTTCTACACACCCGAGGTGTGGCGGGCCTTGCCGACCCACATCGCCGCGATCAACCGGTAGACACGGTTCGGCCCAGGAGAGTTTCGGGAGCATCCTGCTCATGATCGATCAGTTCGCGACGAAGGCCACCTATGGCCAGGTCTTCGCGGTCGCCCAGTTCCGAGCCGTATTCGCAGGTCGGCTGCTCGGCGTCATGTCCGATACGCTGCGGTCCGTCGCGCTGGCGGTGCTGGTGTTCGACCAGACCGGCTCTCCGCTGTTGACGGCGATGACGATGACGATCGGCTTCCTGCCCCAAGCCGCAGGCGGCCTGTTCCTTGCCGCGATGGCGGACCGGTTCTCGCCGCGGACCCTCATCACCACCGGCTACGCACTCCAGTGCGCGGTCGGGCTGCTGCTCGCGTTCGGGCACCTCCCGGTCGCGCCCAGCCTGCTCCTGGTCGCAGCCGTGGCCTGCCTGACACCGGTCACCACCGGGGCCACGGCCCGCGTCCTGGCGGCGGTCCTCACCGGCGACACCTACGTGCTCGGACGTTCGCTGTCCTACATCGTCGCGGTCTCGGCGCAGATGGTGGGCATGGCCGCCGGCGGGACGCTGGTCGTGTGGCTGGGCGTGGAGCGGACGATGCTGGTCACCGCAGGGGCGCACCTGCTTGCGTCGGTGATCAGCCGCCTGTTCCTGTCGCACACCGACGTGGTCCGCGCGAGCGGGTCGGCTGTGGCGGGCGGGTCGACAGTGGAGGGCCGGTCCGCTGTGGAGGGCGGGTCGATCGTGCGCAAGACCCTGCAAGGCAACGCAGCGCTCGTCGCCGCCCCCGGGGTCCTCAAGCTGATCATGGTCCAGTGCCTGCCCGCCGCGTACCTGGCCGCGGCGGGAAGCCTGCTCATCCCGTACTCCGCGCAGCGCGGGTTCAACCCGACGGAGACCGGCATCCTGTTGGCAGCCACGTCGGTCGGAATGCTCATCGGAGACGTCGTCATCGGGCGGGCGTTCACCCCCGCCACCCGGGAACGGCTCGTCCTGCCACTGCTGTTGGTGATGGGCACGCCCTCGATCACGCTCGTCCTGGACCTGCCGTATCCGGCGGTCACCGCAGCGTACGTGGTCACCGGCATGGGATCCGCCTACTTGCTCGGCCTGCAGCGACGCTTCCTGGAGGCGCTCCCGTCCCATCTCCAGGGACAGGGTTTCGCGCTGCTGAACACCACCACCATGAGCATCCAGGGGGTCGGACCCCTGGTCTTCGGCGTGTTCGCGGAATTCCTCCCGGTCGGCCTCGCGATCGCCCTGACCGGGGTGAGCAGCGTGACCACCACACTCCTGCTGCGCGACGTGGCCCGCCCACGCAAGTAGAGCAATGCGAGGTGAACCCATCGGGGCTTCGATGGAGTCGACATGCGTCTTTCGCGAGTGGACCTGACTATGGAGGCTTGGTCGAACATTCCGCGCCGATATCTGAACGTGCTCGTAGACCTGTCCGCCGTTGAACACAACACGCGCGTGGTTCGACAAGCCGTCGGCGGGCCGACTGCCGCCGTCATGGCCGTCGTGAAGGCCGACGCATATGGACATGGCGCGATTGACGTCGCGCGTGCGGCGCTCAGAGGAGGGGCGACATGGCTTGGCGTCTGCACAACACCGGAAGCACTGGAGCTTCGCCGGGCCGGCATCGATGCACCGATCCTCGCGTGGTTGCACAATTCGGCGGAGAGCATGCGATGGGCCACGGCGGCCGGCGTGGACGTGTCAGTCCAGTCGGCTCGCACGCTGGCGTTCGCAGTGGACGCGGGTCGAGCTGTCGGCCGCCCGACGAGAGTCCACCTCGAGGTTGATACCGGACTGGGTCGCGGCGGAGCGGCGTTCGATCATTTGGCATCCCTTTTGAATGCCGCGAAGTCCGCGCAATCACAAGGCCTGATCAGTGTTGCATCTGTGTGGTCACACCTGTCGCACGGTGAAGTCAGGGGCCATGACACGCTGGACGAGCAAGCAGAGTTCCTCACCAGTGCCTGGCGTCAGGCAAAAAAAGCCGGCCTCGACGTTCGACGGCATCTGGCCGGATCACTATCAGCGCTCACACGGCCTGATCTTCATTTCGACATGGTTCGGACAGGCTCGGCGCTCTATGGACTGCTGCCATATACGGAGCGTCATAGCTTCGACCTTCGACCGGCCATGCGGGTCACAAGTCACGTTGCGCTCACGAAGAGGGTTGAAGCCGGGCAGGGTGTTTCCTATGAGCACGATTGGATTGCACCGAAAGCACTTAATTTGGCTCTGGTCCCCGTCGGCTACGCCGATGGGGTGCCACGGTCGTCGAGTGGACAGATGGCCGTTTCCATTCGAGGTCGACGTTACCCGGTAGTGGGCCGCATCTGCATGGATCAGATGATCGTCAACTGTGGCGACGAGAAAGTAGGGGAAGGAGAGGAGGTAGTTCTCATCGGGGACGAACCGGACGGTGACCCCACTATTCACGAATGGGCATTGGCTGTGAACACCACGCCCTGTGAGATCGCGACGAACTTCTCGCGCTCGCACGTCAACCGGCAGGTCGTGTCGGCATCCTCCGGCCTTCGCGATGCTGATGATTCCCATGACCTTTAAGAGGTCATCTCAATTGCGAGTCTGCGGTAGCAGATGAGGGTGCGGGCCGGGTTGGTGAGGGCGAGGAAGCGTTCGGCCTTGCGTTCGTCGCGGCGGTGGAGGCGGCGGTAGCCGGCGAGCCAGGCCATGGTCGTTCTATGGTCCAGCGGTGGCGTCCGAGCCGCTGCGAGGACTCGATTCCCCTGCGGGCGATGCGGTGGCGGATGCCGCGCTGGCACAACCTCGCGGGCGCACCTTCTGGCGCTGCCGTACATCCTCGCCCGGGCCGCGGCCGGCAGTCAGGCCGGAGGCGGACCGGGCCGCGGCCGGCACTCGGCACCTCGGTGCAGGGTGACTGCCGATGGCCCGCCACGGTGGTCATGGACGGAGCGCGGGCCCGGTCAGGGATGCTTTGGGGAGAAGACCCGTAGGCATCCAGACTGATTCTGCTCCCGTTCAGGTAGGCCTCCCATGCCGCCTCCGCCGTGGGCTGATCGCGCCAATCGACCACGGGGATCTCCACGGAGGACCGCGCCACCCACGGGCCGCCGGTACTCGCGCGCACCTCCTGCGGTGCGGATCATCTCGGCCGGCACGCCGTCCCAGTTGAAGAACCTCCGGATCGGAAGGCCCCCCGTCGCAGAAACGATCTCGAAGTCGTAGTTGCCCGGGCTGCCCAGGTCGTCGGTCTCCGGGGCGAGGGACAACGCGATGGTGGCCTTGCCGCTGCTCAGGGCACATCTACGGGCTCGTAGAGCACGTCGGTTCTGAGTATTGTTTTCGTACCCTCAAGAAGCGGGGCCGAGTCGTGAAGCGTCCGATGCCAGAAGAGGAGCGCATCGCCCGGTTCGGGGCGGTGGGCACTCAATATTTCCTCAGGCTTCGCGAGCCGCGGCCAGTCAGAGAAGTCACGTTGCACAAAGGGAAGATCGTTCTGCTTATCGGCGATGAACCGCGTTTCTCCGCCCACGGCCTCATACGACAGGTAGACGACGACCGTCAGGAGAGTGCGCCTTCCGTCGGGGGCGAAATAGGGCGAATCGTAGTGCGGGACAATGAATCCGCCGTGTTCGTACGTGACGAAGCGCATACGCGGATTGACGGCCGCCGGTCTCCAGGGCCTTCCGTCCGAATCCGTCGGATCGTCCGATCCCACTTCAAGCGATAGAAGCCTCCGCAGCCTGCGGTAGAATTCTGCCGCCAGGGATGTGGATTCGGCCGTGGCGCGGAGATGAGCGACCGGATCTCCCACTGCATAGTTGGCGGCAATGCCGTCTCGGCCCACCGGGGCAAAGCGCTGGGCGGCCAGTTCGGTCGCGAATGCCTCCACTTCGGCCGGAGTGAGGAAATGGCGAATCACCTTGGCGTTGGCCTTTGCGATCTCCGATTCGATCGGGCTCCATGAGTCATCGGCAGATATTCGGCTCAGCGTTTCTTCGGAGAGCTCAAAGGGATTCACCGGCATTTCGAACATGATCACTTCTCCGTGCTGAGGCCGTCGTCGATCCCAACGTGGCCGTGGGCCCCACAGCCCGGAACGGCCGCGGGCAGCGCATTGAGGTGGACGGCGGGACCGCGGGCCACGTACTGGTGCGCTTCGAGTCCGTGGAGGGACTCGAAGCCTCTGGAGTCAATGCCTGCAGGGAGCGGGGACCACCGGGCGGTTATCGTCACGATGACGATATTAGGTCGGGGTGAGCCCACAAAGCAAGCAGGACGTACCCAACGCGGCGGAGAGGGCCGGGAGACGGGGCGGGGACCGGCTCAGGGACTGCCGAAGCGAGGTAGTCCCACGCGGCGCTGGGCTGCTCCGTACCGCAGCGGCTGACGCCATCGAGGGCGTCGACCTTGCCGGGCACCGACCAGGTGCGAGTTCCCTCCGCGGGCGCCCTTCGCGCGCCAGGGTCGTAATGCCCGCCGGGCCACGGGAGTTGAAAGAGGCGGCATGCTGGACGAGTTGGCAGCGGCGGCAGCGGCGGCGGGCCGATCTGCAGTGGTCCAGGCAGCGGGCTGACCTGTGGAACGGTTTTCGGGGCCGGGTCGCCGAGTGGTTCGGGCGTGGGGACGCGGTGCGGGAGAGCCGTGAGCTGGAGCGGCTGGACCGCAGCGCGTCCGAACTGTCGACGGCCGGCCAGGACGAGGTGGAGCGGCTCGTCTAAGCGGCTCCGGCGCCTGGTGTGTCCCACGCGCGGCTGCCGCCACACCTTCCGTGAGCAGGTGAGGGTTTGCAGCGTTGCCTCTCGACGTGAGGACGGCTTTGGCGATGACCGTCATGCGGTTGGGGCTGCAGCGGGCTCTGCGGAAGATCCGCCAGGACTTAGCCTCGCGATGCTCCCCGATGCAGGCGCGGTCGGCGAGAACGGGAACGCCGTGGCGTTCGCAGATCCGGATGATTCGGCGGGTGCGGGCTGCGGTCAGGTCGTGGGTGCGTCCGGGCAGTGTGGGCGAGATCCACAGCAGCTCTGATGAGTCGAGACGTCGAACACCTCTCTCCAACGGCACGGGAGCCTCGTGCGTTGTGGGACACCGGCCCGTCACCCGATCAGTGGCCACGCAGAAAGAGCCCAGTGAACATCGCCCGGAGATTGTGTGAGCAAAGGCGAGCCGACGAGACCGCGCGTGCCCGTGCAGCCGGGCGTCGTCCCTGGTCGCAGGGGTCGGGAGGCCCCGACCCCACTGAAGTGCCGGGTGGGGACTCGATTGCCTGTGCGAAGTTACTCGCTCATACCGGTCTATGCTGGCGCCGGGCTGCGCAGGGTGTCGGCCGATTGCCTTTCCGTCCAGCAGTTTTGACAGGAGCGGGGCGCGCCACCGCTCGTAGAAACGTTCGTACAGGGACAGGCGAAAATTGATCAGGCACTTGTTGGGCAGAGGAAAAGTCGCGAACCAGACGAAGGGCGCGCTCGCCGGCCTCTCGGTGCCGCAGAGTGCGGGCCTCGTCAGCTTCCGCGTCATCGACCCGGTCGGTGAGCCCTTGGTGCAGGCGCAGTACACGCTGAACGACAGCCAGGGGCGCAAGGTCGTCGGAGGGGAGACGGACCCGTACGGCTGGGGCGTCGTCGTGGTCCCCGTCGGCGAGTACCGCATGTCGGTCTCGGCGGACGGTTTCGCCGCGCACCTGGGACACGCGTCCGTGCGAGAGGGGGGTGCGCCCGTTGCGCTCGGCGACCTCACCCTGCATTTCGCGCCCACGCTGCCCCTGCCCGAACCGGGCGAGTGGGAGATCGAGGCCGCGCACACCCGAATAGGCTTCACCGCCCGCCACATCGGTCTCGGCCGCGTTTACGGCGGCTTCGGCAACTTCGCCGGGGCCATCAGGGTCGGGAGCACCATGGAGCACACCGCGATGCACGTCGTCATCGACGCGGCATCGATCGACACCAACGTCAAGATGCGTGACAACCACCTGCGGTCCGGGGACTTCCTCGATGTGGAGAACTTCCCGACCCTGGAGTTCTACAGCGACCGCTTCGTGCACCGCGGCGGCCAGAACTGGGTGATCACGGGCGGTCTCACCCTCCACGGGGTGACCCGCACGGTGGCCCTCGACGCGCAGTACAACGGCGTGCGGGTGGGCATGGAGGGCGAGACCCGCGCCGCCATCCACGCCACGACAGAACTGCACCGCGAGGACTACGACATCAACTGGCAGACCATGCTGGCGCGCAACATCGCCGTGGTCGGCTCGAACATCAAGGTCGACCTGGACATCCAGATCGTCCCCAAGGGCACCGAGCTGGAATTCAAGTAACGCAGAGGCGAACTCCCCAGAGCCGTGTACGGACCCGACCGGTCCCGAACGCGGCTCACCCGCGTTCAGGGCCGGGCACCAACAGCAGGTGCGAACACAATGAGCTCTTGGAAAGTGGTCATCGATCGGGTGACGGACGGGTGGGCCGCACTGTGTCCGGCTTCTGGTGGGCGAGGGCTGCACGGCGGCCCGGTACGTCGTGCGGCAGCTGGGAGGGGACCCGGCGGCCTGGCACCGGGAGCGGTGCACGGCACCGGACGATACCGAGGTGCCGCCGGGTGCGGTCATCGGGCTGGCCGAGTGCGGGAACCATGCGGACGCCGGGCTGCTGCGTCCGCTGCTTGTGCACCCGGTGGCCGGGGTGCGGGCCGGAGCGGTGGCGGGGCTGCGGGAACTGGACTGTGTTGATGCGAAGCAGTTGCAGCCGCTCCTCGACGACCATGCCCCCAGGGTCGTCCGCGAGACCGTCGCGGCCCTGCTGCCCTCGGCCAAAGAACTGCCCCGCCGACTGGCTGTTGCAGCGCGCCAGCTCTGACAGGCCGCGACACCCCCGTGTCGGCGCGTTCCGGCTGCTTGACGCGCGCGGCGGCATCGTGGCGCTACGGGCGGCGGTCGGACTGCTCGACGACCCGGACACCGAACTGCGCACCTGGGCGGCGCAATCAATACAGCGCTGGCATCCGTCTCCGGACGAGCGGCGCGGCGACGCGGAGGTGGGTGAGCTGCTCGACCAGAGCCGACACCTCTTCAGCGACCACGTGCTGCGCCGGCGCAAGTGGGAAGCCGAGGTGGACAGCTGAGACTGCACCGTGTTGCCGATGCGGGCACGGAGCCGGGCTCACTTTCACCCGCGAGACGCAACTGCCGATGACCGGTTGCCAGTTGGGACAGATTGCTGACCTCTCCGACCGACCACTGCCGAACTCCTCACGGAAGCTCAACTCACCGGCACTCAGGACTTCTTCGCCGCCGGCGCATGCCACGTGCTCGCTGCGGCGCGGAGCCAGTCGCAGCACCCCGTCGGCATCGACGACGAACGTGAACGGCTCGGCCAACTCCTCCGGGGTCAACGCGGAGGCCCACTCGACGAAGTCCGCCGACGATCGCATGCCCCGACCCTCACCACCGGCCCGGACGAGCTCCTGCAACTCCACCGGCCCCACATACCGGTACATCCGCCCCCGTGTCTCCACGTCACCAACCTAGCCCCCGGCGACGTCCAAGAGCGCCAAGACCTCGATCGCGCGGCCTGCGGTGCCGACGCCCAGGCCGACGAGCCCGCGTCGCGTGTGGTGGGCGTTGACGAGTGCCCCGTAAGGGCCGCTGCTACGTCAGCGTTTTCGTCGGCGTCGATCAGAACAGCCTGCCAAGGCCAGCTGACTCCGTCTGGACGGGCCCGGAGCCCTTATGAGGTGGCAGGACGGCCCATATGCTTCGTGTCGGAATCGTGGACCAGTTCGGCGAGCTGGATGAGAAAGCCGTACGCCGCCATGCGGTTTCGGAGGCGGATGAAGTAGGACCTGCTTGAGCACTTGAAGATCTCGCGGCGGCGAACTTTCCAGAGACCATGCTCGTATGTGTGCGCCGCCTGCAGAAGTGCCGCTTCCGCCTCGTCCGTGCTGCCTTCGAACTCCGCGACGGTCTGCCCGTCACGATCTGAATCCGACACGCCGCTCACAGGCACGGCCAGGACTATCCATCGTGGCATCTTGCGATCAGTTCCTTACCCCCTCGACGTCGCATGCCGCGACGCGTACGGCGTCAGTGTGGCACGCGGCGGCAGCGGCCTCAGGACATGCTGCCTCGGCACACCTTCCCCGGGGTCGGGGTGCGGCCTGTGCGGAGGTATTGGTCGACCGTTTCCGTGACGCAGCGGTTCTGGGGGTAGGTGCCGTGGCCCTCCTCCTCGGCCGTCAGGAGGACGCCGACGCCTTCGCCCAGGGCGTGGGCCATGTGGCGGGCGCCGGGGTATGGGGTGATCGGGTCGCCTGTGCCGCCGACCACCAGGACGGGGGCCGCGCCGTCGGCGTTCACCTGGGGTGTGGGGCGCTCGCCGTCGAACGGCCAGTCGTAACAGAGGTAGACGCCGGTGGACCAGGCCGCGCCGAAGACGGGTGAGGCGGCTTTGACGCGGGCCTCGTCCCTGTCGAGGCGTTCGAAGTCAGGGCGCAGGCTGGAGTCCGCGCAGGTGATCGCGGTCTGGGCGGCTCGGCTGCTGTCGTGCGGGGTCTCCGCGCGGTCGGCGGAGCCGACGTCGTCCGCGCCCTCGCTCAGAGGACGGCCGTCGTTGTGGTCGATCAGTGCGGTGAGGGCCTTGGCGAGCGGCGACCAGCCGTCCGTGCCGAGGACGAGATGATCGCTGACGGTGTTCGCGAGGTCGTCGGCGTCCAGGTTCCTTCCGCCGCCGGCCGGGGCGGGCTTCTTCTCCAGGCGGTCGGCGAGGCGCGCCATGCGTCGCGCGGCCTCCTCGGGCCCGTCGCCGGTCGGGCAGTCGCGGATACGGGCCGCGCAGTACGCGGCGAACCGGTCGAACGCCGCCTGGACCGCCTTGACCTGCGACACCTTCCCCTCGGTGAGGTCCTCGGTCGGATCGACGGGCGCTTCGAGGACGAGCCGTCCGACGTGCGACGGGTAGAGGTGGGCGTAGACCGCGCCGAGCGTCGTTCCGTACGAGACACCGAAGTAGTGCAGGCGCTCGTCGCCGAGGAGGTAGCGCATCAGGTCGAGGTCGCGCGCGGTGTGCGAGGTGCCGATGTACGGGAGGAGCGCCCCGGAGTGCTTGGCGCAGGCGTCGGCCCCCTCATAACCGGTGTCGTCCACGGTTTTGCCGCAGCGCACGGGGATGGTCGCGCCGACGCCGCGCGGGTCGAAGGAGACCAGGTCGTAGCGGTCGAGGAGCGGCTCGTACTGGCCGAGGTGTTCGGGCAGTCCGCTCACGCCGGAGACGCCGGGGCCGCCGAAGTTGAGGACGAGTGAGCCGATGCGCCGGCTGTTCGGGCCGGTGGCCTTGCGGCGGATCAGGGCGACGTCGATCGTCCTGCCGTCCGGTTTCCGGTAGTCGAGGGGGGCCTTCATGGCGGCGCAGTCGTAGCCCGTGCGCGCGGATGACGGCGACGTGCAGCGGGACCAGTCGAGGTGCTGGCCGGTGGTGAGCGCGGTGGGCAGACCGGCGGGCGGGTTGTTCGCGGTGAACTCCGTACGCGGTTCCGCACTCCGGCCGGGAGCGTCGTGCTGGAACCAGGCGCCGATGGCCCCGATCACGGCGAGGACGACCCCGGCGATGATGAGCGCACCGGCCGAGAGGACCGGTCTGCGGCTTCGTAACGGACGTGCGTCACGCATCGGAATCCCCCCGCTCCCGTCCCTGGACGCCCGTCCCCCGTGCCCGCATGCCCGTCCCCGTGATCGTCCGGTCGTCGAATGAGTGCAGGGTACTAGCCGCCTCCGACAGCTCGGCGCGCGAGAATGCCCCGGCTTTTCGATCACCCCGTGCTCACGCGACTCCCCCTGCGGTCCGGGCCGCCGCGTGTGCCGGACGCCGGCCTGCTGGGTGAGCCAAGGGGGCGCGAGGCCGTCACCGGGGCGAGCTGCGGCCGTTCACCGCTCACCCGCGAGGTCGAGATCACCGCTGCCTGTTTCGGCCGCGTCCTCGATACCTCGGGGGCGGCGCCATGGGCGGGTGATCGGGCCGGACACCGCCTGCCACCATGCCTCCGCGGGCACCTTGCCCGCCGGTTCGAACGGCTCGCCCGGGCGGGGCAGCGCCACCGCCTGGCCGGCCTCCTCGGCCGCGTCCTTCGTCCACTCCCCCGGCTCCGCCCAGGCGTGCATCGCCAGGTTGAAGGTGGCCCAGTGGATCGGCAGGAGCACGCCCGTCGGCTCGCCGCCCTGGAGGTCGAGGTGGGCGCGGAGGCCCTCCTCGGGCGTCATGTGGATGTCGGGCCAGAACTCGGAGTACGCGCCGATCTGGATCATCGTGGCGTCGAACGGGCCGTGCTCCGCGCCGATCTCGCGGAAGCCGTCGAAATAGCCCGTGTCGCCGCTGTGGTAGATGCGGTGCTCCTCGCCCGTGACGACCCAGGAGGCCCACAGGGTGTGCTGCGTGTTGCGCAGGCCCCGGCCGCAGAAGTGGCGGGCCGGGGTGGCGGTGAGGGTGAGGCCGCCGACTTTCGTCGACTCGTGCCAGTCCAGCTCGCGCACCCGGTCCGCCGAGACGCCCCAGTGTTCGAGGTGGGCGCCCACTCCGAGCGGCGCCGCGAACAGGGTGTCGGTGCCGGCCAGGGCCTTGATCGTGGGCAGGTCCAGGTGGTCGTAGTGGTCGTGCGAGATGACGACGACGTCGACCGGGCCCAGGGCCGCGAGCGGCAGCGGGGCCGGGTGCAGCCGCTTCGGGCCGGCGAAGGGGAAGGGGGAGCAGCGCTCGCCCCACACCGGGTCGAAGAGCACCCGGTGTCCGTCGATCTCCGCCAGCACGCTGGAGTGGCCGAGCCAGGTCAGCCGCAGGCCCGTCGCGGCTGGCTTGGCCAGGTCGGCGACGGTGGTGGCGTGCACGGGGAGCGTGCCGGCCGGGGCGCGGCGGGTGCGGGTGTCCTTGTCGAGGAACGCCTTGGCCAGGTCGAGTGTGGAGCCCGAGGGGCGGGTGCGCGCCGGGCCGCCGGGGTTCTGGAAGACGCCGTCGGCGAAGTGGGGCGATCTGCGGATGCGCGCCAGGCGCTCACCGCTCGGATCCGCGCCGAAGGCCTCGGGCCGGAGCGCGCGAAGCCCTGTGCGCGGGGAACGGGAACCGGCCACGGTACCTCCAGGGTGGAATCGCTGAGGGTTCCATTATGGGCGGCCCCTGTGACAACGCCGGGGCCGACCCCGGCGCGGGCCCGCCCTCGCATCGACCATGAACGTCCGCCCCCGCGCCGACACCGACGTCCGGCGTACGCCCTCTCCGGCACCCCCGCCCGCGTTGACACAGCAGTCCGCCACTCCCGATACTGACCTGCCGTTCAGTAATGGCCCCAGGTCGAGGAGCCCGTATGACCGCCCCCCTGCTGTCCCTCACCTGGACCGACGACGTCACCGGCCGGCAGGGCTTCCTGGTCGTCGACCGGCTGGTGCGCGGCGTGTGCAGCGGAGGCCTGCGGATGCGGGCGGGCTGCACCCTGGAGGAGGTGACCGGCCTCGCCCGCGGCATGAGCTTCAAGGAGGCGCTGCACTACGACCCCGAGGCCCGTTACGTCCCCCTCGGCGGCGCGAAGGGCGGCATCGACTGCGATCCGCGGGACCCTGAGGCGTACGGGCTGCTGGTGCGCTATCTGCGGGCGGTGCGGCCGTACGTCGAGAGCTGCTGGACCACGGGTGAGGATCTGGGGCTCACGCAGGACGTCGTCGACCGGGCCGCCGCCGAGGCGGGTCTGGTGTCGTCGGTGCAGGCCGTCTATCCGCTGCTCGACGACGAGGAGGCGGCCCGGCGGCGGCTCGCCGACGCCTTCGCCGTCGAGGTGGACGGCATCGGCCTGGACGAGCTGGCCGGCGGCTGCGGGGTCGCCGAGTCGGTGCTCACGGCGCTGGACCGGGCGGGAGTGCCGTACGCCGGGACGCGGGTCGCCCTCCAGGGGCTGGGCACCATGGGCGGGGCCACCGCCCGCTTCCTCACGCGCGCGGGGCTGACGGTGGTGGCCGTCGCCGACGCCAAGGGGACGATCGCCAACCCCGAGGGCCTGGACGTGGAGGCGCTGCTGGCCGCGCGGGACGCGTACGGCACCGTCGACCGCGCCGCTCTGCGCCCCGGCGACCGTGAACTGCCGGGCGAGGCCTGGCTGTCGGCGGACGTGGAGGTGCTGGTGCCGGCGGCGGTGTCGTACGCGATCGGGGTGGAGGAGCAGGGGCGGATCACCGCCCGGTGGATCGCCGAGGCCGCCAACATGCCCGTCCTCTCGGCGGCGGAGGAGCTGCTCCACGCGCGCGGGGTGTGCGTGCTGCCGGACGTCGTGGTCAACTCCGGTACCAACGCCTGGTGGTGGTGGACGCTCTTCGGCGACATCGGCGCGGACGCGGACGAGGCGTTCGCGCACATCCGACGCTCGATGCGGGCGCTGGTCGAAGGCGTCCTCGCGCGCGCGGAGAGCGACGGCACGACCCCTCGCGCCGCCGCCCACGCCCTGGCCGCCCAGCGCCTGCCGGCGATCACGCGACGGTTCGGCAGTCACCGCTGAGGCGGGGCGCACCGGGTGACGGCGCGGGCCTGTGCGGAGGGGGCTGCGAGCACGTCGGTGCAGGTCGCGGGGGTGTGTAGGGTTGCCGCGTGGCGAGAGTCCGGTTGAGCGTGGCCGAGCGGCGTGAGGAGCTGCTGCGGGCGGCCATCGAGCAGATCGAGGCGCGGGGCGTCGCGGCGGTCAGGATCGCCGACGTGGCCGCGTCGCTCGGGGTGAGCAACGCGCTGGTGCTCTACCACTTCGAGACCAAGGAGAAGCTGGTCGCCGCCGCCTTCGCGCACGCCGCCCAGGACGATCTGGCCCGGCTGCGCAAGCTGCTGGGCCGCCGGACCACGGCCCTGGCCCGGCTGCGGTCGGCCGTGCGCTGGTACGCGCCCACGGGCCAGGCCAAGGGCTGGCGGCTGTGGATCGAGGGCTGGGCGGTGTCGCTGCGCGAGCCCGCGCTGCGGGAGGTCGCGCGTGATCTCGACCGGCAGTGGAAGGCGGCGCTGGCCGAAGTGATCGCCGAGGGGGTGGCCGCGGGCGAGTTCCGCTGCCCCGACCCGGCCGGCACCGCCCTGCGCCTGACGGCCCTGCTCGACGGTCTCGCCGTACAGCTGACGTCCTACCGGGGCGGGGTGTCCCGGGCGAAGGCCCACGACTGGGTCGAGGAGACGCTCACCCGGGAACTCGGTCTGCCGACAGGGAGTTGAGCAGCAGGCAGCGTCCGGGTGGACGCGCCCGCGCACGGCCGGCCGCACGGAGGGGCCGCTCGCGCCGACGCGGTCCCTCCGATGGACGGCCTCTCACGCCACCGACTGGATCCACACCTTGATGTCGTCCGGCGACAACGCGCCCTTGGCCGTGACGTGGTCCCCGGAGGACTCCCCGCGCAGCCTGCGGCCGATCCACGGCACGAGGTACTCGCGCGCCCAGTGCACGTCGTCGCGGCGGACGTCGAGGGCGCCGCGGGGCGGCAGCGGCGGCCAGGGCTGCTCCGGGTCGGCCGGGACCTCCAGGCCGAGCACCTGGCCGGCGCGCAGCGCCACGCGCGTGTGCCCCTCCGGGGAGAGGTGGAGCCGGTCGTGGTCCCAGGCCCGCCGGTCCTGCACGGACTTCAGCGACCACAGGTCCAGCACCGGACAGCCGTGGCGGTCGGCGATGGCGCGGACGTGCCCGTTGTAGGTGGCGATCTTGCCGCGCAGGTGTTTGAGGACGGGGACGCCTCGGGTGTCGAACCCGGTCGTCACCATGACCGTGCCGCACACCGCGGTGAGTCGGGCGATCGCCCGCTCGAACCGCTCGGCGACCTCGTCGGGGTCGGTGCCGGGACGGAGGATGTCGTTGCCGCCCGCGCAGAAGGAGACGAGGTCGGGCGCGAGTTCGACGGCCCTCGGCAACTGGTCGGCCATGATCTGGTCGAGCAGCTTGCCGCGGACCGCGAGGTTCGCGTACCGGAAGTCGCCCTCCGGGCGCCGGTCCGCGAGCAGTACCGCGAACCGGTCGGCCCAGCCGACGAACGCCCCGTCGGGCCCGGGGTCGCCGACGCCCTCGGTGAAGCTGTCCCCCACCGCCACGTACGACCCGATCACTGATCTGCTGTCATTCTTCGAATCGTCTGCCACAGCAGTGCATGATTCACCGTCGAATGTGACCTACGCGACCGTAGGCAAGGGTTGACTGGCGGTGAGAAAGGACACCCCTAAAGAATTTGCCAATCAAGGAATAAGGGACCACACGCGGAAGTCGTCGATGCGGAAGTGGCTCCACGTGGTGCGGAACGCGAAGTGCCCGCCGGTGTAGGGCTCGGGGTCGGTGTGGTCGAACACGAGCCGCCCGTTGTTCCACCACTGGACGGTGGAGCCGTCGGACACGATGCGGACGTGGTTCGGCTCGCCCGCGACGAGCAGCGGCTCGGTGTAGTCGTACAGCAGCGGCCGTTCCCCCGGCCGGCCGACGTAACGGCGCATCCGGGTCGTGGTGTTGGAGTTGGCGCCGTAGCCGACGTAGTACGTCGTGAGGTGGTCGTACTCCGCGAGGGCGCCGCCCCTGGGCGTGGCGAAGAGGTCGTCCGGGGAACGGACGTCGACGGCGTTCCAGAAGTTGTTGAGGTCGGAGACGCGGTCGTTGGCCCCGCCGGCGGAGACGGGGGTCGCCGTGTACTGGAGGACGTACGGTCCTTCGAGCCGCTCCCGGTACCAGATCGTCGCGCCGGCGGGCACGTCCACCTCGAGGGTGCCCCGGGAGGCGGTGACCGTGCCGCCGTTCTCCAGTTCCACGGCCCACCGGCACAGGCCGTGCCGGAAGTCGTCGTGGGCGACGAGCCGACGGCACCGGGGCGCGCCGCCTGCGGGGGCGGCGTTCGCGGTGGCCGCGGGGGCGATCGCGGCAAGGGCGGCGCCGGCGGCCAGGGCGCCGAACGCTCTGCGCGAGGTCGTCATGGGGGAACGGCTCCTTCGTGACGCGCGGAGTACGGCGGACAGCGCGGAAAGCGCTTGCCCGCCGACGGGCGGAGCTCACTGTGCCCTCGCCCCGCCACCGCTGTCGACACCCCGGGAGCCCTGCCACGAGACCGCAATACGACGATCACGGACTCGTGGCGGCCACGGGGGCCCGTCAGCCGACGGAGACGCCGCGCGCGCGGAGGTAGGCGACCGGGTCGACGTCGGAGCCGTAGTCCGGCGTGGTGCGGATCTCGAAGTGCAGGTGCGGTCCGGTCACGTTGCCGGTCGAGCCGGAGAGGCCGACCTGCTGGCCGGGGAAGACGCTCTGGCCGGCCGAGACGGAGAGCGCGGAGAGGTGGGCGTACTGGGCGTAGTGGCCGTCGGCGAGCCGGATGACGACCTGGTTGCCGTACGCGCCGCCCCAGCCCGCGGAGACGACCGTGCCCGCGCCGACGGCCTTGAGGGTGGTGCCGGTCGGGACGACGAAGTCGACGCCGGTGTGGTAGCCGCTGGACCACATGCTGCCGGACATCCGGTACGGGGTGCCGACGGACGCGTCGGACACGGGGAGGCGGAAGCCGGAGACGTTGCCGCCGCCGCGGGTGGTCTGGCCGGCCGACGCCTTCGTGGCGGACCGCGAAGAGTGCGACGACTTCGAGGAGTGCGAGGAGTGCGAAGACTTCGAAGAGTGGGAGGACTTCGGGGCGGACGACTTCGAGGAGTGCACCGAGCGCGAGCTCTTCGACGCCGTGTCACCGGAACCGGCGGCGCCCGCGGAACCGGCCGCCGCCCGCTTGCCGATCGACAGCTTCAGACCGGGGTGGATGAGCGAGGGGTCCTCACCGACGGCCTCGCGGTTGTCGGCGTACAGCTTCTGCCAGCCGCCGCGCACGTGCTGCTCGTCCGCGATCCGGGAGAGGTAGTCGCCGGACCGGACCGTGTAGGTCGTGGTGTTCGCCGCGGCCGGGGCCTCGGCCGCGGCGGAGCGCTGCGCGACCGGGACGGTCTGCACGGGCTTGTCCGAGACGGAGGAGACGGACTGGGCCGCCGACTGGGCGGGAGCCGCGTGGGCGCCGGCGGCGCCTATGAGCGGGAGGGCGAGTGCCGCGCCGCCGGTGCCGGCGGCGGCGATGGAACGGCTGAAGCGCGGGGCCTTGGGACGGCGGTGCTTACCCTTCGCGGGCATGGCGGGTTCCTCTCCGGCGCCTGCGAGGTGAGCTGTCGGGTGCGGGCTGGAGATGCCCGGCCGCGCCGGAGCGCGGCTTTACCCCAAGCCTGTTCCGGAGACCGGAACAGGCGGTCGTGCCTGTGGGTCCCCCGCTCCTGCCGTGGACGGGTGAGTGTCTGCGGGTTCCGGTCGGCGGCAGGATTCGGCGTCCGTCCGGATTGGCGTGAAACCTAAGCGACCCGGACACGCGGCGACAAGCGACACGTGCCCCGGTGACGTCCGCGTCGTGATCCGCTGCGCCGCGCTCCCGTCACACTCCGTGCACCAGGTGACGGATTCTGCGGGAAACGCCCATGAAAACTCCAC
Source organism: Streptomyces sp. NPDC002566 (assembly GCF_042889585.1). NCBI lineage: Bacteria > Bacillati > Actinomycetota > Actinomycetes > Kitasatosporales > Streptomycetaceae > Streptomyces > Streptomyces sp. NPDC002566. The sequence goes on along the minus strand of NZ_JBIARD010000001.1, from coordinate 874,116 downwards.
GAATTACGTGAACATGGCTAATGACGCACGGTCACGAATATGACGCTGCTCACGCCGCACCGTTCCAGCGCCCCTTATTCCAGACCGAGTTGAACGAAGAACTCCAATGCGGGTAGAGCGCTCAAATGCGACGCAGACGGACAACCGTCGCATCGAGGTCACCACGCAGTCCCGTGCGCAACCCGTGATGCAACAGCACCGCCCCTCGGTGCACTTCGCCCGTTTCGAGGCATTCGTACGACGCCTTCGGGTCCAGGCCGCGCAACCGCACCGCCGGCGCCGGCTCACCGTAGCGCTGCGCCTGGAGCCAGGCGAGGACGACGCTCTCGTCCCCGCGCACGTACTGCACCGCGCTCAGGCCGCCCTCGGGGGCGCGCAGCCGGTGGAGGTCGCCGTGCTGGACGAGGGGCCGGATCTCCTTGTAGAGATCCACCCAGCGCCGGGCCTCGGCGAGTTCCTCCTCGGTCCACTCGGACAGGTCGCCGCCGACGCCGAGCACTCCCGCCATCGCGCTGACGAACCGGAACCGCAGCGAGCTGACGCGGCCGTTGAGCTGGGTGTTGGGACTGTCGGTGACCCAGGCGGCCATCACCCGCGCGGGATGGATCTGACTGAAGCCGTGCTGGATGGCGAGCCGGTCCAGCGGGTCGGTGTTGTCGGAGGTCCACACCTGGTCGGTACGGCTCATGATCCCGAGGTCGATCCGCCCGCCGCCGCCCGAGCAGGACTCGAAGGCGACACCGGGGTGTGCCTCCCGCAACCGGTCCAACAGGGCGTACAGGCCGCGCACATGGTCCACCCAGAGCCGCTGCGGATACGGGTCGTCCGGCCAGCCGGCGTCGGTGAAGCAGCGGTTGAAGTCCCACTTGACGTAGTCGATCGGCGCACTGGACAGCAGGGTGTCGAGCCGCTGCCAGAGGTACTCACGGACGTCCTCGCGGGCGAGGTTGAGGACCAGTTGGTTGCGCAGTTCCGTCCGCTTGCGGCCCGGCTGGAACTGCACCCAGTCGGGGTGCGCCCGGTACAGGTCGCTGTCCGGGTTGACCATCTCGGGCTCGACCCAGATGCCGAACTGCATGCCGAGCGCGTGCACGTACTCGGCGAGCGGCTTCAGGCCCTTGGGGAAGCGGTCCGGGTTGGGCGTCCAGTCGCCGAGCCCCGCGTGGTCGCCGGTGCGCGCGCCGAACCAGCCGTCGTCGACCACGAACAGCTCGACGCCGACGGCCGCGGCGCGGCGGGCGAGAGTGGCCTGCTGCTCCTCGGAGATGTCGAAGTAGGTGGCCTCCCAGGAGTTGAACAGCACCGGCCGGTCGCGCTCGGCGTCGGGGATCACGTGGGCGCGCTGGTAGGCGTGCCAGGCGCGGCTGGCGCCCCCGAAGCCCTCGTCGGTCCACAGGCCGGCGAAGACGGGCGTGGTGAACTCCTCGCCGGGAGCGAGCAGCAGCAGGCCCGAGTCGTCGTGGCCGGCGCCGCCGGTGATCTGCACGCGCGCGTCGGGCAGTTGGGCGACGGAGATCCGCCAGGACCCGGACCAGCCCAGGGCGCAGCCGTAGACCTCGCCGCGCTCCTCGGTGGCGTCGGCGTCCAGGGCGACCCAGGGCAGGTGCTGGTGGCTGGTGTGGCCGCGGCGGCTGCCGATGACCTTCTCGCCGTAGGTGAGGGGCGCGCGGGTGAGCCGGGACTCCGCGGCCCAGCGGCCGTGCAGCTGGGACAGCCGCCAGCCGTCGCGGTCGGGGAGCGTCCAGACGGCGGAGTCGGCGCGCAGCAGCTCCAGCGGCTCGTCGCCCTGTCCGCCCTCGTGGCGAAGGGTCGTCCAGCGCTCCACGACGTCGCCGCGCATCCGGTAGTGCAGGGTGACGGCCAGTCGGCCGTCGCGGAAGCGCAGCCGCAGCTCGTCGCCCTCCTCGCCGGCGTCCGTCTCATGGCCGACGAAGGTCCACTCGGTGCCGCGCCGTCCGGTGGTGCGCACCGACAGGGCGGGCCGCACGAAGCGGGCCCCGCCCTCCACGGGGTACTCCTCGCGGCCGTCGAGGGGGGACTCGAAGGCCCAGTAGTCCGGCAGCGGGCGCACGGCGAGCGCCTGCGCGTCGGCGAGCTCGATCCGGGGGCCCCAGTGCAGGTGCACGAGCTCGTCGGTCTCGGTGACATGGACGGCGTAGCTGCTGGCGGGCCCGGAGAGGAGCCAGGTACGGCCGTCGGCGTCGGACTCGGGCATCAAACCCCCACTGATTCGAACAGGTGCGATCAATCGCCGACATCATCCGACGTCGAGGTTCACTGAGCAAACGTCAGGGGGGCGCTTCGCGGAACGGGGGGGACGTCGGAGGGGGTCGGCCTCGGGCGGACCGGGGGATGTCGAGTGAGCCGGGGCTGGGACGGGGCTGGGCGGACGCCGGCTGAGCGGGCCTCGGGCGGACCTAGGGGACGTCGGATCTGCTGGGCCTTGTAGGGAGCTCGGCGGACGCCGGGACGGCAGCGGCAGCACTCCGTGGAAGGCGCGGATTCGTCGCCGGGTGCGGGGTGCGTTGTGGCTCGTCGCGCGGTTCCCCGCGCCCCTGAGGCCTGCCTCGTAGGAGGCGGGAGCGCTCGTGAGCGGCCTCATGGCCGGGGCCCGCGGCGCGCGAGCCGGGCTCGCACGCACCTGGCAGGAGCCGCGTGGGCCGGGTGTCGCGCGGGGCAAGGAAGACCCGGCGGGACGCCCGGCCTCCGTGCCCGGGTCGGCGGCGCGTGAGCCGGTCCTCGCAGGGGGTCGGGCAGGTCCCGCGTGAGCGGCGGCCTCGGGACCCGGCCCGCCCGGCGCGTGAGCCGGGCTCACGTGGGCCCGGTGGACGCAGGGTCAGCGGCTGCCGGGGGTGTGAATCGATGTCGTATCGTCAAGGAAGTTCCGTCGGGCACCGAGCCGCGCCGACGGGGACCGACCGGGAGGGAGCCCCCGTGACGCAGCAGATCCCGTCGACCGAGCCCGAGCTGGCCGGGGTGCGCAACTTCCGCGACGTGGGCGGTCTGCCGACCGCCGACGGCCGCAAGGTGCGGCGCGGCGTGCTGTTCCGCAGCGGCCACCTCGCGCACGCGACCGGCGAGGACGCCGCGTTCCTGGCCACCCTCGGCCTGCACACCGTCTTCGACTTCCGCAACGCGGCGGACCTCAGGCTGGAGGGCCCGGACGTCGAGCTGCCGGGCGTGCGCAACGTGAACCTGCCGCTCTCGGACCCGGCGGACGGCGCGGAGTTCTGGAAGATGGTCCGTGACGGCGACATCGAGCAGCTGCGCCAGATCCTCGGCGACGGCAAGGCCGCCGGCCGGATGATCGCCTCCTACCGCTCGATCATCACGCAGCGCACGGCCGAGCACTCCCGGGTGCTGCACGCGCTGGCCGAGGACAGCGTCCCCGTGCTGATGCACTGCGCGGCAGGCAAGGACCGCGCCGGACTGTCCGTCGCGGTGACGCTGCTCGCAGTGGGCGTGGAGCGCGACGCGATCCTCACCGACTACCTGGAGTCCAACGCCAAGCACCGCCGCTACAAGGTGCGCCGCAGCGGCACCTCCGCGGACGCCTACTCCCCCGAGGTCATGGAGCTGCTCGGCCCCCTGTTCGACGCCCGCGCGGAGTACCTCTCGGCGGCGCTGGAGACCATCGAGACGACCTGGGGCGGCGTCGACGCCTACCTGGAGCAGGGGCTCGGGCTCACGGAGCAGACCCGGGAGCGGCTCCGGGAGCGGCTCCTCGACTGAGGGGCCCTCGCCCCGCCCCTCCGGGCGGCCCCGCTACTTCGCCCCGACCTCGAACAGCAGCCAGATGAACGCGGCGAGGAGGTGCCCCACGGCGATGTAGATGATCAGGCGGATCCAGAGTCCGCGCGGGAACCTTTCCTCGATGTCACTCATGACGTCTCTCCAGGGGTGGGGCCGAGGCACAGGGCGGCCGTCGGGCTCTGCAGCAGGGTGTGGACGAAGAGCAGGTCGACCCCGTCGGGGTCGCCGGCCGCGATGCGGTGCGGGGTCAGCGAGTCGAAGTGGGCGCTGTCACCGGGTCCGAGGCGGTGGGTGGCGTCACCGAGCCGGAGCACCAGCCGGCCGCGCAGGACGTGCAGCCACTCCTCCCCGGGGTGGACGCGCACGATGTCGCCCTGGGAGCCGTGGGGGACGTGGACGCGCAGGGCCTGCATGCCCCGACCGGACGCGCCGGCCTGCCAGTACGTCCAGCCGCCCGCGCGGGTCGGTTCCATGTCGCCGGCGCGCACCACGGCGTCCCGGTCGGCGGCCGTCTCGCCCAGCAGGTCGGAAACCGTCGTACCGTAGACACGGGCGAGTGCCAGCAGCATCGGCAGCGAGGGCTGTCGCCGCCCGGTCTCCAGGCGGGAGAGATGGGCGGGCGAGAGCCCGGCGGCGCGGGCCGCGGCCTCCAGGGTGAGACCGGCCAGGCGGCGCAGGGAGCGCAGCCGGGGCGCGACGACCGGCAGGACGTCGCCCTCGCCCTCGCCGGGTTCGGCGTCGGAGGGTGTCATGCCTCCATTCAGCCCCAGTTTTGCCTCGGTGGCAAACTTCTTGCCTCAGAGGCAAAAGCTCACCGCTCGGTGACCGCCTGCTTGACGAGGGTCTTGCCGAAGTCCCACATCAGCCCGCCCCCGTTGTGCGCGTCGTCCATCACCTCGGTGAAGGCGGCGACGAACCGGTCGACCTCCCGCTCCCCGATGACGAGCGGCGGGATCAGCTTGATCACCTCCAGGTGGTCGCCGGAGACCTGGGTGAGGATCCGGTGCCGCTGGAGCAGCGGTACGACCACCATCTGCGCGAACAGCCCCTTGCGGGCGGCCTGGAGCATGGCCCACCGGCTCCGCAGCTTCAGCGACTTCGGCCGCCCGAACTCGATGCCGATCATCAGCCCCCGCCCGCGGACGTCGGCGAGCAGCTCGTACTCGCCGGTGAGCGCCGCCAGCCGTGACTTCAGCAGCTCGCCGGTGGCGCGGGCGTTGGCGACGATCTGCTCGTTCTCCATGACCGACAGCACGGCGAGGCCGGCGGCCATGGCCTGGGCGTTGGACCCGAAGCTCGCCGAGTGGACCAGCACCCGGTCCATGGAGGAGTAGACCTTCTTGAAGATCCAGTCCTTGCCGAGGGTGGCCCCGACCGGCACATAGCCGCCGGAGAGGGCCTTCGCCACGCACACCAGGTCGGGTTCGACGCCGTCCTCGTGCTGGTGGGCGTAGAAGTCGCCGGTGCGGCCGAGGCCCGTCTGCACCTCGTCGGCGACGAGCAGCGCCTTGTGCCGGTGCAGGAGTTCCTGGGCGGCGCGCAGATAGCCGGGCGGGGCCTCGTGCACGCCCTTGCCCTGGATCGGCTCGACGATGAGTGCGGCGACGTCGCCCTTGGCCAACTCGCGGGCGAGGGCGTCGAGATCGCCGAGGGGCACGGCCGTGTCGGGCAGCAGCGGGGCGAAGCCGTCGCGGAAGCCTGACTCGCCGTTGACGGAGAGGGAGCCCGTGGTCAGTCCGTGGAAGGCGTGGTCGCAGTAGAGGACGCGGGGTCTGCCGGTCGCGTACCGGGCGAACTTGAGCGCGGTCTCGACGGCTTCCGTGCCGCTGTTGCCGAAGAACACCCGGTCCAGGTGCGGGCTGTGGGCGAGGAGTCTCTCCGCGAGCAGTCCCGGCAGCGGCTGGCAGTCGAAGCGGGTGAGGTCGGCGAGCTGCGCGTCGAGCACGTCGTGCAGCGCCCGGCGGACGACGGGATGGTGCCGGCCCAGCCCCATCACGCCGAACCCGGCGAGCATGTCGAGGTAGTCGTGGCCGTCGGCGTCCCAGAAGTAGGCGCCCTCGGCGCGCTCGTAGACCTTGTCGAAGCCGATGGTGTGCAGCATGCGCGGCAGTTGGTGGTTGAGGTACCTACCGTGCAGTGCGTAGCGTTCGGCTCCGCGCTCGGCCAGGAGCGCGCCGAGGTCGAACTCCTTGCTCATGGGCTCTCCTTGGCCGGGCCGGTGAGGTCCCTGACGGCCGCGCTCGCGCCGATCCGTCCGGCGATCTCGACGGGCGTGAGGCCGATGTCGGCCAGCACCTCCGAGCGTTTGGCGTGGGCGAGGAACTGCTCGGGGATGCCGAACCGCCGTACCGGCACGTCGACTTCGGCGTCGCTCAACGCGAGGGCCACGGCCGAACCGACGCCCGCGGCACGGCTGTTGTCCTCGACGACGGCGACGAGCCGGTGTGCGGCGGCGAGTTCGGGCAGCGCCGGGTCGACGGGCTTGACCCACCGCGGGTCGACCACCGTGCAGTGGACGCCGCGTGCCGCGAGCAGTTCGGCGGCCCGCAGGCACACCGGCGCCATGACGCCGACCGCGACCAGCAGGACGTCGGGGCGTTCGCCCCGGCGCAGGACGTCCATGCCGCCGGCCCGGTCGACGGCGGGGACGGACGGGCCGACGGACTCCTTCGGGAAGCGCACCAGGGTCGGCGCGTCGTCGACGGCGACGGCCTCCCGCAGCTGGGCGCGGAGCTGGTCGGCGTCGCGGGGCGCGGCGATCCTCAGGCCGGGGACGACCTGGAGGACGGACATGTCCCACATGCCGTTGTGGGAGGCCCCGTCGACGCCGTTCACCCCGGCCCGGTCGAGGACGAACGTGACCCCGCAGCGGTGCAGGGCGACGTCCATCAGCAGCTGGTCGAAGGCGCGGTTGAGGAAGGTGGCGTAGACGGCGACGACGGGGTGCAGGCCGCCGGTGGCGAGGCCGGCGGCGCTCACGGCGGCGTGCTGTTCGGCGATGCCGACGTCCCAGACCCGGTCCGGGAAGCGCTCGGCGAACGGGCCGAGGCCCACCGGGTGCAGCATGGCCGCGGTGATCGCCACGACGTCGTCGCGTTCCTCGCCGATGCGTACGATCTCCTCGCCGAACACGGACGTCCAGGACGGGCCGCCGGCCGGTACGAGGGGCGCGCAGGTCAGGGGGTCCATCACGCCGACGGTGTGGAAGCGGTCCTCCTCGTGGGCGAGGGCGGGTTCGCAGCCGCGGCCCTTCTCGGTGAGGCAGTGCACCAGCACCGGGCCGTGGAAGCGCTTGGCGCGGCGCAGCGCCGACTCGACGGCCCTGATGTCGTGCCCGTCGATCGGGCCGACGTACTTCAGGCCGAGGTCCTCGAACATGCCCTGCGGGGCGAACGCGTCCTTGAAGCCCTTCTTCGCGCCGTGCAGGGACTCGTAGAGCGTGGGGCCGACGACAGGGGTCCGCTGCAGGACGTCCTTGCCCCAGGCGAGCACCTTCTCGTAGCCGTCGGTGGTGCGCAGGGCGGCCAGGTGGTTGGCGAGGCCGCCGATGGTCGGCGCGTAGGAGCGTTCGTTGTCGTTGACGACGATGATCAGCGGCCGGTCCCTGGCGGCGGCGATGTTGTTGAGCGCCTCCCAGGCCATGCCGCCGGTGAGCGCGCCGTCGCCGACGACCGCGACGACGTGCCCCGTCTCCCCCAGCACCTGGCGGGCCTTGGCCAGTCCGTCGGCCCAGCCGAGTGCGGTGGAGGCGTGGCTGTTCTCGATGACGTCGTGCTCGGACTCCTCCCGGGAGGGGTAGCCGGACAGACCGCCCTTGCCGCGCAGCTTGGAGAAGTCCTGACGGCCGGTCAGGAGTTTGTGGACGTAGCTCTGGTGGCCGGTGTCCCACAGGATGCGGTCGGCCGGCGACTCGAAGACGCGGTGGAGCGCGACGGTCAGCTCCACCACGCCCAGGTTGGGGCCGAGGTGCCCGCCGGTGCGGGCGACCGCGTGCACCAGGAACTCCCTGATCTCGTCGGACAGTTCACCGAGTTCCGCCTCGGACAGCGCCTTCAGGTCACGTGGTTGCCGGATGTTCTCCAGGATGGTCACGCTCGGGCCCCCTCTCGTTGCGTACGGCTGCTCTCACGGCGCCGGCCGGCCCGCCCTCACTCCCGGTTGCCGGAGACGGTCTCGCGCATCGCGCGCAGCGACTCCTTCAGCGAGCCCATGGTGGCGAGGACGGCGGTGGGCTCGTAGCCGCAGTGGGCCATGCAGTTGGCGCAGCGCGGGTCCTTGCCGCGGCCGTAGCGGTCCCAGTCGGTGTCCTCGACGAGCTCGCGGTACGTGGGCACGTATCCGTCGCTCATCAGGTAGCAGGGTCTCTGCCAGCCGAACAGGGAGTAGTTGGGGATCGCCCAGGCGGTGCAGGGGAAGTCGACCCTGCCTTCGAGGAAGTCCAGGAAGAGCGGGGAGTGGTTGAGCCGCCAGCGGCGCCGGTTGCCGCCCGCGAAGGCCTTCCTGAACAGCTCGCGGGTCTGTTCCACGCCGAGGAAGTGCTCCTGGTCGGGGGCCTTCTCGTAGGCGTAGGCGGGCGAGATCATCATCTCGTCGACCTTGAGGTCGTCGTTGAGGAAGTTGAGCACCTCGACGATGGTCTGCGGGGTGTCGGTGTTGAAGAACGTGGAGTTGGTGGTGACCCGGAAGCCGCGCCGCTTGGCCTCCTTGATCGCCGCCACGGCCTCGTCGAAGACGCCCTCCTTGGCCACCGACTCGTCGTGGCGTTCGCGCAGTCCGTCGATGTGCACGGCGAAGGCGAAGTAGGGGGACGGGGTGAACCGGTCGATCTTCTTGCGCAGCAGCATCGCGTTGGTGCAGAGGAAGACGTACTTCCGTCTCGCCACCAACTGCCGCACGATCTCGTCGATCTGAGGGTGCATCAGCGGCTCGCCGCCGGCGATGGAGACCATCGGGGCGCCGGATTCGAGCACCGCTCCCACGGCCTGGGCGACCGGCATGCGCTGCTTGAGCACGCCCGCCGGGTGCTGGATCTTCCCGCAGCCCTCGCACTTGAGGTTGCAGGCGAAGAGGGGCTCCAGCTCGACGATGAGCGGGAACTTGTCGCGTTTGCGGAGCTTTTGTTCAGCCAAGTATGTAGCGACCTTGATGGACTGGCGCAGCGGCATGGCCATCTGGCTCACCTCCGGGGGAGCAGCACGTTTCGGTGCCATTCGAAGAATGCAGGCAGGACGGAGCGAAGGACGCGGAAAGCCGATATTCCACCGCGCACCGTGCCGATCCGGACGAGTTCATGTTCAGGAGCGTCCACGACCACCCGGACGGCCGCAACCGGGCGCATCGAAGCGCGCAGGGCGCTCAGGAGCGTGGCCGCGGACTCCATGTCGGCGGCGATCGCGCCGGTGCCGAGCAGGTCGGAGCGCTCCGGGCCGCGCACCACGTGGTCGGAGCCGGTCAGCGGGCCGGTGTGGACGGTGCGGCCGGGCAGGGTGCGTGTGAGTTCCTTGACGAGCAGTTCGGTCCCCACGCACGCCACGGTGCCGCGCGGGTCGCGGGTCTCCTCGGCGACGACCAGGTCGCCGGGGTGCATTCCGGGGGCGAGTCCGGCGCAGAAGCCGGTGGCGATGACCGCCGCCCCGCCGAGCGGCGCGCCTGACAGGGCATGGGTGACGGAGCGTTCGGCCGCCTTCGGTCCCATCCCGGTGCGCAGGACGGTGACCGGCCCGCCGGCCCCGCCGCGGTCGCCCATGCGCAGGGCGAGGTGCTCGATGCCGAGGGCGCAGGCGATCAGCAGCGGGGCGGAGGCGGGCCGTGCGTTCATCAGCGCCCCTCGGCCTTCGCGGCCACCGTGCCGGCCGTGTCCTCGGCGGCCGCCCGGGCCGTCTTCTCGGCGAACGGCTCTCCGTGGACATAGCGGCCGAGCGCCGTCAGGGGGAACACCTGCCGGTAGAGGTGGTAGTTGATGGAGAAGTCCCAGGGGAAGCCGGTCCCGGTGAACTGCGGCTCGTCCCAGGAGCCGTCCTCCCGCTGGGTCGCGGCGAGCCAGTCCACGCCCCGCCGGACGGCCTCGGACTCGCGCTCCCCCGCCGCGAGCAGCGCCATCAGCGCCCAGGCGGTCTGGGAGGCGGTGGAGGCGCCCCGGCCGCTCCAGCGGGCCGGGTCCTCGTAGGAGCGCAGGTCCTCGCCCCAGCCGCCGTCGTCGTTCTGCACCCGCTCCAGCCAGGCCACCGCCCGCCGGATCGCCGGGTGCTGGGCGGGCATCCCGGCGGCGGTCAGCGCGGGCACCACCGAGCCGGTGCCGTAGATGTAGTTGACGCCCCAGCGCCCGAACCACGAGCCGTCCGGCTCCTGTTCGGCGAGCAGCCAGTCGACGCCGCGGCGGGTGCGCGGGTCGCCGGCGAGTCCCTCGACGGCCAGCATCTCCACGACGTGCGCGGTGACGTCGGCCGAGGGCGGGTCGATGACCTCGCCGAAGTCACAGAACGGCAGCCGGTTGGGGAAGGGGCTGGTGTTGTCGACGTCGAAGGCGCCCCAACCGCCGTCGCGGGACTGCATCCCGAGGTTCCAGCGCACTCCGCGCTCGACGGCCTTCTCCAGCCGCTGCGGGTCGTGGTGGCGGACCCGGCGCAGTGCGAGGACCACCTCGGCGGTGTCGTCCATGTCGGGGTAGTTGTCGTTGTGGAACTCGAACGCCCAGCCTCCGGGCGGGAGTTCGGGTCTGCGTACGGACCAGTCGCCGGGCCGTACGACCTGCTCGCCGAGCATCCAGTCGGCCGCCTTGACCAGTTGGGGGTGGTCGGCGGGCACCCCCGCGTCCGCCAGCGCGATCGTGGCGAGGCAGGTGTCCCACACGGGCGACTGGCAGGCCTCGATCATCCGGGCCCCGTCCTCGCGCCGGACCGCGTACCGGTCGAGGGACTCGAGGCCCGCCCGCATCACCGGGTGCTGGAGGTCGTAGCCGAGCAGGTGCAGGGCGATCACGGAGTACACGGCGGGCGGCTGGATGCCGCCCCAGCAGCCGTCGTTCTCCTGCCGTTCGATGATCCAGCGCGCGGCGGAGTTCAGGGCGGCGCGGCGCAGCCGGCGCACCGCGACCGTGCGGTAGGCGCGCACCACCTTGTCGAGGCGCTGGAAGAGGCCGTCCCAGGTGTGCAGCGGCGCCGGCGGCCGGGGCGGGTTGGGCCGGGCGGGGTCGGTGTGCAGCTCGTCGAGCGGGAAGGGCGCCGGGCGCACCGGGCGCTTGGCCGAGACGACGGTGAGCGGGACGATCGTCTGCCGTGCCCAGCAGCCGAAGTTGTAGATGCTGAGCGGGAACCACTTGGGGAAGTAGAGGAGTTCCGGGGGGAGTTCGGGCAGGTCCTCCCACTTCCACCAGCCGAACAGGGCGAGCCAGATCCGGGTGAAGACGCGGGCGGCGGCGATGCCGCCGTGCGCGCGGACCCAGGCGGAGGCTCTCGCCATGTGGGGCGCGTCGGGCGGGTCCCCGGCCAGGCGCAGGGCGACGTAGGCCTCGACGGTGGCGGAGAGTTCGCCGGGGCCGCCGTGGAAGGTGGCCCACGTCCCGTCCTCGCGTTGCTCGCCGCGGATGAAGAGGGCGGCGGCCCGGGTTGTCGACTCGTCGCGGATGCCCAGGAACTGACGGAGCAGCAGGTCCTCGGCGTCCATGCTGACGTTGGTCTCGAGGTCGCCCTTCCACCAGCCTTCGGCGTCTTGCCGGGCGAGCAGGAAGTCTCTGGCGCGCCGCATGGCGCGCTCGGCGGTCTGCTGTGCCCCGGCCGCCTCGGGGGTGTCGCTGTCGGTGTCGCTGGCCGCCGCGGCCCGGGGCGGCAGGGCCCCGGGGCTCGGGTCGGTCGTCGCTGTCATGGCTTCCCCTTCGTGCAGTGTGCATGGCGTTGCGTCTGCTGTGGGTCCGCCGTCGGCCGGTGCGTCTCTTCCCTCGACACCGGCCGGCGACTACGCGAGGGCTATTCGACCGATGGGGATCATCTCTTGCGCACGACGACGAAGTCGGCGAGCGCCGTGAACCGGTCCCGCACCTGCTCGGGCATGTCGACGGCGTTCAGCGCGTCGAGGGCGATCGTGTGCTGACGGCGCGCCTCCTCGGCGGTCCAGGCGCGTCCGCCGGCCTCCTCGATGAGGGCGGCGCGGGCCGCGAACTCCTCCTCGGAGAAGTTCTCGACGTCGCTGCTCTTGGCGTCGGCGGCGAGCATCTCGCCGAGCCGCTCGGAGGCGGGGCCGCCCGCGGCGAGCGCCGCCACGACCGGCAGGGACTTCTTGCGCTGGCGCAGGTCGCTCCAGGTCTGCTTGCCGGTGGAGACCGGGTCGCCCCAGATGCCGAGGAGGTCGTCGATGGCCTGGAAGGCGAGGCCGAGGTGGTAGCCGTAGCGCTCCAGGGCGTCGGCGGTGGGGTCGTCGGCGCCGCCGAGCACGGCGCCGACGGAGCTGGCGCAGGCCAGCAGCGCGCCGGTCTTGTTGCCTTCCATCTCCAGGCACTCCTCGACGCTGACCCGGTCGCGGTGCTCGTAGGAGATGTCCTGCGCCTGACCGTCGATCAGGGCGCGGGTGGCGGTGGTCAGCCGCCGGGTGGCCCGTGCGGCCTCGGCCGTGCCGAGCTCCAGCAGGACCTCGCCGGCGAGGGCGAACAGGGCGTCGCCGACCAGGATCGCCTGGGCGGGGCCGTGCACCTTCCAGACGGTGTCGCGGTGCCGGCGCTGCTCGTCGCCGTCCATCAGGTCGTCGTGCAGGAGCGAGAAGTTGTGCACCAGCTCCACGGCGACGGCGCCGGGCACGCCCACCTCGGGGCGGGCGCCGGCGACCTCCGCGGAGAGCACCGCGAGCGCGGGACGCACGGCCTTGCCGCCGTCGCCTTCGGTCGGGTTGCCCTGGGCGTCGATCCAGCCGAAGTGGTAGGCGGCGACGGTGTCCATGGGGGCCGCCAGCCGGTCGACGGCCGCCCGCAGCACCGGTGTCGCCAGGGTCCGGCCGCGCTCGAGGAGCGCGGCGACGTCCACCGCGGTCTTACGAGCGGCCGTCGTGGCCGTGGGCACAGGGGGCACGGTTTCTCCTCTTGTCGCGGTGCCGGAGGGGGTGCGGGAATGTGCCGAGCCGTGCTGATCTCGTTCGAGCGTCATGCGGCCTCCTCGATGGCGAAGAGGTGGCGGGGGCGGGACCGGCCGAGGGCGCCGAGCGCGGCGTCCGCCGCGCCGACGCCGCTGCGGACCGCACTCTCCATGGTCGCGGGCCACCCTGTGGCGGTCCACGCTCCGGCCAGATACAGGCCGGACGCCTTGGTGCGGGCGCCGGGCCGCAGACGCCCGACGCCGGGGGCGGGGGCGAACGTGGCCGTGCGCTCCCGGGTCACGAAGAAGTCGTTCACGCGTGCGCCGCGGGCACGGGGCAGGAGCCGCTCCAGCTCGGGCAGGTAGCGCTCGCGCAAGGCTGCGACGGGCTCGTCGATCTCGTCCTGCGCGGCCGACTGCGACAGCGCGAGGTACTGCCCCTCGCGCAGCCCGGAGGCTTCGGTGCGGTCGAAGACCCACTGCACGGGCGTGCCGAGCGCGGCGAGGAACGGCGCGGCGAGGACCTCGCGGTCGTAGACGACGTGCACGTTGAGGATCGGGGCGACACCGATGTCCAGCAGCCGCTCGGGGGCGTCGAGCGCCCCTTCCGGCAGCAGGTCGTAGGTCTCGCGCTGGGGTACGGCGAGGACGACGGCGTCGGCGCTCAGCGTGCCGTCGGCCGTCCGCACGGTCCAGCCGCCCTGGCCGGCCGGGGAGACGGAGGTGACGCGGGCGCGGACCTCGGTGCGCACGCCGGCCGCGGCGAGCGCCTCGCGGGCCAGCCCGTCGTGCAGGTCGCCCAGCGGGACGCGCGCCCAGCCGATGTCGGCGGCGCCCGGTTCGGACAGCAGGCCGGTCTTGAAGACCATCGCGGCGAGCTGGAGGGAGGCGTCGCGGGCGACGGCGTTGAGGGTGGCGACGCCGACCAGGTCCCACAGGGCCTCGACGGCGCGCGGGGACTGGCCGTGCGCGGCGAGCCAGCCGCCGAAGTCCTGGTCGTCCAGGGCGGGATCGGCGGGGTCGAGCCGCTTGAGGGCGAGCGCGGCCCGGCCGACGCGGGCGCGTTCGGCGAGCGAGAGGTGCGGGTAGGCGGCGAGGCCGCGGCCCAGGTGAAGGGGGACGGGCAGGGCGTCGCGGCGCAGCCTGCCGAGCCGTCGCCCCTCGGGCCGCGCCAGGTCGAGAACGGGCACGTCGAGACGTTCCTGCAGGGGCGCGAGCGCCGTCGCGCCGATGCGGTCGAGGAACCAGCGGTAGGCGGTGCAGCAGCGCAGGTAGACGTGCTGGCCGTTGTCGACGGTGAGGTCGCCGCGCCGGAAGGAGAAGGCGAGGCCGCCCAGCCGGGGCCGGCCTTCGAGCAGGGTGACGCGGACGCCGGCGTCGGCGAGCGCGAGCGCGGCGGTCACCCCGGCGAGCCCGCCGCCGACCACGACCGCCTCGTGCGGCGCGTCCGGGCGGGGACGGCGCAGCGCATCGTCGCTCATCGTGCCCCCTCCCCCGCACGTCCGCCGTGACGTGCCCGCCCGCGGCGGGCCGTCGCAGTCAGGGACGCCGCGGCGCGCCGGAGGGTTGCGTGCCGCCGCATCCGGGTCGCCTCGCCGCGGTCCGGCGCGCCGCCCGTCACAGCGGCCTCCTGACGGTCAGCCGGGACGCGTGGCGGGCGTCCAGGCCGGACAGTCCGCGCACGGCGACGTACGCCTTCTCGCGGCCGGGAAGGGAGACCCGGCCGCGCAGCACCGCCTCGGGGTCGCGTTCGATGCGGTCCAGCAGGCGGCGGTAGATGCCGGCCATCGCCGCGACGCACGCGCCGCTGCGCCGGTCGAGCAGGGGCAGCAGGCGGTAGCCCTCGGCGAAGAGGGCGCGGGCGCGCCGTACTTCGAAGTGCACGAGGCCCGCGAAGTCGGAGCCCTCCGGCGGCGTCGGCCCGTCGAACCCGGCCGAGCAGCCGAACTTGGCGAGGTCGTCGGAAGGCAGGTAGGTCCGGCCGCCCGCGGCGTCCTCGCGGACGTCCCTGAGGATGTTGGTGAGCTGGAGGGCGAGCCCGAGGGTGTCGGCGTACTCCGGCGCGCGTTCGGCGCCGCGTGCCCCCGGTTCGGTGCCGAACACGCCGAGCGAGAGGCGTCCGATGGCGCCCGCGACGCACCGGCAGTACGCCTTCAGGTCGTCCCAGGTCTCGTAGGTCTCGCCGCGGACGTCCATCAGGACGCCGTCGATCAGCTCGTCCAGGCCGCCGAGCGGGATCGGGAAGACCCGCGCGGCGTGCGTGAGGGCGACGGCCACGGGGTCGGTGTCGTCCTCCTCCACCTCGCCCTCGCGGACGCGGGTGAGCAGCGCGCGGGTGTCCTCCAGCCGGGCGGCCTTGACGTCGTCGTCGAGCGGGCCGTCGCCGATGTCGTCGACCCGGCGGGAGAACGCGTACAGCGCCGACATCGCGCGCCGCTTCGGCGTGGGCAGCAGCCGGATGCCGTAGGCGAAGTTGCGGGCCTGCTGCCCGGTGACCGCCTCGCAGTAGCCGTAGGCGGCGAGTACCGGTGCCGACGCGTGTGGCGCGGAGTCCACTGCCTGGCTCACCCCTCTCCTCGCAGGGTCGCGCCCGTCTCGCGCAGCAGCCGGAGTCGGCCGGGGCGGGGCGGGCCGGGAAGGACGTCGTACTGGGCGGCGGCGATCGCGTGGAGCGCCGCCCTCCCTCCGGCCACGAACCCGGCGAGCAGCAGCCTGAGCCTGCCGTGGACGCTGTGCACGAGCGGGGCGCCCTCGGCGAGGAGGTCGTGGGCGCGCTGGGCCTCGAAGGCGATCAGGGCGCGCACCGAGGCGCCGGCGGTGGGCGCGGCGAGGTCCGCCTCCTGGACGTGGAAGCGCTTCATGTCGGCGGCGGGCAGGTAGACGCGGTCGCGGTCGAGGTCCTCGGCCACGTCCTGGAGGTGCTCGACGATCTGCAGCGCGGTGCAGATCGCGTCGGAGCGGCGGATCCGCTCGGGGGTCGCGGTGCCGGTGACGGCGAGGACGAGCCGGCCCACGGGGTTGGCGGACAGCTCGCAGTAGGCGAGGAGGTCGTCGTAGGTCTCGTAGCGCGTGACGAGCTGGTCGCGGCGGTTGGCGGCGATCAGGCCGAGGAAGGGCTCGGGGGTGAGCTGCCGGCGGCGGACGACGGGCTGGAGGCGGCGCAGCAGCGGGTGGTGCGGGGCGCCGTCGAAGACGCGGCGCAGGTCGGCCTCGAAGGCGTCCAGCAGGGCCGGCCGGTCGTCGGCGTCCGCGTCGTCGACGCCGAGCAGACGGGCGTCGGCGCCGCCCGGGGCCAGGTCGCCGTCGCCGATGTCGTCGACGAGACGGGCGAAGCCGTAGACGGCCATGAGGTCGTCGCGCCAGGCGCGCGGAAGGAAGAAGGGGGCCACGGGGAAGTTCTCGTCCGCGGCCTTGGCGAGGGTGTCGCGCTCCGGGTGCCCGGTGCGCGACGCGGTCGGCGCCGTCACCGTCGGCTGCCCCGGACGGGAACGGCACGTGCTGCGCTGAGCTGGGGAGTTTCCGTAGCCATTGCCGTCACATCTCCCGTTCTACACCGACAACCCGATACCCACTATTTCGGACACGCCGCCCAGCCGCCGCACGGCGGCCCGCGTGAGGATGTCGCGCCTTATCGCCACACTTGCACGTGTTTCGGGACCGGTACAGCTTACGTTGTACAACGCCGTACGGTTCGCGGGGGTGTCCCGCAGATCACAACAACACACCGATCGGCGTCAAGCATCCTGCGGCGCACCGGAGTTGACGCTTCCTTTGCAGACGCCGGGCCCCGCCGGGCAGGTTCCGGCGGGGCCCTGACGGACCGGCGGCTATTTGGCCGTGAACTTCTCGTACTCCTTGAGGACCTCTTCGGTCGGACCGTCCAGGCGCAGTTCGCCGCGCTCCAGCCAGAGCACGCGGTCGCAGGTGTCCCGGATCGACTTGTTGCTGTGGCTGACGAGGAACACCGTGCCGGCCTCCTTGCGCAGCTCCCGGATGCGTTCCTCGGAGCGCAGCTGGAACTTGCGGTCGCCGGTGGCCAGCGCCTCGTCGATCATGAGGACGTCGTGGTCCTTCGCGGCGGCGATGGAGAACCGCAGCCGGGCCTGCATGCCGGAGGAGTAGGTGCGCATCGGCAGCGTGATGAAGTCGCCCTTCTCGTTGATGCCGGAGAAGTCGACGATGCCCTGGTAGCGCTCCTTGATCTGCTCCCGGGACATGCCCATGGCCAGACCGCCGAGGATGACGTTGCGCTCACCGGTGAGGTCGTTCATCAGGGCCGCGTTGACACCGAGCAGCGAGGGCTGGCCGTCGGTGTAGACCTTGCCCCGCTCGGGCGGCAGCAGTCCGGCGATGGCCCGCAGCAGCGTGGACTTGCCGGAGCCGTTGGAGCCGATGAGGCCGATGGCCTCGCCCCGGTGCGCGACGAAGGAGACGCCCCGCACCGCGTGCACCTTGCGCACACCGCGTTCCTCACCCCGCCTGAGGATGCGGCTCAGCGCCGCGGTGGCGCTGCCCTTGCCGGTCTTCGCGCCGTTGACGCGGTAGACGATGTGCACGTCGTCGGCGATGACGGTGGGGACCCGCTCGCCCGGAGCCCGCTCAGCCACGGCCATACCTCTCCTCCGCCTTCCAGAAGTACACGAAGCCGCCGACGGCGAACAGCACCGCCCAGCCGCACGCGATCGCCCACACGTGGTCCGGCAGGTACCGGCTGCCGTACTCGTCGATGAGCGCGAAGCGCATCAGGTCCATGTAGACGGCGGCCGGGTTCCACTGCAGCAGGGTCGACAGCCACTGCGGACGGTCGGCGAGGAAGACCGGGATGGAGAACATCACGCCGGACGCGTACATCCACGTCCGCATCACGAACGGCATGAGCTGCGCGAGGTCGGGGGTCTTCGCTCCGGCCCGGGCGAAGATCAGCGCCAGACCGGTGTTGAAGCAGAACTGCAGCAGGAGCGTGGGCACGATCAGCGCCCAGGACGCGGACGGGTAGCTGCCGAAGGCGATCGCGACCAGGAAGAGCACGACCATCGAGTACAGCAGCTGCTGGAGCTGCTGGAGGGCGAAGGAGACGGGCAGGGAGGCGCGCGGGAAGTGCAGGGCGCGCACCAGGCCGAGGTTGCCGGAGATCGCGCGCACGCCGCTCATGACCGAGCTCTGCGTGAAGGTGAAGACGAAGACGCCCGTGACCAGGAACGGGATGTAGACGTCGCGGGGCATGCCTCTGCCGGCGTCGAGGATCACGCCGAAGATGAAGAAGTAGACGCCCGCGTTGAGCAGCGGGGTGGCGACCTGCCACAGCTGCCCCAGCTTGGCCTGGCTGTACTGCGCGGTCAGCTTCGCCTGGGAGAAGGCCAGGATGAAGTGCCGGCGCCCCCACAGCTGCCGGACGTACTCCCGCAGCCGGGGCCGCGCACCGCTCACGGCCAGCCCGTACTTGGCGGCCAGTTGCGCCGCCGTGAGGCCCTCGTCGGGCGACGGGGGCGCGCTCACCGCGACTCCGCCGTCATGCGTTGTCTCACTCACAGGTCGGAAACTTTCGTCTTCGGGGCGCCCGGCCGGAAGGGGGCCGGGCAACAGCCGTGGGGCCGCGGCAGGCTCCGGGGCCCTCGGATGGAGCTTGTCAGATGACCGGGAGGACGGCCCAGCCGGCCTGGTCGGACGACGGGGGACGGCTCGGCCTGCCTGGCCGGACGACGGGGGCCGGGCCGGGCCGGCCGGGTCAGATGACGGGGGGCCGGCCCAGCCGGGTCAGCCGCCACACCGTACGCCACTTCATCGGCCGGCGCGGTCCGCACGG
This sequence comes from Streptomyces sp. NPDC002566, assembly GCF_042889585.1. Classification (NCBI taxonomy): domain Bacteria; kingdom Bacillati; phylum Actinomycetota; class Actinomycetes; order Kitasatosporales; family Streptomycetaceae; genus Streptomyces; species Streptomyces sp. NPDC002566. Next base: position 855,504 of record NZ_JBIARD010000001.1, on the reverse strand, counting down.
GGTGGCCCAGCCTTCGCGGAAGCCGCCGAACCAGGCCTTGAGCGCGGGCCCCGAGGGGCGGCGCAGCAGGGTCAGCAGCAGCCACACCCCGAGGTACACCGGGACCAGCGGCGCGGGCAGGTTGCGGCGGGCCAGCCAGACGCGGTTGCGGGCGACCATGCGGTGGTAGACCGCGTGCCGCGAGGGCGCGGTCGTCGGGTGGTACAGCACCATGTCGGACCGGTAGTCGATCATCCAGCCCGCGTCGAGGGCCCGCCATGCGAGGTCGGTTTCCTCGTGCGCGTAGAAGAACTCGTCCGGGAGCACGCCGGCCTCGGCGAAGACCCGGGTGCGTACGGCGTTGGCGCCGCCGAGGAAGGTGGTGACCCGGGAGGAGCGCATCGGGTCCGAGGCGCGCAGCCGGGGCACGTGGCGGCGCTGGGTGACGCCGGTCTCCGGGTCGGCGATGCGGAAGCTGACGATGCCGAGCTTGGGGTCGGCGGCGAAGGCCTGCCGGCACAGCTCGGCGGTGTCGCGCCGGGCCAGCAGTCCGTCGTCGTCCAGGAAGAGGAGGATGTCGACGTCGCGGCCGCTGGGCCCGAAGGCCTCGATGCCGACGTTGCGCCCGCCGGGGATGCCGAGGTTCTCCGGCAGCTCGACGGTGCGCACGCCCTCGGGGACCTCCGGGACGGGCGAGCCGTTGCCGACCACGACCACCTCGACCCGGTCGCCGTCCTGCCCGGCGACCGAGTCGATCAGCGCGCGCAGCTCCTCGGGGCGGTTGCCCATCGTGATGACGACCGCGCCGACCTTCAGCGGCGCGCTCACTTCAGCCTGCTCGACGCGAGGATGGACACCAGGTGCAGCACCGTCTGGAGCAGCGCGATGCCGGCCAGCACGGCGACGCCGAGCCGGGAGAAGAACAGGTCGCCGCGGACCTGGTCCACGATCGCGAGGACCACGATCAGCAGGGACGCCTCGATGCCCAGGATCAGCCGGTGGAACTTGAGCGCGGCGGCGGCCTTGCGGGCCAGCGCCATGCCGGAGGAGCGCGGTTCGGACGCCGCCTCCTTGACCGGCGGCAGCCCGCCCTGGTGCCGGGCGACGCCGACCAGGTCCGTCTCGGCCTTGATCAGGATCGCGCCGAGCGCGGCCAGGGTGCCGAGGAACGCCCACAGCCAGTCGATACGGCCGCTGCCCCACAGGTCGGCGGCGCGCAGTCCGAAGCCGACGAGGACGGCGGCGTCGGTGAGGTAGGCCCCGACCCGGTCCAGGTAGACGCCGGCGAGCGAGTACTGCTTCTTCCAGCGCGCGATCTCGCCGTCGACGCAGTCCAGCAGCAGGTACATCTGGACGCACACCACGCCGAGCACGGCGCCCCAGATCCCCGGCACCAGCAGTGCCGGGGCGGCGAGGACGCCGAAGACGGTCATCAGGTACGTGAGCTGGTTGGGCGTGACCCTGGTGTTGACCAGGTAGCGGTCGACCCGCAGGGACACCTCGCGCATGTAGAGGCGTCCCATCCAGTGCTCACCGCTGCGCCGGTCCTTCACCCCCGGAGGGTGGACGACCGGTCTGAGTTCAGCTACCGATGGCCTTGACATAGTCGGCGTAGGTGTCCTTGATCTGTTCGGGGGTGAGGGCGAGGTGTTCGAGGATGGTGTACCGGCCGGGGCGGGTCTCCGGGGCGTACTCGACCGCGCGGACGAACTCCTCCACGGTGAAGCCGATCTCCTGCGCGAGCACCGGCAGCCCGTGCCGGCGCAGCACCCACGCCATGTGGGCGGACTCCTCGTGCGCGCCGCGCAGGTACATCGCGAAGGCCGCGCCCAGTCCGCACTGCTCGCCGTGGGCCGCGGCCCGGGTGGGGAAGAGCAGGTCGAAGGCGTGGTTGATCTCGTGGCAGGCGCCCGAGGAGGGCCGCGAGTCACCCGAGACGGACATCGCGATGCCGCTGAGGACCAGCGCCTCGGCGAGCACCTGGAGGAAACCGGTGTCGCCGATCCCGCCCGGGTGCCGCAGCACCGCCTCGCCTGCCTGGCGGGCGATCGCCGCGGCCAGACCGTCGATCTTCTCGCCCTTGACCCGGTTGGCCAGCTCCCAGTCGGCGATCGCGGAGATGTTGGAGACCGCGTCGCCGATCCCGGCCCGCACGAACTTGGCCGGCGCCTGGGCGATCACGTCCAGGTCGATCACGACCGCGATCGGGTTGGGCACGCCGTACGAACCGCGGCCGGCGTCGTTGTCCAGCGTCGCCACCGGCGAGCACAGTCCGTCGTGCGCGAGGTTGGTCGGCACCGCCACCAGGGGCAGCCCGACGCGCGCGGCGGCGAACTTCGCACAGTCGATGATCTTGCCGCCGCCCAGTCCGACGACCGCCTCGAACCGGCCGGCCCGCATCTCGGCGGCGAGCCGCACCGCGTCGTCCAGCGTGCCGCCGCCGACCTCGAACCATGTGGCGCCCGGCATCGAGCCGGCCAGCCGCTCCCGCAGCCGCGCGCCCGAACCGCCGCTGACCGCCACGGCCAGCCGGCCCGAGCGGGAGATCCGCTCGTCGGCCAGCACGCCCGCCAGGTCGTCCAGCGCGCCCGCGCGGATGTCGACGACGACGGGCGAGGGAATCAACCGCGTCAGTACCGGCACGCGATCTCCCTGCCCCGTGCGAGGTCGTCGTGGTTGTCGATCTCGACCCACGACACGTCGCCGATCGGGGCCACGTCGATGCGGAAGCCCCGGTCCACCAGCTCCTGGTAGCCGTGCTCGTAGAACTGCTGCGGGTCGGCGTTCCACACGGTGTGCAGCGCGTCCGCCAGCTCGGCCGCCGCGTCGCCCTCGATGAGGGTCACGCCGATGTACTCGCCGCTCGCCTCCGCGGGGTCCATCAGCTTCGTGATCTTCGTCATCCCCCGCTCGGGGTCGACGACGACCTTCATCTCCTCGTCCGCGAGCTTCTTCACGGTGTCGACGGCGAGGATGATCTTCTTGCCGTCGCCGCGGGCGGCGAGCAGCGTCTTCTCCACCGACACCGGGTGCACGGTGTCACCGTTGGCGAGGATCACACCGTCGCGCAGCGCGTCCCGGCCACACCACAGCGAGTAGGCGTTGTTCCACTCCTCCGCCTTGTCGTTGTCGATCAGCGTGATCTTCAGCCCGTACTTGGCCTCCAGCGCGGCACGCCGCTCGTACACCGCCTCCTTGCGGTACCCCACGATGACGGCGACCTCGGTCAGGCCGATCTCCGCGAAGTTGCCCAGCGTCAGGTCCAGCACCGTGGGCCCGTCGGCTTCGCCCTCGGGTCCCACCGGCACCAGCGCCTTGGGCAGGGTGTCGGTATAGGGACGCAGACGCCGTCCGGCGCCGGCGGCCAGCACGAGGCCGATCATGCGGGTTCTCCTTCGTCGTGTACGGCGGGCGCGCCACCCAGATGAGCGGCCACCCAGAAGCGGATGCTCTCGGTGAGCACCAGCAGGGCCACGGCCACGGCGAGGGCCGTGAACGCGACCGTGAACTGCGCGGCGGTGAGCAGCGCGGCCAGGACGGTGACGAGCAGCGTCCGTCCTTCGTGTCCCCCTGCGGCGCGCACCAGCCAGGCCGGTGGCGGCGCTCCGGTGTCTCCCCAGTTGCGGTACACCGTGTCGTAGTGATGGTAGGCGACGGCGGCCACCAGCCCGAAAGCCGCAGGCAGCGCTCCGTCCACGTCCGACCTGGCGGCCAGGAGGAGGACGGCGCCGTACTCGGCCGCGCGGAAGACCGGGACGACCAGCCAGTCCAGGGAGCCCGTCAGGGGGCGGGCGACGGCGACGGCGGAGCACAGGACGTACACGCCGGCCGCCGGGACGACCCACCAGCCGGGCCCCTGGAGCCAGGCGACGGTGAGAAGGACCACGGCTCCGGCGAGGGCGCCGAGCGGCGCGAGGCGGGGGACGGCGGGGACGCGTCCGCGCAGGCCGCGGGCGAGCAGTTCGGCGAGCGGTCCGCTGTCGGCGAGGGCGGCGAGCGAGCGCGCCTCCCGCTCGGTCGACGCCGTCCGGCGGCGGAGCGAGCGCAGCACCCGCCCGGCCGTGGTGTACAGGGCGGCGAAGGCGGAGCCGGCCAGCAGCGCGTAGAACGTGATGCGCGGGGTGGTCACGGCGGTGAGGACGGCGATCATGGCCCAGCGTTCGCCGATGGGCAGCACGATGATCCGGCGCGCCCAGACGGTCCAGCCGACGCGGGCCGGCCGGTCGGTGGGGGCGGGGGCGTCGGTGCCGGTGCCGGTCGTGCCGGCGGTCTTCGCGGCGGCGGTCTTTGCGGCGGCGGTCGCGGCTGCGCGGGCGGCGTCGCGTTCGGCTTCGTGGTAGGCGAAGTCGACGACGTGCCGGCAGGTCTGGAGCACCATGGCGGCCAGCGCGAGCGCCCATACGTCGTCGCCGTCGCGGGCCGCGCCGAGAGCGAGGCCGGCATAGAACGCGTACTCCTTGGCCCGGTCGAAGGTGGCGTCGAGCCAGGCGCCGAGGGTGGAGTACTGCAGCGAGTAGCGAGCGAGCTGGCCGTCCGTGCAGTCGAGGACGAAGGACAGGATCAGCAGCACGCCGGCTGCCACGAACCCGCCCCGGGTGCCGGTGGCCGCGCTGCCGGCCGCGATCAGCGCGGTGATCAGCGAGGCGGTGGTGACCTGGTTCGGGGTGAGGCCCCGGCGGGCGCACCAGCGGGCGATGTAGCGCGAGTAGGGGCTGACGAAGTAGGTGGTGAAGAAGCCGTCGCCGGCCTTCACGGCCGACTTCAGGCGTACGGCCTCGTCGTCGACGGCGCTGACGGCCTGCCGTGCCTCGGCGCGGGCCTGCGGGTCGGCGGGGACGGCGGCGACCAGGCTGCCCAGCTCGGGACGGTGGACGGCGGCGCCGTCGGCGTCCAGCGCGGTGACGACACGGTCGGCCACGCCCGCGAGGCTGCCGACGGCGAGGGCGGCCCCGCCGGCGGCGGAGTGCTCCCGGGCCATCGCGCGGGTCAGGGCCTGGCGGCCGTCGGGCTGCGCGGTGAGGGCGCCCGGGATCGCCGCGAGCGGGTAGCGGGGGTCGGTCAGGCCGAGGCGCAACGCGTGCGTGTGGCCTATGAAGCGGCTGTCGACGAGGGCGACGCGCTGGTCACCGGGCACCTCGGCGAGGAGTGTCTCCGCCTCGGCGGCGTCGGCGGCGGTCCGGACGTCGAAGCCGAGGGACCGCAGGTCGCCCTCGATCGACGATCCCGGAACCGGCTGACCGGTGAGGATGGCGGTCGGCAACCGAACTCACTCCCTGGTTCCCGGCGCGCCCGCGCCGGTCGTGTGCATGGTGGGGGACGCCCCTTGGCTGCACCAGGCGGGCGGCATGTCGGCAGAGGCTATCGGATACCCGGAAAGCGGTGCTCACCGGCCGTTCAGCCGCACTGGACGCACCGAGATCATCCCGGGTCATCTTGGGGGATCGACACCCCGCCCGACAAACCGCGCCCGGCTCCCGGCCGTTCGACGCCCGAGGACCGGTTCCGTGCGGGCGGGCCGACGAGGGCCGTGCGGCGCTGGACGGCGGGCCCGTGCGGCCCATGGCGGCGGGCCGGTGCGGCGCTCGACGGCGGGCCGGTGCAGCCTATGACGGCGGGCCCGTGCGGCCCATGGCGGCGGGCCGGTGCGGCGCCCTACGGCGGGCCCGAGCGGCC
>NZ_JBIARD010000001.1:0-849754 GCF_042889585.1 Streptomyces sp. NPDC002566 | reverse complement strand
CCCACGGCGGCGGGACCGAGCCGCACCCGACAGCAGGCCCGAGCAGCCCACGGCGGCGGGACCGAGCCGCACCCGACAGCAGGCCCGAGCAGCCCACGGCGGCGGGACCGAGCCGCACCCGACAGCAGGCCCGAGCAGCCCATGACGGCGGGACCGAGCCGCACCCGACAGCAGGCCCGAGCAGCCCATGACGGCGGGACCGTGCCGCGCCCGGCGGCGGGACCGTGCCGCGCTCGACGGGCGGGCCCGTGCGGCCCATGGCGGCGGGCCAGTGCGGCGCTGGACGGCGGGACCGTGCGGTTCGTGTGGGTGCCCTCATAGAGTGGGCCGTCATGACCTGGCTGATCACCGGCGGAGCCGGATACATAGGCGCCCACGTGGCACACACCATGACCGCCGCCGGCGAACCCGTCGCCGTCCTCGACGACCTCTCCTCGGGAGACCCCGCCCGCCTCCCGGCCCACGTCCCCCTCGTCACCGGCGACACCGCCGACCCGGCCCTGCTCAAGCGCGTCCTCGCCGACCACCAGGTCACCGGCGTGATCCACCTGGCGGCCCGCAAACAGGTCCCGGAGTCCGTGGCCCACCCCACCCGCTACTACCGGGAGAACGTGGGCGCGCTGGCCACCCTCCTGGAGGCGGCGGCCGAGGCCGGAGTGCGGCGCTTCCTCTTCTCCTCCTCCGCGGCCGTCTACGGCACCCCCGACGTGGCCCTCATCACGGAGGACACCCCGTGCGCCCCGGTGAACCCGTACGGCGAGACCAAGCTCGCCGGGGAGTGGCTGGTGCGGGCCGCCGGCCGGGCGCACGGCATGGCGACGACCTGCCTGCGCTACTTCAACGTGGCCGGCGCGGCCGCCCCCGAACTGGCCGACACCGGGGTCTTCAACATCGTCCCGATGGTCTTCGACCGGCTGACGCGCGGCGAGGCCCCGCGGATCTTCGGCGACGACTACCCGACCCCCGACGGCACCTGTGTGCGCGACTACATCCACGTGGCCGACCTGGCGGAGGCGCACCTCGCGGCGGCCCGGCGGCTGGCCGCGCCGGACACGGCCGGGGACCTGACGGTGAACATCGGCCGGGGCGAGGGCGTCTCGGTGCGGGAGCTGGTCACGCTGATCGGCGAGGTCACCGGGGAACGGCGCCCGGCCGTGGTCGAGGGGCGCCGGCCGGGGGACGCCCCGCGCGCGGTCGCCTCGGCCGCGCTGGCCGGGCGGGAGCTGGGCTGGACGGCGTCCCGCGGGGTGCGCGAGATGGTCGGCTCGGCCTGGCGGGGCTGGCTGCTGCACCAGGGCGCGGCCCGGTGAGGCTGCCCTGACCTGCGGTTCGTTTGCGCAGGTCAGGGGACATGACAACGGTGTTCAATGCCGCGTTGCCGGATACCCCCCGCCCGTAGTTGACTGTGCTTTCGGACCCGCTCCGACGGACCCCGGCCGACATCGGCGGGCGCCGTCGGACACGGACGGACGGCAGGAAGGCATTCCCCATGGGGGCTGGGCACGACCACGGCCACGCGCACGGGCCGGTCACCGGCACCGCCGGGGCGGCGTACCGGGGGAGGCTGCGCGTCGCACTGTCGATCACGCTGACCGTGATGGTGGTCCAGATCGTCGGCGGGCTCCTCGCGGACTCCCTCGCCCTGATCGTGGACGCGGCGCACATGGCGACGGACGCGCTCGGTCTCGGCATGGCGCTGCTCGCCATCCACTTCGCCAACCGGCCCCCGAGCGAGAGCCGTACCTTCGGCCTCGCCCGCGCCGAGATCCTGGCCGCCCTCGCCAACTGCCTGCTGCTGCTCGGGGTGGGCGGCTATGTGCTGTACGAGGCGGTCGAGCGGTTCCTCACGCCGGCCTCCACCGAGGGCGGGCTGATGCTCGTGTTCGGCGCGATCGGCCTGGTCGCCAACTCGGTCTCGCTGACGCTGCTGATGCGCGGCCAGGCGGAGAGCGTGAACGTGCGCGGGGCGTTCCTGGAGGTGGCGGCGGACACGCTGGGCTCGGTCGCGGTGATGATCTCGGCGGCGGTGATCCTCACCACCGGCTGGCAGGCCGCCGACCCGGTCGCCTCGCTCGTCATCGGCGTGATGATCGTGCCGCGGACCGTGAAGCTGCTGCGGGAGACGCTGGACGTGCTGCTGGAGGCGGCGCCGAAGGACGTCGACATGGCGCAGGTGCGGGCGCACATCCTGGAGCTGGAGGGGGTCGAGGACGTGCACGACCTGCACGCCTGGACGATCACCTCGGGGATGCCGGTGCTGTCGGCGCACGTCGTGGTCCGCTCGGACTGGTTGAACGCGAGCGGCCACGAGAAGATGCTGCACGAGCTCCAGGGCTGCCTCGGCGACCACTTCGACGTGGAGCACTGCACCTTCCAGCTGGAGCCGAGCGGGCACGCGGAGCACGAGGCGCGGCTGTGCCACTGACACCGCCCTCTCGCTGACCTGGACCTCTCGTCGACGGGGCCTCACCGGGAGGGCGTCCGCACATCCGTTCAGGACGGTTCCGTGCCCGCACCGCAGGGCAAGATCACCTCTGCGCGGGACATGCGGGCGTTCGCGCGAAGTGCCGGAGGCGCCGGACGCGTACGGCAGACTGGGGCGCGAGGACCGATGCTAAGGATGGGTATGCCGATCACTTCTGCCACCACGACGAACGGTTCGTCGAACGGCGCCGCGGACGCGATTTTGCTGGAACTGGTCGACGCCGACGGCCTGACCATCGGCACCGCGGAGAAGCTCGCCGCCCACCAGCCCCCCGGGCAGCTGCACCGGGCGTTCTCGGTCTTCCTCTTCGACGAGCGGGGCCGGCTGCTGCTCCAGCAGCGGGCGCTGGGCAAGTACCACTCCCCCGGCGTGTGGTCCAACACGTGCTGCGGGCACCCCTACCCCGGTGAGGCGCCGTTCGCGGCGGCGGCGCGGCGTACGTTCGAGGAGCTCGGGGTGTCGCCGTCGCTGATGGCGGAGGCGGGCACCGTGCGCTACAACCACCCGGACCCGGCGTCCGGGCTGGTGGAGCAGGAGTACAACCACCTCTTCGTGGGACTGGTGCAGTCGCGGCTGCGGCCGGACCCGGAGGAGGTCGGCGACACGGCGTACGTGACGCCCGCCGAGCTGGCCGAGCGGCACGCGAAGGACACGTTCTCGGCCTGGTTCATGACGGTGCTGGACGCGGCCCGGCCGGCGGTCAGGGAGCTGACCGGCCCGTCGGCGGGCTGGTGACGCACGCCGCGGCCGTGCCGGATCTCATCTGAAGCGGGCGTCCCGGAGGGGCAGGGAGGCCCAGATCACCTTCCCACCGCTCGCCGTGTGCTGGACGTCGCACGTCCCGCCGGCCTCCCTCGCGATCTCGCGGACGAGGAGAAGCCCCCGGCCGCCGGTGCGGCCGTGGTCGGTCTCCAGGGCGGTCGGACGGTAGGGGTGCTCGTCCTCCACGGCGACCCGCACCCACCCGGCCCCGACCGCGACCTCCACCCCGAGCGTCGGGGACAGCACCGCCGCGTGCCGTACGGCGTTGGTCACCAGCTCGGAGACGATCAGCAGGAGTCCCTGCAGCAGGTCGTCGTGGAGGGGCACCCCCTGGCGGAACAGCAGGTCCCGTACGGCGTGGCGGGCCTGCGGGACGGAGGCGTCCACGGCGGGCGCGGTGAACCGCCAGACCCCTTCGTACGGCAGTGGCCGGGGACCGTCCTCGTCGTCGGGATCGTCCTGCGCGCCCGTGTCGCCGTCGGGGCGTGGGCCGGGTCCGCGCCCGTCGTCGTCCATCGTCCGGTCGCCGCCCTCGCGCTCGATTGTCGCCACACGTCGAGTGTTGGCACCGAGGTGCGCACCCCCCGATGACTGAACACAAGTCAGCTGATATCGAGCGTCCCTGACCGCCTCGGCGCGAGACGGCCGACGACACGACCGCTTCTGTCCGCCTCACGCCGCCTTCGCGCATTGTTCGGGTTGTACGGCTTCGGCGGGACGCCGACCGGGGCGCTAGCATCCGGCGCATGGAGCCCGAACTGTTGCACGGTGTCATCGAAGAGGTGGCCACCGTCGTCCTGCACCACCCGGCCAAGCGCAATGCCATGACGGCCGCGATGTGGCGCGCACTGCCGCCGCTGCTCGACGAACTGGCCGCACGCAAGGACGTGCGGGCCCTGGTGATGACCGGGGCGGGCGGCACCTTCTGCGCGGGGGCCGACATCTCCACGCTGCGGGACTCGCCGGCCGAGGCGCAGGAACTGGCCGTACGGGCCGAGGAGGCCCTCGCCTCGTTCCCCAAGCCGACGCTCGCGGTGGTGCGGGGTCACTGCGTGGGCGGCGGGGCACAGCTCGCGGCCGCCTGCGACCTGCGCTTCGCCGAGGAGGGCGCCCTGTTCGGGGTGACCCCGGCGAAGCTCGGCATCGTCTACCCGTCCTCCGCGACCCGGCGCCTGGTCTCCCTGGTGGGCCCGGCGACCGCCAAGTACCTCCTCTTCTCGGGCGAGTTGATCGACACCGAGCGGGCCCTGCGCACCGGCCTGATCGACGAGGTGCTCCCCGCCGCCGAACTCGACGCCCGCGTCGAGGAGTTCACCCGAACCCTGACCTCCCGCTCCCAGCTGACCCAGGCCGCCGCGAAGGAGTTCGCAGGCGGCCGCACGGACCGGGACGCCCACTGGGCCACCCAGTCCCGAACCGCCCCCGACCCCACAGAGGGAGTAACCGCCTTCCTGGACCGCAGGGAACCCCGCTTCACCTGGACTACGTCAGGATGAACCTGCTCCGGGAGCGAAGCCGCTCGACGAGATGCGCGGGCGCCTTCTCGGGCGACCCGGCGTCGTAGGGCGGCTGCGGGTCGTACTCCGCGGCCAGTTGGACCATCTGGGCGTGCTCGTCGCCTGCGATCGTGCCCAGCAGGGTGAGCGCCATGTCGATGCCGGCGGAGACGCCGGCCGCCGTGACGTACTTGCCGTCGGCCACCACCCGCTCCCCCGTCGGTACGGCGCCGAACGGCTTCAGATGGTCGAGGGCGAGCCAGTGCGAGGTCGCCCTACGCCCGTCGAGGAGCCCGGCGGCGGCCAGGAGCAGGGAGCCGGTGCACACCGAGGTCGTCCAGGTGCTGGCGGCGTCGGCGGTGCGCAGCCAGTCCAGCAGGACGCCGTTCCCCATCTGCGCGTTCTGGCCGGGTCCGCCGGGCACGACGACGATGTCCGGGCCGGTGACCTCGGCGAGCGTCCGGTCGGCGGTGAGGGCGAGGTTGCCCGTGTCGGCGCGCACGGGCCCGGTCCGCTCGGCCACGAAGACGGTACGGGCGTCGGGGAGCCGTCCCAGGATCTCGTAGGGGCCGACGGCGTCCAGGGCGGTGAAGCGGTCGAAGAGGACGATGGCGATCTGCATGCGTTTCCTTCGGCTCGGTGGACCGGTCGGGAGACCGGCGTTCAGTGGACGGGCGCGGTGCCCGGTGCGGGGCGGAAGCGACGGCGGTATTCGGCCGGCGGGACGCCGAGGGTCTTGAGGAAGGCGCGTCGCATGGCCTCGGGCGTGCCGTAGCCGCTCGCCCGGGAGATCCGTTCGACGCCGTCCGCCGTGTCCTCGAGCAGACGGCGTGCGTGTTCTAGGCGGACGCGCTCCACGTGGCGGCCGGGGGTCTCTCCGGTCTCGGCGCGGAAGGCGCGGGCGAAGTGACGGGGCGACAGTCCGGCGCGCGCGGCGAGGGACTCGATGCTCAGATCGTCCGCGGGATGCTCGGTGATCCAGTGCTGGACCTCCCGCAACGGTTCGCGCGTCGCCGTCTGGGCGGCGAGCTGGGCGCTGAACTGGGCCTGGTTGCCGGGGCGGCGCAGGAAGACGACAAGATGCCGGGCGACGGTCAGCGCGACGTCCCGGCCCAGGTCCTCCTCGACCAGCGCGAGGGCCAGGTCGATGCCGGAGGTGACGCCCGCCGAGGTGTAGACGTCGCCGTCCCGGACGTAGATCGGTTCGGGATCCACCTCGACGGCCGGATGGCGGCGTGCCAGCCGGTCGGAGTGGGCCCAGTGGGTCGTCGCCCGCCGCCCGTCCAGCAGCCCGGCCGCGGCCAGCAGGGCGGCGCCGGTGCACACCGACACCAGTCGCCGCGCGCGCGGACCGTGCGCGCGCAGCCAGTCGACCAGCGGCGGATCCGGCCGCCGTGTGCCCTGACCACCGGGAACCACGAGGGTGTGCGGGTCGGGCGCCTCGGCCAGGATCCCGTCCGGTACGAGGGTCAGGCCGCTGCTGGTGCGCACGGGAGCGCCGTCCAGCGAGGCGGTGCGGATGCGGTAGGAGCCCGGGGTGTGATTCTCCGCCCCGGCGAACACCTCCACGGGACCGCTCACGTCGAGACTCTGGACGCCGTCGAAGAGGACGACGAGAACGGTTCGCTGCGCCATGCGGACGATTCTTCGCGGGCCGGGCGATGTCCACAACGACGAGTTCCCCACCCTTTCTGCCATGCCTCGCCCAAGGGCGAAGCGAAAGGCGGGGCATGGTCCGGCGGTGAGGAGGTACACGAGGAGTTCCGGTCGTTCTGGCCGGGGGATGAAAGGAGTTGGTCGTGTTCCGTGCTATCGGTGATGTTCTGCGGCAGATCGGTGGGGCGATCGCCACTGTGGTGACGCTTCCCTTCCGGGCGCTGGCGCGGTTGTTCGGGGGCACCTCCTCCTCGGCTCGGGGCAGCAGGGCCTGAGGACGCCTCGCAGGGCGTGCCCTGATCCGCCGGTGTCGCCGTCGCCTGCCACAATTGCCGCGCAACCTTTAGCGGAGAAGGCGGTACGGGATCGTGACGACACCCGGGTCCAGCGAGGCCATGGCAGCAGTGTCCATCGAAGGCAGGATCGCCGAGGAGCTCGGCGTACGGGAGCGGCAGGTGAAGGCCGCCGTGGAGCTGCTGGACGGCGGCTCGACGGTGCCCTTCATCGCCCGCTACCGCAAGGAAGCGACCGAGATGCTCGACGACGCGCAGCTGCGCACGCTCGAGGAGCGGCTGCGCTACCTGCGGGAGCTGGAGGAGCGCCGGGCGGCGATCCTCGAGTCGGTGCGTGAGCAGGGCAAGCTCACCGACGAGCTTCAGGCGCGGATCCGGGGCGCCGAGACCAAGGCGCGCCTGGAGGACGTCTATCTGCCGTACAAGCCGAAGCGGCGGACGAAGGCGCAGATCGCCCGGGAGGCCGGTCTCGAGCCGCTGGCCGAGGGGCTGCTCGGGGACCCGGGCGTCGAGCCGCTCGCCGCGGCGGCCGCGTTCGTCGACGCCGGCAAGGGCGTCGCCGATCCGCAGGCCGCGCTGGACGGCGCGCGGGCGATCCTCACCGAGCGGTTCTCGGAGGACGCCGACCTGATCGGCGAGCTGCGCGAGCGCATGTGGGCGCGGGGGCGGCTGGCGGCGAAGGTGCGCGAGGGCAAGGAGGAGGCCGGCGCGAAGTTCGCCGACTACTTCGACTTCGCCGAGCCCTTCACCGACCTGCCCTCGCACCGCATCCTGGCGATGCTGCGCGGCGAGAAGGAGGAGGTCCTCGACCTCGTCCTGGAGCCGGAGGAGCCGACGGAGGGCCCGTCCTCGTACGAGGGGATCGTGGCCGCCAGGTTCGGCATCGCCGACCGGGGCCGGCCGGCCGACAAGTGGCTGACGGACACGGTCCGCTGGGCCTGGCGCACCCGCATCCTCGTCCACCTGGGCATCGACCTGCGGCTGAGGCTGCGCACCGCCGCCGAGGACGAGGCGGTCGACGTGTTCGCGAAGAACCTGCGCGACCTGCTGCTGGCCGCCCCGGCCGGCACCCGCGCCACCCTCGGTCTGGACCCCGGCTTCCGCACGGGCGTGAAGGTGGCCGTGGTCGACGCGACCGGCAAGGTCGTCGCCACGGACGTGATCTACCCGCACGTTCCGGCCAACAAGTGGGACGAGGCGATCGCCAAGCTGGCCCGGCTGGCGAGGGAGCACGCGGTCGAGCTGGTCGCGATCGGCAACGGCACCGCCTCCCGCGAGACCGACAAGCTCGCCGGTGAACTCATCGCCAAGCACCCCGAGTTGAAGCTGACCAAGGTGATGGTGTCGGAAGCCGGCGCCTCCGTGTACTCGGCGTCCGCGTTCGCCTCGCAGGAGCTGCCCGGCATGGACGTGTCGCTGCGCGGCGCGGTGTCCATCGCGCGCCGCCTCCAGGACCCGCTGGCCGAGCTGGTGAAGATCGACCCGAAGTCGATCGGCGTCGGCCAGTACCAGCACGACCTGTCCGAGGTGAAGCTGTCGCGTTCGCTGGACGCGGTGGTGGAGGACTGTGTGAACGGCGTCGGCGTCGACGTGAACACCGCGTCCGCCCCGCTGCTCGCCCGTGTCTCCGGCATCACCTCCGGGCTCGCGGAGAACATCGTGGCGCACCGCGACGCCAACGGGCCGTTCACCTCGCGCTCCGCGCTGAAGAAGGTGCCCAGGCTCGGCCCCAAGGCGTTCGAGCAGTGCGCGGGCTTCCTGCGGATCCGGGGCGGCGACGACCCGCTGGACGCCTCCAGCGTGCACCCGGAGGCCTATCCGGTGGTCCGGCGGATGGTGAAGACCTCCGGGCAGGAGGTGGCCGCCCTCGTCGGCAACACCTCCGTCCTGCGCTCGCTGCGTCCCGCGGACTTCGTGGACGAGACGTTCGGTCTGCCGACCGTCACCGACATCCTGAAGGAACTGGAGAAGCCCGGGCGCGACCCGCGGCCCGCGTTCAAGACGGCCGCCTTCAAGGAGGGCGTGGAGAAGATCTCCGACCTGGCGCCCGGGATGGTGCTGGAGGGGGTCGTGACGAACGTGGCCGCCTTCGGGGCGTTCATCGACGTCGGCGTCCACCAGGACGGTCTGGCGCATGTCTCCGCGCTGTCGCGGACGTTCGTCAAGGACCCGCGGGACGTGGTCAAGCCGGGTGACATCGTCAAGGTGAAGGTCTTGGACGTCGACATCCCGCGCAAGCGGATCTCGCTCACGCTCCGCCTGGACGACGAGGCGCAGGCCTCCGGCGGTGAGCGTCGCCAGCAGCGGAGCGGGCGTCCGCCCCAGCAGCGGCAGCAGCGGCAGGGTGGCGGCTCTCGGCAGGCTCCGGCACCGGCGAACAGTGCGATGGCCGACGCGTTGCGCAAGGCGGGGCTGCTGGATCGCGGCAAGCGCTGAGGGTTGCGGGGAGCTGCGGGCCGGTCGTTGCCGGTCGCGCAGTTCCCCGCGCCCCTTGCGGAGCGCACATCGTTCTCTAGCGCTCGGCCACCTTCCCGTCAGCCACCTCCAGCCGGCGGGTGACGTGGACCGCGTCCAGCATGCGGCGGTCGTGGGTGACCAGCAGCAGGGTGCCGTCGTAGGCGTCGAGGGCGGACTCCAGCTGCTCGATGGCCGGGAGGTCGAGGTGGTTGGTCGGCTCGTCGAGGACGAGCAGGTTGACGCCCCGGCCCTGGAGGAGGGCGAGGGCGGCCCTCGTCCGCTCCCCCGGTGACAGCGTGGCCGCCGGGCGCAGCACATGGTCCGACTTCAGACCGAACTTGGCCAGCAGGGTGCGCACCTCGACCGGCTCGGTGTCCGGGACGGCCGCGCGGAACGCGTCGAGCAGCGCCTCGGACCCGTGGAACAGCTTCCGCGCCTGGTCGACCTCCCCGACCAGGACGCCCGAGCCGAGAGCGGCGTGACCCGCGTCCAGCGGGATCCGGCCGAGGAGCGCGCCGAGCAGCGTCGACTTCCCCGCGCCGTTCGCGCCGGTGACCGCGACCCGGTCGGCCCAGTCGATCTGCAGGGTGACCGGGCCGAAGGTGAAGCCGCCGCGCCGCACCTCGGCGTCCCGCAGGGCGGCGACGACCGCGCCGGAGCGCGGGGCGGCCGCGATCTCCATGCGCAGCTCCCACTCCTTGCGCGGCTCCTCCACGACGTCCAGGCGTTCGATCATGCGCTGGGTCTGGCGGGCCTTCGCGGCCTGCTTCTCGCTGGCCTCGCTGCGGAACTTGCGGCCGATCTTGTCGTTGTCGTTGCCCGCCTTGCGACGCGCGTTCTTCACGCCCTTGTCCATCCAGGAGCGCTGGGTCTGGGCGCGCTCCTGGAGGGCGGCCTTCTTGTCGGCGTACTCCTCGTAGTCGTCGCGGGCGTGCCGGCGGGCGATCTCGCGCTCCTCCAGATAGGCGTCGTAGCCGCCGCCGTAGAGGTTGATCCGGCCCTGCGCGAGGTCGAGTTCGAGGACCTTGGTGACGGTGCGGGTGAGGAACTCGCGGTCGTGGCTGACGACGACGGCGCCGGCGCGCAGGCCGGCCACGAAGCGTTCGAGGCGCTCCAGGCCGTCGAGGTCGAGGTCGTTGGTGGGCTCGTCGAGGAGGAAGACGTCGTAGCGGGACAGCAGGAGGGAGGCGAGGCCGGCGCGGGCGGCCTGGCCGCCGGAGAGGGACGTCATCGGCTGGTCGAGGTCCACGCCGAGGCCCAGGGAGTCGGCGACCTCCTCCGCGCGCTCGTCGAGGTCGGCGCCGCCGAGGCCGAGCCAGCGCTCCAGGCTGACGGCGTAGGCGTCGTCGGCACCCGGGGCTCCGTCGACCAGGGCCTGGGTGGCCTCGTCCATGGCGTGCTGCGCCTCGGCGACCCCGGTGCGGCGGGCGAGGAAGGCGCGCACGCTCTCGCCGGGGCGGCGCTCCGGTTCCTGGGGCAGGTGCCCGACGGTCGCGGTCGGCGGGGAGAGCCGCAGCTCGCCGTCCTCCGGCGCGGTGAGGCCTGCGAGGAGCCTGAGCAGGGTGGACTTCCCCGCGCCGTTGGCTCCGACCAGCCCGATCACGTCGCCGGGGGCGACGACGAGGTCGAGCCCGGAGAAGAGGGAGCGGTCGCCGTGCCCGGCGGCGAGGTTCTTGGCGACGAGGGTGGCGGTCACAGACGCCAGATCCTAGTCGGCCCGGAGCGCTCCCCCTTCTCCGGCCTGTCACGGGACGCGCGGTGCGGGGCGTGGGGCGCGGACGCCGTCCGCCGGCGCGGAGCGGGAGGCGTCGGGCGCTGTCGTCGCGGCGCCGGAGGTGGCGACGGTGGAGGTCGCGGCGGCGAACGCCCTGGCGCCGCCGACGAGCGGGACCCGGGCCGAGGTGCGGGACAGGTCCAGGGTGAGGGTCGGGGTGTCGGCGGGCGGGTCGATGAGGTCCTTGTCGGTGCCCGCGACGATCAGCGCCAGCCGGTGGCCCGCGGGCACCACGTGGTCGGTGGCCGCCAGGTCGAGGGTGATCGAGTACGCGCGGCCCGGGGTGAGCGGGACGCCCCGCCCGGCGTCGGCGTAGGTGCCCAGGTCGGCCCAGCCGCGGCTGACGACGGTGTGGCCGACGTCGGCCGTGCGCGGCGCGGTCTCCTTGAAGCAGGCGCTGTCGCCGGCGCTGCTCTCGCCCCAGCAGGTGCGGTCGGCGAGGGTGGTGATGCCCTCGCCGCTCGCCGCGTAGTCCCGGATGGTGTCGGGGCCGAGGTCGACGAGGACGGCGGTCAGATGGGCCGTGGGGGTGCTGGGCGTGACGGTGACGGTGACCTCGGAGGAGCCGGACAGGCGCAGGTCCCGGGTGAGGGGCGCGGTGACGAAGCCGGCCTTGTCGGGGGTCGCGGTGTCGATCCGCGCCGCCCAGTCGGTCTCGCCGAGCCGCGGGTCGTCGGTGAACGCCGCGGTGCCGCGTCCCTTGCGCAGGCCCAGGGCGCCGACGCCGGGGTGGGCGCCCCGGTCGGGGCGCAGGGTGGTGGTCTGTGTGCCGCGCGGCGGCCAGGACCGCGAGGTGACCCACTGGTCGGGGTGGCGTTCGACGTCGGCCATCGGCTCGCGGTCGATGCCGTTGTCGTAGCCGAGGAGTTCGTGGTCGAACCAGCGGTGCAGGGTCTTCACCCAGTCGGCGCGGCGGAAGTCGAAGGGGTCGACGTGCCCGGTCTGGGAGAGCCAGATCTTGCGTTCGACGCCGTGCTCACCGAGCGCGTCCCACCACTGACCGACGTGTTTCATACGGACGTTGAGGTCCTGGAGGCCGTGGACGAGGAAGACGCTGGCCTTGACCCTGCTCGCGTGCCTGACGTAGTCGCGTTCTTTCCACAGCCCGGTCCGGTCGCCCGTGCGGGGCGCCTGCTCGACGAGTCTGCGCTGCACGGCGGCGCACTTGGCGCGGGCGTCAGGGCTGTCGACGTAGTCCGAGAGCCAGTCGGGGCCGGAGTCGTAGAGCGGGGCGCCCTGCTGGAAGTAGTAGTCGTACCAGGAGGAGATGGCGCTGATCGGGACGATGGTCTTCAGGCCCTTCACACCGGTGGCGGCGACGCCGTTGGCGATCGTGCCGTCCCAGCTCTTGCCGATCATGCCGGTCGCGCCGTCGGTCCAGCCCGCCTTGACGGCGGTGGCGCCGGTGCGGGTGGTGTACGCGGTGCCGCGGCCGCCCAGCCAGTCGATCACGGCCTTCGCGGAGAGGACGTCGGAGCGGCCGCCGACGTCGACACAGCCGTCGGAGCGGTTGGTTCCGGCCAGGTCGACGGCGACGAAGGCGTAGCCGCGGGGCACGAAGTAGTTGTCGTAGAACAGCGGGGTCTGGACGACGGCGCCGTTCGCGTCGTACGTCTTGCGCTGGCTCTCGTTGCCGCGTCCGCAGCACGAGTAGTAGGGGCTGGCGTCCATGATGACGGGCACCTTGCGGCCGCGGGCGGCGGGTTCGCGCGGGCGGACGATGTCGACGGCGACCCGGTCGGTCCTTCCGTCGCCGTCGCCGTCGAGCCGGGTGTCCACCCAGACGGCCTCGCGGACGGCGTCCTCGTAGGAGTACACCGGCAGGCTCTCGCGCGGGGCGGCATGGGCGGTCGCCGGGGTGAGGAAGGCGGCCGTCAGGAGGGTGACGGCCGCGGCCGCGAGCGGTCTCCAGATCGTGAAGCGCGTGCGTATCGGCATGCGCCTGGACGGTACAGCGGGCAACTCCCGTGCAGAAGAGGGCGATTGTGCGCGGGATGTGGCCGGAACGCGTCCCTGGGCAGGGTCGGTCATGACGGCCGAATGGCGATCGTGTGACAGCGGCGGCTGTGGGCAGGTCCCGGGCACAGGGAGTCCATAGGCTCCCAACAGATCTCACGCCCCCACGACTTGGAGTTCTTCGTGCACCGCAGAATCATCGCGCCGGGCGCACTGGCCGCCGCGTCCGTGCTGCTGGCGATCCCGGCGTCGGCCGCGAGCGGCTCCCCCGGCGCGCCGGGCATCGGCGACCCCTACTACCCGGCCTACGGCAACGGCGGATACGACGTCTCCCACTACGACCTGAGGCTGAAGTACCAGCCGGTGACGGACCGTCTGGAGGGCACGGCGACGCTCCTCGCGAGGACGACGCAGGACCTGTCGCGCTTCGATCTGGACTTCCTCCTCGACGTGAGCGAGGTGCGTGTCAACGGCGTGCCGGCCGCGTTCACCGCCTCGGGGGAACACGAGCTGCAGATCACACCGAAGACGCCCCTCGCGAAGGGCGCGGCGGTGACGGTGGTGGTCCGCTACAGCGGCGTGCCCTCCTCGAAGCAGGCGTACGGCTTCACCAGCTGGCACCGCACGCCGGACGGCGGGGTCGGCGCCAACGAGCCCGAGGCGGCCTGGTGGTGGTTCCCGAGCAACGACCACCCGCTCGACAAGGCGACCTACGACGTGTCGGTGCAGGTGCCCGACGGCACCCAGGCCATCTCCAACGGCACGCTCCAGTCGACGGTTTCACGGGCCGGCTGGACCCGGTACAGCTGGCGGTCGGGCAAGCCCCAGGCGACGTATCTGGCCACGCTCGCGGTCGGGAAGTTCGACGTCACGACGGGCCGGACGGAGAACGGTGTCCCGGTCGTGAACGCCTACAGCAAGGACCTGGGGGCCGACGCGGGCGCGGCGCGGGCGAGCATCGAGCGGACCGGGGAGATCGCCGACTGGCTGGCCGAGTACTTCGGGCCGTACCCGTTCGACGCGCTCGGCGGATACGTGCCGAACGTGACCACGGGGTACGCGCTGGAGACGCAGACCCGGCCCTTCTACAGCCCGCGGCAGTTCGCGAACGGCTCGAACACCTCCGTGGTGGTCCACGAACTGGCCCACCAGTGGTACGGCGACCTGGTGTCCGTCGCCGGCTGGAAGGACATCTGGATCAACGAGGGCTTCGCCCGGTACGCGCAGTGGCTGTGGTCGGAGCACGAGGGTGAGGGCACGGCCCAGGAGCTCGCGGACTACGTGTACGCCTCCCGCGCCGCCGACGATCCGTTCTGGACGGTGCGGCCGGGCGACCCGGGCCCGGAGAACCAGTTCCACGCGGCGGTGTACGACCGGGGCGCGCTGGCCCTTCAGGCGCTGCGGAACGAGATCGGCGACGAGGCGTTCTTCGCGCTCCTGAAGGGCTGGCCGCAGCGCCACGCCTACGGCAACGCCACCGTCGCCGACTTCAGGCGGTACGCGGAGGAGGTGTCCGGCCGGCCGCTGGCCGCGCTCTTCGACACCTGGCTGTTCCAGCCGTCGAAGCCGGCGGCGCCGGCGGCCGCCGAGGCGTCCCTGACGTCCCGGCCGCTCGGGACGCGGGGCGCGCCCGTGCGGCCGAAGTCGTGGCAGAAGATCGCCGCGACGAACGGTGTGCACGAGCACCGGCACTGAGTGACGTCCGGGCGGCTCGGGGGGCGGAGATCGCTGCGGCTCACCGAGCCGCCCGGATGAGGAGTTCGTCCCGGTCGATGGCGTCCGTCGCCGTCGCCGGCACGGTGCAGGCGTGCGCGCCCGCCACCGCGCCGTACAGGGCGCAGCGCTGCGGCGGCTCGCCGGTGAGACGGCCGTAGAGGAAGGCCGCCGCGAAGGCGTCGCCGGCGCCGTTGGAGTCCACCACCGGGCCGGGTGGCGGCACCGCCGGTATCCGGGTCAGCTCGCCGTCGGCCAGCAGATAGGCTCCCTCGGCGCCGGCCGTGGCGACGACCGTGTCGGCCCGGCCCCGCTCGGCGACGCGGCGCATGGTCGCCTCGGGGTCGGTGAGGTTGGACGCGGACAGGAACACGACGTCGGCCGCGTGGGCGAACGCCTCGTGGTACGGGTTCTCGCCGTCCCAGTCGTGCAGGTCGGTGGAGATGCTCACGCCGGCCTCGCGCAGCGCGGGCAGGGCGTGCGCGCAGGGCTGGGTGATCGAGACGTGTGCGTGGCGACTCGCCCCGGCCAGGGCTCGGAGCGTGGAGGGCGGGAACCGGTCGTCGGGGCCGGTGCGGCTCGTGTCGTACAAGGAGAGCCGCCGGCCGTCGGGGCCGACCAGGTTGACGGCGCGCTTGGTGCCGGCGGGCTGCGGGACGGCGGTCAGCCCGATGCCGCGGTCGCGGTGCAGGGCGCGGACCAGCGCGCCCTCGGGGTCGTCGCCGAGGAAGTCGAGATGGTGGGTGCGCAGGCCCAGGGCGGCCAGGCCGACGGCGACGAAGTCCCCCGTCTGCCCGGCGCGGGTGCGGATCCCGCTGCCGATCATGTAACTGTCGGCGTACGGGAGCGGCAGCTCGGGGACGTACACGATGGTGTCCACGCCCGCACCACCCAGGACGAGGACGTCGGTGTCCCGGGCGGACCGGGCGGACTGGGCGGACCTGTCGGACCGGCTCACCTCAGGCCTCCCCGTGGTCGTACACCGTCACCGCGATGCGGCGGGAGAGGGCCATGACGAAGCCCTTTCCCCATCCCCCGATGTCGTTGCAGACATGGGCGATCACCTTGACGCCCTTCACCGACGGCGCGGTGGCGTCACCCCGGATGTAAGTGATCTCCGACATGACGCCACCGTAGGCGATGCCACTGACAGTGGCCTGCGAGTCACGGCGTGGGCCGGCCCGCTACTTCGTGGGGCCGGTCAGCTCCTGGTCGGCGGTCCGCGCCACCCTGTTGCGGATCCCGAACCAGCCGGCGACGAGTGCGGCGGCGATGAGCGGGACGAGCAGGACGGTCTTGCGGCCGACCTCGGGGTCGTTCCACATCAGGCCGAGCACGGCGATCAGGAAGGCGATCGTGACGATCTCCGTGACCGGGCTGCCGGGGAGGCGGAAGGACGGCCGGTGGAGCAGACCCGCCCTGGCGCGGCGGACGAAGACCAGGTGGCAGACCATGATGATCACCCAGGTGCTGATGACGCCGAGGGAGGCGACGTTCAGCACGATCTCGAAGGCCTGCTCCGGCACGAGGTAGTTCAGGCCGACGCCGAGGACGCAGACCCCGCAGGTGAGCAGGATGCCGCCGTAGGGGACCTGGCTGCGGTTCATGCGGGCGGTGAACTTCGGGGCGGACCCCGCCATCGCCATCGAGCGCAGGATGCGGCCGGTGGAGTACAGGCCCGAGTTGAGCGAGGACATGGCGGCGGTGAGGACGACGAGGTTCATCACGTCGCCGGCGCCGGAGACGCCGATCTTCGACAGGACGGTGACAAACGGGCTCTGGTCGGCGGAGTAGGCCGAGCCGGGCAGCAGCAGGGCGAGCAGGACGACCGAGCCGACGTAGAACAGGCCGACCCGCCACATGATCGAGTTCACCGCGCGCGGGACGACCTTCTCCGGCTCCGCGGTCTCGCCCGCGGCGACGCCGACCAGCTCCAGTGCGGCGTACGCGAAGATCACGCCCTGCATGACGATGACGACGGGCATCAGGCCGTGCGGGAGGAGGCCGCCGTTGTCGGTGATCACGCCGAGGCCGGGCGCCCGGCCGTCGACCTCGTGCCGGGTGGCGAGCAGGAAGATGCCGATGCCCATGAAGGCGACGAGGGTGGCGACCTTGACGACGGAGAACCAGAACTCCATCTCGCCGAAGATCTTCACCGAGATCAGGTTGACGGCCAGCACCACGGCCAGTGCGACCAGCGCCAGCACCCACTGGGGGATGCTGGTGAACAGACTCCAGTAGTGCGTGTACAGCGCGATCGCCGTGATGTCGGCGATGCCGGTGGTCGACCAGTTCAGGAAGTACATCCAGCCGGCGACGTAGGCGCCCTTCTCGCCGAGGAACTCGCGCGCGTACGACACGAACGAGCCGGAGGACGGCCGGTAGAGGACCAGCTCGCCCAGTGCGCGGACGACGAAGAAGGCGAAGACGCCGCAGACGAGGTAGGCCGCGGCGAGCGCCGGGCCCGCGGTGTGGAGGCGTCCTCCGGCGCCCAGGAAGAGGCCGGTGCCGATGGCGCCGCCGATGGCGATCATGTTGACGTGGCGGTGCTTCAGGTCCTTGCTGTAGCCGGCGTCGCCCGCGTCCGCGGGTGTCGCGGTCGCCCCGGTGGGGGCGGCGACCTCGGCCGTGTGCACGGTGTCCTTGCTCACGGGAGTTCCACTCTCTGGTGCGCCCGGGCGTCGTGCGCCCGGGTTTCCTTACGGTCATGGCCCGCGGCTCCCGGGTCGGGGCACAGACCAAGGGGGCAGCTTCCCAGCAGGTGACCGCCCATGCGGTGGCTCATGTCACAGAGGGTGACTTCTCACAGGGTCCTCACTCCCGCCCCTCGGCTTTCACAGCGGTTGGTGTGACAGCGATACTGCTGCGCATGACGATCGAGACCGAGGAGCCGTCCCTCACGGTCGACGAGCTGGCCGCCCGGGCCGGCGTCACGGTGCGCACGGTCCGCTTCTACGGCACCAGGGGGCTGCTGCCGCCGCCGGTCATCGGTCCGCGCCGGGTGGGCCGCTACGGCGCGGGGCATCTCGCGCGGCTGGCGTTGATCGAGGAGCTGAGGCGGCAGGGCATGACGCTGGCCGCGATCGAGCGCTACCTGGACCGGCTGCCCGCCGGTCTCGACGCGCATGACCTCGCCGTCCACCGCGCGGTGGTGGCGTCCTGGGCCCCGGACGCGCGGGAGACGGTGACGCGGGAGGAGCTGTGCCGGCGGGCGGGGCGGGCGCTGGAGCCTGGGGACGTGGAACGGCTCACGGCGATGGGCGTGCTGACCGAGGGGCCCGCCGAGGACTCCTACCGGGTGGATCCGGGGCTGCTGAGGCTGGGCGTGCGGCTCCTGGACGTGCCGCTGTCGCCGGAGTCGATCCTCGCGGCGCGCACCGTGCTCGTGGAGCACGCGCGGGCCGCCGCGCACGAGATGTCGCGGCTGCTGCGCGAGGAGGTGGCCGAGGATGACGCGCGCGCGGTGCGGTCGCTGTCGGCGCACATGCAGCCGCTGGTGGTGCAGGCGCTGCTCACGGCGTTCCAGCGGTCGCTGACCGAGGAGGTGCGGGAGTGGCTCGGGGAGCCGCCGCCGGCGGACGGCTCCCCGTGAGGAAGCGGCTCGCCGGAGAAAGCCGCTCCCCTTGAGGCCGCTCAGCGGCCGTCGGTGAAGGTCTCCCCCTTCTCCGCCTTCTCGACGAGCAGCGCGGGCGGGGTGAAGCGGTCGCCGTAGCGCTCGGCGAGTTCACGCGCGCGTGCCACGAAGCCGGTCAGGCCGCCCTCGTAGCCGTTGACGTACTGGAGCACGCCGCCGGTCCAGCCCGGGAAGCCGATGCCGAAGAGGGAGCCGATGTTGGCGTCGGCGACGGAGGTCAGCACGCCCTCCTCCAGCAGCCGGACCGTGTCGAGGGCCTCGGCGAAGAGCATGCGCTCCTGCATGTCCCGGAACGGGATCTCCGCGCCCTCGCGGGTGAAGTGCTCGCGCAGGCCCGGCCACAGGCCCGCCCGCTTGCCGTCGGCCCCGTACTCGTAGAAGCCGGCGCCGCCGCTGCGGCCGGTGCGGCCGAACTCGTCGACCATGCGGTCGACGACGGCCTCGGCGGGGTGCGCGGTCCACACGCCGCCCGCGTTCTCCACGGCCCGCCGGGTCTCCTGGCGGATCCTGCGGGGCAGGGTCAGGGTCAGGTCGTCCATCAGGGACAGCACCTTGGCCGGGTAGCCCGCCTGGGCGGCCGCCTGTTCGACGGAGGCGGGCTCGATGCCCTCGCCGACCATGGCGACGCCCTCGTTGATGAAGTGGCCGATCACCCGGGAGGTGAAGAAACCGCGCGAGTCGTTGACGACGATCGGCGTCTTCTTGATCTGCCGGACCAGGTCGAAGGCGCGCGCGAGCGCCTCGTCGCCGGTCCGCTCGCCCTTGATGATCTCGACGAGGGGCATCTTGTCGACGGGCGAGAAGAAGTGCAGCCCGACGAAGTCGGCCTGGCGCTCCACTCCCTCGGCGAGGGCGGTGATGGGCAGGGTGGAGGTGTTGGAGCACAGCAGGGCGTCGGGCGCGAGGAGGTGCTGGACCTCCTGGAACACCTTGTGCTTGAGGGAGGTCTCCTCGAACACGGCCTCGATGACGGCGTCGCAGCCGGCCACGTCCTGCGGGTCGGCGGTGGGTGTGATCCGGGCCAGCAGGGCGTCCGCCTTCTCCTGGCTCGTACGGCCCCGGGAGACGGCCTTGGCGCACAGCTTCTCGGAGTACGCCTTGCCCTTGACGGCCGCCTCCAGGGAGACGTCCTTCAGGACGACGTCGATGCCCGCGCGGGCGCACGCGTAGGCGATGCCGGCGCCCATCATCCCGGCGCCGAGGACGGCGGCCTTGCGGACCTGGCGCCGCGGGACGTCCTGCGGCCGGCTGACGCCGGAGTTGACGGCCTGGAGGTCGAAGAAGAACGCCTGGATCATGTTCTTGGAGATCTGCCCGGCGGCCAGCTCCACGAAGTAGCGGGCCTCGATGACCTGCGCGGTCTCGAAGTCGACCTGGGCGCCCTCGACGGCGGCGGCGAGGATGTTGCGCGGGGCCGGGTAGGGGGCGCCCTTGGTCTCCTTGCGCAGACTGGCCGGGAAGGCGGGCAGGTTCGCCGCGAACTTGGGGTTGGCGGGCGTGCCGCCGGGGATGCGGTAGCCGGGCACGTCCCAGGGCTGGCGCGACTCGGGGTGGGCGTCGATGAAGGCGCGGGCCTTGGCGAGCATGTCCTCGGGCGTGTCGGCCACCTCGTGGATCAGGCCGTGCTCCAGGGCGCGCCGCGGGCTGTACTGGGTGCCCTTGAGGAGGACCTTGAGGAGGGCGTCGGCGATGCCGAGCAGGCGCACGGTGCGCACCACGCCGCCGCCTCCGGGGAGCAGGCCGAGGGTGACCTCGGGGCAGCCGATCCGGGAGCCGGGGGCGTCCAGGGCGACGCGGTGGTGGCAGGCGAGGGCGATCTCGTAACCGCCGCCCAGGGCCGCGCCGTTGAGGGCGGCGACGACGGGCTTGCCGAGGGTCTCGATGCGGCGCAGGTTGCGCTTGATCTCCAGGCCGCCGTCGAGGAGCTGCCCGGCGGTGTCGGGGGTGACGCGGATCAGGTCGCGCAGGTCGCCGCCGGCGAAGAAGGTCTTCTTCGCGGAGGTGATGATCACGCCCCGGACGGTGTCCTTCTCGGCCTCCAGGCGGTCGGCGATCGCCGCGAGGGAGTCGCGGAACGCCTGGTTCATGGTGTTCGCCGACTGTTCCGGGTCGTCGAGGACGAGGGTGACGAGGCCGGTGCGGTCCTGTTCCCAGCGGATGGCAGTGCTCTGTGTCATGACAGGGTCTCCAGTGAAGTCTGTTGTTCCGCCGGGGAGTTCAGAGGCGTTCGACGACGGTCGCGATGCCCATGCCGCCGCCCACGCACAGCGTGGCGAGGCCGTAGCGCTTGTCCTGGCGCTCCAGTTCGTCGACGAGCGTGCCGAGGATCATCGCGCCGGTGGCGCCGAGGGGGTGGCCGAGGGCGATGGCGCCGCCGTTGACGTTGACCTTGTCCAGGGACAGGCCCATGTCCTTGACGAAGCGCAGGACGACGGCGGCGAAGGCCTCGTTGATCTCGACGAGGTCGATGTCGTCGACGGTCAGGCCCGCCTTGGCGAGAGCCTTGCGGGTGGCGGGGGCGGGGCCGGTGAGCATGATGGTGGGCTCGGAGCCGGACACGGCGGCGGAGACGATCCGCGCGCGCGGGGTGAGCCCGTACCGTTCGCCGACCTCCTTGGAGCCGATCGCGACGAGCGAGGCGCCGTCGACGATGCCGGAGGAGTTGCCCGCGTGGTGGACGTGGTCGATCTTCTCCACCCAGTGGTACTTCTGCAGGGCGACCGCGTCGAAGCCGCCGAGTTCGCCGATGTCGGCGAAGGACGGCTTGAGGCCGGCGAGGGAGTCGGCGGTGGTGCCGGGGCGCGGGTGCTCGTCGTGGTCGAGGACGACCAGGCCGTTGCGGTCCCTGACCGGCACGACGGAGCGGTCGAAGCGGCCGTCCTTCCAGGCGGCGGCCGCCCGCTCCTGGGAGAGGGCCGCGTATTCGTCGACGTCGCGCCGGGTGAAGCCCTCGATGGTGGCGATGAGGTCGGCGCCGATGCCCTGGGGCACGAAGTTCACGGCGAGGTTGGTCATCGGGTCGTTGAACCAGGCGCCGCCGTCCGAGGCCATCGGCACCCGGGACATCGACTCCACGCCGCCCGCGAGGACGAGGTCCTCCCATCCTGAACGGACCTTGGCGGCGGCCAGGTTGACGGCTTCCAGGCCCGAGGCGCAGAAGCGGTTCTCCTGGACGCCGGCGACGGTGTCGGGCAGTCCGGCGGCGATCGCGGCGATGCGTGCGATGTCGGATCCCTGGTCGCCGACGGGGCTGACGACGCCGAGCACGATGTCGTCGACGGCGGCCGGGTCGAGTCCGGGGAAGCGGTCGCGCAGCTCGTGGATGAGGCCGACGACGAGGTCGACGGGCTTGGTTGCGTGCAGGGCGCCGTTCGCCTTGCCGCGCCCGCGCGGGGTGCGGATCGCGTCGTACACGTACGCTTCGGTGCTCACTGGGAGGCCTTTCGGGGAGGGTGGGCCGAGGAGGATCGGTCGCCCTGGCGGGGAGGGTCCGTGACGAGCAGGGGGACGTCCCAGTCGCGCGCCACCTCGGCGGTGTCGGCGCCGGGCCGGGCGGGGCCGCCGCGCACGGCGGCCGGGGTCAGGGAGAAGCGGGGCGCGGGGGCGGGCTGGGTGATGCCCCCGTGGTCGGTGAAGGTGCCGCGGGCGGCGAGGTGCGGGTGGCGGGGGGCCTCGGTCAGCGACAGCACGGGCGCCACGCATGCGTCGGTGTCGGCGAAGAGGGCCGTCCACTCGTCCCGGGTGCGGGACTTGAAGCGGGCGGCGACGGCCTCGCGCAGGTCGTCCCAGCGGGAGGGGTCCTTGCGGGCGTCGGTGAAGTCGTCGAGCTCCAGCAGGCGTACGAAGGTGTCGTAGAACTGCGGTTCCAGGGCGCCGACGGCCATGTGGCCGCCGTCGGCGGTCTCGTAGGTGCCGTAGTAGGGGCAGCCGCCGTCGAGGAGGTTGGCGGCGCGGCGGTCCTGCCAGCGGCCGGCGGCGAGCATGCCGTGGAGCATGGCGGACAGGTGCGCCGTGCCGTCGACGATGGCGGCGTCGACGACCTGGCCCTCGCCGGTCGCGCGCGCGTGGTGCAGGGCGGCCAGCACGCCGACGACGAGGTAGAGGGAGCCGCCGGCGTAGTCCCCGAGGAGGTTGGCGGGGGCGGGCGGGGGCGTGTCCGGGGGGCCGATCAGACCGAGGGCGCCGGTGAGGGCGATGTAGGCGATGTCGTGGCCGGCGCGGGGGGCGAGGGGGCCGTCCTGGCCCCAGCCGGTCATCCGGCCGTAGACCAGCCGGGGGTTGCGGGCGTGGCAGGCGTCGGGGCCGACGCCGAGGCGTTCGGCGACGCCGGGACGGTTGCCCTCCAGCAGCACGTCGGCGCGGGCGGCGAGGTCGAGGACGCGCGCGGGACCGTCGGGGGACTTCAGGTCGACGATCACCGAGCGCTTGTTGCGGTTGGTGACGTCGTGCGCGGGGTCGACGGCGAGGGCGGAGCCGCCGGGGCGGTCCACGCGGACGACGTCGGCGCCGAGGTCGGCGAGGAGCATCGCGGCGAAGGGGCCGGGGCCGATGCCGGCGAGTTCGACCACGCGTACGCCGGTGAGCGGGCCGTGCCGGGGCGTGGGTGCCGCGTCCGCGGTGTCTGCCGTTGTCATCGAGCCCCCTTGCTGTGACACAACCGATGTAACACCAGTGATGCTAGGAACGTGTTCCCGTGGGCACAAGAGGCGAGCGAGCAAGCGCTTAGCCAGTTTAGTGCGCGGAGCCGGGTTTCTCCCGGCAGGCGATCGAAAGGGAGCGGACGCGGGCGGCCGGCGTGCCTTCTCCCGCTTTTTCCGGGCGTTCCCGGTCACGGCCGGCCGCTGCTCGCGGCCTCGTGGACGGGCCCCGCGCCGCTCGCGCTAACCTCGCCACCCACAGCGGCGCGGGCTGCACGACAAAGGGGTGTCATGAGCAGGCTGAACAGGTCGGACCGTCCGTACGACATCGTGCTCTTCGGGGCCACCGGCTTCGTCGGGGCACTCACCGCGGAGTACCTGGCCGCCCACGCGCCCGAGGGCCTGCGCTGGGCGATCGCCGGACGCGACGAGGTCAAGCTGCGCCGGCTGCGCGACCGGCTTCCGGGCGGCGCGGAGCCGGGGGTGCTGCGGGCCGACGTGTCCGACACGGCCTCGCTGCGCGCGCTCGCCGGGCAGGCACGCGTGGTGGCGACGACGGTCGGCCCCTATGTGACCTACGGCGAGGACCTGGTGGCCGCCTGCGCGGACGCCGGCGCCGACTACCTCGACCTCACCGGGGAGCCGGAGTTCGTCGACCTGACGTACGTCCGGCACGACGCACGCGCGCGGGAGACCGGCGCGCGCCTGGTGCACGCGTGCGGCTTCGACTCAGTGCCGCACGACCTGGGCGTGTACTTCACGGTCCGTCAGCTGCCCGAGGGCGTGCCGCTGACGGTGGACGGCTTCGTGACCGCCGACGCCGCCTTCTCGGGCGGGACGTTCGCCTCGGCGCTGGGGCAGTTCGCGCGCGGGCGGCGGATGGTGGCCGCGGCTCGGGAGCGGCGCCGGCACGAGCCCCGGCTGATGGGCCGGCGGGCGGGTGCGCCCACCGGGTCGCCCCGGTTCGCGCCGGAGGTCGGCGCCTGGGCGCTGCCGCTGCCGACCATCGACCCGCAGATCGTGCGCCGCTCCGCGAAGGCACTGGAGCGCTACGGGCCCGACTTCCGCTACCGGCACTACGCGGCCGTACGGCGTCTGCCGGTCGCCGTGGGCGGTGTCGCGGGTGTGGGCGCGCTCTTCGCCGCCGCCCAGGTGCCGCCCGTACGGCGCTGGCTGTCGGAGCGGCTGAAGCCCGGCGACGGGCCGAGTGCCGAGCGGCGGGCGCGCAGCTGGTTCTCGGTGCGGTTCGTGGGCGAGGGCGGCGGCCGGCGGGTCTTCACCGAGGTGTCGGGCGGCGACCCCGGCTACGACGAGACGGCGAAGATGTTCGCCGAGGCGGCGCTCGCCCTGGCCCTCGACGACCTGCCGGAGACGGCCGGCCAGGTCACGACGGCGGTCGCGATGGGCGACGCGCTGATCGAACGGCTCAGTGCCGCGGGCATCCGCTTCCGGGTGGCGGCGCGCCGCTGAGGCCTGGGTCCGGCGGTTCAGAGGTTCCAGCTGGCCAGGGTGTAGATCATTCCGGCGATCCAGCCCAGTCCGGCCAGCACGGAGAGGACCAGCGCCGCGTTCATGGCGCGCCGCACGGGCAGGGCGGGGGCGGCCGGCGGCTCGGGGAAACGGTGCGTCGTCATGGCGGCCACACTGCCGGGCGGCGGCCGGGCGGCGCATCCGTACGGGTACTCAGACGACGTACTCAGGCGGCGGGCGCCCCGCTCAGGGGCTCGCCGTCGCCTCCCGGAGGGCCCGCCGGCACAGCGCGTCGGCCCGGCGGGTCGACTCCGGGAGCCGGTAGCGCGGGGTGAGCGCGAGCGTGTGGGCGCAGGCGTTGTCCAGGCTCACCCGGTGCCCGACGGACACGAAGACCGGCTTGACGCCCTCGCGGGTGCGCAGGGCGCGGCCCACCTCGTCGGCGCCCGCGAGCAGCGGGGACGCCGATCCGCGGGGGACGCCGGGCTCGTCGTACGTGAAGACGAAGGGGTTCTTGGCGACGCCGATCGTGGGCAGGCCGGTGAGGACGCCGAGGTGGCTGGCGAGTCCGAAGCGGCGCGGGTGGGCGAGGCCGTAGCCGTCGCACACGACGAGGCCCGGCGGGCAGGGCAGCGCGTCGAGGGCGGCCAGCACCGTGGGGATCTCGCGGAAGGCGAGCAGACCGGGCACGTACGGGAAGGAGATCCGTCCCACGGCGGTCGCCTCGGCGACGACGTCGAGGGTCGCCGCGTCCAGCACGACGGCCGCGGCGGCGACGACGTCCCGCTCGTCGTCGTAGGCGACGTCCACCCCCGTCACCCGGCCGGCGCCGGGCGGCGGCCCGGGCTCGTCGAGCACCAGCCGGGCCCGCAGCGCGTCCTGCACGGCGTGGGCCTCTGCCTCGGTCGCGGGCCGGCCCGCGGGAATGGGTACGGTCGTCATGGTGGTGACGAGCGTACGGCCCCCGCGGGCCGGTCCGCGATCGTGTTCCCGGCGGCCGGGTCAGCCCTTGTCGTCCAGGGCGCGCTGCAGCTGGCTCTTGTTCATGTCCGAACGGCCGTGGACGCCGCGGCGCTTGGCCTCCTCGTACAGCTGGTCGTACGTGGGCCCCTGTGCGCCCTTGTGGGACCGCCGGCCGCCGCGCTCGCCGGACGACATGTCCTGGGTGGAGGTGCGGCTGGCGGTCTTGGACTCGCCGGCCCGGGCGCGTTCCTTGTTGACCGTCCTGGCGGCGATCTCCTCCGCCCGGTCGGTGCTCTCACCCCGGTCCTGCGCGCTCTTCTTGATGTGCTCGTACTGGCGCTCCCGCTTGGGGCTGGAACCGCGTGGCATGTGCGCTCACTCCTTTCGCGGCTGTCGCGTTCGCACCGACCGGGTACCCCGCAAACCGCTCATCTCTCCAGCCGTGCCACCCGCCCCTGTTCGCCGGCCGCCCAGCAGGCCCCGTCCGGGACGCAGTCGACGGTGTCGTACGAACCGGTGTCGACCGTGCGCCAGGTGCGGCCGGCGTCGGTGGTCAGGTCGGTGCCGGTGGGGCCGACGGCGAGGGCGGCGGTGCGGCTGTGCGGCAGCCAGGCGACGCCGGAGCGGTAGGCGGGCGGGGGTGCGGCGGCGGTCCGCCAGGTCCGGCCGGCGTCGCCGGTCGTGGCGGCCGGGCGGGGGGAGGCCTGGTCGGGCCGGTAGTCACCGCCGACGGCGAGGCCGTGGGCGCGGTCGCGGAAGGCGAGGGCGAAGACTCCGCGCGCGGGGTCGCCCGCGGGGATGGGGGCGTCGGCGGCCTTCCAGGTCCGTCCGCGGTCGGAGGAGTGCAGCACCCGCGCGCGTGCCCCGCCGCCGGTGGCGAGCCAGACGTCGCGGGACCCGGCGGAGACGAGGCACTGGCCACTGGCCGCGAAGCCCGCCTCGCCCTCCAGGGCGGGCGGCATGCCGCGGTCGGGCAGCACCTTCCAGGAGCGGCCGCCGTCGCTCGTGGACAGGATGCGGAACCTGCCGTCCACCGGGTCGCTCATCGCGAGGCCGTGGCGGCGGTCGAAGAAGGTCATGCAGTCGTAGAAGGCGCGGGCGTCGGTGTTGCGGAAGGACTCCTTCCAGGTGGCTCCGCCGTCGTCCGTGCGGTAGACGCGGGAAGCCTCGCCCTCGCCGATGGCCAGCACCACGGCGCGGCGCGCGTCGAACGCCTCGATGTCGCGGAACTGCAGCTCGGCGGCGCCGGGCGGGGAGACGTCCCGCCAGGTCCGCCCGCCGTCGGCGGTGCGCAGGACGGTGCCGAGGCTGCCGGCCGCCCAGGCGGTGTTGCGGTCGACGGCGGCCAGGCCGCGGAAGCGGACGGTGGGCTTCCCGGTGTCCTTCAGGGCCCACGCGGGCGCGTGACCGCCCGGCACGGCAGGGGCGCGGCCCGCCTCCCGCGCGGGCGCCCCGTCCGCCGCCCCGGCCGGGACGGCCGTCATGGCCAGGACGGCCGCGCAGGCCGCCGCCGCTGCCGTCACGGCGCGCGCGGCGCGCGTCAGGAAGAGGGGGGATGTCGGGGTTGTGCGGGTCGCGGGAGCCGTCCCCGCCGTCGGAACCGTTCGTACCGTGCGTCGCGTCTTCCCCAGGGGTCTCATGGCGCGGGAAGCTAGCCCACGGCCCTGACGGCGTCCAGAGGACCACGGTCGCCCCAATCGCCTTACCGGGCGCAGGAAGAGAGGTGAGTCACTCGTGTGCATGAAACTCGGTGACCGAGGTCACTCGCATTGCATGTGCACGCACCGGCAGGTTCCGACGTCTCTTCCAGTGTCCGGCTGCACTCACCCCCGGTAGTTCGTCCCGCTGTCACAAGGGAGCAAGGCGTTGTCCATCGTCATCGATCAGCCCGTTGAGGCCCGCCTGGTCGCCGCCGCACCTCGGATGTCGAGCATCCCCGCCACGCTGCACTACGACCGTCGCGACCCCTTCGCCGTCCGCATGACCTTCCCCGCCCCGGCCACTCTCGAGGGCGTCGAGGTCTGCTGGACCTTCGCCCGCGATCTGCTCACGGCGGGGCTGCACGAGGCGGAGGGCCACGGTGACGTCCGCGTCCGCCCCTACGGCTACGACAGGACGGTGCTGGAGTTCCACGCGCCGGAGGGCACCGCGATCGTGCACGTGCACTCGTCGGAGATCCGGCGGTTCCTCCAGGCCACGAGCGAGCTGGTGCCGGCCGGGCGCGAGCACCTGCAGCTCGACCTCGACAACGGTCTGGCGGAGCTGATGCGGGACGCCTGACCGGGCCGAAGGCCCGAAGCGGGCGGGACGTCCGAAACCGGTGGGCGCCCGGCCCTCAATTGCGTTGACCGGCCCTCGCGGTCCCCTTACGGTGAGAACGCTTCTGTCGCCACCGAAGGGAGAAGGACGTTGTACGTCTGAGGTCAGAGACACCGCGCCACGCCTGTCAGGCGTGCGTGCAGCGTGCGACCTCGGCGTCGAGCCGTCCTTGCGAGCGGGCCCCCTCCCCGTGGGTTCCCTGTGACCGCATCCCTGCCGCTCCCCCGCGGTGGTCGCCGTCTCCCGGTGTCTCGATACGCGTTGCCCTGACCGCACACGCGACCGCGAGGCCCACTTGTCATCATCAGTCACCTGTTCCGCCCTGTCCTTCGCCTGGCCCGACGGCACCCCCGTCTTCGAACGGCTCGACACCGCCTTCGGCCCCGGCCGGACCGGACTCGTCGGCGCCAACGGCTCCGGCAAGTCCACCCTGTTGAAGCTGCTCACCGGTGAACTCGCCCCGGCCGAAGGCTCCGTGCACATCACGGGCGAGGTCGGCCATCTCCCGCAGAACGTCACCCTGGACACCTCCCTCCGCGTCGACGAGGCGCTGGGCATCGCCGCCCGGCGGGCCGCACTGCACGCCATCGAGGCCGGCGACGTGTCCGAGAGGCACTTCGAGACCGTCGGCGACGACTGGGACGTCGAGGAGCGCGCCCTCGCCGCTCTCGGCGAACTCGGGCTCGGCCACATCGGGTTGGACCGCACCGTCGGCGAGATCTCCGGCGGCGAGTCGGTCCTGCTGCGCCTGGCCGCGCTGCTGCTGCGCCGCCCGGACGTCCTGCTGCTGGACGAGCCCACCAACAACCTCGACCTGCACGCCCGGCAGCGGCTGTACGCGGCCGTCGCGTCCTGGCCGGGCGTCATGGTCGTCGTCAGCCACGACCGCGAACTCCTCGACCTCGTCGACCAGGTCGCCGATCTGCACGCAGGCGAGATCACCTGGTACGGCGGCAACTTCTCCGCGTACGAGGAGGCGCTCGCCGTCGAACAGGAGGCGGCCGAGCGGATGTTGAAGGTCGCCGAGGCCGACCTGCGCAAGCAGAAGCGCGAACTGGCCGACGCCCAGGTCAAGCTGGCCCGCCGCAAGCGGTACGGGCAGAAGATGCAGGAGCAGAAACGCGAGCCGAAGATCGTGATGGGGGCGCGCAAGCGGTCCGCGCAGGAGTCCGCGGGCAAGCACCGCATCCTGCACGAGGAGCGGCTCGCCGAAGCCAGGGAACGGCTCGACGAGGCCGCGGAGGCGGTGCGCGACGAGGACGAGATCCGCGTCGACCTGCCGTACACGGCGGTGCCGCCGGGCCGTGACGTGCTCACCCTGCGGGACCTGCGTCTCGCGTACGGCGCGCGCGTGGCGGGCGGTCTCGATCTGCGCGGGCCCGAACGGGTGGCGCTGGTCGGGCGCAACGGCGCGGGCAAGACGACGCTGCTGCGCACCGTCGCCGGTGAGCTGGAACCGTTGTCGGGCGAGGTGCACGCGCATGTGCCGCTGCGTTTCCTGCCCCAGCGGCTGGACGTGCTCGACGGCGAGCTGACCGTCGCCGAGAACGTGGCACGTCACGCGCCCGGCGCCACCGCGAACCGGATCCGCGCCCGGCTGGCCCGCTTCCTGTTCCGCGGCGCCCGCGCCGACCGCAGGGCGGCGACGCTCTCGGGCGGGGAGCGGTTCCGGGCGGCGCTGGCGGCGCTGATGCTGGCCGAGCCGGCGCCGCAGCTGCTGATGCTGGACGAGCCGACCAACAACCTCGACATGGCCAGTGTGCGCCAGCTGACCACGGCCCTGGAGTCCTACGAGGGGGCCCTGATCGTCGCCAGCCACGACCTGCCGTTCCTGAGGTCGCTCGGCATCACCCGCTGGCTGCTGCTGGACGGGGAGTTGCGGGAGACGACCGAGGAGGAGGTGAGCACACCGGTGTGAGCCGGGGCGCGCGGGGCGGCGCCGCGGGGTTTGTGCTGGGCGGGTGGGGGTTGCATGATGGCGGATCGGTGCCGGACAGGGGCGCCGGTCGGGGTCTGCCGGGCAGGCCCCTGGTGCCGCGCGAGGCAGCGTCTGCCCGACGGGGCGGACGTCGCCTGCCGGGGCACCAGCCACCGCCGATCCGAAAGGCCTGGACGTGCCCAGCAAGAAGGCCCTCATCCGCCGCCCCAGCCCGCGCCTCGCCGAAGGCCTGGTGACGCACCTCGAGCGGGAGACGGTCGACGTGGGCCTCGCGCTGAAGCAGTGGGAGGGGTACGTCGAGGCCCTGCGGGCGCACGGCTGGGAGACCGTCGAGGTCGATCCGGCCGACGACTGCCCCGACTCGGTGTTCGTCGAGGACGCCGTCGTGATGTACCGCAACGTCGCCCTGATCGCGCGGCCCGGCGCCGAGTCCCGGCGGGAGGAGACCGCCGGCGTCGAGGAGACCGTCGCCCGTATGGGCTGCTCGGTCAACTGGATCTGGGAGCCGGGCACGCTGGACGGCGGCGACGTGCTCAAGGTCGGCGACACGGTCTACGTGGGCCGGGGCGGCCGTACGAACGCGGCCGGCGTGCAGCAGGTACGCGAGGCCTTCGAACCGCTGGGGGCGCGGGTCGTGGCGGTGCCGGTGAGCAAGGTGCTGCATCTGAAGTCGGCGGTCACCGCGCTGCCGGACGGCACGGTGATCGGGCACATCCCGAAGGTGGACCGTCCCGCCCTGTTCCCGCGGTTCCTCTCGGTGCCCGAGGAGGCCGGCGCGCACGTGGTGCTGCTGGGCGGCCCCAAGCTGCTCATGGCGGCGAGCGCGCCGAGGACGCGCGAGCTGCTCGAAAGCCTGGGGTACGAACCCGTCGTGGTCGACATCAGCGAGTTCGAGAAGCTGGAGGGCTGTGTGACATGCCTCTCGGTGCGGATGCGGGAGCTGTACGCCTGACCGGGTGACGCGTGCGCCGTCTCAGCCCCTGGACCCTTGCGTCCGGGGGCTGTTGCGCGTACCCGGAAAGAATCGGTTCGACGGCTCGGCGCGTCGCCGAGCCCGGTCGACCGGCGTCTGATCAGCACTCTTTACGCCGACCTTAACCTACGGGTTCGTAACCTACGGGCTCGTAGCCTACGATCCCGTAAGTTCCGGTACAGCACCGGATGTCTTTCCGCTCCGCCTCCCGTCCCCTGGAGTACCCGTGACGATCGCCTCCCCGCACCTCGGCAGCCCCTCCGTCTGGACCGACGCCAAGCTGCTGTACGCCCTGGAGGAAGTGGTCGAGAAGGAGCTCAACCGGCATCTGAAGGTCACCAAGGACTGGATGCCGCACGAGTACGTGCCCTGGAGCGACGGCCGCAACTTCCCCGGCTTCTTCGAGGACGGCGAGGCCTGGGAGAAGGAGCAGTCGAAGGTCACCGAGATCGGCCGTATCGCCCTGGTCGTGAACCTGCTGACCGAGGACAACCTGCCCAGCTACCACCACGAGATCGCCTCCCTGTTCGGCCGGGACGGCGCCTGGGGCACCTGGGTGCACCGCTGGACGGCGGAGGAGGGCCGGCACGGCATCGTGATGCGCGACTACCTGCTGGCCTCGCGCGCGGTGGACCCGGACAAGCTGGAGGAGTTCCGGATGTCCCACATGAGCGAGGGCTTCGAGTCCGACAACCGGCACTCGATGCTCCACTCGATCGCCTACGTCTCCTTCCAGGAGCTCGCGACCCGCATCTCCCACCGCAACACCGGTCACCAGTCCGGCGACCCGGTCTGCGACCGCATGCTGGCCCGCATCGCGACCGACGAGAACCTCCACATGGTCTTCTACCGCAACCTGCTGAAGGCCGCCTTCGAACTCGCCCCCGACCTCACCATGCAGGCCGTGCGGGACGTCGTCGTCAACTTCCGCATGCCCGGCCACGGCATCCCCGGCTTCGAGCGGGCCGCGGCGCAGATGGCGATCGGCGAGGTCTACAACCTGCGCATCCACCACGACGACGTGCTCCAGCCGGTGCTGCGCTTCCTGAAGGTGCTGGAGATCGACGGCCTGGGCCCCGAGGGCCTGAAGGCGCAGGAGGAACTGGGCCTGTACATGAACGGCCTGGACGCCGAGGCCCTGAAGTTCGACGAGAAGCTGGCGGCGCGCAAGGCCCGGATGG
The DNA here is from genome assembly GCF_042889585.1 of Streptomyces sp. NPDC002566. Lineage (NCBI taxonomy): Bacteria > Bacillati > Actinomycetota > Actinomycetes > Kitasatosporales > Streptomycetaceae > Streptomyces > Streptomyces sp. NPDC002566. Next base: position 818,046 of record NZ_JBIARD010000001.1, on the reverse strand, counting down.
CGGCACGCGCCGGAGCCTGACACCCGCCGGGCCCCGGCAACGGAAGCAGCTCTGACCGACGGCCCGCACAGGGAAACGATTTTCCCGGTGCGGGCCGTCGGCGTCCTGCGGCATCATGCCGCCATGCACCACAGCCACCCGGAGAGCCGGGCGCTCGGTTTCCTGCTCGGTCTGACCGACGAGGAGACCGCCCGGCGCGTGCGCACACGCGTCGGGCTGACGGGCGGCGCGCGCGAGACCTCCGCGTCGCGGCGGCAGCGGCTGAACCGGCCGTGGACATGGCCGCCGGACGTGCCGTCCTCCGTCGTGCTGTGGGTGCTCCAGGAGGACGACCCGCAGCTGAACGCCGTGGTGTGGCAGTACACCGGCCTCGACACGGGCCTGCGCCGGGCCCTCGCCCGCGGCATCCCGTTCGGCCCCGGCCGCGAGCGTCCCCTTCGGCCGGGCTCGCGGCTGCCGGTCGAGGAACCCGGCATACCCGAGAGCTACGTCCGCCACGGCCTGGTCGGCGCTCTGCGCGCGGCGACCACCATGGCCACCGGGCGCGCGGCCGCGTCCATGGTCCTCACCCCGGACGACTGGGCGTCGGTCACCGAGGCGGACGCCGAGCGCGCCCTGCCGGGTTACGCGCGCTGGGCGCTGTCCGTACGCCCCGACTGCCCGCCCGCGACCCGCGCCGGCTTCGGCGCGCACCCCAAGTTCGCCCACCGGCTCCGTGGCGCGGGCGTCCTCGACGGCCCGGCGGAGTACGCCCTGGACCACGGGCCCGCCGTACGCGTCCTGGACCTGCTGTCCATGGGCGGGGCGCTGTTCCCGGCGCGGATCGGCGAAGCCGAGGACGCCCTGCGGCCTCTGGCGGGGCGTCACCTGGGCGACCGGGTGGAGGCGTGGACGGCGCTGGCGCGGCTCATCGGCACGTTCCGGGGCACCGCACGCGAGTTGACGGCGGCTGCGGGTGCCGTCGCGCGAAACGGGGCGCGGCGGTAGGGAGTTGAAGGGGGGCGGGGTGGCTGGATTCGAACCAGCGTGTTCCGGTTCTGGAGACCGGTGCGCCTGCCTCTGCGCTACGACCCCGCCCTTGACGCAGAGCGTAGCGGCTCAGGTCCGGTGTCAGGGAGATCAGGGAGGGGGGACGGCGGGGCCGGTCACCACTGCGCCTCGCGGTAGTCCTTGAGGAACACGCCCGACACCGGGTCGCCGGCCTCGCCGCGGACGACGGGGTCGTACACGCGGGCCGCGCCGTCCACGACGTCCAGCGGGGTGCGGAAGCCCGCGTTCGCCATCCGGGCCTTCTTGGGCGCGGGGTTCTCGTCGGTGATCCAGCCCGTGTCGACGGCGCACATGTGCACGCCCTGCTCGGCGAGTTCGGCGGCACTGGTGCGGGTGAGCATGTTGAGGGCGGCCTTGGCCATGTTGGTGTGCGGGTGCCCTGCCGTCTTGTTGCGGACGGCGAACCGGCCTTCCACGGCGGTCACGTTGATCACGTAGCGGCGCGGGCGCGGGGAGGCGAGCAGCAGCGGCAGCAGCCGGTCGCACAGCAGGGCGGGGGCGAGGGAGTTGACGAGCTGCGTCTCCAGCACCTCGGCCGGGTCGAGTTCGCCGAGCCGCGCGGACCAGGAGTTCTCCGGGGACGGGTCGGGCAGCAGCCCGGCCTCGTCGGCCTCGCGCAGGGCGGCGGGCAGGACGGAGAGGGAGCCGCCGAGACCCTCCAGCATGCGCATCGGCGTGAAGCCGGGCGCGCCGCGCGCGCCTTCGGGCAGCGCGTCGCGCTCGCCGGCGGCCAGCAGGGCGTAGGAGGAGGGCGGGCGGCGAACGGTCTGGGCCGCGTTGTTGACGAGGATGTCGAGCGGCTCGCCGTCCCGGCGCAGGTCCTCGCACAGGCCCAGCACCTGGCGCGGGTCGCGCAGGTCGACGGCGAGGACGGTGAGCCGGTCCCGCCAGGCCGCGCTGCCGGGCTCGGCATGGAACCGGCGCACGGTGTCGTGCGGGAAACGGGAGGTGACGGCGACCTCCGCGCCGTCGCGCAGCATCATCAGGGCCAGCTGGAAGCCGATCTTCACCCTGCCGCCGGTCAGCAGGACCCGGCGTCCGCTCAGGTCGGTGCTCAGGGCGCGGCGCGCACTGTTGTCGGCGGCGCAGGCCGGACAGAGACGGTGGTAGAAGGCGTCCACCTGCCGGTACGGCAGCTTGCAGACGTAGCAGGTGCGGGGCCGGCGGTAGACGCCCACGGTGCGAGGGGTGCCGTTGCCGGGGCTTGCGACGGGCTCCGTGCCCGGGGCTCGGGCCGTGCTCTCGGCCGGCCCCACAGCCTCGGCGCCGTGTCGGACGTCGTCCGTCAGGGGCGCGTCCTCGCGGCGGTCCAGCGCGCCGGTCGCGGTCGCGGCCATCGCCGCCGCGTCGGCGGCGGACACCTGCGCGCCGCGCGCCTTGCGCCGGCGCAGCCGTCCGTCGCGGGCGAAGGACGCGGCGACCTGCTCGGCCCGCAGCCGGAGGGGATCGTCGACGGGCAGGGCGCGCAGCCGGCCCACGACGTCGTGGAAGGCGGCGATGTCCGCCCCGGTGATCTCCGCGCCCATCCGTCCCCGCCCGCCCCTGCCGCGTCGAACCGTGGTCCCGACCGGATTCGAACCGGCGTGACCGCCCTGAGAAGGCGGCGAGTCTGCCTCTGCTCTACAGGACCCCGCGCATCCGGACGGCCGGACGCGCTTTTCGGGATCTTAACCGCACCCCCGCGACGCGGTCTCCCGATTATCCCGGCCCTGCCGTGCGGCCGGTCGTGCCGTGTGTGACGGGTTCAGGACGAGGTGCGGCGCAGTTCGAGGCGTTCCTTCTCGGAGAGGCCGCCCCACACGCCGAAGCGTTCGTCGTGGTTCAGGGCGTAGTCGAGGCAGGCGGGGCGCATCTCGCACAGGCCGCAGATGCGCTTGGCCTCGCGGACCGAGCTGCCGGGCTCGGGGAAGAAGAAGTCCGCCCCGGTCTGCGCGCACAGCGCCTCCCGCTGCCAGGCGAGCTCAGGTGTGCGGATCGTGTCGGTGTACATGGCGAGGATCGTGCCGGGCGGCGAAAAACGTTCGCTCAACGCCGGATATACACGGCCGGGCGGCGAGTGTCAGTGGGCGGTGCCAGACTCGGCAGTGCACAGAACGGGACTGCGAGGAGGAGGGCGCGATGCTCACCACCCGTTTCGTCAACGGCGCTCCGAACTGGGTCGACGTCGGCACGTCGGACATCGGGCGCGCTTCGGCCTTCTACGGCGCCCTCTTCGGCTGGCGGTTCCGGTCGGCGGGGCCGGACGCCGGCGGCTACGGCTTCTTCCAGCTCGACGGGAGGACGGCTGCGGGCGGCATGCAGACCACGCCCGAGCAGGGTCCGCCGTCGTGGACGGTGTACTTCCAGTCGGCGGACGCGGAGGACACCTGCAAGGCGGTCGAGCAGGCGCGGGGCAGGGTGCTCTTCCCGCCCATGGACGTCATGAGCCAGGGCACGATGGCGATCCTCGCCGACTCGGCGGGCGCGCCGTTCGGCGTGTGGCAGCCGGGACAGGTCAAGGGCGTGGACATAGCGGGCGACCCGGGCTCGCTGCGCTGGGTCGAGCTGCACACGCCGGACGAGGCGGCGGCCGCCGCCTTCTACGCGGCGGCCCTGGGCCTGGAGACGTCGGCCGTGCCGTTCCCGGGCGGCACGTACACGTGCCTCAACCCGGCCGGCGCCGGAGAGGACGCCATGTTCGGCGGGATCGTCCCGCCGGACGACGATCCCGAGGAGACGGGGGCGGCGTCGGGCGCGTACTGGCTGCCGTACTTCGAGGTCGACGACGTGGACACGGCCGTCGCCCGTGCCGTGGAGCTGGGCGGGTCGGTGCGGCGGGCGGCCGTCGACCTGCCGGGCGTCGGCCGCATCGCCTCACTCGCCGACCCGGACGGCGCACGCTTCGCGGTGATGAGGAGCGCACCCCGGCAGGCCTGAGGGGGACACACGTCCTAGGCGGAGGCGCGGCGGATCAGGGTGGTCGGCAGGACCGTGCCCGGTCCGGAGGCGGCGGGGTCGTGTCGGCCGTGGAGCAGGAGGCGGGCCATGATCCGGCCCATCTCCTCGATGTCCTGGCGGACGGTCGTCAGCGGTGGATCGGTCTGTTCCGCCACGGGCAGCATGTCGTCGAAGCCGACCACCGCCACGTCCTCGGGCACGCGCCGCCCGCGTGCGCGCAGGACGCGCAGGGCGCCCGCGGCGCTGAGGTCGTTGGCGGCGAACACGGCGTCGAGGTCGGGGCTGCGGTCCAGGAGTTCCCGCATCGCGCGCTCGCCGCCGCCGGGGGTGAAGTCGCCCTCCGCGACGAGCCGCTGGTCGGTGTCGCCCATGACGTCGAGGAAGCCCTGGAGACGGTCCGCCGCGGAGGTCTGGTCCAGGGGCCCGGTGATGTGCGCGACCCGGCGGCGGCCGAGGTCGACGAGGTGGCGGACGGCCTCGCGGGCGCCGCCGCGGTTGTCGCTGTCGACGTGGACGACGTCCCGGGTGCCGTCGCTCCAGCCCGGGCGCCCGCCGAACACGGTGGGCACGCCGGCGCCCTGGATCAGTCCGGGCAGCGGGTCGTCGAGGTGGAGGGAGAAGACGAGGGCGCCGTCGACATGGCCGCCGGCGAGGTAGCGGGCGACCCGGGCGTGGTCGTCGCGGCCCTCGGTGAGGAGCAGGACCAGCTGGTTGTCATGGGCCGTCAACTCCTTGCTGATGCCTCGGAGTTGGAGCGCGAAGAAGGGGTCGGCGAAGACCCTGGTCTCGGGTTCGGCGATGACGACGGCGACGGCGTCGTGCCGTCTGGTCACCAGGCTGCGGGCGGCCTGGTTGGGGACGTACCCGAGTTCCTCCACGGCCCGCCGGACCCGCTCGACGAGCGGCTCCCTGACCCCGTCCCCGCCGTTGACGACCCGTGAGACGGTGGCCCGGGAGACCCCGGCCCGCGCGGCCACGGCCTCCAGGGTGGGGCGCGGGGCTGTCTCGGTCACTGCGGGGCTCCTCCTCGGTGGGTGTGGGCCAGGATAGCCCCGGCCGGCGACCTGACCGGAGAGCGCTCTCTCGCCCGTCCGCGACCGTCAGGAGGGGCTCTTGCGGGCGCGGCTCGGCTGGACCCGGCTGGGCTCCCCCGGCATCTTCGGGTACTCCGGCGGATACGGCAGGTCGCCGAGGCCGTGGTCGCGTTCGTCGCGCCGGGCGAGGTCGAGGAGGGCGTCCAGGGAGTAGGCGTGGTCGTCCATGTCGGCGTGCACGTCGCCGAGTTCGGCGTAGCGGGCCGGCATCGTCGCGATGTCGAAGTCGCGCGGGTGGGCCACGCCGACCTCCTCCCAGCGCAGGGGCGCCGACACGGGGGCGTGCGGGCGGGGCCGTACGGAGTAGGCGGAGGCGATGGTGCGGTCGCGGGCGGTCTGGTTGTAGTCGATGAAGATGCGCTCGCCGCGCTCCTCCTTCCACCACTTGATGGTGACCCGCTCGGGCATCCGGCGTTCCATCTCCCGGCCGACGGCGATGGCGGCGCGCCGGACCTGGGTGAAGGTCCAGCGCGGCTCGATCGGCGCGAACACGTGCAGACCGCGTCCGCCGGAGGTCTTGGGCCAGCCGCGCAGCCCGAACTCCTCCAGTACGGCGCGCAGTTCGTGGGCGGCGTGGACGGCGTCGTCGTAGTCGGTGCCGGGCTGCGGGTCGAGGTCGATGCGCAGCTCGTCGGGGCGGTCGACGTCGGTGCGGCGGACCGGCCAGGGGTGGAAGGTGAGCGTGCCGTACTGGGCGGCCCACAGGACGGCGGCTTCCTCGGTGGGGCACATCTCGTCGGCGGAGCGGCCGCTGGGGAAGGTGATGTGGGCGGTCGGGATCCAGTCGGGCATGTTCTTCGGGGCCCGTTTCTGGAAGAAGGACTCGCCGGTGACGCCGTCCGGGTAGCGCTCCAGGGTGGTGGGCCGCTCGCGCAGGGCGCGCAGGATGCCGGGGGCGACCGCCTGGTAGTAACGGGCGAGGTCCAGCTTGGTGAAGCCGCGCTCCGGGAAGAAGACCTTGTCGGGGCTGGACAGCCGTACGGTCCGGCCGCCCGCCTGAAGTTCCACCGCATCGCCCATGCGAGCCACGGTAGGCGTACCGCCCATGGCTCGCACACCGGGCGGTCGCCGCCGTGCCGGAGCAGAATCGGACCATGGATCTGCCGGTCATGCCGCCCGTGAAGCCGATGCTCGCCAAGTCGGTGGCGGTGATCCCGCCGGGCATGCAGTACGAGGCGAAGTGGGACGGGTTCCGGGCGATCGTGTTCCGCGACGGGCCCGACGTCGAGCTGGGCAGCCGTACCGGGAAGCCTTTGACCAGGTACTTCCCCGAGCTGGTGGCGGCGCTGCGGGAGCGGCTGCCCGCGCGGTGCGTGCTGGACGGGGAGATCGTGATCGCGCGGGAGGGGCGGCTGGACTTCGACGCGCTGACCGAGCGCATCCATCCGGCGGAGTCCCGGGTGCGCACGCTGGCCGAGCGGACCCCGGCGTCGTTCGTCGCGTTCGATCTGCTGGCGCTGGCCGACGAGTCGCTGCTCACCGTGGGGATGACGGACCGGCGGGCGCTGCTCGCCCGGGCGCTGGCCGGGGTGACGCCGCCCGTGCATCTCGCGCCGGCGACGACCGACGTCGAGGTGGCGCGGCGGTGGTTCGAGGAGTTCGAGGGGGCGGGGCTCGACGGGGTGATCGCCAAGCCGTTGACGCTGCCCTACCGGCAGGACGAGCGGGTCATGTTCAAGGTCAAGCACGAGCGCACGGCGGACGTGGTGGTGGCCGGCTACCGGCTGCACAAGAGCGGCCCCGTGGTCGGCTCGCTGCTGCTCGGCCTGTACGACGACCGGGGCGTCCTCCAGCACGTCGGTGTGTCCGCCGCGTTCTCGATGAAGCGGCGGGCCGAGCTGGTCGAGGAGCTGGAGCCGCTGCGCATGGACGACGTGGCGGGCCACCCGTGGGCCGCCTGGTCGGAGGAGGCCGCCCATGAGACGGCCAGGCTGCCGGGCGCGCCGAGCCGCTGGTCGGGCAAGAAGGACCTGTCCTGGGTGCCGTTGCGGCCGGAGCGGGTGGTGGAGGTGGCGTACGACCACATGGAGAACGGCGCCCGGTTCCGCCACACGGCCCGCTTCCGCCGTTGGCGCCCCGACCGCACCCCGGAGAGCTGCACGTACGCCCAGCTGGAGGAGCCGGTGCGCTACGACCTCGCGGAGATCCTGGGCGCGCCGCCCAGGACGCCGCCCGGACCGTGAGACCCGGGCGGCGCTGCGTCTGACGGCGCCGGCTACGGCGTCATGAGGAACTTGACCGCGCCGTCCCGCTTCTGCTGGAACGTCTCGTAGGCCTGGGGCGCCTCCGACAGCGGGACGCGGTGGGTGGCGAAGTCGTCGACGCCGAGCGGGTCCTCGTCGGTGAGGTAGGGGAGGATCTCGTCGACCCAGCGGCGCACGTTGGCCTGGCCCATCCGGATCTGGATCTGCTTGTCGAACATGGTGAGCATGGGCATCGGGTCGGCCATGCCGCCGTAGACGCCGGTCAGGGAGAGGGTGCCGCCGCGGCGCACCAGTTCGATGGCGGTGTGCAGGGCGGCGAGCCGGTCGACGCTGAAGCGTTCGGCGAGGAGGCCGCCGATCTTGCGGGGCAGCAGGGCGGAGGCGTTCTGGACGAGGCGCGCCGCGGCGCTGCCGTGGGCCTCGGTGCCGACGGCGTCGATCACGGCGTCGGGCCCGCGCCCGTCGGTCTGGTCGCGGATCGCGGCGACCAGTTCCTTCTCGCTGTCGAAGCTGCGCAGGTCGAACGTCTCGACGCCCCGCGCGCGGGCCCGCCGCAGCCGGTCCCCGACCAGGTCCACGCCGAACACGCGTCCGGCGCCGCGCACTTGCGCGACCCGGCAGGCCATGTCGCCGATGGGGCCGAGACCGAGCACCGCGACGCTGCCGCCCTCGGGGATGCCGGCGTAGGCGACCGCCTGCCAGGCGGTGGGCAGCACGTCGGAGAGGTAGACGAAGCGGTCGTCGGCCGGGCCCTCGGGGACCTTGATCGGGCCGTACTGCGCCTGCGGGACCCGCAGGTACTCGGCCTGGCCGCCGGGCACCGCGCCGTACAGGCGGGTGTAGCCGAACAGGGCGGCGCCCATGCCCTCGCCGGTGACCTGGGTGGTCTCGCACTGCGTGGGCAGGGAGTTCAGGCACATCCAGCAGTTACCGCAGGCGATCTGGAACGGGACGACGACCCGGTCGCCGGCCTTGAGGTCGGGCACGCCCGGGCCGACCTCCTCGACGATGCCCATCGGTTCGTGGCCGAGGATGTCGCCGGGGGTCATGAAGGGCGTGAGCACCTCGTAGAGGTGCAGGTCGGATCCGCACAGCCCGGTGGACGTGACGCGGATGACGGCGTCCGTCGGTTCCTGGATCGTCGGGTCGGGCACGGTCTCCACCCGTACGTCGCGCTTCCCCTGCCAGGTCACTGCCTTCATCGTGCCGCGCTCCCTCCACCGACTTCGGGGGTCCGCCCCGTCCGGGGCCGGGCCCTGGGTTCGCCCCGGGTACCCGAGGGCCCGGATGGCGAACCGCGCCGCGGACGTCCCCCTGGGCCGAACGGCCCAGTCAGCGCGAACGATCGGGATCGATCGGGTAGGGCCACCGATGAACCGATAAGCGCACAATCAAGTCATGGAACGGGGTGCGAGGGTGGGCGTGACGACGGTGGACGGCGGGACGGGCCCCTGGTGCGGAGCGCGCCGGGGGCGGCCCGTGAAGAGGTCGGTGGCGGCCCTGGCCACGGTGGTCGCGGCCGCCCTGGCGGCGGGCTGCTCGGCGCCGAGCGCTCCCGTCGACGACGCCCGCGCCGCGGGCCACGGACCCGCCGGCAACCGGCCGGACGGCGCGGGCCCCGCACCGGCCGCCCCCTCGGCGGGCAGGCCGGAACGCACCCCGGGCGGCGCGGACCGCGATCCCGGCATGAGGACACCGCCGCCCGCCGGCCCGCTGCTCGCCGTGAAGATCGACAACGTCCGGGCGGCCCGTCCGCAGACCGGTCTGGACGCCGCGGACATCGTGTACGTCGAACCGGTCGAGGGCGGACTGAGCCGGCTGATGGCGGTGTACGCGACGAAGCTGCCGAAGGCGGTCGGGCCGGTGCGCAGTGCCCGCGAGTCCGACCTCGAACTGCTGCGCCAGTTCGACCGGCCGGTCCTGGCCTTCTCGGGAGCGCAGCGCAAGCTGCTGCCCCTGATCGGCGAGGCGCCGCTGAAGGCCGTCACCCCCGACGCGGCCCCGGGCGCGTACTACCGCGACGCGGACGGCCAGGCGCCGCACAACCTGTACGTACGGCCCGGACGGCTGCTGCCCTCCGCCCCCGGCTCGGCCGCTCTGACCACCGGCTTCCGCTTCGGCGCCGCCCCTGACGGCGGAACGCCGCGGACCTCGCGCACGGTGCGGTACCCGGCCGCCCGCTTCACCTTCGACTGGTCGCCGGACAGGCGGCGCTGGCTGGTCTCCACCGACGGCCGCGCGACCACGACCGCCGACGGGCGGCGGGCGGCGCCGGCGACGGTGGTCGTGCAGTACATGAAGGTGCGCGCGTCCGCCTACCACGACTCGCTCGGCAACCACACCCCGTACCCGGAGACGGTGGGCGCGGGGAAGGCGGAGGTGCTGCGCGACGGCCGCTCCTACGCGGTGCGCTGGAAGCGGCCGACGGCCGAGGAGGGCACCCGGTTCACGACGAACGACGGCAGACCGGTCGCCTTCGCCCCTGGCCAGGTGTGGGTCGTGTTCGCGAAGGCCCCGTAGCGGGACCGGGCCTTCGATCAGCTCTCCGGGCCGGCCGGCCCCTCGCCGCTCTCCGGGTTGCGCAGCCCCTCCGCCGCGTCCGCGACCCGGCGGAGCAGGTCGAAGAAGACCGTCCGCTCCTCGGCGGACAGCGGCGCGAGGAAGACCTGGCTCATCCGGGCGGCGCGCACGGCGAGACGGCGGTGCGTGCGCGCCCCTTCGTCCGTCAGGCGCAGCAGGGAGCGGCGGCCGTCCCGCGGGTCGCGGACCTTGTCGAGCAGCCCGCGCCGGGTGAGCCGGCTGACGACCTCGGCGACGGTGGAGCGGTCCAGGTTCACCCGCTCCCCCACCGTGCGCTGGTCCAGGCCCGGCTCGGCGACGAGGGCGTTGAGGACGGCGAACTGGGGCGAGGTGGTCTCCTCGGACACCATGGCGTTCCACAGCAGGTGGTGCCCCTGCTGGAGCCGCCGGGCCAGGTGCCCGGGATGGGTGTTCAGGTCCACCGCCGCCATGCGCGCTCCCGAGGTCGGATCGTACGTGCACTGAACGATACCCGGGGCCGAACCGGCCGTCTCCCCTCCGGACACCGGCGCTCGATGGCGCTTCCAGCGGGGTTGACGGTCGGGTCCGGCGGTGGCAGCGTGAAGTGCACCTCGTCGAATCGTCAGTGCCCTGATCGATGGGAACCACGGATCAGGCGCGCGCGGATCGAGGGTGCGAAGGCCTTGCGGCGCGTCGGCGCGCCCACGAGAGATGGGGCTTGACGGATGGACAAGGTGGTCGCCACGGCCCTTGAGGCGGTGGCCGACGTGCCGGACGGCGCGTCGCTGGCGGTGGGCGGGTTCGGGCTGAGCGGCGTGCCGAACGTCCTCGTGCAGGCGCTGTACGAGCGGGGCGTCACCGGCCTGTCGGTCGTCTCCAACAACTGCGGGGCGATGGAGTCGGGCCTCGCGGTCCTCCTGGCCGCCGGGCGGATCGCCCGGGTCACCGGTTCCTACATAGGGGCCAACAAGGAGTTCGCCCGCCAGTACCTGGCCGGGGAGCTGGAGGTGGAGATGATCCCGCAGGGCACGCTCGCGGAGCGGCTGCGGGCCGGCGGCGCCGGCATCCCCGCCTTCTACACGCCCGCCGGTGTGGGCACGCAGGTCGCGGACGGCGGTCTGCCCTGGCGCTACGACGGTGAGGGCGGCATCGCGCTGGCCTCGCCGGCGAAGGAGGTCCGCGAGTTCGACGGCGCGCACTACGTCCTGGAGCGCGGTATCCGCACCGACTTCGCGCTGGTCAGGGCGGCGAAGGGGGACCGGCACGGCAACCTCGTCTTCAACCGGTCCGCCCGCAACTTCAACCCGCTCGCGGCGATGGCGGGGCGGGTGACCGTCGCCGAGGTCGAGGAACTCCTCGAACCCGGCGAGATCGACCCGGACGCGGTCCATCTGCCGGGCGTCTTCGTGCAGCGGGTGGTCGCGCTGACCCCGGAGCAGGCGGCCGACAAGAAGATCGAGCGGCGGACGGTCTCGGCGTCCCGCGCGGAGGGGGCGGTGAGCGGCTGATGGCCTGGACACGTGAGGAGATGGCGGCCCGCGCCGCGCGCGAACTCCGCGACGGCCAGTACGTCAACCTCGGCATCGGACTGCCGACCCTGATCCCCAACCACCTGCCGCCGGGCGTCGAGGTGATCCTCGAGTCCGAGAACGGCATCCTCGGGACCGGCCCCTACCCCACCGAGGACGAGGTCGACCCGGATCTGATCAACGCCGGGAAGGAGACCGTGACGGTCCTGCCGGGCGCGTCGTTCTTCGACTCGGCGCTGTCGTTCTCGATGATCCGCGGCGGGCACATCGACGTAGCCGTGCTGGGCGCGATGCAGGTGTCCGCGAGGGGCGACCTCGCCAACTGGGCGATCCCGGGGAAGATGATCACCGGGATCGGCGGGGCGATGGACCTGGTGCACGGCGCCCGCACGGTCATCGTCGTCATGAGCCACACCGCGAAGGACGGCAGCCCCAAGATCCTCGCCGAGTGCGCGCTGCCGCTCACCGGCAAGGGGTGCGTGGACCGGATCATCACCGACCTCGGCGTCCTGGACGTCACCGGCGACGGGCTGGTGCTGGCCGAGACCGCGCCCGGCGTGAGCGTCGAGGAGGTCGCCGCGCGCACCGCCGCCGAACTGACCGTCGCGGACAGCCTGCGATGAGGGAGGTCCACAGCGCCGACGCGGTCCGCGCGCCGGCCGGCCGCCGCGGCGGGGCGCTCGCAGCCGTCCGCCCGGACGATCCGGGCGCACGACCGTCCGGCATGCGGCACCGCGTCCCCCGCCCCCTTCGACCGCTCCCTTCGACGTGACCGCCAGGAAACCGGGACACCCCATGACTCTCACCCAGCACGACATCGACCTGGAGATCGCGGCCGAGCGCGCCGCGTACGAGAAGCGGATCGCCGGCGGGGCGCCCGTCGAGCACCAGCCGCGCCGCGACTACGCCCCCTACCGTTCCTCCGTGCTGCGCCACCCGAAGCAGCCGCCGGTCACGATCGACGTGGGCACGGACCCGGAGCTGGTCGAGCTGGCCTCCCCCGCCTTCGGCGAGCGCGACGTCACCGAAGTCGACAACGATCTGACCCGGCAGCACACCGGCGAGCCGATCGGTGAGCGCATCACCGTCTCCGGCCGGCTCCTCGACCGCGCCGGGCGGCCGGTCCGCGGCCAGCTGGTCGAGATCTGGCAGGCCAACTCGGCGGGCCGCTACGCCCACCGGCGCGAGCAGCACGACGCCCCGCTGGACCCGAACTTCACCGGCGTCGGCCGCACGCTCACCGACGACACCGGCTCCTACCGTTTCACCACGATCCAGCCGGGCCCCTACCCGTGGCGGCAGCACCTCAACGCCTGGCGGCCGGCGCACATCCACTTCTCGCTCTTCGGCACGGCGTTCACGCAGCGGCTGGTGACGCAGATGTACTTCCCGGGCGACCCGCTGTTCCCCTACGACCCGATCATCCAGTCGGTGACGGACGACGCGGCCCGGCAGCGGCTGGTCGCCACCTACGACCACGCCCTGTCGGTGCCGGAGTTCTCGATGGGCTACCACTGGGACATCGTGCTCGACGGCCCGCACGCCACCTGGATTGAAGAGGGACGCTGACATGACGAAGATCGACACCGCTCGCCCGGAGACGGTCCTGCCCACCCCGTCGCACACGGTCGGTCCCTTCTACGGCCACGCGCTGCCGTTCCCCGGCGGCGGTGACATCGCCCCGCTCGGCCACCCCGACACCGTCACCGTCCACGGCTATGTGTACGACGGTGAGGGCCGGCCGCTGCCGGACGCCTTCCTGGAACTGTGGGGCGCGGACCCCGAGGGCCGGCTGTCCCGGGTCGACGGCTCGATGCGGCGCGACCCGGCCGGCGGCGGCTTCCTGGGCCGCAACGGCGTGGAGTTCACCGGCTGGGGGCGGGTGCAGACCGACGCCGACGGCCACTGGGCCGCCCGCACACTGCGCCCCGGGGCGCGCGGACGCAGCGCCCCCTACCTGAGCGTCTGTGTGTTCGCGCGCGGACTGCTGGTCCACCTGTTCACCCGGATCTACTTCCCCGAGGACACGGCCGCGCACGCCGCCGACCCGCTGCTGTCCCGGCTCGACGAGGCACGCCGGGCGACGCTGGTCGCCGGGGGCGGCGGGGGCGGCGGGGGCGGCGGGGGCAGCGGGGGCAGCGGCAGGGACGCCTACCGCTTCGACGTCCGCCTCCAGGGCGAGGGCGAGACCGTCTTCCTGGAGTTCCGGTGACCCTGCCGGCGTCCGGGCCCGAGGAAACCCCGGCCGCGCCCGACGACGCCGGTCTGCTCGCCCCCGGCCGGGCCGGCTCCCCCGCCGCCTCCGCGACCGGCGACCGCGCCTATCTGCGGGCGCTGCTCGACGCGGAGGCCGCGCTCACCCGGGCCCAGGCCGCGCTGGGGCTGGCCCCCGGGGAGGCCGCGCGTGCGGTGACCGAGGCGGCCGCTTCCGGAGCCTTCGACGTACGGTCCCTGGCGGAACGGGCCCGCGCCGGCGGCAACCCGGTGATCCCGCTGGTCGGGGACCTCACCGAGGCGGTCGGCGCGGAGCACGGTCCGTACGTCCACCGGGGCGCGACCAGCCAGGACATCATGGACACCGCGACCATGCTGGTGGCCCGGCGCACCCTGGACCTGCTCCTGCCCGACCTGGAGCGCACCCAGCGGGCGCTCGCCGGGCTCGCGGCCGGGCATCGGGACACGCCGATGCCCGGGCGCACGCTCACCCAGCACGCCGTGCCCACCACCTTCGGGCTGAAGGCGGCCGGATGGCGGTCGCTGATCCTGGACGCACGGGACCGGGCGACGGCCGTACGGGACGCCCTGCCCGCCCAACTCGGCGGCGCGGCCGGGACGCTGGCCGCGTTCACCGCCTACGGCGCCGAGGACGCGACCGCGCTGCCCGCCGCCTACGCTCGTGAACTCGGGCTCGCGGCACCGCTGTTGCCGTGGCACACCCTGCGGACGCCGATCGCCGACCTCGCCGGGTGCCTCGCCTTCACGGCGGGCGCGCTGGGGAAGGTCGCCGTCGACGTGCTCACGCTCGCCCGCACCGAGATCGCCGAGGTGGCGGAGGGCAGCGGGGGCGGCTCCTCGGCCATGCCGCACAAGGCGAACCCGGTGCGCGCCACGCTGATCGCGGCGGCCGCCCGGCGTGCGCCGCAACTCGCGGCCGTGCTGTACGGATCACTCACCGCGGAGGACGAACGCCCGGCCGGGGCCTGGCACGCCGAGTGGGAGCCGCTGCGGGATCTGCTGCGGCTGGCCGGCGGCGCCGCCCGGGACGCGGCCGAGCTGACGGAGGGGCTGCGCGTGCACCCCGGCACGATGCGTTCCCATCTCTCTCTCACCCATGGGCTGATCGTCTCCGAGCGGCTCTCCGCCAAGCTGTCCCGGATCCTCGGGCGGTCCCGCGCGAAGGAGCTGCTCACCGAACTCGCGCCCCGCGCCCATACCGAAGGCCGCCCCCTCGCGGAACTACTGAGCGAACAAGTCGAGTTGAAGGACGTCGACCTGGGCGATCTCACCGACCCCACCCGCTACACCGGCTCCGCCGGAGCCCTCACCGACCGTGCGCTGGAGCGACGTTGACCGAGACACTGCTCAACCACCGCGCCGAGGGCCCCGTTTCCGCGCCCGCGCTGCTGCTCGGCCCCTCGCTGGGGACCTCGTACGCCCTGTGGGACAAGGTCGCGCCCGAACTGTCCGCCGCCCACCGGGTGATCCGCTGGGATCTGCCCGGACACGGGGGCTCGGCGGCCGAGTTGATCGGGCCGGGCGCCACCGTCGGGGACCTCGCCGCCCTGGTGCTGGCGCTCGCCGACGCGCTGGGCGTGGAGCGCTTCGCGTACGCCGGGGTGTCGTTGGGCGGCGCCGTCGGCCTGCACCTCGCGGCGCACCACCCCGAGCGGGTGTCCTCGCTGGCGGTGGTCTGCTCCTCGGCCCACTTCAACGGGGCGCAGCCGTGGCGGGAGCGGGCCGCGCTGGTGCGGCGCGAGGGGCTCGCCGAGTTGGCCGCCGGGGCCGACGCGCGCTGGTTCACGCCCGGGTTCACCGTCCCGCAGCTCGTCGCCGACCACCGGGACGCCGCCCCCGGGGCGTACGCCGCCTGCTGTGACGCGCTGGCCGCGTTCGACCTGCGGGAGCTGCTGCCCGAGATCTCGGCGCCCACGCTGGCGGTCGCCGGGCGCGAGGACCCGGCGACGCCGCCGGCGCATCTGCGGGAGATCGCGGACGCGGTGCCGGGCGCCGCGCTGGTCGAGATCCCGGGGGCCTCGCACCTGGCCCCGGCGGAGCGGCCGGAGGCGGTGCTGACGGCGCTGCGCGCCCACTTCGACGGCGACGCCCGGCGCGGGATGGAGGTCCGCCGCCAGGTGCTGGGCGACGCGCACGTGGACCGGGCGCAGGCCCGGCAGAACGCGTTCACGGCCCGCTTCCAGGACTTCATCTCGCGGTACGCCTGGGGGGAGATCTGGACCGACCCGACCCTCAGCCGCCGGGAACGCAGCATGGTCACCCTGACAGCGCTGGTGGCCCACGGCCACCTGGACGAACTGGCCATGCATGTGCGGGCGGCCCGGCGCAACGGTCTCACCGCGGAGGAGATCGCCGCGGTCCTGCTGCAGACGGCCGTCTACTGCGGCGTCCCGGCGGCGAACGCCGCCTTCGCCACGGCTCAGCGCGTGCTGGCCGAGGAGGGACCCGCCGACGGCGGCGTCTGAACCGGGAGTGGAGTCAGCGGCGGGTCTGGCCGGGGACCAGCCCCACCTGGGGTGCGCCGAGACCGTCCAGCGCCTGCTGGGCCTTGACGACCAGGCCGTCCGCGCCGCAGGAGCGGGCCAGGGTGAGGCCGCGGTGCAGTTCGGACACCGAGCGGGCGGCGATGCCGTGTTCGACACGGGCCGCCGCGTGCTCGTACTGGCAGGGTGAGGCCTCCAGGTAGGCGACGGCCTGGGCGGTCAGCCGGACCGCGCGCTGGCCGGTCTCCAGGGCGGCGGCGCAGCGCAGGGCCTCGCCGATCGCGGTGTCGGTGCCGAAGCGCTCGGCCTGGCGGCGGGCGTCGGAGGCGAGGCGGGCCGCACGCGCCGGGTCCTCGGTGGCGAGGGCGCGGGCGAGGTCGACGGCCCAGGGGACCATGACGGGGTTGAGGTGGCCGCGGACGGCCGCCGCCTTCTCGGCCTCCTCCAGTTCGTTGACGGCGTCCTTGGTGCGGCCGACGGCGAGCAGCAGCCTGCCCCGCACGGACCGCGGGTCGGGCAGCACGATCGTGGACGGGTAGGGCGGGGCGAATCCGTGCTGTTCGGCCATCTGCCACGCCTCGTCGACATGGCCCCGGGCGAGCAGCGTGTCGACGAGGTTGCAGGTCGCCGACCAGTACAGGGGCAGGCCGCGGCCGACGCGTTCGGCGAGGCGCAGCGACTCCCGCAGGGACTTCTCCGCGTCCTTCAGACGGCCCCGGCGGCGGTGGCCGAGCCCGAGGTAGGCGTGGGCGAGGGCGAGGTGGCCGCCGCTCCAGCCGGCCGTCTCGTAGGCGCGCAGGGCCTCGTTGAAGAGGGCCTCGGCGCGGTCGAGGCGGTCGGTGTAGGCGTAGGAGCTGGCCAGCATCATCAGCAGTTCGAGGCCCCATTCGGGGTCGGTCCAGCCGAGTCCGGGCGCGAGGCGGCCGTTGACGAGGGCGCGGTCGCAGTACTCGACGACCTCCTCGGCGTTCTCGCCGTGGGTCATGGCGTCGAAGCCGCGCAGGATGAGCAGGGCGCGTTCGGCGTTGTCACGGCCGGCGCAGGTCGCGGCGAGCGAGGCGAGTCTCTGCGAGCGGGCCGGGGAGGCGGTCTCGCCGGCGTGCACGCCCTCCCACATGAACTGCACGGCCTGGAGCCGCATCCGCGCCGGTCCCGGCGGCTGCCGGGCGACCTCGGCCTCGACCGTGCGCACGGCCTCCGCCATCTGGTCGTTGTGCAGGAGGGCCTGGGAGAGGCGGAAGATGGCGTCGACGCGTTCGCCGCCGTCGAGGCCCGGCATGGCGAGCGCCGCCCGCAGGTGCTCGATGGTCTTCGCGGGTGCGGTGAGGTGGGTCGCGCTGCCCAACTCGTGCAGTACGCGCGCGTGGACCTCGGGCGGGGGCGGTTCCTGCAGGGCGCGTTCCAGGCAGAGGCGGGCCGCGTCGGGGGCGCCGACGGCGAGGTGTTCGCGGGCCGCGCCGCGCAGTTGCTCGACGAGTTCCTCGTCGCCCTCGGGGTGGACCTGGATCAGGTGGCGGGAGGCGGCGGCGAGGCCCTTGCCGGCGTCGGTGACGACCGCGGCGGCGATGCCGTGCATCGCGGTGCGCAGGCTCGGCGGGATGGACTCGTAGATGGCGGAGGCGATCAGGGGGTGGAGGAACTCCAGGTCGCCGTCGGCTGAGGGCATGGCCGCCGGGTCGGGCGCGGTCAGGATGCGGGCGGAGCGCAGCAGTTCGGCGCAGCGGGCCGCGTCCTCGCGGCTCATGACGGCGAGCCGGGCCGCCTCGTCGACGGAGATGTCGGTGCCCAGGATGGCGGCCGCCATCGCGAACCGGTGGGCGTCGACGCCCAGTTCCTCCAGGCGGGCGACGAGTCCGCCGCCTCGGGCGGAGCGGTTGAGGGGGCGCAGTTCGGTGGCGGAGGGCTCGCTCGGGTCGAGTTCGCTCTCCTGCACCTTGGCGAGGAGTTCGACGGTCTCGTACGGGTTGCCGCCGGTGACGGCCCACACCTCGCGGCAGAACGGGTCGTCGGCGTGCGCGCCGAGGGTGTCGCGGGTCAGGCCCGCCACGGCGTCCGGGGTGAGGGCGCTCAGGCTGGTCACGGAGTGCGCGGCGGCGGCGGAGATCGCGTCGAGGTGTCCGGCGGCGTCGCCCTTGACGTCGGGCCTGCGGGCGATGACGAGCAGGACGGACAGGTGGTCGAGGCGTTCGGTGAAGGCGGCGAGCCAGCGCAGGGTCTCCTGGTCGGCCCAGTGCGCGTCGTCGACGAGCAGCACCAGCGGGTAGTAGCGGGCGGCCAGCCGGCTCACGGCGGCGACCAGGCCGTCGCACACGCCCTGCGGGTCGGCGTGGCCCGCGACGGGTTCGGCGATGCCGAGGGCGGGGCCGGCGATGTCGTACCAGTCGCCGAGGTACTCGCGGGCCTCCTCCGGCAGCAGCGACAGCAGCGCGGGCTGCAGCAGTTGGCGTACGACGTTGAAGGGGACGGACCGCAGGGTCTCGCCGCCTCGTGCCGACCACACGGTGCAGCCGCGGGCCTCCGCGATGCGGCGGGTCTCGGCCAGCAGCGTCGTCTTGCCCAGGCCCGCCTCGCCCCGCAGCACGTGCACATGGCCCGAGGAGGAGCGGTCGGCGCGGAGCGCCTCCACCGCCCGCTCGATGGCGGCGACTTCCGCGTCGCGCTCCCACAGGGAAGCCGAGGCGGCCGCCGCCGGCCGTACCTCCGTCATCCCGCTACCTCCCCAAGTCGCCCGAACGACGTACAGACCTTGAGCGTAGCCCTCCGGCGGCCCGCGCGGGGGCGGTCGGGCCAGCTGTTGCCTCCACGGGTGACGGCGAGCGGCCCGAGCCGCCCCGACGGGCCTGCGGAGGAGACTGCGGAGCGTCAACGCCGTTCGACGCGCGCCGAATTGACGTCGCGTTTCGGCCAGGGCGCCTTGCCTGGCTCCGGGCGTCCGGCCCGCACGGGAAGGAGGGCGCCGCCGGTGTCCGGAGGGAGCGCCGGCGTAAGAGGAACGGCGTGCGACGGCGTCGGGGGGCTCGCGCGGCGGGGGCGCGCCGGTCACCATGGGAAGGCACGAGACGGCATCCCTCTCATCCGACTTTCACCGACGCCTCATACGGTGGGGACATGACGCAGGTGACTCCCCCCGGGTGGTACCCCGACCCCGGGCAGACAAGTGACGGTCCCGCCACCGAGCGCTGGTGGGACGGCGGTGCGTGGACGGACCGGACCCGCCCCGCGGGCTCGGCCGCCGCGTGGGGTCCGCCGGCGCAGGGGCCGGCCGCCGGGCCCTACCCGGCGCACTCCGCCTATCCCTATCCGCAGTACCCGGCGGCACCGCCCGGCAAGGGCGGGCGGCGCGGGCTGCGGACCGGCATAGCCGTCGCGGCGGCGGTGGCGGTGCTGACCAGCATCGGGATCGGCGTGTACGCGCTGACCAAGAACGACGGCGGTTCGGGCGACCCCGGCACGGCCCAGGGACCCGGCGGCCGGGGCGGTCCCGACGGGCAGGACGGCGGCGGGGGCGGCCCGTTCGGCGACTCGGAGGGCTCCGACGGCTCCCCCGGCTCGCCCCGCGGGTCCGCGCCCCCGGAGATCAAGAGCGGTGCGGTGACGGACCCGCTCAACGGGATCAGCATCCCCATCCCGGCCGGCTGGACGGGGCAGCAGATGACCGGGGGCGCGCAGGTGACCTCCGACTCCGCCTACAAGTGCCCCGGCGACACCACCAAGACGTGCACCAAGGGCGGTGTGTACTCGGCCCCCGCCGAGGTGCTGGGCGCCAAGGGTGCGACGGCGGAGGCGATCGCCAAGGCGGACATCGCGGCGAACGCGAAGGAGTCCTACGGCGGCACCACCTACGGCGCGATCACCTCGCACCAGGTGCTCGCCTCGCAGGCGGTGACGGTGGCCGGGCAGAAGGGCTACCTGGTCCGCTGGAAGGCGATCACCAGCAAGGGCGCGGACGGCTTCGTCGAGTCCCTGGCGTTCCCGGCCCCGGCCGACGCGAAGCGGTTCGTCGTCCTGCGCTTCGGAGTGGACGCCGACCAGAGCCCGTCGGTGATCGACACCATCACCAAGGGAATCAAGCCGGCGAAGGGCGGAGGAAGCGGCCAGGACGTGTGAGGACGCCCCGACGGGCGGCCTCGTCGGAGCGCCGGCCACCGAAGGCGGACCGCAGGCTGCCAAGGGTGCGGACGCCCAAGCCGGGCGGCCGTCGGCTGCCGGCCAGGGCGGGCCGGGCGCGGGGCGGTCCCCCGGGCCGGCGCGGGGCGGATTCCCGGACGGGCGCGGGTCGGATTCCCGGGCCGGCGCGGGTCGGTCCCCCGGACGGGCGCGGGTCGGATTCCCGGGCCGGCGCGGGTCGGATTCCCGGGCCGGCGCGGGCGGGATTCCCCGGCGGCCGGGTGGGGCGCCTGCCGCTCATGGGGCGTCCCACCCGGCCGGGGGGTGCGCCGCCCCCGTCCCCACGGTGCGGCGCGTGCAGGTCGCCGTCCGGTCATCCCGCGGGCGGCGGCCTGGGTCTTCAGGTCAGGCCGAGCGCCGGCAGCACGGCGGCCTCCACGAAGCGGAGCAGGTACTCCTCGTCGGCGTACGTGCCGTCCACCACGGGGCGGGCGCGGACCACGCCGAACATCTGGGCCGGGATGTACTCCAGCGCCGGGTGATCCGCCGGGATCTCGCCGCGCTCGACCCCGCGCCGCAGGATGTCCCGCAGCGCCGCGATCTCCGGGTCGACGAGCGCCTCGCGCAGCGCCCGCGCGAGTTCCTGGTCCTGGGTGACGGCGTGGCCGAGGGCCTGGAGGAGCTTGGTGTCGGTCATGGACCACCGGGCGGCGGCGCGCGCGGCCTCGCGGAGGTCGCCGGCGAGGGTGCCGGTGTCGATGCCGTCCAGGCGTGAGCGCCGGCGGGAGCGCAGGGCGGCCACCACGAACTGCGGCTTCGTACGCCACTGCCGGTACAGCGTGGACTTGCTGCACCGCGTGGTCGCGGCGACCCCCTCCATCGTCACGGCGTCGTACCCGCACTCGCGGATCTGTTCGAGGACGGCGTCGAAGAACTCCTGCTCACGCTCGGGCGTGAGTTTGGAGCGGCGCGAGGCGGTGACCGACTCCGGTCCGTCCGCGGCCTGCGACGTCATCGGCGCTTCTCCTCTTGTCTCCGTCGTGTCCCACGGGTTTCCCCCCGGGGTCCTGCTTCAAGTGTGTCGTACGCAATCGATACGCCAGTGTACCGGTACCGGCGCGTATCGGTACACTGGCGTATCGGTACGGCACCGTATCGATGACGTGCCGTCATCACACGCACCACGAGTCACATGCACCACCCACCGTCAGCGAAGGGGCCGGGGGATGAATGCCCGCACCGAGCCTGTACAAGCGGAGCCGGACATACCGGCACGGCCGCCGATAGTCCGTGAGCTCCTGCTCGTCGCAGGGCTCTTCCTCGTCTACAAGCTCGGCCGTCAACTGGCCGCCGGCCACACCGGCGAGGCCTTCCGCGACGCGCACCACGTGTGGGACGCGGAACGGTGGCTGCGGCTGCCCGGCGAGGGCGCGGTGCAGTCCCTGCTGCTGCACGGCGACACGGTGGTCCGCGTCGCGAACGCCTACTACGCGACCGTCCACTTCCCGGCCACCGCCGCCTTCCTGATCTGGCTCTACCTGCGCCGCCCGGCGCACTACGTCTGGGCGCGCCGGGTGCTGGCCGCCGTGACGGCCGCCGCCCTGGCGCTGCACCTGGCCTTCCCGCTGGCCCCGCCCCGCATGCTCGCCGCGACGGGACTCGTCGACACCGCGCGCGCGTACGGACCGTCGGTGTACGGGCCGCCGCAGACCGATCACCTGTCGAACCAGTTCGCCGCGATGCCCTCGCTGCACTTCGGCTGGGCGCTGATGGTCGCCGTCGGCCTCGTCGTGGCGACCCGGTCGCGCCTGCGCTGGCTGTGGCTTCTGCATCCACTGGTCACCCTGCTGGTGATCGTCGGGACGGCGAACCACTACTGGCTCGACGCGCTGGTCGCCGCGGCCCTGCTGGGCCTGGCGCTCGCCGTGGTCCGCGCGCCCCGCCCCGGAACGGTCGGCACGCCGGCCGGACGCGGTGCGCCACGGCTCGCGCCGGCCGGCGAACGCCAGGTGCTCGTGGGGGCGGGACGATGAGCGCCGGGTACGCCACCCTCGTCGCCGTCGGCCTGTCGCTGCTGTCGGCCGTCGCCTACGCGGCCGCCGCCGTCGCCCAGGAGCGGCTGGCCTCCCGCACCCCGGGCTCGGGCGTGGCGCGGATGCTGCGCCGGGGCGCCTGGTGGGCGTCGGTGGGGCTGAACGCGGGCGCCGCGCTGCTGCACGTCGTGGCGCTCAAGTACGGTCCGCTGACCGTCGTGCAGCCGCTGGGCGCGCTCACCCTGGTCGCGGCGGTGCCGATGGGCGCACGGGTCGCGGGCCGGCGGGTGAGCGCGGCCGAGTGGCGGGGCACCGCCTGCACCCTGGCCGGGCTGGCCGCGATCCTGGTCACCGCGTCGGGGACGTCGCCCGAGGAGGTGCTGAGCGCGCCGGAGGCGCTGGCGGTGGCCGGGGCGACGGCGATGGTGATCGGTCTGCTGGCGCGGCCCGGCGCCCGGCCCGGCCTGCGGCACGCGGGCGCGTCCGGCTTCGCCTCGGGCGTGGCGTCCGCCCTCACCCAGACGGTGACGGTCGCCGCGACGGACCGGTCCGGCCCGGTGCTGAGCGTGCAGGTGATCGGGGTGGCGCTGCTGGTGGCCGCGTTCTCCACGGCGGGGCTGCTGCTGTCGCAGACGGCCTACCGGGGCGGCCTCGGGGCTCCGCTGGCGGTGGTGACGCTGGCCAATCCGCTGGCGGCCGCGGTCATCGGCCTGTCGCTCCTCGGCGAACGGCTCGAGGGCGGACCGACCGGCGTGCTGCTCGCCGCGGCGGGTGCGGGACTCGCCGGCTGGGGCGTGGTGCTGCTGTCCCGGGCGACGCCGGGAACCGGCTCCGAGGAGGAACACCCGGTGGCGGCCGTCCTCGCCCTGGAACCCGGGACGGCCTCCCCCGAACCGGCCCTGCTCCCCCGCGCGACGAGGACGTCCCGCCGCCGGCACCCCGCACGGGGCACGGGGCACCTGACGCGGCTGTGACGCGGTCAGGCTGCCCCGTACCCACGGTGACTCCAGCAGTGGCGCTGCTCCCCCAGCGGCCTGCAACCCTCCCGGTGCGGTCACACGGTCACGATGGCCGGATCGCTCACCCCGGGCCGCCCGTTCTCCACGTGCCCGGCGAACCGCCGCCGGAAGGACGGGTCTTGGAGCGAGGTCACGGTGAGGTCGTACCAGCGCCGGCTCGCCGACAGAGCGACGGTCCGCCTGAGGACGGCACGGGCCCGCACCCGTACGGTCGTCGTCCGGCCGCCGTAGCCGTCCGCCACCTTCAACTCGGCTGTCGCGGTGCCCCGGTTGGTGAACGTCAGTTCCAGCCCGCCGCCCACGTGCCGTACGACGACCTCGGGGCCGGCGGTGTCACCCCGGCCCCGGAAGACGCGCAGGAAGCCGTTGGGGCCGTGCACGGTCAGGTCGTACGTGCCGCCGGAGGGGACGTGGTCCCAGGTGCCGGAGACCTTCTTGCCGGCCTCGGTGGTGTAGTTCCACGGCCCGTCGGCCCGGTTGCCGGAGGTGACCAGGAAGGCGGCGCCCGCCGTGGCGCCCGAGGCGAAGGTGAGGGTGAGCGTGCCCCCGGCCGGGTCAAGCGAACCGTCCACGCTGGGCGCGTACTTGAGCGGCCGGGTGGGCCGGGTGCCGCGCTCCTGCCGGGGCAGGACGCCCTGGGCGGGCGGGGTGGGCCGGTAGTCGGGGTGACGCTCGCGGTCCGGGGGCTCGTAGGCGTCGGTGTCGGGGAGCGCGACCGGCTCGGCGTCCTTGCGGGAGAAGTCGAAGGCCGAGGTGAGGTCACCGCAGACAGTGCGCCGCCAGGGCGAGATGTTCGGCTCGCGCACTCCGAACCGACGTTCCATGAAGCGGATGACCGAGGTGTGGTCGAACGTCTCGGAGCAGACGTAACCGCCCCTGCTCCAGGGCGAGATGACCAGCATCGGCACGCGCGGCCCGAGACCGTAGGGCCCCGCGACATGGGTGGCGCTGCCCGGGAAGACGTCCAGGGAGACGTCGACGGTGGAGCGGCCCCGGTCGGGTGAGACGGGCGGGAGCGGCGGCACCACGTGGTCGAAGAAGCCGTCGTTCTCGTCGTAGGTGATGAACAGGGCAGTCTTCGCCCACACCGCCGGGTTGGAGGTGAGCGCGTCGAGGACCTGCGCGATGTACCACGCACCGTAGTTGGAGGGCCAGTTGGAGTGCTCGGAGAACGCCTCCGGGGCGGCGATCCAGGAGATCTGCGGCAGCCTGCCCGCCTTGACGTCGGCGCGCAGGACGTCGAACCAGCCGTCGCCGTTCTTGACGTCGGTGCCGGTGCGGGCCTTGTCGTGGAGCGGGTCGCCCGGCCGGGCGTCGCGGTACTTGTTGAAGTAGAGCAGGGAGTTGTCGCCGTAGTTGCCGCGGTAGGCGTCCTGGATCCAGCCCCAGGAGCCCTTGGCGTCGAGGCCGTCCCCGATGTCCTGGTAGATCTTCCAGGAGATCCCCGCCTTCTCCAGCCGCTCGGGGTAGGTCTGCCAGTCGTATCCGGCTTCGTCGTTGCCGAGGACGGGCCCGCCGCCGCGGCCGTCGTTGCCGGTGTGGCCGGTCCACAGGTAGTAGCGGTTGGGGTCGGTGGAGCCGATGAAGGAGCAGTGGTAGGCGTCGCAGACGGTGAACCTGTCGGCGAGGGCGTAGTGGAAGGGGATGTCCTCGCGGGTCAGGTAGGCCATGGTGGTGGTGCCCTTGGCGGGGACCCAGCGGTCGTAGCGGCCGCCGTGGTAGGCCGCCTGGCCGTCGGGCCAGCTGTGCGGCAGGCCCTCGAGGAACTGCATGCCGAGGTCGTCGGCGGTGGGGTGGAAGGGCAGCACGTCCTTGGCGCCGTCCGACTGGCGCCACACGGACTTGCCGCCGGCGAGGGTGACCGGATGCGGGTCGCCGAAGCCGCGTACGCCCCTGAGCGTGCCGAAGTAGTGGTCGAAGGAACGGTTCTCCTGCATCAGGACGACGATGTGCTCGACGTCCTCGATCGTGCCCGTGCGGTGGTGGGCGGGGAGGGCGGCGGCACGCTCGATGCTGCCCGACAGGGCGCTGAAGGCCGTGGTGGCGCCCGCGATCTGGAGGAATCTGCGCCGGTTGACTTCGGACATGGCTGGAGGACCTCTCGTGCGGTTCTTGCCGGGGGCCGGCCGGTCCGACGGTCGGTCGGTTCGACGGTCGGTCGGCGAGTCGGCCGGCGGACGACGGAGTGCGCGCGCGAGAAGTCTTCCAACGCCGCCCGGAACGAAGGGGAAGTACCGGGTGGCGTCAGCGTGAAGCTCGACGGTACGTGGGGTGTGCGGGGACGGGTGACGCCGCGTCAGCGCTCAGCGCGCCGCCGCACGACCGGTGTTCACAGCACCTCGTTGCCGTACATCTCCCCGAGCGGGTCGGCGATGAGCTCGATGCGGGCGCCGTCGGGGTCGCGGAAGTAGACGGAGACCTCGCTGTGCACGACATGGTCGACGCCGGCCTCGGCGAGCTTGTCGACGAGGCGGCGCCAGCGCTCCGGTTCGACGGAGATCGCCACATGGTGCAGCCCGCCCAGGACCTCGGCGTAGGGGCCGACGTCGAGGCCGGGGAAGTCGAAGAAGGCGAGGAGGTTGCCGTTGCCGATGTCGAAGAAGAAGTGGGAGGAGCCGGGGTAGTCGCGGTTCTCGATCAGCTCGGTCAGCGGGAACTCCAGCACGTCCTGGTAGAAGCGGACGGTCCGTTCGACGTCGCTGCTGATCAGGGCGGTGTGGTGCAGGCCGCGGGCGGACGACGCGGGGCGGGACCCGCTCGGCCGCAGGTGCCGTTCCCGGATCCGCTGCCGCTGGGCCTCGAAGACCGAACGGTCCGGCTGTGGTTCTTCCTTGGGCGTGCTGGTCATCTCTTCTCTCCTCGGGCGGCGAAGCGGACGGGTCCCTGCGTGATCAGCATCGCAGAGTCCGTCCGCCCCGGCCGGGCACGACGTCCCGGCCGCCCCCAGGCCACCTCAGGCGCTGGTCCACCTCTGCCGGGCCGGGGAGGGGACATGACATGGCAACGCCCTTCGGCGGCAAGCGGATCGGCGCGCTCACGGCCGCACGCGCGGAAGTCCTTCCGTCTGGCAGAAACCGTCTTGCGGGGCGGTCGCGGCCGTCAGGAACCTGATTCCCATCACGGCCGCGGGGCGACGGCGCCCCGCACTCAGGGACGGGAACGCCATGCCTCACACGACCGCCTTCGCCAGGAACCAGTGGTACGTCGCCGCCTACAGCCATGAGGTCGGGCGGGACCTGCTCGGCCGGACGATCCTCGGCGAGCCGCTCGTCCTGTACCGCACCGAGAGCGAGGGCACGCCGGTCGTCCTGCACGACCGCTGCGTGCACCGCCGTTACCCGCTGTCGCACAGCGGTCTCGACGGCGACCGGATCGTGTGCGGCTACCACGGGTTCACGTACGACACGACGGGCGCCTGCGTGTACGTGCCGGGGCAGAAACGCGTTCCGCGCACCGCCCGGGTCGCCTCCTACCCGGTGGTGGAGCAGGACTCCCTGATCTGGGTGTGGATCGGTGATCCGGCGCTCGCCGATCCGCGGGACATCCCGCGCGCCCGTCACCTCGACTCCCCCGGCTGGACCACCGTGCGCGGGATGGAGCCCATCGACGCCGACTACGGGCTGCTCGTCGACAACCTCCTCGACCTGTCCCACGAGACGTATCTGCACGGCGGCTACATCGGCACCCCCGAGGTCGCCGAGACGCCGATCACCACCGAGGTCGACGAGGGCGCGGGCGTCGTGCGGGTGAGCCGGCACATGGACGACGCCGAGTGCCCGCCGTTCTACGCCCGTTCGACGGGCATCGAGGGCCGGATCACGCGCTGGCAGGACATCGAGTACCACGCGCCCTGCCTGTACGTGCTGCACAGCCGGGTCGCCCCGGTCGGTGTGCTGCCCGAGGCGGACGGCAGCGACCCGGGCGGCTTCCACACCGAGGTCACGTACGCGATCACCCCGTCGGACGACGGCAAGGTGTACGACTTCTGGATGGTCTCGCGGGACTGGGCGGTCGACGACGAGGAGGTCACCGAGTTCCTGCGGACCAGCAACCACACGGTGGTCATGCAGGACGTCGACGCGCTCAACCTGCTGCAGCGGACCCTGGGCACCGAGCGCACCGGCTACCAGGAGCTGAGCATCAACATCGACACCGGCGGGCTGGCCGCGCGCCGCATCCTCGCCCGGCTGGTCGAGGAGGGCGACAAGCCGGCGGAGCCTGCGCTGTGAGCGGCCCCACGGGCGAGATCTACCGCATCGACTGGCTGCCGGGCACCGACGTCCTGCACGGCACCTGCCACTGCGGCGCCGAGCACACCGCCCAGGACCCGACCGCGATGTGGGAGTGGATGCTCGGCCACCCCGAAGGCCACCGCCCGGTGACCGCGGCTGCACGCCCCCCGGCGGACCGGCCGGCTTCCGGACCGCGAGGGAGCGGCTCGTGAACGCCGGGACGGCCGTGCCCGAGGCCGAACTCGTCGTCGTGGAGGCGGAGTCGGCGGCGGAGGGCGTGCTAGCGCTCACGCTGCGCCATCCCCTGGGCGAGCCGCTGCCCGTATGGGAGCCGGGCGCCCACGTCGATCTCGTCCTCGGGCCGGGCCTGGAGCGCCAGTACTCGCTGTGCGGCGACCCGGCGGACCGTTCGGCGTGGCGGGTCGCGGTGCTGCGCGAGCCGGCCGGGCGGGGCGGATCGGCCTATGTGCACGAGAAGTTGGCACCGGGTCACCGGGTGCGGGTGCGCGGGCCGCGCAACCACTTCGCGCTGCGGCCTGCGCCCCGCTACCGCTTCATCGCGGGCGGCATCGGCATCACCCCGATCCTCCCGATGCTCGCGGCGGCCGAGGCCGCCGGCGCCGAGTGGACCCTCCTCTACGGCGGCCGCTCCCGCAAGTCCATGGCGTTCACGGGTGAGTTGGCGTGCTACGGCGACCGGGTCAGGCTCGTCCCGCAGGAGGAGTCCGGGCTGCTGGACCTCGGAGCCGTGCTGGACGGGCTGCCCGAGGGGGCGCTGGTGTACTGCTGCGGCCCGGGCCCGCTGCTCGACGCCGTCGAGAAGAGGTGCCCGCCCGGAGCACTGCACGTCGAACGGTTCCACCCTGAGGAGCAACCGCCGGGTGAGCGAGCCGAGTTCGAGGTGGAGCTCGCCCGGAGCGGCCGGACGGTGACCGTCGCGGCGGACGTCTCCGTGCTGGACGCCGTCCGAGCGGCCGGCGTCGAGGTGCTGTTCTCCTGCACCGAGGGGACCTGCGGCACCTGCGAGACCGACGTGCTGGAGGGCACCGTGGACCACCGGGACTCGGTGCTCACCGCACAGGAGCGCGAGGCCGGGGAGACGATGATGATCTGCGTGTCGCGGTGCCGGGGGAAGCGGCTGGTCCTGGACCTGTGACCGCTCGGCGGTGACGCCGCGCGCCGGTCCGCCCGGGCGCCGTCGGCGACCTGAACGCCGGCGGTGCCCGGTCAGACCTCGGGGGCGGGAACCACGCTGAGGTGTCCCGCGGTGCGGCGGGGCCTCAGGGCCCTGCGGGGCGCGGGCACGGGGGCCTCGCGCAGCACCATCGTCAGCCGGGCGAACCCCCACTCGCTCAGGGTCCTCGGCGTCTCGTCGACGATACGGCACTGCGTGGCGCCCCAGCGAGGGTCGGGGTGGAAGAGGGGCCTGACCGCTCCGTCGTGCTCGACGGCGTCCTCGCCGACCGCGCGGATCCAGTGCGGCAGACCCTGCCGGTAGGCGGCCTCCATGATCGGGTCCTGGGCGATCTCCCGCCGGACCGCCTGGAGAGCGGGGTCGTGGCCGTGCCGTTCGAGGGCCTCGGCGAAGCGGGCCAGCATCGGCAGGCACCAGCTCGCCTCGTGGTCGCCGAGGACCGCGGCCGCGTCGGGATGGAAGAGGACGAACCGAAGGAAGTTGTCGTCGGGCTGGGCCGTCGGGTGCGGGCCCACGTCCCGGAAAAGTGTCCGGAAAGCGGTGTTGGCCAGGACGACGTCCCACCGGTGGTCCAGCACGACGGACGGGAAGGAGACGGCCTCCAGGTAGGCGGCGTAGTCCTCGAGGTAGGCCTGGGCCCGAGGACTGTCGGGGACGGGCCGCGGCGCCGACCGCTGCCCTCCTGCCTGATATGCCATCGGGAGGTCACCCCTCTTGCCTCTGCCGCCTTCAAGCGGCGCCCCGATCCTGGTGCCCCGACGCGAGGCGTGTCAACTATCGTGGCATTAGGCCCTCGTTGACGGCTGAAATAGGCCACAGTTGTGGCGATGTCTGGATGTGAGTTCGAAGGACCCGCTACTCTCCGGTCAGTTCACGGCGATCGCCTGTGCCTGTGAGAGGGTCGTGAGAGACGTAGGAGACCTGTCGGTGACGGATGGCTTCGAGGTTCCGGGCGCCACGGCGACGGTTCTGCTGTCGGCCGTCGTCGCCCGTGTCGCCGCACTCGCGGACCGGCTGGGCGTGCCGCACGCGGAGGTCTTCGACACCGGCCGGCTGTCCGTGGCCTCCGGCGTCCCGGAGGCCGTCGTCAAGGCCCTGCTGAGCGGCCGGCCCGCGGGCGAGCCGGACGTCCAGGCCCGCTTCCTGCAACGGCTGGACCTGCTGCGCCGCACCCGGCTCAAGCCCAACGGGCGCAAGTACACCCAGCAGGAGATCGCCGACGGCGCCGGCATGTCCCGGCAGCAGGCGGGCGCTCTCATCAACGGCGACCGCAGACCCACGATGGAGCACTGCGACGCCATCCAGCGCTTCTTCCACGTGAACGCCGGTTTCCTGACGGCCGAGGACCCCGAGGCGCTCGCCGGCGCCCTCCAGCGCACCGAGCAGGACCTGCTGCAGAGACTCGCCGCGCGGGAGGCGGCCGCGGCCGCCGAGGATCCGCTGGAGCGGCTGCTCCAGGACCACGGGGTGCGCGGCATCGCCTGGCGGGCCGCGCAGTTGCCCACCGACCAGCACCGCGACAAGGTCGCCGAGTGGCTGGACATGCTCTTGGAGAGCGTGAAGCGGCCCGAGTCGTGATCCGGGAGAGAACTGTGGGCATCAGCAAGGACATGCGCCGTCTGTGCGACGAGCTGGTCGCGGAGCTGGCCCTCCTCCCGGCCCCCGCCGCGCCGGCCGACCTGTACGCGGCCCTGTGCGAGGGCATGAGCAGACGCCGCGGCCGCCCCGTCCACTTCCGTACGGCTCCGTTCCCGCCCGGCACGGCCAGCGGGCTGTGGCTCGACATGGCGGACCAGGACCTCGTCGTCGTCGAGGAACGCACCGCGCCCGACCACCAGTTGGTGATCCTCGGACACGAGCTGTGGCACATGGAGGCAGGGCACTGCAGCCACCACGTGGAGGGCGCCGCCGTCGCGGCCCGTTTACTCAGCGACGGCGCCGACCTCCGGGCGACGGTCAGGAACGTGGCCGCGCGCACCCGCTTCGACCAGGCCGACGAACGGGACGCCGAACGCTTCGGCCTGCTGCTGGCCAGCAAGTGCCGTGCCTGGCTCGCGGATTCCCCGGGACGGGGCCGCGGCCGGCGCGACCACCTGGCCGGCCGCATCGAGGCGGCTCTCGGCTACCTGGGCCCGAAGGACCGCGGCGCGAGCTGAGGCGCTCCCCCCTCCCCCGCGCCCCCGGCGGTCGCCGCACGGTTCCGCTCCGGCGCGGGAGCCGTTTCCGCCGGGGCCAGGGTGACGGCGTGCCTGGGCTGAGCGGGCGAACCGGAGACGGGCGGAGCCGGATTGTCAGTGGTGGGCGGCAAGCTGGGGAGTGCGCCGCCGCACGGTGGCGTACGCGCCGTCAGGCGCGGCGGAGACGACGCCGACCCGGGGAGAGCCGACCGATGCCCACTGCCGTACTGACCGACCGCGAGCGCACCGCCGTCCAGGCCTACCTGCGGCTGCTGCACACCGTGCGGGCCGCCTTCGGCGAGGAGCCCACCGGCACGCCGTACGCCCGCCGCCCGCCGGTGGTGCCGCCCGCCGTCCTGGCCGAGGCGGAGCAGGCGCTGGCCGAGGCCGGGCTGGCGGGCAACGAGGAGGAGTTCTTCCGGCTGCTCCACCACTGGTGTTCCGGGCCGTGAGCCGGTCGCGCACGCCTTTCGCGCGCGGCTACCGGATCGCGGCGGGCGGCACCGCGACCGCCGTCGCCGTCAGCCCCCGCTCCACGGTCCAGCGGCCGTCGAAGTGCGTGAGCCGCCGTCCGCCGACGAGCGGGCCCGGGACGAGAAGCCGGGCGCGGAAGGTCCCCTGAGCGCCCGTCACCGTGGCCGCGCCGGTCGCGGTGCCGGGGCGGACGTCGATGTCGGCCTCGCTGAAGTCCAGCCACTTCCGGGTGAGGGGGAACCACGCCTTGTAGACGGACTCCTTGGCGCTGAACAACAGCCGGTCCCAGCAGATCTCGGGGTGCTCCGCGGCCAGCCGGCGAAGACGCTCGGTCTCCGCCGGCAGGGCGACGGCGGGCAGCACGTCCTCGGGCAGCGGCTCGTGCGGTTCGGCGTCGATGCCGAGCGAGGCCAGCTCCGCCGTCCGGGCCAGGGCCGCCGCGCCGTAACCCTCGCAGTGGGTCATGCTGCCGGTCAGCCCGTCCGGCCACCGGGGCGCGCCGCGCTCGCCGGGCAGCACCGGCTGCGCCGGCACGCCGAGCTTCTCCATGGCGCGCCGGGCGCAGGTGCGTACGAGGGCGAACTCGCGGCGGCGTTTGAGGACGGCGCGCGCCACGAAGACCTCCTCCTCGGGGTGCAGCGGCGCGTCACCGAACTCGCGGGCGTCCTCCTCGTCGTACGCCTCCACCACGACGGCCTCGGGGAGCAGCTTGTCGATCACGCGGTGTCGTCCTCTCGCGGCAGGATGCGGCGCAGCCGGCCGGGGGGCGTCGGGCGCTCGCGCCACTCGCGGGGGTAGCCCACGGACACCTCCTCGAAGCGGACGCCGTCGTGCCAGGTGGTACGGGGGATGTGCAGATGGCCGTAGACCATGGTCTCGACGCGGAACCGGCGGTGCCAGTCGGCTGTCAGCCGGGTGCCGCACCACATGGCGAACTCGGGGTACCACAGGACGTCCGTGGGGTGCCGGTCCAGCGGGTAGTGGTTGACGAGGACGGTGGGCAGGTCGGCCGGGAGGGCGGCGAGGCGGCGTTCGGTCTCGGCGACGCGGGCCCGGCACCAGGCCTCGCGGGTCGGGTACGGGTCGGGGTGCAGCAGGTACTCGTCGTTGCAGACGACGCCGGTGCCGTGCGCGTACGCCAGGCCCTCCTCCTTGGTGGCGCAGCCCGCCGGCAGGAACGAGTAGTCGTACAGGAGGAACAGCGGGGCGACCGCGACCGGGCCGCCGGGGCCCTCCCACACCGGGTAGGGGTCCTCGGGGGTCGTCACGCCCAGCTCACGGCAGACCTCGACCAGGTGCTCGTAGCGGGCGACGCCCCGCAGGGTGACGGCGTCCTTGGGGTGGGTCCACAGCTCGTGGTTGCCGGGCGCCCAGAGGACCCTGCGGAAACGGCCCGCGAGCGTTTCCAGCGCCCAGCGGACGTCCGCCACGCTCTCCGAGACGTCGCCGGCGACGAGCAGCCAGTCCTCGTCGGTGTCCGGGGCCATGCGCTCGACCAGGGCGCGGTTCTCTGGGTAGCCGATGTGCAGATCGCTGACGGCCAGCAGCCGTCCGGCCCCCCGGGCGCCACCCGTTTCCCCGGCTCTCGACGTCACCTCGCGCCCCCGCTCCGCTCGCCCTGTGCGCCGCACCCACCGTAGACCGCACGGCGTGAAGGCCACGCGATGCGAACACCGCACGGCGTGAACAACACACGGTGTGGTGACCGCACGATGCGAAGACCGCACGACGTGATGAACGCGCGACGTGATGAACGCACGGCGTCCCATCCTTACCCGCCCTCGCGCCCGTCATGAACAAGATCGGAAAATCCGTAACATGCGCGTTGCACGCGGCACCCCTCGGAAGCCGTATGATCCCCCCAACACCACCGCCTCGAACCCGCCTCAGAGCAGGGCGGTTTGGTGTCCCTCCATTCCCCCTGCCCGGGCACGGGCCTGCTTCGCCCTGCCCGCGAACCCTGAAAGGCGGCCTGCATGGTCTCTCGCGTACGCGTCTGGCTCAACCGCACGTACGCGGAGAACGTGTTCTTCATGGATCAGCTGCGGCGAAATCCGAAGGACCGCGCCGTCGAGATCCACGCCACACACGCCGACGCCGACTCCCCCGTCCTGGCCGCGGCCGACACCGCCGACCTGGAGCCGGAGGGCCTGTCCCCGGCCGGATACGTCGAGTTCGCGCTCGACCAGTGCGCGCGGCGCGGCATCGACGTGTTCGTCCCCCGGCTGCACCAGGCCGAGATCGTCGCCCACCGCGCCGACTTCGAGGCGGTCGGCACGGCGCTGCTCGCGCCGACGCCCGAGGGCGTCGCCGTCTTCCACGACAAGGTGGTCGCCTACGAGGCCGTCCAGGCGGTCGGCGTGCCGGTGCCGCCGTGGTGGCGGGTCCGGACAGCGGACGAACTCGTCGCCGCTGTCGAGGAGTTGGAGGACGGCGGCCACCGGGCGTGCTTCAAGCCGGCGTCCGGCGCCGGCGGTGTGGGCTTCCGCGTGATCACCCGGTCCGCCTTCTCCCTGGAGCAGCTGAACGGGTTCCCCAGCTCCTACGTCCAGCTCGACACGGTCGTGGCGGCGCTGGAGGAGGCCGAGGAGCAGGTCGACTGGCTGGTGATGCCGCGCCTGGAGCAGCCCGAGGTGTCCGTGGACTGCCTCACCGGTCCCGACAACCTGGTCCGGATGGCCATCGGCCGCACCAAGAACGGCCGTCGTCGCGGATTCACCCTTCAGGACCAGTGGCTGGAGCCGGCCCGGCTGATCGCCGAGGGCTTCGGGCTGCACTACCTGTCCAACATCCAGTTCCGGATGCTCGGCGAGCAGCCGGTTCTCATGGACGTCAACACGCGTCCCGCCGGTGGACTCCATCAGCTGTCGCTGTGTGGGGTGAACGCGCCCTGGGCGGCCGTGCAGCTGGCGCTCGGCGAGGACCCCGGGGAGATCGTCCCGCCGTTCCTCGGCCAGGACTACACGGTGGTCTCGGGGCCGCGTCCGCTGCGCGCGGTGTCGCTTCCGCACCAGCGCGCGGAGGAGACGGAGACCCTGCTCCCGGCGGTCCCGGCCCCCGCACCCCAGCCCGACCACACCGCCGTGGCCGCCCCGGCGACGGCGTAGAGCGAAGAGGCCGCCGACCGGGGGCGCGGGGCACGGGATGCGGTGACGTCGCGGGGCACGGGCTGCCGGTGACACCGCAGGGCGCGGCGGCGGCGTGAGGCGCAGGACGCGGCGGCGGCGTGAGGCACACGGCGCGACGGCGATGGCGCACGACAGTGACCCTCACGCCCTGCACCGGCCGGCGCGCCGGGCGCACGCCGTTGGCGTAGCGCCCCTGGCCACATCCGCAGCCACGCCCGCGCCCGCGCCCAACGTCGAACGTCCACGTCACGCCGGCACAGCCGTTCCGCCCGCGCGGGCCCTTTCCTCTCCGTCTGCCGGAACTGTCCCGCGCGGCCGACCCCGAGGTCTACGCTGGTGCGTCCGACGTGGTCCGGCGGTGGGGCGGGCCGAGGAACGGGGGCGGCATGGAACCGGTGTCCATGATCCTCGCGGCGCTGGCCGCCGGGGCGGCCGGGGGCGCGGTCGACGGGGTTCGGGAGTCCGCGAGCACGGCGGCGCGGGGCGCGTACGACCGGCTGCGCACAGCGCTCGCAGGCCGCTTCGGCGGTGACCGGGAGGCCGAAGCCGCCCTGGCCCGCTACGAGGCCGACCCCCTGGACCCTGCCGTGCGCGACGCTCTGGACGCCCAGTTGACGAGGACCGGCGCGGCCGGGGATCCCGAGGTCGTCGACGCGGCCGCCGCCCTGGTCCGGGCCGGCGCCGGGGCCCGCGTGGTGCAGAAGTACGGCCTCCAGGTCGACGGCGACGTGCACGGCCTTGCCCAGGGCGACCGGCAGCAGGTCACCATGCACTTCGGCACACCGCCGCGCGGGGAATGACGGCGGCGGGCCCGGCCCGGACCGCGGTCACCGCCGGCGACGTACGAGGGCTGGTCGTCGGGGACGGGAACGTCGTCCACCAGCACTTCCTGGGCGGCATCACCCGGCTGCCCACGGACTACGCGCAGCGCGTCGGCAACTTCCTGGTGGAGTACCTGGGGACCCCGGGGCGGCCGGTGCCGTTCGGCGGCAGGCGGCGGGAGACGGGACTGCTCGACGCGTGGCTGGCCGACCCCGCCGCCCCGCCCTGCCTGCTGCTGTGCGCGGCGGCGGGGCAGGGCAAGTCGGCGCTGCTGGTGCGCTGGTCGCGGGCCCTGCTCGACCGGGGCGAGGCGGTGGCGTTCGTACCCGCGAGCATCCGCTACCGGACCAACCTCGCCGGTGTGTTCTTCCCCGCGCTGGCCGCGCGCCTCGCCGGACTCCACGGCGACGAGGCCCCCTTGGACTCCCACGCCCCGGCCGAGGTGTGGCGCGGGGTGGTCGCCGACTACCTGGCGCGTCCCCTGCCGGACGGACGCCGGCTGCTGGTCGTCCTGGACGGCCTGGACGAGGCCGCCGACTGGGAGGCGGGGGCGGATCTGCTCCCCGCGGTCCCGCCGCCGGGGCTGCGGGTGGTCGTCTCGGCCCGCACGACCGCCGCCGCGCCGACCGGCGGGGACTGGCTGCGCACGCTGGGTCTGGACGGCCCGGGCCGCGCGGTCTCGCTGCCGCTGGCGGGGCTGACCGAGGACGACGTCCTGCGTCTCGTGGGCGCCGAGGCACCCGGTCCGGCACGCCAGTTGCACCGGCTGAGCGGCGGCGACCCGCTGCTGCTCTCGCTCTATCTGCGCGACGGCCGGCCCGAGGACCTCACCGGGCTCGCGGCCACCCCGCCGGGGCTCGCCGGCTACTTCGACCGGTGGTGGGCGGAGCAACGGCACCAGTGGCGGGACCGGTACGGCGCCTTCGAGGCCCTGGAGGTCGAGCGCCGGGTGGGCGCGCTGATGGCGCTGTTCTCCCGCGCCGCCGGGCCGCTCGGCCGCGACGACCTGACCGCCCTCGACCCGCAGTCGCCGCCGCACGCGATCGCGTCCGCGCTGGTCCCGCTCACCCGTTTCCTCCTCGGCGACGGCCGGACGCATGCCCTCGCGCACTCCCGGCTCGGCGAGTACTGGGCCGAACGGCACCTCGGCGCGGCCGAGTCGCGGCGACTGGACCGGCGGTTCGCCGCCTACGGCCTGGCGCTCGCCCGTGAACTGGGCGAGGGAAGTCTGGCACCGGCCGAGGTCTCGCCGTACGTCGTGCAGTACCTGTCCGCCCATCTGGACCGGATCGCCGCAGGCCCCGAGGACCGGCTCCCGCTGGTGCACGAGCGGTGGCGGCAGGCCTGGCAGCACGTCGAGGGGACCGACAGCGGCTTCCTCGCGGATGTACGGGCGTGCCGGCGGACGCTCGGCGAGGCGAACGGGCGTGCGGTCGCCGAGGGGCGGGCGGCGCCGTATCTCGCGGAGGAAGTCCGGTGCGTCCTGACGGAGAACAGCGTCGTGGACCAGTCCCGCAATCTCTCGCCCGCGCTGCTGTCCGCGCTGGTGGAGCGGGGCATGTGGAGCGCGGCGCAGGCGCTGGCGCACGCCCGGCGGCTGCCCGACCCCGACACCCGGTCGAGAGCTCTGCTCTCAGTCGCCGAACGCCTGCCCGAGGGGCAGCGGCGCGCGGTGTGCGGGGAGGCGATCGCGGCGGCGGAGGAAGAAGGGGTCTACGACCGGGAGACGCTGCTCGGGGACGTGCTCCCCTGGGCGGCACGGCTCGGGGCCGCCCCCGAGGCGTGGGAGGTCGCGCGCCGCCACCGGTACGGCGCTGTCCTCCGGACGGTCCTCCCCCGGCTCGCTCCCCACGCGGACGACGCGTTGCGCCGGGAGGTGCGCCGATGGCTGGAGGAACACATCGAGATCCTCGCCGATTTCGAGAACACCCTCGATGTCACGGGCCGCCATCGCGGTGACACCCTCCTGCTGGCGGGCTGCGCCCCCTATCTGACCGAGGACCGCCGGCGTGCGCTGGAGCGCCGGCTGTCCGACGGCGAGTGGTTCGCGTTCGGCTTCCGCTTTCGGACGCGGCAGCCGGAGGCCGGCGAGGCGGCGTCCCGAGCGGCCGTCGAGGAGGCGTCGCAAGCCTTCGCCCAGGCCATCGCGTTCGACACCGGTGGGACGGACGGAGGTGTGCGGCCGGCCGATCAGGCCGATGCGCTGGTCGCCTTGGGCCCCTGGCTCCCCGACCGTCTGCACGGCCGTCTCGTCGACGCGGTGACGGCACTGCCCCGCCCCTGGCCTCGCACGGACGCCGTCGCGGGCGTCCTCCCGCATGTGCGGGGCGAACCGCGCGAGCGGCTGCTGGCCGCCGTCGAGCTGCTGCCGCTCCACCTCATGCGGTGCAAGGCGTTCCTCGCCGCGGCGGACAGCGAGCAGCACTCCGGCCATCGCGCCCGGTACGCCCTGCGCGCGCTTGACGAGGCCCGCGCCTCGGGCAGCGAAGCGCACTGGCTCGACGTTCTGGTGCAGGAGGGGGACGCGCTGCCCGACTCCGCCCTGCCCGGCCTGGTCGGGACGGCGGCCGCCTCGGAGGACGCCGCCACCGCGCTGGGCTCGCTCACCGCCGCCCATCTGCGTCGCGGACGGGTGCGGGACGCCTTGGCCGTGGCCGCCCGGGTGGCGGAGCCGGCGGAGCGGCCCTGGCTGCTGCTGCCTCACTGCGGGCTGTTGCCCGCGTCGTGCCTGCGGGATCTGGCGCGAGACGTGGAGCGGCTCGCCGGGGGCGCGGAGCTGTGGTGGCTGGTCTCACGTCTCCGGCGACTGGCGGCCGACCTGCCCTCCGAGGTCGTCGACCCGGCGTGTGCGGCGCTGCTCGCCCGGGACGGCCCGGCGCTCGGGGACACGGCGTTCACGCTGCTCCTGGCGCGTCGCACCCCGGGTACGCCGCTGCCGTCCGGGCTGCTCGCCAGGGCCCGGAGCATCGGGGCGGGCTCGTCGGCCGACGAGGAGCAGCAGGAGGGGGCCCTGGTCGGGCTGGTCCGAGCCGGCTACACGAAGACGACCTTGACCATGGGTGCCGACCACACTCGGAGCGTGAAGATCCAGCTCCGGTTCGTCGAGGCCGTCGTCGCGCACGGCTCCGACGCGGACGTCGAAGCCGTGCTGGAACGGTACTTGTCGCCCGCCGAGGCACTGCCGGAGGCGCTGGCCGCGCTGGTGGGCAGAGCGCCGGCCGGGACGCTCCCGCGCGTGCGGGCCGCTGTCGGGCGCATCCCTTCCGGTCCCTCCGCGTGCCTGGTCGCCCGCGCCCTGGCCCGCCGCCTGCTGGACACCGGTCAGCCCGAGGAATCCCTCGAAGTCCTGGTGGGGGCAGCGCTCGGCACATTCGTCGGACCCGTCGCCGAAGCGGCGGCAGAAGTACTGCCCCACGTGCCGCGCCAGGCGCTCTCCGGGTCACTGGACTGGCTCACGCTTCTGGCACGGCGCATTCACGAAGCTGAACTCGTCGAGCGGCTGGCCAAGGCTCTGCCGCCGGACCTGGCCGAGGAGTTGTTCGACCGCCTCCGCGACGGGGACCCCCGTCAACAGGGCCGGCGGCGCGCCGCCGCCTGGGTCGTCGCCGCGTTGCCGACGCCCCGCAGACAGGAGGCGGCCCAGGAACTGTGGGCGGAACTGGAGGCCGAGCGCGGGACGACCGACGATCAGGCATCCACCACCCTGCCCCTGCTGCGCATGCTGCCCGACGCGCAGCAGGACGCGGCTGTCGCTCGCCTGCTGCGCCGCGCGCACGAGACCTCGAACGGGTTCTTCTCAGACGGGGGACGGGTGGACTCTCTACTGCCCTTCCTCCCCGACGACGACCTGGACGAGGCGGTGGAGCACGTCGTGCGGACGTGGTCCACCCATGAGGGGACCGTCGCCGCGCTGGACGCCCGGCTCGCGGAGTCCGGCCGGGCCGGGCTGCTGCACGACCGTCTCCCCCGGCTGCCCCGGAGGCTCAGGACGGTCTTCCTGGTGGGACTGTCACAGCGCGCAGAGCCCGAGGCTGCCCGCGAGATGCTGCGCGAGGCACTGAGGAGCGTCCAGCACATCGGGGACGAGGAAACGGTGCTCACATCGATGGCGGAGACGGCTCGGCAGACGACCGCGCCGCGCAGGCCTCCACTGCTCGCACGCTGCCTGAGCGCCTGCCGACGCGCGCCGACGGCGGCGCTGGAGAGCGACGACGTACTGGAAGCGCTGGCACCGCAGTTGGGCTCCGCGGACCGTGAGGACCTGCTCGCGCGAGCGGTCGCCCACTGGGAGACGCGACGCCCCACCGACCACGGCGTGCTGCACACCGCGTTCCGGCTGATGGCCGGCAACGGACACGCCCGACTCGCGTTGGATCACCTGGCGACGCCTTCGCTGGGTCACGGCTGGGCCGCCGCGTTCTGCGGGGCCGTGCAGTCGTTGCCCGAGGCGCTGATCCCCGAGGCACGCGCGCTAGTCGGGCGGCGACCGGCAGACGACACGCCGTCGGCGTACGTCGCTGTGCTGCTGACGCTGACCGGACGGGTGTCGGCGACCGAACGCGGGCCGCTGGTGGATGAGTTGCTGGAAACACTGCCCTCTCTTCAGCCCGCCGAGTTCGCCGCCGCCCTGCTGGCCGAACTCACCCACGTGTCGCCCGAGCAGCGGACCGCCATCGCCCGACATGTCATGGCGAAGGAACGGCTCTGGCGCGAGAGCCGTGCCCTTGTGCATCTCGACACCGGTGAACTCCTGGCCCTGATGCCGCGTGCGCTCCGCCTTCAGTCGGACGAGGCCGAACTCGCCCTGGGCGCTGCGGCGATGCGGCTGCACCTCCTGGGCGAGACGTCGAGCGCGGTCGGCTTCCTCCGGGCGCACCTGCCGGACGCGGCGTTCTGCCGGGCGGCGGCCTGTCTGCCGCCGACGGTCGACGACGGACGCCTCACCGGCGTCGTCCGGGCCGTCCTCGACTGCGCGCCGCACCCGGACCGCGACCGGGCGCTCCGCGTACTGGCTCCCCATGCCGACGCCGCGAGCTGGGAGCGCCTGCGGGGCGAACTCCGGTCGTTCAGCGGGGAGAACCGCGCCTTCCTCCTCGCCGAGGCCGCCCGCCGCAGCGCGCGAGCCGAGGCCGAGCGGTGGGCCGTGGCGAGCCTGGACCAGGCCGAGGCACTCGTGCCCGAGTCGCCCTACGGCCGTGACGTCTGCGTTCCGCTGCTCGACCGGCTCAAGGACGTGCTGCCGCCCGGCGCGGTCGTCGACAAGGCGCTCCCGCTGCTGACCACCCATCCGGTCCCGGACGACGCGTTGCGGCACCGGGAGATGTTCCGCACGCTGGTCACACCGCTGCTGCCGCAACCGCAACTCTCAGCCTCACAAGCCCTGTTGACCGCATGCCAAGTCAAGCCCCGCGCCGAGACGCTCGCCTGGGTCGGCACCCTCCTCCCCGTCCTGACAACCCTGGGCGGACCGGACACGCCGGAGCGGCTGTTCGACGTCGTCGAGCAGGTCGCCACCG
The DNA here is from genome assembly GCF_042889585.1 of Streptomyces sp. NPDC002566. Taxonomy (NCBI): domain Bacteria; kingdom Bacillati; phylum Actinomycetota; class Actinomycetes; order Kitasatosporales; family Streptomycetaceae; genus Streptomyces; species Streptomyces sp. NPDC002566. The sequence continues at coordinate 777,270 of NZ_JBIARD010000001.1, read as the reverse complement.
CCTGGCCCTGACCGCGGAAACTTTTTTCTCCGAGTTTCGCCGAGGGGTGTATCAGGGCGCGGGGTGCGCGCTCTAAACGGTGTGACGCCGAAGGTCCGCGGAGGAGATCGGGGGAACACGGGGGCCTCCGCGAGGCCTTTGGCGGAGCGCGCGGGGCCGGTCGACGGGGGGACACCGGGGGAAGGCGCCGCGCACGGGGGGGAAGCACCACGCAGTACAGGAACCGACGGGGGAACGGGGATCGACGGGGGATCCCCGGCACGGGGGATCGGGCCGGCCGGCCGCTGTCACGGGGAGCGACCGGCCGGCCCGAAGCATATGCGGCCGCGCCTCCGGCGGAGCGGGTCAGAAGCGGCCCGATCCCCGGTACAACTCCAGTTCGCCGTCCAATTCCACGGCCAGCACCGTGGCGTACGGGTCGAGATCGGAAGCCGTCGGCGGGTCGATCCACAGCACGCCCACCGCCTCGTGCAGTCCGCCGACGACCCGGTGGGGCAGCTCCGTCCCGCTGCCGAGCACGGTGACCCTGCGGACGGGCGTGACGATCCCGCGGACGCCGATCTCGGCGCGCGGGGCGTCGAACAGGGTGAGGTAGAGCGTGCGGCGGTCGGCGGAGAGGGTGCTCGGTCCGTAGTGGTGCCCGGCGGGCAGTCCGCGCACCGTGCCGTACACGGCGTCGGCGTGCTTCACGATCCACTCCCCCAGGCCTTCAAGCCGCTCGACCTGCGGCTGCGGGATGGTGCCGTCCTCCTTCGGGCCGACGTCGAGCAGCAGGTTGCCGCCCCCGCCGATGGTCTCGGTGAAGTAGCGGACGAGCTGGGCGAGTGACTTGTGGTTGTGGTCGTGGTGCTGGTATCCCCACGAGTCGTTGATCGTCAGGCACAGTTCCCAGGGGCCCTCCGGCGGCACGACGGGGGCGCCCTGCTCGGGGGTCGCGTAGTCGCCCTCGCTGAGCATGCGGGCGTTGAAGACGACGTCAGGGGTGTACGAGCGGATGAGCTCGGCGAGTTGGGGGATGCGCCACTGCTCCTCGCTGCGGTCCCACTCGCCGTCGAACCACATCAGGTCGGGCCGGTGCCGGGAGGCGAGTTCGCGGATCTGGCCGTCGCGGTAGGCGATGAACCGCTCCCAGGCGTCGAGGTCCTCTTCCTCGGCCGGGCATTCGGAGTAGCGGTTGTCCTCCATCTCGGGTGGGCGGCCCGGCTTGCGGGTGGTGGCGTAGTCGGGGTGGTTCCAGTCGGAGTGCGAGTAGTAGAAGCCCACCTTGAGGTTCTTCTCGCGCAGGGCTTCGACGTACCCGGAGACGTAGTCGCGGCCTAGGCCGAGGTCGCCGAATGCGGTGTCCCACAGGGCCACGCCGTCGTGGTGGCGGGTGGTGAGCACGGCGTAGCGGGCTCCCGCGCGGGCGAACAGGTCCGCCCAGGCGCGCGGGTCGTAGCGGGCTCCGGTGAACCGGTCGAGCTGGGACATGTACCGGTCGTGCGGCACGATGTCGTCGTAGAACGACCAGGACTCCTGGACGCCGTCGACGGCGTAGATGCCCCAGTGGACGAAGATCCCCAACTTGGCGTCGGTGAACCAGGGTTGCATGGGCATGGTGGAACTCCTCGGCGGGCTGGGGGCACTTGGGGTTGGGGGGCGGGGCGCGCGCCCCGTCCCCCGGGCCGGCCTTCCTTATCAGCCGTGCGCGGCACGCTCCAGACGGAGCGTCAGGACCTGGAAGGGGCGCAACGTCACGCTGACAGCGCCCTGTTCGTCGGTGTCGGCCGGCTCCAGGGGGCGTTCCAGCAGGTCGGTTACCTGGGCGCCGGCCAGCGGGAAACCCGTGCGCAGGGCGCCGGTAGCGCGGCCGCCCCGGGACTCGTACAGGCGCACCACCACGTCGCCGGAGCCGTCGTCGGCGAGCTTGACCGCCTCCACGGTCACGCCCTCGCCGCTGACGGAGACGACCGGCTCGGGGGCGCCGGCCGCGTCCGCCACGCGCAGCGGGAGGTTGAGGGCGTAGCCCTCGGCGACGGCGTCGTCGATGCTCGCGCCGGGCAGCAGGGAGTAGGTGAAGCGGTGGCGGCCCTGGTCGGCCTCGGGGTCGGGGATGCGCGGGGCGCGGACCAGGCTCAGTCCCACGGTGGTGGTCGTGCCGCCGTCCTCGCGGACCGTGCGGGAGACGTCGTGGCCGTACGTGGAGTCGTTGATGACGGCGACGCCGTAGCCGGGTTCGCCGATGTGCACCCAGCGGTGGCCGGGCACCTCGAAGCGGGCTGCTTCCCAGGTGGTGTTGGTGTGGGTGGGGCGCTGGACGTGGCCGAACTGGATCTCGGCGGAGGAGTGCGCCGCGCGGACGTCGACGGGGAAGCCCGCCTTGAGGATCTTCTCGACCTCGTGCCAGTCGATGTCGGTCTCGAAGTCGATGCGGGCGCTGCCGGCGCGGAGGCTGATCGTCTGCGTGATCGTGGAGCCCTTGCCGAAGGAGCGCGTGACGCGGATCGCGCCGGCCAGCGGGTCGTCCTCGACGACGGTCACCGCGTCGGCGTCCAGGAGGTCGGTGTAGCGGTTCCTGTAGTGCTTGTCGATGTCCCAGGCGTCCCAGCAGTTCGGGAGGTCGGTGTGCAGGCGGAGCAGGTTGCCCGGGCCGGCGAGGACTTCGCGGTTGGCCCGCAGGTCGGTCACGGAGGACAGGGTGCCGTCCGCCGCCACCTCCACCCGGACAAGGCCGTTGTCGAGGACGTGGCCGGTGACCTGGACCGGGTGCGGCGGCTCGGCGCCGGCGGTGAGCGGGGCGCTGCCGCCGGCCGGGACCTCCACGTAGGCGCGGGCGCCGTCGGCGGTGCGGACCACCTCGGCGCGGTCGAAGGGGCTCGTGTTGAACACGCGGGGGCCGCCGGCGCCGAGCGCGGCGACCGCCTGTGCGGTCAGTTCCTCCACCTCGCCCGCCACGCGGGCGTATTCGGCCTCTGCCTCGCGGTGCACCCAGGCGATGGAGGAGCCGGGCAGGATGTCGTGGAACTGGTGCAGCAGGACCGTCTTCCAGAGCCGGTCGAGCTCTTCGTGGGGGTAGGTGTAGCCCGGCGCGTGCAGTGCGGCGGTCGTGGCCCACAACTCGGCCTCGCGCAGGCGGTGTTCGCTGCGGCGGTTGCCCTGCTTGGTGCGGGCCTGGGAGGTGTAGGTGGCGCGGTGCAGCTCCAGGTAGAGCTCGCCGACCCAGACGGGGGCGTCCGGGTACTCCTCGCGGGCCTTGGCGAAGAACGCGTCGGGGTGCTCGATGACGACCTTGGCCGAGCCTTCCAGGTCGGCGAGCCTGCGCGCCCGTTCCATGATCTCGCGGGTGGGGCCGCCGCCGCCGTCGCCCCAGCCGAAGGGCGCCAGGGAGCGGGTGCCGGCGCCCTTCTCGGCGTAGTTGCGGACGGCGCGGTCCATCTCCACGCCGTCGAAGCGGGCGTTGTAGGTGTCGATGGGCGGGAAGTGGGTGAAGATGCGGGTGCCGTCGATGCCCTCCCACCAGAAGGTGTGGTGGGGGAACTTGTTGGTCTGGTTCCAGGAGATCTTCTGGGTGAGGAACCAGTCGTTGCCGGCGAGTTTGGCGAGCTGCGGGTAGGCGGCGGTGTAGCCGAAGGAGTCCGGCAGCCAGACGCCCTTGGTCTCGATGCCGAAGTGCTCGATGAAGAACCGCTTGCCGTGGACGAGCTGGCGGACGATGGCCTCGCCGCCGGGCAGGTTGCCGTCGGCCTCGACCCACATGCCGCCGACCGGGGCCCACTGGCCCTTCTTCACGGACTCCTGGATGCGGGCCCACACGTGGGGGTAGTTGTCGCGCACCCACTCGTACTGCTGTGCCTGGGAGCAGGCGAAGATGAAGTCGTCGTACTCGTCGGCCAGGGACGTCACGTTGGAGAAGGTGCGGGACGTCTTGCGCTTGGTCTCGCGGATGGGCCACAGCCAGGCGGAGTCGATGTGGGCGTGGCCGACGCCGGAGACGGTGTGCGCGCTGGCGTGGGCGGGCTTGGCGAGGACGGGCGCGAGGACGGCGCGGACGTCGGCGGCGCTGCCGGCGACGTCGTCCAGGTCGAGGGCGTCCATGGCGCGGTCGAGGGCGTGCAGGATCTCGTGGCGGCGGGGCTCGTGCTCGCCGAGGTGGACCATGAGCTGGCGCAGCACCTGAAGGTCGAGGTCGAGGTGCCAGACCTCCTCGTCGAGGACGGCGAGGACGGCGCGGCGGAAGGTGTACAGCGGCTTGTCGCCGGCGGTGAGGATGTCGCCGAGCGGGGTGGGGCGCGCGAAGTCGTCGGCCAGGATGTCGGGGTTGGAGGCGGCCTCGACCAGGTAGTCGACGCGTTCGCCGCCCTCGGCGGGGTTGGCGACCGGCACGTACTGGTTGAGCGGGTTGACCGCCTTCAGGGGCCGGCCGTCGGGCAGGTGGACCAGGGCCTCGGCCTGGTTGCCGGGCCAGTCGCCGGTGAAGCCGAGGTCGATGACGGCCTCGACCCGCCGGCCCGCCCACTCGGCGGGAACCTCTCCGGCCATGCGGAACCAGGTCGTGCCCCAGGGCGGCCCCCACGGGGTGTCCATCGTGAAGGGCTCGTACGAGGCGGCCGCCGCCTCCTCGAAGGGGACGGGCTCCCCCGGCGCCTGCCAGGCCTCCACCGTGAGGGGGACGGTGGCCGCGTAGATCGCGGGCTGGATGCGCTGGGTGTGGAGACGCTCGGCGCGCTCCTCGATCCGGTTGCGTTCGTCGTGCATGAGAGGTTCTCCAGACAGGGAGCGGAGAGTGCGGGGAAAGGCTGGGAGAAAGCGCTTTCCGGTCGCGGAGCTTACTTGAGGTACCCGAGGCCGGGGTGCACCCGGGTGTAGCCCTCGACCAGCCTGCGGGCCACGTTGACGGAGTCGACGAGCGGGTGCAGCGCGAAGGCCTTCACCGCCGTCGCCCTGGCGCCGGACTCGGCGGCGCTCAGCACCTCGCGCTCGACCGCCTTGACCGCGCAGACCAGGCCGGTGGCGTGGTCGGGCAGCGGGTCCGCGGCGACGGGGTGCGCGCCGTTGGCGTCGACCAGGCAGGGGACCTCGATGACGGCCTCGGAGTCGAGCGCGGACAGGGTGCCGCCGTTGCGGACGTTGAGGATCAGCGTGGTGCGCTCGTCGCGGGCGATGGCCCGCATCAGCGCCAAGGCGACCTTCTCGTAGCCGCCGGACAGGTCGTCGGCGTCACGTTCGCCCGCACCGGCCGTCTCCCGGTTCTCCGCCATGTAGGTGGCCTCCCGCTCGGCGCGGGTGCGGTCCCAGGCGGTGAGGGCACAGACGCCGGGCTTGCGCGTCTCCTCGTAGAACCGGGCCTGCTGGTCGCGCAGGAAGGCCCCGCGGGTCTGAGCGGCGGCCTTGTAGGCGTCGACGGCTTCCCTGTTGAAGTAGTAGTAGTGCAGGTACTCGTTGGGGATCGCGCCGAGGGACCGCAGCCAGTCGGCGCCGAAGAGCTTGCCCTCCTCGAAGGAGCCGAGCAGGTCGGGGTCGGCGAGCAGGCGCGGCAGTTCGTCGCGGCCGGCCACGCGCAGTCCGCGCACCCAGCCGAGGTGGTTGAGGCCGACGTAGTCGATCCACGCCTCGCGCGGGTCGGCGCCGAGCACCCGGGCGATGCGCCGGCCGAGGCCGACGGGCGAGTCGCAGATGCCGATCACACGGTGGCCGAGGTGGCGGGACATGGCCTCGGTGACCAGTCCGGCCGGGTTGGTGAAGTTGATGACCCAGGCGTCGGGGGCCAGCCGGGCCACCCGGCGGGCGATGTCGATGGCGACCGGTACCGTGCGCAGGCCGTAGGCGATGCCGCCCGCGCCGACGGTCTCCTGGCCGAGGACGCCCTCGTCCAGCGCGACCCGCTCGTCGTTGGCACGGCCCTCCAGACCGCCGACGCGGATCGCGGAGAACACGAAGTCGGCGCCGCGCAGGGCCTCGTCGAGGTCGGTGGTGGCGGTCACCGCGGGGGCGTCGGGCACGCCGTCCGCCTGTTCGGCCAGCACACGGGCGACCGCGTCCAGCCGGCCGGCGTCGAGGTCGTGCAGGACGACCTCGCTCACCCGGCCCGCGCCGCGGTCCGTGAGCAGTGCTCCGTACACCAGCGGCACCCGGAATCCTCCGCCGCCCAGAATCGTCAGTCTCACCCGTGCACCTCTCCTGCCACGATCACCTCGACGCCCGCCTCCTCCAGGGAGGAGCGGGTCGCCGGGTCGACCGGCGCGTTCGTCACCACTGCGTCCAGGTCCTCGGGACCGCAGACCTTCGCCATCCCGGTACCCGGGAACTTCGCCGCGTCGGCGAGCAGGACGGCTCTGTCGCTCGCCTTGATCATGGCTCTCTTGACCGGCACCTCGACGACCGTCGTGTCCATCACCTGCCCGCCGGGGCGCACGCCGCTGGTGCCGAGGAAGAGCCAGTCGGCGTGCAGCTGGCGCAGGTTGTCCTCGGTGAGGAAGCCGACCAGGGAGCGGTACTCGCGGCGGACCATGCCGCCGAGCAGCACCAGCTCGATGCCCTCGTCGTCGGCGAGTTCCTCGTAGACCACCAGGTTGCTGGTGATCACGGTGAGCCGGCGGCCGTGCAGCTGCCGGGCCAGCCGGTAGGCGGTGGTGCCGATGTCGAGCAGCACCGACTGCCCGTCCTGGACCATCGCCGCGGCGCGCGCGGCTATGGCGTCCTTCTCGGGCACCCGCACCTCGGCGACCTCGGCGAAGGGCTGGTCGCCCTCGTCGGCGACGGCGCCGCCGTGCACCCGCGTCAGCAGCCCGTCCTCCTCCAGTTTGACCAGGTCGCGCCTGATCGTGGCGGGGCTCACGCCGAGCTGCCCGGAGAGATCGGTCACGGCCGCGGGACCGCCGGAGCGCAGGGCCCGCAGGATGAGTTGGTGTCGTCGTTCTGCCAGCACGCCATGGACACTACTCGTCATCTTCAATCATTTCCATGCTCAGTTCTGCTCGGGTATTGACCAATCCCTCGGAGCGGCGCACGATTCCGGTCACGAAATGAAGAAGTTTGACGAACCCTCCGCGTTCCCCCCGACGAGAGGACGTTTCCGTGGACGACGACCGGCCCGACGTGCTGCTGACCGGGCTGCTCTTCTACGACCTCGTCCTCACGGGGCTGGCGAAGCCCCCGACCCCGGGTGAGGAGGTCTGGACGGCCGGCATGGGCTGCGGCCCCGGCGGCATCGCCAACCTCGCGGTGGCCGCCTCCCGGTTCGGCCTGCGGACCTCGCTGGCCACCGTCTTCGGCGACGACTTCTACGGCGGCCACTGCCGGGAGGTGCTCGCCGGGCAGGAGGGCGTCGACCTCTCGCTCTCCCGCACGGCCGACGGCTGGCCCACCCCCGTCACCGTGGCCCTGGCCCAGGGCCACGACCGGGCGCTGGTCACCCACGGCCAGGAGCCGCCGTACTCGCAGGACGCCCTGATGGCCGACCCGCCCGAGGCGCGCACCGCCCTCGTGCACATCGAGGCCGAACCGCGCGCGTGGCTCGGCAAGGCCGCCGCGAACGGCACCCTGATCTACGCCGACGTCGGCTGGGACCCGACCAGTCAGTGGTCCCGCGACCTCCTGGACCAGCTCGCCCTGTGCCACGCCTTCCTCCCCAACGAGGCCGAGGCGATGGCCTACACCCGCACCGAGAGCGCCATCGCAGCCCTCGGCACACTGTGCGAACTGGTCCCGGTGGCCGTGGTGACGCGGGGCGGGGACGGCGCGATCGCCGTCGACCAGACGACCGGCGAGTACGCGGAGGTCCCCGCCCTCGACGTCGACGTGCTGGACGCCACGGGCGCGGGGGACGTCTTCGGCGCGAGCTTCGTCGCCGCCTCGCTGGGCGGCTGGCCGCTGGCGGAGCGGCTGCGGTTCGCGGTGCTGGCCGCCGGGCTGTCCGTCCGGCACCACGGCGGCGCGCTCGCGGCGCCCGGCTGGTACGGCGTGGACCGCTGGTGGCGCTCGCTGACCGACCCCGCGCTGAAGCGGGCGTACGGCTTCCTCGCGGACCGGCTGCCGGCCGACCCCGGCCCGCCCGTCCGGCACGCCCCCGTGACCCCGCCGGACCCACGGCGCTGAGCCATGGCCCGGCGCGAGGAACGGACCGCCGTGAACGGGCGCGGGACACCGGCCGACGGCGGCCCCGCGAGAGCACCGCTCCCCCGACGGCACACCACCGCACGGTTCCCACCGGGACCGGGTGAGAGCACCCCTCCCCCGACGACTCATGACCGCACGGACACACCCGGACCGGGCGAGAGCACCGGTCACCCAGGCGCGCGAGGGAGCCGGACGTCTCCGGCGCACGCGAGCGCCCATCCCCGGCGAGAGCACTGATCCCCCAGTAGGCATGCGAAGAAGCGAAGAGATCCGAAAGGCGGTGGGAGCTGTGCGGCTCTCACGAAGAGGCCTGCTCCGCGCGGGCGCGGCCGGCACGGCCGCCACGGCGTTCGGCGGCCTGGCGTCCGGCTGCGCGGTCCCGGCCGGCTCCACCGGGCGCGACATGGTCCTGTGGTACTGGAGCGGCGGTCTGAGCGACACCGTCGTGAAGAACGCGAAGGCCCGCTACGGCGGCGAGGTGAGCCTGAAGGCCGTCCAGATCGGCGGCTACTACCGCTCCAAGCTGATCACCACGATGGCCGGGCGCGCCCACATCCCCGACATCGCGGGGCTGAAGGGCGAGGACATGGCGTCCTACCTGCCCGACGCCGGCCAGTTCGTGGACCTGCGCACGCTGGGCGCGGACCGGTACCGCGGCGGGTACCTGCCGTGGAAGTGGGACCAGGGCGTCGCCGACGACGGCACGATGGTCGGCTTCCCCATCGACTGCGGCCCGGTCGCGCACTACTACCAGTACGCCGTCTTCCGCCGGGCGGGGCTGCCCTACGAGCCGGCCGACGTCTCCGCGGAGCTGAACACCTGGGAGAAGTTCTTCGGCGCGGGCGAGCAGCTGAAGAAGCGGATACCGGGGACCTGTCTGCTCACCGACGTCAACAGCGTCTTCGAGAACGCGGTGCAGCAGGGCGGCAAGCGGTACGTCGACAAGGACCGCCGCTTCATCGGCGACCAGGAGCACGTGCGCCGGGCCTGGGACCTGGCCGTGGAGGCCAAGCGGCGCGGCATCGTCTCCGACATCGTCAACGGCACCCCGGACCAGTTGTCGGCGATCGAGTCCGGCAAGCTGCCCAGCCAGCTCGGCGCCTCCTGGGCCACCGGCGACCTCAAGAACGGCGTGCCGAAGACGGCCGGCCGGTGGCGGGTGGCGGACATGCCGGTGCGGCCGTCCAACAACGGCGGCTCCTTCCTGTCGATCACCAAGGCGTGCCGCGATCCCGAGCAGGCCTTCCGGATCATCACCTGGCTGCTGGACCCGGCGAACCAGGCGCGGGGCTTCGTCGACGCGGGCCTGTTCCCCTCCACCCCGGCCTCGTACGGCATGGCGGAACTGCGCGAGCCCGACCCCTTCTTCGGCGGCCAGGTGACGATGGACGTCTTCGGGCCCGCCGCGCAGAAGATCACGGTCGCCTACAACAGCCCGTACGACGTGGCGCTCGGGCAGCCGGTCAAGGACGAGATCAAGAACGTCGGCGTCCTCGGCAAGGACCCGAAGAGAGCCTGGAGTGACGCCATGGGCAAATGCCGGCGCATCGCCGAACACCTGGGGGTGAGCTACTGATGGCCACCGTCCCCGCACTGGAGAAGCCCCCGGTCGCCGTGGTGGAGACGCCCGTCGCACGGCCGCGGGCGGCGCTGCGCAAGCACTGGCACCTCTACGCCGCGATCTCGCCGTTCTATCTGCTGTTCCTCGCCTTCGGCCTGGTGCCGGTCGGGTTCTCCCTCTACCTCTCCCTGCACCGCTGGGACGGCCTCGGCTCGATGGAGTGGGCCGGTCTGTCGCAGTACCGGTATCTGATCGGGGACTCGGAGTTCTGGAGCTCGATCGGGAACACCCTCGTCATCTGGGCGCTCGCCACCTTCCCGATGATCTTCCTGGCGATGGTGACGGCCGTGATGCTCAACTCGGCGGTCCGGTTCAAGAACGTCTACCGGTTCGCCTACTTCCTGCCCAACGTCACCTCGGTGGTGGCGGTCGCCATCGTCTTCGGCTCGGTCTTCTCCACCGACTTCGGTCTGGTCAACGCCCTGTTGCAGGCGGTCGGACTGGACCAGGTGGCGTGGCTGAACACCCCCTGGGGCATCAAGGTCGCCATCGCGACGCTGATGACCTGGCAGTGGACCGGGTACAACGCGATCATCTTCCTCGCCGGCCTGCAGACGGTCCCGGGCGAGCTGTACGAGGCGGCGCGCATCGACGGCGCCGGTCCGGTGCAGACGTTCTTCCGGGTCACGCTGCCGATGATGCGGCCGGTGCTGCTGTTCGTGCTGGTGGTCTCGACGGTGACCGGCCTGCAGAGCTTCTCCGAACCGCAGGTGCTGCTGCAGACCACCGCCAACGACTCGACGTTCTCCGGCGGCCCGGACCACGCGGGGCGCACGATGGTCCTCTACTTCTTCCAGCAGACCTTCGACAACAACGACTTCGGCTACGGCGCCGCCGTCGCGTGGGGCATCTTCCTCGTCGTCGTCCTCTTCTCGATCATCAACTGGCGTCTGGTGCAGCGCCGGGGCGAAGACTAGGAGGGTCTGACGCCATGGCTTCCATCCACGACACGAAGCGGCCCGGGGCGATCCACGGCTCCCGGCGCCGGGGCCTCGCACTGCACACCGTGCTGATCCTCGGACTGCTGCTCTCGGCCTTCCCGTTCTACTGGGCCGTGATCATGTCGACGCACACCTCGTCGGAGATCTTCTCCTACCCGCCGAAGCTGCTGCCGGGCTCGCACTTCGTGGAGAACGTCCGCAGCCTGTTCCGCACGGTCGACTTCTTCGGCTCGATGGCCAACTCCCTGCTGGTGGCGGGGTCGGTGACGTTCCTGGTGCTGCTCTTCGACTCGCTGGCGGCGTTCGTCTTCGCCAAGTTCGACTTCCCCGGCAAGCGGACGCTGTTCGTGCTGCTGATGTTCATCTTCATGGTCCCGGCGCAGCTCGCGGCGATCCCGCAGTTCGTCATCATGGCGAGGATCGGCTGGATCGGCTCGATGACCGCGCTGATCGTGCCGGCCGCCGCGAACGCCTTCGGCATCTTCTGGATGCGCCAGTACATGAAGGGCGCGATCCACGACGAACTCCTCGACGCCTCCCGCATCGACGGCGCGAGCTTCCTGCGCCAGTACTGGCACGTGGCGCTGCCGGTCGTCCGGCCGGGCCTGGCCTTCCTCGCCATCTTCACCTTCATGGGCCAGTGGAACGACTACGCCTGGCCGCTGATCGCCCTGACGAACCCGGACAACGTCACCCTCCAGGTCGCGCTGTCCCAGCTGAACGGGACCCACGGCACGACGGACTACGGGATGGTCATGACGGGCGCGCTGCTCGCCCTGATCCCGCTGCTCGTCGTGTTCGCGATCGGCGCCCGCCAGATCATCGCGGACCTCGGCAAGGGAGCCATCAAGTGACCGACCCCCTGTCCCCCGCGGCCGACCCGCTGATCGCGCTGCGCCCCTGGGAGTCGCCCGAGACGACCTCCTGGCGGCGGCTGCCCATGAACGCCGTCGACCGGCGCGCCGGCGCTCACGTCCTGGACGGCGAGTGGCGCTTCCAGCTGCTGTCCGCTCCGGACGCGCCGGCCGGCGGCACATGGTCGACGGCGGCCGTCCCCGGCGTGTGGACGTTGCAGGGAACTGCGGACCTGCCCCAGTACCTGAACATCCGGATGCCGTTCGCGCAGTTCCCGCCGGCGTCGCCCGAGCGCAATCCGACGGGCGTGTACGAGCGGGAGGTCGACGTGCCCGCCGACTGGGCCGGGCGGCGGATCGTGCTCCAGGTCGGGGCCGCGGAGAGCGTGCTGCTGGTGCACGTGGACGGGCGGCCCGCCGGCCTGTCCAAGGACTCCCACCTGGCCGCCGAGTTCGACCTGACGGACGTGGTGCGCGCCGGGGAGCGGGCCGTCGTACGGCTGACCGTCGTCAAGTGGTCGGACGCCTCGCACATCGAGGACCAGGACCAGTGGTGGCACGGCGGGATCACCCGCTCGGTCCTGCTGTACGCGACCGACCCGCTGCATCTGGCCGACGTGGCGGTGCGGGCGTCGCTCGGCGGTGAACTGCGGGTGGACTGCCGGGTGCGGGACGCGCGCGGGGCGCTGCCCGCGGGCTGGCACGTCAGCGCGGAGCTGGACGGGCTGCCGCTCACGCCGGACACCGCCTTCGACCTGGCCAACGCCGAGGACGGGCGCGTCTCCGACTTCCTCGGCGAGGCCCGGCTGCTCGCGCGGGTGCCCGACGTGCGCCCGTGGACCGCCGAGACGCCCGAGCTGTACGGCCTGACCGTCCGGCTGCACCGCGCGGACGGCACGGTCGCCGACGTGTCCCGGCACCGGGTTGGCTTCCGCGACGTGGAGATCGCCGGACGGGACCTGCTGATCAACGGGGAGCGCGTCTTCATCCGGGGCGTCAACCGGCACGACTTCCATCCGCTGACCGGGCGCACCGTGTCGTACGACGACATGCGGGCCGATCTGGTGCTGCTCAAGCGGTTCGGCTTCAACGCGATCCGCACCGCACACTATCCGAACGACCCGGCGCTGTACGACCTCGCCGACGAACTCGGCTTCTACCTCGTCGACGAGGCGGACATCGAGTCCCACGACCACGCCCACGAGATCGCCGAGGACCCCCGCTATCTGAACGCCTTCGTGGACCGGGTCTCGCGCATGGTGCTGCGGGACAAGAACCACCCGTCGATCGTCGTCTGGTCGCTGGGCAACGAGTCCGACTACGGCGCGGGCCACGACGCGGCGGCCGGCTGGGTGCGCCGCCACGACCCGACGCGGCCGGTGCAGTACGAGGGGGCCGCCAAGCGCGGCTGGGCCGACCCGGACGTGGCCTCCGACATCGCCTGCCCGATGTACGCGCCGCTGGAGGACTGCCTGGCGCACGCCCTGTCGGGGCAGCAGACCAAGCCGCTCATCCAGTGCGAGTACTCCCACGCGATGGGCAACAGCAACGGCACGCTCGCCGACCACTGGGCCGCCATCGAGGCCACCCCGGGTCTTCAGGGCGGGTTCATCTGGGAGTTCTGGGACCACGGAATCCTCCAGCGTGTGAACGACGCGGGACCGGCCGGCCGTGAGGGCGCCGGACACTATGACAACGGTGTCGCCGCGCCCGGCTACCGCTGGGCCTACGGCGGCGACTTCGGCGAGCGGGAGCACGACGGGGCGTTCATCGCGGACGGCGTGGTCTTCCCCGACCGCACGCCCAAGCCCGTGATGTACGAGCACCGGGAGCTCGCGGCGCCCGTGCGGCTGACGGGCTCGCGGCACGAGGGCCTGGTCCTCTCCAACCACCAGCACTTCCGCGGTCTGGAGTGGCTCGCGGCCGAGTGGGAGCTGTCCCTCGAGTACGGCGGCACCCTGACCGCGCCGGCCGAACTGCCGCCGCTGCGGCCGGGCGAGACGGCGGTGGTGCCGCAGCCCTTCGAGCTGCCGGAGGACGGCGGCGAGGCGTGGCTGACGCTGCGGGTGCGCACCGCGCACGACCTGTCGTGGGCGCCGTGCGGGACCGAGGTGTGCGCGCCGCAGTTGCGGCTGCGGGCGGCCGAGCCGGTCGAGGAGCGGTCGGTGGCGGCGCGCGTGGAGGTCGACGACGAGGGGCTGCTGGTGCATCCGCTGCTGAGCGCGGCGCCCACGCTGTCGCTGTGGCGGGCCCCGACCGACAACGACGAGCTGGGCGGTGCGGCGCGGCGCTGGCGGGAGTGGGGACTTGACGCGCTCGTGCGCGAGCCGGTGTCGGTGGGCCGGCACGGCCTGTCGGTGACGGTGGTCGCCGAGTACGCGGGCCAGGCGGGCGTGGTGCGGCACCGGCAGGTGCTCACGCCGGTCGAGGGCGGGGTGCGCGTCGAGGAGGAGGCCGAGCTGCCGGAGGAGTTCGACGACGTGGCGCGGGTGGGTTCGGTGTTCGAGACGGTCCCGGGACCGGACCTGCTGGAGTGGTTCGGTCAGGGCCCCTGGGAGTCGTACCCGGACCGCTGTGCGGGAGCCGCGGTGGGCCATCACTCGGTCCCCGTGGACGCGCTGTTCACGCCCTACCTGCGGCCGCAGGAGAGCGGGGGCCGGCACGGGGTGCGGCGCTTCACGCTGTCCGCGCCGGACGCCACGGGTGTCGCGGTGACCCTGGACGAGCCCCGTCAGGTGTCCGTCACCCGGTACCGCGCCGAGGAGCTGGCGGCGGCCGCCCATCACGACGAACTGACGCCGCGCGCGGGCTGCGTGGTGCACATCGACGCGGCGCACCGGGGCCTGGGCACGGCGTCCTGCGGCCCCGACACCTTCCCCTCCTACCTCGTCGCACCGGGCGTCCACCGCTGGAGCTGGACCCTGCGCGTCCTGTAGCCGCCCGCCCCCGACTCCCCTTCCTGCACGACTTACGTCACCCGGCTTTCCCACCGGGATCGCCTCCGCCGGCCTGCCCTGGCTGCTCGGCGGCTACGAGTACGGCGGTCGCATCGACCAGATCCTGCACGGGCGGCTCGGCGACGTCCGGATCGTCGAACGGGCGCTGCCCGTGACGTCGTTCATGAACCACTGAGATCCACAGACACCCGCTGGGATCCGCCGAGATCCACTGAGAGGCATCGATGACCGAGCAGCAACTGCCCGCCTGGGCCGATCCGTCCGTCCCACCCGCCGAACTCGACGCGCAGGGCGTGTCCCGGCGCGGAATCCTGCGCGGGGCGGGCCTGTTCGGCGCCGCGTTCGCTGTCGGCGGGGCGGCTACGGCCCCGGCGGCCGCGACTCCCGCCGCCGCGAGCCCGGGACGCGCTCTCGGGGGCGAGGACCCCCGGCTCGCCTATCTCGTCGGCGACCACCACGTCCACAGCGTCTACAGCCACGACGCGAAGTACACGTTCTCCCAACTGGCCGCGGCGGCCGCCCGGTACGGCCTCGACTGGATGGTGTTCAACGAGCACTCCAACTTCGGCCACGCCCGCTACGGCGCCGCCATGGAGCACCAGGAGATCCTCAAGGCCCGGGCCGAGAACCCCCGCCAGCTGATCTTCCAGGGCCTGGAGTGGTATATCCCGGCCGCCGAGCACTGCACGGTGTTCGCCGCGCCCGGCCCGCACGAGGTCGACGTGCTGACGCAGTTCGAGCTGGCCTACGACGGCAAGCTGCTCAAGTACACCGACGGCGCACCGGACAACCCGAACACCGCCCGCAACGAGGCGCACGCCGTGAAGGGCATCAAGTGGCTCGCCGAGCAGCGCCGGACGGGATATGTCGACGACATCCTCGTCCTCGCCAACCATCCGATGCGTCTGGGCATCGACTCACCGCACGAGATGCGCAACTGGCGCGACGCCGCCCCCGAGGTCATGATCGGCATGGAGGGCGCGCCCGGCGCCCAGGGCGGCGGCATCCCGGGGTGGGAGGGGCCCGGCTCGCAGCGCGGTGAGTACGCCAACAAGCCGTCGGCGGACTCGTGGGCGGGATACCCGCAGAACGCCTACGTGCTCTACGGCGGCTTCGACTGGATGACGGCGACGGTCGGCGGCATGTGGGACGCGATGCTGGCTGAGGGCAAGCTGTTCACCGTCACCACCAACTCCGACGTCCACCGGGTCGTCTTCGACACGTGGAAGAACGGCGACTGGCCTCCCGGCACGACGTTCGACGACACCGGCCGGCTCCCCGACCCCGTGAACACCGACTCCCCGCAGCCCGGCGGCGACTTCTGGCCCGGCCAGTTCAGCCGCACCCACGTCGGAGTCACCCGATACGGCTACCGCTCCGTGATGGCCGGACTGCGCGCGGGCCGGGTGTGGCTGGACCACGGCCATCTCCTCGACGGGCTGGAGGTGCGGCTGACCCGCGAGGGTGGCCGCGGCCGGGGCGTCACCCTCGGCGGCCGGCTGCGGGTCCGCAGGGGTGAGAAGCTCACCCTGTCCGTGACGGTGACGACCGCGTCGCGGGCCAACCCGCGGGGAATCCTGCCTGAGTTGGCGCACGTGGACGTCATCCGGGGCGCGGTGCGCGGCCCGGTGTCCGACCGGGACGCCTGGCGAGCGCCCGACACGAAGGTCGTCCGGACGAAGGACGTCTCCGGCCGCACGGGCACGTACAGCCTGCGCGTCCCGCTCACCGCCGGGGACGAGTCGTTCTACGTGCGGCTGCGCGGCAGCGACGGCAAACGCAACGGCCCGGGCTACCTCGGCGCGTCGATCGACCCGCACGGCCCGGTCCCGCACGAGCCGGGCAACGGCGACCCGTGGGCGGACACGTGGTTCTACTCCAACCCGGTCTTCGTCGACGTCGTCGGCTGAGAAGCGCCCCGCGGGGGCACGGGGCTGTATCGATGTACGGCTCCGCCGCGTGGGCGCGACCAGCCACAACGGTCCGCGGTTCCCCAGCACCTCCGAGGTGACCGCTACGCGTAGAAGCGGGAGAGACTCCGCAGCACCGCCGCCGGCTTCGCCCCGCCCTCTATCTCGATCGTCCCGTCCACGGTGATCTGCACGCCGCCCGGGACCTCCTCGACCTCCGCCAGTTTCCCGGCCAGCCGGATCCGGGAGCCGACCTTCACCGGCGAGGGGAACCGCACCTTGTTCAGGCCGTAATTGACCTTGGTGGTGACGCCCTGGACGTCCAGCAGTTCGGTGAAGAGCGGGATGAACAGGGAGAGCGTCAGGTATCCGTGGGCGATGGGCGCGCCGAAGGGCCCGTCCTTCGCGCGCTCGGGGTCGACGTGGATCCACTGGTGGTCCCCGGTCGCGTCGGCGAACGTGTCGACGCGCTCCTGCGTGACCTCGATCCACTCGCTCGTGCCGAGGTCGCTGCCGGCGAGCTTCTTGAGTGCGTCGAGGCCGTTGACGGTGATGCTCACGCGAGGGTCCTTCCGTCGGTCAGATGTCGGTGCCGAAGCGCCGGCGCACCCGGGCTTTGAGGAGCTTTCCGGAGGCGGTGCGCGGGAGTTCGTCCGCGATCACCACGGACTTGGGGATCTTGTACTTGGCGAGCCGGCCGTCGAGGGAGGCGAGCACCTCGTCGGGGTCCAGCGAAGCGCCCTCGCGGGGCACGACGACCGCGCGGGGCACCTCGCCCCACGTGTCGTCGTGCACGCCGATGACCGCGCACTCGACGATGTCGGGGTGGGTCAGGAGCCGGTCCTCGATCTCGGCGGGGTAGACGTTCTCCCCACCGGAGATGATCATGTCCTTGATGCGGTCGACGATGTGGACGT
Source organism: Streptomyces sp. NPDC002566 (assembly GCF_042889585.1). Lineage (NCBI taxonomy): Bacteria > Bacillati > Actinomycetota > Actinomycetes > Kitasatosporales > Streptomycetaceae > Streptomyces > Streptomyces sp. NPDC002566. Next base: position 759,976 of record NZ_JBIARD010000001.1, on the reverse strand, counting down.
AACCGTCCTCGTCGACCTTCGCCGCGTCCCCGCTGCGGAACCAGCCGTCGGCGAAGGCCGCGGCCGTCTCCTCGGGCAGCCCCCAGTAGCCGGGCATGACGTGCGGGCCGCGCACGACGACCTCGCCGGTCTCGCCGGCGTCGACGGGTGTCAGGTCGGGCCGCACGACGCGGACGTCGCTGAAGAAGTGCGGGACGCCGGCCGAACCGGCCTTGCTGACGGCGTGCTCCGCGTCCAGGAAGAGGGTGCCGGGCGCGGCCTCGGTCATGCCGTAGCCCTGGAGGAAGGTGAGGCCGCGTTCCTGGTAGGCCGCGATGAGCGGGGTCGGGACGGGTGAGCCGCCGCAGGTGAGGATGCGCAGCGAGGACAGGTCGGCGTCCGGCCAGCGCGGGTGGCGGGCGAGCTGGTCGAACATGGTCGGCACGCCGAACATGAAGGTGATCCGGTGCCGTTCGACCAGGTCGAAGGTGGTCTGCGGGTCGAACGCCTCGACCAGGACGCAGGCGCCGCCCTTGAGCAGCACCGGCAGCGTCAGCATGTTCAGCCCGGCCGTGTGGAACAGCGGGGCGGTCACCAGGGCGCGTTCGTCGGCGATCAGGTCGGTGTCGACGAGGACGTTGACCGCGTTCCAGGTGAGGTTGCCGTGGGTGAGCATGGCGCCCTTGGGGCGGCCTGTGGTGCCCGAGGTGTACATGATGACGCAGGTGTCGTCGGGGCCGACGGGCTCGTCGAAGGGCTCGTCGTCGGCCGCGGCGAGCGCCTCCTCGTACTCGGCGCCGACCTCGACGTACGCGCGTACGTCGGTGCTGCCGGGCAGTCCGGCGACGAGGCCCGCGGACGCCGGGCCGTGGACGAGGACCTTGGCGCCGGAGTCGGCGAGCTGGTAGGCGATCTCGGGGCCGGCCAGGCGGGTGTTGAGCGGGACGAAGACCGCGCCGAGGGCGCCGGTCGCGAACAGGGTCTCCAGGTAGGAGGGGTGGTTGGGGCCGAGGTAGGCGACGCGGTCGCCGCGGCGCACGCCCCGGGCGCGCAGGGCGTGGGCCAGGCGTGTGGTGCGGGTGTGCAGGGTGGCGTAGTCGGTCGGCCGCTCGCCGTGGATCAGGGCGGTGCGGTGCGGGGTCTTGCGGGCCCGGCGTGCGGGCCACGACCCCAGTCCCTCGTTGCGCATCTCCACGCCCCTCTACGGTGTGGTCAGCCCGAGCAGACGGGCGGCGTTCTCCTTGAGGATCCTCGGCTTCACGTCGTCCTTGATCGTCAGCTTGTCGAAGTCGGCGAGCCAGCGGTCGGGGGTGAGGACGGGGAAGTCGGAGCCGAAGAGGACCTTGTCCTTGAGCAGGGTGTTGGCGTACTGCACGAGTTGCGGCGGGAAGTACTTCGGCGACCAGCCGGACAGGTCGATGTGGACGCCCGGCTTGTGGGTGGCGACGGCGAGGGCCTCGTCCTGCCAGGGGAAGGACGGGTGTGCCAGGATGATCTTGAGGTGGGGGAAGTCGGCGGCCACGTCGTCGACGTGGAGGGGGTTGGAGTACTTCAGCCGGATGCCTCCGCCGCCCGGGACGCCGGCTCCTATGCCGGTCTGCCCGGTGTGGAAGAGGGCGATGGAACCGGTCTCCTCGATCACCTCGTAGAGGCCGTACGCCACCGCGCGGTCGTCGGGGAAGAAGCCCTGGATGCTGGGGTGGAACTTGAAGCCCTTCACCCCGTACTCCTCGACCAGGCGGCGGGCCTGCCGCACGCCGGCCTTGCCCCGGAAGGGGTCGATGGAGGCGAAGGGGATGAGGACGTCCGCGTTGGCGGCGGCGGCCTCGGCGACCTCCTCGTTGGGCACCGGCGGGGTGCCGGTGGCGGACTCGGCGTCCACCGTGAAGATCACGGCGGCCATCTTCCGCTCACGGTAGTAGCGGGCCGTCTCCTCGATGGTCGGCTTCCGCTCGCCCTCGACCTTGAAGTAGGCGGCGGACGCGTCGTGCAGGTCGTCGTCGAGCGAGGAGTGCCCGCTGGAGGACACCTCGGCGTGGGTGTGGACGTCGATCGCGACGAGTTCCTCGACGTCGATGCTCGCCATGACTCACGCCTCCGGGAACGCGGGCGCCGGGATGCCGACGGTCTGGAGCTCGGCGCCGACCGAGGTGGGGAAGGCGTCGGCCAGGGTCGCCGGGGTCCAGCCGCCGTCGGCGTAGGCCGCGCGGATCTCCTGCGGATGCGACCAGAGTGCCACCTTGTCGCCGCCGATGCCGATGGCCTGGCCGGTGACGCCCCGGGCGGCCTCGGAGGCGAGGAAGGGCACGAGCGCGGCGCAGTCCTCGGGGGTGCCGAAGCCCTCGCCCTTGCGCAGGAAGTCGGGCAGCGCCTCGCCGTTCTTCATGGCCTCGACATAGGGGGCGAAGGCGGGGACGGTCTCGGTCATCGCGGTCGCGGCGACCGGCACGATCGCGTTGACGGTGATGTTCGCGCGGCCCAGTTCCATGGCCCAGGTGCGGGCGAAGGCGGCGATGCCGGCCTTGGCGGCGGCGTAGTTCGTCTGCCCGAAGTTGCCGCGCTGTCCGGCCGGGGAGCCCACGAGGATCAGGCTGCCGCCCTCGCCCTGCTCGCGCATCCGTACGGCGGCGGCGCGGGCGCAGGTGAAGGTGCCCCGCAGGTGGGTGGCGATGACCGCGTCGAAGTCGTCGTCGGTCATCTTCCACAGCACCTTGTCGCGCAGGATGCCGGCGTTGGTGACCATGACGTCGAGCCGCCCGAACTCCGTGACCGCGCGGTTGACGAGCCGGTCCGCGGCCTCGGTCGTGCCGACCGGCACCACCTCGGCGACGGCGGCGCCGCCGGCCTCGGCGACGGACTTCGCGGCCTGCTCGGCGGCCGCCTCGTCGACATCGTTGACGACCACGCTGGCGCCGTGGGCGGCCAGGGCCCGCGCGTAGGCGAGACCGAGGCCCCGGCCGCTGCCGGTGACGACGGCGACCTTGCCGGTGAGATCGATGGGGGGCACGGGTGGGTCCCTTCACGCGGTGACAGGGGCGGTGCGGCCAGGGTCGGGCACCGGGGTGGGCCGCGAGATCGACGTTAGGAGCAATAATTGTCGTCGTCAATAGTTGTTGTCGTCCGACGGGTGGGTCATGCTGAAATCTGAACCTCGCGGCACGCACGACCGCATGCGACGCCCGACCGCACGCACACCGCCCCGCCGGGGCCGACACCAGGGAGCCCGCCATCGCCCGCCAGCACGACACCGTGAACGCCGCCCCGATCGACTCGGAGGAGCCGTGGATGCGCGGGCTGCACGCGGACGCGGGCTACCTGCTCTACCGGCTCGGCCTGCGCTCGGGTCAGTTGTTCAACACGTTCCTCCAGGAGTCGGGGCTGCGCCTGCGCCACTACGCGGTGCTGCGTTTCCTCGCCACGGCGGAGGGCGCGCTCCAGCGCGAGCTGAGCGCACGGCTCGGGTACGACCCGAGCGCGATCGTCGGTCTCGTCGACGACCTGGAGAAGCTGGGCTTCGCCGAGCGCCGCCCGGCCCCCGACGACCGGCGCAGCCGGATCGTCGTCCTCACGGAGGCCGGCGGGGAGTTCCTGCGCGGCACGGACGAGGCCGGCCTGCGGGTGACGAACGAGCTGCTGTCCCCGCTCGACCCGGCCGAGCGGAAGACGCTGCACGCCCTGCTGCTGCGCGTCGCCGGGGACGGGCTCGGCGGATGAGAGGGCCGGGCGGACGATTGACGCCGGACCGGCGGTCTGCCTAACTTCGCGACGGTGCGGGGCGACGCCCGTCCCGCCGCAGCACGGGGAGGAGGAACCCGTTGCCGACGACGTCGAGGACACCGCCGCTCACGGGCACGGCCGCCGCACCCGTGCCGACGGTCGCGCCCACCCGTTCCGCGCCCGACCGGCTGCTGTCCGTGCTCGCCGCCTTCGACCACGCGCATCCGGCGCTGTCCCTGACCGACATCAGCCGGCGGGCGGGCCTGAGCCTGACCACCGCACACCGGCTCGTGGCGGCGCTGGCCGAGTGGGGCGCCCTGGAGCGGGACCCGGCGGGTACGTACCACGTGGGGCTGCGGCTGTGGGAGATCGCGGCGCTGGCCCCCCGGGGCCTGGCCCTCCGGCAGGCCGCGCTGCCCTACCTGGAGGACCTGTACGAGGCCACGCACGAGAACGTGCAACTGGCGGTACGGGACGGCGCCGAGGTCGTCTACACCGAGTGGCTGTCGGGACACTCGGCGGTCGGCGTGCGCATCCGCGTCGGCGCGCGCTGGCCGCTGCATGTGACCGGCGTCGGACTCGTCCTGCTGGCGCACGGCGGAGCGGAGCTCCAGGAGAGGTACTGCGCCGCCCCGCTGGCCTCGTACACGGCCCACACGATCACCGACCCCGCGCTGCTGCGCCGCACGCTCGCCGAAGTCCGGCGCACAGGAATCGCGGTGAGTGACCGTCAGGTGACGGACGACGCCCTGTCGGTGGCCGCCCCGGTACGCGGCCCGGACGGCGAGGTGGTGGCGGCGGTCTCGGTGGTCGTCCCCGCGGCGAACGCGCAAGTCCCTTCCCTGGCACCGGCGATACGACTGGCAGCAAGAGGAATCTCCCGCGCCCTGGGCTGGCACCCGACCTGAACACGGAACTCCTGGCCGGTGCGCTTCGCAAGGTCCGGCATCGCCGCCGTTGACGCACCGCTCGACGGTATTCCGCTGCTTGTGCGTCTCGCTGTCGATACCGGGCGGACGGCCACCGACCCGGCCTTGCCTGAGGCGGTGGCCGACTTGGTCGGACGGCTGCGGAATGACAGCACGGACGCCCCGGTGCCGCAGGTGGCAGCGGCGCAAGAACACCGGTGTGACTGTCCGCGCGTCGGCCACTCAGCTGTCCTCGGCGGGGCGTCATCCGCATGCTGCGATAAACTGAGGCAATACTGTGCGCCCGCCGTCCCCTCGCGGCTCGGCCGCCCGACGGTGCGGCACGGTGGTACCTGCTCGGTCAGCGGGAAATCCGCCAAGTGCACCAGGGGACGGTTGCCTTCCCGAAGGTCCGTTCTCCCGTAGGTCGGTTTTCATGGACCTCAACACCATCACCGAAGTAGTCCGGCAGCCGTCCGAGCAGCCAGGCATGGACTGGCACGAGGGCGATGCCTGGCTCGCAGGCGGAACATGGCTCTATTCCACGGAGCAGCCGGACCTGCGACGGCTGATCGACCTGACGGCGTTGCGTTGGGAGTCTCTCGTTCCGACGGACGAGGGTCTGGAGATCAGCGCCACCTGCACCATTCGCGACCTGTACGCCTTTCCATGGCCGAAGACATGGACCGCCGGAATTCTCTTCCGGAAGAGCTGCGAGGCATTCCTGTCCTCGTTCAAGGTCTGGAACGCGGCGACCGTCGGCGGAAACATCTGCATGTCCCTGCCCGCCGGCCCGATGATCACGTTGACGGTCGCGCTCGAGGCGCGGTACGAGCTGTGGGCCCCCGACGGCTCCGTACGCTTCGTCGACGCCCTCGATTTCGTCACGGGCGACCACCGCAACATTCTCGCCCCCGGGGAGATCCTCCGGCGCATCACCGTTCCGGAGCACGCGCTGCGCAAACGCACCGCGCACCGTCGCTTCACGCTGACCCGGCTCGGCCGCTCGACGGTGTTCCTCGTCGGCACGCAACGTCCGGGGGCGAATGACCTGCTGCTCACCGTCACCGCCGGCACCACACGGCCGGTCCGCATCGTCTTCGTGTCCCTGCCCGATGCCCGAACCCTGCGGCAGAGCATCGACGCCGTGCCTGCCGACGTCTGGTTCGCCGATCCCAACGGGACCCCCGACCACCGTCAGCACCTGTCACGGCACTTCGCCGAAGAGATCCGCCGCGAACTCATGGCTGGGGACCTGCCATGACCTACATCGTCAACGGCCGGAGATTCGACCGGGAACCGGCCCCGGGCCAGTGTCTGCGCACGTTCCTGCGCGCACTCGGCCACTTCGGCGTCAAGAAGGGGTGTGACGCGGGCGACTGCGGCGCCTGCACGGTGTGGCTGGACGGCGTACCGGTACACAGCTGCATCACCCCCGCCTTCCGCGCGAACGGCCGTGAGGTGACCACGATCGAGGGCCTCGGGCGACCAGGCGCCCTGCATCCCGTGCAGCGGCAGTTCGAGGACGCCCCGGGGTTCCAGTGCGGTTTCTGCACCGCTGGGGTGATCATGACGTCGGCGACCTTCACCGAGGACCAGAAGGCGGATCTGCCACGGGCGTTGAAGGGCAACCTCTGCCGCTGTACCGGATACCGGGCGATCGAGGACGCCGTGAAGGGCGTCAGTGCGGTGGAGACGGCAGCACCGGGCAAGGCCGTCGGGACGAGCGTCGGCGCGCCCGCGGGCCATGACGTGGTGACCGGTCACGCCGAGTTCACCATGGACACGCAGATCGACGGCATGCTGCACCTCAAGGTGCTGCACGCCCCCCACGCCCATGCCCGGATCCTCTCGATCGACAAGAGCGCAGCCCTCGCGGTGCCCGGCGTGCATCGGGTCTATACCTGGGAAGACGTGCCCCGCAGACGCTTCTCCACGGCGATCCACACCGACCACCTGGTCGACCCGGACGACACCTACATCCTCGATGACACGGTCCGCTTCGCCGGTCAGCGCGTCGCCGCGGTCCTGGCCGACACGATCGGGGCGGCGGAGGAGGGCTGCCGGCGTCTCGCCGTCGAGTACGAGGTGCTGCCGGCGGTGTTCGACCCGGAGGCGGCGATGTCCGACGGCGCACCCCAGCTGCACGGCTCCGACGATCCGTTCGTCCGCGACCCCGGCCACAACATCCTGGTCGAACTCCACTCCCACATCGGTGACGTCGACGCGGGGTTCGCCGCGGCCGACGTGATCCACGAAGGCACGTACTTCTCACCGCGGGTGCAGCACGCGCATCTGGAGACCCACGGTTCGATCGCCTGGATGGAGGACGGTCGGCTGAACGTCCGCACCAGTTCCCAGTCACCGTCGATCGCGAAGGTCAAGCTGGAGTACCTGTTCGCGCTGCGCCCGGACCGGGTGAGGGTGTTCTGCAAGCGCGTCGGCGGCGGATTCGGCGGCAAGCAGGAGGTGATCGCGGAGGACCTGGTCGCGCTCGCCACCCTGGACACCGGACGGCCCACCTGTTTCGAGTACACCCGTGAGGAGGAGTTCACCACGGCCTCGCCGCGGCATCCGATGAGCCTGACGGTCAAGCTCGGCGCGAAGGCTGACGGAACGCTCACCGCCTTCCAGGTACGCAACGTGTCGAACACCGGCGCCTACGGGAACCACGGCGGCGAAACGCTGTACGCGGGCGGAGCCGCCGTCATGATCTACCGCTGTCCCAACAAGAAGTACGACGCGTACTCCGTCTACACGAACACCGTGCCGAGCGGGGCGCTGCGCGGTTACGGCATGACGCAGCCGGCGTTCGCTGTGGAGTCGGCGATGGACGAACTGGCCCGTGCCCTGCACATCGACCCGCTCGAACTGCGCCGACGCAACATCGTGCGACCGGGTGAGCCCCTGCTCGCCATGCACGAGGGCCCCGACGACGTGATCTTCACGGAGGACGGCCTCGCCCGGTGCATCGACCTGGTGGGCGACGCCCTGGCTCGCACGGCCGACCAGCCGCCCCCCGGCCCCGAGTGGCTCGTCGGAGCCGGCGTGGCGAGTTCCCTGCACGAGACCGCGCCCCCGACGGACCACCTCTGCGAGGCATGGGTCACGCTGGGCGACGATCTCATCTACGAACTGGCCGTCGGCACGCCAGAGTTCGGGGAGGGTACCTCCACGGCCCATGTCCAGATCGCAGCCGACCAGCTGGGCACGACCCCGTCACGGATCCGTCTGGTGCAGTCCGACACCGACCGCACGGGATTCGACACCGGTGCATTCGCCAGCGCGGGCCTCTTCGTGGCGGGCAATGCGGTCCTGCGGGCGGCCAGTGCCGTGCGCGACCGCATTCTGCACTTCGCCGCCGCGCACACGGGCATCCATGTCGTGATGTGCACGATGGACGACGACGGTGTCGTCTGCGGGGACCGGCGGGTGTCGCTGGCCGAACTCGTCGCGCTGGCCCGGAGACGTGGAATCCGCTTCACCGCCGCCCGCAAGGCATACGGCTCGCCCCGGAGCGTCACCTCCAACACGCAGGGGTTCCGGGTCGCCGTGCACCGCGTGACGGGTGAGATACGGATCCTGTACAGCGTGCAGGCGGCCGACGCCGGGGTGATCATCAACCCGGCGCAGGTCCGGGGACAGGTGGAGGGCGGTGTCGCCCAGGGGATCGGCTTCGCGCTGACCGAGAACCATCAGGTCGACGGCAACGGCGTGGTGGGCAACCCGAACCTCCGGAACTACCGCATCCCCACCTACGCCGACATCCCCCGTACCGAGGTCCTCCTGGTGGGCTCGGCGGATTCGGTCGGGCCCCTGCGGGCGAAGGGGATGGCGGAGTGCTGCATCAACCCAGTGGCCCCCGCGCTCGCGAACGCGGTGCATGACGCCACGGGTGTCCGCTACCGTGCGCTGCCGCTGACTCCGGAACGTATTTACGGCCGGCTCCCTGCGGAGCAGTCGGTGTCGACAGGTTGAGCCACCATGAAGACCGAAAAGAACGTAGCCGCCGCGGCGACGGCGATCATCGGCCAGAAGGTCCTGCCCGGGATGGAGCGGGAGTTCGAGTCATGGCAGGAGGATCTCAACGCCGCGGCCGCCTATTACCCCGGTTTCTTCGGCGCCGAGATCTCCCCGCCGACGGCGCTGCAGTCCGATTGGGTCGTCGTGTACCGGTTCGACTCGGTGGCGCATCTGCAGACGTGGATCAACAGCGCGACCAGGCAGACGTATCTCGACGTCGGCGCCAAGTACTTCGACGGCCCAGCGACCCAGCAGGTGGTCAGCAGCGGCACCCGGTCACTGGATCCGCTGGTCACCGTGGTGGTCACTCACCGCGTCTCCCCGAACCAGGTCGACGACTTCCTCGCCTGGCAGCACCGCCTGGTCCAGGAGGAGAGCAAGTTCGAGGGGTTTCGCGGGACCGAGCTCTTCCGCCCCATCGAGGGGCTTCAGGAGGAATGGACCACGCTGTACCGCTACGACAGCGCGGAACACCTCGACGCGTGGCTGACGTCGCCCCAACGGCAGAGGATCCTGGCCGAGGGCGAGAAGTTCAGCGACTTCCACCTGCGTACGATCGACAACTCGTTCGGCAGTTGGTTCGCCTTCCAGGGCAACGGCAAGGAGGCACCGCCGCCACCCTCCGAGACCAGGACCTCCCTCGCGGTCTGGGTCGGCCTGTACCCGACTGTCGTGCTGCTGACGCTTGCTCTGTCCCCGCTGCACATGCCGCTCTGGATCGGCCTGCTCGTGGGCAACCTGCTGTCGAGTTTCCTCATGAGCTTCCTGACCATGCCCTACTACGTGAACCCGCTGCTCGGGCGATGGCTGCGGCCGGCACCGGACGTCCGGGCCAGGGCCAACCTGCGTGGTCTCGGTATCGTCGCGGTGGCGATGGCCTTCTGGTGCGTCGTCTTCTACCTCGTCACGGTCCGGTTCTGGACGCTGCCCTGACCGCCGACATCGTCAGCCTGCCGTCCTGAAGGCTGCGGCTTCTTCACGAGGCAGTGCTGGTCGTCCCCGCGCCCCGGGCCCCCACGGCGGCAAGGGCGTCAGACGGAGGGTCGCTCAGTCGGCAACGCCCTTCAAAGGCTGAACCCACCTGCGACGCAACGACTTTCACGGTTTCACCTCTTGACGCCCGAGGGCGGTGGGAGCACATTGGGCGCACTTTGAGAGCGCTCTCAAAGAGCACTTCCCGCACCCGTGCACCCCCACCCGTACCCGAGAGGCACACCATGAGTGACACCTCCGGCACCCCCCGCGGACCGCGGCGCCCCCTGCGGCGGGCGTTCGTCGCGGTGCTCAGCACCCTCGGTCTCGCGGCGCTCGCCGCCACGGCCGCCACCCTGCCCGCGACGGCCTCCGCGCCCACGCCCCCGGCCGGCTGGACGCAGGTCTTCCTCGACGACTTCGACGGCGCCGCGGGAACCGGCGTCAGCACCTCCAACTGGCAGTACTCGACCGGCACTTCGTATCCCGGCGGCCCCGCCAACTGGGGCACCGGCGAGGTCGAGACGATGACGGACAGCACGAGCAACGTCTCGCTCGACGGCACCGGAAACCTGCGCATCACCCCGCTGCGCGACTCCGCGGGCCGTTGGACCTCGGGCCGGATCGAGACCAGGCGCACCGACTTCCAGCCCCCGTCCGGCGGCAAGCTGCGCGTCGAGTCCCGGCTTCAGATGCCCGCCGTCACCGGGACCGCGGCCGAGGGCTACTGGCCTGCCTTCTGGATGCTGGGCGCGCCGTACCGGGGCAACTACCAGAACTGGCCCTCGGTGGGCGAGATGGACATCATGGAGAACGTGCAGGGCCTGAACCGTGTGTGGGCGACGCTGCACTGCGGCACCAGTCCGGGCGGCCCCTGCAACGAGACCACCGGCATCGGCGGTTCCACCGTGTGTCCCGGCGCCGCCTGCCAGTCCGGCTTCCACACCTACGCGTTGGAGTGGGACCGCTCGGTGACCCCGGAGACGCTGCGCTTCTCCGTCGACGGGACCGTCTACCACACCGTCACCGCGAACCAGGTGGACGCCACGACCTGGAACAACGCCACCCGCCACGGCTACTTCATCATCCTGAACGTGGCGATGGGCGGCGGCTTCCCCGACGCCTTCGGCGGCGGGCTGGACGCCGACACCCGCTCGGGCGTGCCGATGGTCGTCGACTACGTGCGGGTCCTCCAGGCCACGGGCGGCACCGGCGGAACCACGCCTCCCCCGAGCGGGAACCGTGACGCCTACACCGCCGTCCAGGCCGAGTCCCACGACGAGCAGTCCGGCACGACGACGGAGACGACCACCGACACCGGCGGCGGGCAGAACATCGGCTCTCTCGCCAACGGCGACTGGGCGCTGTACCGGGGCGTCGACTTCGGCTCCACCGCGGCGACCCAGTTCCTCGGGCGGGTCGCGAGCGGCGCGGGCGGCGGCGTCAGCGGTCTGGTCGAGGTCCGCCTCGACAGCCGAGGCAGCGCTCCCGTCGGGAGCTTCGCGGTGGCCGGCACCGGGGGCTGGCAGTCCTGGCGGACGGTCCCCTCGAACATCGCCCCGGTCACCGGCACCCACGACGTCTTTCTGACCTTCACCAGCGGCCAGCCGTCCGACTTCGTCAACGTGAACTGGTTCACCTTCGGCCACTGATACGGGAGTTCACCCAGGATCACCCACCACCCCATCATCCCGTCACCCCACCACCCGGCGGCGTCTCAGCGCATCTCCGCGCGGAACGCCGCCGGCGTCGTGTCCGTGTGCTGGTGGAAGAACTTGGAGAAGTTCGCCGGGTCGGGGAAGCCCACCGCGACGCCGACGCGGCCGATGGGCAGATCGGTGTGCGCCAGAAGGCGCTTGGCCTCCAGGACCACCCGCTTGTCGATGAACCCCTTGGGCGTCTCGCCGGTCGCCGCGCGGACCGCGCGCACGAGGGTGCGGCGGGAGTAACCGAGCGCGTCGGCGTAGGCGCTGACGCTGTGGACGGTGGCGAAGTCCCGTTCCACCGCCTCCCGGAAGAGGGTGAACGTGGTGTCGGCCTGGCGGCGGGCCGCCTCGGCGGAGCTGGTCGCGAGGTGCGCGAGGCGCAGCAGGAAGGCCGTCAGGCAGTGGCGCAGCACGGAGGTGTGCAGGTTCGGGGGCAGGGTCGCGCTGTCCTCGTACTCGCGCCGCAGGTGGGCAAGGGCCGCGCGCAGAGCGGCCGACCGGGCGGCGTCGGGGCGCAGGAGCGGCGGGAGGTCGTAGCGGTACAGGCCGGTTGCCTCGACGGTGTCGCGGGGCAGGAAGCCGGGCTGCATGGTGAGGGCGGTCCCCTGGTACTCGCCGGCCCGGGTGAAGCGGTGGACCTGGCCCGGGCGGATCCACAGGACGTCGCCGGCGGTCGCCTCGTACTCGTGGAAGTCGACCATGTGGCGGACGGGGCCGTCGGTGAAGAGCAGCACGACGTGGAAGTCGATGCGGTGGACGCGGTCCAGCGGGGCGTCGGCGTGCCAGGCGCGCCCGGCGCCCATGGGGCCGATCTGCATGCCGACTCCGCCGACGCTGAGTTCGACGGGGAAGGGGAAGGTTCTGATCCCGTCATCGGCGGCTTCTTGGGTACTTGTATCCACCATGTCCTTCTTGTGCTGCTCCGCTGCCGCGGTCCGTGTCCCACTTTCACCACAGGCTGACACAGGCAGACCTTCCGCCGAAAAAGTCAGACTTTTAAGTTCGAACACGCAAGACCTGATCACCGGCTCCTATCGAGGACTTCTTGAAGATGAGCACGCAGAACCGGAACAGTTTCGAGTGGACCGACCTGGACCGGCGTGCCGTCGACACGGCGCGTGTCCTGGCCGCCGACGCGGTGCAGAAGGTCGGCAACGGTCACCCCGGCACGGCGATGGCGCTGGCCCCTGCCGCGTACACGCTCTTTCAGAAGGTGATGCGACACGATCCCGCGGATCCGGAGTGGACGGGGCGTGACCGCTTCGTCCTCTCCCCCGGGCACACGTCGCTGACGCTCTACACCCAGCTGTTCCTGTCCGGCTACGAGGTCGCCCTGGACGACCTCAAGGCGTTCCGCACCCATGGCTCCCGGACGCCGGGGCACCCCGAGTACGGGCACACGGCCGGTGTGGAGACCACCACCGGGCCGCTCGGCCAGGGTGTCGCCAACGCCGTGGGGATGGCGATGGCCGCCCGGTACGAGCGCGGCCTGTTCGACCCCGAGGCCCCCGAGGGCGAGTCGCCGTTCGACCACACGATCTGGGCGATCGTCTCCGACGGCGACCTCCAGGAGGGCGTGTCCGCCGAGGCGTCCTCCCTCGCCGGGCACCAGAAGCTCGGCAACCTGGTCTTCCTCTACGACGACAACCACATCTCCATCGAGGGCGACACGGCGACGGCCTTCTCCGAGGACGTGCTCAAGCGCTACGAGGCCTACGGCTGGCACACGCAGCGCATCGAGCCGCGGGAGGACGGCGACGTCGACGTGCACGCGCTGTACGAGGCGCTGACGGCGGCGCGGGAGGAGACCGGGCGCCCCTCGATCATCGCGATGCGCACGATCATCGCCTGGCCCGCCCCGAACGCGCGCAACACCGAGGCCGCGCACGGCTCCGCGCTCGGCGAGGACGAGGTGGCCGCCACCAAGCGGATCCTCGGCTTCGACCCGGAGCGGACCTTCGAGGTCCCCGACGACGTCCTCACCCACACCCGGGCCGCCCTGGACCGGGGCGCCGAGGCCCACGCCGCCTGGGACAAGCGGCTCGCCGTCTGGCGCGGCGCCGACCCCGAGCGGGCGGAGCTGTTCGACCGGGTCGTCGCCGGTCAGCTCCCCGAGGGCTGGGAGGAGTCGCTGCCGGTCTTCGAGGAGGGCCCGTCCGTCGCCACGCGCGCCGCGTCCGGCAAGGTGCTCCAGGCGCTCGGCGGTGTGATCCCCGAGCTGTGGGGCGGCTCCGCCGACCTGGCCGGCTCCAACAACACCACCATCGACAAGACGTCGTCGTTCCTGCCCGCCGGCAATCCGCTGCCCGAGGCCGACCCGTACGGGCGTACCGTCCACTTCGGCATCCGCGAGTTCTCGATGGCGGCCGAGATGAACGGCATCGCCCTGCACGGCAACACCCGTGTCTACGGCGGCACGTTCCTGGTGTTCTCCGACTACATGCGCAACGCGGTGCGGATGTCGGCGCTGATGCAGCTTCCGGTGACGTACGTGTGGACGCACGACTCCATCGGCCTCGGCGAGGACGGCCCCACCCACCAGCCGGTCGAGCACCTCGCCTCGCTGCGCGCCGTCCCGGGCCTGAACGTGGTCCGTCCGGCGGACGCCAACGAGACGGCGATCGCCTGGGCCGAGATCCTGAAGCGGCACGCCACGCGTCCGGCCCCGCACGGTCTGGCGCTCACCCGGCAGGGCGTGCCGACGTACGCGCCGAACCCGGACGCGGCGAAGGGCGGATACGTGCTGGCGGAGTCCTCGACCCAGACCCCGGACGTCGTCCTGATCGCCACCGGGTCCGAGGTGCACCTCGCCGTGGCCGCCCGGGAGCTGCTGGAGGCCCAGGGGACCGGGACGCGGGTGGTGTCGATGCCGTCCGTGGAGTGGTTCGAGGAGCAGCCGCGGGAGTACCGCGACAGTGTGCTCCCGCCGTCGGTCAGGGCGCGGGTCGCGGTCGAGGCGGGCATCGGCCTGACCTGGCACCGCTTCGTCGGCGACGCGGGACGCATCGTCTCCCTGGAGCATTTCGGCGCGTCCGCCGACGCGAAGACCCTGTTCGCCGAGTACGGCTTCACCGCCGAGAACGTGGCCGCCGCGGCGCGGGCCGTCCTCGACGCGACCACCGGACCGGCCGCCGAGCGCGGCTGATCCGATCGCCAGAAAGAAGATGATCACAGTGACCGAAGCAGTCGCCACCGGGGGAACGCTCGCGCGTCTCTCCGCCGAGGGCGTCTCGATCTGGCTGGACGACCTGTCGCGCAGGCGCATCACGTCCGGCAACCTCGCCGAGCTCGTCGCCACCCGGCACGTCGTCGGCGTCACCACCAACCCGTCGATCTTCCAGGCGGCCATCGGCTCTGGCGAAGGCTACGAGGAGCAGCTCGCCGAGCTCGCCGCGCGCGGCGTCACGGTCGACGAGGCCGTGCGGATGATGACGACGGCGGACGTGCGCGCCGCCGCCGACGTCCTGGGCCCGGTGCACTCGGCCACCGGCGGCCGTGACGGCTGGGTCTCCATCGAGGTCGACCCCCGGCTCGCCCACGACACCAGGGCCACGGTCGCCGAGGCGAAGCAGCTGGCCTGGCTGGTGGACCGCCCCAACGTGATGATCAAGATCCCGGCGACGAAGGCGGGCCTCCCGGCGATCACCGAGGTGATCGGTCTGGGCATCAGCGTCAACGTCACGCTGATCTTCTCGCTGGAGCGCTACCGCGAGGTCATGGACGCCTACCTGGCCGGTCTGGAGAAGGCCGCCGCGCAGGGCCTGGACCTGTCCGCGATCCACTCCGTGGCCTCCTTCTTCGTCTCCCGCGTCGACTCCGAGACCGACAAGCTGCTGACGGTCCTCGGCACGGACGAGGCCCTCGCCCTGAAGGGCCGGGCAGCGCTCGCCAACGCCCGGCTGGCCTACCAGGCGTACGAGGAGGTGTTCGGCTCGGCCGGGCGTCGGACGCCGGCGGGGTCGCGCTGGACCGCCCTGGGCGGGGCGCGGGCGAACAAGCAGCGTCCGCTGTGGGCGTCGACCGGGGTGAAGGATCCCGCGTACAAGGACACCCTGTACGTGGACGAGCTGGTCGCCCCCGGCACCGTCAACACCATGCCGGAGGCCACCCTCGCCGCCACCGCCGACCACGGCCGGATCACCGGCGACACCGTCACCGGCGGCTACGCGCAGGCCCGCGCCGACCTCGCCGCCGTCGAGGCGCTGGGCATCTCCTACGACGAGGTGGTCACCCGTCTGGAGGAGGAAGGCGTCGCGAAGTTCGAGACGGCGTGGCAGGACCTTCTGGACGCGGTCGCCAAGTCGCTGAACAGCAAGGGAGTTGACGCGGAATGAACGCACGGGTGTGGAGCAACCCGCTCCGGGACCCCCGGGACCGGCGGCTGCCGCAGATCGCCGGCCCCTCCGGGCTGGTCATCTTCGGCGTGACCGGCGACCTGTCCCGCAAGAAGCTGATGCCGGCCGTGTACGACCTCGCCAACCGCGGTCTGCTGCCGCCGGGCTTCTCGCTCGTGGGCTTCGCCCGCCGCGACTGGGAGGACCAGGACTTCGCGCAGGTCGTCCATGACGCGGTCCGCGAGCACGCGCGCACGCCGTTCCGCGAGGAGGTCTGGCAGCAGCTCGCCGAGGGCATGCGGTTCATACCGGGCGACTTCGACGACGACACCGCGTTCAAGCAGCTGCGGGACGCCGTCGAGGAGCTGAACGCCTCCCGCGGCACGGGCGGCAACTTCGCCTTCTATCTGTCGGTGCCGCCGAAGTTCTTCCCCAAGGTGACCGAGCAGCTCAAGAAGCACGGGCTGGCCAAGGCGCCGGAGGGGTCCTGGCGGCGGGCCGTCATCGAGAAGCCGTTCGGGCACGACCTGGCCAGCGCCCGGGAGCTGAACGCGATCGTGCACGATGTGTTCGAGCCGGACCAGGTGTTCCGCATCGACCACTACCTGGGCAAGGAGACCGTCCAGAACATCCTGGCGCTGCGCTTCGCCAACCAGCTGTTCGAGCCGATCTGGAACCGCTCGTACGTCGACCACGTGCAGATCACGATGGCCGAGGACATCGGCATCGGCGGCCGGGCCGGCTACTACGACGGCATCGGGTCGGCGCGTGACGTCATCCAGAACCACCTGCTCCAGCTGATGGCGCTGACCGCGATGGAGGAGCCCGCCTCCTTCGACGCGGACTCCCTGCTCACCGAGAAGCTGAAGGTCCTGCGGGCCGTGAAGCTGCCGGCGGAGCTGGGCGAGCACACGGTGCGCGGCCAGTACGCGGCCGGGTGGCAGGGCGGCGAGAAGGTGCGCGGCTATCTGGAGGAGGACGGCATCCCCGCGTCCTCGACGACGGACACGTACGCCGCCGTCCGGCTGAACGTCGACAACCGCCGCTGGGCGGGCGTCCCCTTCTACCTGCGCACCGGCAAGCGGCTCGGCCGCCGGGTCACCGAGATCGCGGTGGTCTTCCAGCGGGCCCCGCACTCCCCCTTCGACTCCACCGCGACGGAGGAGCTCGGCGAGAACGCCATCGTCATCCGGGTCCAGCCCGACGAAGGGGTGACGGTCCGCTTCGGCTCGAAGGTGCCCGGCACGTCGATGGAGATCCGGGACGTGTCCATGGACTTCGCCTACGGCGAGTCCTTCACGGAGTCCAGCCCCGAGGCGTACGAGCGTCTCATCCTGGACGTGCTCCTGGGTGACGCCAACCTGTTCCCGCGCCACCAGGAAGTGGAAGAGTCCTGGAAGATCCTCGACCCGATCGAGGAGTACTGGGCCACGCACGGCAGGCCGGCCCCGTACCCGTCGGGCACCTGGGGACCCGAGGAAGCCGACGAGATGCTCGCACGAGACGGACGGAGCTGGCGCAGGCCATGAAGATCGACCTGACCGACACCACGGCAAGCAAGATCAACAAGGCGCTGGTGCAGGGTCGCCGCGCCATCGGCACACCCGCCGTGGGCATGGTCCTGACGATGGTCATCGTCACGGACGAGGAGAACGCCTACGACTCGATCCGGGCGGCGGAGGAGGCCTCGCACGAGCACCCCTCGCGCACCCTGGTCGTCATCAAGCGGCACGCCCGCAACCCGCGCGACCGCACCAACTCCCGCCTGGACGCCGAGGTGCGCGTCGGCGCCGACGCCGGCACCGGCGAGACGGTGGTGCTGCGCACCTACGGCGAGGTCTCCGACCACGCGGACTCCGTGGTCCTGCCGCTGCTGCTGCCGGACGCCCCGGTCGTCGTGTGGTGGCCGGTGGACGCCCCCGAGAACCCCGCGAAGGACCCGCTGGGCGCGCTCGCCCAGCGCCGCATCACCGACATGTACGCCGTCGAGCAGCCCCTCAAGGCGCTGGAGCTGCGGGCGAAGTCCTACGCCCCCGGCGACACCGACCTCGCGTGGACGCGGCTGACGCCGTGGCGTTCGATGCTGGCGGCGGCCCTGGACCAGGCGCGGGTGCCGATCACCTCGGCGGCGGTGGAGAGCGAGGCGGACAACCCCAGCGCCGAGCTGCTCGCCCGCTGGCTGGAGGCCCGGCTGAACGTGCCCGTCGAGAGGGTCGTCACCGCCGGTCCGGTCGTCACGGCCGTGCGGCTCGGCACCGACGCAGGCGAGATCATCATCGACCGCCCCGAGGGCCCGCTCGCCACGCTGACCCTGCCGGGCCAGCCCCCGCGCACCCTCGCGCTGAAGGTGCGCGACACCTCCGAACTGATCGCCGAGGAGCTGCGGCGCCTCGACGCCGACGAGATGTACGCCGTCGCCCTGCGCGGCGAGGGCGCCGAGGAGGCCTTCTCCCATGCCTGACACCCCCCTGCTCAACCAGCGGCCCGAGTGGACCGCCCTGGCGGACCACCGCGCCGGATGGCAGGCGCACCTGCGTGAGCTGTTCGCCGAGGACCCCGGGCGCGCCGAACGGTACGTGGTGCGCGTGGGCGATCTGCGGATCGACTACTCCAAGAACCTGGTCACCGACGAGACCCTCGCCCTGCTGCGCGAACTCGCCGCCGCCACCGACGTGTTCGGGCTGCGCGACGCGATGTTCCGCGGGGAGAAGATCAACGTCACCGAGGACCGCGCCGTGCTCCACACGGCGCTGCGCGCCCCGGCCGACGCGGTAGTCGAGGTGGACGGCGAGAACGTCGTCCCCCGGGTGCACGCCGTGCTGGACAAGATGAGCGACTTCGCGCGCCGGGTGCGTTCGGGCGAGTGGACCGGCCACACCGGCCGCCCGATCCGCAACGTCGTCAACATCGGCATCGGCGGCTCCGACCTGGGCCCGGCGATGGCGTACGAGGCGCTGCGGGCCTACACCGCGCGGGAGTTGACGTTCCGGTTCGTCTCCAACGTGGACGGCGCCGACCTGCACGAGGCCGTGCGGGACCTGGACCCGGCCGAGACCCTGTTCATCGTGGCGTCGAAGACGTTCACGACGATCGAGACGATCACCAACGCCACCTCGGCCCGCTCCTGGCTCCTCGACGGGCTCGGCGGCGACGAGAAGGCGGTCGCCCGGCACTTCGTGGCGCTGTCGACGAACGCGGAGAAGGTCGCCGGCTTCGGTATCGACCCGGAGAACATGTTCGAGTTCTGGGACTGGGTCGGCGGCCGCTACTCCCTGGACTCGGCGATCGGCCTGTCGCTGATGACCGCCATCGGCCCGGAGCGGTTCCGGGAGATGCTCGACGGGTTCAGGATCGTCGACGACCACTTCCGCAACGCCGAAGCCGAGTCCAACGCCCCTCTGATCCTCGGCCTGTTGGGTATCTGGTACGGCGAGTTCCTGGACGCCCAGTCGCACGCGGTGCTGCCCTACTCGCACTACCTGTCCAAGTTCACCGCCTATCTCCAGCAGCTCGACATGGAGTCCAACGGCAAGTCGGTGGACCGCGAGGGCAGGCCCGTGCAGTGGCAGACCGGCCCGGTGGTGTGGGGCACGCCCGGCACCAACGGGCAGCACGCCTACTACCAGTTGCTCCACCAGGGCACCAAGCTGATCCCGGCCGACCTGATCGGCTTCGTCCGCCCCGTCGCCGAACTGGACGACGAACTCAAGGCGCAGCACGACCTGTTGATGGCCAACCTGTTCGCGCAGGGGCAGGCCCTCGCCTTCGGCCGCACCGCGGAGGAGGTCCGCGCGGAGGGCGTGCCCGAGGAGCAGGTGCCGCACCGCACCTTCGCCGGCAACCACCCCACCACGACCGTGCTCGCCACCGAGCTGACCCCGTCGGTCCTCGGCCAGCTCATCGCCCTCTACGAGCACAAGGTGTTCGTGCAGGGCGCGATCTGGAACATCGACTCCTTCGACCAGTGGGGCGTGGAGCTGGGCAAGGTCCTCGCCAAGCGCGTCGAACCCGCGCTGACCGAGGGCGCTTCCGTCCCCGGCCTCGACCCGTCCACCGCCGCCCTCGTGGCCGCCTACCGCGAACTCAAGGAAGTGCACTGACATGGCATCGATGCAGTTGGGCCTGATAGGTCTCGGCAAGATGGGCGGCAACATGCGCCAGCGCATCCGCAACGCCGGCCACACCGTCATCGGCTACGACCGCAACCCCGAGCTGTCCGACGTGGCCGGCCTGCCCGAGCTGGTCGCGCGGCTCGAAGCGCCGCGCACCGTCTGGGTGATGGTCCCGGCGGGCCCCGCCACCCAGTCCGTCGTCGACGAGCTCGCCGACCTCCTGGAGCCCGGCGACACCGTCGTCGACGGCGGCAACTCCCGCTGGACGGACGACGAGAAGCACGCCGCCGAGCTCGGCGCCAAGGGCATCGGCTTCGTCGACGCGGGCGTCTCCGGCGGCGTCTGGGGCCTGGAGAACGGCTACGCGCTGATGGTCGGCGGCGACAAGGAGCACGTCGACCGTCTCCAGCCCGTCTTCGACGCGCTCAAGCCGGAGGGCCCGTACGGCTACGTCCACGCGGGCAAGGTGGGCGCCGGCCACTTCTCAAAGATGGTCCACAACGGCATCGAGTACGCGATGATGCAGGCCTACGCCGAGGGCTGGGAACTGCTGGAGAAGGTCGACTCGGTCACCGACGTGCGCGAGGTCTTCCGTTCCTGGCAGGAGGGCACGGTCATCCGCTCCTGGCTGCTGGACCTGGCGGTCAACGCCCTCGACGAGGACGAGCACCTCGACAAGCTGCGCGGCTACGCGCAGGACTCCGGCGAGGGCCGCTGGACCGTGGAGGCCGCCATCGACAACGCGGTACCGCTCCCGGCCATCACCGCCTCCCTGTTCGCGCGGTTCGCCTCCCGCCAGGACGACTCCCCGCAGATGAAGATGATCGCCGCGCTGCGCAACCAGTTCGGCGGCCACGCGGTCGAGTCCGCGAAGGAGTGAACACGGCTGCGGGGGCGTGTGATTGACACCTCCCGCAGGGCCCGCCAGAGTCGCGGCTGATGGAGATCGACGATCTGACACCGGCCGAACAACGCGTCTGGCGGGCCTTCGCCACGGGGACCACCGTGGACCTGCGCGCCGTGGGCGAGGAGGACGGCCCCGAACGCACCGTGCGCGCCGTCGTGTTGCGGGCCCTGTTGCTCAACGGCCCCCGCGAGGCGGGCGAGGTGGCCGCGCTCAAGGTGCTGGGGGCGCGTGTCATCGGCGTGCTCGACCTGAGTTACGCGGTCGTCGACGTCGTGGCCCGACTCGGGTACTGCCACTTCGAGGAGGCTCCCCGCCTCGCCGGCGCCCAGCTGGGCTACCTCAATCTGCGCGACTCGGTCCTGCCCGGGCTGTCGGCGGCCAGGACCCGGATCGACGGCAGCCTGCGGCTGACGGGCTGCCGCATCGAGGGGCCGGTGTATCTCGGAGGCGCGCAGATCTCCGGCGCGCTGTTCCTCGACGAGGCGGAGATCGGCGGCGCGGACCCGGCCGAGTCGGTGCTCCAGCTCAACCAGGTCACCGTGGACGACGACCTCTGCGCCCGAGGGCTGCGCGCCCGGGGGCGCATCCGGCTCGACGGCGCCACCGTCGCCGGCTCGCTCGACCTCCAGGACGCCGAACTGAGCAACCCCGGCGGGCACGTCCTCGACGCCGAGTCCCTGGACGTGGGCGCCAACCTGCTGGGCCGCCGGCTGCGCGCGCAGGGCCGGATCGATCTGCGCGGCGCCCGCATACCCGGCCGGGTGGACCTGATGCGGGCGGCCCTCTCGAACCCCGGCGACACCGCCCTGCGGGTCAGCAGCTGCGTGATCGGCGAACTGTGGCTGCGCGACGGCCCGCCCGTCGTGGGCCGGCTCAACCTCCGGCGTGCCGAGGTCAACCAGCTCCAGCTCGCGCCCGAGATGCTGCCCGACCAGGTCCGCCTGCTCGACCTCACCTACACCTTCCTCACCCCGCACGAGCCCGCCGAGCGGCGCCTGCCGATGCTGGAGCGGGACGACGACGCCTTCGACCCGCACGCCTACGAGCAGCTGACCGCCGCGTACCGGCGCGTCGGCGACGACCGGGCCGCCCGCCTCGTCCAGCTCGCCAAGCAGCGCCGGCACCGCGGCACGCTGCCCTGGTACGGCAGGATCTGGGGCCACCTCCAGGACGCCACCGTCGGCTACGGCTTCCGCCCGCTGCGCGCCGCGGTCTGGCTGCTGTCGCTGCTCGCCGTCGGCTCGGCCGCCTTCGCGCACCAGCACCCGCGGGCCCTGAAGGCGTCCGAGGCGCCCGAGTTCGATCCGGTCTTCTACACCCTCGACCTGCTGCTGCCGGTGATCTCCTTCGGGCAGGAGTCCGCGTTCGCCCCGTCGGGCGGCTACCGGACGCTTTCGTACGTCCTCATCGTCACCGGCTGGATCCTGGCCACGACCGTCGTCGCGGGCGTCACCCGCAGCGTCAGCCGCCAGTGAGTCACCGGGACGGGACCTTGGAACTCGCGGGGCGGCGTGGCACGATCGCCCGGGTGACGAGCAGACCCGACCCGGCGCGGCGGCTCAGTGACCTGGCGCTGCTGCGCCGGGTGCGTGACCGGATCGACCGGGAGTACGCCCAGCCGCTGGACGTGGAGGCCCTCGCGCGGGGCGTGCACATGTCGGCGGGACACCTCAGCCGCGCGTTCCGGCGCGCCTACGGCGAGTCGCCGTACTCGTACCTCATGACGCGCCGCATCGAGCGCGCGATGGCGCTGCTGCGGCGCGGCGACCTCAGCGTGACCGAGGTCTGCTTCGCCGTCGGCTGCTCGTCGCTGGGCACCTTCAGCACGCGTTTCACGGAGCTGGTGGGCGTGCCGCCCAGCGTGTACCGGCAGGATCCGGCGCGTGCGACCGCGGGCATCCCGTCCTGTGTCGCGAAACAGGTCACGCGACCGGTCAGAAATCGAGAAGCGCCGCCCCCCGGGCGCCCCTAGCGTGTGGCCCATGGACATCAGCACCCACGCGAGCCCGGACGACATGGGCACGAGCACCGGCACGGACGAGGGCACGGACTCCCCGGCGCACGCGGCCGACAGCCATGAGCTGATCCGCGTGCACGGGGCGCGCGAGAACAACCTGAAAGACGTCAGCATCGAGATCCCGAAGCGCCGGCTGACGGTGTTCACCGGCGTGTCCGGCTCGGGCAAGAGCTCGCTGGTGTTCGACACGATCGCCGCCGAGTCGCAGCGCCTGATCAACGA
Source organism: Streptomyces sp. NPDC002566 (assembly GCF_042889585.1). Taxonomy (NCBI): domain Bacteria; kingdom Bacillati; phylum Actinomycetota; class Actinomycetes; order Kitasatosporales; family Streptomycetaceae; genus Streptomyces; species Streptomyces sp. NPDC002566. Next base: position 737,079 of record NZ_JBIARD010000001.1, on the reverse strand, counting down.
GACCTACAGCACCTTCGTGCAGGGCTTCATGCCGACGCTGGACCGGCCCGAGGTCGACGTCCTCGACGGACTCACCACCGCGATCATCGTCGACCAGCAGCGGATGGGCGCCGACCCCCGCTCCACCGTCGGCACCGCCACCGACGCCAACGCGATGCTGCGCATCCTCTTCAGCCGGCTCGGCCGGCCGCACATCGGCCCGCCGAGCGCGTATTCCTTCAACACGGCTTCCGTGCGCGGCAGCGGGGCGATCGCCGTCGGCGGCAAGAAGGCGGTCAAGGCGACGTACTCCCGCACCGGCGGCATGTGCACCCGCTGCGAGGGCCGGGGCACGGTCTCCGACATCGACCTCACCCAGCTCTACCGACTCCAAGTCGATCGCGGAGGGCGCGTTCACCATCCCCGGCTGGAAGTCGGACAACGTGTGGACGGTGGGGATCTACGCCGAGTCCGGTTTCCTCGACCCGAACAAGCCGATCCGGGAGTACACCGAGCGGGAGATGCGCGACTTCCTGCACGGTGAGCCGACCAAGGTGAAGGTCAACGGCGTCAACCTGACGTACGAGGGGCTGATCCCGAAGATCCAGAAGTCGTTCCTGTCCAAGGACAAGGAGGCGATGCAGCCGCACATCCGGGCGTTCGTGGAGCGGGCGGTCACCTTCACCACCTGTCCCGAGTGCGACGGCAGCCGGCTCAGCGAGGGCGCCCGCTCGTCGAAGATCGGCGAGGTCAGCATCGCCGACGCCTGCGCGATGGAGATCCGGGACCTGGCCGAATGGATCCGCGGTCTGCGCGAGCCCACGGTCGCGCCGCTGCTCACCGCGCTCCAGCACACCCTGGAGGCGTTCACGGAGATCGGCCTCGGCTATCTCTCGCTCGACCGGCCGGCGGGCACGCTGTCGGGCGGCGAGGCGCAGCGCGTCAAGATGATCCGCCACCTCGGCTCCTCCCTCACCGACGTGACCTACGTCTTCGACGAGCCGACGGTCGGTCTGCACCCCCATGACATCCAGCGGATGAACAACCTGCTGCTGCGGCTGCGGGACAAGGGGAACACCGTGCTCGTCGTGGAGCACAAGCCGGAGACGATCGCGATCGCCGACCATGTCGTCGACCTCGGCCCGGGCGCCGGCACGGCGGGCGGCACGGTCTGCTTCGAGGGCACCGTCGAGGGGCTGCGCGGCAGTGACACCGTCACCGGGCGGCATCTGGACGACCGGGCGGCGCTGAAGGGGTCGGTGCGCAAGCCGACCGGAACGCTGGAGATCCGCGGCGCGAGCGCGCACAACCTGAAGGGCGTGGACGTCGACGTCCCGCTCGGCGTGCTGTGCGTGGTGACGGGCGTGGCCGGGTCCGGCAAGAGCTCGCTGATCCACGGCTCGATCCCGGCCGGCGAGGGCGTGGTCTCGGTCGACCAGACGCCGATCCGCGGCTCGCGCCGCAGCAACCCGGCGACGTACACCGGTCTGCTGGAGCCGATCCGCAAGGCGTTCGCCAAGGCCAACGGCGTGAAGCCGGCCCTGTTCAGCGCCAACTCCGAGGGCGCCTGCCCCACGTGCAACGGCGCGGGCGTCCTGTACACCGACCTGGCGATGATGGCCGGCGTCAGCACGACCTGCGAGGAGTGCGAGGGCAAGCGGTTCCAGGCCTCGGTGCTGGAGTACCGGTTCGGCGGCCGGGACATCAGCGAGGTGCTGGCGATGTCGGTGACGGAGGCGGAGGAGTTCTTCGGCGCCGGCGAGGCGCGCACGCCGGCCGCGCACGCCGTGCTGACCCGGCTCGCCGACGTGGGCCTCGGCTATCTCACCCTCGGCCAGCCGCTCACCACCCTCTCGGGCGGCGAGCGGCAGCGGCTCAAGCTGGCCACGCACATGGCCGACAAGGGCGGCGTGTACGTCCTCGACGAGCCGACGACCGGGCTCCACCTCGCCGATGTCGAGCAGTTGCTCGCCCTGCTGGACCGGCTCGTGGACTCCGGGAAGTCCGTCATCGTGATCGAGCACCACCAGGCGGTCATGGCGCACGCCGACTGGATCATCGACCTCGGCCCGGGCGCCGGTCACGACGGCGGCCGGATCGTCTTCGAGGGCGCCCCGGCCGACCTGGTCGCGGCCCGCTCCACGCTCACCGGCGAGCATCTCGCGGCGTACGTCGGGCAGTTGTGAGGGGCTTCCACTGAGCGGCTGACGCCTGCCTGGGCGCCCAGGCAGGCGTAGACAGTGTCTACCGAGGCGTGGTAGACACTGTCTACAGCCGAGCCTTCCGGGAGTGAGCACCGGTGACACCGCCGCAGGAGAACGAGCCCGATCTGCGCACGCGACTCGTCGACGTCGGCGTGGAACTGCTGGCCGAGCAGGGCGTCGACGCGTTGACGCTGCGGGAGATCGCCCGCCGGGCGGGCGTGTCGCACGGGGCTCCGCGCCGCCACTTCCCCACCCATCTTGAGCTGTTGTCGGCCATCGCCCACCGGGGGTTCACCGCACTGGCCGGCCGGGTGTCCTCGGCCGTGGGCGACGGCGGCGCTCCCCCGCGCACCCAGCTCTCGCAACTGAGCCGCGTGTACCTGGAGTTCGCCTTCGAGCAGCCCGGTATGTACGAGCTGATGTTCCGTCACGACCTCCTGGAGAGCGGGCATCTGCGGCTGAGGGACACCAGCCTGCCCCTGTTCGGCGTGCTGGTGGAACTCGTGGCCGGTGTACGGCCCGAGGCAGACGCGCGGGCGGTCGCCGGCGCGCTGTGGGCCAACCTGCACGGCCTGGCCCAGCTGTGGCGCTGGGGCAGCCTCCAACTGGCCACCGGGAGCGAGGACTTCGCCCCGCTCCTGGGGACCGTGCTCGACGCCCACCTGGGACCGGAGGCCGGGCGGTGAAGCGCTCCCTCGCACTGGCGAGCAGTGTGGCGGGCGCCGCGGTCGTCGCTCTGGACGGCACCGTGCTGACCGTCGCCCAGCCCACGCTGCGGCACGACCTGGACGCGTCGTTCTCACAGGTGCAGTGGACGAGCACCGGGTATCTGGTGGCGGTGGCCAGCCTGTTGGTCTTCGCCGGCCGGCTCGGGGACCGCTACGGTCACCGCCGTGCCTTCGCCGTCGGCATGCTCGGCTTCGGCGCCGCCTCCGCGGGCATCGCACTGGCCCCCGACATCGGCTGGGTCATCGGACTCCGCGTGTTACAAGGCGTGTTCGGGGCGCTGTCGCAGCCCGCGACGCTCGGCATGCTGCGCGTCGCCTACCCGCCCGAGCGGCTGCGGCGGCCCATCGCCGTGCGCACGGCCGCGATCGGACTGGCGGCGGCCGCCGGGCCGGTGATCGGCGGGGCGCTGGCCACCTCGTACGGCTGGCGGGCGGTGTTCCTCGTCAACATCGTGCCCGCGCTGGTCTTCGGCGTGCTCGCTCTCGCCTCGCCGGGCGGGAGCGGGGAGCGCGTGCGCTCCGGGCCGGCGGGCCGTCCGGCGCTGGACGTCACGGGTGCGCTGCTGCTCGCGGTCGCGCTGGCGGGACTGGTGCACACCCTGGCCAGCCCTCTCGCCTCCCCCGGCACGAGCGGCCCGGGGACCGTCGTCACCGTGCTCGTCGCGCTCACCGCGGGCGCAGCGGGCGTCGCCTTCGTCCGGCACGAGCGCCGCACACCGGCTCCGCTGCTGCCGCCGGACGTGATCGGCTCCCCGACGGTGGGCGCGGCGCTCGCCCTGCTGGTCACCGCCTCCGCCACGCTCAACGGCGCGCTGTTCGCCTGCGTCCACCTCCTCCAGGACGACTTGGGCCTCACGCCGCTGCGCACCGCGCTGCTCAGTCTTCCGCTGGCCGTGCTGCTGGTGGCCGCGGCGCCCGCGTCCGCCGTCCTGCTGCGGCGGGCCGGCGCACGGGCGACCCTCGCCGCGGCGACGGCCGTCCTCACCGCGGGTCTGCTCGTCCTCGCGGGGGCCTCGGGAGCCGCGGCCTTCTGCGCCGGGTTCGCCCTGCTGGGCGCGGGTTTCGGCACGGTGATGGTCGCGGGGACCCATGTCGTCGTCCGGCGGGCTCCCGTGGAGTCGGCCGGGGTGGCGGGCGGTCTTCAGCAGACGGCGATGAACATCGGGCCGGCGCTCGGGGTGGCGGCCGCGGCGCTGCTGATGGACCTGGGCGGCTCGCGCCTCCCCCTCGCCGTCCTGGCCGCGGCGGCCGCGGCGGCGATCCGGGTGTGCCGCCGGCTGCCGGGCCGCGCCCCGGACACCCCGCGCCCGCGGCCCGCTCCACCGGAGACGGTCTCGCCCCGGGCCGGGCGGCGCGACACAGAGCACACAGGTCACGGCGTGGAAAGGGGCTCGTCGGCGCCGTCCCTGGGCGACGATGAGTGCTGAGGGCGTTCCGCGAGGTGTGCCGGAGCGCGCCTCGTACGAGCGCAACGGAGGCAAGCGATGGCACAACTGCGGCAAGAGGTCGACCCGCGCGAGGTCGGGCTCGACGAGAAGGCGCTGGACCGTCTGGACCGGCATGTCGCCCACCACGTCGACGAGGGCCGTCTGCCCGGCTTCCTCCTGGCCGTCGCCCGTGGCGGCCGGGTCGCCCACCTCACCACGCACGGCCGGCGGGACATCGCCGCGGGTCTCCCCGTCGAGGCCGACACCCTCTACCGCATCTACTCCATGACCAAGCCGGTCACCTCGGTCGCCGCGCTGACGCTGGTGGAGGACGGCTCCCTCTCCCTCGACGATCCGGTCGCCGACCACCTGCCCGCCTTCGCCGACCAGCGGGTGTACGTGTCCGGCTCCGGCGCGGACCTGACCACCCGGCCGGCCCGGCAGCCGCTCCTGGTGCGGCACCTGATGACCCACACCGCCGGTCTGACCTTCGCCTTCTACCACTGTCACCCGGTCGACGCCCTCTACCGCGAGGCCGGACTCGACTCGGCCGTGCTGCCGGGCTCGGACCTGGCCGGCACCGTCGAGGCGTACGCACGCCTCCCCCTGCAGTTCGAACCGGGCACGCAGTGGAACTACTCCGTGGCCACCAACGTCCTCGGCAGGATCATCGAGGTCGTCTCCGGCCGGCCCCTGGACGAGTTCCTCGCCGAGCGCGTCTTCCGGCCGCTCGGCATGCCCGACGCCGGTTTCCAGGTGACGGACGAACAGGCCGCGCGGCTGGCCGAGTTGTACGGGGACACCGACAGCGGCGCCATACAGCCGATCGCCGGGCTGCCGCTGTCCGGGCGGCCCCGGTTCCTGTCGGGCAGCGGCGGCATGGTGGCGAGCGCCTACGACATCCACCGCTTCATGGAGATGCTCCGCCGGCGCGGCGAGCTGGACGGCGTGCGGGTGCTGCGGCCGGAGACGGTGGACCTGATGACCCGCAACCACCTGCCCGGCGGCGCCGACCTGCGCACCGTCGGCAGCCGCCCCGCCCACGACGAGCCCGGCAACGACGGCGTGGGCTTCGGCCTGGGCGTCTCCGTCGTGATCGACCCGGCCCGCACCCAGGCTCCCGCGGGGCCGGGCACGTTCGGCTGGAGCGGGGTGGCCACGACCACGTTCTGGGTCGACCCGAGCCGGGACCTGACCGTGCAGTTCCTGACCCAGCTGCGGCCGAGGAAGTCCCTGAAGCTCTACCCCGAACTCAAGCGCCTGGTGCACGAGGCGGTCCTCGGCTGAACCGGGGCGCGGCCGTTCACGCGGGCGGCCTCGGCGCGAGTCGCCGAGGCCGAGGCCGTCGTGCCCCGGGGCCTCGCGTTCGGGACGACGCTCGCGCGACCGGGAGCGGGGTCAGGACCAGTGGGCCACCGCGTCCAGGTGCGGCAGGTGGTGGTCCAGCCGCTCACGCTTGGTGCGCAGGTAGGTGATGTTGTTCTCGCACGGCGGGATCAGCAGCGGCACCTCTTCGGCGACCTGGATGCCGTTGTCCACCAGCGCCTCGCGCTTGCGCGGGTTGTTCGACATCAGGCGGACCGAGCGCACGCCCAGGTCCTTGAGCATCTCGGCGGCCACGCGGTAGTCGCGGGCGTCCACCGGCAGGCCGAGGGCGAGGTTCGCCTCGACGGTGTCCAGGCCCTCCGCCTGCAGCGCCATGGCCCGCAGCTTGGCGAGCAGACCGATGCCGCGGCCCTCGTGACCGCGCAGGTAGACGACGATGCCGCGGCCCTCGGCGACGACGGCGCGCATCGCGGCGTCGAGCTGGTCGCCGCACTCGCAGTGCTGGGAACCGAAGGCGTCACCGGTCAGGCACTCCGAGTGCAGCCGGATCAGCACGTCCTCCGCGCCGATCTCGCCGTGGACGAGGGCCACTTGCTCGTCACCGCGGTCGTGGTCGAGGTATCCGACCGCCTGGAACTTCCCGTAGACGGTGGGCAGGGGCGCATTCACCACGCGTTCCACACCGGTGCGCTGCGAGGTCTTCTTGCCGAGCACGCCAATTTTTTCTGTCATGATCTGGTTCCTAAGCAGAGACGAAAGGCCGGGAAAAGATGAGTGGTTCGGACAAACGGTCGGCGGCGCACGGACTGTTGCCGGCGGACACCACGGAAGACGTACGAGGGCGGCTGTCGGGCGTCCCGGTCAAGGTGGCGGTCCTTCCGGTCGGAAGCTTCGAACAACACGGTCCGTACCTGCCGTTGGCCACCGACACGCTCGTCGCATGCGCCATAGCCGCGGAGGTCGCCGCAGCGTACCCGGTGCAGCTCCTCCCTCCGGTGACCATCGCCTGCTCGCACGAGCACGCTGCCTGGCCGGGAACCGTCAGCATCTCCTCGGTGACCCTTCACGCGGTGGTACGGGACATCGCGGCGTCACTGCGCCGCTCGGGCGTCGAGGCCCTGGTAGTGGTCAACGGACACGGGGGGAACTACGTCCTGGGCAACGTCGTCCAGGAGGCTTCCGCCCGCGGCGAGCGGATGGCGCTCTTCCCCGCCCCGGAGGACTGGGAGGAGGCGCTGGAGCGGTCCGGGGTGTCGACCTCTCTCCTCACCGACATGCACGCCGGGGAGATCGAGACCTCGATCCTGCTGCACACCCACCCCGAAGTCGTCCGGCCCGGTCACGAGTCGGCCGATTTCACGGCGGACGACCGTCGCCATCTGCTCACGCTGGGAATGTCCGCCTATACCGATTCGGGCGTCATCGGCCGTCCTTCCCTGGGGTCTGCGGAAAAGGGCAGGGAACTCCTGGCGAGCCTGACGGATTCCTTCGGCGCGTATTTCTCGCTGCTGACGGACCCGTCCGCGGATTCCGCGCGGACGCCTTCCTGGAGTTCGGCGGAAACGCCCGCGGAGGACGATCGCTGACCGCCCGCCGGGTCCGCGGTCCCGGTCGGGTCAGCGGTGGTCGCGGGCGCCTCCCGGCGGGCGCGCAGGGCGCTGCACCAGCGGACCAGCAGGACCACCGCGCCCGGCAGGGCCGCCGCGAAGGTGAGCACGCCGTAGACGACGGCCACGGAGAGGCCGGTGCCCGCGCCGAGGCCGGCCGCGCCGAACGCCCAGGCGGTGACGCCCTCCCGGGGCCCCCAGCCGCCGACGTTCAGCGGCAGCCCCATCGCCAGCAGGGCGAGGACGGCCAGCGGCAGCAGCGCCAGGACGGAGGCGCCGGACCCGGCGACCCGGGCGGCCACGACGAACGTGGCGATGTGCCCGGCGAGGACGACCAGCGACGACAGGGCGACGCCGGGCCCGTTGCGCCGGGACAGCAGCCCCTCGCGCGCCTCGGACAGCGCCGCCCGGATCCGGCCGCCCCTGCGCCGCGCCGGGGAGTTCATGCGCACGGCGAGGAGGACGGCGAGCGCGCCCACGGCGCCGAGGGCGACGAGCGGGACGACGTGCCGTACGTCCGCGCGCACCGGCGACGGCAGCGTCAGCAGCACCCCGGCCCCGGCGACGACCAGCGCGAGCTGTCCCGCCGTACGCTCCAGGACGACGGCCCGCACGCCGCGTCCGACGTCGCCGGCGCTCTGCCCGTGCCGCACGGCGCGGTGCACGTCGCCGAGGATGCCGCCGGGCAGGGCGGCGTTGAGGAAGAGGGAGCGGTAGTAGTCGGCGACCGCCGGGCCGAGCGGCAGCCGGATCCGCAGGCCGCGCGCCACCAGCGCCCAACGCCAGGCGCTGAACACCGTGGTGACCACGCCGATGCCGACCGCCGCCAGCAGCGTCGGCGCGTCGATCCGCCGCAGCCCGTCCAGGAAGACGCCGGTCCCCATCCGCCACAGCAGGACGGAGAGGATGACGACTCCGGCGAGCGTGCCGATGTGGGTGCGGAGAGCGGGGGACTTGAGACGCGCGAGGAAGGGCCGCGCCGGCCCGTCCGCCGTCACCGCGGCGGAGGGTCCGGACTGCCGCACGACCGCGGTCGTGTCCTCGCGCCGTCTCGTGCGCGCGGTGGGGGGCACCTGCGCGTCCGCCGTCTCCGCACCCATCAGGCGCCGCCCGTCGGCCGGGCGAGGGCCAGCAGGTCGCTGTGGTGGACGTCGACCCGCAGTTCGCCGGCCGAGCAGGCGGCAAGCCGGCGGGTCAGGTATTCGCCGGCGCGGGCGGCCAGTTCGGGGCGCTGCTCGACGGCGGCGCCGACCCAGCCGCGCAGCCACTGCGCGGTGAGGGCCGCCTGGTCCGGGCCGAGCCGCCATGCGCTGGGGTTGACCTTCACCGTCGCGCCGCGGTCGGCGAACGCCTCACAGGCCGCGGTCACCGCGTCGGGGCCGAGGAGGCCGCCGCGCCGCTGGTGGTCGTTGAACGCGGAGGCGATCTCGTCGTCCATCGGGTCGGCCTCGCCGAAGTCGACGCGCCCGGCGACCGACAGGGTGAGCAGCGCCGGGCAGCCCGCTCCGGTGCAGGCGGCGGCGAGAGCGTCGATCTCCTCGCGGGTGAGGACGTCGAGCAGCGCCGACGCGGTGACCAGCGAGGCGCCGACCAGGGCGTCCGGGGTGAGCCGGGCGACGTCCCCGCGCCGCGTCTCGACGGTGACCCGGCTGCCGTCGGCGGCGGCGCGCGGGGAGGCGACGGCCGCGAAGTGCAGGAGGTAGGGGTCGCGGTCGTGCAGGATCCAGTGCTGGGGGCCGTCGAGGCGGGGGGCCAGCCAGCGGCCCATCGAGCCGGTGCCGCAGCCCAGGTCGTGCACGACCAGCCCGCCGGGGCGGCCCGGCAGGTTGGCGAGCCGGATCCGCAGCGGGTCGAGCAGGTCCAGCGCGCGGGCGGCCGCGTCGGCGGGCTCGCGCAGTTGGAGCCACTCGGGGGCGTAGCGGGGCGGCTCCTCCGGTCCGGCGTCGTCGCGCAGCCGCACGGTGGGCCGCTCGCCGGGGCGGGTCACGGGGCCGGCGCCGGCGATGACGGCGGAGTCGTCGCCCGCCGGCTGCCCCGCCGGGATGTCCCGGTTGTCGACGCTGGTGCTGATGTCGGTGTCCAAGGACGCCTCCCGAGGCCCCGGCTGGGCCGGAACGGCCGATATGGCGGATGTGGCGGGCGTGGCCGCGGCGGGTCGCTCCGCGGGGGTCACCGTCGTCTTGCTCATGCGGCCCTCCGGGGTTCGCTGGGGAGCCGGCCGAGGACGCCGGCCAGGCTCTGGGCGGTGGACGCCCAGCCGTTCAGGGCGGCGCGGCGGCCGCGGGCGGCGGCCTTGAGCCGGCGGCGCACGTCGGCCTCGCCGAACCAGCCGCGCAGTTCGGCGGCGAGAGCGGCCGGGTCCTCCGGCGGGACGAGGATGCCGGGGACGCCGCCGTCGGGGGCGCGGCCGACGGCCTCGGGCAGTCCGCCGACGTCCGTGGCGAGGACGGGGATGCCGCGCGCGAGGGCCTCCGTGACCGCCATGCCGTAGGTCTCGGCGTAGGAGGTGAGGACCATCAGGTCGGCGCGGGCGTAGGCGGCGTCGAGCTCGGCGCCGGCCTTCGGGCCCGCGAGCTCCAGGCGGTCCTCGAGCCCGTACTTGGCGATGAGGCGGCGCAGGTGGTCGACGTACTCGGGGTCCTGGCCGAGGCCGCCCACGCAGGAGCAGGTCCACGGCAGGTCGGTGACCGCGGCGAGCGCCTCGATCAGCCGGTGCTGGCCCTTGCGCGGGGTCACGGCGGCCACGCACAGCAGGCGGGAGACGCCGTCGGTGCCGGAGGCGAGCGGCGCGATGTCGGCGCCGGGGGCGGCGACGTGCACCTTCTCGGGGGCCAGGCCGTGGTGGGAGACGAGGCGCCGGACGGCCCATTCGCTGGTGGCGACCACCGCGGGGACGGCGCGCAGCACCTCGCGCTCCTTGGCGTCGAGCTGGGCCGCCACCTCGGGGGCGATGCCCCGCTCGTCGCCGAGCGGCAGGTGCACGAGGATGACGAGCCGCAGCCGCTCCGCCTCCGGGACGACGATCTCGGGGACGCCGCAGGCGACCAGCCCGTCCATGAGGACGATGGTCCCGTCGGGCAGCTCGCGCAGGGTGCGGGCCAGTTCATGGCCGGCGGCGGCGCCGGGGCGGGGCCACTCGCCGGACACGAGGTGCTTGTGGACCTGCCAGCCGAAGCCGGGCAGGTCGAGGCAGAGCCGCCGGTCGTAGGCGTTTCCGCCGCTGGGGTTCGCCGGGTCGTCGACGCCGCCCGGCATGACGAAGTGCACGGTGCGCAGGGACATGGGGATGATCCCGCCGATCTTGGGAGCGTCCGTTCTCGTGGGCCCGGTCTGCGCCGGCCCGCTCTGCGCGGGCGCCGACTGCACGGGCACGTACGCGAGGGGGGCCTGGGGGACGGCCTTCTCCAGGGTCACGTCGGTCACAGCGCACGCTCGTAACTCGCCCAGGCGATGTGCGACTCGTGCAGGGTGACGGAGATGCCGGCGACACCGCGGGCGCCCTCGCCGAGCGCGCCCTTGTGGATCCGCTCGGCGAGCCGGTCGGCGATCACCTTGGCGAGGAACTCGGTGGAGGTGTTGACGCCGGCGAAGTCGGGCTCGTTGTCCAGGTTGCGGTAGTTGAGCTCGCTGACCACGGCTCCGAGCTCCTGGGTCGCCAGGCCGATGTCGACGACGATGTTGTCGTCGTCCAGCTGCTCGCGGCGGAACGTGGCGTCCACAAGGAACGTGGCCCCGTGGAGGCGCTGCGCGGGTCCGAAGACCTCGCCGCGGAAGCTGTGGGCGATCATGATGTGATCGCGGACGGTGACACTGAACAACGGACAACCCTCCAGGTGCGGCGCCTCTGGTCCTCCGGCCGTCGGGCGCCGGGGGATGCCGAGTAGTACGGCTCTTCGCTTCCCCGTGTTCAGCCGTCTCTCACTCTTTTCTCAGGTCAGGCGCTTTCGCCGTGGTCGCGGGCGGGATCGGCGTCGTACCTGACGCGGTGGCAGAGCGCGGGGATCTCCCCCGCGGCGAGCCTCGGCATGACCGCCGGCAACTCCTCGAAGGCGCTTTCTCCGGTGACGAGGGCGTCCAGCGCGGGGTCGGCCAGCAGATCGAGGGCGAGGGCGAGCCGGTCGGCGTAGGTACGGCCGGCGCGGCGCGGGGAGACGGTGCCGACCTGGCTGCTGCGGATGACGAGCCGGCGGGAGTGGAAGGCCTCGCCGAGCGGGAGGGTGACCTGCCGGTCGCCGTACCAGCTCAGTTCGATGACCGTGCCCTCGGGGCTGAGCAGTTCCAGGCAGCGGGCGAGGCCCTGTTCGGTGGCGCTGGCGTGGACGACGAGGTCGCAGCCGTCGAGGGCGTCCTCGGGGCGCGCGAAGCCGACGCCGAGCGCCTCGGCGATACCGGCGCGGGCCGGGTCGGCGTCCACCAGCTGGACGCGGACGCCGGGGAAGCGGGCGAGCAGCGCGGCCACCGAGCAGCCGACCATGCCGCCGCCGACGACCGCGATCCGGTCCCCGACGAGCGGCGCGGCGTCCCACAGCGCGTTGACGGCCGTCTCCACGGTGCCGGCGAGGACGGCCCGCGCGGCGGGCACGGAGTCCGGGACGACCGTGACCGCGCTCGCCGGGACGACGAAGCGGGTCTGGTGCGGGTAGAGGGAGAAGACGGTGCGGCCCGTCAGCTCGGCCGGGCCCTCCTCGACCACGCCCACGTTGAGGTAGCCGTACTTCACCGGCGCCGGGAAGTCGCCTTCCTGGAACGGCGCCCGCATCGCGGTGTGCTGGCTCTCGGGCACGCCGCCGCGGAAGACGAGGGTCTCCGTGCCACGGCTGACACCCGAGTACAGGGACCGGACGACGACCTCGTCGTGCGCCGGGTCCGGCAGGGTGAGGTCACGGATCTCGCCATGACCGGGCGAACCGATCCAGAACGCACGTGCGGTGCGGTTCATCGGCGTCCTCCTGAACGATCGGGAACTTGTTCACGTACCGAGGTGTGGCACAGGTCGCGCACAGTACGCGGCCTTGATCGACTCTGTCACCTGGCCGGAGGATGTGCGGTGGCCCTGAACAACACTTACGACGCGAGGCTGGTCCAGCAGGAGACCGCTGTGGGAGCGGGCGTGCAGGTCCTGTTGCTGACCTTCCTCGGCACGGCGATCGGCATGGGGCCGGCGGGCTGGGTGACCGGGCTCGTCTTCGCCGTCGCCACCTGGGCGGTGCTCTCCCGGGCGCTGCACCGTTCGCAGTTGCGCTCCTTCGGCCCGGCCAACCGGGTCACCCTCGGCCGCGCCACCCTGGTCGGCGGAGTCACCGCGCTGGTCGCGGACTCCTTCGTCAGCGCGCCGCCGGTCTCCCTGCTGGTCGGGCTGACCGCGGTCGCCCTGATCCTGGACGGCGTGGACGGCAAGGTCGCCCGCCGCACCGGCACCTCGACGGCGCTCGGCGCGCGGTTCGACATGGAGGTCGACGCGTTCCTGATCCTGGTGCTCAGCGTGTACGTGTCGATGGAGCTCGGCCCGTGGGTGCTGCTGATGGGCGGCATGCGCTACGCCTTCGTCGCCGCGGCCCGCGTCGCCCCGTGGCTGAACGCCCCGCTCCCGCCGAGCATGGCCCGCAAGACGGTCGCCGCGATGCAGGGCGTCTGCCTGCTGGTCGCCGGCGCGGACCTGCTCCCGTACGCCGCCAACTTCGGTGTCGCCCTGCTCGCGCTGACCCTGCTGGTGTGGTCCTTCGGCCGGGACGTCCTGTGGCTGTGGCGCACCTCCCGGGTCCTGCCCGCCGCCGCCCCGGAGCCCCGCCTGGAGCTCGCCACGCGCTGAACCCACAACCCCTGCCAGGGGGCCAGGACTTGACGGCGAAGGGCCCGAACCGGTCTCACGGTTCGGGCCCTTCGCCGTCGTCCGTGCCGCTCGTGCGCCCCGGCGTCGGCGGGTGCGCGGGGCGGGGCGTCATCGCGTCGCCGCCAACTCCCTTTCGGCGGTGACGCGTTCCGTCACAGGATCGGTCGTACGTCCCTGTCGTCGCCGTCGTCGCAGCCGCGGCAGTCGCACGCCGCCCGCCGCTGTCACGGCGAGCGCTCCGAGCAGGGCGAGGACGGCTGCCGGGGCGAGGACGGCCCAGGGAGCGCGTTCGGCGTAGGGCTGGTTCTCGGCGAGCAGCAACCCCCACTCGGGGGAAGGGGGTTGAGCGCCGAGGCCCAGGAAGCCGAGGGAGGCCAGGGCGAGGGCGACGCCGGGCAGGCGCAGCAGTGCGTGGCGGGCGACGGGCGGGAGGACGGCCGGCAGGAGTTCGCTGCGCAGCAGGTACCAGGGGCCGGCGCCGAGGGCCCGGGTCGCGGTGAGGTGGACGGTGGCGCGTTCCTGGCTGATGAGCGCCGAGGTGTGCGCGGCGAGCGGGGCCCAGGCGACGACGGCGACCGCGAGGACGGGCGTGCTCGCGCCGCTGCCGGAGACCGCGGTGACGAAGAGCGCGGCGAGGACGGGCGGCACGGCGTTGACGGTGTCGACGAGCGGTCCGGACAGCGCCGGCACCAGGCCGAGCAGCAGGCCGGCGATCAGTGCGAGGGCGGTGACGGCGAGGGCGAGGAGCAGGGTGTCGAGGGCGCCGTGGGCGACCCGGGCGAGGATGTCCCGGCCGAGGGAGTCGGTGCCGAACGGGTGGGCTGCCGACGGCGACTTCAGGCGGGCGCCGGTGTCGAGCGCGAGCGGGTCGCGGGGCAGGCCGAGGGCGACGACCCCGAGCAGGAGGGCGCCGTAGGCGAGGGGCAGGACCGTGCGGGCCGGTAGGGCCGGCCGGTGCAGGCTGTGCAGAGCGCCGTCGCGCAACGCGGGGCCGATGAGGCGGCGGGCGGCGAGGTGGGCGAGGCCGGCGGTGAGGGCGGCGAGGGCGACCAGGGCGAGGGCGCCGGCCTGGAGGACGGGCAGGTCCTGGGCGATCGCGGCCTGGAGGGTGGTGCGGCCGAGGCCGGGGATGTCGAAGATCTTCTCCACGGCGACGGATCCGCCGGTCAGGCCCACGACGAACAGGCCGAGGTTGGGCAGCAGTCCGGGGACGCACCGGCGCAGGGCCTGGCGGGCGATGCGGTGGCCGGGCAGTCCTCGGGCCGCCGCGGCCAGAGCCCACGATTCGCCGAAGGCGCCGGGGAGCTGGTCGTCGAGGAGCCGTCCGAGGATCGCGCCGGCGGGCAGGCCGAGGGCGAGCGCCGGCAGCACCGTCCACTGCGGGCCGTACCAGCCGAGGGCGGGCAGCCAGCCCCACTGGACGCCGACGACGGTGGCGAGTACGGACGCGGTGAGGAACTCGGGGAGCGCGGCCAGCATCGCGGAGCCCGAGCCGCCGGCCCGCCGCCCGTCGAGGCGTCGCGCCGCTCCGAGGCGCAGGGTGCGTGCGCAGACGGCCGCGGCGGTGACGAGGGCGACGAGGAGGGCCACCGTCACCAGCAGCAGCGAGACGCCGAGTGCCTGGAGCAGGCCGGGCATGACCTCGGCGCCGGAGATCCACGACCGTCCGGCGTCCCCGCGCGGCAGTCCGGCGAGCCACTGACCGAGCAGGTGCACCGGGCCTTCGTCCAGGCCGAGTCGGGCCCGGATGTGGGCGAGCGTCTCCGGGGTGGGGTCGCGGTCGGCGGACCGTGCCTTGAGGACCGTCAGCGCCGGGTCGGTACGCGAGAGCCAGGGCAGCAGCCCGATCCCGCACACCAGCAGCGCGGCCAGTGCGGCGCGCCAGAGCAGCGCGCCCAGCCTGCTCCCCATGGCTCAGCGCCGGGTGCCGGTGCCGACGAGGGTGCGCTCGTAGGGGTCGAGGATCACACCGCTCACCTCTGCTCCGACACCCGTGATGACGCGCTGGTGGACCAGCGGCACGACGGCGTCGGTGCCGAGGACGGCGGCCTCGGCGGCCATGGCCGCTTCCTGCCGCTTCGCCGTGTCGGCGACGCCCTGCGCCTTCGCGACGGCCTGGTCGACCTTCTTGTCGCAGAGCCGGGCGAGGTTGTAGCTCCCGGCGCAGGTGTAGTCGCTGCTGAGGACGGCGACGGGGTCGCCTGTGTCGAGGAGGCTGTTGCGCGCGCCGACGAAGGCGTCGAACTTCCCGGCGAGGGCGTCGCTCTCCAGGCGGGAGTACTCGCGCACCTCCAGCCTGACCTTGAAGCCGGCCTTCTCCAGCTGTTGCTTCAGCACCTGCGCCGCTTCGGGGAGTTCGGGCCGGTTGTCGTAGGTGGCGAGGGTGACGGGGGCGCCGGCGGGCCTGCCGGCCGGCACCGGGGCGGCGGACGGGACGCGCTTGCCCTCGGCCCAGTTCAGGGCGGGCCCGTAGATGCCGGCGCCGGCGTCGGCGTGACCTTCGTAGACGCCCTTGGCGAGGGCGGAGGTGTCGACGGCGGCGCGGGCGGCGGCGCGCAGCGAAGGGTCCTTGAAGACGCCGGACTTCGTGTTCAGCTGCAGGCTGGTGGTGCGGGTGGTGGCGGTCTCCCGGCGGGTGTCCGCGTCGAGCGTGGCGGCCTGGGACACGGGAATCGCCTCGGCGACGTCGACCTGTCCGGTGCGCAGGGCGTTGGCGCGGGCGGTGCCGTCGGCGATGAAGCGGGCGTCGATGCCGGACGCCTGGGCGCGGCCACCCCAGTAGTCGTCGAAGCGGTCGAGGTCGGCGCTGGTGCTGCCGTTGACCTTGGTGAGCCGGAAGGGGCCGGTGGCGGTGCCGACCGGGTCGGCGGCGCCCTTCGCGTCGTAGGCCTTGGGAGCGAGGACGGCGAGACTCGGGCTGGACAGGCGCAGCGGCAGGGCGGGGTCCGGGGCGGCGGTGGTGACGCGGACGCCGGTGGCGCCGTCGGCCTGGGCGGTGAGGGCGACGCCGGAGAGGGCGGCGGGGGCGGGCCGGGCCCGGGTGGCGTGGGTGAGGGAGGCGGCGACGGCGGCCGGGGTGAGTGCGGTGCCGTCCTGGAAGTCGGCCTCGCGCAGGGTGAACAGCCAGGTGCGGTCGTCCTCCCGGCGCCAGGAGGAGGCGAGCGCGGGGGCGGCCGCACCGTTGGCGTCGAGGGCGGTCAGGCCCTCGGTGACGCCGAGCCGGCTGAGGAGGGTGGCGTCGGCGCCGTACGGGGAGAGGTTCTCGGCGGGCGGGAAGGCGAGGGCGACGCGCAGCCGGGAGCCGTCCTTCGCGTCGGTGGCCTCACCGCCGCCGCCGGAGGCGAAGCAGCCGGACAGGAGCGGGGCGAGCGTCGGGGCGAGCACGAGGGCGGCGGCGAGCCGCCGTCGGCGGGGGAAGCGCATGGGATCTACCGGCCTATGACGTGGTGGGGTGCGGGTGCGTCGGAGAGGTGGGCGTCGAGGGGGACGTCGAAGTGCACGACCGCGTGGGCGGCGGCGGGGTCCTCGCGCTCGTCGTGCACGACGGTCCCGATCGAGCGCCAGAAGCCCTCGGCGCCTTCGACGGACGGGTCCGTGTGCAGGTAGACGGAGCGGTAGCCGCCGTCCGCCGCCGCGAAGGCGAGCAGGCCGGCGACCAGCCGCCGGGCGAGTCCGCGCCGGCGGTGCTCGCGGCGGACGTACACGCGACGCAACTGCGCGGTGGCGCCGGAGGGATAGCGCTCGGCGATGTGCCGGGGGTTCGGCGGATGCAGCGGACCGCGCGAGTCCAGCGCGCCCGTGGCGACGACCTCGCCGTCCGCGTCCAGCGCGACCAGCAGCGTGTGCCGGTCGGGGATCAGGTACGCGGCGGCGGGATCGATGATGTCGCCGTGCCAGCGCGGCACGTACCCGGTGCCGAAGTCGCGGTAGACGGTGTCGAGCATGAGGGCCCGGGCTCCGTCGAGGTCGCCGGGACGGGCGGTCTGGATGCAGTAGTCAGGCACTTGCGCATCATAGGCAACAAGCGGAACCCAGTTGATCACTTGCCCTCCTCCCCGCCGGCTCGACGCCCCTCACCTTAACCACATGATATTCATTTTCAAAAGAGGCGATGTTGGCCATCATCTCGGGGCCTGGGTGGGTTGTGACCTCGATCGAACGGACCGCGTATCCGCGGTTCAAGCGGCTGATCAGCGCGATGAGCTGCACCTGTTCTAGTTCGCCCTCTCCGTACGCGAGGGGGCGATCTCCTCGTCGACGCTGCTGAAGCGGTTGCGCTCGGGGGCGCGGAAGAACGCCACCTACACCGCGTCCCGCGAGGTCGGCCGCGTGATCCGCACCGTGCAGCTGCTGCGCTACCTCTCGGACGCGCCGCTGCGCCGGCGGGTGACCGCGGCGACGAACAAGATCGATGCGTTCAACGGCTCCTCCCAGTGGCTCGGCTTCGGCAACCGCGGCGTCATTGCCGACAACGACCCCGCCGAGCAGGAGAAGGCGATGAAGTTCAACGCGCTGCTCAGCAACGCGGTGGTCTTCCACAACGGCTGCTGGAGGAGGGCTGGACGATCGACCCGGAGGAGCTCGCCCGCATCTCGCCGTACCTGACCGAGCACATCAACCGGTTCGGCGAGTACTCCACGCACGAACTCGGCATCCAGCCCGAGGCGTACGACCCGAAGCTGGACGTGGACTTCACCCCTCTGCGCGAGCAGGATCTGGCCGCCGCCGGCTTCGGCACGGCCGCCTGACCCGCGGCCGGGCCGGCATCATGCGGGTCTGACGTAGCACGAGGCCGACGACCTGCTCGACGTCGACGACTGGGATGCAGGATGGAACGCGGACGACAAGTACGAGTGGGTACGGTGAGCGTGCCAGCGGCTGGATCAAGCTAAGGCTTGTTCAGGTAGGTGAGAACGGCGCGGACGCGGCGGTTGGTGTCGTCATCGTCTGAGATGCCCAGCTTGCCGAACATGGAGGTGGTGTGCTTGCTGATGGCGCTCTCGCTGAGAAAGAGGCGGCGGCCGATGGCCTGGTTGGACAGTCCCTCGGCCATGAGGGCCAACACGGAGTACTCGCGTTCGGTGAGCCGCTTGAGCCCCCGGTTCGGGGAACTGTTGGTCAGCAGTTTCGCGATGACAGCCGGGTCCATGGCGGTCCCGCCGCCCGCGACGCGTTCGAGGGCGCCGATGAACTGGTCGGCGTCGAACACGCTCTCCTTGAGGAGGTAGCCGACGCCGCCGGAGCCGTCGGCCAGGAGCTCGCGGGCGTACAACTGCTCGACGTGCTGGGAGAGGATGAGGACTGGCAGATCGGGCATCTCGCTGCGGGCGGCGAGGGCCGCCCGCAGGCCCTCGTCCGACTGGTCCGGTGGCATGCGGACGTCGATGACGGACACATCCGGGCGCCACGTCCGCAGCGCGTCGAGCGTTTCAGGTCCGGTGGTCGCTGTCGCCACCACCTGGTGCCCGTACGCCTCGATCAGGCGGACCATCCCGTCGCGCAGGAGGTAGAGATCTTCGGCTACAACGATTCGCATGGCAGCGCCATCCTGACACGGGTCGGGCCGCCCGGTGGGCTGGTGATCTCCAGGGTGCCGTCGAAGACCGCCAGGCGGCGGCGCAGACCGGCGAGCCCGCCGCCGGGTCGCTCGTCGGCCCCGCCCCGGCCGTCGTCCTCAACCTCGACAACGAGGTCGGCCTCGTCCCTGGCGAGGCAGACGCGCGCCCGCGACGCGTGGGCATGCCGGACCGCGTTGGTCAGCAACTCGGCGACGCCGAAGTAGACGGCCGACTCGATCGGCGCATCCAGGGTCAGCCGGACGTGAGCGCTGACGACCACGTCGAGCGGGATGTCCAGAGCGAGGGCGCGCACTGCGTCGACGAGCCCGCGCTCGTTCAGCACGGGTGGACTAATCCCACGGATCAGCTCGCGGAGCTCGGCCAGCGAGGCGGTGGCGCCGGCCCGCGCGTCCCGCATCAGTGCCTTGGCCCGCTCCGGGTCGGTCTCCATCAGCTTGTCCGCGGTCGCCAAGGAGAGCCCGAGTGCAACCAGGCGGCCCTGCGCCCCGTCGTGCAGGTCCCTTTCGATCCGGCGGATCTCGGCAGCCTGCGCGACCGTCGAGTCCGCGCGCTGGGCGGTCAACTCATCCACCCGGTCCGTCAGCACCATCGCAGGCGACGGACGCAGGAAGCGGACGGCCACCGGCTCGACGAGCCGCCAAGCGTACGGGGCGGAGGCGACAGCCACGACCAGGCCCAGCGCCCCGACGAGGCGCGTGGCGAGCCCCGGCCGGCCGAACCCGAGGACCGCCGCGGCCACCCCGGCCGGCGGCAGGGCGGCGACCACGCCTGCAGTGAGCGGCACGATCCCCGTGAACCGCAGGTCGCGCCAGTTGGCGGGGTCTTTCCACCGGAGCCGCCACTTCTGATCCAGGAGGGCGTCCCGGCGGGTGCGCTCGTAGGAGAAGCCGTTCCACCAGTACCCGGTGGACATCCGCGTCACCACTGCGGCCTGCCGGTATCCGCCGGGGATGACGGTGGCGGTCCACCTCGCGACGAGGAAGCGGACCATCCGGCAGATCGGGCGGGACAACGCGAGTGTCCCCCCACACACCAGCACGAGGGGCGCTACCCACGACCACGGGTTTCCCGGCCCCCACCAGATCCCCAGCGCCACGGCGGCAGCCCACACGGCCGGGGCCAGCATGCTGACGACCGCGACGACGCATCCCCGCACGAAACCCACGCCGACGCGTGCCACCCACGAACCCAGCTGCCTCATGACCCATCCTTCGCTTACCGTTCGGTGCTCCCACTGTGCACCGCGCAGAGCCCGCTACTTCCGTGTTCAGGCAGGGAGTGGGGCTACCCCCACCCGCCTGTGTGTCCAGGCGGATACCGCGTCAGCCAAGCACTTCATAGCGTCGTGAGCATGGAAACCAACGCGCACTCCACGGCCGAGGCAGCACTCCTCAACACCCCCCGCACCCAAGGGGCCTTCGACACAGCGAAGAGCAGCATCAAGGTTTACGGCGCACTGAGCGCCACCGCCCTCTTCGCGGTCATCGCGGTATCGGTCAGCGGTGACACGGCGAACACGTTCATGTGGATCCGGGCAGTCCTGCTGCCCGTAGTCGCCGTGCTGGTCTACCGGATGACCGGATCCGCTTCCCGGGGATCTCGACGGGCCTTCGAGCGCGTGAGGGCTCTCACCGTGGTCATGCCGATAGCGATCATCGGCGTCGACCTGATCCCGGGTGTCTGTCCGCCGTGGTACGCCGTGATGCAGGTCGTCTGCATGCTGCCCGTCATCCGAGTCGCGTTTGTGACCCGCGGCCCTGCACTGTGCGCCGCCTTCCCCAGGGGGCGCTGATCGGGCGTCGAGTGCCGCTCAGTGCGGCGTGCGACCGCAACCGCGCTCTTTGGCCCGTGAGCCTGAGTTGCTTCCGCTGAGCCTTGTTGTTGGCCGCTCGGCGGTGTCCGTCTCTCTCACCTGTGCCGATAGGACCTCACACAGAGCTGGCAGGCGCCGGATAGTGTGATGCTCGTCCACTGACAATGCGACGGGGGCAATGATGCGCATCGCGGTGACGGGGGCAGCCGGCCGCCTGGGCAGGCGGGTGGTGCAGCTGCTCGCGGGCCAGGACGGTGTGGACGTCGTAGCGATCACCAGGCGGAAGCTGCCTGCCGAGGCATTGCCGCCCCAGGCGAAGGTCGCTGTCGCCGACTACACCGATCCGCGCGCTCTTCGAGCGGCTCTGCAGGGTGTGGACACCCTGGTTTTCGTCTCCAGTGATGGCCCCGATGCACGGATGCTGGTGCACCACCGCAACGTTGTCGCCGCCGCGTCAGCCGAGCGCGTCAGCCATGTCGCAGCGCTGAGCAGCGTCGATGCCGACACGGCGTCCCCGTTCTGTTACGCCGTGGTCAACCAGCTCACCGAGGATCTGCTCCTGGCCTCCGGCGTCCCGTGCTCGTTCGCCAGGGCTTCGCTGTACATCGAGTTCTTCCAGGACTGGCTCACCAAGGCGCGCACGACCGGGCTGCTGCGACTTCCGGCCGCGGATGGCCGGATTTCCCTGGTAGCGCGCGACGACGTGGCCCGTGCCCTCGCCGCGCTCGCGGTGGGTGAGCCGACCGGGCGTCACCATGACATCACCGGACCCGAGTCGGCGGACCTGGCACGCATCGCCTCGGTCACGGCGGAGGCATGGAAGACGCCTGTCACCTACGTGGACATCCCGAACGATATGTACTGCGCCGAGACTGCGGAGACCGGCCTGGAGCCCTGGTGGCTTTACGCCTTCTCGTCCATGTTCGCCTCGGTGCGCGAGCAGCGCTGGGATCGAGTCTGCGACGACTACACCCGGCTGACCGGCCGTCTTCCCCTCAGTCTCCGCGACGTCCTATCGGCACAGGTGAAAGAGCCGGACACTGCCGTTTGCCCCCGATCTTCTTTCTCGTAAATTCTCGCAAAAGACCGCCCCCTCCAAGGCGTCTACGACCCGTCCGGGCACGGCGCCGCCCTGTTCGCATTCTTCGCAGGCATGGCCGAGTCCGCACGCAGGACCTTGTCCTTGGCCGAGGTCACGGAGATCCCCGACCTTCCGCTCGCCCGTTGGTCCCGCGACGGCGTCCCCTCCCCCGGCCCGGGTCCCGTGATCCACGACCAGACACAACTGGCCCAGCTGATCGCCCTCGGACGCACCGTGGTGGTCTTCCCCGAGTCCGCCCGCGCCTGGCTGTGGGCCGAGCACACCGCCGTCCCGCTGTCCGACGCGCCCCCTGTCGTCACCCATATCGCCTGGCCCGCGCACAGTCGCTCCCTGACCCTGGCGGGACTGATCCGCACGGCCACCCGGCTGTGAGCCGCCGCCCCCGCCGGCTGTGGCAGGGGCGGAGCGAGGGCCGGCTACCGGTTCCCGGCCAGGAACGGCAGGACGACGTCGGCCATCTCGTCGGGCACCTCCTCCGCGAGGTCGTGGCCCGCGTCGAAGACGTGTCCGGTGACGCATGGGCCGCGAACCGCGCCTGGGACTCGTTGCGTTCGCCGATGAAGGCGGAACCGCCGAGCGCGAGGATGGGGATGTCCAGCTTCTGCCGGGCGGCGGCACGGGCACGTCGCGGCCACGAAGGAGAAGTGGCCCCGGCCAAAGCCGCGTTCAACTCGCTCATGAGTCTCACACCCCCGACGGACCCGGCGGCGGCGCGTGATGCCGCGCGCCGCCGCCGGGACACATGGTTCAGGCCTGCGTGACGGGCCTCGCGGAGTCCAGGGTCCCCACGAAACGCGCCCAGCTCTCACGCCCGACGGCGAAGTGCGGTCGCGTCACGTCTTTGGAGTCCCGTACGCACACGGCCTGCCGGGTGACGGCGACCTCGACACAGCTGTCGCCCTGACTGCCGCTGTAGCTGGACTTGAACCACGCCAGTTCGGTCGCGCTCATAGTTCTCCTCGGAGTCGCTCCAGCAGGCGCCGCGAGTCCTTGGTGTTCAGGGCCTGCGAGCGCAGTGTGTCATAGCGCTGCCTGAGGAGCCTCACCTCTTTCGCACGGGAGATCAGACGGCCGTTCTGCTGCCCTTCGGAGTAGGCGAGCCACTGCCCCTTCGGCGTCTCCAGGATCTGCAACGGCCCGTCCAGGCAGGCGTGCAGCCCGGCCTCCAACGGCACGATCTGCAGCGACACGTTGCGCGGCGCGGTCAGCTCCAGCACATGGTCGAACATGCCGCGCATCTGCTCCGCGTCCCCGAACCGCCGCCGGAAGACGTGCTCTTCGACGATAAAGCCGTACGGCGTCGTGGGCCGCGCGGACAGCATCCGCTGCCGCTCCATCCGGCTTTCCATGTAGCTCTGCAACCGGCCGTCCGGCACGAGCGGGACGGTCCCCTCGAACACCGCCCGCGCGTACTCCGCCGACTGCAACAGGCCCGGCACCAGGCGGCATTCGTAGGTGCACAGGCTCACGGCCTTCCGCTCCAGCCGGGCCCACTCCCGGAACCAGGCCGCCAGGCCCACGTCGCCCCGCGTCACGAACTTCGCCGACGCGCGCAGCGCTCCGGTGTTCCCGGACACTTCCTCCGCCCGCTCGACGTACGCCTCGTCGGCCATGCGCCGCCCCAACTCCACCGACTCCACGGTGTGCTTGGAGAAGCGGACGAGCTCCGCGAACTCGGCCCGGCTGTACCCGGCGTGCTCGCGGAGCGCCCGGCTGACGGCGCCCCAGGTGCGCAGACTGTCCGAGGGGTCGGGCTCACGGGCCGGTTCGCAGTCGCCTGAACCGTCCTCGTCCCCCTCCTCGTCGTCCCCGTGGAGGAAGCCGCCGTCGTCCCCCTCGAAGCCGCCGTCGTCCCCCTCGAAGTCGTCGTCGACCGCGCCCCTTTCGGAGCCGCCGTCGCCGGCCGTACCCTCCTCGAAGCCTTCACCCTCGTCGTCCATGCTCATGCCGCTGAAGGTCATGTGCGGCCACCTCCCGTTCGCGTACGCGCTGTTCCTGGCCCCCACGCCTCGTCAGCACCAAGACTGGCGTGGAGATCCGCGTACCGTCTACAGAAAGTGCCCGTACGCTGACTCAGCGTACGGACCGCTCGGGGGCTCGGCCCTCGTCGCGGGGGCGGTGCCGAACCGTTCCCGGCTCGGCACCGCCCCCTTCACCGGCTACGGCGTAGCCGCCACCGTCGGCGCCGGGGCGTAGCCCGTGGGGCGGGCCGTGAAGGTGCCGCGGCCCTGGGTGCGGCTGCGCAGGCGCGTCGCGTAGCCGAACAGTTCGGCCAGCGGCACGGTCGCGGTCACCACGGCCGCTCCCCCGCGGACCTGCGAGTCGGTGACCCGGCCGCGGCGGGCCGCGAGGTCGCCGAGAACCCCGCCGACCGCGTCCTCGGGCACGGTCACCGTGACCTCGACGACCGGCTCCAGCAACCGCATCACGCAGCCGCGCAGGGCTTCCCTCAGGGCGAGCCGGCCCGCCGTGCGGAAGGCCATCTCGGAGGAGTCCTTCACATGGGTGGCGCCGTCGGTCAGGGTGACGCGCAGCCCGGTCACCGTGTGCCCGCCGAGGGGACCCTCGGCGAGCGCGTCACGGCAGCCGGCGTCGACCGCGCGGACGTACTCCTGCGGCACCCGCCCGCCCACGACGGCGGACCGGAAGTCGAACCCGTCCTCCAGCGGCTCCACATCGAGCACGACATGCGCGAACTGGCCCGCACCGCCGTCCTGTTTGACGTGCCGGAAGACCAGACCGGACACTCCGCGCGCCACCGTCTCGCGGTAAGTGACGCGTGGACGGCCGACGTTGATCTCCAGCCCGAGGGCGCGACGGATCTTCTCCACGGCGACCTCCAGGTGCAGTTCACCCATGCCGGACAGCACCGTCTGGCCGGTCTCGGCGTCGGTGCGGACCGTCAGCGACGGGTCCTCCTCGGCCAGCCGGGCCAGGGCCGTGACCAGCCGTTCGGTGTCCGTGCTCCGGCGCGGCTCGACCGCCACCGAGACGACCGGGTCGGCGACGCCGGGCGGCTCCAGGACGAGCGGGGCGTCCGGCGCGCACAGCGTGGAGCCGGCCCGCGCCGACTTCAGGCCCACCACGGCCACGATGTCCCCGGCGACCGCCCGCTCCAGTTGGGCGTGCCGGTCGGCCTGGACGCGCAGGATGCGGCCGATGCGTTCGGTGCGCCCAGCGGTCGCGTCCCACGCGGTGTCTCCCTTCCCGATCGTGCCGGAGTACACCCGCACGTAGGTGAGCCGGCCGGTGCTCGTGGCGCTGACCTTGAACGCGAGGGCCGCGAACGGCGCGCCCGGGTCCGCGGGCCTCCGCTCGTCGGCCCCGTCGTGGGTACCGTGCACGGCGGGCACGTCCAGGGGTGAGGGCAGGTAGTCGACGACGGCGTCGAGCAGCGGTTCGACGCCTCGGTTGCGGTAGGCCGAGCCGCACAGCACGACCACACCGTCACCGGTGCGCGTCAGGTCGCGCAGGGCCGAGGACAGCGTGCCCGCCGAGAGCGTCTCCCGGTCGCAGAACTCCTCCAGCGCGGCCGGATGCCGTTCCGCCACCGCCTCCTCCAGCAGCCGCCGCCGGCGCAGCGCCTCCTCCCGCAGTGCCTCGGGGACGGGCCCCTCGGTCATCGTTTCCGCGCCGTCCTCCCAGGTCAGCGCACGCATGCGGAGCAGGTCGACGACACCGGTGAAAGCGTCTTCCGCGCCGATCGGCAGCTGGACCACCAGCGGTACGGGGTGCAGGCGCTCGCGGATCGACGCCACGGCGGCGTCGAGGTCGGCGCCCGCGCGGTCCAGCTTGTTGACGAACGCGATCCTCGGCACGCCGTGCCGGTCGGCCTGCCGCCACACCGACTCGCTCTGCGGCTCCACGCCCGCGACGGCGTCGAACACCGCGACCGCCCCGTCGAGCACCCGCAGCGAACGCTCCACCTCGTCGGCGAAGTCGACGTGCCCCGGGGTGTCGATCAGGTTGACGCGATGGTCCCGCCAGGCGCAGCTGACGGCCGCCGCGAAGATGGTGATGCCGCGGTCGCGTTCCTGGGGGTCGAAGTCGGTGACGGTGGTGCCGTCGTGGACCTCGCCGCGCTTGTGCGTGGTCCCGGTGGCGTACAGGATCCGCTCGGTGACGGTGGTCTTGCCGGCGTCGACGTGGGCGAGGATGCCCAGGTTGCGCACGGCGGCGAGGTGACGGTCGAGGTTGTTGCGCACGGCCCTTGGCCTTTCAGGGTGTTCCGGGAGAACGGGCAGCGCGATTCGCCTGAGGGACGTGGTGCTGACGCACCGACAGAAGTGTTCCGGTGCGAAGGGTTTGGAGCGACGGTCCCGTCAGGCCGTCCGGTGCCGGCCGCGCAGCGGGCACCGGACGGACGGGGACACGAGGATCACCTCGAAGCGGGAGGGGGGAACGACGGCAGCGGTGCGCTCACGCATGGCCGGCTCCCCTCGCTTGTTCGTCTTCGTCCTGGTGACGCGCTCGCCCTCGCCGGGGCGGACGCGTGGTGTGTGGCGAGTGTAGGGAGGGACGGGCGGGCCCCGCACGGGGTTTTCCGCGCCCGTCCTCCGCTCTCTCAGGCCGCGTAGAAGTGCCGCCGCACGCGGCGCAGCCAGGCGTCGGCCGCCCTGTCGTCGGGGTGTTCGGGCAGGGCGCTGCGCGTCTCCGTGAACGCCTCCTCGTACCGGCGCAGCAGCGGCAGCGCCGCCTCGGGGTCGGCGGCCACCTGCTCGCCGAAGCGGTGGAAGCCGTCCGGGTCGTCGACGCGTATGGTCAACTCGCCTGTCGCGTACAGCTGGTAGCCCTGTTCGCACAGTCGCTTGAGGTGCCGGGCGTGCTTGGCGGTGCGTCTGCCGGTGGCGGAGCTGTCGGCGCCGGGTCCCGCCGCGCCGTTGCGGTTCTGCAGCTTGCGGAACTGCTGGGTGGCGTAACCGAGATAGGCGTCGCGGATCCGGCGTGCGCTGAGGAACGTCCCGCGGATGGCGATGAGTTCGTCGCCGAGCGGGGTGCGTGCCTCGTACAGGTCGTCGGGCAGCCAGACGAGTTCCATGACGGTCGGGTTGCCGCCGAGGGCGAGCCGGCACCACTTGGCGGCCTCGTGCAGGGTGCGGTCGGGCGCCGTGCTGACGTGGGACTCCTTCGGGCCGTGCAGGCCGAGCAGTTCCTCGGTGGGGGCCGCGAACATGCCGAGCCGGTCCACGTCGGATCCCGCGTGCGCGAGTCCGTAGGCGGTCGAGCCGACGACGCCGGACAACAGGACGTTCGGGACGGTCACGTCGTGGACGGTCCCGCTCTGGACGGTCATGGGAGCCCCCGGGTGGTGATCGGCCGCCCCGGCCCGGACGTGAACGGCGGGCCGGAGCGGCGGGCGACGGAACCGACATGATGCCCTGGCGACGGGCCCGTCCACCTGGCATTTACGCGCCGGGACGGCGGCTGCCCCGGCGAACGTCCACGCCAAAGCGCCCGGGCCCGCCCCGGGCGCTTTCCGTCACCCGGATGACCCAGTGCGCTGGTGACGCGGCCGGGCCGGTGGTGCGGTGGGAGGGCAGGGGGGCAGCCGCCGCGCCCGGCGCGCGCGGACGCGTCCGGCACCCGTTCCGTCTCCAGGAGGCACCTGTGACCACCTCTCGCCCGTCCCGTCCGTCACACCGGTCCCACCGGAGCGCGGCCCGAGCGGCCCGTCCCGCCCGTCTTCTGACCGGCGCCCTCGCCGCCGGGGCGCTGCTGGTCACGGCGGCCTGCTCCAGCGGCGGCGACGACACGACGGCCGAGTCGGACACCGCGGCCTCCGCCGTGGCGGAGCGGCCCGTCGCCGAGCAGCCGATCGCCCGGCAGACCAGCCCGACGGCCACCGGCACGCCGTCGGGCAAGCAGTCCGGGAGCCCGTCGCCCGCCGCGAGCCTCACCCAGTCCGGCGCGGAGACCGCGCTGATCACCGAGGCCGACCTGGAGGACGACTGGAACCAGGTGGACGACGCGCAGGACTGGCGCGACTCCCTCCTCATCGGCCAGGTGGACGTGAACGACTTCATCTCGGGCAAGGCGGACGCCTCCCAGTGCCAGCGCCTCATCGACACGCTCTACGACGAGGACCTGCTGGGCGACCCGTCCGGCGCGTCGGCGCTCAGAGGATTCCAGCAGGGGCAGTCCCGGCTGCTGTACCAGGTCGCCGCCTACGACCAGGCCGACCTGGAGAAGTCGATGGACTGGCTGGGTTCCCTGCCCGACGACTGCGACCAGTTCACCGTGACGGGCCGCGACGGCGGTGACCGTACCGTGCAGGTCGTCGAGGCCTCGGTGCCCAAGGTGGGCGACGACGTCAAGGCGCTGACGATGACCATGAAGGGGACGTCGGACGGCGACCCCGTCACACTCACTCTGGACGTCGCCGTGGTCCGGATCGGCGCCGACGCCATCACGGTCACCAACGGCGGACTCGCCGGCGTCGATCACGACAGCACGGTGGCCGCGGTCCAGCAGGGCACCCCGCGACTTCAGGACGTGCTGGCCGGCCGCAGCCCGCAGTCCACTCCGAGCGGGATCAACTGACCCCTCGCTTCGAGTCTCTGAGGCATTCCGGCGCGCGGAACCATGTGACATATTACTGGCGTGACCAACCATCCCAGGGGTGACGTCGTGGTCGTGGGCGCCGGCATGGTCGGCGCCGCCTGCGCGTTCTACGCGGCGCGCGCCGGCCTGGACGTCGTCGTGGTGGACCGGGGTCCGGTGGCCGGCGGTACGACGGGAGCGGGCGAGGGGAACCTCCTCGTCTCCGACAAGGAGCCCGGCCCGGAACTCGAACTGGCTTTTTTCTCCCTGAAGTTGTGGGGTGAGCTGGCCGAAGAGCTGGGCGCGGCGGTGGAGTACGAGCCGAAGGGCGGCCTGGTCGTCGCCTCCACGCCCGAGGCGCTGACGGCCCTCAAGGAACTGGCGGCCGGGCAGCGGGCTGCGGGGGTGCGGGCGACCGAGGTCGATGCCGGTGAACTCACGGACCTGGAACCTTGGTTGGCGGCGGGCCTGGCGGGCGGCGTGCTGTATCCGCAGGACGCGCAGGTCATGCCGACCCTGGCGGCGGCCCATCTGCTGCGGGCGTCGGGGGCCCGGCTGGAGACCGGCAGGACGGTGACGCGGGTGCTGCGCGGCCCTGACGGAGGCGTACGCGGCGTCGGGACGGACGGTGGCGATCTCCTCGCGCCGGTCGTGGTGAACGCGGCCGGCACCTGGGGCGGCGAGGTCGCCGCGCTCGCGGGCGTCGGACTGCCCGTGCTCCCCCGCCGCGGCTTCGTCCTGGTCACCGAGCCGCTGCCGCCCCGCGTCCGGCACAAGGTGTACGCCGCCGACTACGTGGCCGACGTCGCCAGCGACTCGGCCGCGCTCCAGACCTCGCCGGTCGTCGAGGGCACCGCGGCAGGGCCCGTGCTGATCGGCGCGAGCCGTGAACGGGTCGGGTTCGACCGGTCCTTCTCCCTCCCCGTGGTGCGGGCGCTGGCGGCGGGCGCGACCCGCCTCTTCCCGTTCCTCGCCGACGTCAGGGCGATGCGGACCTATCTCGGCTTCCGCCCCTACATGCCGGACCACCTGCCCGCCGTCGGACCGGACCCGCGCGTTCCCGGCCTCTTCCACGCCTGCGGTCATGAGGGCGCGGGGATCGGACTCGCCCCCGCCACCGGGCGGTTGATCGCCCAGGTGATGACCGGGAAGGCGCCCACCCTGGACCTGGCGCCGTTCCGCCCCGACCGCTTCGCAGAGGAGGCCGCCTCGTGAACCCGCTGGATCTGGTCCGGGCCCGGCCCGGCGCCCCGTTCACCGTGACCTTCGACGGCCGGGTCGTGGAGGCGCTGCCGGGACAGACGATCGCGGCGGCCCTGTGGTCGGCGGGCGTCACCTCGTGGCGCACGACCCGCCGTGAGGGGCGGCCCCGTGGTGTGTTCTGCGGGATCGGCGTGTGCTTCGACTGCCTGGTGACCGTGGACGGCCGCCCGGGTCAACGGGCGTGTGTGACACCGGCCTTGCCGGGCGCGGACATCCGCACGCAGGAGGGGACGGGTCACGATGGCTGAACGCGCCGTGGTGCTCGCGGTGATCGGGGCCGGACCGGCCGGGCTCGCCGCCGTGCTCGCGGCCGCCGCCCGGGGCGTCCAGGTGGTGCTGGTCGACTCCGCGGCCGAGGCGGGCGGGCAGTACTACCGGCAGCCCGCCCGCGCGCTCGGCGCCCGCCGCCCGCAGGCGCTGCACCACCAATGGGGCACCTGGGAGCGCCTGCGCGAAGGGCTCTCCGCCCACATCGCCGCCGGACGCGTCACGCATCTGAGTGACCATCATGTGTGGTGCGTGGAGCGGCAGTCGGCCGGCTTCGAGGTGCACGCGCTGGTCGGCGTACGGCAGGAGGAGTCGGTCGCCGTCCGCGCGGACGGGGTGCTGCTGGCGACGGGCGCCTACGAGAAGGTCCTGCCGTTCCCGGGGTGGACCCTGCCCGGCGTGGTCACCGCGGGCGGCGCCCAGGCCATGCTGAAGGGCGGGCTCGTGCTGCCCGGCCGTACGGCGGTCGTGGCCGGGACCGGCCCCCTGTTGCTGCCCGTCGCCACCGGCCTCGCGACGGCCGGCGCCCGGGTCGTGGGCCTGGTCGAGTCGGCCGACCCGAAGGACTTCGCCCGCCGGGCCCGCGCGCTGGGCGGCCAGGCCGCCAAGCTCGTCGAGGCGGCCGGATACGCGGTCCGGCTCGCGTCCCGGCGCGTGCCGGTGATGACGCGGCACGCCGTGCTGGAGGCGCACGGCCGAAATCGCCTGGAGGCCGTCACCGTCGCCCGACTCGACTCCTCGGGACGGGCCTTGCCCGGTTCCGGGCGGCGGCTGCCCTGCGACACCCTCGCCGTCGGCCACGGACTGCTCCCCCACACCGACCTCGCCGAAGGGCTCGGCTGCCGTCTCGACGGGCCGAACGTCCACGTTGACGACGAGCAGCGCACCGACGTCCCCGGTGTCTGGGCCGCCGGGGAGGCCACGGGCGTCGGCGGCGCGGCCCTGTCCCTCGCCGAGGGCCACCTCGCCGGACGGTCCGCCGCCGCCCGGCTCCAACGCGCCGCCCCCGACCTCCGGGGACGGGCCGCGCCCGCCCGGGCACGCGCTCGGCAGCGGTCCTTCGCGGCGGAGTTGGCGGGCGCGTACGCGGCGCCCGTGCGGTGGGAGGAGTCCGTGACCGACGCGACGGTCGTGTGCCGGTGCGAGGAGGTGACCGCCGGCGCGGTCCGCGAGGCCGTCGGCTCGCTCGGCGCGGGCGACCTGCGCACCGTGAAGCTGCTGACCAGGGCGGGCATGGGCTGGTGTCAGGGCAGGATGTGCGAGCCCGGGGTCGCGGGCGTCGCCGGCTGCGGACTCACGCCCGCGAGACGCCCGTTGGCCCGCCCGGTGCCCCTCGGAGTCCTCGCCGCGCCGCCGCCCCGCGCGGTCCCGCCGGACGGTACGGCGCCACCGCCCGGATGACCCTTCGCCGCCGCCCGATCGGCGCGCCCGTGCAGTCCCGACCGCAGCCCGATCGGCGAGCCCGTGCAGTCCCGACCGAGAAGAGAGGCCTCCGTATGACCGCCCCGACCGCCCGCCCCTGGCGCGGCGTCCTCGTCGCCACCGCGCTTCCCCTCGACGACGACCTCCGCGTCGACCACGACCGCTACGCCGAGCACTGCGCCTGGCTCGTCGCCAACGGGTGCGACGGCGTCGTGCCGAACGGCTCGCTCGGCGAGTACCAGGTGCTCACGCCCGAGGAGCGCGCGAAGGTGGTGGAGACCGCGGTCGCCGCCGTCGGCGGGGAGCGGGTGATGCCCGGCGTGGCCGCGTACGGCTCGGCGGAGGCGCGCCGCTGGGCCGAACAGGCGCGGAAGGCGGGCTGCGCGGCGGTGATGCTGCTGCCGCCCAACGCCTACCGCGCCGAAGAGCGGTCGGTGGTGGCGCACTACGCCGAGGTGGCGAAGGCGGGCCTGCCCGTGGTGGCGTACAACAACCCGATCGACACCAAGGTCGACCTCGTGCCCGAACTTCTCGCCCGGCTGCACGGGGAGGGACTGATCCACGGGGTGAAGGAGTTCTCGGGCGATGTGCGCCGCGCCTACCGCATCGCCGAACTCGCCCCGGAACTCGACTTGCTGATCGGCGCGGACGATGTGCTGCTGGAGCTGGCGGTGGCCGGGGCGAAGGGCTGGGTGGCCGGGTACCCCAACGCGCTCCCCCGCGCCTCGGTCGAGCTGTACCGGTCGGCCGTGGCCGGGGACCTCACCGCGGCGCTGCCCCTGTACCGGCAGCTGCACCCGCTGCTGCGCTGGGACTCACGGGTGGAGTTCGTGCAGGCCATCAAGATGTCGATGGACGTCGTGGGCCGGTACGGCGGCCCCTGCCGGCCGCCGCGGGTCCCGCTGCCGCCGGAGCAGGAGGCGGCCGTACGGGCGGCCACCGAGAAGGCCGTCGCCGCCGGGCTCGCTTGACCGCCGTTCCCAGAGGGGAGTTCCCATGCGCAGCAGACTCGTCCTGCACGCCGTCGACTCGCACACCGAGGGCATGCCCACCCGGGTGATCACCGGCGGGATCGGCACGATCCCCGGGGCCACGATGAACGAGCGGCGGTTGTACTTCCGTGAACACCGGGACGACATCAAGCAGTTGCTGATGAACGAGCCGCGCGGCCACTCGGCGATGAGCGGTGCGGTCCTCCAGCCGCCCACCCGGGCGGACTGCGACTGGGGCGTGGTCTACATCGAGGTCTCCGGCTATCTGCCGATGTGCGGTCACGGCACGATCGGGGTGGCGACCGTGCTCGTCGAGACGGGCATGGTGGAGGTCGTCGAGCCGGTGACCACCATCCGTCTGGACACCCCGGCGGGACCGGTCGTCGCCGAGGTGGCGGTCGAGGACGGGGCGGCCCGCGCGGTGACGCTGCGCAACGTGCCCTCCTTCGCCGTCGGCCTGGACAGGAAGGCGACGCTGGCCGACGGTCGTACGGTGACCTACGACCTCGCGTACGGCGGGAACTTCTACGCGATCCTTCCGCTGGAGGAGTTCGGGCTGCCCTTCGACCGGGCACGCAAGGACGACATCCTGCGGGCCGGGCTGGCGTTGATGGAGGCGATCAACTCCGAGGCGGAGCCGGTGCATCCGGAGGACCCGTCGATCCGGGGCTGCCACCATGTGCACCTCTACGCGCCCGGCGCCACCGCCCGTCACTCCCGGCACGCGATGGCCATCCACCCGGGCTGGTTCGACCGCTCGCCCTGCGGTACGGGGACCAGCGCGCGCATGGCGCAACTGCACGCGCGCGGTGAACTCCCCCTGCACACCGAGTTCGTGAACGAGTCGTTCATCGGCACGCGGTTCACCGGGCGGCTGCTCGGGACGACGGAGGTGGCCGGGCGTCCGGCGGTGCTGCCCAGCTTCACGGGCCGCGCCTGGATCACCGGCACGGCCCAGTACCTGCTGGATCCGACCGACCCGTTCCCCGCCGGGTTCGTGCTGTGACCGGCGGGGCCTCCGGCGCCGCAGATCCCGCCGCACCGCGGCTGCCCGTGCTCGGGGGGCGTCGCAGCAGCTACCGCGAGCGGGTCGCCGAGGCGCTGCGGGCGGCGCTGATCGCCGGCGAACTGCGTCCCGGTCAGGTGTACTCGGCGCCGGCGCTGGCCGCCCGGTTCGGCGTGTCGGCGACGCCCGTGCGGGAGGCGCTGCTCGACCTCGCCAAGGAGGGCCTGGTCGACGCGGTCCCCAACAAGGGGTTCCGGGTCACCGACGTCTCCGAGCGGCAGCTCGACGAGTACACGCACGTCCGGGCGCTCATCGAGATCCCCACGGTGGCCGCGCTGGCGACGAGCGCCGACCCGGTGGCGCTGGAGGCCCTGCGTCCGGCCGCCCGGGAGATCGTCGCAGCGGCCGCGGCGGGCGACCTCATCGCCTACGTCGAGGCCGACACCCGCTTCCATCTGGGCCTGCTCGCCCTCGCCGGCAACGCCCACCTGGTCGAGGTGGTCCGCGACCTGCGCGGCCGGGCCCGGCTGTACGGCCTGACCTCGCTCTCCGCGTCGGGCCGTCTGCCGGCCTCGGCGGAGGAACACCTGGAGCTGCTGGACGCGTTGATCGCCCGGGACGAACGGGCCGTGCGCGAGGTCATGACACGGCACCTGGGACATGTACGGGGCATGTGGGCGTCCGCAGAGTCCTGACCGCGCGAATCGCCCCGCTCCCCGGCCGCCACCCCCAACTCCTGTGATCTTTCTCGCGGGTTGCTGTAGACAGGGGATGGGCAGGCACTGCGCGTGTCCGGTGAAGGCGGTGTCGTTCCAGTGGGGGAAGTCGTGCGTGTGTGTCTCATCGGTGCGGGTCTGTCGGGGCTGGCGACGGCACACGCGCTCAAGTCCGCGGGCATCGAGTTCGTCTGCCTGGAGCAGGCGCCCGACGTCGGCGGCATCTGGCGGCGGCCGCAGGCCGGGGAGCGCGGCCCGGGCTATCTGTCGCTGCACCTCAACACCGCCAAGGACCTGACCGGTTACGCCGGTTTCCCGATGCCGGCCTCCTACCCCACCTACCCCCGCCACAGCGACGTCGCCGCGTACCTGCGCTCCTTCGCCGAGTGGGCCGGCGTCCTGGACCACGTCGAGACGGGGACGACCGTGGAGTCCGTACGGCAGGAGGAGGACGGGACGTGGACCGTCGACAGCCTCGACGCCGGCGGCGCGCGCGCCTCGCGGAGCTTCACCCACGTGGTCGTCGCGTCGGGGCACAACTCCGAGCCGTCCCTGCCCGCTCCGCCGCCCGGCTCCGCCACGTTCACCGGCCGGATCCTGCACGCCCTCGACTACCACGACGGCGCCGAGTTCGCGGGCCAAGACGTCGTCGTCGTGGGGCTCGGCGCGTCGGCGGTGGACATCGCCGCGGACCTCTCCCGGCACGCCGCGCGGACCCTGCTCTCCGTGCGCCGCGGGCTGCACGTCCTGCCCAAGCAGCTGTTCGGGATGCCTCTGGACGAGATCGCCCGCGCGCCCTGGTGGTCCGCCATGTCCCTGGCCGAGCAACGGCGTTTCGTCGAGCAGGCGCTGCTCGTCATCCGCGGCCGGCTCGCCGACTACGGGCTGCCCGAGCCCGACCACCCGCTCTTCGCCTCGGCCGTCACCATCTCGGACGAGCTCCTCAGCCGTATCCGCCACGGCGCGATCACGCCCAAGCCCGCGATCGAGCGTTTCGACGGCGACCGGGTGGTCTTCGCCGACGGCACCTCGGAGCGGGCCGACGCCGTCGTCCACTGCACCGGCTACCGCATGTCCTTCCCGTTCCTGCCGGCCGGCTGCCCCGTCGGCCCGCAGGGGTCGGTCGAGCTGTACAAGCGGGTCGTGGCCGCCGACCGGCCCGGGCTCTACTTCGTGGGCCTGGTAAGGCCGTTGGGCTCCATCACCCGGCTCGTGGAGGCCCAGTCGCGGTGGATCGCGCGCCTCGTCACGGGCGACGCCGTCCTCCCCGAACCGGAGGTCATGCACAAGGAGATCGCCACCCACCTCGCGGGCATCGCCGGCCAGTACGGCCAGACGGAGGGCGCGTCGATCCAGGTCAACGTGGAGCCCTACCTGCGGGAGCTGGGCGAGGTGTGAGGGGGTGAGGCGGTGAGGGGAGCGGTGCGGCGGTGTACGGCTCCCCTCCGGGCCCTGCGCTGCGTGCGTCAGCCGGTCGCCGTGGCGGCGGTGACGGGGCGGGGGGCGGCGGGCGGGCGGACGTCGTACGCCTCCGAGGAGATGTACGTGGTCACGCGCGGGGGGCGACCCTGCTGGTGGGCCAGCGCCAGGTAGGCGACGAGTCCCACCCCGTCCTTCAGGGGACGCGAGGTGACGGCGGCCAGGGCCCTGGGCAGCGGAGCGGGGTCCATGCCGTAGGCGCGCAGGAGCTCGGTGGCCCGGGAGAGGGACTCGCCGTCGTGCGCCGCGTAGTCCCGGACGGGGACGTGGAGGGTGAAGCCGGTGGGACGTCCGACGCTCGTTTTGGTGAAGGCATGACATGTCAGGACGGGACGGCCGGTGAGCCGTTCCTCTCCGTCGGGGCCGGTCTCGAAGACGTCTAAGAGGTCGCCGCCGAAGACGCTCTCCCCGAGTCCCGAAGCCGTGCGCAGGAACCGCTCGATCTCCGCCGGGCCGGGACCGGCGTCCATCCGGGACAGGCCGGCCGCCTCGGCGACGGAGAGGCGGTCGTGACGCAGGTAGACCTTGACCCGCGGGCTCTCCCAGTCGCCCAGGTCCAGGGCGAGGAACGGGTAGCCGTCGGCCGGGGGCAGTGAGGCGAACGCCTGCCCGTGACCGAGCCGGTCCAGGGCCTCGCGCACCGTCTCGGCGCAGTGCTCGGCCCCGTTGGCGGCCGGGTTCAGGTACACCTTCAGCATGGGAACGCCGCCGGGGCGCAGCTCCAGGGCGCACCACAGGGCGAGGGCTCCCTGCGGCGCGGGCGGCAGGAAGAGGTCCTCCAGCTCGTCGAGCCGGTCGGTGGAGAAGCCCCAGCGGTAGGCCATGTCGCGGATGACGTCGAGTCCGACGCGGCCGTTTCGCGCCAGGTCGGGGGCCGCGCAGCCGGGTTCGACGAGGACGCGCAGGGCGCAGGCGCCGTCCGGGAGGAAGGAGAGCGAGTACTCGACCGGCGTGTGGTCGTCGGAGAGGAAGGTCCGCGAGGGCGGCGGAAGGTGCAGCGGCCGCTCGGCGACCGGTCCCAGCGCCTCGGCGAGCACGGCGGCGTAGGTCTTCGCGTCGACGGGGCTCAGCCCGGCGACGCGGCACAGGCGGGCGAGTTGGGCGGAGGTGAGGGAGCCGAGCGTAGAAGTGTCCGTGCCACGGGACTCGTCGAGCGTGGGGGCGGTCACCGCGCCTCCCCGTGGGCGAGGGGGCGGGCATGAAGATACCCGCCGGTCGGGGCGGGTATCTTGCTGTCCTGCGTGTGGAGTTGAGCCCGGCGGGTGGGGGCGGCGACGCGCCCCCAGGTTATGTGGGGCGCGGGCTGGGGCCGTCCGGCGTCGGGTCTGACGGCTTCGGCGTCGAGGCACATGAGGTCCACGACACCTCCTTCTTCTCGTGAGCAACACGGGTTCCGCGTTGCTCACTACCCTCGCCGTTGAAACTTCATGCAGTTGTCGGGAAGGCTGTGGATGTCGTGTGAATCACTTCGTCAGCCAGTTGAGGAACTGGCTCCACATGCCTCCTCGTTCACCCCTGCGGCCGGTGCCCGCCCTGGGAGCCGAGGGCGCCTCCGTGCGGGTCTGCGCGGCCGGCCGGCGCACCGGCTGGACCGGGGTGAACCGCGCGGGCAGAGTGGTCAGACCGCGACTGAACGCCCCCGGACGCCACGTCAGACTGTCCTCGGGAACGGAGAGTTCGACGTCCGGCAGCTGGTTGAGCAGGTTCTCGATGGCGGCGACGGCGATGTGCCGGGCGGGGTCCTTGGAGGGGCAGGCGTGCGGGCCCGCGCTCCACGCCAGGTGCGCCCGGTTGCTGCCCGCCTGGCGGGCCGCCGTCAGCGCCGGGCCGGTGTTGGCGGCGGCGAAGCTCACCAGCACCAGGTCGCCCGCCGAGAGCTTCTGGCCGGCGAACTCCATGTCGGCCACCGGGTAGTGGGCCGCGTAGTTCGTCATCGGCGGGTTCTCCCACAGCGTGTCGTCCAGCGCCTCCTCGATCAGTCCGCCCTTGTAGGCGTACCGGTCGTCGGTGAGCAGCCGGTGCAGGGTGTTGCCGATGAGGTTGACCAGCGCCTCGGCGCCCGCCCCGAGCAGCAGGGCCAGCTGGTGGACCATCTCCTCGTCGGTGAGCGCGGACTGATGCTGCATCAGCCAGGAGGTGACGTCGTCGCCGGGCTTGGCCCGCTTGAGCGCGATCAGCTCGCCGACCGCCTCGAACAGCACGGCGATCGCCTTCTCGGCGTTGACCCCGTCGAACATGCCGGAGATGCCGAAGAACACGCGGTCGCCGATGTCGGCGGTGCAGCCGAACAGCTCGTTGAACACGAACAGCGGCAGCTGCCGGGCGTAGCCGCCGACCAGGTCGGCCGAACCGCGGGCGCTGAACTGGGAGATGAGGAAGTCGGAGATCCGCTCGGTGGACTGGCTCAGCCGGCGCGAGTCGATGCGCGCCATGCTGTCCGTGATCGCCTGACGCAGCCTCAGGTGTTCGGCGCCGTCGCTGAACATGCAGTTCGGCCGGTACGACAGGAGGGGCACCACGGGGCTGTCCGGGGCGATCTTGCCGTCGTTGAAGTCACGCCAGCGGCGGGAGTCCTTGCGGAACGAGGCCGAGTCCTGCAGGAGGTGCAGCGCGGTGGCGTAGTCGGTGACGAGGGTGGCCTCGACGCCGGGGGCGAGCTCGACGGGCGCGGTGGGCCCGAAGTGCCGCAGGTAGGCGTAGTACGCCTGCGGGTCGGCGGCGAACTCCGGCCCGTGCAGCGGCACTGCGCCGCCGCTGTTGTGCGCCGGGCACCCGGGCGGGGGCGCCGGAGCGGTGGGTCGGTCCATGTGTTGCTCCTAGTGGGCACGGTCCTGCAGATGGCGGACGAGAGTGATCAGCGCTTCGGCCGACGACTGCTCGTCCCGCGCGTCGCAGGTGACGACGGGGGTGTCGTCGAGCAGGTCCAGCGCCTCGCGCAGGGCGTTCTCGTCCCGCAGGGGGCTGCCGTCGAAGTGGTTGACGGCGATGGCGTAGTCGAGGCCGTACTGCTCGATGAGGTCGATCACGGCGAAGGAGTCCGCGAGCCGCTCGGGGTCGACCAGCACCAGCGCGCCGAGCGCGCCCCGGGCCATGTCCTCCCACATCTGCACGAAGCGCTGCTGGCCCGGCGTTCCGAACAGGTAGAGCACGACGCGGTCGCTGATGGTGAGACGGCCGAAGTCCATGGCGACCGTGGTGGTGGTCTTGCCCTGGACGCCCTTGAGGTCGTCCACGGACTCGGCGGCCCGTGTCATCGTCTCCTCGGTGGACAGCGGCTCGATCTCGGAGATCGCGCCGATGAACGTGGTCTTGCCCACCGCGAAGTGGCCGACGACGAGGATCTTCACGGCGGTCTGCGTCGCGCCGCCGCGGACGTACGCCTGCTCATCCAAACTTGGCCCTGAGACCATTCAGCACCTCCTCCAGGATCTCCCGGTCGGCGAGGGGCGCCCGCTGCACGGGCGGGCGGGTGACGAGGTAGCCGCCCTCGGTGAGGGCGGCGAGCAGGATCTTCACCACGCCGAGGGGCAGTTGGGTGTGCCCCGCGATCTCGGCGACCGAGAGGTAGCCGGCGGAGCACAGGTCGAGCAGCTTCTGCTCCTCCGGGGACAGCCGGGTGGGCCGCTGCCGGTGGTCTGCGGTCGCCGTGACCAGGGTGATGAGGGAGAGCTTCTCCTCGTCGGGCAGTCCGCGTCCTTTGGTGATGACGTACGGACGCACTAACTCCGGCGTCTGCGGCTCGAGTTCACCGAAACCCGTCATGAGCGGGCGCCGAGGTTCTCGCGCGGCGGTGTCGTCAGGGCCTTGCCGAGCTGGCCGACGAGCTGCTGCATCCGGAAGGTGATGTCCGCCATGTCGACGTCCGGGGAGGCCGAGACGCCGAGGTAGGCGCCCTCGCCGGCGGAGATGAGGAAGACCCAGCCCCCGTCGAACTCGACCAGGGTCTGCCGCCACCTCTGGGTGGTGTCCTCGCAGAAGAAGGCGAGGGAGCGGCTGAGCGACTGCACGCCGCTCATCGCGGCGGCGACCCGGTCCGCGTCGTCCTTGCCGAAGTCCTGCGTCCGGGCCATCAGCAGCCCGTCGGCGGAGATCAGGACGGCGTGCAGGGCCCCGGGAATCTCCAGGGCGCTGTCAAGCATCCATGACAGATCGTCGTTCACGAGAACTCATGCCCTTCGTTTCTCGTACCGCGTGTGCTGCTCGTCTGTTCCGCGTTGTCGGCAGGGGTAGCCCGTCGGCCCGACTGGGTGCCGCGCTGGAACGCGCCCATGATCGCCGCCGTCTCCGCGCCCGAGCGGGCGGAGGAGGGGGCGTTCGACGCGCTGCCGGGGACGATGGCCATCGGCCTCTTGCGACGCCGCTTGGGCAGTCCGTCGGCGGTGGTGCCGGTCGCGGTGGGTACGGGTTCCGGCCCGCCGCGGGTGGGGACGGGGGCGGGGGCCGCGGTGACGGCCGGGGCCGGCTCCTTCTGCTCGGGCGCGCTGGTGAGCAGGTCGTGCGGCAGGAGGAGGACCGCCCGTACGCCGCCGTAGGGCGATGAGGAGTCGACCGACACCTCGAAGCCGAAGCGTTCGGCGAGGACTCCGATCACCGCGAATCCGAACTGGGGCGGGTTTCCGAGCCCCGAGACGCCGGAGACGCGTTCGCTCGACAGGAGTTTCTCCGCGCGGGCCCGCTCCTCGTCGTTCATTCCGACACCCGCGTCGTCCACGACGATGCAGATTCCCTTGGGGACGGTGCGGATGTTGATTTCGACGACGGTGTCCGGGCTGGAATAGCTGGTGGCGTTGTCGAGCATTTCGGCGAGGGCCAGCGCCACCGGTTCGACGGCGCGGCTCGTGATGCCGAAATCGACCTGCGAGAGGATTTCCACCCGCCGGTAGTGGCGGATCCTGCCCTGTGCGCTGCGGACCACGTCGTACACCGAGGCCACTTCGCGCTGGCGGCCGAGCCAACCGTCGCAGAGCACCGCGATGGACTGGGCCCGG
The DNA here is from genome assembly GCF_042889585.1 of Streptomyces sp. NPDC002566. NCBI lineage: Bacteria > Bacillati > Actinomycetota > Actinomycetes > Kitasatosporales > Streptomycetaceae > Streptomyces > Streptomyces sp. NPDC002566. Next base: position 696,811 of record NZ_JBIARD010000001.1, on the reverse strand, counting down.
CGGCCGAACTGGGAGTTGGTGTGGTCGATCTCCAGGAGGTCCTGGAGGATGACCGACTCGCCGTATTTGTTCTGCAGCCGGGAAACGATCAACTGCTGTTCCGCGGCGAGGCCCTGAAGGGTCCGCATCGCGGACTTCAGGACGGTTTTCGTTGCCTCTTCGGCTCGGTCCTGGGCTGCCTCGACGGATTTCGCGTACCCGTTCTCCAGCTCGGTGTGCTGAGCCCTGAGATCTGCGAACTCCTGCCTTAACGCGCGCGTGGCCCTCCGCTGGCGAACAAGGAGGGCGACTGCGACGATCACGGCGACGAGGAGAGCCCAGAATACCGGGTTCTGTATGTAATCAGTCATAAGACTCTCTTCAGGCGACTGACGGCCAGTGCTGAATTCCCGTCAACGCGGGTGGACCGGCGGACCGCCCGCAGCGGGGTCAACGCCCGGACCGTCCCCGTAGTCGAGGATGTCGTCTTCCACCCATCCGCCCGCTCTACAAGCGCCGTGATCGTATCACCACAGGATGCGATCAACGACCGCCAACATACGGCCCCTTGACGCTCATTGACGGTCCGTCAGACAGCCCGCCGACAGCTCCGCGACAGGCCGCGCCGGCCCGAAGCGATAAACGGGGTTCCGCGGCATAACAGCGCTCTGCGGCGTAACGGTGTTCTGCGACGTAACAGCGCTCTGCGGCATAACAGTGTTCCGCGGCATTCGAGGGGATCGGCGGTGGGCGGCGTGCGCACACGACAAAACCCGCACCGGATGCACCCCGATGCGGGTTTGTGATGAGTGTCCGAGGGGGGACTTGAACCCCCACGCCCGATAAAGGGCACTAGCACCTCAAGCTAGCGCGTCTGCCATTCCGCCACCCGGACAAGGTGTCTGCCGCCCGTGCGGGGTGGTCCCCGCGGCGACGAGGACAACCATACCAAGCTTTGGGAGTGCGTTTCACCTGCGTATTCACCGGCCCGGGGCCCCGCCCCGCCGGGGCCCGATCAGGGGCAGCGGACGACCTGTCCCGCGTACGACAGGTTCCCGCCGAAGCCGAACAGCAGGACCGGGTCGCCGGTGGAGAGCACGCCCTGCTCGACCAGCTTGGAGAAGGCGAGCGGGATGCTCGCGGCGGAGGTGTTCCCCGAATCGGTCACATCGCGCGCGACCACCGCGTTGACGGCGCCGATCTTCTGCGCGAGGGGTTCGATGATCCGCAGGTTCGCCTGGTGGAGGATGACGGCGGCGAGGTCCTCGGGGGTGAGGCCCGCACGCTCGCACGCCTGCCGGGCGAGCGGCGGCAGCCGGGTCGTCGCCCAGCGGTAGACGCTCTGCCCCTCCTGCGCGAACCGGGCGGGCTGCCCCTCGATGCGCACCGCGTTCCCCATCTCGGGCACCGAGCCCCACAGCACCGGCGCGATGCCCGGCTCCTCGGACGCCTCGACGACGGCGGCACCCGCGCCGTCGCCGACGAGGACGCAGGTGGTGCGGTCGTTCCAGTCGGTCACCTCGGACATCTTGTCGGCCCCGATCACCAGGGCGCGGCGCGCGGCCCCGGCCCGGACGGTGTGGTCGGCGGTGGCCAGTGCGTGGGTGAAGCCGGCGCACACCACGTTGAGGTCGATCACCGCCGGGCCCGGGATGCCGAGGCGGGCGGCGACCCGGGCGGCCATGTTGGGCGAGCGGTCGACGGCCGTGGAGGTGGCCACCAGCACGAGGTCGATGTCGGCGGGGGTGAGCCCGGCCGTCGCGAGGGCCTTGGCGGCGGCGTGCGCGGCCAGCTCGTCCACGGGCTCGTCGGGGCCCGCGATGTGCCGCGTGCGGATGCCCACCCGGCTCGTGATCCACTCGTCACTGGTGTCGACCATGCCCGCCAGTTCCTCGTTGGTGAGCACCTTGGCGGGCTGGTAGTGGCCGATGGCGGTGATGCGCGAGCCGTTCATGAGCGGGTCCCCCTCGTTGCCTTGGGTAGCGGGATCCACCAGTCTGGTGAGTGACTCGCGGGTACGAGGACGCGACAAGCGACAGGAAACACGAGCCGGGCTTGTCGGCTTCCCGCTAACCTCCGGGCCGCGACCCGCGCTCGGCGTGCAGGACAATGAGATCGTCAGGGTCACGTACAGAACCGGGGCTGATCACGCCATGGGACGAGTCACCGAACGACGCAAGGTGCTCCGCATACGGGACGGGGCGCTCTCCACCCGGCCGGACACGCTCGTCGCGGAGGAGCCGCTGGAGATCCGGCTCGACGGCCGGCCGCTCGCCATCACCATGCGCACGCCCGGCGACGACTTCGCGCTGGCCGCCGGCTTCCTGGTCAGCGAGGGCGTCCTGGCCGAGGCGTCCGATCTGCTGAACATCGTGTACTGCGCCGGGGCGACCGCGGACGGGACGAACACGTACAACGTGGTGGACGTGAGGACGGCGCCGCATGTCGTCGTCCCCGACATCACCCTGGAGCGCAACGTCTACACCACCTCCTCCTGCGGCCTGTGCGGCAAGGCGAGCCTGGACGCGGTCCGTACGACGGCCCGCTGGCCCATCGCCGACACGCCGCCGCTGCGGGTGGAGCCGGAGCTGCTGTCGGCCCTGCCGGACCGGCTGCGCGCGGCCCAGCGGGTCTTCGACCGGACCGGCGGGCTGCACGCGGCGGCGCTGTTCTCGGAGGACGGGGAGCTGCTGGACGTGCGGGAGGACGTCGGGCGGCACAACGCGGTCGACAAGCTGGTGGGCCGGGCCCTGCGGGACGGCGCGCTGCCGCTGTCCCGCACCATCCTGCTGGTGTCCGGCCGGGCCTCGTTCGAGCTGGCCCAGAAGGCCGTGATGGCGGGCATCCCGGTGCTCGCGGCGGTCTCGGCGCCGTCCTCGCTGGCGGTGGACCTCGCGGCGGAGACCGGGCTGACGCTGGTGGGCTTCCTGCGGGGCTCCTCCATGAACGTGTACGCGGGTGAGGACCGCATCGCCCTGCGGAGCACGGCCGCCCGGGGCTAGGGCCCGCCGTTCGGATCACGCCGAAGACGCGGGGCAGGGCACCGTATCTGTATGAGCACCGCCGATTCCCTGCGGCCTGATCCGAACGGCAGGCCCCGGCACCCCCGGAGGGTCCTCGCGCCGTCGTCACCCCGTCCCGAACGTCACCTGCCCCGCCGAGGTCACCGTGCCCAGACGGGGGAAGTCGAGCCGTACCGACGCCTCGTGCTCCGGTTCGGTGAGGGCGGACATGGCGTCCTCGACGAAGACGAGGTCGTAGCCGAGGTCGCTCGCGGCGCGGGCCGTGGACTCCACGCCGAGGTTGGTGGCGATGCCGCCGAACACCAGCGTGGCGACACCGCGCCGGCGCAGCCGCTCGTCCAGGCCCGTGGCGTGGAAGCCGCCCAGGGTCTGCTTGACGACCTCGATGTCGCCGTCGCGCGGCAGCCCTTGGGCCAGCGAACTGCCGGGCGGCTGCTCGGCGACGCCGGGCCGTTCGACGCGGACGAGGACGACGGGAGCCCCGGCCGCACGGAACCTGCCCGCCAATTCCTCGGCGGTGGCGAGCACTTCGGCGCCCTTGCGGGGCGCCAGGGGCAGCGCGAGGATCCGGTCCATCAGGTCGACGAGGACGAGGGCGGTGCGCGCGGGGTCGAGCACGAGGGGTGCGGTCATGACGGAACGTTATCCGTCGTCAGCCGTCCGTACCGGAAATCCCGGTCAACGGCTGTGTGAACTGGTCGCGTTCGGGTTCCGGCCGCGGGTCGCGGGCCCGGCGCTTGGCGATCACCGCGCAGACCATGAGCTGCATCTGGTGGAAGAGCATCAGCGGCAGCACCGCCAGTGAGGCGTGCGCCCCGAACAGCACGCTCGCCATGGGCAGCCCCGAGGCGAGGGACTTCTTGGAGCCGGCGAACTGGATCGTGATCCGGTCCTCGCGGCCGAACCGCAGCGCCTTCGCGCCGTACCAGGTCAGCGCGAGCATCACGGCGAGGAGAACGGCCTCGACGACCACCAGAGCGCCCAGCCGGCCCACGCCGACCTGGGTCCAGATGCCCTGGACCATGCCCTCGCTGAACGCGGTGTAGACGACGAGCAGGATGGAGCCCCGGTCGACGTATCCGAGGACCTTCTTGTGCCGGGTGACGAAACCCCCGATCCAGCGCCGCAGCACCTGCCCCGCGGCGAACGGCACGAGCAGTTGCAGCACGATCTCGACGATCGAGTCCGCCGAGAAGCCGCCGCCGGTGCCTCCGAGCACCGCGGCGGCCAGCAGCGGGGTGACGACGATCCCGGCGAGCGAGGAGAAGGACCCGGCGCAGATCGCCGCGGGGACGTTGCCGCGGGCGATGGAGGTGAAGGCGATCGACGACTGGACGGTCGACGGGACGAGGGTCAGGAAGAGCAGACCCTGGTAGAGCGGGTCGGTCAGGACCACCGGGACCAGTCCGCGGGCGGCCAGGCCGAGCACCGGGAACACGACGAACGTGCAGGCCAGGACGGTGACGTGCAGTCGCCAGTGCTTCAGTCCTTCCAGCGCCTCACGGGTGGACAGCCGGGCGCCGTACAGGAAGAAGAGGAAGGCGATCGCGGCCGTGGAGGCGCCGGAGGCCACGTCGGCGGCCGTCCCGCGCGCCGGGAGGAGCGCGGCGAGGCCCACGGTCCCCAGCAGCAGGAGGATGTACGGATCGATCGGCAGACGGCTCGGCAGTCGGCTCGGCCGGCGCAGGCGTTTCACGGTGCTCCACATGCTCTACGTGCTCTTGCTCTTCTTGCTCTTCTTTCCCTGACCATCGTGCCCGCAGCTGCCGTGATCGGGAATCCGGCATACCCCTCTGACTGTCATCGCCGTTCGTGATGACCACTGCCGGCCGGGGGTACCGTGACCGGTATGTACGACCCGTCCCAGCTGCGCACCTTCCTCGCGGTGGCCCAGACGCTGAGCTTCACGCAGGCCGCTCGCCGGCTGGGGCTGCGCCAGTCCACCGTGAGCCAGCACGTGCGCCGGCTGGAGGAGGCGGCCGGGCGGACGCTGTTCTCCCGGGACACGCACTCCGTGCTCCTGACCGAGGACGGTGAGGCGATGCTCGGCTTCGCCCGCCGGATCCTGGAGGTGCACGAGCAGGCGACGGCGTTCTTCACCGGCACCCGGCTGCGCGGCCGGCTCCGCTTCGGCGCCTCCGAGGACTTCGTGCTGACGCGGCTGCCGGAGATCCTGGAGGGCTTCCGACACGACCACCCGGAGGTGGACCTGGAGCTCACCGTGGAGCTGTCCGGCACCCTCCACGAGCAGCTGGCCGCCGGGAAACTGGACCTGATGCTGGCCAAGCGGCGTCCCGAGGACGGCCGGGGCGAGCTGGTCCACCACGACGAGCTGGTGTGGATCGGCGCGGAGCGGCTGCGCCTGGACCCCGACCGCCCGGTCCCGCTCATCGTCTACCCGCCGCCCGGCATCACCCGGGCGCTCGCCCTGGAGGCGCTGGAGCGGCAGGGCCGGGCGTGGCGGATCGCGTGCACGAGCGGCAGCCTCAACGGGCTGATCGCGGCGGCCCTGGCCGGGCTGGGCGTGATGGCGCACTCACGGGGCCTGATCCCGCCCGGGCTGGTCCGCGTCCCCGAGCGGTCGGGGCTGCCGGAGCTGGGCCGGGTGGACTTCGTCCTGGTGCACGGCCGCCGCCGCCCCTCGGCGCAGGGCGCGGCGGACGCCCTGGCGGCGGCGATCCTCGCGGCCGGCGACCGGCTGCGCCGCCGCACCTGAGACGGGATCCTCAGGGCCGTACGGGGAGCCGTGCAGTGCCGTATGAGAAGCGCATGGGCCTACGCGGAGCCGTGCAGGGCCGCACGAGCCGCTCGAAGGGGTCGGACGGCGTGACCGGAACGGGAAGATTCGGTGGAGGTTACGGCACCGAAACTTACTCGGACGTCAGCTTCCTGTCCGACCCTTCCCCATGTGGGCCCTTTTTCCGGCACCGACCGGCGCAGACGAGAGCAACGCTCGCTTTTCCACCCCCTCCCGCACCCGTCGGGGGTGGGGTAGCTTTCACGGCGCTGTGGGGCATTGAGAAGCGGGGTGCGGGATTTGCGCGAGTTCTCCAACCCTCCCTTGGCGCTGGCGCCGCCGGTGGGCGGACTGGCCGACGTCGTCTTCCAGCACGCCCAGGACGACCCGCAGCACATCGCGCTCGGCCGCAAGGACGAACGGGGCGAGTGGCGGGACGTCACCTCCGCCGAGTTCCGCGACGAGGTGCTCGCGCTCGCCAAGGGCCTGCTCTCGCAGGGCGTCCGCTTCGGCGACCGCGTCGCGATCATGTCGCGCACCCGGTACGAGTGGACCCTCTTCGACTTCGCCCTGTGGGCCATCGGCGCCCAGGTGGTGCCGGTATATCCGACGTCCTCCGCCGAGCAGTGCTTCTGGATGCTGTACGACGCGGAGGTCACGGCCGCCGTCGTGGAGCACGAGGACCACGCGATGACGATCGCCACCGTCATCGACCGCCTCCCCGCGCTGCGCAGACTCTGGCAGCTCGACTCCGGCTGTGTGCAGGAGCTCTACGAGGCCGGCGCCGGGCTGGACGACGACGTGGTGCACCGGCACCGGGAGGCGGTCACGCCCGACTCGGTCGCCACGATCATCTACACCTCCGGCACCACCGGCCGCCCCAAGGGCTGCGTCATCTCGCACGGCAACTTCATGTTCGAGGCGGACACGGTCATCGAGCGCTGGGAGCCGGTGTTCCACTCCCGCCGGGGCGACGAGGCGGCCACCCTGCTGTTCCTGCCGCTCGCGCACGTCTTCGGGCGGATGGTGGAGATCGCCGCGATCCGCGGCCGGGTCCGCTTCGGCCACCAGCCGCAACTGCACGCCGCCGCCCTGCTGCCCGACCTCGCCGCCTTCCAGCCGACCTTCTTCCTGGCCGTGCCGTACATCTTCGAGAAGGTCTTCAACGCGGCCCGCCGCAAGGCGGAGCGGGAGGGGAAGGCCGGGCCGTTCGAGAAGGCGGTCGGGGTGGCCGTGCAGTACGCGGAGGCCGTGGAGGCGAAGGCGTGGGGCACCGGGCCGGGACCGTCGGCGGGTCTGCGGATGCAGCACCAGCTGTTCGACAAGCTCGTCTACTCCAAGGTGCGCGCCGCGATGGGCGGCCGGGTACGGCACGCCATGTCCGGCGGCTCGGCGATGGACCGCAGACTGGGGCTGTTCTTCGCCGGCGCGGGCGTGCAGATCTACGAGGGCTACGGCCTGACCGAGTCGACGGCGGCCGCGACCGCCAACCCGCCCGGGCGCACCCGGTACGGCACCGTCGGCCAGGCCATCCCCGGCATGACCGTGCATCTCGCGGACGACGGGGAGATCTGGCTGCGCGGGGGGAACGTCTTCCAGGGATACCTGAACAATCCCAAGGCCACCGACGAGACGCTGCACGACGGCTGGCTGGCCACCGGCGACCTGGGCTCCCTCGACGAGGACGGCTACCTCACCATCACCGGCCGCAAGAAGGAGATCCTCGTCACTTCCGGCGGCAAGAGCGTTTCCCCCGGGCTGCTGGAGGAACGTGTCCGGGACCATCCGCTGGTGAACCAGTGCATCGTCGTCGGCAACGACCGGCCGTTCGTCGCCGCTCTGGTCACCCTCGATCAGGAGGCCGTCGAACACTGGCTGCAGATGCGGGCCAAGCCGCAGCTGGCTCCGGCCGATCTGGTGCGCGACGCGGACCTGGAGGCCGAGGTGCGCCGGGCCGTCGTCGCCGCCAACACGCTGGTGTCGCAGGCGGAGTCCATCCGCACCTTCCGCATCCTCGCCCAGCCGTTCACCGAGGAGCACGGCCTGCTGACGCCGTCGCTGAAGCTGAAGCGCAAAGCCATCGAAAACATGTACGCCGACGAGGTCGACGCGCTGTACCGCACCTGAGGCTCCCCGGAGACCCGCCGAAGCGGATTCCGGAGTCAGGAATGCATCACGCCTCGTGATCGTTGACGATGGGAGACACTTTTGACGGACAACCGAAGGATCAAGGGCTCGTGAGCAGCAAGGTATCCCCGATCACCCTGAACAACGGCGTCGAGATGCCCCAGCTGGGCTTCGGCGTCTGGCAGGTGCCGGACGACGAGGCCGCCCAGGCGGTCAGCACCGCGCTGGAGGCCGGGTACCGCAGCATCGACACAGCGGCGATCTACGGCAACGAAGAGGGCACCGGCAAGGCGATCGCCGACTCCGGCCTGCCCCGCGAGGACATCTTCGTCACCACCAAGCTCTGGAACAGCGACCAGGGGTACGACGCGACGCTCCGCGCGTTCGACGCCTCCCTCGACAAGCTGGGTCTGGACTACGTCGACCTGTACCTGATCCACTGGCCGCTGCCGGCCAAGGACACCTACGTCGACACGTACAAGGCGTTCGAGAAGCTGCTCGCGGACGGCCGCGCGCGGGCGATCGGCGTCTCCAACTTCCTGCCGGAGCACCTGGAGCGGCTGATCGAGCAGACGTCGGTCGTCCCGGCGGTCAACCAGATCGAGCTGCACCCGCACCTGCAGCAGCAGGCCTCGCGCGACTTCCACGCCAAGCGGGGCATCGCCACCGAGGCCTGGTCGCCGCTCGGCCAGGGCAAGGGCCTGCTGGAGGTCCCGGCGATCGTCGCCATCGCGCGGAAGCACGAGCGCACCCCGGCCCAGGTCGTGCTGCGCTGGCACCTCCAGCTCGGCAACGTCGTGATCCCGAAGTCCGTGACGCCGTCGCGGATCAAGGAGAACATCGAGGTCTTCGACTTCAGCCTGGACGACGAGGACCTGGCCGCGATCAGCGCCCTCAACGAGGACCGGCGCATCGGCCCAGACCCGGCCACGTTCGACGTGGTCTGAGACCGGCCGCCGGCGCCAGGCCGCCGGCACGGGAAGCACCACCGATGGCCGGCCCGGAAGCATCCGGACCGGCCATCGGCGCGTCCGGGAGTGGCGCTAGCCGGCCTTGACCGCCGTGTGGACGGTGTGGGCCGCCAGGAGGAACACGTCCGGCCGCTGGTGCAGGCTCGCCGGGTCGCCCGGGTCGAGGAGCCGGTCCAGCGCGGCCCGGTCCTCGGGGGCGAGAGCCTCCTCGGAGGCGTCGCGCCAGCGCTCGAACTGCGCGACGGCGTAGGCGCGGACCGGTTCGGAGGCGGGGGCGGGCAGGTCGAGGAGGAAGCTGCGGCTGCGGGCGTGCTTCAGGCCCGCCCCGCCGAGCAGCGCCGGCCAGTCCTCGACCTCGCCGACGGCGCCGGGCAGGTCGGCCCGCATCCGGGCGAACCACTCCTCCTGCACGGCGTCGAGCCGCGCCTCCAGACCGGGGCGCCCGAAGCCGAGGTCGCGGGGCAGGAAGCGGGACGGCAGCCCACCCTCCATGATCGCCAGAATGCCGCCGGGCGCCAGCCGCTCGGCGAACGCGGTGAGGGCGGCCCGCTGGTCCCCGAGGTGGTGCAGACTGCGGCCGGCCCAGATCAGATCGGCCGGGTAGTCCAGCTCGTCGAGCACCCCGGGGAGTTCACCGGCCACGGTGTCGAACCGGTCGCCGTGTCCGAGGCGTTCGGCGCGTGCCCTGGCCCGCTGGAGGAGCGGCTCGGAACCGTCGACGGCCAGGACGCGCGCGCCGGGGAAGGTCTCGGCGAACAGGCAGGAGACCACCCCGGGACCGCTGCCCACGTCGACGATCAGCCCCGGCTCGGTCACCTCCGTGCCCAGCCAGGACAGCGCCCGCTCGTACAGGGGCGTGAACAGCTCGGCCTGGGCCTCCAGATGGGGGGCCATCACCGCCCAGTCGATCTCGGTGCCGCTCCCCGGCCCGGCGGGCCCGTGCCGGTGCCCCTGAAGGCCGTGGTCGTGCTGGTGGTGCTGCTGGTGCGCCATGGTGGTCAGCCTCTCGTCCGCTGTGCCGACAGCGTGCGCCGACGCACCGGGGGAAGGCCACCTGTGTTGCCGTTACGGCAAAAACGGGGGTCCGGAACGCACCGTCCGCGCCCGGCCGTTCCCGGAGAGGGGAACGGCCGGGCGCGGACGGCGCTCAGGCGGCTACGGCAGAGGCGGGTACGCGTTCTGCATCAGCTGCTGGAACTGCGCCGAGAACCACTTCCCGGACAGCGGGGCGTTGGGCAGGGCGCCCGACATGTTGTGGTTGTTGCGCGGGTTGCCCGTGTACGTCGGGTCGCACATGCGGTCGAAGCCCTTGCCCTCGTCGTTCGGGATGAGCGAGCTCGCCCCGTCGGACTCACCCGGCGGCTTCATCCACACGTAGGCGTCGATCCCGGCGGCCGGGGCCGCCTTCGGGCGCTCGCCGAGGCCGGCGCCGGCCTGGTTGCACCAGTTGCCGGTGTTGAGACGGCGGTCGTAGCGGCCGCCGTCGACGTAGGCGTCGACGTCGGTCGTCGGCCCCGGTCCGGCGGGCCGGGCGGAGCCGCCCCAGCCGTTGCGGGAGGTGTCGATCAGCATGCCGATGCCGGAGTTGAAGCCCGCCGTCACCAACTGGTTGCGGAACGCCTGGGCGTAGGACAGCTCGTCGACGTAGCGGTTCCAGTCGACCCACTTGGACTCACGGACCGACTTGCCGCCCGCGTTGTCGTTGACGGTGAAGTTGTTCTCCTTCAGGGCGCTGTAGTTGGCCGTGTTGGTGATGAAGCCGTGGACGTCGCCCACCGTGGCGCCCTCGGTGGTCGCCGCCTCCTTCATCACGGCCGCGCTGGGTGCGAAGTTGTCGTCCCAGCCGAGCCAGCCGTGGTGGCCGGCGTCGATGTAGTTGTAGACGTTGGGCACGTCGCCGAGCTTGTTCAGGGCGTAGCCGACGCCCTTCTGGTAGTTGCCGTTGGCCTTCATCACGTCGCACTGCGGGGTGGCCGTGGCCCGGCTCCCGGTGTTGGTGACGAGGTTGGGCAGCGAGTCGATCTCGACGGTGGTGACGATCCGCAGCGAGGCGTACTTGGAGTCCGCGAGGATCGCCTTGATCGGGTCGATGTACTGCGTCTTGTACTTGTCGATCTCCGTCGGGCCGAGCTCGCCGTTGGAGGCGAGGGCGGAGCAGTCGCGTCCGGGCAGGTTGTAGATGACGAGCTGGACGACCATCTCGCCCGAGCCCTTCTGCCGCAGTGCCTCGTCGAGATGGGCGCGCAGGCCCATCTTGCCGCCTGCGCCGTTGATCGCGGCGATGCGGTCGAGCCAGATGCCGGTGGGCTGGTTGGAGATGCGGCTGCCGCCCGGTTCGGCGGCGGCGTTGGCGGCCCACTCGGGGTTCACGTACACCTTGGCGCCGGCGTAGGGGTTGTCGACCCTGTTGCCAGGGGTGCCTGGGCCGGTGGGGCCCGGGTCGGTCGGGCCCGGGTCGGTGGGGCCGCCGCCGTCGACGTTGCAGGTGACGCCGTCCAGGGTGAACGTGGCGGGGACGGCGTTGCCGCCGCTGTAAGTGCCCTGGAAACCGAAGCTGACCGAAGCGCCGGTCCCCAGCGAGCCGTTGTAGGTCTCGTTGGCCGCGGTGACCGCCGCACCGGACTGGGTGACCTTCGCGTTCCAGGCGTTGGTGACCCTCTGGTTCCCGGCGTACGACCACTTCACCGCCCAACTCGACTTGGGGGCCGAGTTGTTGGTGACGGTGACGTTGGTGGTGAAGCCGCTTCCCCAGTCGTTCTGCACCTTGTAGTCGACGGTGCAGGGCACGGCGGCGAGGCCCGAGTCGCCGGGGACGACCGCGAGCGCCGTCCCGGAGGCTCCGGCGACCAGTGCCAGCGCGGCGAGTATCGCTGTTCTGCTACGGCTCATGAGTGCGGGTTTCCTTCTCTCGTTCCGGGGGGTGTGGGGTGGTGGTGCGGGTCATCGGTTCAGGGCGCGACGTCGTTGGACCAGGTGAGCCCGCCCGCGAGGACGACGTTCCGGGCGCCGGTGGACCGTACGGCGTCGACGGGGCCGTCGAAGATGCCACGGCCCTGGACGCACATGAACTCGCCGCCGCTGCGGTTGACGCCGAGCAGCCGGCGGGTGGCTCCGCTCGCGTCCACGCACCGGGACGTTGTCGGGGTGGGGATGGGCGTCGGGTGGGTGTCGACGTCGCAGGTCGCGCCGTTCAGCCGGAAGGTCACGGGTAGGGCGTCGGCTCCCGCCCGGGAGGCGACGAAGCCGGCGGTGTCGCTCGCGCCGGTGCCGAGCGCGCCGGTGCAGCTCTCGTGCGCCGCCGTGACGGTGACGCCGGACCGGGACCACTCTGCGTTCCAGCCCTGGGTGACCTTCTGTCCGTTCGCGAGGTCGAAGCTCAGGCTCCGACCGTTCACCGCCGCCGCGTCGTCGGTGACTCTCACGGACGCCTGGAAGCCGGCGTCCCACTGCCCGGTGACCGAGTACTCCACCGTGCGGACGGGCGCGGCTCCCTGCGCCGTCACGACCGGCAGCAGGGCGCCCGCGACGAGGGCGACCGTGCCGGCGACGGCTAAAAGTACTGAACGCGGGGGGTGTCGCATGAGCGACTCCTCACAGTTCGGGCGCGTCGTGACGGACGCGTCGACTGATGGAATCGCTCCCACTGGTGTCACCGAAGCTAGCGCCAAGCGTCGGCAAAGAACAGGGCAGCCGCTGACTTTCCCTCAAACTTTCCGGGTCGAATCTTTTCGACTCTTCAAGCACCTTGACCGCACTCCAGGGTCTCCCCACTATGGGAGCGCTCCCACTGGTTCAAGGCTTGTTGCTCCTCCCCCCACCTTCTCCGAGCCGCAAGGAGGAACCAGCACCATGGATCCCGCACGCGGACGCCGTGGGACGCGGCGCCTGTGGACCGCCCTGGCGGCGGCTTTCGCACTCCCCCTGGCCATGCTGAGCACCGGTACGACTCCCGCCCGGGCGGCGGCTCTCCAGTGCAGCGTGGACTACAAGGCCAACGACTGGGGCTCCGGATTCACCGCGGAGCTCACCCTCACCAACCGGGGCACGGACCCCATCAACGGCTGGTCCCTGGCGTACTCCTACACGGGCAACCAGAAGCTGACGAACGGCTGGAACGGCACCTGGTCGCAGTCGGGCCAGACGGTCACCGTGGTCAACGCCCCCTACAACGCGACGGTCGCGGCCGGAGCGGCCGTCAGCGCCGGCGCGCAGTTCACCTACAGCGGCGCCAACGCCGCCCCCACCTCGTTCTCGGTCAACGGCACGCCGTGCACCGGCGCCCACCAGCCCCCCGTCGCCGTGCTGACCAGCCCGGCGCCGGGCGCGGTCTACACGCAGGGGGCCGCGGTGCCGCTCGCGGCGACCGCCGCGGCCGCCGACAACGCGACGATCACCAAGATGGAGTTCTACGACGACACCACCCTGCTCGGCACCGACACCAGCGCCCCGTACACGCTGTCGGCCTCCGGGCTGACCGTAGGCAGTCACTCCCTGGTGGCGAAGGCCTACGACAGCCTGGGCGCGTCCGGGACGTCCACCCCGGTGGGCATCACGGTCGCCTCGGGACCGGCCGTGGTGGCCTCCGCCGGCCAGCTGGCCGTGCAGCAGGGCGGGACGGGGTCCTACGACCTCAAGCTGTCGACGCAGCCGTCGGCCAACGTGACCGTCACGACCGCCCGGACGAGCGGGAACACCGGTCTCACCGTCACGGGCGGCGCGAGCCTCACCTTCACCCCGTCGAACTGGAACACCGCGCAGCGGGTGACGATCGCCGGCAACGCCACCGGCACCGGTTCGGCGACCTTCGAGTCGACGGCGACCGGACACGCCAAGGCGTCCGTCACGGTCACCCAGATCGCCGGCTCCAAGGTGTACGACGCCCGCTTCCTGGAGCTCTACGGCAAGATCACCAACCCGGCGAACGGCTACTTCTCCCCCGAGGGCATCCCGTACCACTCGGTGGAGACGCTGATCGTCGAGGCGCCCGACCACGGTCACGAGACCACGTCGGAGGCCTACAGCTACCTGCTGTGGCTGCAGGCGATGTACGGCAAGGTGACGGGCGACTGGACCAAGTTCAACGGCGCCTGGGACATCATGGAGAAGTACATGATCCCCACCCACGCCGACCAGCCGACCAATTCCTTCTACAACGCCTCCAAGCCGGCGACCTACGCGCCCGAGCTGGACACCCCGAACGAGTACCCGGCGAAGCTGGACTCCGGCGTCTCCGTGGGCTCGGACCCCATCGCCGGTGAGCTGAAGAGCGCGTACGGCACGGACGACGTCTACGGCATGCACTGGCTCCAGGACGTCGACAACGTCTACGGCTACGGCAACTCGCCCGGCAAGTGCGAGGCGGGTCCGTCGGACACCGGCCCTTCGTACATCAACACCTTCCAGCGGGGTGCCGAGGAGTCCGTGTGGGAGACGATCCCGCAGCCGACCTGTGACGCCTTCAAGTACGGCGGCAGGAACGGCTACCTGGACCTGTTCACCGGTGACTCCTCCTACGCCAAGCAGTGGAAGTTCACCAACGCGCCGGACGCCGACGCGCGTGCCGTGCAGGCCGCGTACTGGGCGGACGTCTGGGCCAAGGAGCAGAACAAGGGGTCGGAGGTCTCGGCGACCGTGGGCAAGGCCGCGAAGATGGGCGACTACCTGCGCTACGCCATGTACGACAAGTACTTCAAGAAGGTCGGCAACTGCGTCGGCCCGGCCGCCTGCCCGGCCGGCACCGGCAAGGACGCCTCGTTCTACCTGCTGTCCTGGTACTACGCCTGGGGCGGCGCGACCGACACCAACGCCGGCTGGTCCTGGCGCATCGGCTCCAGCCACGCCCACGGCGGCTACCAGAACCCCCTTGCGGCCTACGCGCTCAGTAGCTACGCCCCGCTGAAGCCCAAGTCGGCGACCGGACAGGCGGACTGGACCAAGTCCCTCCAGCGGCAGATCGAGTTCTACCGCTGGCTGCAGTCGAACGAGGGCGCGATCGCGGGCGGCGCGACCAACAGCTGGGCGGGCCGGTACGCGACACCTCCGGCCGGCAAGTCGACCTTCTACGGCATGTACTACGACCAGCAGCCCGTCTACCACGACCCGCCGTCCAACCAGTGGTTCGGCTTCCAGGCGTGGTCGATGGAGCGGGTCGCCGAGTACTACCAGCAGACGGGGAACGCGGCCGCCAAGGCGGTCCTCGACAAGTGGGTCGACTGGGCGCTGTCCAAGACCACGATCAACCCGGACGGCACCTACCGGATCCCCTCGACGCTCCAGTGGTCGGGCCAGCCCGACACCTGGAACGCCTCGAGTCCCGGCGCCAACAGCGGGCTCCACGTCACCGTCGCCGACTACACCGACGACGTCGGGGTGGCCGCCTCGTACGCCAAGACCCTGACGTACTACGCCGACCGCTCCGGTGACACGGAGGCGAAGACGACGGCGAAGGCGCTGCTTGACGGCATGTGGACCAAGCACCAGGACGCGCTCGGGATCGCCGTCCCGGAGACCCGCACCGACTACAACCGCTTCGACGACGGCGTGTACGTCCCGAGCGGCTTCAACGGCAAGATGCCGAACGGCGACACGATCAACTCCTCGTCCACCTTCACCTCACTGAGGTCCTTCTACAAGAACGACCCCAACTGGTCGAAGGTCGAGGCCTATCTGGCGGGCGGGGCGGCGCCCTCGTTCACGTACCACCGGTTCTGGGCCCAGGCCGACATCGCACTGGCCATGGGCTCGTACGCGGAGCTCCTCGAATAGTCCCCGCCGAGCGCTCCGCGGGTGGAGCGGTGGTTCAAAACTGCCGGCCCGCAGTGGCTGGTCGCGCAGTTCCCCGCGCCCCTTTCCGGGCGCGGGGTCCACACCGCCCTTCCACGGAACCGCTTGAGAGCTGCGCGTACGCGGTCTCGTCACCGGACGACGAGGCCACCTGGCCGGGCGGCCCCCACCCGCACTGGGGACCGTCCGGCCCTCGCACGTTCCCCTCCTCCACGAAGGCACCCAGGAAGGACCCCCACCGTGCGAAGAACCCGCGTCCTCACCGCCGTCCTCGCCCTCGCCGCCGGGCTGCTCGCGGGCACCCCGCCCGCACTGGCCTCGGGCGCCGAGAAGACGACGGTCGCCGCCGAGTCGTACACCTGGAAGAACGCCCGGATCGACGGCGGCGGCTTCGTGCCGGGCATCGTCTTCAACCGCAAGGAGAAGAACCTCGCCTACGCGCGCACCGACATCGGCGGGGCGTACCGCTGGCAGCAGAGCAGCAAGACGTGGACGCCGCTGCTGGACTCGGTCGGCTGGGCGAACTGGGGGCACACGGGCGTGGTCAGCCTGGCCTCCGACCCGGTCGCCCCGAACCGCGTCTACGTCGCCGCCGGGACGTACACCAACAGCTGGGACCCGGGCAACGGGGCCGTGCTGCGCTCCGCCGACCGGGGTGCGAGCTGGCAGCGCGCCGACCTGCCGTTCAAGCTGGGCGGCAACATGCCCGGCCGGGGCATGGGCGAGCGGCTCGCGGTCGACCCGCACCGCAACAGCGTGCTCTATCTGGGCGCGCCCAGCGGGAAGGGGTTGTGGCGGTCGACGGACTCGGGCGTCACCTGGTCGCAGGTGGCGAACTTCCCCAACGTCGGCAACTACGTGCAGGATCCGGGAGACACCAGCGGCTACGCCTCCGACAACCAGGGCATCGTCTGGGTCACCTTCGACGAGTCCACCGGCACGGCGGGCGGCGCGACGCGGACGATCTACGTCGGCGTGGCGGACAAGGACAACGCGGTGTACCGGTCGACGGACGCGGGCGCGACCTGGTCGCGGCTGGCGGGGCAGCCGACGGGGCAGCTCGCGCACAAGGGCGTGCTGGACGCCGTCAACGGCCAGTTGTACGTGGCCTACAGCGACAAGGGCGGCCCGTACGACGGCGGCAAGGGCCGGCTGTGGCGGTACACGACGGCGACCGGTGTGTGGACGGACATCAGCCCGGTGGCGGAGGCCGACACCTTCTACGGCTTCAGCGGACTGACCCTCGACCGGCAGCGGCCGGGCACGGTGATGGCGACCGCGTACAGCTCCTGGTGGCCGGACACGCAGATCTTCCGCTCGACGGACAGCGGCGCGACGTGGACGAAGGCGTGGGACTACACCTCGTATCCCGAGCGGGCGAACCGCTACACCATCGACGTCTCGTCCTCGCCGTGGCTGACCTGGGGCGCGAACCCGTCACCGCCCGAACAGAGCCCGAAACTGGGATGGATGACGGAGGCGCTGGAGATCGACCCGTTCGACTCGGACCGGATGATGTACGGGACGGGCGCGACGATCTACGGCACGGAGAACCTGCGGAACTGGGACACCGGCGGGAAGTTCGCGGTCAGGCCGATGGTGCAGGGGCTGGAGGAGACGGCGGTCAACGACCTCGCCTCTCCCCCGTCCGGGGCGCCGCTGCTCAGCGCGCTCGGTGACGTCGGCGGATTCCGGCACACGGACCTGACGAAGGTCCCCTCGATGATGTTCACCTCGCCGAACTTCACCACGACGACGAGCCTGGACTACGCCGAGGCCGGCCCGAACACGGTGGTGCGCGTCGGCAACCTCGACTCCGGTCCGCATGTGGCGTTCTCGACGGACAACGGGGCCACCTGGTTCGCGGGGAGCGACCCTTCGGGGGTGAGCGGCGGCGGGACGGTGGCCGCGGCCGCCGACGGCAGCCGCTTCGTGTGGAGTCCGGAGGGCGCGGGCGTGCAGCACACGACCGGCTTCGGCTCGTCCTGGACGGCTTCGGCCGGCATCCCGGCGGGCGCGGTCGTCGAGTCCGACCGGGTGGACCCGAAGGTCTTCTACGGCTTCAAGTCCGGCCGTTTCTACGTCAGTTCCGACGGCGGCGCCACGTTCACCGCTTCGGCGGCCACGGGGCTGCCGAGCGGCGACAGCGTGCGCTTCAAGGCGCTGCCGGGCGCGAAGGGCGACGTGTGGCTGGCGGGCGGGGCGAGCGACGGCGCGTACGGCCTGTGGCACTCCACGGACGGCGGCGCGAGCTTCGCCAAGCTGGCGAACGTCCAGGAGGCCGACACGATCGGCTTCGGCAAGGCGGCCGCGGGCGCCTCCTACCAGACTCTCTACACCAGCGCGAAGATCGCCGGGGTGCGGGGCGTCTTCCGCTCCACGGACAAGGGCGCGACCTGGACGAGGATCAACGACGACGCCCACCAGTTCGGCTGGACGGGAGCCGCGATCACCGGCGACCCGCGGGTCTACGGCCGGGTCTACCTCGCCACCAACGGCCGGGGCGTGATCTACGGCGACACCTCGGACGCCGGCGGCGGGGGCGGCGGCACGGACCCGCCGCCGAGCCCGGCCGGCGCCTGCGCGGTGACCTACACGATCACCAACCAGTGGTCGGGCGGCTTCCAGGCGGAGGTGAAGCTGACCAACACGGGTGCGGGCGCCTGGTCCGGCTGGAGCCTCGACTGGACGTTCCCCGACGGCCAGAAGGTCTCCCAGCTGTGGAACGCCCAGTACACGCAGTCGGGTTCGTCGGTGACGGCGAGGAACACCACCTGGAACGGCGTCGTGGCGGCCGGTTCGTCGGTGGGCTTCGGCTTCACCGGCAACTGGTCCGGCAGGAACGGCGAACCGACGGCGTTCCGGCTGGGCGGCCAGGCCTGCACGGTGAGTTGAGCCGCTCGCGGTCCTGACCGTCGGTCAGCCGCCTGACGTGGAGGGCGCGGCCGGCTTCCGGAACGCCCTGAGCGTGAACTCGGGGTCGGGGCGGGGGCGGTCCTGGTCGGGCAGCCGCGCCAGCCTCCCGGCGAAGACCTCGGCGAGGGGTTCGCCGGGGGGCAGGGTCGTGAACCAGCCGCGCCGCAGGTCGGCGATCGTGCGGCGCGGACTGCGGCCCTGCCCCCGGCCCGGGAAACGCGCCCGCCCGGCCGGGACGAGGCCGCAGGCAAGGGCGTACGACTCGACGCGGGCCTCGTCGTCCCGGGCGTCGTGGGGCGGCCGGGAGACGAGGACGGCGTCGATGTCGCTGCCGACGTTGTGCGCGGCGGCTTTGTCGACCGTCGTGACGTAGACGCCGCCGGGCCGCAGCACCCGCGCGCACTCGGCGACGATCGTCCGCGCGTCGGCGTCGCTCGGCGCGAGATGCAGCAGCCACACACTGCTGACGGCGTCGAACTCGCCGTCGCGAAAGGGCAGTCGGCGGCTGTCGGCCCGCACGACCCCGCCGGGCAGCCGTGCCGCGGCCTGCCGGACCATCGCGGCCGAGAGGTCCACGCCGGTCACCCGCGGAGCGTCGCGCCCGGCGGCGAGCCTGCGGGTGACGATGCCGGTGCCGCAGGCGACGTCGAGCAGCCTGGCCGTCCCGTCCGGCAGCAGGCCGAGGACGGCCCGGGCGGCGGCCGCCGCTCTGGGCTCGCCACCCCGCGCGGCGTCGTAGCGTTCGGCTTCCTCGTCGTAGTCCAGCACGCGCGCCCCCCGTATCCCCTTGTCCCCGGTTCCCGCCCCGTCCGCCGTCGTGCGTCAGCGCGCCCCGTGGCCCGGGGCCAGCTCCTCGACCCTGCGGGCGAGCTCGAAGTCGAGCTCGGTGAGGGCGCCGCCCGCGCTGTGGGTGTTCACCGCCAGCGTCACCGAGTCGTAGCCGAGGGTGAGGTCGGAGTGGTGGTTCAGCTCCTCCTGCACCTGCGCGACATGGATGACCAGGGCGGTCGCGGCGAAGTGCGAGGCCAGCCGGTAGGAGCGGGTGAGGCGGCCCGCCTCGACGGACCAGCCCGGCAGCTCCGAGAGGCGGTCCTCGATCTCCTTCAGCGACAGCGGTTCGACGGCCATGGCCCGGCTCCCTTCCTGGATGTCGTGCGATGTCGCGGTGTCACGGTGTCGCGTACCCGTCCAGCGTCCCACAGCGCCGCCGTGCCGGCCCCCGCCCGAAGCCGCACCGGGCCGGCGGGCTCGTGGCGCGCCGCTCCGTCGGCTACGGTCGGCGGCATGACCGCTGTCGCCTCCGAACCCGCCCAGGCCGTCGGCCCCCTGCTGCGGGCCTGGCGGGAGCGGCGGCGGGTGAGCCAACTGGAGCTGGCGCTGCGCGCGGACTCCTCGGCGCGGCACATCAGCTTCATCGAGACGGGCCGCTCCCGGCCCAGCGAGGAGATGGTGCTGCGCCTGGCGGAGCACCTCGACGTGCCCGTGCGGGAGCGCAACTCGCTCCTTCTCGCGGCGGGTTACGCCCCCCGCTACCGGGAGACCCCGTTGGACGACCCGGCGCTGGACGCCCTGCGCACCGGCATGGAACGCCTGATCCGCGGCTACGAGCCCTACCCGGCGCTGGTCGTGGACGCGATGTACAACGTGCTGGCGGCGAACCGCGGGATCACCCTGCTGCTGGACGGCCTCCCCGAGTCGCTGCTCACGCCCCCGCTGAACGCGATGCGCCTGACCCTGCACCCGGAGGGCCTCGCGCCGCGCATCCTGAACCTGCCCGAGTGGCGCGGCCATCTGCTCGCCCAGATGGAGCGCGACATCGCCCTGCACCGGTCGGCGCCGCTGCGGGCGCTGTACGAGGAGGTGGCCGCGTATCCGGCGCCGAAGACCGGCCCCGGGGCGGGGGCCGGGGCGGAGGCCGGCTCGGGGGGCGAAGGCGACGAACCGGTGCCGTACTTCGCGCTGCCGCTGCTGATCGAGCACGAGGGCCGGACGCTGTCGTTCATCTCGTCGATCTCCACGTTCAACACGCCCATGGACGTGACCGTCGCCGAGCTGGCCATCGAGACGTTGCTCCCGGCCGACCCGGCGACGGTCAAGTACCTTCACTCGCTTGGAACATGATCTTCAGTCAGTTCTCGCGCGCCTTCAGTGCCGTCTGCTGGAGTGCCGCGAAGCCGGCCACGACGAGGGCCTGCGCCACGGTCCACGCCTCACCCACGAGGGTCGGTGAGAGCCACAGCGCGAGGGCGACGCAACTGAGCACCGCCCAGACCGCGTTGGCCTCGATCACCGCCCGCACGGGCAGCGCCGCGGGGCGGGTGCGGGTGGCGAGCAGGCCCACGCCGGCCGCGTACACCGTGAGGAACGCGCCGAGCCCGAGCAGTGTCGAGGAACCGACGCCGAGGAGCCGGCCGAGGGGCCCGGAGGCGGCGAGGTAGGCGAGGCCGTTGACGCCGGTCACCACCGCGTCCAGGGCGAGGAAGCGGCGCAGCGCGGTGTGCGGCTCGGCGGTGCGGGCGAGTGCGAGGAGCGCGGTGCGCCGGGCGGGGCGGACGGGCGCGGTGGTCTGGGTGGCGGACATGGCGGATCACCCTCCGTCGAGGTCGGGATGCGGCTGGGGCGGCGGGGCCGGACCGGAGTGCGCCGGCCCGGACCCGCTGCCCTTACGATCCCGTGCGGGGGAAGCGGGGTCGATTACTTCCGGGGTAATGCCGTCCGGGCGATCGCGGCGCACCCCGCCGGACGATCATCTTGCCGTCTCCCCTGCGGGCGGGAACCGGAACATGACAGACTGTCCGCGTGTCTCGACGCACAGGGGAGACGTGGCGTGAGTGAGCGGCGGCCCGCGCCCACGGTGGGCCAGGTGGTACTGGGCAGGCGGCTCCAGGAGCTGCGCGAGGCGGCCGGGCTGAGCCGCGAGGAGGCGGCCCGCGCGCTGCGGGTGGCCCCGGCGACCGTGCGGCGCATGGAGACCGCCGAGGTCTCGCTGAAGATCCCGTACGTGCAGGTGCTGCTGGACGCCTACGGCGTGCCGGCGCAGGAGGCCGACGCGTTCGTGGCGCTCGCCGAGGAGGCCAACCGGCCGGGCTGGTGGCAGCGGTTCCACGACGTGCTGCCCGAGTGGTTCAGCCTGTACGTGAGCCTGGAGGGCGCGGCCCGGCTGATCCGCTCCTACGAACCGCACTTCGCGCCGGGCCTGTTGCAGACCGAGGCGTACGCGCGTGCCGTGCTGGAGTCGGGGACGGTCGGGCGGAGGAGCCCGGAGGCGATCGAGCGGCACGTGTCGCTGCGGATGGCCCGGCAGCAACTGCTGGAAGGCCCCGACGCACCCCATCTGTGGGCGGTGATGGACGAGACGGTGCTGCGCCGGCCGGTGGGCGCCGATCCGGCCGTCATGCGGGGACAGCTCGACAAACTGCTGGAGTTCGCGGAACGGGACCGGATCACCTTGCAGGTGGCGGAGTTCGCGGACGGCCCGCACCCGGGGACGTCCGCGCCGTTCACCCTCTTCCGGTTCGCCGAGCCGGAGTTGCCCGACATGGTGGTCACCGAGTACGTCTCCGGCGCGCTGTACCTCGACTCCCGCAACGAGGTCTCCGCGCATCTGGAGGTCCTCGACCACATCACGACGCACGCCGCGTCGGCGGAGCGCACGAAGAAGCTTCTGCGGGACGCCCGCGGAAGCCTCTGATCCCTCAAAGCCGCCCAGGGCCCGGCACGGGTCCCGCGGGCTTCGCACGGCCCTGACCATCCGTACCGCACGCCCGAGGAGACGACCCCGTATGACCGGATCCGAGTCCGAGACCCCCCTGCGCATCGACACCAGCCGGCCGCACCCGGCCCGGGTGTACGACTGGTGGCTGGGCGGCAAGGACAACTACCCCGTGGACGAGGAGCTGGCGCGCAGGATCCTCGCCGTGGACGGAACGGTGCTGCGCGGGGCGCGTGCCAACCGCCGGTTCATGCAGCGGGCGGTGCGTGCCGTCGCCGAGGCCGGGATACGCCAGTTCCTGGACATAGGCACGGGCATCCCCACCGAGCCGAACCTGCACCAGGTCGCGCAGGGCGTCGCCCCGGAGGCGAAGGTCGTGTACGCGGACAACGACCCGGTCGTGCTGCGGCACGCCGAGGCGCTGCTGCACGGCTC
Source organism: Streptomyces sp. NPDC002566 (assembly GCF_042889585.1). NCBI lineage: Bacteria > Bacillati > Actinomycetota > Actinomycetes > Kitasatosporales > Streptomycetaceae > Streptomyces > Streptomyces sp. NPDC002566. The sequence goes on along the minus strand of NZ_JBIARD010000001.1, from coordinate 674,128 downwards.
CCCCGAGGGCTCCACCCAGTACGTGCACGCAGACGTCCGCGACCTGGACGCCGTGCTGCACCGGGCCGCCGAGTCCATGGACCTCGGCCGGCCGGTCGCGCTGTCGCTGGTGGCGCTCACCCACTACCTGGGCGAGGACCCGTCGGGCGACGACGTGTACGGGCTGCTGAAGCGGTACGTCGCCGCGCTCGCGCCGGGGAGTCACCTGATCCTCTCCCAGGTCACGCCTGATCTGAACCCGGAGGCCATCGAGCAGGCGGCGAACCACTTCCGGCGCAGCGGCACCCCTTTCCATCCCCGTTCGCTCGCGGAGTTCTCCCGCTTCTTCGAGGGTCTGGAGCTGCTCGGCCCGGGAGTGATCCCGGTGTCGGGCTGGCGGCCCGAGCCGGAGGACGTGGCGCTCCAGGCGGAGGGCATCGTGCCGGTGTACGCGGGGGTCGCCCGCAAGCCCTGACGTCCGCGCAGCGGGCGCCCTCCCGCGTGCCGGACGCGAGCCGGCCGGCCGTGCGGGGTGCGCGACGGCCGGCCGGGGCGGTCCGGGGCTCAGGCGAGCTTGGCGGACAGGGTGATCGTGGTGCCCGCGAGGGCCTGGCTGACCGGGCAGTTCTTCTTGGCGTCCTCGGCGGCGGCCACGAAGGCGTCCTCGTCGAGGCCGGGGACCGTGCCCTCGACGGTCAGATGGATGCCGGTGATGCCCTCACCCGGCTGGAAGGTGACGTCGGCGGACGTGACGAGCCTGGTGGGCGGGGTGCCCGCGCCGGCCAGGCCGTGCGACAGGGCCATGGAGAAGCAGGAGGAGTGGGCGGCGGCGATCAGCTCCTCGGGGCTGGTCTTGCCGTTCGCCTGCTCGGCGCGCGACGGCCACGACACCGGCTGCCGGCCGATGCCGGAGGAGTCGAAGGTGACGACGCCGTTGCCCTCGAGCAGGTTGCCTTCCCATTCGGTGTGTGCGGTGCGCGTGGTGGCCACGGTTGTTCCTTTCGCGTGGGGGTCCCGTCGGACGGGTTCACGGGTGACGGGTTTCCGTGTTCCCATCCGATCACACTCACCGTCGTCGCACCCGGAAGACCGGCCCACGAGGCCGTGAACGGCGGCCGGCGTACCCGGGGGTGGGACGGGAGGGCGTACCCAAGTGGGGACGGCAGGGCGTCCCCGGGTCGGAACGGCAGGGCTTACCCGCGAGACCTCTCAGGCGGCCCGTTCCTCGGGGGTCGGCTCCAGGGGCGTCTCGGGGGCGTTCCGCTCGCTCAGCCAGCGGCGCAGGACGCGGTGGACCTGTTCGGCGCCCACGAGGTCCTCGCCGTCCCCGACCGGGGCGGACAGGTCGAGCGGCGACAGCAGGAACGGCCTGGCCTGGGGGCCGCCGAGGCCGCCGTGCGAGCCGATCTGCTCCTCGAAGGCGAGCACCTCCCCGTCGGCGGGGTCGTGGAAGGAGTTGACCATGATGTCGGCGGTGTGCGGGAAGGCGTGCGTGCGGCGCACCGCGTCGGCGGCGCGCGGCCCGAACCCGGCGAGCGGGCCGGGTTCCTCGTCGAGCCGGTCGAGGGGTATCTCCGCGCCGAACGCGCCGAGCACGACCGCGCCGTGCCGCTCGCTGCGCACGAGGAGGAAGCCGATGCCGGGGTGGTTGGCGAGCGTGGACAGCAGGGCGGGGTGACGGGCGTCTATCTCCTCCTTGCTCATCCGGTGCGGCACGTCGGGGAAGGAGACCAGGCCCAGGTTGCCCGAGGCGAGGACGAGGGGCTCCGAGCCGGGGGCCGGGCGGTCGCCGCCGTCGGTCTCCTCCTCCGGTCTGCGCAGCGCGGCCCGGACGGCCGCGCGCGCCTCGGCGCCGCTGTGGGTGTGCCGCGCCCTGCGCGGGACGGGCAGTCCGCAGCCGGCCCGCACCAGGTCGCCGAGGGTGAGGCCGTAGCGGGCGCGGAAGGTCTCCCCGGGGCTCTGCCCGTGGTCGGACAGGACGACGATCCGGTACGGGCGGGGCGCGTGCTCGGCGACTTTCGCGATGAGCGCGAGGGACCGGTCGAGGCGGGCGAGAACCTTCTGCGCGTCGCGGCTGCGCGGGCCGGAGTGGTGCGCGACCTCGTCGTAGGCGACGAGGTCGGCGTAGACGGCGCCGCGGCCGGCGAGCAGGTCGCCCATGACGGCGGCCACGACGACGTCGCGTTCGACGACGGTCGCGAAGGCGCGGACGAAGGGGTAGAGGCCGCCGCGCCCCACGCGCGGGCGCTGTCTGCGCAGCCGGGCGCGGGTGGACTCGACGATCTCGCGGACGACCTCGGCGACGAACGACAGCGCGGTGCGCACCGCGTTGGCCGGGTCGGAGAAGTAGGCGAAGTAGCCTGCCCGGGAGCGGGTGGCCGCGTCGCGGCGGCCGACGGCTATGGACAGGACGAGGGCCTGCTCCTCGGCGCCGCCGCCGAAGAGGTTGCCGCGGCTCGCGCCGTCGCCGGCGAGCAGTCCGGCGTCACCGGTGCGCTCGACCGCGCGGCGCTGGAGTTCGGCGGCGCTGGTGGGCCGGTTGCAGACCATGACCTCGCCGCTGTCCTTCTCGTACCAGCGGAATGCGGGCACGTCGTGGTTGCTGCCGTGCAGGATGCCCAGCTGGCTCGCACCGGTCTGGCTCGACCAGTCGGTGTGCCAGAGCGTGAGGCGGTGGGTGGCGGCGTGGCCGGGGGTGTGTCCCAGCCAGCGGGCCGTCGTGGGCATCACCCCGGTCGCGGCCGCCGCCAGCAGGACGTCGTGGCCCACGCCGTCGAGCTGGAGGAACACGGTGCCGGGGGTGGTCTCGCAGGCCGGGCCGACCCGGCGGCGGCGGACGGACAGCCGGTGGAGGCGGTGCCGGTAGGCGTCGTCGTCGCGTACGGCGAGCGCGCCGCCGGTGGCGGAGGCGACGGCGGACATCACGGCGGCGACGATCACCGCCGTCTCCGGTGCCGCCTCGCTCTGCCCGGAGGGGTTGAGCCGCAGCGCGAGCAGGAGCAGCGAGCCGTTGAGGAAGAACACCAGCAGGCCGAGGACGAGCGCCGGCACGAGCAGCAGCAGGCGCACCAGGACGGGCCAGACCAGCGCCGACAGCAGGCCGAAGACGCCGGCGCCGACGGCGGCCGTGACGGCGATCGTGGGAGAGTCGTCGCCGTCCGGCGACTGCAGCCGGAAGTCCGGCAGGATGCCCGCGAGCGCGAGCATGGTGACCGTGGACACCGCCCACACCGCGACGCTCCGACCGGCCTGACTGACGGCCCGCCGCCAACGCACTCCCCGCACGCCCAGCCACCTCACGTTCCGGCCCCGCCGCCCGGGGGACCGCCACCCACCTTGTCATACCGCGCGGGGGAGGGTCCGGGGCCGGTTCCGGCGGCCGGGGGCGCCGCGTCAGCGGCCGTCGTAGCCCGCCGTCGGCATGGACAGCCGGCGGTGGACGCGGGCCTTCATCTGGGCGTCGTAGGCGGGTTCCGCGAGGCCCACCGTCTCCACCCGGACCCCGCGCCGCTCGCACTCCTCGGTGAACTCCTCGACGGAGGACAGGGCGCTCTCCAGCACCCGGCGGCTGGGCGCGACGAACACGTCGACGCCGGGCCGGACGCCGTCCCACAGCACGCAGTGATCGGGGCGCAGCGCGCGCACCAGCAGCTCCCGGCGGACGACGTACCCGTGTTCCTCGGCCCACCGTGCGCACATCGCGTGCTGGCCGCGGGAGTCCACCAGGAAGGGATCGGCGTCCAGTTCCTCGAGCGGCGTCAGACTCGCGATCGCCGTGACCCGCACCGGCCCCATGGCGTCCCCCCTCACCTCCGGGTTTCGCCGCCGACCCTACTCCTGCCCGTAGGCTTCGGGGGAGTCGCACGAAGGAGGCAAAGAGGTGCCGGTGGAGATCACCTGGTGGGGTCACGCCACCTGCACGGTCGAGGATTCGGACGTCCGTGTGCTCACCGATCCCCTGTTCGCCCGCCGGCTCGCCCACCTGCGCCGTCGCCGCGGCGCCGTGCCCCCGCCGGAGGCGTGGCGCGCGGACGTGGCGCTGGTGTCGCACCTGCACGCCGACCATCTGCACGTGCCCTCCCTGGCGCGCCTCGCGCCGGGCACGCGCCTGCTCGTGCCCCGGGGCGCGCCGCGCGCCGTGCCGGGGCTGCGCCGCCTGACGCATCTACGGGTGACCGAGATGGCGCCGGGCGACGAGACGGACGCAGGGCCGGTGCGGATACGCGCCGTGCCCGCGGAGCACGACGGCCGGCGGCTGCCGGTCGGACCGCACCGCTCCCCCGCGCTCGGATACGTCGTGGAGGGCGAGGCCAGGACGTACTTCGCCGGGGACACGGGCCTGTTCGAGGGGATGGCCAAGGAGGTCGGGCCGGTCGACGTGGCGCTGCTGCCGGTGGGCGGCTGGGGCCCGTATCTGGGCGAGGGGCATCTCGACGCGGGGCGCGCGGCGGAGGCGCTGGTGCGGCTCGCGCCCCGCAGCGCCGTGCCGGTGCACTACGGCACGTACTGGCCGATCGGGATGGACGCCGTGCGCCCCCATGAATTCCATGCGCCGGGCGAGGAGTTCGTGCGCCGGGCCGCGCAACGCGCGCCGGAGGTCGCGGTGCACCGGCTGGCGCACGGGGAGAGCGTGCGCCCGGTGGTCACGCCGTGACGCCGCCCGCCGCCCTGACGGCGCTGGCCGCGTGGACGTCGGCCGCGCTCAGACCCGAGGCCGATCCGACGCCGCTGGCCGTCGTCGCGCTTCTGCCGACGGAGTCCACGCAGCAGGCGATCGGCTATCCGACGCTGTTCCTGCTGGTGCTGGCCGGCGCGCTGGTGCCGGTGGTGCCGACGGGCGCGCTGGTGAGCGGGGCGGCCGTGGTCGCCTTCCACCAGACGGCGCCCTTCTCGCTGCTGCTGGTGTTCGTGACGGCGTCCCTGGCCGCGTTCCTCGGGGACGCGGCGCTGTACTGGCTGGGCCGGCGCGGACTGGGCTCGAAGAACGGCTCGCGCTGGCTGGAGGCGATCCGCAACCGCGCGCCGGAGGAACGGCTCGCCCAGGCGCAGGCCAAGCTCGCCGACCACGACGTGGCCGTCCTGGTGCTGTCCCGGCTGGTGCCGGCGGGCCGCATCCCGGTGATGCTCGCCTGCCTGCTGGCGAAGTGGCCGCTGCGCCGCTTCGCCCGGGGCAACCTGCCGGCCTGTCTGGCCTGGGCGCTCACCTACCAGCTGATCGGCATCCTCGGCGGCTCTCTGTTCCCGGAACCCTGGCAGGGCGTGCTGGCCGCGATCGCGCTGACCATTGTGATCGGCGCGGCCCCCAGCGTGTGGCGCCGCCTGCGGCACACGGACCCGGCGTAGGCCTCCGGGCCGGAGCGGCGGGTCAGGGCAACGGCTCCTTTCTGAGCGCGAGTTCGGGCAGCTGCTTGCGGTTCAGCGGGAGTTTCGTCGAACGCGCTGCGGTGGGAGGGCCGTCGGGACGCAGGCCACGCGGACGAGTTCTCGCTCAGGTCGCGTCGGGGCCCGGGCGGTCGAGCACGCGGGAGCCGCCCACCGGGAGGTCCCACAGGTCGGCGCGGGGGCGGCCCGCCTGCTGCCAGGCGGCGCGGACCCGGGTGAGGGGTTCGAGGACCGGTTCGGCGGAGAGGACGAACGTGCCCCAGTGCATGGGGGCCATCCGGCGCGCCCCCAGGTCCTGGACGGCCCGCACCGCCTCCTCCGGGTCGCAGTGGACGTCGCTCAGCCACCAGCGGGGATCGTAGGCGCCGATGGGCAGGAGGGCGAGGTCGATGCCCGGGTAGCGCTGTCCGATGCGGGAGAACCAGTGGCCGTAGCCGGTGTCGCCGGCGAAGTAGAGGCGCTGCCCGTCGCGGTCGGTGAGCACCCAACCGCCCCACAGGGAGCGGCAGGTGTCGGTGAGGCTGCGCTTGGACCAGTGGTGGGCGGGGACGAAGTCGAAGCGGACGCCGGACAGTTCGGCCGCCTCCCACCAGTCCAGCTCGGTGACGCGGGTGAACCGGCGGCGCATGAACCAGCGGCCGAGCCCGGCCGGCACGAACACCGGTGTGTCGCGCGGGAGTCGGCGCAGGGTGGGCGCGTCCAGATGGTCGTAGTGGTTGTGGCTGATGACGACCGCGTCGACGGGCGGCAGCGCCTCCCACGGAACGCCGACGGGGGTGACGCGGGCCGGGGTGCCGAGGATGCGGCGGGACCAGACCGGGTCGGTCAGCACGGTCAGCCCGCCGATCCGCACCACCCAACTGGCGTGCCCCGCCCAGGAGACGGCGACGGTGCGGGCGTCCACGGCGGGCAACGGGCCGGGCTCGAACGGCAGTCGGGGGATGTCGGCGAGGCCCTCCCGGCCGGGGCGTACGGAGCCTTCGCGGGCGAAGCGGGCCATGGCCTTGAGGCCGGGCAGCGGGGCGGTGAGCCGGTCGTGGAAGGAGCGCGGCCACACCCGCCGCTCCCCCAGCGGCCGGGGCTCGGCGAGCGGCGGCGCGGAGGGCGCCGGGGGCACGGGCGCCGCCGTCGGCGGGGGCCCCGCGGGCACGGGGGGCGCCGAGGACGCCTGCGGGACGGCGGGCGGGACGGGCAGGGGGCTCGCGGGGGACGCAGGGGCCGGGGGGTCGGCCTTCCGGGCGCCACCGGGGGCGGTGGTGACGGTCGTGCCGGTGAAGGCGGTCGCACGGGTGGTGGTCGACTCGGACTGCTGCGTCATCGAGGAGGCTCCCATCGCTGAGCGTCACCGCCGAGATCGTCGAAGACCGACCTCAGGAGGGTCAACGCGCGGTGCACGTGTGGCAGTTCCAACGGGGTGGGTGAGGTGAGGCTTTCGGTGCGCTGGGCGCCGGTGCCGCCCAGCAGCGCGCCGGTGGACAGGCGGACGCGCAGTGCGGCGAGGTCGTCGCCGAAGCGGTGGCCGCCCGGCGCGGGCATGCCGAGCCGGGCGGTGAGGTGGTCCTCCAGGTCCTGTGCGTCGTCGACGTCCCGCGCGGCGAGCGCCTCACGCAACGGGCCGAGGTCGACGTAAAGATGACGGCCGGCCTGCGGCGGCGGGGCGAGCGCGCCGGCGGACACGACGGCGTCGTGCGCGGCGGCGGCCAGGCGCGCGTGCAGCCGTACGGCGTCACGCACGCGCGTGCGGACCGGCTCGGGTTCGGTCAGGGCATGGGCGGCTGCCGCGGCGACCGGGGCGGCGACCCGGGCGTCGAGAGCGGTGAGGACGTCCAGCACGCGCGCGTGCAGGTCGTCCCCCGCCGCCCCGGGTGGCAGCCGGGCCACGGCGGCGGGCCAGCCCGTCGGCAGCAGCGCGCCGGCGAGGTCGCTGACGACGGTGACCCGGTCCGGAAGCATCTCGGCGGGGCTGACCAGCACGGTGGCGTGCGGGTCGTGCAGCGTGTCGCGCCAGGTCTCGTCGCTGACGAGGTGCAGCCCCTCGTCGGCGGCGGCCTCCACGGCCTCGTGCAGCACCTCGGGCGGGGCGACGGTGGCGGTCGGGTCGTCGGCGACGGACAGCACCAGCAGCCGGGGGTCGCCGCCCTCGGCGCGCACCCGCCGCACGGTCTCCAGGAGCGCGAACGGGTCCGGGACGCCGCCGCACTCGGCGGGCGTCGCCACATGGAAGACGGGTCTGCCCAGCAGTCGCGCGTACGGCGCCCACCAGGCCGCGCAGGGCCTCGGTACGAGGACGTCCCCGCCGACCGCGGCGGTCAGCGCGAGCAGCAGCGCCGGGGCGCCCGGGCCGGCCACGATCCGCTCGGGTCCCGCGGGGGTGCCGCGCCGCTCCCAGTAGCCGCGGGCCGCGTCCAGGAGGGCGGGGCCGCCGCCGACGGGTTCGCCGTCGCCGTGGGAGGCGGCGGATGCGAGGGCCTCGGCGAGGCCGGGAGGTACGGGCAGACCGTCCCCGGGGAGCGGGGGGCCGTAGCGGACGGGCCCGTGGCCTTCCGGTTCCGTCCGCCGCATGAGGTCCTCCGCGCAGTCCGTCCCTGGTGCCGAGTGCCGTCGCCGGCCGGTCGCCACACGTCCGCCGGCCGGGGCCGCTGTCCGCCCGTGCGCCGGATGGTGCGTGACATCTCGTACGGGGCCGGGTGTGCCCTCGGGCACCGAGTACCCCGTGTGCCGCCTTCCCATGGCCGCCTCGCCGGTGTTGCGCCGGTCACGGCGCGGGGGCGGCGTCAGAGGCGGCCCGCGGCGTCTCGGCGGCGCAACCGGTGGACGGCGGCGCCGAACGCGCCGGCGATGAGCAGGGCGCCGGCGGCCAGTGCGGGCACGGAGTCGGTGAAGGCGCCGCCCGCCCCGGCCCGCACGCCGTGCTGGACGGCCGCGCCGGCGCAGGCGTCGTCCCGCGGGCCGGCTCCGCGGGTGAAGTCCGGGCAGGGTGCGGGCCGGGGGGTCCCGCAGGGCCGGCCACGCTCGGCGTCGCCTTCCTCGCCTTGACCGTCGGGGCAGGATTCGTGGCCGGCGCAGGGTTCGTCGGAATTGAGGGAGGAATCGGGGGCCGCGGGGTCCTTGGCGTCCTTGGCGTCCTTGGCGTCCTTGGCGTCCTTGGCGTCCTTGGCGTCCTGCGGGCCTTCCGCACACGTCTCGCGCGAGCCGCAGGCGTCGAGGTGGCCCTCCTCGCAGGGCTCGGACGGCGCCGTGCAGGCCTTGCCCTCGCAGGGCGCGGACGGCGACGTGCAGTCCTCGCCCTCGCAGGGCGCGGACGGCGACGCGCAGGCCTCGCCCTCGCAGGGCGCGGACGGCGACGCGCAGTCCTTGCCCTCGGGACAGGTGGGCGCCCCGGCGTCGCTCCCGCCCTCGGTGATGTCGAAGCCGGCGCTCCACGGCGCGCCGCGCCCGCCCGGCGGGGCGGGGCAGACGCCGTCGACTTTCCAGGCGGAGCCCGGGGGTGGCGACGCGGTGCCGCCGGGCGCGTCGGCAGGCGGATCGCCGGCCCCGTCCGCGTCCACCGGCACCGTGAGGGCCGTGGCGGGGGCGATGCGGGCGGTGCCCTTGTAGGCGGGGCCGGTCAGCTCGTCGCCGCCCGGCACGAGGGTGAGCGTGACGGTCCCGTCGGCGAAGGCCCGGGAGGTGGCGTCCACGGTTTGGGGCGCGGGACCTCCGAGGGGGTCGCACGTCACCGAGACGGTGACGCTGCCGCCTGGGGGGACGGCGGTCGGGCCGATCTCCGCCGCCGGCTCCGCGGACGCGTCCGGGACGGCGCCGGCCAGTACGGCGGCGCCCAGGGCGGCGACGGACAGGACACGGGCGGTGCGGCGCATGGAACGGCTCCTTCGGCCGGCGACTGCGGGACACGACGTCCATGCCCCACAGCCATCACAGCCCGCCCCCGCCCTCACCCGCGCGCGACCACCCGCCATTAGCGGGACCCACCCCCACCAACCGGGTGACTCCCCCGGCGAGTCGCCCCACCGCCAAGACCGGCGATGCCGAGCCCCGCCCGCCGACACGGACTCCACGAGGCCGTGCCGACTGCCCGCACGGCGGCACCAGGGCCCCTGCCCTGGGGCAACGCGGTTCCACGGGTGGGGTGCCGCCCCCGCGAGACGGTGCTACGCCCCACCGAAGCAGCGTCGCCCTCAGTGTCCACGCCGTTGCCGCGCACGGCGGCACGGCTACGCCGGGCAGTGGCGGCTGCCGGGAGACGGGTGTGCGCCGCGCACGGCGGTGGGAAAGGTGGTGGCGGCGGCGCCCGGCGATGCCGACGCTCCGCGAGGCAACGCCCACCCCCGTCCAGTGGTCCATGGCCCGCCCCGCCCGCGCCGGCTCCCGGCGAGGGCCACACGGTGCCCGGGGTCTCGGCTGCCCTTACGCCGCTTCCTTCAGGGCCTGTTCGCGGAGGCGTTCGCAGCAGCGGTTGATCAGGCGGGAGACGTGCATCTGGGAGATGCCGAGCTGCTCGGCGATCCGGCTTTGCGTCATGTCCTGGAAGAAGCGCATGTAGAGGATCGTCCGCTCGCGTTCGGGCAGTGCGGCCAGCCCGGCCTTCACCGACTCCCGGTCGACGACCGTGTCCAGCGCGGGGTCGGGCGAGCCCAGGGCGTCGCCGAGGGAGTAGCCGTTCTCGCTGCCCGCCGTCTGCGCGTCGAGCGACAGCGCGCTGAAGCTGTCCAGCGCCAGCAGCCCCTCGCGCACCTCCTCCTCGCTCAGCCGGGTGTGCCGGGCGATGTCGGCGACGGCGGGGTGGTGGGCGGAGCCGGCCTGGGACAGCTCCCGGCAGGCGACCCGCACCCGGTTGCGCAGCTCCTGCACCCGGCGCGGCACGTGCAGGGTCCACATGTGGTCGCGGAAGTGCCGCTTGATCTCGCCGGTGATGGTGGGCACGGCGTAGCTCTCGAACGCCTTGCCGAGCTCGGGGTCGTAGCGGTCGACGGCCTTGACCAGGCCGAGGGCGGCCACCTGGCGGAGGTCGTCGGTGTTCTCGCCGCGGTCGCGGAAGCGGCCGGCGAGGCGGTCGGCCATGGGCAGCCAGGCCTCGACGATCCTGGCGCGGAGCGCGTCGCGCCGGGGGCCGGGCGGCAGGGCGGCGAGCCTGCGGAAGTCGTCGGCGGTGTCGGGGGCGTCATGGTGCGGGTGGCGCTTCGCGCTCGCCCGGTCGTGCACGAGGTCGGGCACGGGGTTGGGCACGGATGTACGCATGAACGTGGCAACTCCCTTGGAGTGCTTGGGTTGGCCGGTCACCGTGGAGATGCGACACGGCACGACCGCAGGGGCCCGCCGGGGTCGCGAACTGCGGTGTCCCACGGACGTGCCTCCGGTCCGAAGCACTGATTCCGCGCCTGCCCAGGCCCCGGCCACGCAAACACCCCGCCCCGATCCGCATATCGGTTCCGAGTGCCCCGTGTCGGCGTCCGCGCCTCGGGTACGCGGTGGGCCGACCCCGAAGATCTGGAGGGAGACATGCAGCGAGGCAGCGACCGGCTGAGTGTCCACCGGGACGACGAGATGAAGCACGAACTGCAGGGTCTGCTGAGGTCCGGGCACCCCACCCGGTCCGAGGAGTGGCACGACCCCGAGCCGTCCGCCGACGACGACCCCGAGGTGTGGGGCGGTCCGGTGGTGCCGGGCACGTCCCGGGCGTCTCTGGCGACCGTACGGCTGGAGCTGGCCCGCATCCTGGGCCGGGGCTCCTTCCCCGCGGGGCCGGAGGACCTGACGCGCGCCCTGCGCCGCAAGAACGCCCCGGACGGCCTCGTGGAGGCGGTGGGGCGGCTGCCGCGGGAGGAGCGTTACGCCACGGTGCAGGAACTGGCCGAGACCCTGGTCGGAAGCGAGCGGTGAGCGGGGCCTCGCCGATGTGCCCGCAGTGACGAGAGGAACGAGCAGCGGCGGGCCGGGGCCCACGAGGCCGGCCGGCCCGCCGCGGAAGGACGGTGAACGAACATGCGTATCGCGTTTCTGACGGCTCCCGAGGGCGTCGAGCAGGTGGAGCTGACCGATCCGTGGCAGGCGGCGCTGGAGGCGGGGCACGAGCCCGTGCTGGTGTCGACCGACTCCGGTGAGGTCCAGGGCTTCAACCACCTCGACAAGGCGGACACGTTCCGTGTGGACGAGGTCGTCGGGGAGACGTCAGCGGACTCCTTCGGCGGGCTGGTGCTGCCGGGCGGGGTCGCCAACCCCGACTTCCTGCGCACCGACGACAAGGCCGTGGCGTTCGTCAAGGACTTCTTCGAGCAGGGCCGTCCGGTGGCCGCGATCTGCCACGCCCCGTGGACACTGGTCGAGGCGGACGTCGTACGGGGCCGGACGCTGACCTCGTGGCCGAGCCTCAGGACGGACATCCGCAACGCGGGCGGCACCTGGGTCGACGAGCAGGTGAAGATCTGCGACCACGGGCCGAACAAGCTGGTCACCAGCCGTAAGCCGGACGATCTGAAGGCGTTCTGCGAGGCGTTCCTGGACGTCTTCGCCAAGGAGACCGAGGCGGCCTGAGACGCCCCGGCGGCGGCCGGGTCGGCCCGGGAGGGTCGCCTCTCGGCCACCCCGGGCGATGCCCCGTCGCCCTCGCGGCCCCGGTGGGTTCACTCCCCGCCGGGGCCCTCCTTCGTCCCGCGGCCCGGTCTGCCCGTACCGCCGGCCGAGCCCGGACCCCACTTGCCGACCGGGGTGTCCTCGCGGCCTCCTCTGCCGCCGCTCTCCGTCGCCGTGTCGCGTTCGCGGGCGCCGTCACGGGTGCGGCTGGGGGCGACGAAGCGGTCCGGGTTGCGGCGCAGGTACTCGCCCTCCAGCTTCGCCATGCGGTCGTTGTGGGCGCGCAGCGCGTCGTTCGAGCCGTGCAGGAGGGTGTCGTGGCGCGTGCGGTGGATCGTCTCCAGCTCTTTCATCAGCTGCTGGTCGTCCAGCCGGTCCGGGTCGACTCCGGTCATCGTGGTGCCCCGCTCGTTGTGTTCGTCCATGTCGTCCGGGTACCCGCCCGGTGCGAAACGACCCCCGAGCGGCATCCGGGAGGGAGCCATGGATCTCGCCTTTCTGCATCCACTGTACGAACATTCCGGCCCCTGGGCCTCCGTCTACGTCGACACCTCACGGCACACCGAGAGCACCCCGCACGAGCGGCGTCTGACGGCCGCCGCGATGGCGCGGCAGCTGGCGGAGCAGGGCGCGGACGAAGCCACCTGCCGGGCGGTGGAGACTGCGATCGACGAGTTGCGCCGCTCCGGCGAACCGCACGGGCGGGCCCTGTTCGCCCGCGCCGGCGAGGTCGTCCTCGATCCGCCGCTGGCGCGTCCCCCGCAGGGCGACCACGCCGAGTGGGCGCCGCTGCCGCGGGTGACGCCGCTGCTGGAGCTGGCCGGCCAGGACCCCGTGTGCCTGGTGGCCTACGTGGACCGCCGGGGCGCGGACCTCGAGCTGCGCAGCGGACTGGGCCGGCGGGAGGCCGGCACGGTCACCGGCCGGCAGTACCCGATCCACCGCACGTCGTCCGCCGACTGGTCGGAGCGGCACTTCCAGCTGAAGGTGGAGAACACCTGGGAGCACAACGCCGGGGAGATCGCCGACCACGTCTCCGCCTGCCAGGAGGAGACCGGCGCCGACCTGATCGTCCTGGTCGGGGACGACCGGGAGCGGCGGGCCGTGCACGAGCGGCTGCCGCAGCGGTTGCGGGACCGGGTCGTCGAGGCGCCGCACGGCGCGGGCAGCCGGCTGCTCGACGAGGACGTGGAGGCGGCCCGCGCCGAGCACACGCGCCGGCGGGCCGAGGCCGAGCTGGAGCGGTTCCTGGCCGCCCGTGCCCCCGACGGCGAGGGCCGGGCCGGGGCCGTGGAGGATGTGCCGGGGCTGGTCGAGGCGGCCCGTGAGCACCGGATCGACGAACTGCTGATCCGAGCGGACGGGCCGGACACCCACCGTGAGGTGTGGATCGGCGAGGACGCCGACCAACTGGTGGTCCGGCGCACCGAGTTGAAGACGCTGGGTGAGCAGAACTCGTGGGCGGCCCGAGCGGACGACGCCCTGATCCGCTCGGCCGTCACCACGGACGCCCCGGTCCTGGTGCTCCCGCCGGAGTCCGAGGAGACCCCGGTGGGCGGCCTGGGCGCCCTGCTCCGCTGGAAGTGACCCCGCGCAGAGCAGACCCCGGCCCCGGTCCCGGCTAGCGGACTCGCTCCACGCGGCGTTCGTCCCAGACCGGGGTCGGGGTCTCGCGGACCCGGCCGTCCGTGCCGAAGACCAGGTAGCGGTCGAAGGAGCGGGCGAACCAGCGGTCGTGGGTGACCGCCAGGACCGTGCCGTCGAAGGCCTCCAGACCTTCCTGGAGGGCCTCGGCGGACTCCAGGTCGAGGTTGTCGGTCGGCTCGTCGAGCAACAGGGCGGTGACGCCCTGGAGTTCCAGGAGCAGGATCTGGAAGCGGGCCTGCTGCCCGCCGGAGAGCCGGTCGAAGCTCTGCTCGGCCTGGCCGGTCAGCTCGTAGCGGCGCAGCCTCGACATGGCGGCGCCCCGGTCCTGGGAGTGCTCGCTCCACAGGATGTCGAGGAGTGTGCGCCCCTGGAGTTCGGGGTGGGCGTGGGTCTGGGCGAAGTGCCCGGGCACGACCCGCGCGCCGAGCCTGAACTCCCCCGTGTGCGCCACGTCCTCACCGGCGAGCAGGCGCAGGAAGTGGGACTTGCCGGAGCCGTTGGAGCCGAGGACGGCGACGCGCTCGCCGTAGAAGACCTCCAGGTCGAACGGCTTCATCAGTCCGGTCAGCTCAAGTCCCTTGCAGGTGACGGCCCTCACGCCGGTGCGGCCGCCCTTGAGGCGCATGGTGATCTCCTGCTCGCGCGGCGGCTCGGGCGGCGGCCCCGCCTCCTCGAACTTGCGCAGCCGGGTCTGGGCGGCGTGGTAGCGGGACGCCATCTCATGGCTGACGGCGGCGGCCTGACGCAGGTTCAGCACCAGCTTCTTCAGCTGGGCGTGCTTCTCGTCCCAGCGGCGGCGCAACTCCTCGAAGCGGGCGAAGCGTTCACGCCGGGCGTCGTGGTAGGTGGCGAAGCCGCCGCCGTGCACCCAGGCGTCGGCGCCGGCCGGGCCCGGCTCGACGGAGACGATCTTCTCGGCGGCGCGGGAGAGGAGTTCGCGGTCGTGGGAGACGAACAGGACGGTCTTGCGGGTCTCCTTCAGCCGCTCCTCCAGCCACCGCTTGCCCGGCACGTCGAGATAGTTGTCGGGCTCGTCGAGGAGCAGCACCTCGTCGGTTCCGCGCAGCAGCGCCTCCAGCACGAGCCGTTTCTGCTCGCCGCCGGAGAGGGTGCGGACCTCACGGAACTGCGCCTTGTCGTACGGCACGCCGAGCGCGGCCGTGGTGCACATGTCCCACAGGGTCTCGGCCTCGTAGCCGCGCACCTCGGCCCAGTCGGCGAGGGCCTGCGCGTACTGGAGCTGGGCGGCCTCGTCGTCGACGGTCATGATGGCGTGCTCGGCCCGGTCGACGGCCCGCGCGGCCTCCTGGATGCGGGGCTGGGCCACGGACACGAGGAGGTCGCGCACGGTCGTCTCGTCCCGTACGGAGCCCACGAACTGGCGCATCACGCCGAGTCCGCCGCTGACGGTGACCGTGCCGCCGTGCGGTTTCAGCTCGCCGGAGATCAGCCGCAGCAGGGTGGTCTTGCCGGCGCCGTTGGGTCCCACGAGGGCCACGACGGCCCCTTCGCCCACCCGGAAGGACACGTCGCCGAGCAACGCCCTCCCGTCGGGGAGGTAGTACTCGAGGTGCGCGGCTTCCAGATGTCCCATGGGGACGCATTCTGCGGGCCGCGCGCGGCGGGCGGCAAACCGATATCCCCCGGACCCGGCAGCCCGCCCCGCTCCCGCGTGCGGGCGGCACGGCCGCAGGGGCGGCCCGGGTGAGGCAGGAAACGGCCACCTCAGGGTACCCGCGGCCCTATGAGCCCAGATGTCGACCTGACCTCCCCCGCGCCCGGCCGCAGTGTGCTGCGCGACCGGCTGATCGCCCTCGACTGCCGTCTGTTCGAGTTCGCCGCCGAGCGGGACTGGCCAGGCGCGGAGCGGATCCTGCCCCGGCTGAGCCGCGGCGCGAACCACGGGGTGCTGTGGTTCGCCACGGCCGCCGTGATCGCGGCGAGCCGCACGCCACGGGCCCGCCGGGCCGCCGTGCGCGGCATCGCCTCCCTGAGTCTGGCCTCGCTGGCGATCAACACCGTCGGCAAGCGCTCGGTGCGCCGTCCGCGGCCGGTGCTGGACCCGGTGCCGCTGGTGCGGCGGCTGAAGCGGCAGCCGATCACCACGTCCTTCCCCTCCGGTCACTCGGCGTCGGCGGCGGCCTTCGCCACCGGCGTGGCCCTGGAGTCGCCGGCCTGGGGCGCGGTGGTGGCGCCGGTCGCGTTCTCGGTGGCGGCGTCCCGCGTGTACACGGGCGCCCACTTCCCCGTCGACGTCGTCGCGGGCGCGACCCTCGGCGCGGGCGCCGCCTTCGTCGTACGCCGTCTGCTGGCGGCGCGCGAGGAGAGGCCGGAGACCGGCGGGGAGGGGTCGGAGGGGGCGTCGTCCGCACAGCGGCTGTCCGCATGACGGAATGAACTGTCTCAGTATGCGGCTGGCCCCCTACAGTGGAGGCGATTCCGGCTAAAGAGGGGAACGGCCATGCCGCGAGCACGGGAGACCGCCGTCTACACCCATGGGCACCATGAGTCGGTGCTGCGGTCGCACACCTGGCGGACGGCCGCCAACTCGGCCGCCTATCTGCTCGGCTCGCTCACGCCCGGGATGCGGATCCTGGACGTCGGCTGCGGGCCCGGCACCATCACCGCCGACCTGGCCGACCTGGTCCCCGACGGGCACGTCACCGCCGTCGACCACGCGCCCGGCATCCTGGACCAGGCCCGGGCGACCGCCGCCGAACGCGGCCT
Organism: Streptomyces sp. NPDC002566; assembly: GCF_042889585.1. Lineage (NCBI taxonomy): Bacteria > Bacillati > Actinomycetota > Actinomycetes > Kitasatosporales > Streptomycetaceae > Streptomyces > Streptomyces sp. NPDC002566. The sequence continues at coordinate 657,823 of NZ_JBIARD010000001.1, read as the reverse complement.
GACCAACGTCGACTTCGCGGTCGCCGACGTGCACGCCCTGGACCACCCCGACGAGACGTTCTGCGTGGTCCACGCCCACCAGGTGCTCCAGCACGTCGGCGACCCGGTGGGCGCGCTGCGCGAGATGCGCCGGGTGACGCGGCCCGGCGGGCTGGTGGCCGTGCGCGACTCGGACTACGCGGCGATGACCTGGTACCCCGCGTCGGCGGGACTGGACGACTGGCTGGACCTCTACCGCAGGGTGGCCCGCGCCAACGGCGGGGAGCCCGACGCGGGGCGCCGGCTGAAGTCCTGGGCGCTCGCCGCGGGCTTCACCGACGTCACCGCCACGTCGTCGACCTGGACGTTCAGCACCGAGCAGGAGCGCGCCTGGTGGAGCGGCCTGTGGGCCGACCGCACGGTGGCCTCCGCCTATGCCGGGCGCGCCGTCGGCGGCGGGCACGCCACCGAGGCGGAACTGCGGGCCGTGGCCCGGGCCTGGCGGGAATGGGGTCAGCGGGAGGACGGATGGTTCAGCGTCCTGCACGGAGAGATCCTGTGCCGGAAGGACGCGAAGGACACGGGCGACGCGAAGGGCGCCTGACACCCGCGGCACCCGCGACCGCGGGCTACGGGGGGCCGCTGAGCAGACGCCGAGCGGCCCCCGGAGTCACTCCCGGGGCAGGAGCGGGCCGAGCGGGCCGAGGTCCAGATTCAGGTCCTCGGGGCGCAGGCCGTAGCGCTCGCGCAGTTCGGTCATGCGGTCGTCGAGCAGCATCAGGGTGAGCCCGATGCGCTCCTCCTGCTCCTCGTTCAGGTCGCCCTGGTCGAAGCGGCGCAGCGCCTGACGCTCCATCAACTGGCGCAGGAGTTCCACCACGGTGAGGACGAGCTTGACCAAGTCACGCTCGACGGTGTCGGGTTCGAGATCGAGGCGTTTGCGCGAAGTCGTCACATCAGATCCCCCCAAGGCGACGAGACGTTCTCGTTGACGGAGCTGATGAGGGCGTTGAGGTCGATCCGGACGAGGTCGACGTCGGCGATCCGCAGAGTGATGTCGCCCGTGATCACGACCCCGCCGGCGAGCAGCCGGTCGAGCAGGTCGACGAGGGCGACCTCACGGCGTTCCACGACGGTCATGAGCCGGCCTCCTGGGAATGCCTCTCCGCCTCCTGGGTCTCCATGTCCACGAAGGAATAGGCGGCCCACGGCCCGGTGAGCTCCACGCGCATCCCGGGCTCCTGGTCCTTGGTGTGGTCGACGATCTCCACGAACTCCTCGGACCCTGCGCGCGGCACGAGATAGGCCGCGTTCAGGACGTTCTGCCCGGACGCCTTGGAGAGGGCGGGGTTCTGCGGCGCGTGGAGACGGGCGGCGTCGGCGTGCTCGGAGAGCAGGGAGTGCAGCCGGCCGGCGAACCGCTCGGCCCGCTGCCAGGTGTCGTCCTGCGCCCTGGCCTGCATCCGGCGGCGCAGCAGATAGTCCCGGCCCGAAGCGGGCTTGGCGCTCGCCTCGGAGCCGGCATCGCCCGCGGGCGGCTCCGCCTGGGGCTCGACGTAGACCTTCACGCCCCACTCCACCCGGCCCTGAAGCCGGTCGAGAGTGCGCCGGAAGTCGTCCTCGCGTTCCTCCATCATCACGCGGACGCCGCTGTCGTCGCGGAAGACGGTGGCGAGCCGCAGCGGCAGCGGTGTGGTGACCGCGGTGAGCGCGTCGATCACCTGCTGGTGGCCGCGGGCGGTCGCGCTCAGCCAGTCCAGGTCCTCCAGATGGGAGCGCAGCGGCTCCTCGGCGAAGTCCTTCGCGGGCACGTCGCTGACGACGGCGACGAGGCCGTGGTGGTGCAGCAGCTTGGCCGGTGCGCCCGCCACCCCCGTCAGCTGGACCTGGAGCGGCGCGTCGAAGGGCCGGCAGACGGCGTACACATAGCGCAGTCCGGTCATGTGGACTCCTCCTCCCGGGACCGGGCACGACCCAGTTCCAGCTCCTCCAGCCGCGCCAGCCGCTCTCGCAACTCGGCGTTCTCACGCGTGAGTTGGTCGCGGCGGGCGCGGGTGGAGAGCTCCGGGTCGTCCTCCCACCAGTCGATGCCCATCTCCTTGGCCTTGTCGACCGAGGCGACGATGAGACGGAGCTTGATGGTCAGCAGTTCGATGTCGAGCAGGTTGATCCGGATGTCGCCGGCGATGACGATGCCCTTGTCGAGGACGCGTTCCAGAATGTCCGCGAGATTGGCTCCGCCGCTCTGACCGTACGGCTCCGGCATCCGGCTCGGCATGGTCATCGACGACTCCCGCCCTCGGCGTACTCGGCGTCCTCGTCTTCGGCCTCGTCCTCGTACTCGGCGTCCTCGTCGCCGTCCGCGGAGCCTTCGGCGTCCTCGGCGTCCTCGTCCTCGTACTCCGCCTCGGGCTCGTCCTCGTCGTACTCCTCCTCGCCGGGCTCGCCCTCCTCGTCGTACTCGTCCTCGTACTCCTCGCCGTCCTCCGGCTCGCCTTCCTCTCCTTCGCCGTTCTCGCCGTTCTCGTCACTCTCCTCGGCCTGCTGCTCCTCCTCCAGGGCGTCCTCGTGGGACTTGACGACCTCGCCGTCGCGGATCTCACCGCGCCAGCCGTCCTCGGCCTCCCCCTTGAGGGTGATGAAGCGGACGTAGTTCTTCAGGTCGAGCCGGGCGCGGCGGCCCTGGGCGCGCCATATGTTGCCCGTCTTCTCGAAGAGCCCGGACGGGTAGTACTCGATGACCAGCAGCACGCGGGTGAGGTTGTCCGCGAGGGGATGGAAGGAGACGACGCCCTTCGTGGTGCCCTTGGCGCCCTCCGAAGTCCAGGCGATCCGGTCGTCGGGGACCTGCTCGGTCGTCTTCGCCTTCCAGCTGCGGTTGGACCACCAGACCTTCAACTGCCAGTCGCTGGTGGTGTCGTCGGCGCGGCTGGCGCTCTTGACGCCCTTGGCGAAGGTGCTGAAGTCCTGGTACTTGGTCCACTGGTCGTAGGCGGTGCGCAGCGGCACGCCGACGTCGATCTGCTCGATGATGACGGTCGGCTTGTTGCCCGAGCTGCTCTTGCCCTTCTTGCCCTTGCCGCCACCGAGGCCCTTGAAGGCCCCGGTCACCTTGTCCTTGATGCTGGAGGCGCCGACTTCCAGCGCGCTGCGCAGCGGACCCTTGCCCTCGGCCAGCTTGCGACCGCCGTCCAGGGCCATTTTGGCGAAGCCGGGGCTGTTGCCCTCAGCGATGTCGTTCAGCTTGCCCGTGGTCTCGCCGAGCTTGCGGCCTACGCCGGTCAGCACGCGCTGGGCCTGGGCGGAGAGGTATTCCTGCACCTCCGCCTTCAGCCGGTCGGCGGCCTCGCTCTGGGCCAGGCCGGAGAGCGGGTTCCCGCCGTCGCCCTTGGCCGCCTTGCCCGCGGCGGAGGTCGCGGATCCGAGGGTCTCGGTCATCACTCACCGCCTCCCTTCGGCCCCCGGGAACGGGAGGCCGTCTTGCTCGCCGTCTTGCGGGACGTCGCGGTCTTCTTCGCGGCGGTCTTCTTCGCGGCGGTCTTCTTCGCGGGGGCCCGCTTGGCGGCGGCGCTCTTCTTGGCCGGTGCCTTCTTCGCGGGCGCCTTGTTGGCCGCCTTCTTCGCGGGCCGCTCGTCCTCGCCCTCGTCCTCGCCCTCGTCGGAGTCGTCCTCACCGCGGGCCTCCTCGGGCTCCTCCTCGTCCTCCTCGTCCTCCTCGGCGCGGGCCTCCTCGGGCTCCTCCTCGTCCTCCTCGTCCTCCTCGGCGCGGGCCTCCTCGGGCTCCTCCTCGTCCTCCTCGGGCTCCTCCTCGTACGCGTCCTCGGGCTCCTCCTCGTCGTCCGAGCGGGAGCCGGGCGCGTCGGGCACGACGCCGTTCAGCTGGTCGCGCACATCGGAGGTCCGGCTGTGCAGCCGGTCGGCGAGCGCGCTCATCTGGCGTTCGACCATGGCGCCGGAGGCGGCCTTGCCGACCCCGCGCAGGTCCTCGCGGAGCTGGTCCCCGATCTCCTTGAACTGCGGGTTGTCCTTCAGTTGCTGGGACACCAGGTCGGCCAGACCCTTCGGGGTCAGGTTCATCCGCTTGCCGGCCACCAGGGAACCCACCGCGAACGCCAGCTTCATCTTCTTCGTACGCCCGAGGAGATATCCGGCCCCTACCGCGAGGCCCAGTCCCATTCGGTTCATTGTGTCGTCCCGTCCGTTCCCGCGCTTCTGCGCGACGCGATCTCCAGCCGGTCCAGGAGTTCGTCCTCCATTCGGTCGAACTCGTCCTCGGTGATCTCGCCCGCCTCCAACTGCTCTTCGAGCCGGGAGAGTTCGGCCCGGACCGCAGCGGGGTCGTAATAGATCCGCTCGGCCTCCTTGACGACCTGTCCGATCACCCAGCCGCTGCCTCGCACCGGGGCGAACGGCAGCAGCAGCACTTCCGAGATCAGGCCCATCTCTCTGCTCCTTCGCTCGCGCGCCCGGCGTTCGCCGGCCGCTACACCGCGTGCTCGGCCGACGGCACCGCGGGCTTCGAGGGACCGGGTTCGACGAAGCTGTACGGCGGCAGCGGCCCGTTGACGCGGACCTCCAGGTAGGGGTGGCTCTCGCGCAGCGCCTCCGCGGCCTCCAGGAAGCGTGCCGCGGAGTCGCGGTCGACCAGGAAGGACACGTTGGCCAGCCAGCCCGTGGACTCGGGGCCCGCCTCGACGTCGGCGGCCAGCGGCTCCAGCGCCTGCCGCACCTCCGCCGCGTCGGTGGCCTCACGGGCCTTGACCGCGGCCGCCACCATCTCGCCGAGCTGGAGCTTCTGCTCGTAGGTGCCGCCGCCGGCCTGGCGGTTGGCCTCGGCCATCCCGCGCAGTTCGGGGCTATCGGCCATCACCTGGTGCAGGACCGCCTCCTCGACGTGGGAGGCCTTCACGTTGTACTCGACCTTGTTGTCGAGGGCCGCCAGCCGCTCCCTGTAGTGCTCCAGGCGCTCGGCGAGCACGCCGGTGACGGCGCTGTCGTCGGGGGCGACGCTCCCGAAGCGCATGGGCAGCACGCACCCCTCGGCGCCCGCCTCGGCGAGGACGTTCTGGTGGGCGAGCAGGTCCTTGCGCTTGGGCCGCAGATTCTCCGGGGCATCGCTGACGATCGCCGCGAGGTCGCCCTCCGTGAGCACCCGGATCTGCATCGGCGGGTCGCCCACACCGCCCAGGCCCTCCGGGAGGGCCGGGTGGGAAGCGGCGGTGATGCCGTAGACGTACGTGCTCACTCCTGCTCCTCCTTACGGCTGCGCGAGGCGGTGGACTTGCGGGCACGCGGCCGCGACTCGGTCTCGCCCTCCTCGCGGGCCTGCTTGAAGGCGCCCGAGATGGTCTCGGCGGCGCCGGACAGGGCGCCCTTGGACTTGCCGCGCGCGCCGGACTCGGTGACCTCGCCGACGATCTCCGGCAGCCCCGGGCTCTTGCGCGGGCCGGCCTCCAGGTCGAGGCGGTTGCACGCCTCGGCGAAGCGCAGATAGGTGTCGACGCTCGCGACGACGACACGTATGTCGATCTTGAGGATCTCGATACCGACCAGGGAAACCCGCACGAACGCGTCGATGACGAGTCCCCTGTCGAGAACGAGCTCCAGGACGTCGTAGAGGCCGCTGGAGCCGCCTCCGCCACCGGACTGCTGTGCCGGGACAACGGTCATGCCGACCGCACCTCCTTGTCTCGCGGATGATGTTCTGGCTGTGCCGGGCTCAGCCCCGGCGATGTGCGTCGGCCCGTCCGCGCTCGTAGCGGCGAACGCGCCGGTAGCCGGTGAGCTGGCCCTGCGGGTCGAGCTCCACCTCGTAGCTGGCCATGAGGCTCATGGTGTCCGGCACCCGCTCCAGTTCGAGGACCTCGACCTCGAGCGACCAGCCGTCCTCCGTCTGCGTGAAGGACGAGACGCTCTCGGCGGTCATGCCCGTCAGCTCGGCGAGCTGGGCGCGCGCCTGACGCAGCACCTCCATCGGGCTCGGCCGGTCCGCCACGGTGTCGTCGTCCTCTCTGTGCTCCGGAGCGCTGTCGTCTTCCTGTGAAGACCGTGAAGTCTTCGTCTCCGATGTGTTCTTCGTGTTCGCCATGACCACCTCTCCTTCCGGGTGGCCTGAAGGTTGTTGGCCAAACCTTCACGAGGGCACGGGTCTGGGCCGCCGTACGGACATCACTGCGTACCGGCGGTACGTGTATCAGCCACGCGAGTCGGCGGGGCCGCGCCGGGCGGGGCGCCGGCGCGGGCCGCTCGTCACGGCACGACCGCCGTCTCCACCAGCAGTCGCGCCGAGGCGGCGATCGACTCGGCGTCGATGCCGGCGGCGTGCAGCTGCTCGTCCGGGCTCGCCGAGCCCGGCATCGTCCGCACTCCCAGCCGCACCAGACGGGGCACCGGCCGTCCGTCGGCGAAGGCCTCCGCGACCGCGTCGCCGAGGCCGCCCTCCTCGTGGTGGTCCTCCACCGTCAGCAGACAGCCGGTCTCCTCGGCCGCGCGCCGCAGCGTCTCCCGGTCCACCGGCTTGACCGAGTACAGATCGACGACCCTGACGGCGACGCCCTCACCGGCGAGCGCGTCGGCGGCCTTGAGCGCCTCGTGCACGGTGACGCCGGCCGCCACCACGGTGAGCCGGTCCCGGCCGGAGGAGCGCAGCACCTTGCTGCCGCCCACGGGGAACTCCTCGTCGGGCCCGTAGATCACCGGGCTCGCGCCGCGCGAGGTGCGCAGATAGCGGACGCCGTCCAGCTGGGCCATGGCCGCGACCAGGCGGGCGGTCTGGTTGGCGTCGCACGGGTACAGCACGGTGGAGCCGTGCACGGCCCGGAACATCGCCAGGTCCTCCAGACCCATCTGGGAGGGCCCGTCCTGTCCGATGGCCACGCCCGCGTGCGAGCCGACCAGGTTGATCCCGGCCCCGCTGATCGACGCCATCCGCACGAAGTCGTACGCCCTGGTCAGGAACGCCGCGAAGGTGGAGGCGTACGGCACCCGGCCGCGCGCCGCGAGGCCCACCGCGGCGGCGACGAGCTGCTGCTCGGCGATGTAGCACTCGAAGAACCGCTCGGGGTGCTCCTTGGCGAAGAACTCGGCCCGGGTGGAGTCGCTCACCTCGCCGTCGAGGGCGACGACGTCCTCGCGGGCGGTGCCGAGGGCGGCGAGCGCCTGCCCGTAGGCGTCACGGGTGGCGACGCCCTTGTCGGGGTCGCCCTTCTCCCAGCGCGGCAGGTCGAGGCGCCCGTCGGCGACGGCGTGCAGCAGCCGGGCGCTGGGCGGCGGCTGCACCCGCACGCGCAGGTCGCGGACCCCGCCGAGCTCCTCGATCGCCTCGTCGGCGTCCGGGAGCGGTTTGCCGTGCAGGCCCTCGCGGTCCTGGACGGCTTCGACGCCCTTGCCCTTCAGGGTGCGGGCGAGGATCGCGGTGGGCTGGCCCTTGGTGGAACGGGCCTCGCCGTAGGCGCGGTCGATGTCGTCCACGTCATGGCCGTCGACCTCGACCGTGTGCCAGCCGAAGGCCTGGAAGCGGCGCGCGTAGGCGTCGAGGTGGTGCCCGTGGCGGGTCGGGCCGCGCTGGCCGAGGCGGTTGACGTCGACGATGGCCACCAGGTTGTCCAGCTGCTCGTGGCCCGCGTGCTCGGCGGCCTCCCAGACCGATCCCTCGGCCATCTCGCTGTCGCCGCACAGCACCCACACCCGCGCCTCGGAGCGGTCCAGCCGCTTCACGGCGAGCGCGATGCCGACGCCGACCGGCAGCCCCTGCCCGAGCGAGCCGGTGGCGGTCTCCACCCAGGGCAGCCGGCGCGGGGTGGGGTGCCCTTCGAGCCGGCTGCCGAGCTTCCGGAAGGTGAGCAGCTCGTCGTCGTCCACGACCCCGGCCGCCTTGTAGGCGGAGTAGAGCAGTGGGGAGGCGTGGCCCTTGGAGAGGATGAAGCGGTCGTTGCCGGGGTGGTCGGGGCGGTCGAAGTCGTAGCGGAGGTGGTGGGCCAGCAGGACGGCCATGAGGTCCGCGGCGGACATCGAGGACGTCGGGTGCCCGGACTTCGCGGCAGCGGCGGCACGGACGCTGTCGACGCGCAACTGCTGTCCGAGTTCGGTGAGTTCGGCGGTGTCCATCGGGTCGCTGATCTCCTTCCCCGGGGTCGGGGGTGCGAGGGCTGTCGTTGGCTCCTGATATCTGCCGGGCCGCGGCCCCGCCGGGCTCACGCCCCCCGGCGGTTCACCACGGGCTCCTCACGAGCGGACCCACCACGGGCCCGAGCGGGTCGGCCGGCCGGGCTGGCTCTTGGCGGGCTGTCCGCCGGGCGGATTCCTGGCGGGTTCACCACGGGTTCCGCTGGGTGGGAACCGCCGGGCTGATTCATGGCGGGCTCACCGCCAGGCTGGCCCTTCGCGGTCTCGCCGCCCGGCTGGTGGTTGTGGGCTCGCCGCCGGGCGAGTTCCTGGCGGGCTCACCACCCGGCTGTCTTGTGGCGGCCTCGCCACCCGGCTGATTCTTCGCGGGCTCACGGCCCGGCTGGTTCCTGGCGGGCTCACCGCCATGCTGGTTCCTGGCGGGCCCACCGCCAGGCTGGTTCTTCGCGGGCCCACCGCCCGGCTGGTTCCTGGCGGGCTCACCGCCAGGCTGGTTCTTCGCGGGCTCACCGCCCGGCCGGTTCTTGGCGGGCCCACCGCCCGGCCGACTCTTCGCGGCCTCGCCACCCGGCTGATTCATGGCGGGTTCACCGCGGGTTCCGCTGGGTGGGGCGGTCGCCGGGCTGGTTCCTGGCGGGCTCGCCGCCCGGCTGGTTCTTCGCGGGGTCGCCGCCGGGCTGGTTCTTCGCGGGCTCGCCGCCCGGCTGGTTCCTGGCGGGTTCACCGCCCGGCTGGTTCTTCGCGGGCTCGCCGCCGGGCTGGTTCTTCGCGGGCTCGCCGCCCGGCTGGGGCTTCGTGGGGGTGCCGCCCGGCTGGGGCTTCGTCGGTGTGGGCTCGGCGGCGGCTTTGTCCTTCGGCGGCTGGCCGTCCGTCCCCGTGGGGCCGTCGTCGTTTCGCCGCTTCGCGGGCTCGTTCTTCACCGGCTCGGGTGTGGGTGAGGTGATCGTCCGGGTGGTGTCCTCACCACCGCCCCCGCCCGCGGCGCTCTCGACGGCGGTTCCGTCGGCCTGGGCCGGCTCGGGCTGCACCCGGCGCCGCGCGGGCTCGGTGCGCACCGGCTCGGGCGTCGGCGAGGTGATCGTCCGGGACGTGTCCTCGCCCCCGCCGCCACCCCTGGCCCGCGATCCGTCGCCGTGCGCGCTGTCGCCGTGCGCACCGCCACCGCCGGCGGCCCCGTGCGGCTCGCCTCCGGCCGGGGCCCGGACCAGCTCCGGCGAGGCGGTGTCCAGCGGCACCGCCCAGGAGCGGACCAGGCCCAACTGGACGCCCTGGCGCGGCAGTACGGCGTCCAGGAGCCAGTCGGCGGCGACCCGGACGCGGTTGCCGGGCATCGCGGCGAGATGGTAGCCGCGCGTCACCACGCCCGCCGGCAGCCCGGAGAGGTGGACGCCCAGCGGGTTCGCGGCGGCCTTGACCCCGCCGAGGTCGACGACGAAGCCCATGTCCTTGTGCCGGTAGGGCCGCAGCTCACGGCCGGTCAGCGAGGCGGCGACATTGTGCGCGGCCACCTTGCCCTGCCGCCAGGCGTGCTGCGCCGTCATCGGCGTGTACTGCCCGGGCTTCTCCAGATCGGGCACCGCGGCGGCGTCGCCGCAGGCGAACACCTCGGGCCGGCCCGGTACCTGCAGCGTCGGCTCGACCAGGAGCCGGCCGCGCTCCAGGGGCAGTCCGAGGGCCTCGACGAGCGGGTCGGGCCGGACGCCCACGCACCACACGAGGGTGTGGGTGTCGACGGACTCGCCGTCGGTCAGCAGGACCCCGTCACGGGTGGCCTCCTTCACGGAGGTGCCCATCCGGACGTCGACGCCCCGTCCGCGCAGCACGCTGTCGGCGGTGCGCGAGAGCCGCTCGTCCAGTTCGGGCAGGACGCGGTCGGCGATGTCGAGGAGCATCCAGCGCGGCCGTACGTCGTCGCGCAGCGGGCGCGAGCGCACCAGCGCGTCGGTGAACAGCTGCCCCTGCGCGGCGACTTCGGTGCCGGTGTAGCCGGCGCCGACCACCACGAACGTGCAGCGCGCCGCGCGCTCCTCGGGGTCGTCGGCGGTGTCCGCCAGCTCCACCTGCCGGGTGACGTGGTCACGCAGGTAGAGCGCCTCGGGCAGGCCGCGGAAGCCGTGCGCGTGCTCGGCGACGCCGGGGATGGGCAGCAGCTTGTTGACGCTGCCGGCGGCGAGCACCAGCCGGTCGTACTCCAGCGTGCCCCGGCGGCCCTCCGGGTCGGTGTAGTGGACGGCGCGCCCGTCGAGGTCGATGCGGCCCGCCTCGCCGAGCACCAGCCGCACGTCGGGCAGGGTGCCGGAGAGGGAGACGGTGACCCGGCGCGGTTCGAGGATGCCGGCGGACACCTGCGGCAGCAGGGGAAGGTACAGGAAGTAGTCGGTCGGGTTGAGCAGGGTGATGTCGGCCCGGCCCCGGGCCGCCCGCGCCAGGCTGCGGGCCGTCCGGTACCCGGCGAATCCGGCTCCGACGATCACGATGCGGGGTCGACTCACGGTTCGCCTCCGGTTGGGGACTCGTACGGTGGTACAAGGGCTTCCGCGTCCCCCTGGGCAGGGGGGCCAAACGTCGCCGGTGCGCGCGGTCGCGGTTTCCCGGCCGGGCGCCGGGTACCCGGACGGCCGACCCCCACCCACCCGCGGCCCACAAGCGGAGGTTCCCCCATGCCCGAGTACGGCTACTTCCTGTCCACCGAGGAACACGGCCCCGCCGACCTGATCGAACAGGCACGCATGGCCGAGCAGGCCGGATTCCAGGCACTGTGGATCTCCGACCACTACCACCCGTGGAACGACGCGCAGGGCCAGAGCCCGTTCGTGTGGTCGGTGATCGGCGCGCTGTCGGAGGCGGTGTCGCTGCCGATCGAGACGGCGGTGACCTGTCCGACGGTGCGGATGCACCCGGCGGTGGTGGCGCAGGCCGCCGCCACCGCGGCGGTGATGACCGAGGGCCGCTTCCGGCTGGGCGTCGGCTCGGGCGAGGCCCTCAACGAGCACATCCTCGGCGACGCGTGGCCGCCCGCGCAGGTGCGTCTGGAGATGCTGGAGGAGGCGATCCAGATCATGCGCCGGCTGTTCACCGGCGAGGAGGTCAGCCACCACGGCACCCACTACACGGTGGAGAACGCGCGCCTGTACACCGTCCCCGACCAGCCGGTGCCGATCGACATCTCCGGCTTCGGCCCGAAGGCGACGGCGCTGGCCTCCCGCGTCGGCGACGGCTACATCACGATGATGCCGGAGGAGTCGATGGTGGAGCAGTTCCGCAAGGGCGGGGGCGGCGGGAAGCCGGTCAGCGGCGGCACCAAGGTCTGCTACGGCGCGGACCGCGAGGAGGCTCTGCGCACGGCGCACCGGCTGTGGGCGAACGAGCTGCTGCCCGGCGAGCTGGGCCAGGTCCTGCCCACGCCGCGCCACTTCGAGCAGGCGCAGTCGCTGGTCACCGAGGACATGGTGCGCGAGAACCGGGTGTGCGGCGACGACGTCGACGAGCACGTCTCGGCGCTCACGGCGTTCGCCGACGCCGGCTTCGACCGGGTCTACGTCAACCAGATCGGCCCGGACCAGCGGGGCTTCTTCGACTTCTACCGTACGAAGGTGCTGCCGCAGCTGTCGTGAGGCGCCCCCCGACACCGCAGGCCGGGACCCCGCGACGGTGGGGTCCCGGCCTGCGGTGTGACGGCGGTGGTTCAGGCGGCGCGTGCCCGCCGGCGCAGTCCCGCCGTCACCGCCGCGCCGACGCCTGCGGCGAGCAGCCCGGCGCCGACCCGTCCACGGTTGCGGGAGGCCCATTCCTGCGGGCTGTGCCCGATCGCCTCGTCGTCGAAGCGGCCGTGGGCGCCGTGGTCGTGCCCGTGGGGGCCGTCGGCGGGCTCCCACAGGTTGCCGGGGCCTCGGGAGCCCCGGGTCCCGCCGTCCTCCTGCTGCGCGTCGAAGGCGGTGCGGGCCAGGTAGCGGTCGAGGAGGCCGGGGATCACGGCGTTGGCGACGAGGGCGGCCGCGGTGGAGCCGCCCACCCAGTACTCGCGTCGCCGCGCGTGCCCGGCGGCGTGCACGATCGCCCGGGCGGCGACCTCGGGCTGGTACACGGGCGCCACCGGGCGGGCACGGCCCGGCATCCGGTTCAGCACCCAGTCGAACTGCGGGGTGTTGAGGCCGGGCAGCTGCACCATCGTGGTCCGCACCCGGCTGCGGGAGTGCAGCAGCTCGCAGCGCAGGGACTCGTTGAACCCCTGGATGGCGTGCTTGGCCCCGCAGTACGCCGCCTGCAGGGGCACCCCGCGGTAGGCGAGCGCGGAACCGACCTGGACGATCGTGCCGCGGTCGCGGGGCAGCATGTGCCGCAGGGCGGCGCGGGTGCCGAACACGAAGCCCAGGTAGGTCACTTCCGTCACCCGGCGGAACTCGTCGGGGGTGATCTCGGTGAACGGGGCGAAGACGCCGGTGAAGGCGTCGTTGACCCATACGTCGATGCGGCCGTAGGCGTCGACGACCTGCTGCGCCGCGTCCTCGACCGCCTTGGCGTCGGCCATGTCGACGCTCACGGTCAGTGCCTCGCCGCCCGCCTGCTGCACTTCGTCGGCTGCCGCGGCGAGGCCCTCACGGCCCCGGGCCAGCAGGGCGACACGGTCGCCCCGGGCGGCGAAGGCGCGGGCGGTGGCCCGCCCCACTCCCCCGCTGGCCCCGGTCACCACGACGACCCTGCGTCCGTCGTCCGCCGCCGTCCTCCACGGTGCGCGCATCCTGCCTCACACCCCGTGGTGCGGGCCGTCGGGGCCGCCCTGACGGGGCACGTCGGGCGGGGTGGACGGCATCGGCGGGACGGACATGCCGAGACCGCCGGCGGGCGTGCCCACGGGCGGGGTGGCGAGGCCCGCCCCGGCGTCCGGGCGGCCGCTCGTGCGGCGGTGCGGGCGGGCGGCTTCGCGCAGCACGTACGCCAGCACACCGAGGATCGCCGCGGTGATCAGCGCGGCGGCCCAGTCGGGCAGCACGAGGGCGAAGGCCAGGCCCACGGCGAGGGAGACGGCGGCGCCCGCGTACAGGGCGAGGGCGCCGGACGAGGCGTACAGCACGGCCGTACGGCGCTGCTTGCGGGTCTGCTCGCGCACCTCCTCACGGATGGTCTCGCGTGCCACCTGCGCCAGCTCGTCGACCAGGTGCTTGTCCAGATGCTCCAGGTGATCCATGCGCTCCATCGGGCTCGGGTACCCGGGGTGTGCGGAGGATAACGCCGGGGAACGCCGGGGGGATCGGGTGAAGGCGCCTCGTCTGCGCCGCCGTCCCAACTACGCTCTCACGCATGGAGATTCTCGGAACGACGCTGCGGGTCTGCGTCGACGACCTGGAGGCCGCCGTCCCCTTCTACGAACGGCTCGCGAACGCCCCGGCGCTGCGTTTCGAGCGCGCCGGGGTGCAGGTCGCGGCGGTCGGCTGCTTCCTGCTGATGAGCGGGCCCGCCGCCGAGCTGGAGGTGCTGCGCAAGGTGGCGGCGACGATCGCCGTCACGGACGTGGACGAGGCCTACAAGACCCTCACCGACCTGGGCGCGAACATCCTGGCAGGCCCGGTGTCGACCCCGGCGGGCCGAAACCTCGTAGCCCGCCACCCCGACGGCACCCTCTACGAATACGTCGACCGCCGCCGGGGCTGACCGGGCGCGCGCCCGTTCATGCCCGTCCGAGGGCCGCGACGACGAGGTCCGCGAGCAGCGCCCCCGCCGTGCCCTCGGGGTCCAGATCGGGGTCGTAGATGGTCACGTTGAGGCCGGCGCAGCGCGGGGAGGCGAGCAACGGGCTCAGCAGGCCGACGAGTTCGTCCGGAAGCAGGCCGTCGGGGTCGGGGCTGTCGACGGCGGGCATCACACTCGGGTCGAGCACGTCGGCGTCCAAGTGCACCCAGAACCCGTCCAGTCCGGGGATCTCGAAGGACTGGGCGGTGGCCCGGCCGACGGCCTCCGGCCCCTGTGCGCGCAGGTCACCCACCGTGAACACCGGCATCTTCAGCTCGACGAGTTCGGCGCGGTCGTCGGCGAACTCGTCGCGGATGCCGAAGAACCGCACGTCCTCGTCGCGCAGATAGGGCCCGAGGCCCTCCAGGTCGGTCAGGTCCTTCTGGCCCCGCCCGGTCGCGAGGGCGACCTCCTCGCCGCCCGCGGCGCCCACCCGGTCGGAGTTTCCGGGATGCCGAAAGTCCGGCGACGCGTCCACCGCGGCCAGACCGTAGCGGCCGATGCGGCGCAGCGCGAGGGACGAGCCGAGCCCGATCGAGCAGTCCCCGCCGAGCACCACGGGGAAGTCGCCGGCGCGCACATGGCGCTCGATCCGGTCGGCGAGCCTCACCGTGTAGGAGGCGAGGGCTTGCGCGTTGAAGACGCCGTCCCCTTCCCGCCAGTCGCCCCGGTCGTAACGCGGCGGGACGACCACCCCGCCCTCCAGGGCGCCCAGCCTCTGGACGATCCGCTGTTCGCGCAGCGCACCGGCGAGCTTGTGGCAGCCGGGGACGGTGCCGGGAGCGGGCGGGCGCAGGCCCAGGTTGCTGGGGGCGTCGAGCACGACGAGATTCCGCATGCGGGCATCCTCGCGGACGCCGGGGCATGCTCTCAACGGCGTTCTCGGGCGGGCGCGGATCTCATCTCCGCCGTCAGGGCCCAGCGCTGGTGGTCTCGCCAGGCGCCGTCTATGTGGATCATGCCCGGGGAGAAGCCCTCCAGGCGGAAGCCGCAGCTCTGGGCGAGGGCGATCGAGGCGGCGTTGCCGGGCTGGACGTTGATCTCCAGGCGGTGCAGCCGCATCGGGCCGAAGGCGTGGCCGACGACGAGGCCGAGTGCCTCGCGCATCAGTCCCCGCCCGGCAGCGTGCGCGAACGCCCCGTAGCCCAGCGCCCCGTTCTGGAAGGCGCCCTGAACGATGTTGTTGATGTTGACGAATCCGGCGATGGCCCCGTCGTCCTTGGTGCACACCAGGAAGCCGGCCTTCGAGGGGTCCTGGATCAGCCGGTCCGCGTAGGCGGTGTACCCGTCCGGGGTGTCCGGCGGGAACAGCCACGGGCGGTGCAGGTGGTGGCTCTCGCGGGCGCGGGCGGTGAACTCTGCGCCGTCCGCGTGGGTGAAGTGGCGTATGCCCACGCGGGGGCCCTCGGCGAGGTAGCGCGATGCGGTGTGCGGCATCCGGCCAGCGTAGTCAGCCGCGCCGCCGCACTGCGCGCCGACGACGGTCCCCCCGCCGCTCAGATCAGCGCGGGCTCGTCCAGGGTGAGTGTCCCGGCGTCGGCGTCCAGCTCGGCGCTCACGCCGAACGGCACGGTCAGCGCCCCCTCGCAGTGCCCGAAGCCCAGCTCCTCCACGACGGGCACCCCGAGTCCGCCCAGCCGGTCGGCGAGGACGGGGCGCAGCTTCTCGTAGGGGCCGCAGCCCTCCCAGGAGCCGAGGGCGACGCCGGCGACGCTGTCGAGCCAGCCGGTGCGCAGCAGCTGGGTGAGGGCGCGGTCGAGACGGTACGGCGGCTCCCCCACGTCCTCCAGCAGGAGCAGTCCGCCGCGCGCGCCGGCGCGGGTGTGCGGGGTGCCGTAGCCGGTGGCGAGGAGGGTGAGGCAGCCGCCCAGGGTGACGCCCCGGGCCCGGCCGGGGGCGAGGGCGGTGCCGGTGGAGGCGAGGACGCGGACGGTCTCCGGGGCGAACAGGGTGGCCCTGAGGTGGTCCTGGGCGCGGGCGTTCTTGATGAAGTCGACGCCGGCGGCGACGGGACCGTACAGGGTGACCAGGCCGAGGCGGACGGCGAACGCCTCCTGCAGGGCGGTGCTGTCGCTGAAGCCGATGAACAACTTGGGCCCGGCCGCCCGCATGGCGTCCCAGTCGAGCAGGTCGACGACGCGCTGCGCGCCGTAGCCGCCCCGTGCGCACATCACGGCGTCGACGGACGGGTCGCACCAGGCGCGCTGGAGGTCGGCGGCCCGGTCGGCGTCCTCGCCCGCGAGGTGGCCGAGGGTGCGGTGCCGGTCGAGGGCGTGGGGCGCGGCCACCGGGTCGAGGTCCCAGCCTCGCAGGACGTCGAGACCGGCCTGGAGCCGCTCCTCGGCCACGGGTCCGCTGGGGGCGACGACCGCCACCCGGGCGCCGGGGGCGAGCCGGGAAGGGCGTACGAGGTCGTTCACCGTGTGAGCTCCAGGGTCGGGATGCCGGGCGGGCGCAGCCCGAACACCTGAGCGTACAGCGAGAGCTCGGCCTCCAGGGCGCGCACCATGGTCTCCGCCCGCCGGAACCCGTGCCCCTCCCCCTCGAAGGCGAGGTAGGCGTGCGGGACGCCGCGGCCGGCGATGCGGGCCAGGAGGCGTTCGGCCTGGGCGGGCGGGCAGATCACGTCGTCGAGGCCCTGGAGCAGCAGGAACGGCACGCGGATCCGGTCGGCGTGCTCGACGGGCGAGCGTTCGGCGTACCGGGCGGGCACCTCGTCGAGCGGTCCGACGAGGGTGTCGAGGTAGCGGGACTCGAAGTCGTGGGTGCCGCCGGTCGCCCAGGCCGCGAGGTCCAGGACGGGGTAGACGATGGTGCCGCAGGCGTAGACCCCGGCGCCGGTGAGCGAGACGGCGGCGGTCCAGCCGCCCGCGCTGCCGCCGCGGATCGCCAGCCGGTCCCGGTCGGCGGTGCCCTCCTCGGCGAGGGCGAGGGCGACGGCCGCGCAGTCCTCGACGTCGACCACGCCCCACTGTTCGCGCAGCCGGTCGCGGTACTCCCGTCCGTAGCCGCTCGACCCGCCGTAGTCGACCTCGGCGACGCCGATGCCCCGGGAGGTGAAGTAGGCGGTCTCCAGGTCCAGTACGAGCGGGGAGCGGTCGGTGGGCCCGCCGTGCGCCCGGATGACGTACGGCGGCAGCTCGGCGCCCGGGGCGACGCACCCGGGGTTGTGCGGCGGGTACACGTGCGCGTGGACGTCGCGGCCGTCGGGTCCGGTGAAGGTGCGCAGTTGCGGTTCGGGGTAGTAGGCGGGGTCCACGGTGTCGTCGTGCGGCGCGCCGATCACCCGGGCCCTGCCGGTGCGGGTGTCGAGCTCCACCACCTCGTAGGCGCTGCGCGGGCTGGCGCCGACGGCGACGACGCGCTCGCCGTGCACGGCGAGGGTGGAGGCGAACTCGGTCCACGGCCCGGCCACGTCGACGACCTCGCCGCTCTCCGGGTCGAGGACGCCGAGCGCGGCGGCGCCCCGGCCGTGCACGACGGCGAGGAGACCGCCGGGAAGCGGCGCGAACCAGCGGTGTCCGAGCTTCCACAGCGGTCCGCCGAACTCCTCCTCGCGCGGGCAGACGGGCTCGTGGTCGCGGTAGACGTTCCACCAGCCGGAGCGGTCGCTGGTGTAGAGCAGGCGGCCGTCCGCGGACCAGTCGACCTGGGCGACGGACTCCTCGGGCCCGCCGGCGACCACCCGGGCGTCGTCGAGCGCGCCGTCCGCCCCGATGCCGGCGACGACGACGTCCGTGCCGTCCCACGGCATGTGCGGATGGTCCCAGGCGAGCCACGCGGCCCGCCGGCCGTCCGGAGAGATGCGCGCCCCGGTGACGAACCGCCGCCGGTCGTCGGTGAGTTCGCGTACGGCGCTCCGGTCCCCGGCGGCCGATCCGTCGAGCGGCACGGCGGCCAGGACCCGGCGCACGTCGGTGGGCCCGTCCCCGGTGAACTCCTCCAGCACGCACCACACTTCGCCCCGGTCGAGCAGCAACTGCGGTTCGGCCCAGCGCAGTCCGCCGCCCACCGGCGACAGCGGGGTCAGCGGCCGGGGCTCGCCGCCCGGCCGCCAGACGTACAGCCGCTGGTCGGCGAAGTGCGCGAACACCACCAGCGGTCGCCCTTCGTGGAGCGCGCCGGCCCAGGGCTGCCCGCCGTACTCGAGCACCCGGCTGCGCACGTTCCACGGCGCGGGCAGCACCGACTCCTCGGCGCCGTCGGCGCGCCGTCGGACCAGGGTGCGCCGGCCGCCCTCGGCGGGGCGGGGCGCCGTCCACCACACCTCGTCGCCGACGAAGCCGACGTACTCGGGCCGCCCGTCGTGCGCCGCGGCGAGCCGCGCGTCGAGCGGCGAGGGCCAGGAACCGTACGGCAGGATCTGCACGTCTCCCCCGCCCTCTCAGGCCGTGCGCAGGAAGCGGTCGAGGACGTCGACGCCGAAGTGGAGCGCCTCGACGGGCACCCGCTCGTCGACGCCGTGGAAGAGCGCCTGGTAGTCCAGCCCTTCCGGCAGTCTGAGGGGTGCGAACCCGTAGCCGGTGATGCCGAGCCGCGAGAACTGCTTGGCGTCGGTGCCGCCGGACATGCAGTAGGGCACCACGTGTCCTCCCGGCGCGAACTCCTCCACGGCGGCGCGCATCCGCGCGTACGTCGGCGAGTCCACCGGCGCCTGGAGGGCGACCGTGTGGTGCTGGAACTCCCAGTCCACGTCGGGGCCGGTCAGTTCGTCGAGGGTGGCGCGGAACTCGTCCTCGCCGCCCGGCAGATACCGCCCGTCGACATGGGCGACGGCCTCGCCCGGAATGACGTTGATCTTGTAACCGGCTTCCAGCATGGTCGGGTTGGCGCTGTTGCGGACGGTCGCCTCCACCAGCCTGGCGGCCGGCCCCAGCTTGTCCAGCAGGGCGTCCACGTCGTCGAGGCGGGCATCGACGCCGTACACGGCGGCCAGTTCGGTGAGCGCGGCCCGCACGGTCGGGGTCAGCCTGAGCGGCCACTCGTGCTCGCCGATCCGCGTGATCGCGGCGGACAGGCGGGTCACCGCGTTCTCCCGGTTGACCTTGGAGCCGTGCCCTGCGCGGCCACGGGCGGTGAGCTTCAGCCAGCCGGTGCCGCGCTCCCCCGCCGCGATCGGGTAGATCTCCCGGCCGCCGCCGTCGTGGAAGGTGAACGCGCCGGACTCGCCGACGCCCTCCGTGCAGCCCTCGAAGAGGTGGGGGTGCTCGTCGGCGAGGAAGCCCGAGCCGTCATCGGCGCTGGCCTCCTCGTCGGCGGTGAAGGCGACCACGACGTCACGCCGGGGCCGTACGCCCTCGCGGGCCCAGGCGCGCACCACGGCGAGGATCATCGCGTCCATGTTCTTCATGTCGACCGCGCCGCGCCCCCACACCACGCCGTCGCGGATCTCCCCGGAGAAGGGGTGCACGCTCCAGTCCGCGGCCTCGGCGGGCACCACGTCGAGGTGACCGTGGACCAGCAGCGCCTCCGCCGACGGGTCCGAGCCCTCGATGCGGGCGACGACGTTGGTCCGGCCCGGCGTGCGCTCCAGCAGCGTCGGCTCGAGTCCCGTCTCGGCGAGCAGGGCGGCCGCGTACTCGGCGGCGGGCCGCTCCCGGCAGTCCCCGCCGCCCCGGTTGGTGGTGTCGATGCGGATGAGGTCGGACGTGAACCGCACGACCTCGTCCCTCGCCTGCGCGTCAGCCATGCTGCTCCTCAGCCGTGTTGTTCCTCAGCCGTGTTCTGCCTCAGCCGTATTGTTCCTCGACCGCCGCCGAGGCGACCGTCGTGACCGCCTTGAACGTGCGGATGCCCTCGTACATGGTGCCGCTGGTGTACGCCACCTTGCGCTCCCCGATCCGCGCCACACCCGGCACCACCGTGGCGGCCATCGCCAGGTGTTCGGCGTCGAACTCCACCGCCACGGTGAACGGCCCCTCCTGGGAGGGCTCCTGACGGGCCGCCAGACGCGCGGCTTCCTTCGCCGCGGCCCGGATGTCGGCGGCGGTGCGGGCCGGCGTCCGGCACACGGCCGCGTACCGCGACACATGGTCCTTGACCGCCACCTTCAGCGCCTCGGGCGCGTACCCGAGGGCGTCCTCGCAGGCCACGTCGTCGCCCGTGACCAGCACCACGGGTACCCCGAACTCGGCGGCCACGCGCGCGTTCAGCAGCCCTTCACTGGCCCGTACGTCGTTCAGCCACACCCCGGTGATGGAGTTGGCGAGGTAGGTGTGCGCGAGGACGCCCTCCGCGCCGGCCCCGGCGTGGTAGCCGACGAAGGCGACGCCGTCCACGTCGCCGTGCTGGACGCCCTCCACCATGGACAGCGACTTGTGCCGCCCGGTGAGCATCTGGGCCCGCTCGTCGAGCTGTTCCAGGAGAAGGTTGCGCATGGTCCAATGGGCCTCGTTGACCAGGACTTCGTCGGCGCCGCCGTCGAAGAAGCCGAGGACGGCCGCGTTGACGTCCGAGGTGAACAGCGCCCGGCACCGCTCCCACTGCGGCGTCCCCGGCAGCACGTCGGCCGGCCAGGTGACACCGGTGGCGCCCTCCATGTCGGCGCTGATCAGGATCTTCATACCGGCATCCGCCCTTTCCGGGAAACGCCCCGAGCTTAACCGGTCCCTTTCTGCTCTGATCTACCTCGCACGCCGCTCACCGCTCACCTTCGACGAACGGGGAACCAGCCATGACCGGGCGCATACTCTCGCCGGAACGCTTCGAGGCGGACCGGCCGCGACTGCGGGCCGTCGCCCACCGCATGCTCGGCTCGCTCGCCGAGGCCGACGACGCCGTCCAGGAGACCTGGCTGCGGGCGTCCGCGGCCGACCTCGGCGAGGTGGAGAACGTCACCGCGTGGCTGACCACCGTGGTGGGCCGGGTGAGCCTGAACATGCTGCGCTCACGCAGGACGCGGCGCGAGGAGCCGCTGGAGGCCGCCGGCCTCGGGGCCGGCGCCGAACCCGGCGGCGATCCCGAGGAGGAGGCGCTGCTCGCCGACTCCGTGGGGGTGGCGCTGCTCGTCGTCCTGGACTCGCTGGGGCCGGACGAGCGGCTGGCGTTCGTCCTGCACGACCTGTTCGCGGTGCCGTTCGACGCGATCGCCCCGCTCATCGACCGCACCCCGGCGACGACCCGGCAGCTCGCCAGCCGTGCCCGCCGGCGGGTCAAGGGCACGACGCCGGCACCGGCCGGCTCGCAAGCCGCGTCCGCCGCCGACGCGCCCCGGCAACGGCAGGCGGTGGAGGCGTTCCTCGCCGCCACGCGCGGCGGCGACTTCGAGGCCCTGCTCGCGCTGCTGCATCCGAACGTGGTCCTCACCGCCGACCGGTTCGTCGTGCCGACGCCGGAGCCGGTCGAGGTCGTCGGCGCCCGCACGGTCGCGCAGGGCGCGATGACGGCGGCCGGCCGGGCCCGGTTCACCGGCCCCGCGCTGCTCGACGGCCGCGTCGGCCTGGTGCTGGCTCCGCACGGGCGGCTGCGGCTGGCCCTGCTGCTCACGGTCACCGACGAGGGGATCACCCGCATCGAGATCATCGCGGACCGCGACCGACTGGCCGGGATCGAGGTGGCGGTACTCGACGACTGAGATCGACCGGACGGACGGGCGCGGCGGCCGGGGGAATCCCGGCCACCGCACCCCGGATCCCGGCTCCGGCCGGAGCCCGCTCAGAACCAGCGCGCGGGAAGTCCCGGCCTGCGCCCGGGATCCGGCTCCGGCCGGAGCCCGCTCAGAACCACAGCGCGGAAAGTCCCGGCCCCCGCACCCCGAATCCCGGCCCCGGCCCGAGCCGCTCAGAACCAGAGCGCGCGGAGTCTCAGCCAACCGCGCCCCGGGTTCCGGCCCCGGTCGGGAGCCGCTCAGAACCAGAGCACCAGCGACGCGGCGGCCGGCGCGCCGTAGATCAGTGGGAACGGCAGGTGCGAGAACCAGCGGGCGCGCGCCACCGTGGCCGCGGCCCCGAGGAAGTACAGGACCAGCCCCGCCGCGGCCAGTACGCCGATCGCGGGCACCAGGAGCCCGGCCAGCAGACCGGCCGCGCCGGCGGCCTTTGCGACGCCCAGCCATGTCCACCAGGCGCGCGGCACGCCGTAGTCGGCGAGCGGCTTCACGGTCCACTCGGCGCCGAGCAGCAAGGACGCGGCCGAGAACCCGGCCAGGACGGCTCCCAGGACGGTGACGACGACATAGGCAGTGGACATGTCAGTGGCTCCTCATCGGGGTGTCGTGCTCGCTTCACCCCCCTGACACGCCGCGCCCCGGATGTGTGACAGCACCGGGACGGAACGCCACTGTGACCCCGCTCACGTCACGCGTCCCGCCAGCAGCCACCTCGACGGCAGCTCGATCCGGGTGCCGTCCGGGGTGAACTCGGTCGTGGTGAGCGGGAGTTCACCGGAAGCGAGGACAGTGAGGCCGGCGGCGGCCAGATAGACGGGCACGGCCTCGTCGGCGACCTCACCGGGGGCGATGCCGTGGCTCAGGACGGGGGCGAGCTTCGGGGGCGGTCCGGCGGGCCCGCCGGCCAGGTCCTCGAGGAGCGGCCGGGCCGTCTCCGACAGCTCGACGAGGAAGGCCCGGCCGGCGTCGCCGAGGAGGGCGGCGACACCGTCCACCAGCGGCTGGCGGTCGTCGGGCTCGCACTGGTGCAGTACGCCCCTCATATAGACGTTCGCGTCGCCGAGTTCGGCGTGCAGTGCCTCGGCCTCGCCCTGGGCGGCCGCGTCCAGCCGCCGGTACGCCGCCCGTCCGGCGGGGTCGGCGCGCCGGGCGTGGTCGAGGGCGGCGTCGGCCAGGTCGACGCCGATCACCCGCGGGAAGCGGTCGGCCAGGAAACGCGTCTGGGTGCCGTTGCCGCAGCCGAGGTCGACCAACGGCAGGGCGGCGTCGAGGAGTCGGGGCTCGAAGAAGGCGAGGTGGTGGGCGGAGGTCACCGCGGGGTCCGCGTCCCAGAACACCCCGCCCGGCGTCGTCGGGGCCGCCCGCCAGAACCCCTCCCAGGAGTCCCGGTACCGACTCGTCACGCTCATGCCCAACTCCCCTTCGCGCGACGCCGTTCCGGCGTCACCCTCGTTCAGCGCCCCGGCGGCGTCGGCGCGCACCGGACGAACTTCCCGGCGGCCGTGCGGCTGGAGCCGCGCCCCCGGGCCGGCGCGCTCACCACGCGGCGCCTCCGGCCCGTGCCCCGCGCCGCTGCACACCCCAGTCGGGGGTGACGGGCACCCGGTCGTTCCGGCTGAACTCCAGGACGGGGTAGCCGAGTTCGAGGACCTGGGCGACGATGCGGGCGCTGTCGCCGACGCTCATGCCGGGCAGGATCCCGGGCAGCCGGCGGGCGAGTTCCCCGGCGCCGGGGACGTCGGTGTGCAGGGCGAAGGCGGGGGCGACGCATTCGACGGTCCGCCGGTCCGGCTCCTGCCGCCGGTCCAGGCTCTCCGCGTCGGCGGCCAGCACGAGCAGCCGCTCGGACCCCGGGCCGACGAGGGGGTACGCCCACCACAGGACGTCGACCCGGCCTCTGGCCCCCGTCCCGCCCCGCTCGGGCACGGTCAGCCGGGCCCGCCCGGCGGCCGGGTGGCTCAGCGCGCCGTCGAGAGAGGCGTCATCGGCGCGGGAGGCCGGGCCCTCGTAGGGAAGGTCCTCGTCCACCTCGGGGAGCGCCCCGGAGACGGGGAGCAGGTCGATCGCGGGCCGGCCGATCGCCTCGTCCGCGGCGACGCCGAAGAGCTCGCGGGCGGAGCTGCTCCAGTGGGCGACGAAGCCGCCCCGGTCGACGACGACCACGGCGAGCGGGATGCGCGCGACGCCCAAGGGGCCGCCCTCCGAAGGCCCGTCCGGTGGACCGGCGTCGGCGCCACGGCTGGGAGGTGCGTGCCTCTCGGTGCCGCGGTCCATGGCCCAGGCCCTCCCGGAGCTGCGCAAGATCTGTTCCGAAGGCACCACCGTACGGCGCGGGCCGCTCGCGATGTGCGTCATTTCTGTAATTGGTTTCACTGCCGAGCCGCCGGGGAAGTCCCCCGCCCGGCGCACCGCCGGAGCCGGCGTGACCGCAGGTCACGCCTGGAATCCAGGGCCCTGGAACGACACGACGGCCAAGGGCCGCCGGGTCCTTGGCCGTCGCGGTGACAGCGTGTCCTACTTCTCGACCTCGGTGGCGAGGTTGGCGAGAATCGCGTCGTAGATCCGGCCGAGACCCTTGGGCGCGAAGGTCCTCTCGAAGAAGCCGCCGATGCCGCCGGCGCCGGTCCAGGTGGTCGTCACGACGACCCGGGACCTGCCCTCGCCGGCCGGGGTGACGCGCCAGACGGTGACCATGGAGGAGTTGCGGTCCTTCTCGACCAGCTCGCCGTCGGTGGGCTCGGTGACCTCCAGGAGGCAGTCGCGGACGCGCTTGCTGGTGGCCTGGAGCTTCCAGTGCACGAGGGTGCCCTCGCCGTCGCCGCCCTCGTGCACCTTGTACTCGCTGAAGTGCTCGGGCAGCAGCTTCCCGCGCGTGCCGCTGTAGTCGGCGATCGTGTCGAACACCGTCTCCGGGTCCGCCGCGACGACCCGCTCCGTGGTGGCTTCGACCTGCGCCATGGGTTCCTCCAGGTCCTTGTTGCTCAGGGCTGAACAGGGGTTTCCTCAGCTTCGGGGCAAGCCAACCACCCCGCTGTCCGGCCGCCAAATCGGGGCACCGGAAGCGGTCGCCGGCCGGTCGGAAAGCACCCTCGCACGATCATGGGAACACATGTTCTATTGTGGGCCCAGTGCTACCGAGGAGGCGTCATGCGCTGGGAGAACCTCACCGTGGAGTCCCGCCACGACCGCGCGGCGGACGCCGCCCTGTTCGGCGCGGACGCGGTCACCACCAGGACGTTCGACACGCCCGAGTTCCGTGGGATCACCTTCCACGAGATCCGCGCCCGTTCGATCCTCAACCGGGTGCCGGGCGCCTCCCGCATGCCGTTCGAGTGGACGGTGAACCCCTACCGGGGCTGCACGCACGCGTGCGTCTACTGCTTCGCCCGCAAGACGCACAGCTATCTGGACCTGGACACCGGCATCGGCTTCGACACCCAGATCGTCGTCAAGGTGAACGCGCCCGAACTGCTGCGCCGGCAGCTGGCATCGCCCCGCTGGCAGGGCGAGCACGTGGCGATGGGCACCAACGTCGACTGCTACCAGCGCGCCGAGGGCCGCTACCGGCTGATGCCGGGCATCCTCTCCGCGCTGCACGAGCGGGCCAACCCCTTCTCGATCCTGACCAAGGGCACGCTGATCCTGCGCGACCTCGACCTGCTGCGGCAGGCGGCCGAGGTGACCGACGTCGGCGTCTCCGTGTCGGTCGGCTTCGTCGACACCGAGCTGTGGCGCACCGTCGAGCCGGGCACCCCCGCGCCGGAACGGCGGCTGGACGTCGTACGCACCCTCAGCGAGCACGGCATCGGCTGCGGGGTGCTGATGGCGCCGGTGATCCCCTTCCTCGGTGACGAGCCGGCCCAACTGCGGTCCACGGTAAGGGCGATCGCGGAGGCCGGCGCGACCTCCGTCACCCCGCTGGCCCTGCATCTGCGCCCCGGCGCCCGCGAGTGGTTCATGGCCTGGCTCGGGCAGCACCACCCGCACCTGGTGTGCCGCTACGAGCGGCTGTACGCGGAAGGGGCCTACGCGCCGAAGTGGTACCAGCGCCGGATCACCCGTCAGGTCCACGACTTGGCCGAGGAGTACGGGATCGGTCCCACGCGCGCGGGGATGCCGCGCCGGATCCGGCCGCCCGAGCCGGTCGAGGAGCCGGAGCCGTCCGGCCCCACCCAACTCACCCTGATCTGAGCCTCTTCGGAGCGATCCCGAACGAATCCGGAACCGATCACTTCGAACTGAGTGCGTTCGAGGGCATCCGGCGACCCGATCGGGTCAAGAATCGCCGGAACGGGCTCCAGTGATCCCTCTTTCCGGGACGATGCGCCGAGGGCCGTGACCCACGCGGTCCCTCGACCTCCGTCCTGGGAGGACCCATGAGAAAACGCGCAGCCGTGCTGTGCGGAGCCGCCGCCGTCGTGGCCGGGACGATCACCGCCGCGCCCGCCGACGCGAGCCCCACGCACCCCGCGCGCACCGCCCCGGCGACCCGGATCGCCTGGAAGGCCTGCGGCACCGCCGACTCCCCGACACTGCAGTGCGCTTCCCTGAAAGTGCCGCTCGACCACGCGAGGCCCTACGGCGAGAAGATCACGATCGCCCTGTCCCGCGTCCCGCACACCGCGAAGAAGTACCAGGGACCGCTGCTGGTCAACCCCGGCGGCCCCGGCGGCAGCGGGCTGGCCCTCGCCGGGTTCGTCGCGTCGTCGCTGCCGAAGGCGGTGGCAGCCCAGTACGACGTCATCGGCTTCGACCCGCGCGGGGTGGGCAAGAGCACGCCCGCGCTGAACTGCGCGCCGGGCCACTTCAAGCCGGTCCGCCCGGACTCGCTGCCGGCGACCGCCGCGGTGGAGCGGGCGAATCTGCGGCGCGCCGAGGGCTTCGCCGCGGCCTGCGGGAAGAAGTACGCCCGCCTGCTGCCGTACATCGACACCCTCAGCGCCGTACGGGACATGGACGCAGTCCGCGACGCCCTCGGCGCGCCGAAGCTGAACTACTTCGGCTACTCGTACGGCACTTACCTGGGCGCGGTCTACGCCAAGCTCTACCCCCAGCGGGTGCGGCGGCTGGTCCTCGACTCGATCGTCGACCCCACCGGCGTGTGGTACGAGGACAACCTGGCGCAGGACCACGCCTTCAACGACCGCCACCGCGCCCTCATGGCCTGGATCGCGAAGCACGACGCCACGTACAAGCTGGGCACGGACCCCGCGAGGATCGAGGCGAAGTGGTACGGGATGCGGGCGGCGCTGGCGAAGCGGGCGGCCGGCGGCAAGGTGGGCGCCGCGGAGCTGGAGGACACCTTCCTGCCCGGCGGCTACTACAACGGCTACTGGCCCCGCCTCGCCGCGGCGTTCGCCGCGTACGTCAACGGCAAGGACACCGGCCCGCTGGTCAAGGCGTACGAGACCCTCGCCGCGGTGGACGCCTCGGGCGACAACGGCTACAGCGTCTACACCGCGGTGCAGTGCCGTGACGCCGACTGGCCGCGCTACTGGAGCCGGTGGCGCGCGGACAACTGGGCGGCGTACCGGAAGTCGCCGTTCATGACCTGGAACAACGCCTGGTACAACGCGCCGTGCGCGTTCTGGCCGACCCGCTCGCTGGGGCCGGTGAACATCATGAACGGCAAGCTGCCGCCAGTCCTGCTGTTCCAGGCGACGGACGACGCGGCCACGCCGTACGAGGGCGGCGCGACGGTCCACGCGCTGCTGCGCGGGTCCAGCCTCGTCGTCGAGCGGGGCGGCGGCAACCACGGCATCACGCTGAGCGGGAACGCCTGCCTGGACAAGCATCTCGCGGCCTATCTCACCGACGGCACCGTGCCGCGCGGCGTCGGCGGGGTGGACGCGGTGTGCGCGGCGCAGCCCGACCCCACACCGCTGGCAGCGAAGGCCGCTTCGGGCACGGCCCGCGGTTCCACCCTGCACGGGCTGCTCGGCTTCCGCGGCTGACCACCCGCCCACCCTGTCGGGGGCACTGTCAGGCTCATGGTCCAGGATGACACCATGAGCGATCTGACACGGATTCACGCCCCCGACGGGGTCGCCGCGGCCGCGCAGTACTCGCATGTGGTGCTGGGCACGGGCCGGTTCGTGGCCGTCTCCGGCCAGCTCCCCCTCGACGAGGACGGCCGCCTGGTGGGCGAGGGCGACCCGGCGGCCCAGGCCCGCCAGGTCTTCGAGAACCTGCGGCGCTGCCTAGCCGCCGCCGGCGCGGACTTCGACGACGTCGTCAAACTCACCTATTTCGTCACGGACATGGCGCACCTGCCGGCGATCCGCGCGGCCCGCGCCGCCCACATACCCGACGACCGGCTCCCGGCCTCGTCGGCCGTGCAGGTCGCCGCGCTGGTGCGCCCCGAGTTCCTGATGGAGATCGAGGCCTACGCGGTGGTGTCCGAGTGACCTCCGCGGTGGTGCGCCCGATGGCGCTCGGCGACTGTGAGCGGGTCTCCGAGATCCGGATCCGGGGCTGGCAGAGCGCCTATCGGGGATTGATGCCGCAGTCCCACCTCGACGCGCTCGACGTGGGTGAGGACGCCGAGCGGCGGCGCACCTGGTTCGCGCAGGCGGACGGCAGTGTGCGCAACCTGGTCGCCGAGCGGGACGGGCGCGTCGTCGGCTGGGCCGTCCACGGGCCGTACCGGGACGGCGAAGTGCGCACGGACGACGGCGAGTTGTACGCGATCTACGTGGACCCCGAGCACCACGGCGAGGGTCTGGGCCGGGCGCTGCTTGAGGCGTCCCTGCGGGGGTGTGCCGCCGACGGGCGCCGGCTGGTGCGGCTGTGGGTGTTGAAGGGGAACTCCCCCGCCCGCCGCTTCTACGAACGGGCGGGCTTCCACGCGGACGGCGCCGAGGAGCCCTTCGAGGTGGACGGCGTCGAGGTCCCGGAAGTCCGGTACACCAAGCCCTTGACGCGATGACCGCGCCCTGATCGGACGCTCATGGCGCAACGCCCCCTCAGCGTTGCCGGGGGATGCGGGCCAGGGCGCCGGCCGCCGCCGCCGCGAGGGCCGGGTGGGCCAGGGCGTCGTTGAGGACGGGGCGGGCTCGCGTGTCGCCGAGGGCGCCCAGCCCCTCCACGCACGCGAGGGCGACCCGGCGGTAGGGGTCGTGCGGGCGCAGCCGGCGTTCCAGGGTGGTGATCAGCGCGGGCACGGACTCGGGGGCACGCAACTCCACCAGCAGCCTCACCGGTTGCAGTGCGTAGGCGATCCGTAACTCGTTGGTGGCGAGGGTGGCCGCCGCGCGGGCGGTGCGGGGGTCGCCGAGGCGGGCCAGCGCGTGCGCGGCGCCGGCGCAGCGCGGCGGATCGCGGTGGTTGAGCAGCAGGACGAGCGCCTCGAAGGCCCGCCGGTCGCCCGCGATCCCCAGCCGGAACGCGGCCAGTTCCCTCGCCCACAGCGGCTGCCCGGCGGCGGTGAGCACCGCGGCGAGCTCGTCGTGGTCACCGGTGCGCACGAGCCGCTCGAAGGCGGCATCGCCTCCCGACTCCCGCCGTAAGCGTTCCGTGAGCGATCGCAACTCCCCGTCCATGAAGGCGAGCTTAGGACCATCAGGGGGCCGCGTCGGGACGTATGTCACAAAGTCGAGGTCTGGCGCGCTCGTTACCCGGCAGTTAAGCTCAGACGAGCGAGTTACCCACTCGCACAACCTGCTCGCGGTGGCCTGGTGACGCAGCCGCCAAGAGAGCAGTCGGTTCGGTACACAGGTACCTCAGGCGTGACCCGGCTCCGGGACAGGGCCGGTCGGTCATCACCGTTCACTCGGGCGTGTGCGCGCCGCGAGCGACGGCCCCGGGCGTGTGCGCAGTGCCCTGACAGGCGCTGACAGCCCGGCAACACCCGCATCCAGCACCTCTGTTCACGCACCGGTGCGCCACGGCCCGGGCCCTCGGCAGGGCTTCCCCGGCGCACCCGGTCGCGCTTTTCAGTCGTCACCCTCTTCTCTGGAGTCCCGCGATGGCCACTCCCCTGTCCCACACCTCTCAGCCCTCCCTCCGCACGATCGCCGTGGTCGGTCTCGGCACCATGGGCGCCGGCATCGCCGAAGTCCTCGCCAAGGCGGGCCGCGAGGTGATCGGCATCGACGTCGACGAGACCCAGACGGCGCGTTGTGTCGCCGCCCTGGAGTCCGCCACCGCCCGCGCCGTCGAACGCGGCCGGCTGACCGAGCGGGAGCGCGCCGACGCCCTGGCCCGCCTCCGCACCTCCACCGACCTGCGCGACGCGGCCGACGCCGACCTGGTCATCGAGGTGGCGCCGGAGTCGTACGAGGTCAAGCAGCAGATCTTCCGGGAGCTGGACGGGATCGTGCGGCCCGAGACGATCCTCGCCACCGGCACCAACGCGCTGTCCGTCACCCGCCTCGCCGCCGACTCCGCCCGACCCGAGCGCGTCCTCGGCCTGCACTTCTTCAACCCCGCCCCGGCGATGAAGCTCGTCGAGGTCGTCTCCTCCGTGCTGACCGCGCCGGCCGCCGTCACCGCCGTCACCGACCTCGCCCTGGACCTGGGCAAGGAGCCCGTCGCGGTCGGCGACCGCCCCGGCTTCGTCGCCGACGGGCTGCTGTTCGGCTACCTCAACCAGGCTGCCGCGATGTACGAGGCGCGGTACGCCTCCCGTGAGGACATCGACGCCGCGATGCGGCTGGGCTGCGGTCTGCCGATGGGCCCGCTCGCCCTGCTGGACCTGATCGGCGTCGACACCGCGCGCACGGTCCTGGAGGCCATGTACGCCGCCTCCCACGACCGGCTGCACGCCCCCGCGCCCATCCTCAAGCAGCTCAGCGAGGCCGGTCTGACCGGCCGCAAGGCGGGCCGCGGCTTCTACACCTACGAGGCCCCGGGCAGCGCGACCGTCGTCGCCGACGCCCTCACGCCGGTGACCGGCGGCACCGGGACCCCCGGCCGTGCGGTGCGCTCCGTCGGCGTCGCCGGGTCCGGCACGATGGCCTCCGGCATCGCCGAGGTGTTCGCCAAGGCGGGCTTCGACGTCGTCCTCGCCGCCCGCAGCGAGGAGAAGGCGCAGGTCGCCAAGGCGCGGATCGGCAAGTCGCTGTCCCGTTCCGTCGACAAGGGCAGGATGACGGCCGAGGCCGCCGCACAGACCCTGGAGCGCGTCACCACGGCCGGTTCCTACGACGCCTTCGCCGACGTCGACCTGGCGGTCGAGGCGATCGCCGAGGACCTGGAGATCAAGCGGCAGCTGTTCGCGACGCTGGACAAGGTGTGCAGGCCGGGCGCCGTCCTCGCCACGACCACGTCGTCGCTGCCGGTGGTCGCGCTGGCCCGCGCCACCTCGCGTCCGCAGGACGTGATCGGCATGCACTTCTTCAACCCCGCGCCGGCGATGAAGCTGGTCGAGGTGGTCCGCACGGTGCTGACCGGCGAGGACGTCCACGCCACGGTCCACGAGGTGTGCGGCCGGATCAGGAAGCACGCCGTGGACTGCGGCGACCGGGCCGGGTTCATCGTGAACGCCCTGCTGTTCCCGTACCTCAACAACGCGATCAAGATGGTCCAGGAGCACTACGCGACCCTGGACGACATCGACGCCGCGATGAAGCTGGGCGGCGGCTACCCGATGGGCCCGTTCGAACTGCTCGACGTGGTCGGTCTGGACGTCTCCCTGGCCATCGAGAAGGTGCTGCACCGCGAGTTCCGCGACCCGGGGCTGGCCCCGGCGCCGCTGCTGGAGCACCTGGTGGCCGCGGGCTGCCTCGGCCGCAAGACCGGCCGCGGCTTCCGCGAACATGCCCGCCGCTGACGGCGCCGGGGACCGGCCGCGGGCCGGAGAGGACTGGGGCGGGCTGCTGGACCCGGCGGCCCCCCTCCCGCCCGCCCCGGCCTGGGCGGGGGGAGCCCGCCGGCCTCGCGGACCGGCGCACCGAGCTGCGCACATGCAGTACGTTCAGGGCATGCCCCAGCCCGCCAAGTCCTCACGTACCTCAGCTCCGACCGAAGTGTCGGACAGCCCCGCGGGCAGCCGCGCGGCGGCCCAGCGGCTCAAGATGCGCCGGGAACTCGCGGCCGCGGCGATGGAGTTGTTCGCGACGAAGGGGTACGAGGCGACCACCGTCGACGAGATCGCGGCCCGGGCCGGCGTCGCCCGCCGGACGTTCTTCCGCCACTTCCGCTCCAAGGAAGAGGCGATCTTCCCGGACCACGACGACACCCTGATCCGCGCCGAGGCGGTGCTGAACGCGGCGCCCGCGCACGAGCATCCGCTGGACACGGTGTGCCGGGGCATCAAGGAGGTCATGAAGATGTACGCGGCGCGGCCGGAGATCTCGGTCGCCCGCTACAAGCTCACCCGCGAGGTGCCCACCCTGCGCGAGGCGGAGATCGCCTCGGTGGCCCGCTACGAGCGCCTCTTCACCCGCTACCTCCTCGGGCACTTCGACGAGCACGCGCACGACGACGCCGCCAACGACGACCCGCTGCTGGCGGAGGTGGCCGCGTCGGCCGTGGTCACCGCGCACAACCACGTGCTGCGGCGCTGGCTGAGAGCCGGCGGCCAGGGCGAGGTGGAGGCGCAGCTCGACCACGCCTTCGCCATCGTCCGCAAGACGTTCGGGACGGGCATCGGGGCCGGGCGTGTGGGCGCCGCGGCCGGCGCCTCGGCCCCGGCGGCGGTGTCCGCGCACGGTGAGGTGCTGGTGACGGTGGCGCGGACGGACGCGCCGCTGGACGAGGTGATGCGGACCATCGAGCAGGCGCTCAAGGAGCGCTGAACAGCCCTCACGAGCCCTTCGGCACTGTGATGACGGCCACCCGACCGGGTGGCCGTTTTGGCATGTCAGAGGCCGTTTTCCCGCGGATTCACGAGCCCGTTCGATCGATCATCGCTCATTTGTGACGTAAAGATTTCAGCTGAGTGGAAGTTCTGGCACTCAGTGCCTTGCGGGGTGACACGCGGTGTCATACGTTGAAGGAGTCCGGGCGGCCGGCGTGCAGAGACCTTTCGTACGTCGGCTGTCCCCGCAAGCCCACGGTTTGCGCGCCCGGACGCCTGCGTCACAGGCAACCTCCCGCGCCACAAAGCGCTGCCGAACAGCACCACCGAGCCGAACCGACGGCACACACCCATCCCTCAGCAGCACCGACGTAACCATCGGCGCCCCTCCCTCAGGGCGCTCACCGCCGGAGGCAACACCGTGACCGTGAAGGACATCCTGGCCGCGATCCAGTCGCCCGACTCCACGTCGGCGGACTTCGCCGCCCTGCAGCTCCCCGAGTCGTACCGCGCGATCACCGTGCACAAGGACGAGACCGAGATGTTCGCGGGCCTCGAGACCCGCGACAAGGACCCGCGCAAGTCGATCCACCTCGACGAGGTGCCGCTGCCGGAGCTCGGCCCCGGCGAGGCCCTGGTGGCCGTCATGGCCTCCTCGGTCAACTACAACTCCGTGTGGACGTCGATCTTCGAACCGCTGTCGACGTTCGGCTTCCTGGAGCGCTACGGCCGCACCAACGAGCTGGCCAAGCGCCACGACCTGCCGTACCACATCATCGGCTCCGACCTCGCGGGCGTCGTCCTGCGCACCGGCCCCGGCGTCAACGCCTGGAAGCCCGGCGACGAGGTCGTCGCACACTGCCTCTCCGTGGAGCTGGAGTCCTCGGACGGCCACAACGACACGATGCTCGACCCCGAGCAGCGCATCTGGGGCTTCGAGACCAACTTCGGCGGCCTCGCGGAGATCGCGCTCGTCAAGTCCAACCAGCTGATGCCCAAGCCGGACCACCTCAGCTGGGAGGAGGCCGCCGCCCCGGGCCTGGTCAACTCCACCGCCTACCGCCAGCTGGTCTCCCGCAACGGCGCCGGCATGAAGCAGGGCGACAACGTCCTGATCTGGGGCGCGAGCGGCGGCCTCGGCAGCTACGCCACCCAGTTCGCGCTGGCCGGCGGCGCCAACCCGATCTGCGTCGTCTCCAGCGAGCAGAAGGCCGACATCTGCCGGTCCATGGGCGCCGACGCGATCATCGACCGCAACGCCGAGGGCTACAAGTTCTGGAAGGACGAGCAGACCCAGGACCCCAAGGAGTGGAAGCGCTTCGGCAAGCGCATCCGCGAGCTCACCGGCGGCGAGGACATCGACATCGTCTTCGAGCACCCCGGCCGCGAGACCTTCGGCGCGAGTGTCTTCGTCACCCGCAAGGGCGGCACCATCACCACCTGCGCCTCGACCTCGGGCTACATGCACGAGTACGACAACCGCTACCTGTGGATGTCCCTGAAGCGGATCATCGGCTCGCACTTCGCCAACTACCGCGAGGCCTGGGAGGCCAACCGGCTGATCGCCAAGGGCAAGATCCACCCGACGCTGTCGAAGGTGTACTCCCTCGAGGACACCGGCCAGGCGGCCTACGACGTGCACCGCAACCTCCACCAGGGCAAGGTCGGCGTGCTCGCGCTGGCCCCCGAGGAGGGCCTGGGCGTGCGCGACCACGAGAAGCGCGCCAAGCACATCGACGCCATCAACCGCTTCCGGAACATCTGAGGTCGTCCATGAGTGAGCGTCAGAAGGACCGGCCGTGGCTCATGCGCACGTACGCCGGTCACTCCACGGCCGAGGCGTCCAACGAGCTGTACCGGCGCAACCTCGCCAAGGGTCAGACGGGTCTGTCGGTCGCCTTCGACCTGCCGACCCAGACCGGCTACGACTCCGACCACATCCTCGCCCGCGGCGAGGTCGGCCGGGTCGGCGTGCCGGTCGCGCACCTCGGTGACATGCGCCGGCTGTTCCAGGACATCCCCCTGGAGCAGATGAACACCTCGATGACGATCAACGCCACGGCCATGTGGCTGCTGGCGCTCTACCAGGTCGTCGCCGAGGAGCAGGGTGCGGACATCACCCGGCTCCAGGGCACGACCCAGAACGACATCGTCAAGGAGTACCTGTCCCGGGGGACCCATGTGTTCCCCCCGGGGCCGAGCCTCCGGCTGACGACGGACATGATCGCGTACACGGTCTCCCACATGCCGAAGTGGAACCCGATCAACATCTGCAGCTACCACCTGCAGGAGGCCGGGGCCACGCCGGTCCAGGAGATCGCGTACGCGATGTCCACCGCCGTCGCCGTCCTGGACGCCGTGCGCGACAGCGGCCAGGTGCCGCAGGAGCGCATGGGCGACGTCGTCGGGCGGATCTCGTTCTTCGTCAACGCGGGCGTCCGCTTCGTCGAGGAGATGTGCAAGATGCGCGCCTTCGGCCGCATCTGGGACAAGATCACGCTGGAGCGGTACGGCATCCAGGACCCCAAGCACCGCCGCTTCCGCTACGGCGTCCAGGTCAACTCCCTCGGTCTGACCGAGGCGCAGCCGGAGAACAACGTCCAGCGGATCGTGCTGGAGATGCTGGCGGTGACGCTGTCCAAGGACGCCCGCGCGCGTGCCGTGCAGCTGCCCGCCTGGAACGAGGCGCTGGGGCTGCCCCGGCCCTGGGACCAGCAGTGGTCGCTGCGCATCCAGCAGGTGCTGGCGCACGAGAGCGACCTGCTGGAGTACGAGGACATCTTCGAGGGCTCGCACGTCGTCGAGGCGAAGGTGGCGAAGCTGGTCGAGGAGTCCCTCGCGGAGATCGAGCGGATCCAGGAGATGGGCGGCGCGATGGCCGCCGTCGAGTCGGGCTACCTCAAGTCGCAGCTCGTCTCCTCGCACGCCGAGCGCCGGGCCCGGATCGAGTCGGGCCAGGAGAAGATCGTCGGCGTCAACATCTTCGAGACGACCGAGCCGAACCCGCTGACCGCCGATCTGGACACCGCTATCCAGACGGTCGACCCCGCGGTCGAGGCCCGGGTCATCGCCTCGCTGCGGAACTGGCGCGACACCCGCTACCAGCCCCCCTTCAACCACCCGCGCCCGTGCAAGGCGCTGGAGAAGCTGAAGGAGGCCGCCAAGGGCACCGCCAACCTCATGGAGGCCACCCTGGAGTGCGCCCGCGCCGGCGTCACCACCGGCGAGTGGGCCGGGGCCCTGCGCGAGGTGTTCGGGGAGTTCCGGGCCCCGACCGGGGTCTCCTCGGCGCCGGTCGCCGTCCCCGCCGAGGAGGGCTCGGCCCTGTCCGAGGTGCGCCGCAAGGTCGACGTCACGGCCAAGGACCTGGGCGTGGGCAAGCTGCGCTTCCTGGTCGGCAAACCGGGCCTGGACGGCCACTCCAACGGCGCCGAGCAGATCGCCGTGCGCGCCCGCGACGCCGGCTTCGAGGTCGTCTACCAGGGCATCCGGCTCACCCCGGAGCAGATCGTGGACGCGGCCCTCGCAGAGGACGTGCACGCGGTCGGCCTGTCCATCCTGTCCGGCTCGCACGCCCAGCTGGTCCCTGACGTACTCGAACGGCTGCGTGTGGCCGGTGCCACAGACATCCCCGTGATCGCCGGTGGCATCATCCCGAACGGGGACGCCGAGCAGCTCCGGGCAGCCGGAGTGGCCGCGGTGTTCACCCCGAAGGACTTCGACATCACCGGAATCATCGGCCGCATCGTCGACGAGATCCGGAAAGCGAACAAGCTCGACCCACTGGAGGTCCCCGCATGACCACCGTCAACCGCCTTCGCCCCCGGCGTTCGTGTCTGGCCGTACCGGGCTCGAACCCCCGCTTCCTGGAGAAGGCGCAGGGCCTCCCGGCGGACCAGGTCTTCCTCGACCTGGAGGACGCGTGCGCGCCGCTCGCCAAGCCCGAGGCGCGGCACACCATCGTCAAGTTCCTCAACGAGGGTGACTGGACGGGCAAGACGAGGGTCGTGCGGGTCAACGACTGGACGACCGAGTGGACGTACCGTGACGTCGTCACCGTCGTCGAGGGCGCCGGCCAGAACCTCGACTGCATCATGCTGCCGAAGGTGCAGTCGGCCCAGCAGGTCGTCGCCCTGGACCTGCTGCTGACGCAGATCGAGAAGACGATGGGCTTCGAGGTCGGCAAGATCGGCATCGAGGCGCAGATCGAGAACGCGCAGGGCCTGAACAACGTCAACGAGATCGCGACGGCGTCCCAGCGCGTCGAGACGATCATCTTCGGCCCGGCCGACTTCATGGCCTCCATCAACATGAAGTCGCTGGTCGTGGGCGAGCAGCCGCCCGGCTACCCGGCGGACGCCTACCACTACATCCTGATGAAGATCCTGATGGCGGCCCGCGCCAACAACCTCCAGGCGATCGACGGCCCCTACCTCCAGATCCGCAACATCGACGGCTACCGCGAGGTCGCCCAGCGCGCCGCCGCGCTCGGCTTCGACGGCAAGTGGGTGCTGCACCCGGGTCAGGTCGAGGCCTCCAACGAGATCTTCTCGCCGTCGCAGGAGGACTACGACCACGCCGAGCTGATCCTGGACGCGTACGACTACTACACGTCCGAGGCGGGCGGCAAGAAGGGCTCGGCGATGCTCGGCGACGAGATGATCGACGAGGCCAGCCGCAAGATGGCGCTCGTCATCTCCGGCAAGGGCCGCGCGGCCGGCATGCAGCGCACCAGCAAGTTCGAGATCCCGGAGGCCTGAGCGCCATGCAGTTCGGACGCACCTACGAGGAGTTCGAGGTCGGGGCGACGTACAAGCACTGGCCGGGCAAGACGGTCACGGAGTACGACGACCACCTGTTCTGTCTCCTCACGATGAACCACCACCCGCTCCACATGGACGTCAACTACGCCGAGAACACGACGGACTTCGGCAAGAACGTGGTGGTCGGCAACTACATCTACTCGCTGCTGCTCGGCATGTCCGTCCCGGACATCTCCGGCAAGGCGATCGCCAACCTGGAGATCGAGTCGCTCAAGCACGTGGCGCCGACCTTCCACGGCGACACGATCTACGGTCAGACGACCGTGCTCGACAAGTGGCCCTCGAAGTCGAAGAACGACCGCGGGATCGTGCACGTCGAGACCAAGGGCTACAAGCAGGACGGCACGCTCGTGTGCGTGTTCCGCCGCAAGGTGATGGTGCCGACCGAGACGTACATCAAGGAGCGCGGCGGCGAGCAGCCGGGCCGCCCGGAACTTCAGGAAGGCTGACCGATGGCCCGCCTCGCCCAGACCGCCGGTCTGACCGACGTCCAGCAGGAGATCCTCTCCACCGTCCGCGACTTCGTGGACAAGGAGATCATCCCCGTCGCCACCGGGCTGGAGCACCGTGACGAGTACCCGCAGCAGATCGTCGACGGCCTGAAGGATCTGGGCCTGTTCGGCCTGATGATCCCCGAGGAGTACGGCGGTCTGGGCGAGTCGCTCCTGACGTACGCGCTGTGCGTCGAGGAGATCGCCCGCGGGTGGATGTCGGTCTCCGGCATCATCAACACCCACTTCATCGTGGCGTACATGCTCAAGCAGCACGGCACGCAGGAGCAGAAGGAGCACTTCCTGCCGAGGATGGCGGCCGGCGACATCCGGGGCGCCTTCTCGATGTCGGAGCCGGGTCTCGGCTCGGACGTGTCGGCGATCACGTCGAAGGCGGTGAAGGACGGCGACGAGTACGTCCTGAACGGCCAGAAGATGTGGCTGACGAACGGCGGGACCTCCTCGCTCGTGGCCGTTCTGGTCCGAAGTGACGAAGGACACTCCCCTTCGGAGACAGCCACCGCGCCCCACAAGTCCATGACCACCTTCCTCGTCGAGAAGGAACCCGGCTTCGGGGAGGTCCGCCCCGGCCTCACCATCCCGGGCAAGATCGACAAGATGGGCTACAAGGGCGTCGACACCACCGAGCTCATCATGGACGGCCTGCGGATTCCCGCCGACCGGGTGCTCGGCGGCGTCACCGGACGAGGCTTCTACCAGATGATGGACGGCGTGGAGGTCGGGCGGGTCAACGTCGCCGCCCGTGGCTGCGGCGTCGCACAGCGTGCGTTCGAACTCGGCGTCGCGTACGCCCAGCAGCGGCACACCTTCGGCAAGCCGATCGCCCAGCACCAGGCCATTCAGTTCAAGCTGGCCGAGATGGCTACCAAGGTCGAGGCCGCGCATGCCATGATGGTGAACGCGGCACGCAAAAAGGATTCCGGAGAACGAAACGACCTCGAGGCCGGGATGGCGAAGTATCTCGCCTCCGAGTACTGCAAGGAGGTCGTGGAGGACGCCTTCCGGATCCACGGCGGCTACGGCTTCTCCAAGGAGTACGAGATCGAGCGCCTCTACCGTGAGGCTCCGATGCTGCTGATCGGTGAAGGTACCGCCGAGATCCAGAAAATGATCATCGGCCGCAGGCTGCTCGAGGAGTACCGGTTCCAGGGCTAGATGTCACGGTTGGGGGTGTTTTCTTCGAGAAGAAGATCACACCCCGTCAACCCGCTCCGGCCGCCGACTCGGCTTCTTGACTTACCCAGTTGCGGCCTCGAACCGCTACCATCGCGGTAAGCCGCCGTCCCCCTGTCGAAGCGCGGCGTCATCCGCTACGAAGGTCATCCATGCCCCACAGCCAAACCTCTGCACCTCGCGACAGCCTGGTCGGCGTACGCCTTGCGCGTGGAGCATCGCCGTGGCTTCTCCCGACCGTCGCCACCGCAGCCGTCAGCCTGCTCCGCGCCCGCCGCTCCGGCGCCGCGAAGGCCGTCGCCGTTCCCGCCACCGCTCTGGCGGCGGGCATGCTGTGGTTCTTCCGGGACCCCGAGCGCGAGATCGCTCAGGGCCGGGTCATCTCCCCCGCCGACGGTGTGGTGCAGAGCATCATGCCGTGGAAGGACGGGCGCACCCGGGTCGCGATCTTCATGAGCCCGCTCAACGTCCACGTCAACCGCGCCCCGCTGTCGGGCACGGTGACGTCGGTCGAGCACATCCCGGGCGGGTTCGTGCCGGCGTTCAACAAGGAGAGCGAGAACAACGAGCGCGTTGTCTGGCACTTCGACACCGAGCTCGGTGACATCGAGATGATCCAGATCGCCGGCGCCGTCGCCCGCCGCATCGTCCCCTACATCCCTGAGGGCACGAAGGTCGAGCAGGGCGAGCGCATCGGTCTGATCCGCTTCGGCTCGCGCGTCGACATCTACCTGCCCGAGGGCGTGGAGGTCGCGGTCGAGGTCGGGCAGAAGACCGTGGCGGGGGTGACTCGCATTGACCGTGATTGACCCACAGACCCAGGCAGGCTGGGTGCCGGAGGCCGACGAGGCGGACGACGAAGAGGAGATGCCCCTCTCTCTGCGGCTGTCGATAGCGGACACCCTCACCCTCGGCAACGCCACGTGCGGCTTCATGGCGGTGTACTTCACCACCACCGGCA
Organism: Streptomyces sp. NPDC002566; assembly: GCF_042889585.1. Lineage (NCBI taxonomy): Bacteria > Bacillati > Actinomycetota > Actinomycetes > Kitasatosporales > Streptomycetaceae > Streptomyces > Streptomyces sp. NPDC002566. Next base: position 618,178 of record NZ_JBIARD010000001.1, on the reverse strand, counting down.
TCCTGATCCCGCACCTCACCGGCAGCCAGGAGACCGGCATGGCCCGCCACAGCGCGGCCACCGCGGTCATCCTCATGCTCTGCGCGGCGGTGTTCGACCTCTTCGACGGACTGGTCGCCCGCAAGCTGCGCTCCTCGCCCATGGGCGCGGAGCTGGACAACCTCTCCGACCTGATCAGCTTCGGCCTCGCGCCGGCGTACTTCGTCCTCGTCTACGGCATGGTCGCCAACGACGCTCACCAGCGGGTGGCGGCGGTCGGCGCGATCATGGTGCTGCTGGCGGTGGTGCTCAGGCTCGCCAGGTTCTCCTGTGTGACGGTGAAGGACGGCACCTTCCAGGGCATGCCCTCGCCGTTCGGCGCGCTGACGGTCGTCTCCATCGTGCTGCTGGAGCTGCCCTTCGAGGCCACGCTCCTCGCCATCCTGGGCACCGCCTGGCTGATGGTGAGCCGGGTGGAGTACCCGAAGCCGCGGGGTCGCCTCGCAGGCGCGATGCTCTCCTGGATCGTGCTGTCGATGGGGCTCCTCGCCGCGTGGGCCTTCGACGCCCCGGGCGGCCAGCTGCTCCTCCAGGCCGGCTGCGCGCTGCAGCTGGTGATGGGGGCGGTGATCCCCCTGTTCGCCACGGCACGGCGGGTGAACAACTTCCGCGGCAACCGCCGCGAGGCTCGTGCGGCGCAGCTGCCGTAACGCTCCGCTTGAGGGCCCCGGACCCGGGTGGGGTCCGGGGCCCTTCGCGTTCCCCGCACCCGGCACCGGCGTGACCGCTTGCTGGGGGCTCCGCCCCCAGACCCCCGGCCTATGCCCACCCACCACCCGACTCGGTTGGGAGAAGGGTGAGCACAACCAGCCGGTCCGGCGTTTGAGGACGAGGCCCGTTCAGGGCCGAAGCGGGGGGCTGGGGGCGGCAGCCCCCGGGACGGGAGGAACCCCCCGCTCAGGACAGGAAGTCGTGGCCGATCCGCTCCGCGGTCCGCTCCAGGATGGCGCCGGCCTCGGCGATGCAGCGGGCCACGTCCGGCTCGGCCTCGGTCAGCGCGTACACCCGCCGGATCCCCGCCCGCCCCAACGCCTCGGGCGGCAACGTCACCCGCCCGCACACCGCGACCACGTCCTTCCCCGCCGCCCGCGCCGCCGCCGCGACCCCCGCCGGCGCCTTCCCGTGCAGGGTCTGCTCGTCCAGCGACCCCTCCCCCGTGACGACCAGCTGCGCCCACTCCAGCGCCGGCGCGAAGCCCAGCACCTCCAGCATCACCTCGATCCCGGCCCGGAACCGCGCACCGAGCAGCAGCGCGCCGTACCCGATCCCGCCCGCGGCCCCGGCGCCCGGCGCGACCGCGTACTGCGCGGCCTTCGGCCCGGCCGCCGCCTCCAGCACCTTCGCGTATCGCGCGAGCGCCGCGTCCAGCGCGGCCACATCGTCCGGGGAGGCGCCCTTCTGCGGCCCGTACACGGCCGGCGCGCCCTTCGGCCCGGTCAGCGGGTTGTCGACGTCACTGGCGAGGATCAGCTCGACCGAGTCCAGCCGGGGATCGAGGCCCGAGAGGTCGGCGCGCGCGATGTCCGCGAGGCCGCCGCCGCCCGGGGCGACCGGCTCGCCGTGCGCGTCGAGGAGACGCGCGCCGAGCGCGGACAGCATGCCCGCGCCGCCGTCCGTGGTGGCGCTGCCGCCGACCCCGAACACGATCGTCCGCACGCCCGCGTCCAGCGCGGCGCGCAGCAGCTCCCCGGAGCCGTACGTGGAGGCGGTGAGCGGGGCGAGCACACCGGCCGGGAGGCGTTGCAGTCCGCTCGCCTCGGCCATCTCCACCACCGCGGTCTCCCCGCGCACCGCGAAGGCGGCGGTGACCTCGTCGCCGAGCGGGCCGGCGACCCGTACCTCCCGGCGTTCGAACCCGGCCGCGACCGCCGCGGCGACGGTGCCGTCGCCGCCGTCGGCGACCGGCAGGGCCTCGACCTCGACGCCGGGCACGGCCCGGCGCAGCCCCGCCGTCACCCGCTCGGCGACCTCCACGGCCGTCAGCGAGCCCTTGAACTTGTCCGCGGCCACGAGCACCCGCCGGATGCCCTGCCGTGCAGCGTCCGCCACCTTCCCAACCCCTCTCACGCCGCAGCGACCCTATCCGCCCCGCGCCCCCGCCGTCATGCCCCGCGCGAACGGGTACACCACAACCATGACGACCCTCGTGGGCACCGAGACAGAGCTGGCCGGGCGTGTGCTCGGAGGCTGGCTGGGCCGGGTCGCGGGCAACATGCTCGGGAAACCGGTCGAACAGGGCGAGCTGTGGACGCGTGAGCGCATCGACCGCTACCTGCGCCGGGCCGACGCCCTCCCGCTCACCGACTACCTGCCCGAACCGGCCGCCGGGGACGACGGCCCGCCGCTGCGCCCCGAGTGGCGCGACTGCGTGCGCGGCCGGATCCACGGCAGCTGCCGCGACGACGACGTCGACTACGCCATCCTCGGTCTGCACCTGCTGGAGACCCACGGCTTCGGCTTCAGCACGGAGCAGGTCGGCGACCTGTGGCTGCTGCGGCTGCCGTACCGGCAGACGTTCACGGCGGAGCGGGCGGCCTACCGCAACCTCGCCAACGGGCTGAAGCCGCCGCTGACGGCGACGTACGACAACCCGTACCAGGAGTGGATCGGCGCGCTGATCCGCGCCGACGTGTTCGGCTGGACCCGCCCGGGCGATCCGCGCCGCGCCGCCGCGCTGGCCCGGCGGGACGCGGTGCTGTCCCACACCGGCAACGGGGTGTACGGCGCGATGTGGGCGGCGGCTCTGGTCTCCGCGGCGTTCACCGCGCCGACGGTGCGGCACGCGGTGGAGGAGGCGCTGGCCGTGATCCCGGCGAGCAGCCGCCTGTCCCGCGCGGTGCGCCGGGTCGCCTCCCTGCACGAGGCCGGGCTCGGCTGGGAGGACACGCTCACCACGATGGCCGAGGAGACGGCGGGCCTGGGCTGGATCCACACGGTGCCGAACGCGGCCGTCCTCACCGCCGGGCTGCTGTACGGCGACGGCGACTTCACCCGGACCATCGCGCTCACTGTGCGCGGCGGTCTGGACACCGACTCCAACGGGGCGACGGCCGGTTCCGTGGCCGGCGTCCTCACCGGGGCCGACGCCATCCCCGCCCAGTGGACGGACCCGCTGGAGGACACCGTGCGCAGTGCCGTGTTCGGCTTCGACGGGGTGCGGATCAGCGAGCTGGCGGAGCGCACGCTGCGGCTGGTCGGAGCGGACGGGTGACGGGGCGTGACGGGGACCCGCGTCCCGCCGGCGCTGGCTACGCTGCCTCCATGACCGCTGCTGACTACGCCACGTACATCGCCTCCCTGCCCCGTGTCCTGGCCGGTGCGGCCGCCGTCTTCCGCGACGCGGAGGGACGGGTGCTGCTGGTCGAGCCGAACTACCGGGAGGGGTGGGCGCTGCCCGGCGGCACGATCGAGTCCGACGAGGGCGAGACCCCGCGGCAGGGCGCGAACCGGGAGACGCTGGAGGAGATCGGCCTCGACCGCCCTCTCGGGCGGCTCCTCGCGGTGGACTGGGTGCGCGGCGAGCACCGTCCGCCGCTGGTGGCGTACGTGTACGACGGCGGGGTCCTCGAAGAGGAGGACCTCAAGGCGATCCGTCTCCAGGAGGAGGAGCTGCTGTCCTGGCGCATGGTCCCGCGCGAGGAGCTCCACGAGTACCTGCTCGGCGGCCTGGCCCTGCGCGTGGCGGCCGCCCTCGAAGCGCTGGACGCGGGCACGGGCACGGCGGAGCTGGAGAACGGCGTCCGCGTGGGCTGAGCGGCTGACAAGGGCTGAGCCGACGGGGGCTGCGGATGCCGCCGTCGGCTCCCCCGGGTCAGCCGTCGGTCTGCCGCGGCCGGTCGTCGATCTCGCGGAGCGCCTCGTCGCGGGCGGCGGCCCGCGCCTCCGTGCGGTGCCCGCGCTCGATGTAGTCGCGCACGACGAGTTCCACGGCGTCCTGCGGGTTGCCGACCCCCGCGAGCACCATGGCCTCGACGACGAGTTCGGCGTCCAGAGAGACAGTCACCTTCGCCATGGCGGGAAGGTAGCACCTGCCCGCCCCGCAAACCGTTCGCGGGTCGCCGGTGCCTCGTCCTACCCTCGGTGACATGACCAAGCCGCTCGTCGCCGTGCTCAGTGGAGCGGGCATCTCCACGGATTCCGGGATTCCCGACTACCGCGGGCCGCAGGGGCTGTGGCGTCGGGATCCCGAGGCCGAGAAGCTCGTCACCTACGAGTACTACATGGGCGATCCGGAGATCAGGCGGCGGTCCTGGCAGATGCGGCGCAAGAACCGCACCCTGTCGGCCGAGCCGAACGCGGCGCACCGCGCGATCGTCGACCTGGAACGGTCCGGCGTACCGGTACGGGTCATCACCCAGAACGTCGACGGACTCCACCAGATGGCCGGCCTGCCCGCCCGCAAGGTCCTCGAACTGCATGGCTCCGCACGGAGTTTCGTGTGCACCGGGTGCCATGCCCGCGGCCCCATGGAAGAGGCCCTCGCCCGCCTCGACGCCGGCGAGGACGATCCGCCCTGTCGGGAATGCGGCGCCGTCCTGAAGTCGGCCACCGTCATGTTCGGCCAGCGCCTCGACCCGGTCGTCCTCGGCGAGGCCCTTGCCATCGCCAAGGCCTGCCAGGTGTTCATCGCCGTGGGCACCAGCCTCCAGGTCCAGCCCGCCGCCGGCCTGGCAGGCGTCGCCGCCGACCACGGGGCCCGCCTCGTCATCGTCAACGCCGAGCCGACGCCGTACGACGAGCTCGCCGACGAGGTCGTGCGGGAGCCGATCGGGACGGCGTTGCCGAAGCTGCTGCGGGAGCTGGCCGCGGCGGAGCGCCTGCCTCGGTCAGAAGAGGGCTGAGCCGCTTTCGAAGGACAGCAGGCGCCGCTTGCGGTCCAGGCCGCCGCCGTAGCCGGTGAGGCTGCCGTCGGCGCCGACGACGCGGTGGCACGGGACGATGATGCCGACCGGGTTCCTGCCGTTGGCGAGGCCCACCGCGCGGGAGGCCGTGGGCGCGCCGAGGGCGTGGGCGAGGTCGCCGTAGGTGCGGGTCTCGCCGTAGGGGATCTTCCGGAGTTCGGCCCAGACGCCGCGCTGGAACGGCGTGCCGTCCAGGCGCAGCGGGAGGGTGAACTCCTTCAACTCGCCTGCGAAGTAGGCCCGTAGTTGGTCTTCGGCCTCGGCGAAGAGGCGGTCGTCGCGGGCGCCGAAGGAGTCCTGCGCGGGCCGGTGCCGCTGGTCGGTCATGTAGAGGCCGCACAGGACGCCGTCGTCGGCGACGAGCGTGAGGGGGCCGTAGGGGCTGTCGATGACGGTGTGGTGCTTCATGGCGCGTCCGTTCGTCGGGCTGCGTCGGTCTGAACGTGCTCAGACCGGAAGGAAGTTGATCGGGTGGCTGTCCGTCGCCCACAGGTACTGGACCGCGTAGGCCCGCCAGGGCCGCCAGGCCGCCGCCCGCGCGGTGAGCGCCGCCGGGGTGGAGGGCAGGCCCAACTCCCGTGCCGCGCGCCGCACTCCGAGGTCGGTGGGGAGGAACGCGTCGGGGTCGCCGAGGGCGCGCATGCCGATGACGTCCACGGTCCAGGGGCCGAAGCCGGGGAGGGCGAGGAGCCGGGCGCGGGCCTGAGCCCAGTCGCTGTCGACGTCCAAGTGCAGTGTGCCGTCAGCGAGTTGGCTGACGAGATGGGTGAAGGTGGCGCGGCGGGTGCGGGGCATCGCCAGGGACTCGGGGTCGAGGGCGGCGAGCGCCTGAGGGGTGGGGAAGAGGTGGGTGAGTCCGCCCTCCGGGTCCTCGACCGGGTCGCCGTGGGCGGTGACCAGGCGGGCCGCGTGGGTGCGGGCGGCGGCGGTGGACACCTGCTGGCCGAGCACCGCGCGCACGGCGAACTCCGCCTCGTCGACCGTGCGCGGGACGCGGCGGCCCGGAGCCTTGTCCACCAGCGGCGCGAGCAGCGGATCGGCGCGCAGTTGGCCGTCCACGGCGACGGGGTCGGCGTCCAGGTCGAGCAGGCGCCGGCAGCGGCTGATCGCGACGGTGAGGTCGCGCGGGTCGCTGAGGACGAGACGGCAGCCGATGTGGTCGGGGTGCGGGGTGAGCGCCACGATGCCGTGCCCGTGGGGCAGCCGGAGCGTGCGCCGGTACGCCCCCTCGCGCCACTCCTCGACGCCGGGCACGCCGGTCGCCGCGAGGTGGCCGAAGACGTTGTCCGGGTTGAACGGGGCGCGGAACGGCAGCCGCAGCTGGAGGGCGCCGGGGGTGGCCGGGCTCGTCCCGGTCCTCTCGGGCCGGCGGCGGGTGCGCAGTTCGCTCGGGGAGAGGGCGAAGACCTCGCGCACGGTGTCGTTGAAGGTGCGGACGGAGGCGAAGCCGGCGGCGAACGCGACGTCCGCCATGGGCAGTTCGGTGGTCTCGATGAGGAGCCGTGCGGTCTGGGCGCGCTGGGCGCGGGCCAACGCGAGTGGTCCGGCGCCGAGTTCGGCGAGGAGTTGGCGTTCGACCTGGCGGGCGCTGTAGCCGAGGCGGGCGGCGAGACCGGGCACTCCGTCGCGGTCGACGACGCCGTCGGCGATCAGGCGCATGGCGCGGGCGAGGAGGTCGGCGCGCTGGTTCCACTCGGGGGAGCCCGGGCTGGTGTCGGGGCGGCAGCGCTTGCAGGCGCGGAACCCGGCCTGCTGGCAGGCGGCGGCGCTGGGGTGGAAGGTCATGTTCTCCGGTTTGGGCGCCACCACGGGGCAGCTGGGCCGGCAGTAGATGCCGGTGGTCAGGACCGCGGTGAAGAACCAGCCGTCGAACCGCGCGTCCTTGGACCGCACGGCTCGCACACAGCGTTCCCGGTCGGTGTGCATCGCGTTGCGCATGCGTTCAGCATCGGCCACCGGTCCTGCGGGCGCTGGCGAGAATCCGACATCGACCCCGCCCGGCCGGGACCGTCGCCGATCGCCTCACCGTCGCGGACCTCAGGGCGGCGGGGGCGGGGCCGGTGACGCGGGCGGCGGGGAGGCGGGGGGCTTGCTCAGCGAGCCGGGTGCGTTCGGCGAGATGGGTGGGTTCGGCGGGCCCGGTGCGCTGGGCGCCAGGAAGTCGACGACGCTCAGCGCGAAGAGCAGGGCGAGGGCGAGACCGATGACGACCCAGCCGGTCGGGTACGGCCACAGCACGTAGGCCAGCACGGCCGCGCCGGTGAGGATCCAGGTGATCCAGGTGCGGTAGCGGTCGACGAACGGGCCGACGGGTCCGGTGCGCATGCCCGCGTGGTCGGCCGTCGTGCGGACGGCCCCGATGCCGGAGTGCCACAGCCCGCGCACCAAACCGGCCCGGCGGCCGGGCCCGGTCAGCCAGGCGGCGAGGGCGACCACCACGCCGAGGGCGACCACCACGCGCACCCCGGTGCGCAGGAAGCGGGTCAGGGTGTCGTAGACGCTCCCGGCGGCGGCCTGGGACACGTCGGCGGGAAGGGCGTCGAGGTAGACGACGCGGAAGACGGTCAGCGCGATGCCGAGCAGCAGGGTGGCGAGGGCGAAGCACAGGGCGGCGGCGACCAGGGCGCGGCGGCGGCGCGTGGCGAGCAGGACGCCGGCGGCGACCAGCAGGACGGCCACGACGGGCAGCCACACGCCCGCCAGTTGCAGCAGCCGGAAGTAGGTCTTGGCCTTGCCGATCTCCTCGGATCTGAGGACGGTGAAGCTGGTGTGGACCTGGGGGATCTTCTCGGCGACCGTGAGGCCGTCGTCGACCAGGCGCTGCTTGACCTCCTCGACCACGGGGGCGAGGTCGATCGTCACGGTGTCGTTCTCCAGCTTGACGGCTCCGCCGCCGCTGCCGGTGAGGGCCTTGTCCAGGGCGGCGTGCACGCGGCGGTTGGCGTCGGTCCAGATCCGCTGGAAGACGTCGGAGGCGACGACGGCCTGGGTCTTGTCCTGGACGAAGCTGCGGACCGCGTCCTCCAGGGAGTCGCCGAGTTTGCCCAGGGCCTTCTGCAGGAGCGGCCCCTGGTCCTTCGGGGCCACGTCCTGCAGCAGGGCGGGCAGGTCGAGGTGGCTCATGACGGCGTCGGTGACCCGGCCGGCGACGGCCTTCTGGATGTCCTCGTCGGCGGCGAGCGGCTGGACGGTCTGCACATAGCGGTCGGTGTCGCCGACGATGTCGGCGCTCCAGGCGGCGACCACGCCCAGCGGGGCCAGGAGGCAGCCGAGGACGATGAGGATCACCGCGAGGACGGAGCGTGCCCGGTGCCGGGAGGGCCGGGCGGCGGCCCCTTCGGTCTCGCGGGCGCGGTGCCCGCTCTCCAGGGCCGCGATCCGGGCCCGCAGCTCCCGCAGCTCCTCCTGTGCGGCGTCCCCTCTGCCCGAGGGGGCGCCGCCGACGGGCACGTCCGGTGTGTCCGGCATGGCTGAGGCTCCCTCGTCCGTCGGATCGGTCCGCTGGAGATCCAGCACATCGCGGACGACCCCGACCGGCGAGCGAGCCGCACCCTTCCGGGTGAACGGCCCCGCCGTGCCTCAGTGAAGCGCCGGCCTCACATGTTGATCATGTGGCCGGCGAGCCCGTGCACCGCTTCCTTGACCGCCTCCCCGAGCGTCGGGTGGGCGTGGACGTTGCGGGCGACCTCGTGGACGGTGAGGTCCCACTGCTGGGCCAGGGTGAGCTCGGGGAGCAGCTCGGTGACGTCGGGGCCGATGAGGTGGCCGCCGAGGAGTTCGCCGTACCTGGCGTCGCTGATCAGTTTCACGAAGCCGGTGGTGTCGCCGAGGCCGTGGGACTTGCCGTTGGCGGTGAAGGGGAACTTCGCGACCTTCACGTCGTGGCCGAGTTCGCGGGCCTGCGCCTCGGTGTAGCCGAAGCTGGCGATCTGCGGCTGGCAGTAGGTGGCGCGCGGGATCATCGCGTAGTCGAGTTCCATGGTCTCCGCGCCGGCGAGGGTCTCGGCGGCGATGACGCCCATCGCCTCGGCGGTGTGCGCCAGCATCAGCTTGGCGGTGACGTCGCCGATGGCGTAGATGTGCGGGACGGAGGTGCGGCAGCGGCCGTCGACGTCGATCGCGCCGCGCTCGGTGACCGTCACGCCGGTGTTCTCCAGGCCGTACCCGGTGACGTTCGGGGCGAAGCCGATGGCCTGGAGGACCTTGTCGGCCTCCAGGACCTGCTGCGATCCGTCCTTGGCGGTGACCGTGACGCGGACCTGGGGGCCGGACTCGTCGATCGAGTCGACGCGGGTCGAGGTGAGGACGCGGATGCCCAGCTTGCGGTACTGCTTGGCGAGTTCGGCGGAGACCTCTGCGTCCTCCAGCGGGGCGACCCGGTCCAGGAACTCGACGACGGTGACCTCGACGCCGTAGTTGTGCAGGACGTAGGCGAACTCGACGCCGATGGCGCCGGCGCCCGCGATGACGACCGACCGCGGGAGGTCCTCGGCGAGGATCTGCTCCTCGTACGTCACCACGCGGGCGCTGCGCTTGGTGCCGGGCAGGAGTTTGGGGGTGGCGCCGGTGGCGATGACGCAGTGTTCGAAGCCGAGGGTGCGGGTGGTGCCCTCGTAGTCGGTGACCTGGAGGGTGTGGGGGTCGAGGAAGACGCCGCGGCCGTCGAACTCGGTGATCTTGTTCTTCTTCATCAGGTAGTGGACGCCCTTGACCCGGCCGTCGGCGACCTTGCGGCTGCGGCGGAAGGCCTCCCCGTAGTCGAAGGAGACCTCACCTTCGACCTTGATGCCGAAGGTCTTCGCCTCGCGCGTGAAGATGTGCGCGAGTTCGGCGTTGCGCAGCAGCGCCTTGGTGGGGATGCAGCCCACGTTCAGGCAGACGCCGCCCCAGTACTTCTCCTCGACGACGGCGACCCGTTTGCCCAGCTGGGCGGCCCGCACCGCCGCGACGTAGCCGCCGGGACCGGCGCCGAGGACCACGACGTCGAAGCGTTCGTCCAGCTCGACCATGGGAGCTTTCCCTTTCGTGAGGTGGGCACGGCCGCCGGGTGCCGGCCGTGCCCGTGACGTGGAGCCGGTGGGATGCTACTCGGTGGTCGCCGTGGGCCTGCGGGAGGTCTGTGTGGCATCGGTGGTGCGGTTCAGGGGGCGCAGCCGATAGGTGTACGAGTAGTCGCGGTCGGCGAAGAGCTTGTACTCGTCGTGGGTGTGGGCGCCCCAGCTGTTGTCGCCGCCGACTCCCATCTGGCGGTGGTTCAGGCGCAGGACGACCTCCTTGCGCGGGGTGAGCTGGAAGTCGTGGCGGGCGCCCACCGAGAGGTCCTCGGGGGTGAAGTGGGAGGCGTTGACCTCCAGGAGCGGTTCGCCGGAGACGAGCAGGCCGGCGCCGTCGCGGTCGGTGAGGGCGATCCAGCGGACGTCGGTCTTGTTGCCGTTCTCCTGCGGGCGCAGGTAGGGGGTCCACTGTCCGGTGACGGTGCCCGAGTACAGGCCGACGTCGGTGGCGTCGTTGCGGTCCCAGTGGTTCTCCTCGGGGCCGCGGCCGTAGTAGTGGATCCGCTCCAGGCGGTCCGGGAGGAACAGCAGGGTGCCGACCTCGGGGATGTACGGCAGGGAGGCCGCCCCCGGGTGCAGGGTGTTGTCGACCTTGATCTCGCCGTTGCCGAACACGGTGTAGGTGGTGGTGTACGTCGATCGCGTCGTCGTCGGCAGGGTGCCGGCGACCTTGATCTCGACGGCCCGGTCGCGCAGCGCCCGCACGCTGACGCCGGTCACCTCGCGCCGTGCGCCGGCGTCGCGCCAGGTCTGGTTGCGGGTGTGCTGGCCGTTGCCCCGGTCGTTGTCGGTGGGGGCGCGCCAGAAGTTGGGGACCGGCCCGGAGGTGATGAGCTTCTCGCCGCCGGCCCGGTACCTCGTGATGACGCCGGCCTTCTTGTCGACGGTGAGCGAGAAGTCCTCGCCGGTGACGGTGACCGACGTCTCGTCCTCCCGGAAGCGGAGCGCCGGGACGCTGTCCAGCGGCACGGGCGTGACGGCGGGGCTGCCGGCGTCGACGGCGAGCTGTTGCCGGGCCACCTCGAAGCCGGCCTTCGCCCACTTCGTGTCCTCCCGGGTGGTGAAGGACAGGTTCAGGAAGTACTCGGCGCCCGGGGCGGGGGCGGCCGGCAGGGTGAAGGGCACGGTGACGTGGCTGCTCGACAGCGGCGGGACGTCCAGCTGGTCGCGGCTCAGCTTCCCCTGCTGGACCGCCTTGCCGTCGCAGACGAGTTCCCAACTCCCGTCGAACTCGCGGAGGTCGGTGAAGAGGTACTCGTTGGTGAGGGTGACCGGCGCTCCCTGGGCGAGCCGCCCGCCGGCCGCCGGCGCCACGCCGACCGCCTGGTAGATCCGCTTGACCTCGGCGGACTTGCCGGTGAGTCCGCGGTCGGCGGTGACGATGCCGTCGCCGGAGAAGGCTCCGTCGTTGGGGTTGTCGCCCCAGTCGCCGCCGTAGGCGTAGAACGTCTTGTCGCGGGACCGCTTCTCGGTGAGCCCGACGGTGGCGGCGTCGAACCAGAAGCGCACTCCGTCGTCGCCGGGGCCGCGGCTCTCGGAGGCCAGTTCGGCGGCGCTGAGCGGGCGGGCGTAGACGCGGGCCCGCCGGACGGTGCCGCTGAACTCGCGGGTGGGGTTGTCGACGTCGGTGGCCAGGGAGAGCGAGGCGGTGTTGTTGTCGGGCCTGCGGGTGGTGCTGCGGGTGGCCCGGGCCACGCCGTCGACGTGGAGGGTGACGGTGCCCGCGGTCGCGTCGAAGACGCCCGCGACGTGGTGTTCGCGGCCGGTCCAGTCGTCGGGGAGCGCCCAGCTCGCGGTGACCCACTGGCCGCCGCCGTGGATGAAGAACTCCAGGGTCCGGTTGGTCTGCTTCAGCGCGTACTGGGTGTCGCCCTTGGCGATGATCGGCTGGTGGTAGCCGGTCACGTGCGGGGTGATCCAGGCTTCCAGGGTGAGGGACCCGGTGAGGTCGAGGCCGGCGTCACGGGCGAAGACGGTGCCGCCGGAAACGCCCTTGTCCCGGCTGAAGGAGCCGCTGGGCGCGATGACCTCGCCGCGCAGCGCGGCGGGGCCCGACTCGGTGAGCAGCTTGCGGTGCGGGGCGGGCCAGCTGAGGGCCTGGTCTACGAAGTCCCAGATCCAGCCGCCCTGGAGCACGGGGTAGCGGCGGACGAGGTCCCAGTACTTCTTGAAGTTGCCGCTGGAGTTACCCATGGCGTGGGAGTACTCGATCATGACGTAGGGCCGGGTGTCCGAGGTGTCCTTGGCCCGTGCCTCGACGCGGGAGGGGCTGTCGTACATCTCGGAGCGGATGTCGCTGATCCCGGGGCGGTCGTCGCCCTCGTACTGGATGACGCGGGTGGTGTCGTAGGAGCTGATCCAGTCGTGCATGGCGTTGAAGGTGGTGCCGCCGCCCGCCTCGTTGCCGAGCGACCAGATGACGACCGAGGCGTGGTTCTTGTCGCGGTGGACCATGTTCTGGGCGCGGGCCACGCAGGCGGCGGTCCACTCGGGGTGGTTGCCGGGGTACTCGCCGCGGATGCCGTGGGTCTCGAGGTTGGTCTCGTCCACGAGGTACAGGCCGTACTCGTCGGCGAGTTCGAGCCAGACGGGGTTGTTGGGGTAGTGCGAGGTGCGCACGGAGTTGATGTTCAGCCGCTTGATGATCTCGATGTCCTGGACCATGTCGGCGCGGGTGAGGGCCGAGCCGCGGACCGGGTGCATCTCGTGCCGGTTGGTGCCCCGGAGGGAGACGGGTCGGCCGTTGATGCGCATCAGCCCGTCCCGGAGCGCGAACTCCCGCAGGCCGACCCGGTGGGACAGGGTCTCGATCACCTGGCCCGCCGGGTCGCGCAGTTGGAGCACCGCGGTGTACAGCTCGGGGTGTTCGGCGGACCACAGACGCGGCGCGGGCACGGCCTTCGCGGCCTGTACGGTGCTCTCCCCGCCGGCGCCGAGCGTGACGCTCTGCTGCAACGGCCGGGGCCACACCGGGTGTCCGCCCGCGTCGTACAGCTGGGTCTCCACCGAGTAGCGGCCGGCGCCCTGGCCTCCGTAGTCCCGCACGCTCGCGGTGACCGACAGTTCGGCGGCGCGGTAGTCGTCGCTGAGCGGGGTGTCCAGCCGGAAGTCCCGCAGGTGCACGGCGGGTGTGGAGTAGAGGTAGACCGAGCGGAAGATGCCGCTCAGCCGGATCATGTCCTGGTCCTCCAGCCAGTCGCCGTCGGAGTAGCGGTAGACCTCGACCGCGATCTGGTTGGACCCCGGCTTGAGGTGCTCGGTGATGTCGTACTCGGCGGGGTCGTAGGAGTCCTCGTGGTAGCCGACCAACTCCCCGTTGATCCATACGTAGTGGGCGGACTTGACGCCTTCGAAGTGGAGGAAGGTGCGTCGTCCCGTCGTCCAGTCGCGGGGGACGTTGAACGTGCGGCGGTACTGGCCGACGGGGTTGTACAGGGTGGGGGCGGCCGGCGGCTGCGCCTCCTCGCCCAGGCCGTTGGGGCCCCACCACGGGTAGGTGATGTTGATGTAGATCGGGCGGTCGTAGCCGTGCAGTTGCCAGGCGGAGGGGACGGGGATGGAGTCCCAGTCCCGGTCGTCGAGGTCGGTGCGGAAGAAGTCGGCGTCCCGGTCGTCGGGGCTGTCGGAGCAGGCGAACCGCCATGTGCCGTCGAGGCTGATCCGGTGGGGGGAGTCGGTGCGGTCGGCGGCCAGCGCCTGGGGGACGGTGGCGTACGGCATGAGCGTGGTGTGCGGGGGCTCGGCGCCGAGGCGGAAGACGTCGATGTGCCCGTTCCACTCGGGGGTCGCGGCGGCGCCGGGGGCCGTTTCCGCGGCCGCGGCCGGGTGGCCGACGGCCGGCCCGGACAGGGCGAACGCGCCCAGGACGGCGGCGGACCCTTCGAGGAGACGACGGCGGCTGACGACGGCCCGCTGGGGGCGGTTCTGCCGGTCCATGGACGACACGTGCGGCTGCGACATGACCATGACCTTCCACGGGACGAACCGTGCGGCTGCACGGGACGAGGGTGCGTCAGATCTTGTCCGTTAGTGTTGAAAAAACGAACAGGGCCACGCCGTGTTGGCTGATTATCAACTTAGTTCGGCGCAACATCTCTTGACACCCGCCACGGCGGGTCCGCCTTGCCCCTCCCGCCCCCGGTGCGTGCTTCCTCAGTAGACGTCCCGCACATACCGTTTGTCGGACGCGAGCCGCTTGACGTACGCCGCCGCCTCGTCCTCGCCCAGGCCGCCGTGCACCACGGCGATGTCGTGCAGGGCCCGGTCGACGTCCTTGGCCATGCGGGAGGCGTCGCCGCAGACGTAGAAGTGGGCGCCGTCCCGCAGCCAGGACCACAGCTGCGAGCCGTGCTCGCGCATCCGGTCCTGCACATAGACCTTGGCGCGCTGGTCACGGGAGAAGGCGGTGTCCAGACGGCTGAGGACGCCGTCGGCGCGCAGGGCGGTCAGCTCCTCTTCGTAGTAGAAGTCCGTCGCCCGGTGCTGCTCGCCGAAGAACAGCCAGTTGGGGGCGTGGTGGCCGCGGGCCCGGCGCTCTTCCAGGAAGCCCACGAAGGGCGCGACACCGGTGCCGGGCCCTACCATCACCATGGGCGTGGCCGGGTCGGCGGGCGGACGGAAGGACGGGGCGCGCTGCACGTGCACCGGCACCTGCGCGCCGGGCTCGGCGTCGGCGAGGAACGGCGAGCAGACGCCCTGGCGGGGGCGGCCGGCCAGGTTCTCGTAGCGCACCACGGAGACCGTGAGGGAGACCAGGTGCGGGTCGGCCGCCGGGCTGGAGGAGATGGAGTACAGGCGCGGCTGGAGGCGTCCCAGCGTCCCCGCCCACTCCTGCGGCCCGGCCCGGACGCCGAACTCCGCGGCCACGTCGACGGCCTGCCGGCCCCAGGACCACTTCGCCAACTCCCCCTTGTTGTCCGGGCGCAGCAGCTTGCGCAGCTCGCGCGGGTCCCGGGTGCGCTCGGCGGTGAAGCGCAGCAGGGCGGGAGTGATGCGGGTGATGTCGAGATGGCGCAGCAGCGCTTCACCGAGGGGGACCTCGCCGGCCCCGCTCACCTCGACGGGGGCGTCGGCGTCGAGACCGGTCACGGCCAGCCACTCCGCCACCAGGTCCGGGGAGTTGAGGGGGTGCACGCCGAGGGCGTCGCCCGCCTCGTAGCCGAGCGGGGTGTCGTTGTCGCGGGTGTCGAAGGTGAAGCGGCGCACCTCCTTGCCGGAGCCCGGCAGGCTCAGCAGCCGGTTCCCGACGAGGCGGGCGGTGACGGGGGCGGGGCGCTTGGAGCGGGCCGGGGCGGGCGCCGCCGGCGGGGGCACGGTGGGGGCGGGCGCGGCGGCGGCACGGATGCCCGAGGGGTGGCGCGCAGGCGGGGGCGGTGCGGGCGCAGGTTCCGCGTTCTCCTTCAGCGCGGTGAGCACATGGTCGAGCCAGGCCTCCGCCTCGCTCTCGTAGTCGGGTTCGCAGTCGGTGCGGGGGGCGAGCCGTACGGCGCCCAGTTCGCCCAGCCGGTCGTCGAGGCGGCGGCCGTGCCCGCAGAAGTCGTCGTAGGAGGAGTCGCCGAAGGCGAGGACGGCGTAGCGCCGCCCCTCCAGGCGTCCCGCGTCGGGCGCGGCCAGGCCGTCCCAGAACCCGGCCCCGTTGTCGGGGGCGTCGCCGTCGCCGAACGTGCTGGTGATCAGCAGCAGGTCGGCGTCTCCGGGGAGCGCGGCGGGGTCGGCCTCGTCCATGGCGACGAGGGAGGCCGCGTGGCCGCCGTCGGTGAGCCGCCGGGCGGTGGCGGCGGCGAAGTCCTCGGCGTTGCCGGTCTGGGAGGCCCACAGGATCACGACGCTGCGGCCGGGAGCCGGCCGGGGCTCCGCGGTGCTGCGGGAGTACAGCCCGGCGAGGGTGCCGTTGACCCACAGGGCGTGCTCGAGGCTGAAGGGTGCGTCCGGGGGCAGGACGGGGACGCCGGGGGCGCCGGCCGGGATGCCGGCGAGGAAGCCCACGAGGTACTGCCGTTCGCGCGCCGTGAGGACCGGGGGCGGACTCGGCTCCAGGCCGAAGACGGCGGCGGCCTCGGGCCGCACGGCGGCCGGGGCGGCGAGCGCGCCGCCCGCGTCGGGCGGCTGCGGCCCCGCCGGCGTGATTCCGTTCGCCGAGGGCCCCACGCCGCTCGATGCGAGCGCACCCCCCGGTGTCTGCACGCTCACCGGCGTCGACACCTTCGTCAGCGCCACCGCGCACACCTTCAGCTCGGGCTGGAAGGACAGCGGGTCGACGGCGTCGCTGGTCACGGCGTTGACGCTGAGGTACTCGCCGAACAGGTCGTTCCAGTGGAACGGCGCGAAGCAGGAGCCGGGCAGCACCCGGTCGGTGACCACGGCGGGCAGCACGGCGCGCCCGCGCCGTGAGGCGACCTCGACGGAGTCGCCGTCGGCGACGCCGAGCCCGGCCGCGTCCTGCGGGTGCACCTCGACGAACGGGCCGGGGTCGAGCTTGTTGAGCTTGGCCACCTTGGCGGTCTTGGTCAGGGTGTGCCACTGGTGCTGGAGGCGGCCGGTGTTCAGCACGAACGGGTAGTCCTCGTCCGGCATCTCGGCCGGCGGGACGTGCGGACGGGCGTGGAAGACGGCACGGCCGCTCGGGGTGGCGAAGGTGAGGGAGCCGTCGGCGGCGACGTAGCGGATCGGGTTGCGGTCGGGGCCCTCGGGGTCGGCGGCGGGCCACTGCACCGGGGCGGCGCGCAGCCGGTCGTAGGAGACTCCGCGCAGGTCGTAACCGGTCTGCGGGTTGTGGAACCGCTTGATCTCCTCGAAGACCTCCTCCGCGCTGTCATGGCGGAAGCCGTCCTCGTACCCCATCGCCCTCGCGACCTCGGCGATGAGACGCCAGTCGGCGCGGGCCTCGCCGGGCGGGTCGGCGGCGGGGCGGGCGAGGGTGAGGTTGCGCTCGCTGTTGATGAGGACGCCCTCGGTCTCGGTCCACAGCGCGCCCGGCAGGACCACGTCGGCGTAGGCGTTGGTCTCGGTGTCGGCGAAGACGTCCTGGGTGACGACGAACTCGGCGGCCTCCAGTCCCTCGATGACCGTCTTGCGGTGGGCGACGGAGGCGACCGGGTTGGTGCAGATGATCCAGCAGGCCTTGATCTCGCCGTCGGCCATCTTCCGGAACATCTCCACCGTGCCCTTGCCGACGCCGTCGGCGCGGATCGTGCCCGGCGGCAGCCCCCACCGCTCCTCGACGAAGGCGCGGTCGGCGTCGACGAGCACGGACCGCTGGCCGGGGAGCCCGGGGCCCATGTAGCCCATCTCCCGCCCGCCCATCGCGTTCGGCTGGCCGGTGAGGGAGAAGGGGCCGCTGCCCGGGCGGCAGATCTTGCCGGTGGCGAGATGCAGGTTGACCAGGGCGTTGGTGTTCCAGGTGCCGTGGGTGGACTGGTTGAGGCCCATCGTCCAGCAGCTGGTCCACTCCCCCGCCTCGCCGATCAGCCGGGCCGCCTCGCGCAGGGCTTCCTCCGGGACACCGGTGATGCGGGCGACGGTGGCGGGCGGGTAGTCGGCGAGGAACTCCGGCATCGCCTCCCAGCCCTCGGTGTGGGCGGCGACGAACTCGGGGTCGGTGTGGCCGTTCTCGTGCAGCAGGTGCAGCAGGCCGTTGAGCAGGGCGAGGTCCGTACCCGGGTTGACCTGGAGGAACAGGTCCGCCTTCGCGGCGGTCGCGGTGCGGCGCGGGTCGACGACGATCAGCTTGGCGCCCGCCTTCACCCGGTCCATCAGCCGCAGGAAGAGGATCGGGTGGCAGTCGGCCATGTTGGAGCCGATGACGAGGAAGACGTCCGCCTTATCCAGGTCCTCGTACGAGCCGGGCGGGCCGTCGGCGCCGAGCGAGAGCTTGTAGCCGGTGCCGGCGCTCGCCATGCACAGCCGGGAGTTCGACTCGATCTGGTTGCTGCGCAGATAGCCCTTGACCAGCTTGTTCGCCAGATACTGCGCTTCGAGGCTCATCTGCCCGGAGACGTAGAGGGCGACCGCGTCGGGGCCGTACTCGTCGACGATCGCGCGCAGCCGGCGGGCCGTCTCGGCGACGGCCGCGTCCACGGGCGCGGGCCCCGGTTCCTCCCCGCGGTCGGCGCGGACGAGGGCGGTGGTGAGCCGGCCGGGCGCGGCGAGCATGTCGGCGGTGGTCGCGCCCTTGGTGCAGAGCCGGCCGCGGTTGGCGGGATGCTCCTTGTCGCCCGTCGCCTTGAGGACCGTGCGGCGTCCGTCCGGTCCGCGGCCGACGTCGAGGACCATGCCGCAGCCGACGCCGCAGTACGAGCAGACCGTGCGCACCTTCGTCGCGCTGTCGGTCCGCGGGTCCGGCACGGCCACGGGCGCCCCCTTCTGTCTGACGGTCGGCCTGATAAAAGCCTCTGCGAGCCTTCGGCGACCGTACGAACCGCGCATTACGCAGGTGTCTCCCGGACCGGCGGCCAGGGGTTAAGCCCGGCGCACAGCGGGGGGCGGGCGGGTGTGAGCAGGGAGCCGCCCCGGGGGGAGGAGGCGGCACCGGCCTCGCTCAGTCGAGACGCGCGGTGAACGCGGCGTACGCCCGCTCGTCGAAGAGGACGAACCTGGCCTCCTCGACCGCCGTGTCCATGGTTCGCACCGTGTCCACGGCGATCCGGGCGGCGTCGTCCATCGGCCAGCCGTAGACGCCGGCGGAGACGGCGGGGAACGCGACCGTGCGGGCGCCGAGTTCGTCGGCGACCCGCAGCGACTCCCGGTAGCAGGAGGCCAGCAGCTCCGAGCGGTCCTCGGTGGGGCTGTACACCGGGCCGACGGTGTGGATCACCCAGCGTGCGTCGAGCGCGCCGGCGGTGGTGGCGACGGCGCGGCCGGTGGGCAGGCCCTTGCCGTAGTGGGACGCGCGCAGGGCGCGGCACGCTTCGAGGATGGCGGGGCCGCCGCGCCGGTGGATGGCGCCGTCCACTCCTCCACCGCCGAGCAGCGAGGAGTTGGCCGCGTTGACCACGGCGTCCACGGACTGCCGGGTGATGTCGCCCTGCACGAAGGTGATGGCGGTCATGGCTCACGCTTCCTTTCATCGGCGGGTGCCCTGGGAGCGGCGGCGCGGGTCCGTCGCCCGGGCCGGCGGATCACGGCTCCTGCCGCAGCCTGCGCCAGACCGCCTTCGCCGCGTTGTGCCCGGACATGCCGTGGACGCCCGGCCCGGGCGGGGTGGCCGAGGAGCAGATGAAGACGGCCGGGTGCGGGGTGGAGTACGGGGACAGGGACAGTCGGGGGCGCAGCAGGAGCTGCAGTCCCGAGGCGGCGCCCGAACCGATGTCGCCGCCGACGTAGTTGGCGTTGCGGGCGGCGATCTCGGCGGGGCCGGCGACGGCCCGGGCCAGGACGCGGTCGCGGAAGTCCGGCGCGAAGCGCTCCAGTTGGCGTTCCATCACCTCGGTGAGGTCGCCGGTCCAGCCGCCCGGCACATGGGCGTACGCCCAGAAGACCTGCTTGCCGGCCGGGGCGCGGGTGGGGTCGACGACGCCGGGCTGCACGGTGATCATGAAGGGGCGCGTGGGCGGGCGGCCCTCCCGGGAGGCGGCGCGCAGGGCGGCGCCGATCTCCGCGCTGTCCGCGCCGATCTGGACCGTGGTGGCGGCCCTGGCCTCCGGGGCGGTCCAGGGGACCGGACCGTCCAGCGCGTAGTCGATCTTGAAGACGCCGGGGCCGTACTTGTAGCGCTCGTAGAAGCGGCCGAGGCCGGCGATGCGGGCGAGGGCGGTGGGCGAGGTGTCGAAGACGTAGGCGCGGGCCGGGGGCAGGTCGTCGAGGCGCTTGACCTCGTAGTCGGTGTGGATGGCGCCGCCCAGGTCGGTGAGGTAGCCGGCGAGGGCGTCGGAGAGGGCCTGGGAGCCGCCACGGGCCACCGGCCAGCCGCGGGCGTGCGCGGCGAGGGCGAAGACCAGGCCCACCGCGCTGGTGGCGAAGCCGCCGAGCGGGGCCATGACGTGGGCGACCAGACCGGCGAAAAGGGTCTTGGCGGGCTCGTCGCGGAAGCGCCGGGTGAGCCAGGTGGAGGGGGGCAGGCCGGCCAGTCCGAAGCGGGCCAGGGTGACCGGGTCGCGGGGCAGGGCGGTCAGCGGCAGGGACATGAAGTCCCGGACGAGGGTGTCCCATCGGGGCAGGAACGGTTCGACCAGCCTGCGGTACGCGCCCGCGTCGCGCGGCCCGAAGGAGGCCGCGGTCTCGGAGACCGAGCGGGACAGCACGGCGGCGCTGCCGTCGGGGAACGGATGCGCCATGGCCAGTTCGGAGTGCAGCCAGCGCAGGCCGTAGCGCTCCAGGGGCAGGGCGCGGAAGGCGGGCGAGTTGACGGCGAGGGGGTGCGCGGCGGAGCAGGGGTCGTGACGGAATCCGGGGAGGGTGAGTTCCTCGGTGCGGGCGCCGCCGCCCACCGTGTCCTTGGCTTCGAAGAGGGCCACGGAGAAGCCGCGCCTCGCCAGCTCCACGGCGGCGGTCAGACCGTTCGGTCCCGCCCCCACCACGACCACGTCAAGCATCGGCACTTCGGACCCCTTCGTCAGCCGGTGGCCTCCGGGTTCAGGATATGCCGGGGGTCTGACACGGCCGACGCGGCGGTGTCCTCCGGCGCCCCGGCACCGGCGGCTTCCGGCCTCTTGTTACGCGGGAAGGCCGCCCGGCGACTCAGCGCCGCCTCCGGTGAGCAGTTCCCGCACGCGTCGCGCGGTCGCCGCGTCGCGGGCCGCCGTGAACGGCAGGCTGTTGCCGCCGGTGATGCGGAACGGCTCGCCGCCGAGCGTGAGATGGGCGCCGCCGGCCTCCTCGACCAGCAGCAGTCCCGCCGCGTGGTCCCAGGCCGCCTCCCAGGAGAAGGCGGTGGCGTCCAGCTCGCCCCGGGCGATGGCGAGGTACTCCAGGCCGGCCGAGCCGCAGGGGCGCGGGGCGACGCCGTCCGTCCACAGCCCGAGCAGGGAGCGCTTCTGCTCGTCGGTGGTGTAGTCGGGGTGGGAGGTGGCCACGTCCAGTTCACGGCCGGGCGTGGGCGGGCCGGCGAAGAGCCGCTGCCCGTCGAGGAAGGCCCCGCCGCCGCGTACGGCGGTGGCGAGCCGGTCGAGGGCGGGGGCGTACGTCCAGGAGGCGAGCACGACGCCGTGGCGGGCGAGGGCGACCAGCGTGCAGAAGCCGTCGTCGCCGTGGACGAACTGCCGTGTGCCGTCGACCGGGTCGACGATCCAGACGAAGGCGTCGCCGCGTATCGCCTCGTACGTCGCCGGGTTGGCGTGGACCGCCTCCTCGCCGACGACGACCGAGCCGGGCAGCAGGGCGCCGAGGGCGTCGGTGAGGTACAGCTCGGCGTTGCGGTCGGCGTCGGTGACGAGGTCGTGCGGGCCGTTCTTCTGGTCGATCTCGTGCGCGGCGAGCTGCCGGAAGCGGGGCATGATCTCGGCCGCGGCGGCCTTGCGGACGGCTTCCTCCACGTCGGCCGAACGGCGGGCGAGAAACTCGTCGATGGTTTCCATGTCTTCGATCATGCCTCCATGAGAGCACGCCCCACTGACAATCCCCGCCGGGGCGGTGCACACCGGGTGGAATCCGGATGAAGAAGGGGCTCGCGCCGGTCCCCCTTCGGCAGCCCCTTCAACGGCCCAGTTCACCGGCCCACGGCGTAGCCCTGCGCGCCGCGCGGGTTCGCCGCCGCCGACAGGATCCCGGTCCGCGGGTCGCGGGCGACCACGCAGAGGCGGCCCTCCGACCATGCGGCGCCGACGGTCACGTCGTGGCCGCGCCGGCGCAGCTCCTCGACGACCTCCGCGGGCATGCGGGACTCGACGGTGAGGCTGCCGGGGCGCATGCCGCGCGGGTAGAACGAGCCCGGGAAGGAGTCGTTGTGCCAGTTCGGCGCGTCGATCGCGCCCTGGAGGTCGAGGCCGCCGCGCACGCGCGTGCGGAGGGCGACGGCGAGCAGGAAGTGCAGCTGCCACTGGTCCTGCTGGTCGCCGCCGGGCGTGCCGAAGGCCAGCGCCGGGACGCCGTCGCGCAGGGCGATGGTGGGGGTGAGGGTGGTGCGGGGACGGCGGCCCGGTGTGAGGGTGTTCGGCAGGCCCTCGGTCAGCCATGTCATCTGCAGCCGGGTGCCCAGCGGGAAGCCCAGCTCGGGCACGACCGGGTTGGACTGGAGCCAGCCCCCGCTGGGGGTGGCGGCGACCATGTTGCCCCAGCGGTCGACGACGTCGAGGTGGCAGGTGTCGCCGCGGGTCAGCCCTTGCCCGTCGACCTCGGGTTCGCCCGGCACGGGCGAGGACGGCGCCTTGGCGACGGTCGGCTCGCCGACGCCCATCGGGCTGAAGCCGGGCTCGTCGGACAGGACCACGCACGCGTGCTCGCTCAGTCGGGGCACGCGCCCGCCGGGTGCGCCGGGCCGCAGCTCGTACGACGCCTTGTCGGCGACGAGAGCGCGCCGCCCGGCGTTGTAGGAGTCCGAGAGCAGTTCGGCGAGCGGGACGCCGGCCGCGTCGCCGTACCAGGCCTCGCGGTCGGCCATGGCGAGCTTGCAGCCCTCGACGAGCAGGTGGACGTAGTCGGCGGAGCCGTAGGGGGGCAGTTCGGGCGGGAGGAGGGCGAGTTGCTGGAGGAGGGCGGGTCCCTGGCTCCACGGGCCGGCCTTGCACACGGTCCAGCCGTTCCAGTCGTACGTCGCCGGCGCCTCGTACGTCGCGGACCAGGCGGCGAGGTCGTCGGCGGTGAGGGTGCCGGTGTGGTGGGCGCCGCTGGTGTCCAGGGTGGGGCGGCGCGCCTGGCGGACCAGCGCGTCCGCGACGAACCCGGTGCGCCACACCTGCCGCGCGGCCTCGATCCGGGCCTCTCGGTCGCCGGCGCCCTCGGTCTCGGCGAGCAGCCGCCGCCAGGTGGCCGCCAGGGCGGGGTTGCGGAACAGCCGGCCGGGTCGGGGTGCTTGTCCGCCGGGGAGGTACACCTCGGCGGAGGAGGTCCATTCCGTCTCGAACAGCTCGCGTACGGTCTCGACGGTCGCGCCGAGGTTCTCCACGGGCGGGTGGCCGTCCTCGGCGTACCCGACGGCGTACTTCAGCACGTCGGCGAGGGACTTGGTGCCGTGGTCGCGCAGCAGGAGCATCCAGGCGTCGAACGCGCCGGGGACGGCGGCGGCGAGCGGTCCGGTGCCGGGGACGAGGTCCAGGCCGAGCGCCTTGTAGTGCGCGGCCGTCGCCCCGGCGGGCGCGACGCCCTGCCCGCACAGCACCCGCACCTCACCGCCGGCCGGCGCCAGCAGGATCGGCACTTCGCCGGCGGGCCCGTTGAGATGCGGCTCGACGACATGCAGCACGAACGCCCCGGCCACGGCGGCGTCGTAGGCGTTGCCCCCGTCCTCCAGCACGGCCATGGCCGACTGCGAGGCCAGCCAGTGAGTGGACGAGACCATGCCGAAGGTGCCCTGGAGGGTGGGGCGGGTGGTGAACAAGGGGGCTCCTCACTGCACGGCGGTCCGTCCCGCGATCGTACGGATGCGGTGCGATCGGAGCGGGGCCCGTGTGAGGGTTGTGTCACTGTCGCCGTGCGCTGAGCGTTCGCTCTTTCGCCGGGCGGGCAGTCATGTGACACTGGCGTACCCGTCCGTATCGCGGGCCGCGTCCGCCTCGTCCTGACGAAAGAGCGCCGTGCGTTCTCTGCCCCTGCCGCTCGCGCTCACCGCGCGCATCTCCCCCGTGGCCGTGCTCGCCTGCGCGGGCTGGGCGTTGACCTCCGGTCCGCTCACCTCGGCGCAGAGCACCGACGCCGCAACGACGCAGAAGCCCCCCTCGCGGTCGCAGAGCGCGCCGTCCTCCACGGCGGTGTCGAAGACGTACGCCTCCGCGCCCGCGCCCTGCGCGGGGGTGGCCGCGAAGACCGTCGCCTCGCTGGTGCCGGGGGCGAAGGCGGAGGGCAAGGAGATCCCCTCCACCGACACCACGCTGCGCCGCACCTGCTCCTGGAACGCCCTCAAGGGCTACGACTACCGCTGGCTCGACGTCTCGTTCGAGCTGATGGACTCGGACGAGGCGGCGCAGGCCTCGTACAAGGAGCGGGTCGGGGACAAGAGCGGCGGCGGGGCGGTGCCGGGGCTCGGCGACGAGGGGTATTCGGTGGTCAACCTGGCCACCGAGGACAAGCAGCAGACCCGTGAGGGCACGGTGTTCGCCCGGGTGGCCAACGCGCTGGTGGTCGTGACGTACAACGGCAGCGACTTCGAGACGCAGAAGGCGCCCGGCACGGACGAGATCAACAAGGGTGCGATCAAGGCGGCGAAGGAAGCGGTGGCCGCGTTGCGGGCCGGCGCGAAGAGCTGAACTCCTCGAGCCGGCCCGCTCGTTCGCGGTCGGGGCGGCGGCTCAGGCGGTGGTCTGCTCGCGCCTTCCGCTCAGCAGCATCAGGGCGACGTAGAGCGCCATCGAGGTACCCAGGCCCACCGCCCAGCCGTAGTCGGCGAGCGGCTCCAGGGCGGGGACGGGCCGGCCGTCGATGAGCGGTTCGAAGCTGGCGCCGCCGACGGCGAGGACACCGCCGACGACGAAGGCGACGACCGCCCGCCAGTTCCAGCCGCCGTCGTACCAGTACCGTCCGCCCGTGCGGTACAGGTCGCTCAGGTCGAGCCGGCCGCGGCGCAGGATCCAGTAGTCGGCGATGAGGATGCCGGCGACGGTGCCGAGCAGTCCGCCGACCAGGCCGAGCCAGGTGAAGATGTAGCCCTGCGGGTCGGAGTACAGCTTCCACGGGAAGATCAGCACGCCGAGGACGCAGGTGGCGAGGGCGCCGGTCCGGAAACTGATCTTCCGGGGCGCGATGTTGGAGAAGTCGAACGCCGGTGAGACGAGGTTCGCGGCGATGTTGACCGACAGGGTCGCCACCAGCACCGTGACCAGCGCGAAGAGCAGGCCGACGGCGTTGTCCGTCTTGGCGGCGAGCTGGACCGGGTCCCAGATGGTCTCGCCGTAGACCGCCTGCGAGCCGGAGGTGACCATCACCGACAGCAGCGCGAACAACGTCATGGTGGTGGGCAGGCCGAGCGCCTGTCCCCAGGTCTGCGCCTTCTGGGACTTGCCGTAGCGGGTGAAGTCGGGGATGTTCAGCGACAGCGTGGACCAGAAGCCGATCATGCCCATGAGCGACGGCCAGAACAGTTTCCAGAAGTCTCCGCCCCAGCCGAGCTTGGAGGGCTGGTCGAGCAGCGGGCCGAAGCCGCCGGCCTTGTCGCTCATCCAGACCAGCATGACGAGCGCGCCGACGAGGACGAAGGGCGCGGCCCAGTTCTCGAAGCGGCGGATCGTCTCCATGCCCCGGTAGATGATCGCGACCTGGATCGCCCAGAAGATCGCGAACGACAGCCACATCGTCCAGGCGTACCCGCCGATCTTCCCGGCGTCGCTCCAGCCGTTCCCGATGAGTTTGCCGGCGAGGAAGTAGATCGCCTCGCCGCCGATCCAGGTCTGGATGCCGAACCATCCGCACGCCACCAACGCCCGCACGACGGCGGGAAGGTTGGCGCCGCGGATGCCGAAGGAGGCGCGGGCGAAGACCGGGAAGGGAATGCCGTACTTGGGTCCAGCGTGCCCGGTGAGCAGCATCGGGACCAACACGATCACGTTGGCCAGCGCGATGGTGAACACCGCCTGCTTCCAGTCCATGCCGACGGCGATCAGACCGGAGGCGAGCGTCCATGACGCCGTGTTGTGGGCCATGCCCACCCAGAGCGCGGAGAAGTTGTACGTGGTCCAGGTGCGCTTGTCGACGGGGACCGGCAGCAGGTCCGCGTTGGCGTAGGGGCCGCTGGGCTGCGGCGAACCGGGGGCGATCTCCACCCGGCCGTCGGCGCGGGTGACTTGGGCGGTCGGGGGTATGGCCGTGGGAGCGGTGTCGGTCATGGGCAGGCCAATCAAACGAGAGGTGGATCCGGAAAGGCCGTGCGGGTCTTTCGGCCCCCTCCCCGCCTTGCGCGGCGGGGAGGGGAGAACTGGGGTGGGGGGTCGGGGAGCCCGGCTCCGGGGTCGGGAAGCCCGGCTCCGGGGCTGCGGGTCAGGCGTTGATCGCGGGGATGACCGTGGCGCCGTAGGCGTCGATGACCTTCTCCTGCGCGTCGTGCATGTCGTAGAGGGCGAACTGGTCCACGCCCAGCTCGCGCAGTGCCCGGAGTTTCTCGATGTGCCGCTCGGCGGTGCCGATCAGGCAGAACCGGTCGACGATCTCGTCGGGGACGAACTCGGTGTCGGGGTTGCCGCTGCGGCCGTGGTGGGAGTAGTCGTACCCCTGGCGGGACTTGATGTAGTCGGTGAGTTCCTCCGGGACCTGGGCGGAGTGCTCGCCGTACTTGGACACCAGGTCGGCGACGTGGTTGCCGACCATGCCGCCGAACCAGCGGCACTGGTCGCGGGCGTGGGCGAGGGCCTCGGGCGAGTCGTCGTCGGTGACGTAGGCCGGGGCGGCGACGCAGATCGTCACCTCGGACGGGTCGCGGCCGGCGGCGACGGCGGCGTCCTTGACGGCTTTCACCATGTACTCGGTGAGGTAGAGGTCGGCGAGCTGGAGGATGAAGCCGTCGGCCTCCTCGCCGGTCATCTTCAGCGCCTTGGGGCCGTAGGCGGCCATCCAGACGGGGAGTTCGGCGCCTTCCCCGATCCAGGGGAACCTGACGACGGTCCCGCCGAGGTCGGCCTCCTGGCCCGAGCCGAGAGCCCTGATGACCTTCATCGCGGCGCTGATCCGGGCGAGGGTGTTGGGGGTGCGCCCGGCGACGCGCATCGCGGAGTCGCCCCGGCCGATGCCGCACACCGTGCGGTTGCCGAACATGTCGTTGAGGGTGGCGAAGGTGGAGGCGGTGACCTCCCAGGTGCGGGTGCCCGGGTTGGTGACCATCGGGCCGACCCTCAACCTGCTCGTGTTGGCGAGGATCTGACTGTAGATCACGAACGGCTCCTGCCAGAGCACGGCGGAGTCGAAGGTCCAGCCGTGGGTGAAGCCGTTGTTCTCGGCCCGCCGCATCAGGTCGATGACCTTCGAGGCCGGCGGATCCGTCTGCAGGACGAGTCCGAAGTCCATGGCGCCGCTCCCTAGTTGAGGTACTGACAGGTCGAGCGCGGGGTGTAGACGCCGTGACCGGCGCGTCCGGTGAACTCCCGCTCGGTGATGACGGGTTCGCCCCGCGACAGGACCGTCTCGACGCGGCCGGTGATCCGCCTGCCCTCGTACGCCGAGTAGTCGACGTTCATGTGGTGGGTCTCGGCGGAGACGATCTGCTCGGCGTGCGGGTCGTAGACGACGATGTCGGCGTCCGCGCCCGGGGCGACGGTGCCCTTCTTCGGGTACATGCCGAACATGCGGGCCGGCGTGGCGCAGGCGATCTCGATCCAGCGTCGGCGGGAGATGCGCCCGTCGACGACGGCCTGGTGGAGCAGGTCCATCCGGTTCTCCACGCCCGGCAGGCCGTTGGGGATCTTGGAGAAGTCGCCCCGGCCCAGCTCCTTCTGGCCCACGAAGCAGAAGGGGCAGTGGTCGGTGGAGACCACCTGGAGGTCGTTGGTCCGCAGGCCCTGCCACAGCTTGGCCTGGTGCTCCCGGGGGCGCAGCGGGGTGGAGCAGACGTACTTGGCGCCCTCGAAGCCGGGTTCGGCGAGGTTGTCCGTGGACAGGAACAGGTACTGCGGGCAGGTCTCGCCGAAGACGTTCAGGCCCTCGTCGCGCGCCCGCGCCAGTTCGGCGACCGCCTCCATCGCCGAGACGTGCACGACGTACAGGGGCGCGCCCGCGACCTGGGCGAGCCTGATGGCCCGGTGGGTGGCCTCGGCCTCCAGCAGGGCCTTGCGGACCTCGCCGTGGTAGCGGGGGTCGGTCTCGCCGCGGGCGAGCGCCTGCTCCACCAGGACGTCGATCGCGATGCCGTTCTCGGCGTGCATCATGATCAGGCCGCCGTTGTCGGCGGAACGCTGCATGGCGCGCAGGATCTGCCCGTCGTCGCTGTAGAAGACGCCGGGGTACGCCATGAACTGCTTGAAGGAGGTGACGCCCTCCTCCACCAGCAGGTCCATCTCCTTGAGCGTCTCCTCGTTCACGTCGGAGACGATCATGTGGAAGCCGTAGTCGATCGCGCAGTTGCCCTCGGCCTTGGCGTGCCAGGCGTCCAGGCCCTCGCGCAGGGTGTGGCCGACGCTCTGCACGGCGAAGTCGACGATGGTGGTGGTGCCGCCCCAGGCGGCGGCCCGGGTGCCGGTCTCGAAGGTGTCGGAGGCGAAGGTGCCGCCGAACGGCAGCTCCATGTGGGTGTGGACGTCGACCCCGCCCGGGATGACGTACTTCCCGGTGGCGTCGATGCTCCGCTCGGCGGTCCAGGCCTCGGCGGCCGGGGTGCCGGAGGCGGCGAGGGCGGCGATCCGGCCGTCCTCGATCAGGACGTCGGCGTGGATCTCGTCGGACGCGGTGACGACGAGACCGTTCCGGATGACGGTACGGCTGCTCATGGGTTGACTCCGCTGGGTTGTGGTCGTGTGCGGGTCGTCGTGGGCCGGTGGCGCTCACGCGGCGGAAGCCGCGTGTCGGGCGGGGCCCCGCGCCCCTGAAGGGCTGCGCCCTTCACGAAGCGCGGGTCACCGCCTGGGTCACGGAGCCGTCAGCGGCTCGTACGCGTCCGGGCGGCGGTCGCGGTAGAACTGCCAGCGGTCGCGCACCTCGCGCAGCTTGGCCATGTCCAGGTCGCGGACGACGAGTTCGGGTTCCTTGTCGCTCGCCACCTCGCCCACGAACTGGGCCTCGGGGTCGACGAAGTAGGAGGTGCCGTAGAAGTCGTTGTCGCCGAGCTCCTCCACGCCGACCCGGTTGATCGCGCCGACGAAGTACTCGTTGGCGACGGCCGCCGCCGGCTGCTCCAGCTGCCAGAGGTAGGCGGACAGGCCGCGTGAGGTCGCCGACGGGTTGAAGACGATCTCGGCGCCCGCCAGGCCCAGGGCGCGCCAGCCCTCCGGGAAGTGGCGGTCGTAGCAGATGTAGACGCCGATCCTGCCGACGGCGGTGTCGAAGACGGGCCAGCCGGCGTTGCCGGGCTTGAAGTAGAACTTCTCCCAGAAGCCCTTGACCTGCGGGATGTGGTGCTTGCGGTACTTGCCGAGGTAGGTGCCGTCGGCGTCGATCACGGCCGCCGTGTTGTAGAGGACGCCGGGCTGCTCCTCCTCGTACATCGGCAGCACCAGGACGATGCCGTGTTCGCGGGCGAGCTCCTGGAAACGGCGCACGATCGGGCCGTCCGGGACGCGCTCGGCGTACTCGTAGAACGCGGGGTCCTGGACCTGGCAGAAGTACGGTCCGTAGAACAGTTCCTGGAAGCACAGGACCTTCGCACCCTGGGCGGCCGCGTCGCGCACCGCCTGCTCGTGCACCTGGATCATCGATTCCTTGTCGCCGGTCCACGCGGTCTGGAAGACGGCGGCACGGATCACTCGGCTCATCGGGACCTCCGGTCGCTCGGTGTGCTGGGGCGGACGCCGGCTCCGACGTCTGCCCCAGGAGCGTAGGAAGCGCGCATCCGGGCTTTGAGTTGCACCGTGTCACGTCTGCGGGTGTGCGGCGTGCCACCGTGTCACGTGTTCCTCGGTCCATGTTTCACAACCGTTTTCCCAGGTCGTCAGGGGTTTCAGGCTTGTTGCGCGTCATGCGCGAGGAGCGCGATGTGCACGGACGCCGCCTGTTCGAAGTCGTCGAGGTCCACACCGAGCCGGCTCTCTATCGCCTCCAGCCGGCGGTACAGCGCGGGCCGGGAGACATGGTGGAGCTGGGCGGTGCGGGACTTGTTGCGGCCGGTGGCCAGGTAGGTGCGCAGGACGGCGAGCAGGTCCTCGCCTGCCGCGCACAGCAGCCCGTCCAGCTCGCGTTCGGCGAAGGACTGCACATGCGGGTCGTCGCGCAACAGGCGTATGAGGCCCCGCAGATGGACGTCCCTCAGCCGGACGACGGCCGGGAGGTCGAGGGCGGCCGAGGAGCCGGCGACGGCGTCCGCGACGTGCCGGGCCTCGCGCAGGCCCGCGGGCACGTCGTCCCAGGCGGTCCGCGGGGAGGCCGCGGCGACGACGGTGCGGGGCTCCCCCGTCTCGGTGCGCAGCCGGGCGGCGAAGTGGGCGGCGAGCGCCTCGGCGTCCTGGTCGCGGGCGAGGCTGAGCAGGACGGCGGTGGCGTCGTCGGTGAGCTCGGCGACCAGGCCGGACAGGCCGAGCAGGCGCAGCAGCCTTTCGAGCCGGCCCGCGCCCGCGTCGCGGACGACGAGCGGGACGAAGGTGCGCCGGTTGACCGGCAGTCCGGCCGCGCGGGCGCGGGGCAGCAGTTGGCGGGCGGGTACGACGCCGGAGACCAGGTCGGTGAGGAGGCCCTGCGCGGACTGCTCCTCCCAGGTGTGGGCGGTGGCGCCGCCGAGCATGCGGTGCAGGACGAGGGCCTCGGCGGCCCGGTCGGCGAGCAGCCGTCCGCCGGCGGTGTCGCCGCGGTAGCCGCACAGCATGATCTGCCCCCACCGTTCGCCGCGCCCGCCGAGTTCGGCGCGGATCCAGCCGTCGCCCTCGGTGCCGCCGGCCTGGCGGGCGATGCGCTCCCAGTCGCGCAGTACGTCGTCGACCGCGGCCCGTTCTCCGGCGGTGGCGAGGACGCGGTGGGCGAGGTTGGTGACGACGACGGGGCAGCCGGTGTGGTGGGCGATCTCGTCGAGGAGGCTCTGCAGCGGGGCGCCGGCGGTGATGAGGCCTGTGAGGGCGGTGCGCACCGCCTCGGACAGGCTCACGGCGGCGAACTTGCTCCGCACGAGCCGGGACTGGACCTCTTCGGTGAGTTCGGCGAAGGGGAAGGGCCGGTGCAGGACGATCATCGGCAGCCCGCACCGCTCGGCGGCGCGGCGCATCGCGTCCGGGGTGGCCGGGAAGGCCCGTCCGAGGCCGAGGACGACGGCGGCGGCCTCGGCACGGTGCAGGGAGCGGACGTAGTCGGCCTGGGCGTCCTCGTCGCCGGCGAGCAGCACGCCGGTGGTGAGCACCATCTCTCCGCCGCTGAGCATCACGCCGACGTCGGCCGCCTCGGCGACGTGCACCCAGCGCACGGGGCGGTCGAGCTGGGCGGAGCCGGCCACCACCTCGGGCTCACCGGCCGACACCCGCTCCAAGGAGAGCACTTGACGGACCGTCAGTGCCGGCCGCAGGGGCTCGGGGGACTTCGGCGGCTCGAAGGGCTCCATGGGCCCCCGGTAGTCGAAGACGGTCGTCATGACGGTGTTCCCTTGCTCGTCCGCTCACTCACGTCGCCGTCACCGGGTGCTCCGGAGCGCGCCGTCGAGGATCGCGGCGCCCTCCTCGGCCTCGGCGACGGTCAGGGACAGCGGCGGCGCGACGCGCAGGGCGCTGGTGTCGTGTCCGCCGCCCTTGCCGACGAGCAGGCCGCCCGCGCGGGCCGCCGCCAGCACGGCCGCCGCCCGGTCCGGGTCGGCCCGGTCGGTGCCGGGCCTGGTCAGCTCGACGCCGATCATCAGCCCGCGCCCGCGCACCTCCCGTACGCCGGGGTCCTGGGCGGTGACGGCCCGCAGCCGTTCGATGAGCAGCCCGCCGACCCGCCGGGCGTTGCCCTGGAGGTCGTGCTCCAGCAGGTAGGAGAGGTTGGCGAGGCCGGCCGCCATGGTGACCTGGGTGCCGCCGAAGGTGGAGATGCTGTTGGCGTCCAGGCAGTTCATGATCTCGGCGCGGGCGACGACGCCGCCGATCGACATGCCGTTGCCGATGCCCTTGGCGAAGGTCACGATGTCCGGCGGGCCGTTGCTGCCGTGCGCCTGCCAGCCCCAGAAGTGCTCGCCGGTGCGGCCCCAGCCCGTCTGCACCTCGTCGGCGATCCACAGGGTCCCGTGGGCGTCCAGCACTTCGCGGAACGCCGCGTAGAGCCCGTCCGGAGGGGAGGTGAAGCCGCCGACCCCCTGGATCGGCTCGGCGATCAGTGCGGCGGGCGCGCGGGTGTGTCCGAGCAGGTCCCGCAGGTCCTCGACGCAGGCCGCGATGAAGTCGGCGTCGCCCAGGTCGGCGTACGGGCCGCGGGTGCGCACGCCGCCGTGGACGTACAGCGTCTGGAGCGGGGACAGGGAGGTCGGGGACCAGCCGCGGTTGCCGGTGATGCCGACCGCGCTGAAGGAGCGGCCGTGGTAGCTGTTGCGCATCGCCAGGACGGTGTTGCTGCGCCGGTACGTCGTCGCCAGCAGCAACGCGGTGTCGTTGGCCTCGGTGCCGGAGGTGGTGAAGAAGACGCGGGCGTCCGGGATGCCGCTCAACTGGGCGACCCGCTCGGCCAGTTCGACCATGGGGCGGTTGAGGTAGAGCGTGGAGGAGTGGATGATCCGTCCCGCCTGCTCGCTCACCGCCTTGGTCACCTCGGGCAGGGCGTGCGCGGTCATCGTCGTGAGGATGCCGCCGAAGAAGTCGAGGTACCGCCTCCCGTCGGCGTCCCAGACGTGACGGCCCTCGCCGTGCGTGATCTCCAGCGGGTCGTCGTAGTACAGGGCGAGCCAGTCCGGCATGACCCTGCGGTGGCGGTCGTACAGTTCGCCGCTCATGGCCGCACCAGCCCTTCGTAGGCGTCGGGACGGCGGTCGCGGTAGAAGGCCCACGTCTGCCGCACCTGCTCGACGAGGTCGAAGTCGAGGTCGCGGACGAGGAGTTCCTCGTCCCGGTCGCTGCCGACCTCGCCGACGAACTGGCCGCGCGGGTCGACGAAGTAGGACGTGCCGTAGAAGTCGTTGTCCCCGTACTCCTCCACGCCGACCCGGTTGATCGCGGCGACGAAGTACTCGTTGGCGACGGCCGCGGCGGGCTGTTCCAGCTGCCAGAGGTGGGAGGACAGGCCGCGGTGGGTGGCCGACGGGTTGTAGACCAGCTGGGCGCCGTTCAGGCCGAGCTGCCGCCAGCCCTCCGGGAAGTGGCGGTCGTAGCAGATGTAGACGCCGACCCTGCCGACGGCGGTGTCGAAGACGGGCCAGCCGACGTTGCCGGGTTTGAAGTAGTACTTCTCCCAGAAGCCCTTGACCTGCGGGATGTGGTGCTTGCGGTACTTGCCGAGGTAGGAGCCGTCGGCGTCGATCACGGCCGCGGTGTTGTAGTAGAAACCGGACTGCTCGATCTCGAAGACCGGGACGACGATCACCATTCCCGTCTCGCGGGCCAGCTCCCGCATACGGCTCACGGTCGGGCCGTCGGGGACCGGCTCGGCCCAGCGGTAGTGCTCCGGTTCCTGGACCTGGCA
This sequence comes from Streptomyces sp. NPDC002566, assembly GCF_042889585.1. Taxonomy (NCBI): domain Bacteria; kingdom Bacillati; phylum Actinomycetota; class Actinomycetes; order Kitasatosporales; family Streptomycetaceae; genus Streptomyces; species Streptomyces sp. NPDC002566. The sequence continues at coordinate 584,904 of NZ_JBIARD010000001.1, read as the reverse complement.
GAAGTAGGGGGCGTTGAAGACCTCCTGGAACCCGATGATCTTCGCGCCCTGCCGGGCCGCCTCGCGGGCATGCTCCTCGTGTTTCGCCACCATGGACTCGGTGTCGCCGGTCCAGGTGGCCTGGACCAGAGCGGCACGTACGACGTTGGCCATGAGCTGCTCCTTCGACGGGAACGTCAGAGCCTCTACACCCGTAGACGATGGCCGTAGAGGGACGAACGTAAGCCTCCGGGACAGGCTTGCCAAGACCATCGCCGTCAACCCGCGGTGTCGATCGCGTTTCACCCCTGTGGGCGAGCGGCGGGGCGTACGGCGTACAGGGCTGCGGGTGGGGCGCTGCCGGACGGGGCGCTGTCGCGGGGGCGGGCGGGACCGGGGCCCGGCCCGGTTCGGCACCCGCGTGGCCCGCCTTCTCTCGGCCTTCGGTCGGCTCACGGGGTGAAGCCGGCCGCCTTGAGGGCGTTCTTGACGTCGCGGCGGCGGTCCTTCGAGACGGCCCGGGCGGCCTCCATCAGCAGCGGGACGAGAAGGTGCGGCTCCGGTTCCGCGCCGCGGGCGACGTCCTCGGGGGTGCGGACCCGGACGAACGCGTCGAGCAGCGCCTGCGCCTCGCGGCGGCGCGACTGCGCCGTCAGCACGCTGACCGCCTTGCCGACCTCCTCGGCCGGCCGTACGACGCCCTGCCGCAGGACCTGCTCCCCGTCGGCCGCGCGCCCCGCCTCGGTCAGGGCGTCCGCCACGGCCACCAGCCGTTCGGCGGGCAGCGAGGCCGCCTCCCACAGCAGGGTCGCCCAGTCGGCGTTCAGCCCGGCGTACTCGAAGCCGGCCGCGAGCAGCGGGATGCGGGCCGCTGGGCCGTACGCCAGCTCCACGAGGAGCGCGTGCGCCTCACCGCTGCGGCCCTCGCCGCGCAGCCGCACGAGCCGCTCCACCACTTCGGCGTGCTCGGGGTGCCGCGGCCCCGTGTGGTCCGGCGCTTGCCCCTCCGGTGGCGCGTCGGCTGTGGCGGGCCTCGCCGGCGGCTCGGTCCCAGGGGGCTGGAGGGGCTCCCGCATCGGGTGCGCTTCGGCTGCGGCACCGGCGAAGCGGGCGCCCCGCGGGGTGCGGGGCGAGGGGATCCCGGTTCCGGTGCCGGTCTCGGGTACGGGCGTGGGCGCGGGGATCGGCGGCTCGGCCGTGGGCGGCACCACGACGGGAGCGGTGTCCTCTCCCTCGGTCATCCCGGCGAACCGGGCACTGCCCCGCCGGCGTCTGCGCTGCTTGGGGACGGGGACGGCGGCCTCGTCATGGGCGGGGGCGTAGGGGGCGTCGGCCGTCGGCGTCTCTTCGGCCCGGGCAGTCTCGGCGGGGCCGGGCCAGGTGCCGTAGCCCGCGTCGGGCGCGTGGCCCTGTCGGCCGTGGCCGGCCTCCTCCGCGGGGACGGTGGGGTGGTACCCGGCGGTGTGGTCGTACCCGGCGGGCTCCGTCGGCCGTGCGGAGGCTTCCGCGGGTCCCACGCTCGCACGCGGGCGGATCAGGCGGGACGGCCCCTGGTCCTGCGGGGCAGCCGTGCGGCGGTCCAGCTCGGCGAGGCGGTGGCTTAGTTCGGCGCAGCGGGCGGTGGCTCGTTCGTGGTCGTCCTGGGCCCAGGCCAGGTCGAGGCGGAGGCCGTCGACCTCCTCCTCGGTGCCGGCGGAGGCCAGTCGGCGGCTGATCTCGGCCTGCCGCTCGGCGGTGTGGCGCTGCTCGCGGAGCATGGCGTCGAGCCGGTCGCCGAGGGCGTCCCGGCCGCCGGGGCGGGCGTCGTGGGCGGCGACGGCGGCGGCGTGCAGCGGCCGCGCCTGTTCCGCGTCCCGGGCGGCCACGTCGGTGCCGTACTCGGCGGCGAGGTCCTGGAGCAGGGCCTCGACGACGTCCCAGGGCGGCACCTCGGCGCCTGCGAGGCAGGCCCGCATACCGTGCGGGTCGCGCTGCCAGAAGACGGCGCACCAGCCGGAGCCCTGGTCGAGGCGCGTCAGCAGACCGTCCAGGTAGTGCGCGAACTCCCGCATCTGCGACGGGAGCTGATCCCAAGCCATCGCTCGACTCCCGCCCGACCGGAGAACTCCGATCCGTAGAGAACACCAGTTGTGTTACAGCGGGGCTACGGTGACCTTTCGACACGGACGCGGCGGGCCTATTGCCCGATCTTGACCGAATGGCACGCCCTCGACGGCCTGAATCACATCACTGACGCGCGACCGCGGACGCCCGACCGCTCACCCCAGCGGCCCGACGCCCGCCAGTGCGCAGCGGTCGGCCAGCTCGTCCATCGACAGGCCGAGCGCCCGGGCGAGGGCGGAGACCGTGAAGAAGGCCGGGGTGGGGGCCCGGCCGGTCTCGATCTTGCGGAGGGTCTCGGCGGAGACGCCGGCGTTCGCGGCGACCTCGGCCATGCTCCGGTCGCCGCGGGCTTCACGGAGCAGTCTGCCGAGGCGCTCGCCGCGCTCGCGCTCTTCGGGGGTCAACGGGGTGCGCACCATGACGCCATTCTAATACCGGTATAGTAATTGGCATGGTGGAACTGAAGACGGACGCATCCATCGATGCCATGTACGAGACCGGCCAGGTCGTCGCCCGTGCTCTGACGGCCGTACGGGAGGCCGCGGCGGTCGGCGTCTCCCTCCTGGAGCTGGACGAGCTGGCGCACGGCGTGCTGCGTGAGGCGGGCGCGACCTCGCCCTTCCTCGGCTACCGGCCCTCCTTCGCGCCGACGCCCTTCCCGGCGGTGCTCTGCGCGTCCGTGAACGACGCGATCGTGCACGGCATCCCCACCGCCTACCGGCTGCGCGACGGCGACCTGGTCTCGATCGACTTCGGCGCCCAGCTGAACGGCTGGGCCGGCGACTCGGCGCTCAGCTTCACGGTGGGCACGGCGCGGCCGGCCGATCTGCGGCTGATCGAGACCGCCGAGCGCGCTCTCGCCGCCGGCATCGAGGCGGCCGTAGTCGGCAACCGCATCGGCGACATCGCGCACGCGATCGGCAGCGTGTGCCGGGCGGCCGGGTACGGGGTCCCGGCCGGCTTCGGCGGCCACGGGATCGGCCGCCGTATGCACGAGGATCCGCCCGTCCCCAACGAGGGGCGTCCCGGCCGGGGGCTGCGTCTGCGGCGGGGCATGGTCCTGGCGATCGAGCCCATGCTGATCGGCGGCGGGACCGACGGGTACCACGAGGCGTCCGACGGCTGGACCCTCAAGACGAACGACGGTTCGCGGGCGGCGCATGCGGAACACACGGTGGCTGTCACGGATGCGGGGCCTCGGGTTCTCACGGAGCGGGTGGCTGCGCCGGCTGTGCAGTGACGTGACCGTGCGGTCGGCTGGGGCGGTGCGGTTGTGGCTGTGCCGGGTGGTTTGCTGCGGCGCCGTTGTGGCTGGTCGCGCCGTTCCCCGCGCCCCTGGGCGGTGCTGCCGGGACGTTCCTGAGACGGCACCGGCGGTCGGGGTGCCGGTGGTCGGCTGTCCCGTCGTTGTGGCTGGTCGCGCAGTTCCTCGCGCCCCTTGGGGGTGTTGCCGGGGCGTTGCTGAGACGGCACCGGTGGTTGGTGGTGTTGCCGGGGCGTTGTCGGCTCGGGCGCCGTTACGACGTGCCGGGGGTTGTCGGGCGTGACAAGGTGGAGTCGGTGGTCTCAGCGGCTCCTCGGGTGTAGCGCCGCACGGCATGGGCACCCGTCCGCACCGGCAACCGCACGTCGATCGAACGGAACGCCATGACCAGCGGCTTCACCAGCCCGGAGGGCTACGGCGACCCCTTCGGTGAGTTCCTGGCCCGCTACTTCGGCGGGTCCCGCCCCGGCCCTCGCCAGATCAACATCGGTCAGCTCCTGAGCCAGCCCGCCAGGGAGCTGGTCCGCGGCGCGGCGCAGTACGCCGCCGAACACGGCAGCCGCGACCTGGACACCGAGCACCTTCTGCGCGCCGCTCTCTCCGCGGAGCCGACCCGTACGCTGCTCAGCCGGGCCGGCGCGGACCCCGACTCGCTCGCGACGGAGATAGACGAGCGCTCGGGCCCCGCCCAGCGCCCGCCGGGCGAGGTGCCGCCGCCGACCTCGCTGTCCCTCACCCCGGCCGCCAAACGCGCCCTGCTGGACGCGCACGACCTGGCCCGCTCGCGTGGCGCCGGGTACATCGGCCCGGAGCACGTGCTCAGCGCCCTCGCGGCGAACCCGGACTCCGCGGCCGGGCACATCCTGAACGCGGCCCGCTTCGCCCCGACGGCGGGCGGCCCCCGGCCCGAGCCGCCGGACGCCGCGCAGCCCCGCCCGGAGCGGCCGTGGCCCACCGAGACGCCCACCCTCGACAAGTACAGCCGCGACCTCACCGAGCTGGCCCGCGAGGGCCGCGTCGACCCGGTGATCGGGCGTGAGGAGGAGATCGAGCAGACCATCGAGGTGCTCTCCCGGCGCGGCAAGAACAACCCGGTGCTGATCGGGGACGCCGGCGTCGGCAAGACGGCCGTCGTGGAGGGCCTCGCGCAGCGCATCGCCGACGGCGACGTGCCGGACGTGCTCAGCGGCCGCCGTGTCGTCGCCCTGGACCTGCCCGGCGTGGTCGCCGGCACCCGCTACCGCGGTGACTTCGAGGAACGCCTCAACAACATCGTCGGCGAGATCCGCGCCCACTCCGACCAGCTGATCGTCTTCATCGACGAACTGCACACGGTCGTCGGCGCGGGCGGGGGCGGCGAGGGCGGCTCGATGGACGCCGGGAACATCCTCAAGCCGGCCCTGGCCCGCGGCGAGCTGCACATCGTCGGCGCGACGACGCTGGAGGAGTACCGGCGGATCGAGAAGGACGCGGCGCTGGCCCGGCGGTTCCAGCCGATCCTGGTGCCCGAGCCGTCGGTCGCCGACGCGATCGAGATCATGCGCGGCCTGCGGGACCGCTACGAGGCCCACCACCAGGTCCGCTACACCGACGAGGCGCTGACGGCGGCGGTGGAGCTGTCCGACCGGTACCTGACCGACCGGCGGTTGCCCGACAAGGCCATCGACCTGATCGACCAGGCCGGAGCGCGGGTGCGGCTCGGGGCACGCACCAAGGGCACCGACGTGCGCGCGATGGAGCGCGAGGTGGAGCAGCTGACCCGGGACAAGGACCAGGCGGTCGCCGACGAGCAGTACGAGCAGGCGACGCAACTGCGGGACCGTATCGTCGAGTTGAAGCAGCGGATCCTGGACGCCGCGCACAGCGGCGAGGTCGACGAGGGCCAGCACCTGGAGGTCACCGCCGAGGCGATCGCCGAGGTGGTGTCGCGGCAGACCGGGATCCCCGTGGCGAGCCTCACCCAGGAGGAGAAGGACCGGCTGCTCGGCCTGGAGGAGCACCTGCACGAGCGGGTCGTCGGCCAGGACGAGGCCGTACGGGTCGTCGCGGACGCGGTGCTGCGCTCGCGCGCGGGGCTGTCGAGCCCGGACCGGCCGATCGGCAGCTTCCTCTTCCTCGGCCCGACCGGCGTCGGCAAGACGGAGCTGGCGCGCGCGCTCGCGGAGCAGCTGTTCGGCAGCGAGGAGCGGATGGTCCGCCTGGACATGAGCGAGTACCAGGAGCGGCACACCGTGAGCCGGCTGGTGGGCGCCCCGCCCGGTTACGTCGGCCACGAGGAGGCCGGGCAGCTCACCGAGGCGGTGCGCAGGCACCCGTACTCGCTGCTGCTGCTCGACGAGGTGGAGAAGGCGCACCCCGACGTCTTCAACATCCTGCTCCAGGTCCTCGACGACGGCCGGCTCACCGACGCCCAGGGCCGCACGGTCGACTTCACCAACACGGTCATCGTGATGACGAGCAACCTGGGCTCGGAGGCGATCACCCGCGGCGGGGGCATCGGCTTCGGGCCGGGCGGCGCGGACGCCGACGAGGAGGCGCGGCAGGAGCGGATCCTGCGGCCGCTGCGTGAGCACTTCCGGCCCGAGTTCCTCAACCGCATCGACGAGATCGTCGTCTTCCGTCAGCTGACCGGCGAGCAACTGCGCCGGATCACCGACCTGTTGCTGGACGGCACCCGCCGGCTGCTGAACGCGCAGGACATCGCCGTCGAGTTCAGCGACGCGGCCGTCGACTGGCTGGCCGAACGCGGGTACCAGCCGGAGTACGGGGCCCGGCCGCTGCGCCGCACCATCCAGCGCGAGGTCGAAAACCGGCTGTCGCGGCTGCTGCTCGACGGGCAGGTCGAGGAGGGCGACCGGCTGACGGTGGAGGTCGAGGACGGGCGGCTCGCGTTCCGCACCGCGCCGCCCGTCCCCGCCGCGGAGCTATGACGCCGGGCGCACCACCTGCGCCGATCCGCCGCCCCGCCGTGTCTTCTCGGCGGCTGCCAGCCACTTGCCGTCGGGCAGCCGCTGGACGCCGGTGGCGGCGCCGATCTCGGGGTTGAGCCGGAAGGGGTGGCCGAGGGCCTCCAACTGCTTGGCCACGTCGCTTCCGTACAGTCCGGGTTCGAGTTCGGTCTGGGCGGCGTTGCGCTGGCTGGCGCGGGGCGCGGCGATGGCGTCCACGAGCGGCAGCTTCCGGTCGAGGAAGCCGGTGAGGGTCTGCAGCACGGTGGTGATGATGGTCGCGCCGCCGGGCGAGCCGAGCGCCACGACGGGCTTGCCGTGCCGGTCGAGGACGATCGTCGGCGAGATCGAGGAGCGCGGCCGCTTGCCCGGCCCCGGCAGGTTCGGGTCGTGCACGGCCGGGTTGGCCGGGGCGAAGGAGAAGTCGGTCAGCTCGTTGTTGAGGAGGAAGCCGCGGCCGGGGACGGTGATGCCGCTGCCGCCGGTCTGCTCGATGGTGAGCGTGTAGGCGACGACGTTGCCCCACTTGTCGGCCACCGTCAGGTGCGTGGTGTTCTCGCCCTCGTACGTGGTCGGCGCGGCCGTGCCGCCGGCGCCGCAGGGCGCGGGGTGGCGGGGGTCGCCGGGGGCGAGGGGGCTGGTGAGGACCGCGTCGTCCTTGATGAGGCAGCCGCGTGAGTCCGCGTACTTCTGCGAGAGCAGTTCCTTCGTCGGCACGTCCTCGAAGGCGGGGTCGCCGACCCAGCGTCCGCGGTCGGCGAAGGCGATGCGGCTGGCCTCGATGTAGCGGTGCAGGTACTGGGCCTGGGTCGCCTTGGACAGGTCGGTGCGCTCCAGGATGTTCAGCGCCTCGCCCACGGTGGTGCCGCCGGAGGAGGAGGGCGCGATGGAGTAGACGCCCAGACCGCGGTACGTCGTCCTGGTCGGCGCCTGGAGTCGGGTGCGGTAGCCGGCGAGGTCCTTCGCCGACAGCTTGCCCGGGCGGGCGTTCCAGCCCGAGGCCGGGTCGACGGGCGGGTGGTTGACGGTGTCGACGATGTCGTCGGCGATGTCGCCCCGGTAGAGCGCGCGGACCCCCTTCTTGCCCAACTCCTTGTAGGTGCGGGCGAGGTCGGGGTTCTTGAAGGTCGAGCCGACGGCGGGGAGCCGTCCGCCGGGCAGGAACAGCCGGGCGGTGTCCGGGAAGTAGCGGAAGCGGGTCTCGTTGGCTGCGGTCTGGCTGCGGAAGGTGTCGTCGACGGTGAAGCCGTCGCGGGCCAGCCGTTCGGCGGGCTTCAGCAGCGTGCCGAGCTTTCTGCTGCCCCACTTGTCGAGGGCGCTCGCCCAGGTGGCGGGCGTTCCCGGGGTGCCGACCGCGAGGCCGCTGCTGACGGCGTCGGTGAAGGGGATCGGTTTGCCGTTCTCCTGGAAGAGGTTCGCGTCGGCGGTCCGCGGGGCGGTCTCGCGTCCGTCGATGGTGCGCACGGTACGGGACTTGGCGTCGTAGTAGACGAAATAGCCGCCTCCGCCGATGCCTGCGGAGTAGGGCTCGGTGACGCCGAGGGCGGCGGCGGTGGCGACGGCCGCGTCGACGGCGTTGCCGCCGTTCCTCAGCACCTCGATGCCGGCCGCGGAGGCGTCGGCGTCGACGCTGGCCACCGCGCCGCCGTAGCCGACCGCGACCGGGGTCTTGGCAACGGCCGTTCTCGCGGCGGCGGGTGGGGCCGTGGCTCCCACCGAGACGACGGCGGCCGAAACCGCCAGGACCGACAGTTTCCGCGCGGCAGGGCGACGCATCCGTACCTCCAGTCCGGGAACGTCCGCGCAGCGTAACCAGATTCCAGCGGCCCCGACAGCCCGCCTCGGCACACTGTCATACGACTGCCACACCTCGAACACGGGTACGCCACGGGAACGTTCGCCCGCTAGCATGCGCGCCCATGAACGACGACGTGCGCAACATCGTCCTGGGCGTGGTCGCGGCCGGCATCAGTGCCGCGCTCGGCTGGGTGGCCCGCACCTACCTGTGGAAGCGCCGGCTCCGGCGCAAGCAGGCGTTCTTCGGGCTGCCGGACAACTCGGAGTCGCTGCTCGTGGTGAACCGGGGCGCGGCCGGCCCCGAACTCGCTGTGATGCGCTACGACGTGTTCGCGCTGCTCGAACTGGCCGCACTGATCAAGGACTGCGGCGCGCAGGCGCAGGTCGTCGCGCACGACGTGGCACGGCAGGGTTTCGGTGAACGCACCGAGTTCTGCGTGGGCGGGCCGGTGTCCAATCGGCGGATGACGGCTCACCTCGCCTCGTTGCTGCCGGGCGTGCGGATGAACGTCGACGCCGAACCCACGCCCGACCGGGGGGCGTTGCAGATCGGCGCCGAACGGTACCGGCTGGAGGCGGGGATCACGGAGTACGTGCTCCTCGCGCGGCTCACCGTCGAGGCGAGCCCGCACAACCGGCCCGTCTTCCTCTTCTGCGGCCAGACGGCCATCACCAACCAGGCAGCGACCCGCTATCTCGCCCGCCATCACGAGCGCCTGCGGCGCAAGCACGGCAACAGCTCCTTCGTGCTGCTGCTGAAGGTCGTCAACTCGCACGCCTACGGCCCGGACGTGGTGGAGGAGGTGGCGGACGTGACGCGGGCGGCGCGGGCGCCGCTGCCCGCTCAGGCGACCGCGGCCCGCCCCTCCCACCGCGCGTCCTGACGCCCGCCCGGTCCGGCCTGACCCGTCGTCGGCACGATCAGCCCGCTGCCCGGCGAGCACAACCCGTCCGGCGCACGGCTGACCTTCTCCTCACCGGCGGGCGACCCGTGGAGCGGGTCGGTTCCGCCGTGCGAGCAGTGATCGCCGACCGTGGCCGGGCGGGTGGAGCTCTCTGGCTGGACTGCTGCCTCTGGGTCCTCGCGGACCGGATGAACGACACATCGTAGTCGAGACGACGGAGTCGGCGGGCACGCCCGGAGCCGATCGGTGGCCCGCGACGCCGAATCACCGCCCGTGGTCACAGGGCGAGTTCACCTGCCGACTCGCGGTGAGCGGCGGAGCCGGTGGGGGCGCTCGCGGGAGGGGCCCGGCGGCTGACGCCGTCAGGCCTCCGCCACCTCGCCGTAGAGCTGGGACAGTTCGGGGACGCCGTTCGCCGCCCATTCGTGGCCGGCCGCGACGACGTCGAACTCACGGCCGGACGCCAGCCGTACGAGGGGGCGGCCGCCCGGCCAGACCTGCCACTGCGCGCCGGGGACGGTCCGCACGGTCACCGTGCCGAGGTAGAGCCCGGCGTCGTTGCCGAGCCACGGGAGGATCTCCTCGTCGTCGCGCCAGCGCGGCACCAGCTGGTCCAGGGCCTCCAGGGAGCGCGCGGAGTCGTCGAGGAGAACGCCTTCCCGGGCCGCCAGGGAGCGCAGCAGGTCGCATTCGGAGAGCAGTTCGGCGATCCCCTCGGGGTCGGCCGCCGGCGTCGTCTCATCCTGCTTCTTGCGCCTGATGCCCAGGAACGGGATGTTCATGGCCTCAGAGTGACATTCACACCGATGTGCGCACCATAGGGGCGCGCGGGCGACCGCGCCGGGTCGGACCCCCGTCGCCGCGCGCCGCCGCTCACACCTCCAGGTCGACGACGACCGGCGCGTGGTCCGAGGCGCCCTTGCCCTTGCGCTCCTCGCGGTCGACGTAGGCGTCCTTCACGGCCTTGGCGAACGGCTCGTTGCCGTAGACCAGGTCGATGCGCATGCCCCGGTTCTTGGGGAAGCAGAGCTGGCGGTAGTCCCAGTACGTGAACGGGTGCTCGTACTTCAGGGGGCGCGGGACGACGTCGGAGAGGCCGGACTCGCGCAGCGCGGCGAGGGCGGCGCGCTCGGCGGGCGTGACGTGCGTGGAGCCCTCGAAGGCGGCCGGGTCGAAGACGTCGTCGTCGGTCGGCGCCACGTTGTAGTCGCCCAGCACGGCGAAGGGGCGGCCGCCGGCCGCGTCCCCGGCGATCGCGGCCTTGAGGGCCTCGAACCACTGGAGCTTGTAGGCGTAGTGCGGGTGGTCCACCTCGCGGCCGTTGGGCACGTACACCGACCAGACGCGGACCGGGCCGCAGGTCGCGGAGATCGCACGGGGCTCGAAGGCGCCCTCGTAGCCCGGGTCGCCGGGCAGGCCCTTGACGACGTCCTCCAGGCCGGCCCGGGAGATCACCGCCACGCCGTTCCACCGGCCGGTGGCGTGCACCGCCGACTCGTAGCCCAGCTCGCGCAGCTGGTCGAACGGGAACTGCTCCTCGGCGACCTTGGCCTCCTGGAGGCACAGCACGTCCGTGCCGCTGCTCTCCAGCCAGGCCAGGAGCCTCGGCAGGCGGGCGGTGATCGAGTTGACGTTCCAGGTCGCGATGCGCATGCCTCACAACCTACCGGGCGGCACTGACACTCACAGAGCCGTGCTCTCCCCCGGCGCCAGCCGCCGGTGCTCCGCGCCGCCGAGGGCCCCGATCTGGTTGTCGTAGATGGGGCGGGCGAGGTCGGTGAGGAGCGCGTCGTGGATGTCGTAGGCGCGCTGCGGCTTCACCTCGCGGACGTAGTCGATGACTTCGGAGATCTTGCTCCAGGGGGCCATGACGGGGAGCATCAGCGTCTCCACGGCGGCGCCGGGGACGGTGAGCGCGTCGCCGGGGTGGAAGACGCGGCCGCCGTCGATCAGATAGCCGACGTTGGTGATGCGCGGCAGGTCGGGGTGGATGACGGCGTGCAGTTCGCCGTGGACCTGGACGTCGAACCCCGCGGCGGTGAAGGCGTCGCCGTGGCCGACGGTGTGGACGCGGCCCGGGTAGGCGGCGGAGAGCCGCTCCGCGACCGAGCGCAGCGTCCACAGTTCGGCGCCCGGGTCGGCGTCCAGCGCGGCCCGCAGCCGCCCCTCGTCGAAATGGTCGGGGTGCTCGTGCGTGACCAGGATCGCGTCGGCGCCCTCGGCCGCGTCGGGCTCGCTGAACCCGCCCGGGTCCAGTACGAGCGTGCGCCCCTCCTTCTCCAGACGGACGCAGGCGTGCGACTTCTTCGTGAGCTTCGTGATCGTCATGTCCTCCATCCTGCCTCCGGGGCGCGGGGAACGACGCTCACTCGGTGGGCGTGGTCTCCTCCTGGATGACCTGCTGGGCCACCCGGAAGGCGCTGTTCGCCGCCGGTACGCCGCAGTACACGGCGGCCTGGAGCAGAACTTCCTTGATCTCGTCGGGGGTGAGGCCGTTGCGCAGGGCGGCGCGGGTGTGGAAGGCGAGCTCCTCGAGGTGGCCGCCGGCGACGAGCGCGGTGAGGGTGACGCAGGAGCGGGAGCGCCGGTCGAGGCCGGGCCGGTCCCAGATCTCGCCCCAGGCGTAGCGGGTGACGAAGTCCTGGAAGTCGCCGGAGAAGTCGTCGGCCTGCGACAGCGCCCGGTCGACGTGGGCGTCGCCGAGCACTTCCCGGCGCACCTTCAGTCCCGCGTCGTAGGGGTCGGGGCGGCCCATGACCTGCGGCGGCTCGACGAGGCTGGCGGGCGCGATCTCGGCGACGGGGGCGGTCGCCGGCGGGGGCGTGGCGACGGCCGGCTTGAGGGAGACGCCGGGGACGGCGGTCTGGCCGGTGCTGTGGTCGTGGACGGGCTGCCAGGCGGTGGAGAAGTGCCGCACCAGCAGGTCGGTGACGGCCGCCGGCTGCTCCACCGGCACCAGGTGCGAGGCGCCGGGTACGACGGCGAGGCGGGCGTCCGGGATGCCGGCGACCAGGGTGCGCGCCTCGGCGGGGCCGGTGACCTGGTCGTCGGAGCCGACGAGGACCAGCGTCGGCACGCCGACGAGCCCGAGTTCGGCGCGCACGTCGAACGCGGCGAGCGCCTCGCAGGCGCCGATGTAGCAGCCGGGGTCGGTGGTGCGCACCATCTGCACCGCCCAGTCGGTGATGGCGGGCTGCGCGGCGGCGAAGCCGCTGGTGAACCAGCGGTCGGGTGAGCTGCGGGCGATGGGGTCGAGGCCGTTGGTCCGCACGATCACGCCGCGCTGGCGGAACTCGTCCGCCGTGCCGAACCGCGGGGAGGCGGCGATCAGGGCGAGCGAGGCGACGCGTTCGGGGTGGCGCAGCGCCAGCTCGACGCCGACCGCGCCGCCGAGCGCGCAGCCGGCGTAGCCGAAGCGGTGCACGCCGAGCGCGTCGAGCGTGGCGAGCAGCCGCGCGGCGAGGTCGGCGACGGAGCCCGCGGGGTGGGCGGGGGCGCCGCCGTGTCCGGGCAGGTCGTAACGGAAGATCCGCCACTGCCGCGCCAGCTCGGGGACCTGCCGGTCCCACATGTGCCATGTGGTACCCAGTGAGGGACCCAGGATCAGGACCGGAGCGTCTTCTGGCCCGTCAAAGCGGTATTGCAGGGTGTTCGGGGGTGTCTCACTCACGCCCCAGACCCTCTCACGTCTCACGGACGCCCCTATAACGCGGGGGCGCGAGAAACCGGTCTGACCAGGTTGAAGACCTCGCGGGCGGCATATCGCTTTAGGCATCGGATGATCTCACGGCGGGTCTTGCCTTCCTGGGTGCGGCGTTCGTAGTACGCCTGGGTTCGGGGGTCGTGGCGCAGGCGGGTGAACACGATGCGGTGCAGGGCGGCGTTGGCCTGCCGGTCGCCGCCGTGGTTGAGCCGTCGCGTGATGCGCCGCCCGGAGGAGTACTCGATGGGGCTGACTCCGCAAAGGGCAGCAAAGGACGCCTCGGTGTTCAGCCGCTCGGGATTGTCCCCCATGGTGATCAGGAGAGTGACGGCGCTGTCCGGGCCGATGCCCATCGGTACGAGCAGTTGCGGCGCGTGGCGTTCGACGAGCCGGGTCAGGCATTGGTTCAGCTCGTTGATCTGCCCGGTGAGCTGCTCAATGCGCTCGGCGAGCATGCGTAATGTCATGTGGGTGGCCTGGACCACCGCGTCCTCGTCTCCCCCACCATCGGGTGGGCTGAGGGTCGCGCAGGTGCGGAACAGCTCGGCATTGCCCAAGCTCGACAACCGTTCCCGCAGGGCGGGGTCGGCGATCACCAGGACGGCCTTGAGCTGGTTGATCGCCTGTGTGCGGGCCTTGACCGCGGAGTCCTTGGCGAGTTTGTAGATCCGGGCGCCTTGCACGGGTCCGTCGCCGGACTTGGCCTGGGCCCGGGTGCGACCGCTGAGCACGGCTCGCGCTGCGGCCTGCGCATCGAGCGGGTCCGACTTGCCGAGCAGACGGCGGGCTGTGCGGTCGGGCCGGTTCACTTCGAACACCTGGATCTGCTGGGTCAGCAGGTAGCGGGACAGGCCCGCGCCGAAGGTACCGGTGCCCTCCACACCGGCCCGGCGCACCGTCCCCCGCCTGCGGGCCCACACGAGCAGCCGCCGATAGCCGGCCACCGTCGCCGGAAAGGACTCGGTGCCCAGGATCTTGCCCAGCGGGGACACCACGGCGGCGACGTGCACCTCACCGTGCGTGTCCACGCCGAGCACGACTTCTCTCCGCACGGGAGGATCCGTACTGGAGGAGGTGCTGCGCTGTCTGGTCGTCATGGTGGTTCGCCTCCCGCAGGGTGACACGCTGAGTGGATGGCACCGGCCCGCTCGGGCGGTCTGAACCGTGATGGCGCCTGGAACTCGGCAAGGCCCCTATTGGGACACGCCCTGTGGCTCGGTGACAGCAGAAGCCAGCCCGCAACGACGGTCGACAAGCCTGTGACTGGACACTTCGGTCAAAGATCTCAAGAGTCAGACCCCCGTCCGGGACGGCATCGCGCAACCGTCGCATCGATCCCGGCGTATCGGCATCTACCGACCACAGCCGGATGGCTTCGCCCGAACCAATGCCCAACCTGGCCGGAGCAGGCTGAGAATGAGTTGACTCCCCGCCCACTCGCGACCGGCAATGACAGACAGCCGTCTGGGCCGCCTTACGGTCGCCCTCCATCGGCCATCGCACGAACGGCTTCGAGCCCTCATTCTGGTGCACGGTTGTCCGCAAGTCATGGCGCGGGCTGCCAAAGAGGCTGCCTAGCAACTCGGCAAAGGCACCGGCGAGTGCTTGGGAACTCGGTCTACTCGAGTAACGGGGAACAGCAGCACCGCACGAAGGGGCGCCCGCGTGGAAGGCATGGCGCATGTGGGCGCTGCCGGACCCGATGCTCGCGGCCCCCGTCACCGACCCGGCGCCGGCCGATGGGTGGGCCGCCGAGGAGAAGTGGGACGGTTCTCCAGACACCTCGTGATGTCTCATTCGCGTTGGCACCGTTCACCCAGGTCACGACTGGTCCTTCGTGCGTGCGGCTGAGGCTTGCCGGGTGTCTGCGCCGCTGCTGACGTGCCGCTGGGTCTCCTGGGGGCCGTGCCAGTCCAGGCAGACGGCGGTGGCATCGTCTTCGAGCCGGCCGTCGGCGGCGTCCCGGACCGCGGACGTCAGCGCCAGCGCGGTCTCCCTCGGGTGCAGATTCCGGGTGCACCCCAGCAGGGCGGGCAGATCGACCTTCTCTCCGTGACGTTCGAGCATGCCGTCGGTGAACATGAGCAGACGGTCACCGGGCCGCAGGTCGAGGTCCTGCACACGGTACGGGTGGGGAGTCAGCTCAGACAGCCCGAAGGGATGGTCCACCTCGCAGGTGATCGTCTCCACAGCCCCGTCGCGCATGCGCAGCGGCCAGGGATGACCGGCGTTGACGAATTGGGCCCGCCCGGTATGGAGATTGATGCGCAGGAGCTGCCCGGTGGCATGACCGTGGCCGTGTTCGATCAGTGCCTGGTCTGCCCGGTGGGCCTGTTCGCCCAGGCCGGTGCCCGCCCGGCGGGCACCGCGCAGGGCGCCCACCAGGACCGTGGCGGCCAGGGCGGAATCCATGTCGTGGCCCATGGGATCGGTCACCGACACGTGCAAGGTGTCGCGGTCCACGGTGTAGTCGAAGGTGTCGCCGCTGAGGTCCTCGGAGGGCTCCAGGTTCCCGCACAGGGTGAACTGTGCGGCCTCGCACGACAGCGACAGGGGCAGCAGCTGGTACTGGATTTCAGCTGCCAGGGTGGCCGGCTTGGAGCGTTTGCCCCAGGTGTAGAGATCGGTGAAGCGGCCGTTGGCGATCACGATGTAGGCCAGGATGTGGGCGGCTTCCCCGACTGCGTCGAGCACGTCCTCGCCAGGGCCGGTCGGCAGGAGCAGTTCCAGCAGCCCGATCGCATCCCCGCGGTTGGTGACGGGCACGATCACCCGCTGCCCCTCGCCGGTCGCGTCCTGATACAGGCGCTGGGTACGGATCACCTCCTCGTAGACACTGCCGAACAGGGGAACCCGCTCGGCCTGCCGCCCACCCTGAGTGGGAGCGGTGGACAGCCGAGCCACCGCCTTCCCCGTCAGGTCCACGATGAGGAAAGAGACCTTAGTGGCCTCGAAACGCCGCCGCAGGTCCTCCGCGATCACGTCGACGGCGTCCGCCGGCGCCGCTGTCTCCGCTGCTGTCAGCAATCGAGTGAGCCCACTTTGTCCACCGCTCACGACCGCAGTCCCTTCCGCAACCCCCCACCAGCTTGGTAATCACCGCAGTGAGCGTCAATCCGTGAACAGTCACGCTCCGGCGTTCGCCCGCGGACGGGGCCGCCACGGCTGCTCTGTACAAAAGCGGCTCGACGGGCCCATGTCCTAGGAGACACGCCAGAGTCTGGATAACGATGGCTGGAGAGCGCTGCTCTCTCTGGATGCCGGGCGTTTGGTGTTGCGCTCGCGCAGGGACAGGAACCTCGCACCCTCCTTCCCCGAGGTTCGTTCCGGGCACGGTCCAGCTGCCGACGCGACGGCCCCGGACGGCGAGCTGGTCGTACGGGAAATCCAGCAGGCTCGCCTTCGAGCGACTCCAGGGTCGCCTCCAGCGGCGCGGTGCCGGCGCTGCCCGGCTCGCCGAGCAGTGGCCCGCCCACTTCGTCGCCTTCGACTTGTTGCGCCTGGCGGGCACCGACACGACCAGATGGCCGTACGCGGGCGCCAGGGCGGCTGCTCCGGAACGCCTTTTTACCGAACAGAACCTCACCGCGCCGTGGGCGCTGTGCCCGTCGTTCCCCCCGCTGGCCTGGGGATTCACGAAACTGCGGACAGGGCCCTGAAAGCGGCCAGGGCTACTTGTCGCCCGAGCCGGACGGGAGCCGACCCGCAGGTCCACCGCGGCCCGGTCCGTGAGGCGGGGAGCAAGGCTGCGGCTCAACCGGGCGAGGGCCTCGTCCACCTCCAGAGTCTGACCGAGCACGTCGGGACCAGCCGTCCGTCACCACGCAGGCACCTGTCGTCGTCCCCGCGTGCCGCACGCCTCTCGGCCAGCGCCCACAACAGCGGGCAGCGCTCCCGCGGGATGAGGGCACCTCCCGGGTCACGATGGCACAGATCGTGCGTGGAACTCCCCGTCGCCACCCGCCACACCAACGGCGGGGCCATGGGCGCCATCGCGGGGCGCCGTCACTGCGGTCACGTCAGCGGCTCCCCCGGCTCGTTGGCTGAACCGGAGGAGCCTGAGTCGAGCCGGCCCCATGGATGCGCTGCTGAACGCGGCCCACCTCCGGGTCCCCCTCCCGAGTCCCCCGCACCCGAATGCCTGCCGCGATGTCCGACAGGCGCTCAATCGGAGCCGCGACCGGTCGTGCGCAGAACCCCGGGAGGAGGGGATGCTCTGGGACGCCACGATCAGGACGTCTTTTTCCGGCTGCGGTTGATGCACTCCGAACGCACGGCCGTCCGCGTCGGCACCGGGGAGCCTCGAACCGACTCTGAAGACGGTCAGCCGAGCCAGGACGACACCACCCGGCCTCGTGATCCTGCCCCGGCGTCTGGTGGTCGAGCAGTCCTTCGCCCGATCAGGCGCGCCCGCAGGCACCGCGACCATGGACGGAACACCCCTCGATCCGAGCGGTACTGATCGTCGCAGGGCAGGGCCCACCGTCATGGCCGAGTTGAAACCTGAGTGAGCTCCGCTCCAACGGCCGCTGCGCGCCGTGGAACGGGATGCACGAAAACGGCAACCTGGGGTAATAGTCTAACTGTCGTCCTCGCAATTCCGTACGGCACCGGCGACCCGGACGGGAAACCCGAGGTCTGGGATGTGACCATGATGGAAGACTCTTCGAACGGCACCCCGATGCGGCTCGAGGGGCACTTGGTTCCGGCACGGACACCGCTCCTGAACAAGATCAGCGAGTTGCAGACGGAAATCGGTCAGCTGCAGGAGGCCGTCGTCTCCCACACCGTGGTGGACCAAGCGATCGGTGTGGTCATCACCCTCGGTGGCCTGCGTCCCGAGCAGGGCTTCCAACTGCTACGAGAGGTCTCACAGCACACCAATACAAAACTGCGGCAGGTCTCCGAACTGATCGTGGAGTGGGTACACAGCGAACAGCTGCCCGATGAGATCCGCACCTCCGTGGACAAGGCACTGGCCACCGCACGGTCCATCTGAACGCAGCACAGCTCTGCCGCCCGCGTTCCGAGCCGGACGGCAGGGCGGGCGGACGGTTGAATGCCAGCTCACTTCCGAACCCGCACGCGACGCGACCTCCGCTCAACGCGTCCCCGAACCCATCTGACCAAAACGTCGCACGCCAGACTTACCGGCGGTCGCTGATGACGCACGCTCCGGAGCACTCGCCGGCGTGCCCGCAAGGGCCCCACGATCACGGAGTCTCCCCCGAGTCGCGCGAACGGTTGCGTGGTTGCCGTGTGCAGCGGATCGGACGCCTCCTGCGCGGCCGGCAGCCGCCCGGCCGACAACAGGAGCGGGCCGGCGCCGCGAAGCACCCGGGACAGCGGGCCCGTCGCCGTCTCCGGCACCGGCGGCAACGGTCCCGTCAGGCCGGTCAGGGCCGCGTCGGGGTCAAACAGACCCGCTCGGCGGCGCCGTCCTCGTCCACCAGACCGGCCGCGGACCAGTCGGCCAGTCCCGGCACCAGCACGCGGCACACCCGTCTGAGCCCCTCGACCGCGTCCAGCGTGCTCGACAGCGCCGCCGCGCTCCGGGTGGCGAACGCCAGCTGGTCGAGCGCCGCTCGCAGCGCCGCGTCCGCGTCATCCTCGTCCATGGCGACCACCTGCCCGCCTGGTGGCCCCGCGGCCGCTTCCGCCCTGGGAAACCAGCTTGCCGAACGACGGTTCGTGGGGCCTGTGCCCGCGCCGCCGCTCATGCCGCGTCGCGCCAGGCGGCGATACCGGTCACCGTGACCACGACGGTGACCGGCTCCGCGGCACCGTGGGTGGCGAGGTGGGTGACGAGGGCGGCTGTCACCCGGTCGTGGACGATTCGGGCGATGTCCAGCGCCCGCCGACCCTCCGTCATGACGCAGCGCACCTCGATGTGCCATCCGGAACCGTCCGGCGCCCGGTCGGCGCGTACGCCGGCCTCGGGCGGCGTGGTGTCCGCCCGGGTGAGCGCGGCGGCTGCCGCGAGGCGCCGGGCGAGGCGGGGCTGCAGGGCGGCCACGCCAGGAACCGCGAGGGCTGCCTCGGCCGCGACGCCGGGGAGCGCGGTGGTCCCGGTGGCGGTCATCATGCGCCACCGCCCGTCGGGAGGCGGGGACCGAGGGTCGGTCCCGGGTTCCAGTACGTCGGCCACGGTGATGTCGACGGCTGTCACCGTGAGCCCCAGGTCCTGTCCGGCCGAGTGGAGGACCGATCGGCGTACCTGGTGGACCCGGTCGGGCAGCGGGCGGTCGAGGGCGGCGGCCAGGGTCATGGTCACCCGCACGTCGGTGCCGTTGCCCTCGGGTACGAGCCGGCAGGTCGCGGCCCTGGCACCGGGGACCGTGTCCGCGGCCCGCCTCAGCACCTTCGCCGCGGCGCTCTCGGCGATCCGCAGGTCCCGGTCGGGGTCGGCCAGGGGCAGCAGCCGCCCGAACCGGACCTCTGCCCTGACGACGTCCATGACCCGGTCGGCGAGTGCGTGCAGGCCCGGAGGGTCCTCGTCGCGCAGCGTCCGGGCGGCCGCGTTCACCGTGGCCAGTCCCTCGACCGCCTCTCGGCAGTATGGACAGGACACCGGGTGCGGGTCCGCGGCCGGTGGTGCGTCCCGCGCCTGTTCCCAGACCCGGCTGAGCAGGCGGCCGCAGGGCAGTACCTCATCGCCTGCGATCGGGGGCACGTCGGCGGCGGCCCAGCCGTTGCGGGGCCCGTCGGCTCCGGGCGGTTCGGGAGGCCGCGTGTGCGGGTCGTCTAGCGCCATGAGCCCATCGCCTCCTGCAGGGATCGGCGTGCCCTGAACAGTCTGCCGCGTACCGTCTGCTCGTCGGTACGCGTCACGTGCGCTATCTCCTTGTAGGGCAGGCCCTGCACCTCCCTCAGGATCCAGCAGACCCGCTGTCCGGTGTCCAGCTCGGCGAGCGCGCGGAACAGGGCGGCCATGGCCGCGTCCTGCTCGGCGGTCCGGGCGGGCTGGCTCCACGCGTCACCCGCCGCGGGTTCGGCGACGGTGTCCAGGGAAAGAGGCGGCGGCCGTCGGTGGCACATGGTCTGGCAGCGGTTGACGGTGATCCGGTACATCCAGGTGTGGAACTCCGCCCTGTGGCGGTATTCCGGCAGGTGGCGCCAGGCGCTGACGAAGGCGTCCTGAACGGCCTCCTCGGCGTCCTGGGGGTTGCCCAGAATGCAACGGGCCAGGGTCAGCAGGGACCGGCTGTGCCGCTGGACGAGGACGGCGTAGGAGTCCTCGTCTCCCTCGGCCGCCCGTACCGCCAGCAGGCGGTCGGGCAGGTCGCACCCCAGTCGTGGGCAAGCAGTGCGTTCGATCATGACGCTCCCACGCAGGCTCGGAACGTTCGTGTACCCCCGATACGAGTTGTGACGCACATCACATGCCAGACGCGTGAGGATTGTGCCGCCCGGTATGTCCAACGTTCGACGGACACCATTCCGGTGTCCGGCCGACCGATCGAGGCGACCGCCATGACGGACAACATCACCAGCGTCGGCGGGGGCAGCCGACCCGAAACAGGCACGAGCGCGCTCAGGGGCCGCACAGGGGCCGGGGCTCCGGCCGAGACACGGGGCAGGACCACCATCGCGGACGGTGTGGTGGCCAAGATCGCGGGCATGGCCGCCCGCGAGGTACCGGGCATCCACAGCCTGGGCGCCGGCATGGCCCGCGCCTTCGGAGCCATGCGGGAACGCGTCCCCGGCGCAGGCGGAGGCGGAGGCGGAGCGGTCACCCGCGGCGTCAAGGTCGAGGTCGGGGAACGGCAGGCCGCGGTGGACCTGGACGTCGTCGTCGAGTACGGCGTCTCCATCGTCGACGTCGCGGGCGGCGTACGCACCAATGTCATCAGCGCCGTGGAGCGGATGACGGGCCTGGAGGTCGTCGAGGTGAACATCGCCGTCGACGACGTCCACCTGCCCGACGACGAGGAGCAGCAGACCGAACCGGACGAGGGCCGCGTGAGATGACCGCTGCCGGGACCACCGCCGTGTCCTCGGGCCCGAGCGGATGATCACGGCGAGAGGGACGCTCGCGAGACGGGTGAGTGCGAGATGAACACAGCAACGACGGGACTCGCGGCCGGCATGGCCCTCGGCTTCGCCGGCTACTTCGGCGGCTTCTGGGCGTTTTTGCTGGTCCTGGTCCTGGGTGCGGCGGGGCTGATCGTCGGCCTCGTCGTACAGGGCGACCTGGACCTCCGGACACGGAGGCAGCGGTGAAGACCCAGCCCGGTTCCCCCGGTGAGGGGTCGGGCCCGCCGGCGCCGGCCGCCGGGCTGCCGCCCCCGGCCGAGCGGGGCGCAACCGTCATCCCGGACAGGGTGGTCGCCCGCATCGCCGCGCAGGCCGCGCGCGCGG
The DNA here is from genome assembly GCF_042889585.1 of Streptomyces sp. NPDC002566. NCBI lineage: Bacteria > Bacillati > Actinomycetota > Actinomycetes > Kitasatosporales > Streptomycetaceae > Streptomyces > Streptomyces sp. NPDC002566. Next base: position 563,844 of record NZ_JBIARD010000001.1, on the reverse strand, counting down.
CGCAGGCGCGGCGCGCCGCCGTACCGCCCGATCGGCGCGGACCCGCGGCACCCCACGCCTCCGCCGCCGTCCGTACCGGATCGGTGCGCCTGCATCTGACCATGGACCTGCCCTACCCCACCGACATCCCCCGTGTCTGCGAGCGGATCCAGCGGGACGTCGCCGAACGGGTCGCCCAGCTGACCGGGCTGCGAGTGGGAGAGGTCCTCCTCACCGTCCGGCGGCTGGTGACCGCCACCGACTCGAGCCGGGGGCGGGTCCGGTGAGCGGCCGGGCGGCCCGGGTCACCGGGCACGCCGTGCAGGAAGGGCGATCGTGATGACATCCGGTCCACGTCCCCCGGGCCGCGGCCCCGCGTCGTCCACGCACCGTGCCGCAGTGCCGCTGACGAAGGAGCCCGACCCTCCCGAACGCGACGTGTCCACCTCGGACCTCACAGCCGGTGAGCGCGAAGGAGGGCACCGAACCCGTCGCAAGTGGTCCGCGCGCCTCATCACGGCAGCGCTGGTCGCCACCGTGATCCTCGTGGCCGCGGTCGCGACGCTGGTCGACGTCATCGCCGTACGGGCGGGACATCCGGCGGCGGCCTGGCGACGGCATCTGGCCGACGAACTGGCGACCCGCCCGGTGGACGACGTGTGGATGCTGACGGGGGCCGCTGTGGCCGCCGCCGTCGGCGTCTGGCTGATCGTCCTGGCCCTCACCCCCGGTCAACGCCGCTGGCTGCCCCTGCGGTCACCCGCCGGCTGCCCGCGAGTGCGGGCCTTCGTGGACCGCGGCGGAGCCGCCGTCCTGCTGCGCGACGCCGCCATGCGGGTCCCCGGAGTCGGCGCGGCGCACGTCCTGGTGGGCCGCCACCGCATCAAAGCCCGCGCGGACGTCCGCTTCCGAGACCCCCGACAGGTGAAGGACGACCTCACCGCCGTCCTCGACGAGGAGCGCGACCGGCTCGCCCTCGCCCGTCCTCCCCGCATCGCCGTACGGGCGCGGCGACGCACCCGCTGACACAAGACCCGCAGCACCGGAGCCCGCCATGACGCCGCGATCCGCCCTCAACCGCACCCTGCTGGCCCTCGCCGGACTGGTCCTCCTCGGCGGCGGACTGCTCATCCTCTTCGCCGGGCTCGACCTCTACCGGCGACACGATCTGGCCCCACCCGCCGGCTGGCCCCTGACCACCCCGGCCGACGTCCTGCTCGGCTCCGCCGACCGGGCACGCTGGAGCAGCCAGGGCTGGTGGTGGTGGCCCGCGGTCATCGCCACCCTCGCCGTCGCCGCCCTGCTCGCCCTGTGGTGGCTGCTCGCCCAGCTGAGCCGACACCGCCCCGGCTCACTGCCCGTCGGCGGCACACCCCCGCAGGAAGGCGTCGAACTACGCGACCGCGCACTCAGCGAAGCGATCGCGAACGAAGCCGGTGCCCTGCCAGGGGTAGGCCATGCGGCCGTACTCATCACCGGCCGACCGGCCCGCCACCGCACCCGCATCGACCTCACCCTCACCCCCGAGGGCACGCCCGGCGCCACTCTCGGTGCGCTGTGCGAAGGCCCGCTCGGCACCGCGCGTCGGTCCACCGGCCTCATCGACATGCCCGCCGAGGTCCGCCTACAGGTCAGCCGCCACGGACCACACCGCGTGGAGTAAGGGGGAGAGAGATCGGCCGTTCCCGCCGACGCCCTTGCGGCCCACCGCGGTTCGCGGGCGCGCCGACACCACTCCCCGAAGGAGAGATCATGATCATCCTGGGCGTCATACTGCTCGTCGTCGGCTTCCTCACCGGCCTGTCCATCCTGTGGACCATCGGGATCATCCTGCTGGTCGTCGGAGCCATCCTGTGGATCCTCGGCGCGATGGGACACGCCGTCGCCGGTCGACGCCACTACTGGTAGGCGGGGTCGGTTGCCCTGCAGGGTAGTGATCCATGCTGCGGGCAGGCCGGCAGACGGCGCGGACCCCACCAAGATGTTCGCGGCGGCGGACGACGACGGCGGAGAGGTCGATCCGCCTGAGGCCGCCGCCGGTGCCGGCCAGCCGCCGCCGTTCGGACGCGGGCCGACCGGTGGCCGTTGTGTCGGTCCTCGCCGCACGAGCACACGGCCGACTCGTTGGGGAGTCGGTGGATCGGCCCCCACGGTCCGGGCGGAAGTTCCCCACCGCGTCGGCCCGTGAGTCTCCGTCGGGAGTTCGTATGCACAGCACCTTCGTGAGGATCCGCCCGAACGTCCCCCGGGGCCACGGCGATGACGGGCGGTGAGCGGCAAGGACCCGCGGAAGGCTCCACCCGGTCGGAGCACTTCGGGGAGGAGTTTCTGGGAGTCCTGCTGGACCAGGGGCACGAGTTGCCGCCGCACGAGCTCGGTCCGCTCGTCGCACGGCAGATCGGCAGGCTCGACGGCCGCGAGACCTCTTTCTTCCTGCAGGACTACGGCCAGGTGTGGCTCGTCCCCCTGCCGGGCGACGGGCTGGCGGCCGGGGAACCGCAGCCGATCGACGGCTCCGACGCCGGACGCGCCTTCCGGGAAGCGCGTCCCGTCGAGGTTTCGCAGGCCGACGGTGTACGGGTCTATATGCCCCTGCTGGACGGAGGCGACCAGGTGGGCGTCCTGGCCGTCACCCTGGACCGCGTCCACGACGACGAGCGACGGCTGCTGCGCAGGCTCGCCTCGCTCGTGGCCGACATGCTGGTGACCAAGCACGGTTACACCGATCTGTTCTTCCGGCTGCGCCGCAGAGAACCGATGAGTGTGGCGGCGGAGATCCAGTGGTCGCTGCTGCCACCGCTGGCGATGTCCACGCCCCGGGTCGAGCTGGCCGGGATGCTGGAACCCGCCTACGACGTGGCCGGCGACAGCTTCGACTACGCCCTCAACGGCGATGTCCTGCATGTGGCCATGGTCGACGCGATGGGCCACGGACTGGACGCCGCCACGATGGCCACGGTGGTCATCGGAGCCTACCGGCATGCCCGGCGCATCAGCGTCGGCCTGTCGGAGATCTATACGTTCATGGACCGGGCCGTCGCCGATCAGTTCGGCCCCGACCACTTCGTGACCGCTCAGATGATGCGGCTCAACACGGCAACGGGCAGGCTTCAGTGGGTCAACGCCGGACATCCCGCTCCTCTGTTGATCCGTGGACACCGTGTCGTACGACGGCTGCAGGGCCCGACGACGCTGCCCGTCGGCTTCGGCGGTCACGAGCCCCGGATCAGTGAAGTGGCTCTCATCCCCGGCGACCGGATCCTGTGCTTCACCGACGGACTGATAGAGGAGCGCGATGTCGGCGGTGAGGAATTCAGTGAGGAGCAGCTCATCGGGTGGGTGAACCGCCTTGAGCCCACGGCCCAGCAGATCCGGACGGTGGCGCGCTCCCTCTCCCACACGCTGCAACGGGCGCGGGGCGGGATCACGACGGACGATGCGACGCTCCTGCTGATCGAATGGCGCGGGAGCGCCACCGACGACCTCGCCCTCCCGGAGTGAGCCGGCCTCCCACCCCCAGGGAAAGGCCGACGGCACGCAGCCTTTCCCCCACCGCCGATCTCTCACACTCCTGCTGCCGCGGTGGGCACGTGACGGGTGACCGGTCCGTCAGGAGTGCGTGAGGCGGGGTGGGGGGCGTCGTGTCCGCCTTCGGAGTCCCAGACCGCCTCCCGGAGCGAGTCCGAGTCGGCCGCTGCCTCTGCCGCGGCCCGGAAACGTTCGGCCTCATGGATCAGGCCGGTCGCCGTGAGGCTCCGCGACGGGTCGGTGGCCGTGGCCATGAGCCGGGCTGCGGTGGCCGGGACGGTCTCCGGTGGGATCACCAGCAGGTCCCAGCGGCCGAAGGTGTGGGACAGCAGCAACAGCTTGTGCGGGTCCTGCCCGGCGTTGGACCAGCCGACGCGCACCATGTGGCCGTGCGCGGGCACTTCACCCGGGATGACCGGCCACAACGTGCGGCTCACCGCTATCCGGGTGATCCGCCCCCACAGCGGGTCGAGACATTCGACGAGCGCCGGGAGCTCCTCCGTCAGGTTGCGCGAACGGGGCCACCAGGCACCGTCGATCAGGGCCGGAGGGGCGCCGGCCCGCGCCAGCGTGAGTCGGAGCGGTGACGAAGAAGGGGCCCGGTCTCCGACTGCGGGTGTGAACGGAATGGTCGCGGTCATGACGCGGACCCAACCCCGGGCCGGTCACGGCCGGCCCGGTTGCCATGAATCGCCGAGAACGACCCGGCGTGGAAGCCGGTGTACGAGATGCTCTCGGTAATCACCAGGATACTCCTCGCCGAGGCCCGGCGGACTGGCGGGGAGTGACGGGCTGAACGGAACAACACACGTCACAGAGCCAGGGGAGTGCTGGGCCGGGGCATGCGGGCCGTCGGGCGTGAGACCGGTCCGGGAGCCGGCATACGAAGGGCCCCGGCGCCCTCGGCCCACTGCCGCCGGTATATCGACAGCCGCTTCACCGAATGCGGCGGCGCCTCCACAACCGCCCCGGCGTGTGCGGAGTACCGTGGACAGCACCGAGGGCATTTCGCACACCGGCTTCCACGCCGGGTCGTTCTCGGCGAGAGACGAAACCCGGGTCGCCGCCAAGGCGGCCCGGAGACGGGTCCGCTCATGTCGGCGACCTTGCACCAAGCCCTGCCACACCACGAGCCCGTCGCAGCCCCGGCCGCGCGTCTCGCGCTGAAGACCGACGGCCCGTCGCGCGGCCTCCTGGACGGTGCCTGGTGGCCCCGCTCCCGGGACCTGCTGAGCGAGCTGCCCGCGCTGACCGATGCGCTGGACCCTCTGTGGGGCCGCATCACCCGCATCGCCGTCAACCCGACGTACTGGCCGGTCATCCCGCACAAGATCCCCGTGGGCGGTCATGTCGTCAAGGCCGGATGGTTCACCCCGGAGATCGACCCGCACAAGCTGCTGCTGCTCTCCTACGGCACCGGCCGCTGGGACCTGCTGGTCATCCCACCCGAGACCGAGACGAAGTCGGCGGCCCGCCTGATGGCGGCCGCGTCCGACTACGACGGCCCACCGCTGACCGCAAGCGCTCTCATGGCCGCGGACGAGACCCGGCACGCCGTCTCCGCCGCCGACCGGCCACTCGAACCCGACGAGGCAGGGAAGTACGGGGAGGACGGCCCCGCCTCAGCGGCCGTTCCGGCAGGGACGGATCGCGCCAGTCGCCTGGTCATCGGCATGTGAGACGGCCGCCCCGACCGGTGCCTTCCCGGGTTTCGGCCCTGCCTCGCGAACCGGCGCAGGCACATGCAGGGGTCTCGACCGGCGGATCCCCGCCCCCGTGGTCCTCGTCCCGAGGAGCAGTACGTGCAAGCCCTGATCGTTCTCATCGTCGTGATCGGCCTTCTGGCCGTCCTGGCCCTCGCCCTGTCCGTGAAGGTCGTCAAGCAGTACGAGAAGGGAGTGCTGTTCCGCTTCGGCCGACTCGTCGGAACACGCTCCCCGGGGCTGCGGTTCATCATCCCGTTCGTCGACACCCTGCACCGGGTGTCGCTGCGGGTCGTCACCATGCCGATCCAGTCCCAGGGCATCATCACCCGGGACAACGTGAGCGTGGACGTGTCGGCGGTCGCCTACTTCCGGGTCGTCGACGCCGTGAAGTCGGTCGTCGCCGTGGAGAACGTCAACGCGGCGATCAACCAGATCGCCCAGACCACCCTGCGGAAGGTCGTCGGCCGGCACACGCTCGACGAGACGCTGTCGGAGACGGACCGTATCAACCTGGACATCCGCCAGATCCTGGACGTCACCACCGTCGACTGGGGTGTGCAGGTCACCCTGGTCGAGCTCAAGGACATCCAGCTGCCCGACACCATGAAACGCGCCATGGCCCGCCAGGCCGAGGCCGAGCGGGAGAAGCGAGCGAAGATCATCAACGCGGAGGGCGAGTCGCTGGCCGCGGCCGCGCTCGGCGACGCCTCGGACACCATGATGGCCCACCCCCTGGCGCTTCAACTGCGCAATCTGCAGAGCCTGGTGGAGATCGGAGTCGACCAGAACACCACCGTCGTCTTCCCGGCCCCCCTCATGAGCACGATCGGCGAGCTCGGCTCCTTCCTCGCCCGGGAAACCGCTGCCGCCGCACCCGCCGCGGCAGCGCCACCGGACGGCACCGGCCGCACCCACACGTCCCTCAGCCCGGCAGGCAGCGCGCCCGGCACCGCGGCGTGAAGCCGACTACGGCCCGAGCGATGCACCAGGGAGGATCCGTGACCGTCGCCTGTCGCGCGCGTCCTCCGGGCACCGGCTGATGATGGGGGTACGGCCGAACACGCGGAGCTGATCATGACGGGTTGGCGGGTCAGGGACTACACCCAGGACGATCTCGAAGCGGTGATCCGTGTCGACATGCAGAGCGGCACGACCGAGGAGCCGCCGCTCTTCCCGCTCTCGGACGCCGTGACGGCCCTCCAGACCCGCCACCCGGCCGTGGTGGCCACGGCCGACGACGTGCTGATCGGCGCCGCGGTGAGCAGGGTGGAGGGCGAACGGGCATGGATCCTGCGCATCTGCATGGCGCCCGGCTGGCGGCAGCGCGGGCTGGGGAGTGCCCTGATCACCGCCCTTGAGCAACGGCTCTTCGCCGCCGGCGTCCGCGCGGTGCACGCCGCCCTGCCCGAGGGCGAGACCGGTGCCACCGCCCTGCGCAACTGCGACTTCGGCGCCCGCCCCGGGCTGGTCTTCTTCGAGAAACGCGGACCGGTGACCCCGCAGTCGGCCGGCACGCTGTCCTCGCTCGGAGCGGAGCTGCCGCCAGGGGGGCTGTGGCAGAAGGTCGCGGGCATGCAACGGGAGAAGCAGCTCATCGAGCGGCGCCTGGTCCTGCCGCTGGCCCATCCCGAACTGGCCGCCCAGCACGGAGTGGAACTGCCACGGGCGGTGATGCTGTTCGGCCCGCCCGGGACCGGCAAGAGCACGTTCGCGCACGCGATCGCCAGCCGCCTGGGATGGCCCTTCCTCGAACTGTTCCCCGCCCGTCTGGCCGCCGAGTACGGCCTGGCTACCGGGCTGAACCGGCGCTTCGACGAGATCGCCCGGCTCGACCACGTCCTCGTCTTCATCGACGAGGTCGAGGAGGTCGCCGGCGAACGCGGCGGCGCGGACGCGACCGCTGTCGGCGTCGTCAACGAACTGCTCAAGGCGATCGTCCGGTTCCGAAGCCAGGACGGACGGCTGCTCGTCTGCGCCACGAACAACGTGACCACGCTCGACTCCGCGTTCCTGCGGCACGGCCGCTTCGACTACGTGCTGCCGATCGGCCCTCCCGACCACACCGCCAGGACCGCGCTGTGGGAGAGCTACCTGGCCCGAGCAGGCGCACGGGCCGACAGCGCGGTACTCGCGTCCGCCAGCGAGGGGTTCACCCCCGCCGACATCGCCCACGCGGCGCGCACCGTCTCCCAGGCCCAGTTCGAGCGCACCTTCGACACCGGAACCCGGACCACCCCCACCACCGACGACTACCTGGACACGATCCGCGACACCAAGCCCACGGTCAGCGCCGCCACGGCCCAGGAATTCGCCCAGCAGACCGAGAAGTTCGCCCGCATTTAGGGTCCATGCCGACGGGGAGTGAGTCGATCCGCGACGAACGTGTCAGAGCGGCGTAGGAGGCGTGTCGCCGCCCGTATCGATGAGGATCTGTCCGGCCTCGGTGACGTTGTCGGCCCGTACGGCCCTGGCCATCGCGGCGCGTGCCGCGTCGGGCGACGTGCCCGGAGGGACCAGCATCAGGGAGAAATGGTCCCGGTCGCCCCGGGTGACGAGGACGGTGTCGTCACCGACCGGGAAGGAGTCGATGTGGACGACTCGGCCGTCCACCATCACCCGGGTCGGCAGTCCGTCCCAGGCGCTCCCGTCCAGACCGACCCGGGTGATGGGCCCGAGATGCTCGGTCAACGCGGAGATCAGCGAGGGGAGCTCGGCACCTATGTCCCGGGACCGCGGCCACCATGCGCCGTCCAGTATTCCCTCGCGCGCGTGCGTCGTCTCCAACCGCAGCAGGGCCGTCCCCGGTCTCACGGACCGGTGAACGGCGTCCGGCAGGAGCCGGGGGAGATGATCGGAGGTGTCCGAGTCGGCCATGAGGTCCGCCCGTCGTAAAGGTCAGTGCGACCGCAGAGCATACGACCGCGTACGGCCCTGCTCGCTCACCGTACTCCGCACGACACTCGCGCGCGCACCTCACCGAACGGCGCGGTTACGGAAACGGGCAACGGCTCCGGCGTATACCCGCCGGAGCCGCCCTTCCGGGTCATTGCACGTGAGCGTGCGCCGACCCGCCTTCCACGTTACGCCAAAGGGACTAAGCCGACATGAAGAATCCTTGTGAAGGTTCGCTTCGGTCCGAGAAAGCGACGCGGCGGCTCAGCCACGCCCTTCCTCTTCCGTCTCCATCTGCCGGATCCCCTGGTGCGTCAGCGTGATCATCGCGGGCGTGTTGCCCCTCCCCCAGTCCACGACGACCCAGCCTTCGCCCGCCAGGTACATGCAGGCAGCGGCCATGTCCTGCTCAGGGATACCGAGTTCCGTGCGGAGCTTCGCCCCATCGACGCCCAGGAGGCGATTGCCCTCGGCGGCTTGGTACAGAGCCTGCATGATCCTCTCGCGGTACGTCTTCCGGTCTCGCAATATCGCCATGACGCGCCTTCCTCTGCCGTCCGTCGGGCCGAAGTCGATGTCATCCGCGGCAGCCGTCGCGGTGGGGCGCATCGGAACGCTCGCGTCCACCGTCGACCGACGGCGCCTCCGGGGCCGACGCCCGACCCCCGGCAGAACATCGCCGTAGTGGAAGGCAGCGATCCGTTCGTCGTGCTGACCGTTGAGCTGGTGGATCAGAACGACTCCGACGGCGATCAGGACGACCAGCACGGCCACGGCGATGACGAGCACGGGATCTCACCTCCGCCGACCGGCGGGCGAAGGCCCCGCCGAGCCGATGGGCCGGGGCAGGGACGACGGGCGACCTGCTCCGCCGTCGGTCTCCCAGGCTTCCTCCCTGTTTCGTGCATCGATCCTGTCTGCCGCTTGCTCCCGGGCCGGGACATCGATGCCGTCGCCGGCCATCAGCTGCGCGGCGGCGTCAGCACCGGTTTCCGGCGGAATCACCAGCATGTCCCGGTGGCCGTCAGCGGAGAAGAGAGTGAGTCTGTGCGGATCCTGCTCCTCGGTGGACCAGTCCACCCGCACGGTGCGCCCGGCGTCGGACACCCAGTGCGGCAGGACGGGCCAGTAGGCCGGGTGCACGGTGACACCCGTGATACGACCCCAGAGATCGCCCAGTGCGGCCGTCAGGGTGGGCAGCTCACGGGTGAGGGCACGGGAGCGAGGCCACCACATGCCGTCCAGCCCGCCCGGCGCGGGTCTCAGGGACAGCCGGGCCGCCGGCGGCGGCGTGCGCCTGCTCGATGTCGTACGGTCAATGGTCACGGCCATGGCGCGGACCTGTCCCCCGGGCTCGTGGGTGCGGCCCGGTGCTGTCGATCACCGGAAACGGCACCCGCAGCGGAGCCGGTGCGCGAAAAACTCCCGGTGTCTTCACACTACTCCGCTCACCGGCCCGAAAAGCCCGCCATGACCAGGTAGTTTCCTGCCTTCGGGACCTGGTCGCCGGTGCCGATGCCGGTCAGAGCCAGTCCTTGCGCTTGAACGTCAGATACAGCAATGCGGACAGGAGCACGATGACGACGGCGGAGGTGATGAAGCCCGACTCGTGGCCGAAACCGGGATAGGGGAGGTTCTGGCCGTAGTAGCCGGTGATCGCGGTGGGAACGGCGATGATCGCGGCCCAGCTCGTCACCTTCTTCATGATCAGATTCATGCTGTTGGCCTGGACCGAGAGGTTCGTCTCCATGACCGAGGCCACCAGGTCCCGCAGTGATTCCGTCCACTCGGTCGCACGCAGCACGTGGTCGTAGACGTCCTGGTAGTACGGGACGAGAGGGTCGGTGATCAGGTGCAGGCCGGGGCGCATGAGCCCGTTGACCACCTCGCGCATCGGAAGCACGACGCGGCGCAGCCGGACGAGCGATTTGCGCAGTGCGAAGACCCGGCGCTGCACGGCTTCGATCTCACGGCGCCCGGCCGCGAAGAGCAGGCCCTCCAGCTCCTCGATGCTGTCGTCCAGTTGCTGGACGGCGGCGAAGTGTCCGTCCACGAGATGGTCGAGCAGGCCGTGCAGCAGGAATCCGACGCCGTGGCCGGCCAGGTCCGGGCTCTCGTCCCAGCGGGCGACGACGTCCTCGATGTCGAGGCCGTCGTCCTTGCGGACGGTGATCATGGCCTGGCCGGTGAGGAATACGGCGATCTCGCTGTACGTCAGCTGCGCACCGTCCGGGCTGACGGCCACGGCATAGGCGCTGAGGAACTCGTGGGTGCGATAGCGGTCGAGTTTCGGCCGCTGTCCACGCTGGGCGGCATCCTCCAGAGCCAGTTCGTGGATGCCGAACTCCTGACCGAGCATGGTGAGTTCAGCGGCTCCGGGCCGGTGCAGGTCCAGCCACAGGACCGACCCCGGATCAGCGAGATGCGCAGGGACGTCACTGACGGGAAAGTCCTCCAGGACCAGAGTGCCGTCGTGATACAGCCGGGTACGCGTCACCATGGCCCGAGGCTAGTGTCTTATACCCCTTTCATGCCGCTTCGCCCCGGTTGCCAGCGCGGCAGGTTCATCGACAGCGGCCACCCTCCGGGGAGGATCTCACGACGTCAAAGCCCGGCGACATCCGCAGGCTCCGACCGACGAGCACCAGGGTGCCGGTCCGAAGGCAGGAATGCGGGTACCCGGCGACGGCATCGCATCCGGCGTACACCGCCCGACCGGATGCGGCCCGTCAGCCAGGAAGGACACGTCGACAGCATGACCGCGCACACCCCTCCCCGTCGCCCACCTCCCCCCGCAGGCGGCAGTGATTTCGCCCGCCTGTCCAAGAAGATAGCCGAGGCCGGCCTGATGAACCGGCGCCCCGGCTACTACATGGTCCGGTCCATCGCCGTGGCCGTCGCCTACGCCGGGGGCTGGGGGGCGTTCGTCGTCATCGGCGCCGGCTGGTGGACCCTGGCGGTCGCCGCGTTCCTCGCCATGATGTTCGGCCAGGTGGCTCTGCTCGCCCACGACATCGCGCACCGCCAGGTCTTCCGCCGGCGCCGGCCCAGCGAGACGGCCGGCCGCATCGCCGGGGCCGCGATCGGGATGGGCTACGGATGGTGGCAGGACAAACACACCCGCCACCACGCCAACCCCAACCACGAGGACCTCGACCCCGACATCGCCCCGGACCTGCTGGTGTGGTCCCAGGACCAGGCCCGCGCCGCGACCGGACTACCGAGGCTCCTCGGCCGCTGGCAGGCGTTCCTCTTCTTCCCCCTGCTCCTGCTCGAAGGGGCCAACCTGCACGTCTCCAGCGCGCGGGCACTGTCCAACCGCGCCCTGAAGAACCGCGCCCTGGACGGCACGCTGCTCTACGGGCACACCGCCGCCTACCTGACCGCAGTGTTCCTCGTCCTCCCGCCCGGCATGGCGATCGCGTTCCTGGCCGTCAACCAGGGCCTGTTCGGCCTCTACCTCGGCTGCCTCTTCGCCCCCAACCACAAAGGCATGCCGATCCTCACCGGCAACGACCGCCCCGACTTCCTGCGCCGACAAGTCCTCACCGCACGCAACGTACGCGGCAGCTGGTTCACCGACCTCGCCCTGGGCGGCCTGAACCACCAGATCGAACACCACCTGTTCCCCAGCATGCCCAGCCCCAACCTGCGCAAGGCCCGGCCCGTCGTCCGCCACTACTGCCAGGACCTGGGAGTCGACTACCTGGAAACCGGACTGATCGCCTCCTACCGGCAAGCACTCGCCAGTCTCCACCGAGCAGGAGCGCCACTGCGGCGAGCCCGTATCGGCAGCGCCCCAGCATGACGCACCGGCGCCGGCGGCGTACTCCAGAGCCCTGTCCCGGTGCCCGGCTGCAGTGGTCCGGTGAAACGCAATTGCCGGAACAGCCCCGTCGGCTTCCCGGCGGGGCTGCGCCGCCTCACGGCTCCCCTTGAGGTGGCTGCTAACGCCGTCGCGCGAGCGCGGCCACCAGACGGTCCAGCAGGGCCGGTGCGGAACCGGTGGGAGCGAGCGTGAGGCGAAGGACGGGGCGAGCCCGCCTTCGGGTGAAGCCGGGCGGGAGATGGTCGCAGTCATGACGCGAACCCTGCCTCGGGCCGACCGGAAGCGGCCCGGCGTATTGGATCACCGAGAACTACACAGACATGAAGGCCGGTGTTCGAAGGGTCCTCGGTAACTCCAGCGTACTTCTGGGCAGTACGACTCAGTGGTCTGCGTCGTAAGTCTTTCGGGGGTTGACTTCGCGGCTGGGCGTCGGCGGGCTTATGGCCAGGTGACGGGGCGGATCTGGCATGCGATGCCGAGGGCATTCTCGGGTGCCGATGGGAATGCCGGCGTACAGGAGGCGTCTGATCGGGGGAGGCTGGCTCGCCCGGGCCCGCCTTGTCCCGGGCGCGCCTGGGGCCGAGGCGGCGGAGGGATGTGGCGTCAGGAGTCAGGCGACGGGCTGTGCTTCGAGGAATGCGAGGGCTCTGGCCACGAACTCGTTGTGGAACTGGAAGATCCCGCCGTGTCCGGCGTCCGGGTAGAGGGGGACGAGTTCGCTCCGGGGCAGGCGTGCGGCGAGGTCGAGGGTGTTCTCGCTCGGCACCATCCGGTCGCTCTCGCCGTTGGCCACCAGGACTGGCTGGTGGATGCGCGACAGGTCCGCGGGCGCCTGCAGGCCCCATCGGTGGATGGCCTTGAGCTGGGCGCGGAACGACGTCAGCGAGATGGCCCTGTCGCGGTCGCTGGTGCGTTCCTTCAGCCGTTTGAGGAAGGCGCGTGCTTCGCGTCGGCCGTGTTCGGTGTCGGTGAAGAAGAGGAACTGCTTGGGGTCCTTGCGGGTCAGGAAGCCCTTCAGGATGTCCCGGAGGGTCAGTGCGGTGACCTTGTCGATGCCCGGGCCTCCGGCGGGGCCGGTGCCCGCGAGGACGACCCTGCGCACCAGCTGCGGTTCCTCGGCTGCGATGACCTGGGCGATGAAGCCGCCCATCGACAGGCCGAGCAGGTCGACCTGCTCGAAGCCCAGGGCTCGGATGAACAGCACTGCGTCGCGGGCCATCGCTTCGATGGTGTCGGGGGTGGAGCCGCCCGACGCGCCGACTCCGCGGTTGTCGAAGACGATCACCTGGCGCCGGGCGGCGAGTCCGTCGACGACGCGGGGGTCCCAGTTGTCCAGGACAGCGGTCAGGTGGTGGAGCAGGATCAGTGGTACGCCGTCTCCTTCCGAGCCGAGCTGGCGGTAGACGAAGTCGACGCCGCGCACGGACACCGAACGGGTCGGTGCATCTTTGTACGTCGACGGGGCGGGCCTGGGGGTGGGGGACCTGCGCGGTGCGCTCATGATCGGTTCCTGGGGTGTGGAGGGTAGGGGTGGTGGGGTGTGGGATCCTCTCGCCGCCCGGGGCCTGGCGGTGGAGCGGCGGGGGCTGGTGCTCACACCGTCGCGATGACGACCTTGCCGGCCTTGGCGCGTCCCTTCTCGGCGTACTCCATGGCTTCGCGGCCCTGCTCGAAGGGGAAGACACAGTCGACGACGGGGCGGATCTTCCCGGCGTCGACGAGCCGGGTGATCTCGCGCAGCTGCTCGCCGTCGGCCTTCATGAACAGGAAGGAGTACGTCACGCCCTGGCGCTTGGCGTGGCGCCGGGTCGTGAAGCTCAGCGCGTTCATCGCCTGGCGCAGGACCGGGTTCGCGCCCAGCTCGCGGGCGAAGTCCGCGTCGGGGGGCCCGGCGATGCTGATGACCTTCCCACCGGGCTTGAGGATGCGCAGGGACTTCTCCAGGGTCTTGCCGCCGAGGGTGTCCAGAACGACGTCGTAGCCGTCCAGGACGTCCTCGAAGTCCTGGGTGCGGTAGTCGATGACGACGTCCGCGCCGAGCTCCTTGGACAGGGCGGTATTGGCCGCGCTCGCGGTAGTGGCCACGTGTGCGCCCAGGTGCCTGGCCAGTTGGAGGGCGATGGTGCCCACCCCGCCGGAGCCCGCGTGGATGAGGACCTTCTGGCCCGGCCGGACCCGTGCCTTCTCGACCAGCGCCTGCCATGAGGTGAGGGCGACCAGGGGAAGGGAGGCGGCCTCCGCCATGGTGAGGGTGGCCGGCTTGTGGGCCAGGTCGTCCTGGTGGACGGCGATGAGTTCGGCGAAGGTGCCGATGCGGTCCTTGTCGGGCCGCGCGTAGACCTCGTCGCCCACCGCGAAGCGGGTGACGGCCGAGCCGACCTTGACCACCACTCCAGCGAGATCGTTGCCCAGGATGAGAGGCAGGCGGTACGGGAGGATCCGCTTGAAGGCACCGTCGCGGATCTTGAAGTCCAGCGGGTTGACGCTCGCCGCGTGGATCTTGACCAGCACGTCGTCGGCGCCCGGCTTCGGATCGGGCAGCTCGGCGGCGCGCACCGCGGACTGGTCACCGTACTTCTCGATCAGGTACGCCTTCATCATCATCTCCGTTTTCCGCCCGCAGGGGGACGGGGTCTCCGCTCGCTCCAGGCTTGCCCCGGTACGAGGTACTTTCTTGTCTGCACTGCTGGTTCAGAGGGCTCCGCGCCGATGCGGCGGGGGCGCCTCACCCCGCATTCGGCGCGGCGGCCAGGCCCTGCTTCACGTGCCGGGTGACGTCGTCGGCGAGGACCTCGGGCAGGCCCGTCTCGATGCCTGACAGAGCCTGGGCGGCGACCTCGGCCGGGTCGGCCTTCTGCTCGGCGGGAACGCTGGCGGCCATGTCGGTGTCCATGTATCCGACGTGCAGCGCCGTCACGGCGATGCCGCGGGGCACCAGCTCCTCCCGGACCGCACCGGTCAGCGCCCAGGCGGCGGCCTTCGCCGCGGCGTAGGAGCCGAGGCCGGCCGGGTGCAGCCAGGACAGGACGGACAGCACGTTGAGCACGGCGCCGCCACCGTTGGACTCGATGACCGGGGCGAAGGCCCGGGTCACGGCGAGCGGGCCGAAGAAGTTCACCTCCATCTCCAGGCGCACCGCTTCCAAGCCGCCCGCGATCAGCGGCGTGCCGGTGGAGATGCCGGCGTTGTTCACCAGCAGCGTCGCGTCAGAGGCGGTGCGGGCCGCCTCCCGGATCGACTCCGCGTCCGTCAGGTCGAGCCGCAGCGGGACGGCCCCGGGCAGGTCCACCGTCTCGGGGCGGCGGGCCGCCGCGTACACCTTGGCCCCGCGCGCCATGAGCTGGGCGGCCAGATGCCGCCCGAGCCCCCGGTTGGCGCCGGTGACCACCGCGACCGCGTCCTTCAGTTCCATGAGCACTCCCAGCGTTGAGCACGGCGACGACCGCACGATAGATTGCATCCGTCATCTAAATCTCAGCCTAGAATAGATTTCGCTCGACATCCAACTGGGAGGGGTGACCGATGGGCCGCGTATCGCAGGCACAGGCACAGGAGAACCGCCGACGGGTCGTGGAGACCGCCTCTCGGCTGCTTCGGGAAGAGGGCACCCGCCTGAGCGTCGCCGACCTCATGAAGTCGGCCGGCCTGACCCACGGCGGCTTCTACAAGCAGTTCGCCTCCAAGGAGGCCCTCATCGACGAAGCCACCGCCCACGCGTTCGCCGAACTCGCCCAGCACCACAAGGACGGGCTCGATCAGTACGCCGGGCAGCGCGACGCCGCCCAGCGGGCGCTGATCGACGCCTACCTCTCCGTCGAACACCGCGACAGCCCGGCTGACGGCTGCCCCGCCGCCGCACTCGCCACCGACATGGCCCGCGACGGCGGAGAGACCGAGGCCCACCGCGTCTACAGCCAGGGGGTGGGCGACTTCGCCGACTTCCTCGCCACCGAGGACCAGGACGGCATCACCCGGCTGTGCACCATGCTCGGCGCACTCGTCCTGTCCCGAGCCACCCACGGCACCCCGCTCTCCGACGAGATCCTCACCGCCGCACGCACGGCACTGATCGGCACCAACTGACCACAGAGACGGTGCAGGGCGGCACGCCGCAGGAAGGGCGCGCTTCTTTGCACCCCGTCGCCATCCACTTCTCGTGCACGGCTCTCACGCGTTGCATCGCACCGCCGCATGCCCGATCGTCCTGACGGCCTCCGAGCGTGAGCGGCTGAAGAAGATGGCCTACGGCCACAAGACAGAGCACCGGCTGCGCCAGCGCGCCCAGGTCGTCTTGTACGCGGCTCGGGGCCGCTCCAACGCGCGCATCGCCCGCGAGACCGGGCTGCAGGTGGAGACCGTCCGCACCTGGCGCGACCGTTTCGCCGGGAACCGGCTGCCCGCCCTGTCCGACCGCAAGCGTTCCGGGCGTCCCGCTTCCTTCGCCCCGTTACAGAGGGCCAAGGTCAAGGCGCTGGCCTGTCAACTGCCCGCGGAGAGCGGCACGCCACTGTCCCGCCGGTCGGCCTCGGAGCTGGCCCGCGAGGTCATCGCCCGCGCCATCGTCGACACAATCTCCGCTTCCACAGTGCGACGCTGGCTCGTCCAGGACGCGATCAAACCCTGGCAACACCGGTCCTGGATCTTCATCAGCGACCCCGGCTTCCGGCTCAAGGCAGCCCGTGTCCTTGCCCTGTACACCCGCGCCTGGGACGGCGAGCCGCTCGGCGCGGACGAGTATGTGATCAGCACGGACGAGAAGACCTCCATCCAGGCCCGCTGCCGCTGTCACCCCACCCCTCGCCCCCGGGCAGGCCAGGGCGGTGCGGGTCAACCACACCTACGGGCGCGGCGGAGCACTGGCCTACCTGGCCGCCTACGACGTCCACCAGGCGAAGGTGTTCGGCCGCTGCGAGCCGACCACCGGCATCGGCCCGTTCATGAACCTGGTCACCCAGGTCATGAGCCGAGAACCCTACGCCAGCGCGAAACGCGTGTTCTGGATCGTCGACAACGGCTCCTCCCACCGCGGCAAGGCCGCAACAGCCCGGCTGACCACTGGGTTCTCGAACGCGGTACTGGTCCACACCCCCGTGCGCGCCTCTTGGCTGAACCAAGTCGAGGTCTATTTCTCCGCCGTACAGCGCAAGGCCTTCTCGCCCAACGACTTCACCGACCTTTGCCAAGTCGGGAACCGGCTCCGAGCCTTCGAAGACCGCTACAACGCCACGGCGCAGCCGTTCCAGTGAAAGTTCACCACCTCCGACCTGGACGATCTGCTGGCCAGGCTCGACCGACACGCCGCCGATCGCCCAGAAGAATGCTTGCCCCGACTCGCCGCATGATCAACCCCCGAAGGACTTACGACGAAGACTACTCAGACCGGTCGAGACGAGCCCGTTCCCTGCCGCTCGGGCATAGCGTTGATGCAGGTCGTACCGATCGTTGTCAACTCCGCAGTCGTCGATCCGCTGGTGTGTCGGCCTGCCAACGCGTCCGCGGTTTCCGGCGAGGGTTTGCATGGCTGGAAAGGCGGCATGGTGGAGGACATGGGAGATGAGGGGCGGTGCCGGTCGGTGGCCGAGCCGGATTTCTGGCGGCGAGTCGTCCGACGGCTGGGCACAGCTCTCATCGTGGTGGACCCCACTGGACGGATTCTCGCGGCCAACCCGGCTGCCGAGCGCCTGCTGGGCCGTGCCGCCGCCGCCATGCGGGGCGAGGACGCACACGACCTGCTGCACCGGGACGCGGCCGGCGGCCCGGTGCCCCGGGAGCAGTGCCCGCTACTGCGGTCCCTGGCCGAGAGAGCCGAGGCACGGGGGGAGGGTGAGATCTGTCTGCGCGGTGACGGCCGTCTGACCGCGATCTCCTGGTCCGCTTCCCCTCTGAGGGACGACAGCGCCTTCCAGGGCATGGCCGTGCTGTTGACCGACGCCGCCGGCGACCGCAGCACGCGCCGGGAGCGTGCGGCCTACACGCGGGCTCTGGAGGACCGCACCGAGCGGCTGACGCTGGTGGCGGAGATCACCGACGTGCTGGGTCAGACACTCGAGATCGACGAGGCCCTCGCCCGGCTGGGCCGCCTGCTGGTTCCCCGCCTGGCCGACTGGGCGGCGGTGGACCTGCGGGTCGGTACCGGACAGGTCCACCGTGTGGCGGTGACGGGCCCGGGGGGCCGACACGCCGCGCAGGAGGACTGGCGCGAGCGCCTGCCCCAGACGGAGGTGGGAAGAGCCCACTCTCCGCTCGTCCAGGTGTTGAACGGCGGTGATCCCGTCCTGCAGCGCGAAGCAGACGTCGCCGAGCCGGCCGGCTCTGCCCTGGCCGCCGTCCACAGCGGCTTCCTGCGGGCGGTGGGCGCGACATCCGCCATCACCGTGCCGCTGGGCTCCGCCCGTCAGGTCGCCGGCGCCCTGACGCTGGTGCGCACCGACCCGGAGTCCCCCTTCGACACCGACGATCTGAAAGTGGTGGGCGACATCGGCCGCCGGGTCGGCCTGGTCATCGACAACGCCCGCCGGTTCGGCCGCCAGCGCGCCGTCGCCGAGGCCATGCAGCGCAACCTGCTCGCCCCGCTGCCCCGGCTCGGCCGCCTGCAACTGGCCGCCCGCTACCAGCCCGCCCCGGCCGGCTCCCAGGTCGGTGGCGACTGGTACGACGCCTTCGAGCTGAAGAACGGCACGCTCGCGCTGGTCATCGGCGACGTCGTGGGTCACGATCTCACCGCCGCGGCCGGCATGGCACAACTGCACGGCATCCTGCGGTCACTGGCCTGGGACCGCCCCGGCCCACCCGGTGCTGTCGTGGACCGCCTCGACGACGCCCTGCCCGCCATCACCACCGTCCCCATGGCCACCCTCGTCCTCGCCCTGCTCGAAGGCAGCCCGCACACCGGCCCATGGACGCTGCGGTGGACCAGCGCCGGGCATCCGCCGCCCCTCCTGCTGGCCCAGGACGGACAGGCGCAGTACCTCGAAGCCGGGCAGGGGCTCCTCCTTGGCGCCGGTTCGAGCACCGTCGGCAGCCGACCGAACGCCGCGCAGTCGCTGCCGCCGGGTTCCACCCTGCTGCTCTACACCGACGGCCTGATCGAAATCCCCGGCAGCGACCTCGACACCGGCCTCACCCGTCTGCGCCACCACGCCCTCGCCCTCGCCCACGAACCGCTCGACACCCTGTGCGATCAGCTACTCGGCCGCATGCCACCCGGCAACACCGACGACGTGGCCCTGCTCGCCCTGCGGATGCCGTCCTGAACCATGACGTGTGTGCAACTGCAGGCGTGGACATCATCTTGCGGAGCGGTCGCGGAGCGTTACCCCCCTGGTCGATGACGAGGAGACGGGTTCGCGTGAGACCCGCACGCCTGCCCCTCTTGGTGGAAGGGATCTGGTGTGACGTGGACGCGACCGCTTCCAGAACGTCGGCCGCACGACCACGCACCGAGTTCACCGACGCTCGGTTGGTCGCGTGGGCGCGGTTCGCGATCCGCCCGGCCTCGGAGAGACATGCCGTGCCGTAGACACTCCTCAAAGGTCGATGAGTTTGCAGAAGCGAAGAGTGCCTCCCGCTTGGGCGCGGAGAGTCCCTGGGTGACAGGCTGTGCCTCGGCCGTCAGAGCGGCGGCGTCGCCCCCTCCTTGCTTCGGGTGCTCAGGAGGGGAGAAGCCGGGCACAACGGTGACCTCGACGGACGTTGCACGCACCTGTTTGAGAAACCCCGTCGGACCGCACCGGCGAGGCTTCTCGTCGAACACCGCTATCACACACCTGTCACCGACTGCGTCGACTCACGCGGACCAAAACGCTCTGACCTGGAATTGTGCGGTCACCTTGGACTGACCTGGACGCCGACAGACGGTCTCTACAACCTGTGCCATGTGGTGCCCAGTGAGGGACCCAGGATCAGGACGGGAGCCTCTTCTGGCCCGTCAAAGCGGTATTGCAGGGTGTTCGACGGTGTCTCACTCACGCCCCAGACCTTCTCACGTCTCGCAAAATCTCACACAGCCGGGGGAAGCCGACGGCTCGATGCATCCGTGGCTCGACTCGTCGGGCACTGCGGAGGTCCTCGTCGACCGACGGTGATTGTCCGTACGACGGCAGGGAACCCGGGGCCCCGTGGCGGAGCGACCGCGGATCCTGCTGACGGGGTGGTTCGGCTTCCTGGACGGGGAGGCCACCGCCGGCGACGTACTGGCGCTGAACCGGGTGCAGGAGGCTCTGCGACGGGCCGGACTGGACCACGACGTGGCCTGGAGCCCCGGCTTCCGGCCCCGCGGACCGCATCTGGCGAAGATCCGCCCCGAGGACTACTCCCACCTGGTGTTCGTCTGCGGTCCCCTGCACGGTCCGCAGGTCGAGGAACTGCACCGGCGGTTCGCGCACTGCGTGCGGATCGCCGTGGGCACCTCCGTCGTCGACCCCGGCAGCCCCGCCGTCACCGGGTTCCACCGTGTGCTGGCGCGGGACGCTCCCGGTGCGGAGCCGACGCCTGACCTGGCGGCCGGCGCGCCCGCACTCCCCGCCTGTCCCGTGGTCGGGGTCATCCTCACCCACGGCCAGCAGGAGTACGGGGCACGTCGGCGCCATGCGCGGGTCGCCGACGAGGTGACACGCTGGCTGTCCGGCCTGGACTGTGCGCGTCTGGAGCTGGAGACCCGGCTCGACGTGCGCGACTGGCGGATGTGTGCGACGCCCGCCCAGTTGGAGTCGGTGCTCTCGCGGCTCGACCTGGTCGTCACCGACCGGCTGCACGGGATGGTGCTCGCCCTGCGTGCCGGGGTTCCCGCGCTGGCCGTCGACCCGGTCGAGGGCGGCGCGAAGGTGACAGCGCAGGCACGCGCCTGCGGCTGGCCCGCACTGGTCCCCGCCGAGCGGCTCGAGGCATCCGTGCTGGACCAGTGGTGGCAATGGTGTGCGGCCGCGGGCCGCGGGCGCGCCCGGGAGATCGGTGCCCGGTTCCGCCGAGGTGTGACCGTGGACGGCGCGGAGGATCTTGTCCAGGCCCTTCGGCCGGGCCCCACCGGTTAGCCGGTGACCGAAAGCGCCCTGCGCCGCGAGCGTGCCGTCTGAAGCCGCCCGTTGCATTCCCCTGAGCGCGGCCGCCCAGACCCGCTCAGCCTATGTACCGGCGGGCGGTCGACCGGCGCTGGGCGGCCTCCAGGAGTCGCAGCCGGGACTCGACCTCCGCGGGCAGCACCCGCCGTTCGCGCAGTACCCACGGCAGTGCGGCCGCGGCCTCTGCGAAGGCGTGCAGGGATGCGGTGTCCCGCGGGACGGTGCGGGCCAGGTGCAGTGTGCGACGCAAGGCCCGGCCGACCGGGCGGCGGAGCCAGGTGAACCACAGCGTGTTGCGGATGCCGTGGGCGCGGCGCAGCCTGGCGTCCCGGGCCACCGAGGGCTGGTGGTGGACCGTCAGGTGGTCGGCGTATGTCAGCCACCAGCCGTCGGCGGCGAGGTCCGCGGCGAGCAGCTCCTCCTCGCCGCCGAGCCACAGCCTGGGATTGAAGCCGCCGGCGGCACGGAAGGCGTCGGCGCGCAGTACGGTCGCGGCGGCGAGGAAGGATCCGAGAGCCGGTCCTGGAAGCCACGCCGGCCCCGGGATGGGCGAGTTGCGCAGTTCGGTGACGATCGGGTCTTCCATGCCGCCGGGTTCGACGACGATGCGTACCGTGACGGCGCCGACCGCGGGGTGCCCGTCGAGCAGGTCGGCGGCCCCGGGCAGGGAGCCGGGAGCCCACCAGGAGTCGTCGTCGCAGAAGGCCGCGTAGGGCGTGCGCACATGACGCATGGCCAGGTTGCGGCCGACGGCGCCGAGGTTGCGGCCGGGGCGGAGCAGCAGTACCTCGGGGTGGTGGCGGGTGACGGCTTCGGCGGTGCCGTCGGTGGAGCCGTTGTCGGTGACGATCACCCGGGGTCGCTCCGGCAGTTCGGCCAGGTGACCGAGGGTGCGCAGCAGTTCGCGGCGGCGGTTGTGGGTGATGACGAGGACGGTCGTGCGGGGATCGGTCATGCCGTTGCTCCGATGGCCGCGGCCGCGGAGTCCAGCTTGCAGGCGGCATGTTCGACATCCGGGGGCAGCGGCCGACGCGCGCCCAGCGCGGCGGGCAGGCGGGCGAGGGCCTCGCGCAGGGACTGGCGGGCGTCGGGATCGCTCCGGGCGTCGGTGGCCAGTTCCACGGTACGGGCGAGCGCGTGGGGAAGGGGGCGGCGCAGCCATGCGGTGAGCAGGGCGTTGCGGCGGACGGTGGCCGAGCGGCCGTTGCGGGGCGACGGTGCCGGGTGGTGGTGGGCGACCACGTCGGGGCAGTGGGTGACGCCCCAGCCGCGGGCGGCGAGGTCGTAGGCGAGCAGGGTCTCCTCGCCGCCGAAGAACAGCACCGGGTGGAAGCCGCCCACGTCCAGGTAGGCGCTGCGGCGGACGACGGAGGCGCAGGCGAGGAAGCCGAGGACCTGGACGCCGGGCAGGTCGGGCGCCGGGCCCAGCGGTGACGCGGCGAGCACGTCGTTGAGCGGGTCGGGCTCGGCGGCCGGGCCGACCAGCGTGCGCGCGGAGATCAGGCCGAGTCGCGGGTGGGCGTCGAGCAGGTCGGCCGCGCGGCTCAGGGCGCCCGGCGCCCACCAGGAGTCGTCGTCGCTGAAAGCCACGTACGGGGTGTCCAGGGCGCGCACGCCGTCCGTGCGCGCGAGGGCCCCTCGGTTGGCCGGCAGGCTCACCACGCGGACCTGCGGGAAGTCGCGGGCGAGCATGTCGCGGGTGCCGTCGGTGGAGGCGTTGTCGGCGACCACGACGGGGGGCTGCTCGGGTAGGTCGAGCAGACGCCGGAGGGTGCGGGCGAGGGTGGGCGCGCGGTCGCGGGTGGCGATGACGACACCGACGGAGGCTTGTTTCATGACGCCTCGGGGAGTCGGTCGAGGGCGTCCAGGACGTCCTCGGGGCGGATGCGGAGGAGGACCGGGTCGGTGCGGCGCCCGTGCGGGTCGCCGGCCGGCCCCCGGCGCCACAGGACCTGGTGGCGCGGATGCGCGGGCGGGCCCCAGCGGCTGGGCGGCACCGGGCCGAACAGGGTGACGGAAGGGGTGGCGTGGGCGACGGCGAGGTGGGCGATGCCGGTGTCGCCGCTGACGACGGCGCGGGCGTCGGCGACGAGGGCGGAGAGCCGTCCGAAGGGGAGGCCGCCGCCGAACACGTCGGTGTCGGGCAGACGGGCCTCCTTGACCAGCCGCGCCACGAGGTCCTCCTCGGCCGGTCCTCCGGTGACCACGACCCGGTGGCCGCGCTCGCGGAGGGCGGTGGCCACGGTGGCGTACCGGTCGACGGGCCAGCAGCGTGAGGGCGCTCCGGCGCCGGGGTGCAGGACGATCGCGCCGAGGGCCGGGGACGGGTCCGCCGGGCGCGGCAGCCGCAGGTCGCTCGCGTCGGCGCGGATGCCGTACGCCTCCAGGAAGCGGCACCAGCGGTCCCGTTCGTGTTCCTCGGCGTACCAGGGCGGTCCGTCGATCTCGGGTGTGCCGGGGTGCGCGAAGGCCAGGAGCCGGCGCGGGTGCAGGGACTGCAGGAGCCGGTGGCTGGGCGGGCCGTTGCCGTGCAGGTCGACGGCGACGTCGGGCGGCGGGCCGGTCCAGTCCAGGCGGCGCGGTACGGCCCGGCCGGGAGCGGAGGCGGTCAGCAGCCGGTCGACCGCTCCCGTGGCCGCGGCCACCGGGGCGAGTTCCTCCGGCGCGGCGAGCACCAGTTCGTGGTCCGGGAAGCCCCGGCGCAGCGCGCGCAGGGCGGGTACTCCGGCCAGGAAGTCGCCCAGGCCCAGGGCACGCAGGACCAGCAGACGCGGACGTGTCGTCATCGGGCACCTTCCCCCACCCATGCCATGCCGTGCTTGCGGCGGCTCAAGCGCTCCTCTTCGGCCGCCGCTGCCGTGCGGCCGTCGACGACGAGGGCGGCGGCCGGGTCGTGGAACAGGGCATTGAGGCCAGGGATGCGCATGGAAGGTCGCTCCGTCCCACAGGCTGCTGTCGTTCCTGCCTGGCTCTGCGAGTGCCAGTACTGCGGTTGTCTCAAACGCTTGGAGACAGCTCAGCCCGATCGCCGGCCGCCTTCACCCTGAGCGCCTTGACCATCACTGTCGGCCACCTGCGCTCCGTACTGACCGGCGGCTCGCTTGATCAGCCCCGGATACACCGAACGGCCCACAACGGGGCCGTTCGGCAGGTGTCGCGTGTCGTGTGGTGCTCAGGGGTGATCGGGCTGCTGCGCCGGAGGCACTCCGCCGCCTTCTCCGCCACCCTTGTCACCTTTGTCCGTGCCGTGCGGGTGACCGCTCGCCCCGCCGCCTGCCTGGCCTGCCTTCAGCCGGCGGCTGTCTTCGGGGGTGGCGGCGCCCTTGTCGTCGCGCCGTATTTCAGGCTGCTGCGGGTTGGGCATGCGCCGTGCCTCCTCCTGCTGGTGGTTCTTGCTCCGGGCGCCACCCGGGTTCCCAGGCGATCCCGGGTGATGCGTGGCGCCGGCGGACGTGGTACGTGGTAGCCGCGGGACGGGCGTCGGCGGGTACCGTCAGGGCATGAGTCATCCGCACCCCGCGCTGAAAGCCGCCCCGCCTCTTCCCGAAGGAGGCCTGCGGGTCACCGCCCTGGGCGGCCTGGGCGAGATCGGCCGCAACATGACCGTCTTCGAGCACGCCGGCAAGCTGCTCATCGTCGACTGCGGCGTGCTGTTCCCCGAGGAGACCCAGCCCGGCGTGGACGTGATCCTGCCGGACTTCACCTCGATCCGGGACCGGCTGGACGACATCGTGGCCGTGGTGCTCACCCACGGCCACGAGGACCACATCGGCGGTGTGCCCTACCTGCTGCGCGAGCGGTCCGACATTCCCGTCGTCGGCTCCAAGCTGACGCTGGCGTTCCTGGAGGCCAAGCTCAAGGAGCACGGCATTCGGCCTCGCACGGTGCGGGTGCGGGAGGGCGACCGGCGTGGCTTCGGGCCCTTCGACTGCGAGTTCGTGGCGGTCAACCACTCCATCCCCGACAGCCTCGCGGTCGCGATCCGCACCCGGGCCGGGATGGTGCTGCACACCGGCGACTTCAAGATGGACCAGTTCCCTCTCGACGACCGCATCACCGATCTGCGTGCCTTCGCCCGCCTCGGCGAGGAGGGCGTGGACCTGTTCCTCACCGACTCCACCAACGCCGAAGTGCCCGGGTTCACCACCTCCGAGCTGGAGCTGAACCCGGCCATCGAGCAGGTGATGCGCACCGCGCCGCGCCGGGTCATCGTCTCCAGCTTCGCCAGCCACGTGCACCGCATCCAGCAGGTCCTGGACGCCGCCCACCAGCACGGCCGCAAGGTCGCCTTCGTCGGCCGGTCGATGGTGCGCAACATGGGCATCGCCCGTGACCTTGGCTATCTAAAGGTGCCCTCCGGTCTGGTCGTGAGCACGAAGGAACTGGAGAAACTCCCGGACCACAAGATCACCCTGGTGTGCACCGGCTCCCAGGGCGAACCGATGGCCGCGCTGTCCCGGATGGCCAACCGGGACCACGTGATCCGCATCGGCAAGGGGGACACCGTACTGCTCGCCAGCTCCCTCATCCCCGGCAACGAGAACGCCATCTACCGGGTGATCAACGGACTCACGCGGTGGGGCGCCCACGTGGTCCACAAGGGCAACGCCAAGGTGCACGTCTCCGGGCATGCGAGCGCCGGCGAACTCGTGTACTGCTACAACATCGTCAAACCCCGCAACGTCATGCCCGTGCACGGGGAATGGCGCCACCTGCGGGCCAACGCCGACCTCGCCATCCGTACCGGTGTCGACCCCGAGCGGGTCGTGATCGCCGAGGACGGCGTCGTCGTCGACCTCGTCGACGGGCGCGCGTCCATCACGGGCAAGGTCCCCGCCGGCAACGTCTATGTGGACGGCATGGAAGTCGGCGGCGCCACCGAGGCGTCACTCAAGGACCGCCTCACCCTCGCGGCCGAAGGCGTGGTCACGGTGGTGGCGATCGTCGACGCGGACACCGGCGCGCTCGCCGAGGCCCCCGACTTCCTGGCTCGGGGCTTCGTCCACGACGACACCACCTTCGAGGCGGTCGTCCCCGTCATCGAGAAGACCTTGGCGACCGCGGCCGAGGAAGGCGTCGGAGACGCGCGCCAGCTCGAACAGCTCATCGCCCGGGCCGTGGCGAACTGGGCGTTCCGCACCCACCGCCGCAAGCCCCTCATCATCCCCGTCATCATCGACGCCTGAGCCGCGGTCGCGCCGCGCCGCAACGGCAGGGCCGCGCAGCGATGGTCACCCTGCTGCCGTGGGGTTCGCTGATTCGGCGGCGCGGCGGTATTCGGCGTTGATGCGCTGGGCTTCCTCGAGCTGGTCTTCGAGGATGACGATCCGGCAGGCAGCCTCGATGGGGGTGCCCCGATCGACGAGTTCCCGGGCACGGGCGGCGATCCGCAGTTGGTAGCGGGAGTAGCGGCGGTGGCCGCCTTCGGAGCGCAGGGGGGTGATCAGGCGGGCTTCGCCGAGGGCGCGGAGGAAGGCAGGGGTGGTGCCGAGCATCTCGGCGGCCCGGCCCATCGTGTAGGCGGGGTAATCGTCGTCGTCGAGACGGCCGAACGTGTCGTCTGCTGTCATTGCACCTCTCTGTGGCACGCGTCGAGGGGCCCTGGCGCCGTCCCGGCACCAGGGCCCCGAAGGAACTACTACACCATCTGCCGGCCCTGACACTGCACCGGCCCTCTGTTTCCGCAGGCCCGACCGACACGCTGTCGGGGGCGCGGGGATCGCGGTTGCTTGACCGGAGACCACCTCACTATCGATGTCCTACGGTACCCAGGCCTCATGCGTCCGCCCGGGCGATCCTGATGGCGTTGGGCTCCTCCGTTCTTCCCTCTTGATCAACTACTCACTGGCGGAAACTGCGAACTGTCGGCGGCCCCTGATCACCGCGGGCCGCCCGGTGCGGCCGTCAGTCCCGTCGCCGTCCTGCAACCGCCTTGGCTTCGGAACTCCACCGCCGCACCGTCCTGCGAACTTCGTTACTGCTACCCGGCAGTTCACCTCTGCCGGGCCTCTCTCGATCTCGGCTACGAGAGAAACCATAACCACGTCACGACCCAAAGTCTACTGTTGCCGGTACAGATTTTCGCGTGACCGAAGATGAGGTAATCCGCCTCGACCGGTCCACAGGTGGTCACGGCCGTCCCGGCCACCGAGCGACGGTGACGGGAACCCGCTGCACGCGCTTGTGGGCCCGACCGGCGTACCGGTCGGGCCCACAACGCGTGTCAGATGCCGGTTCGTGCCTGTTCGCCCGATCAGACCGTCACGGGGGTGCCGAGCATCGCGGAGGCGTACTCCAGTGAGCCGGGGGTGCCCGAAGGCGCGGCTTCGGGGAGGACGCGGCAGGTGAACCCGAGCCGGGTCATGGCCCGGAGGACTTCGGTGGCGCTGAAGTCTCGGCGGTCCTGGCGGGTGACGACTTGGCCGACTTGCTTGACGGGGTAGTGGCGGCGGCCGATGATCACCGATTCTCCGGTGACGGGTTCGGGCTTGACGCCCTTCATCGATTCCAGCACTCCGTCCTTGGTGAGCTCGAAGGGGAAGCGGGCGATGACGCAGCGCATGTGGCCTCACAGGGAGAGGGAAGAACGGTCCGACCAGGGGCAGGCGATTCAGCGGGTGGCGAGGATGTCGCGCAGGCGGACGCGGTCCGTGCAGGCGCCGCTGTCGCGGACGGCGGTGAGCGCGGTGCGGGTCACCAGGCCGATCCGCTGCTCGTCCTGGTCGCAGACGACCAGTCGGCCCGTGCGTGCAGCGGCCATGACGGCCAGCGCCACCTCGACGCTCATGTCGTCACAGACCTGCGGTCCGGTCGCGTCCATGACCTCCACCGCCGTCCTGTGTACGGGGCAGGCGTCCGCCGGGCGGGGCTGCGTCTGAATCAGCGTCAAAATATGCCTCCTGAGGGATGGGTCGACTTTGTCGACCACGAAGGTTCTAGGCCACCGGATCAAGGGCGGGCCGGCCTGTGGGGGCGTGTCGGGTCGCTGAGGAAGGGCGGCGTCGGCCTCGGGAGGAGGCGCCGCGCTTGGGGCGTTCGGCCACCGGTGCGGTGATGACGACCGGGATGCCGGACGGGGCCTGAGCGCCGGTGATCCGGCTCAGTGCCTCGTCCCCCGAGCGGACCTGGGTGGTCTGCGGCCGGATTCCGGCGTCCGACATGAGGCGGACCATGCCGCGGCGCTGGTTCGGTGTGACGAGCGTGACGACACTGCCGGACTCGCCGGCGCGGGCGGTACGGCCGCTGCGGTGGAGGTAGTCCTTGTGGTCGGTCGGCGGATCGACGTTGACGACCAGGTCGAGGTTGTCGACGTGGATGCCGCGCGCCGCGACATTGGTCGCCACCAGCACGGTGACGTGCCCCGTCTTGAACTGCGCCAGCGTACGGGTGCGTTGCGGCTGCGACTTGCCGCCGTGCAGCGCGGCGGCGCGTACCCCGCTTTCGAGCAGGTCCCGGGTCAGCCGGTCGACGGCGTGCTTGGTGTCCAGGAACATGATCACGCGGCCGTCGCGGGCGGCGATCTCGGTAGTGGCGGCGTGCTTGTCGGCGCCATGGACGTGCAGGACGTGGTGCTCCATCGTCGTGACCGTGCCGGCCGACGGGTCGACCGAGTGCACGACGGGGTCGGTCAGGTAGCGGCGGACCAGCAGGTCGACGTTGCGGTCCAAGGTGGCGGAGAACAGCATCCGCTGCCCCTCCGGACGCACCTGGTCGAGCAGCGCGGTGACCTGCGGCATGAAACCCATGTCGGCCATCTGGTCGGCCTCGTCCAGTACCGTGATGCCCACGTGGTTCAGCCTGCAGTCTCCACGGTCGATGAGGTCCTTGAGCCGTCCGGGCGTCGCGACGACGACCTCGGCCCCGCCGCGCAGCGCGCCGGCCTGCCGGCCGATCGACATCCCGCCCACCACGGTGGCCAGCCGCAGCCGGACGGAACGGGCGTACGGCGTGAGCGCGTCGGTCACCTGCTGCGCCAGCTCACGCGTCGGCACGAGGATCAGCCCGAGGGGCCGGCGGGGTTCAGCACGCTGTCCGGCGGTACGGGCGAGCAGGGCGAGGCCGAAGGCGAGGGTCTTGCCGGAACCGGTGCGCCCGCGGCCCAGTACGTCACGGCCCGCCAGGGAGTTCGGCAGCGTCGCCCCCTGGATGGGGAAAGGCGCCGTCATACCTTGCTTGCCGAGTTCGGTCAGCAGGGGCTCGGGCATGTCGAGTTCG
Organism: Streptomyces sp. NPDC002566; assembly: GCF_042889585.1. Lineage (NCBI taxonomy): Bacteria > Bacillati > Actinomycetota > Actinomycetes > Kitasatosporales > Streptomycetaceae > Streptomyces > Streptomyces sp. NPDC002566. Next base: position 534,640 of record NZ_JBIARD010000001.1, on the reverse strand, counting down.
GCGAAGCCCTCGACGGGGGGCAGCGCGGGGGTGATCGTCCTGGGCAGCGCGAACTCACCCTGCACTGTGGCCGGCCGGCGGCCGGGGCCGCCGGAACGGCGCGGTGCCTGCGAGCCCGTGCGACTGCCGCCCTTTCCGGCGGCGGCTCCGCCGTGACGGGAGCGGTCGAAGCGATCGTTCGTACGTGTGCGGTTCATGCGGAACCTTCCTCGATGTGGCGCATATCAAGGAATTCCCGCAGCAATGAACAGCACGGAGAATCACGAGTATGGACCGTCGGCAAAAACAGAAAGGAGATGTGCGCAGCTGGGGCCCGCACCCCGAAGGATGCGGGCCCCAGCTGCAGAATGTGGGTCAGCGTCAGGCCGGAACGATGTTCTCGGCCGTCGGGCCCTTCTGGCCCTGCGCGATGTCGAAGTTCACCTTCTGGCCTTCGAGGAGCTCACGGAAGCCCTGCGCGGCGATGTTCGAGTAGTGGGCGAACACGTCGGCGCCGCCGCCCTCCTGCTCGATGAAGCCGAAGCCCTTTTCCGCGTTGAACCACTTGACGGTACCAGTAGCCATGTCATATCTCCTTCGGGGCAGTACATCGGGCTCCGCACAGCGCGGACGCCCTGTCGCCGCAATGATCACCCCGCCCGGAAACGACCGGAAATACAAAAGCGCCCCCAACGGACAGAACCGGGTGGGGCACTCGAAGTTTCGGGAACCACGACTGCAACCGAGATCGACGGTAGCACGCTGGAACGGCCTGTGCGCAGTACGAAATTCCGCTCCGCTCGGCGCGGCAAAAACTCTCACCGCGCGGTCCGCAAAAGCCTCACTTCGCAAGCACAGATTTCAACGGCGCACCGCGTCATTCCGGAGGAACGCGAAACTCGAATTCGGGACGGTCCCACAGCACGGCGGGCGGGTTCGCGAGCGCGGTCCCGGTCCGCACCGCACCGGCGCGGTGGTAGAAGCCCTCGGCGGGAGGGTGCGACACGACCTTGACACTGTCGAGCCCGGCGGCACGGGCCTCGGACTGCATGTGCGCGACGAGCAGCCGACCGACACCCCGTCCTTGCGCTTCGTCAGCGACGAACAGCAGGTCGAGCTCCGGTGGGGAGAGGACCAGCGAGTAGAACCCGAGGACCCGGCCTCCCTGCTCGTCGGCGGCGACGGCCACGAAGGCGCGGTGGGCCTCGATGTAATCAGGGCCGACCCGGTAGCCCGCGACTGCGGCCGCGTACTTGCCCTCGTAGGCGCTTGAACCACGCACGAGCCGCGTGAGCCGTTTGGCGTCCCGCGCGACGGCCCTCCGTATCGTGATCGAAGGGCCGATCGGGGAAGTGCGTGAACTCATCGAAAAAGTATCCCGCACCGGGGAGTGTCCTGGTCCCGACCTGGTCGGGGACGCGGAGGCGCTCCCGGCGGCCGGCCCGGCAGCGCCTGACCGCTCTACCGCGAGGCGGCCGGCTTCGTGATCGCATCCGCTATCCGCAGCGCCATCTGCACCTGGCTGGCGTCGCGGTGCGTCGGCGTCCACGAGTACACCGCGCTGCGCCTGAGGTCCCGCGTCGCCATCACGGCCGAGTTGTAGCCGTACCGCTCCCCTGTCTTACCCCACAGGGGCACGCCGTTGACCGTGACCGTCTGGAGGCCCACGCTGTAGCGGGCCGGGGAGCCGTCCACCATCCGCACTTCCGGCGCCGGCAACTCGAACATCCTGTCCAGCGTCGTCCTCGGCAGCACCTTGCCCGGTGTGAACAGGGCTGTGATGAAGCGGTTCAGATCGCGTGTCGTGGAGATGATCTCGCCCTCGCCCCACGCCTCGGACTGGTTGTACTCCGTCACGTCCTCCAGGGTGCCGTCCGACATCGCCAGGTAGCCGTGGACGTGCCGGCCGTGGATCTTCGGGTCGTTGCCCGGGAAGGACGTGTGACACAGGCCCAGTGGGCGCAGGATGCGGTCGCCGATCACCTTGCCGTACGGCTTGCCCGTCACCTTTTCGAGCAGCAGGGCCGCCAGGACGTAGTTCATGCCCCGGTACTCCTGCTTCGCGCCCGGCGTGAACTTCATCGGGGCGTCCTGGGGCAGAGTGGCCACCAGTTGCATCGGTGTCCACTGGTCGTAGCGGTGCGCGAGGATCTGCTCCGGGGTGTCGGTCCGCTGGGAGTCCGGGATGTGCTCGTCCGGCAACCCGCTGGTGTGGTTGAGGAGTTGGGAGACCTTGATCGGGGCGTAGCCTTCGGGAAGCAGGCCGGGCAGGTAGTCCTGAACCGGCTTGTCCAGGTCCAACCGGCCCTCCGCCGAGAGCTGCAGCACGGCCGTCGCCACGAAGACCTTCGTGATGCTGCCCGCCCGGAACGTGTCGTCCCCTCGGAGCGGTGCGTGCGTCCTTGAGTCCGCCACGCCTGCCGTGCCGTACCAATGTCCCGCCTTGCCGCTGACCAGCAGCTGAGCGGCCGTCGCCTGCGGGTGGTCCAGATCGGAGATGGCGGCGCGGAGTGCCGCCGTGTCGAGCGGCGGGAGCGTGGTGGACGCGGGCGAAGCCGCAGGCGACGGTGTGGCAGCCGTCGCGGCAGGGGTCGCGGCGGCCGTGAGGAGGGTGGCGGTCAGAGCCGCGCCCACGAGGGCCCGACGGGAGAGGAAGGTCGAAGTCATGACGATCATGATTTCGTCACGCCCTCGCCGTGCCATCCGGGAACACCCCCACACCTCCCCCTAAGCGTCCCTGACGGCTGATCAGGGTAGGCATTTGTTGCCCGGCGGGCGCGGCTCGGGGTCGATCACCACCGGTTGCAGCACTGGCGGCCATGTCCCTTTGTGTCCCAGGAAACCATGGGCCACAGGGCCGTCTTGACGCCTGTTCTGCCGTGCGGTGCCATGACCTTGTCGAAGGAGGGGCCATGGCGCCCGATGGGCACAGTGACGCCGGAGACCGTGCTGGTGAGGGTGTCGGTGACCGACCGGGCAACTCGCCGGATCCGCACCGTCCGGCACCTGCGGACAGTTTCTGGGTGGGGGTGCTCGTCCTGATCGGGGTGGCACTCCTCCTGATCGCCCTCGTGAGCCACTTGGACTGGAGTCCCGGAGACCCGACCGACAACATGCCGCCTTACAAGTGACATTCCCACCGCCGGCGTGAGCCGACGGCCCGACAGGGTGCGCGCCTTCCATCGGTGGATGCACCGCCGACGGCGGTAGATCCCTCTTCTGAGCGGCGGGTTGGCCGGTTGGCACCTGACGAAGCGGGACAGCACGCGGCTCGGGCCGTTGCGGAATCGTGACAAGTGGCGGCTCCGCGTCCCTCACCTGCGCGGACGCGTCCAACGCCGTGAGCTACACACCACGTGTATACATGCCGCGTATACACGATGCGTATAGTGGACCCATGTCCATCGGTCATACCCTTCTGGGGCTCCTGGAGTCCGGTCCGCGGCACGGTTACGAGCTGAAACGGGCCTTCGACGAGACGTTCGGTCACGATCGGCCGCTGCACTACGGCCAGGTCTACTCGACGATGTCCCGGCTGCTGAGGAACGGTCTCGTCGAGGTCGACGGGATCGAGGCCGGCGGCGGCCCGGAGCGCAAACGGTACGCGATCACCCACGCCGGCGTCACCGATGTGGAGCAGTGGCTCGGGACCCCGGAGAAGCCGGAGGAGTACCTCCAGTCGGCCCTCTACACCAAGGTCGTCCTCGCGCTGCTCACCCACCGGAACGCCGCCGACGTCCTGGACACCCAGCGCTCCGAGCATCTGCGCAGCATGCGCATCCTGACCGACCGCAAGCGCAAGGGCGACCTCGCGGACCAGCTGATCTGCGACCACGCCCTGTACCACCTGGAGGCGGACCTGCGCTGGCTGGAGCTGACCGCCGCCCGACTCGACAAACTCCGTGAGGTCATAGCCCGATGACGACTCCTCCCCCCGGTTCCCTGCTCACCGCGCGGGACCTGCGCAAGACGTACGGGCAGACCCACGCCCTCGACGGCGCCGAATTCTCCATCCACCCCGGCGAGGTAGTCGCCATCATGGGCCCCTCCGGGTCCGGCAAGTCGACGCTGCTGCACTGCCTCGCGGGCATCCTGCCGCCCGACTCCGGATCGATCACCTACAACGGGCGTGAGATGACGACGATGAGCGACGGCCGGCGCAGCGCCCTCAGACGCTCGGAGTTCGGGTTCGTGTTCCAGTTCGGACAGCTGGTGCCGGAGCTGACCTGCGTGGAGAACGTCGCCCTGCCGCTCAGGCTCAACGGCTCCTCCCGCAAGGACGCCGAGCGGGCGGCGCTCGGCTGGATGGAACGCCTGGAGGTCGACGACCTCAGCGGCAAGCGGCCCGGCGAGGTATCCGGCGGTCAGGGCCAGCGCGTCGCCGTGGCCCGCGCGCTGGTCACGAACCCCCGGGTGGTGTTCGCCGACGAACCGACCGGCGCACTCGACTCCTACAACGGCGAGCGCGTGATGGAACTGCTCACCCAGGCGGCCCGCTCCACCAGCGCCGCCGTCGTCCTCGTCACCCACGAGGCACGGGTGGCCGCGTTCTCCGACCGCGAGGTCGTCGTGCGCGACGGCAAGTCCCGGGACATGGAGCGCGCCGTATGAGTCCGCGACAGTGGGCCGTGGACCTGGCCATGGGAGCCCGGTTCGCCGTCACCGGCGGCCGGGAGGGCTGGGTCCGCACTTCGCTGACGGCGGTCGGCGTCGGCCTCGGCGTGGCCCTGCTCCTGTTGTGCAGCGCGGTGCCCAACGTCCTCGCCGCCCGCGACAAGGTGAACGACGCCCGCTACGTCAACGTTTTCGCCCAGAAGATCCCGCCCAAGGGCGACGACACCCTCCTGGTCGCGACCGCCGACACCACCTGGCGCGACGACGACGTCCTGGGCCGGCTGATCGAACCCGAGGGCGGGCGGGCGCCGCTGCCCCCGGGCGTCGACCGCTTCCCGGGCAAGGGCGAGATGCTGGTCTCCCCCGCGCTCAAGGACCTGCTGGAGTCGGACGACGCGAAACTGCTGCGGGAGCGGCTGCCCTACAAGATCACCGGCACGATCGGCGAGAGCGGGCTGGTCGGCTCGCACGAACTGGTCTACTACGCGGGCGGCTCGGGGCTGAAGCTCACGGATTCAACCCAGGTGACGCGGCTCGACCGGTTCGGCAAACCGGAGGATCTGACAGCGCCCGAGAAGACCGACCCGGTGCTGCTGCTCATGGTCCTCGTCGTGTTCGTGGCGCTGCTGACACCGGTCGCCGTGTTCATCGCCGCCGCCGTCCGCTTCGGCGGCGAACGCCGCGACCGCCGGCTCGCAGCGCTGCGCCTGGTCGGCTCCGACCGGGGGATGACCCGGCGGATCGCGGCGGGCGAAGCGCTCGCCGGAGCGCTGCTCGGTCTGGTCGTGGGCACCGGCTTCTTCCTGCTCACCCGTCAGAAGCTCGGCTCCGGCGAGTTGCTGGGCGTGAGCGTCTGGCCCAGCTACCTCGACCCCGCTCCCGCGCTCGCCGCGCTGGTCGCGGTGGCGGTGCCGGTCGCCGCCGTGCTCGTCACACTGCTCGCGATGCGCGGCGTGGTCGTCGAACCCCTCGGTGTCGTGCGCGCGGCCAAACAGCGCCGCCGCCGGCTGTGGTGGCGGCTGCTGCCGCCGCTGGCCGGCCTCGGGATGCTCTACCCGATGATCGGCCAGGGCCACGAGAACGGGGAGTTCAACCAGTACCTCGTCATCGGCGGCGTCCTGATGCTGCTCATCGGCATCACCGCGCTGCTGCCCTGGGTGGTGGAGGCGGTCGTCGTCCGGCTCGGGAAGGGCTCGCTGTCCTGGCAGCTGGCGGTGCGAAGGCTGCAGTTGAGCAGTGGCACCGCCGCCCGCATGGTCAACGGCATCGCCGTGGCGGTGGCAGGGGCGATCGCGCTGCAGATGCTCTTCACGGGGACGCAGAGCCAGTACACCGAGAGCACCGGTCAGGACCCGAACCGGGTCCAGATGCAGGTCGAGTTCAGCGGACCCAAGCGACTGTCCGGCGTCGAGAGCGAGTTCGCCGGCGCCAAGGGCGTACGGGCGGCGGTGGCCCTGGCCCGCGCCGAGTACGGGGACGCACGTCGCGACCCCGAGCACGGCAACAGCATGACCGTGGCAACCTGCGCCGCACTGCGCGAGCTCGCCACCCTGCCCTCCTGCGAGGACGGCGACGTGTTCATCACGCGAACGCGCAGCGGCTACGCGGACCCCGACAACTCCTCCGAACTCGCCCTGCTGAAGCCCGGCCGGCAGCTCTGGATCGACCCGTCGTACGACGGCGGCGACCACGGCATCGAGCTGCCCTGGACCGTTCCGGCGAACGTTCGGGCGGTGGACGCGCGCAAGGACTCACTGCAGGACTACAACAGCATGCTGGTCACCCCCGCCGCCCTGCCCCGCGCGGCCGCCCCCGTGGTGATCTCGGACGGCGTCTACCTGCGGCTGGACCCCTCGGTGCCGGACGCACGCGAGTACGTCCGCAACGTCGCCGCCCGCCTCGACCCCCTGGCGCAGACCTACGGCTGGTCGGCGTCCCAGGAGAACGCCAGGTACACCGCCATCCGCACAGGCCTGTTCGTCGGCTCCGCCTTCGTGCTGGCGCTGATCGGGGCGAGCCTGCTGGTCTCCCAGCTGGAACAGCTGCGCGAACGCAAGAAGCTGCTCTCCGCGCTGGTCGCCTTCGGCACCCGGCGCCGCACGCTGAGCCTTTCGGTGCTGTGGCAGACGGCGCTGCCGGTCGGACTCGGCCTCGCACTGGCCACCTCCGTGGGCGTCACCCTCGGCGCGTTGCTGCTGAAGATGACCGACACCCCGGTGACCATGGACTGGGCGAGCGTGCTCACCATGGCCGGCGTGGGCGCGGCCGTGGTCGGCGTGGTCACGCTGCTCAGCCTGCCGCCGCTGCTGCGCATGATGCGTCCGACGGGCCTGCGCACGGAGTAGCTCCGCGCTCGCTGCCTGAAGTGGGCTCCTCCGGCCAGGGGGAGCCCACTTCTTTGCGCGGTCGTGCTGTTCCTTCTCAGAAGTCGTCGGCGCCGTCCAGGCCGGTCAGGGCGCCGACCGGGTCGGGGTCGGGGGTACCGCGCGGCCACCAGTCGTCGTGGCCCGGCTCGGACTCGTAGGCGTACCACAGGCCTTCGCGGCCGAAGCGGAGCTGTACATGGCCGCGGGGATGGGTGAGGCGGTTGCGCCAGGGCCGGAAGGCGGGGAGGTCCGCGGCGAGGAGGAGAGGGCGGGCCCGGTCGAAGCGGCCGGCCGGCGGGTCCCAGGGCTCCTCCAGGACGGCGAGGCCGTCGATGCCGCCCTGGCGCCAGGCGGCGACCGCGCGGGCCAGTTCGGCCGGGGTGCGGCCGGCGGCGGCCGCCAGGGCGGAGTACAGGGAGCGGGTGGTGGCGGTGAGGCCGGAGCCGGGGCGGGCGGCGGCGAGCCGTACGGCGTCCTGCCAGAGCGTCAGTTCACCGACCTCGTCGCGGCCGGTGGCGAGCAGGGCGTGCGCGCGGGTGGCGGCGTCGGTGGCGAGCTGGTCCAGCGCGAAGGAGTCGGGGCCGCCGTCGGGGAGGGAAGGGTATGCCGGGGGCTGCCCGGGGTGCGGTGGAACGGGCAACGGGGGCGGGATCGGCGGTAGTCGGCGTGCGGCCAGGGCGTCCGTGGCCCGGATGCCGGGCAGAGGTTCCGGTTCGCGCTCCTGGGCGGCGCGGGCCGCGCGGGTGGCGTTGCGGCGGGACAGCGCGTCGAGCAGCTCGCGTTCACCCCGGCCGCGCAGGAGGAGCAGGACGAAGGGGTCGGCGTCCAGCAGGCGTGCCGTCTGGTAGCAGAGGGCGGCGGCGTGCTTGCAGGGGTGGCCGTGGTCGGGGCAACTGCACTGCGGGGCGAGGTCACCGGGCTCGGGCAGCAACGGCACGCCGCAGTCGGCGAGGGACTCGGGCATCTCCTTGTCCAGCAGCGCCGCGATGTGCGCGGGGCTCTCCACGGCGGCGTCCAGGAACCGCTCCCAGTCCTCGTCGCCGAGGGTGCGCAGTCTGACCTGCACGCGGTAGGGACGGGGGCGGCTGCCCTGCACATAGGCGAGGACGAGACCGGGGGTGACCGTGATGGCGTCCACATGCCCCTGCTCGGCGTAACCCCGCCCGCGCGCCAGCCGGTTGACGTCCAGCGCACCTTCTTCGAGCGCGCTCACCCAGGCGTTCCCCCACCAGCTCGCGGCGAACTCGTCGGCTGCGGCGGCGGGTTCCCCGCGATCGAGCCTCGGCGGCAAGGCGGGAAAGGTACGGCGATGCTCACTGTCCCGGTTCGGGGCGGCCATGGATCGGGGCGGGGAGGGGGGCCGGGGGTTGCTCGGGGTGGCGTGCGGGGCGGGGACAGCGGGGTGGGCGCGAAGTTCCCGCACGGCGGGACGGGTGGCTCGGGGAGCGGACGCGTCGCCGGATTCCCGCGCGACGGGACGACCGGCTCCGGAAGCGGTCCCGGCGCCGGCTTTCCCCGCTTCGGGGCGGCTGACTCCTGGAGCGGGCGCGTCGCCGGCAGCGGGCGAGTTGCCGGGTTCACGCGTCTCGGGACGATCGACTCCGGGAGCGGGCGCGTCGCCGGCTTTCCTCACGTCGGGGGTGCTGACACGAGGGGCGGACGCGTCGTCGGCAGCGGGCTTGCCGCCGGCTTCCCGCGCGGTGGAGCGGCTGACTCCGGGGGCGGGCGCGTCGCCACGTTCCCGCGTGTCGGGGTGACTTTCGGCTTCGAGACCCGGCTCGCCGGCAACTTTCCTGACGTCTGCGCTAGCGGCCCGGCGGAGGGAGGCATCGGCGAACGGGTCGATGTCCTCGTGCACACCCCGGGGAGCGGGCTCACTGCCCGGCGTCCCCGTTTCGGCGGTGGGCGAAAGCCTGCGCGCGGGCTCGTCGCCCGGCGTCCCGGCGGCGGTACGAAGCCTGCCGACGGGGTCGTCGCCCGGTCCCCCGGCGGCGGTACGAAGCCTGCCGACGGGGTCGTCGCCCGGTCCCCCGGCGGCGGTACGAAGCCTGCCGGCGAGGTCGCCACCCGGTCCCCCAGCGTCCGGACGCACGACCCCAGGACCCGGCTCACCAGCCGATTCCTCGACCTCGGCGTGGGCGCCCCGGCCCGGGGAGGCACCGGCGAAGGGTTCGGCACCCCCGCGAGCACCCCGTGGAGCGGCCTCGCGGCTCGGTGACCCCGCGACGGGGGGCGGGAGCCTGCGGGCGGGCGCGCCGGTCTCGTCGGCCGCGTCGGCCGCCTCCTGCCGCGACTTCGCCCGTGCCGCGCGGAGGGCCTCACGCGCGATGTCCCCGGGCCGTGCGCCGGCCGCGCCGTGCGCCTCACGGCGTGCCTCGGCTGTATGTGCCGCAGCAGAGGGTGCCGTCGTCGGGGCATCGGCCTCCGTCGGGGCCTGCCCCGCACGGGTCGAGTCGGCCGGGGCAGCCGGGGACGGACCCGGTGGCTGAGCGGCCCCCGGGCGGCGCAGCGCCGCGCGGGCGGCGTCGGCCGGACGCTCGCCGGACGACGTGCCCTGAGCCCTCCGCGGCCCCTCGGCCGGCGCAGACCGTGCCGCCTCGCCCTCGACAGGCGTCACCCGTGCCCGGGCGGCACGCAGGGCGCGGCGGGCCTCGTCGGCGGGACGGGGTCCGGTCTGATCAGGCGGGGGCGTCGGCTCAGCCGGTGGCCGGGCGGCGCTGTCCGGCGGCTCGGGAGCCTCGCTCTCCGCCGCCCCGGGCGGGGCGTCGTCCGGCGAAGGGGTGGGCTCGGAGAACGGGTGGTGTCGCATCACGCCTCCCTTCGGAGGCTGACCAGGTCGGCGAGTTCGGTGTTGGTCAGTTCGGTGAGGGACGATTCGCCGGAGCCCAGGATGGCTTCGGCGAGGGCTCGTTTGCTCTGGAGCATCTCGGCGATGCGGTCCTCGACCGTGCCCTCCGTGATGAGGCGGTGGACCTGCACCGGCTGGGTCTGGCCGATGCGGTAGGCGCGGTCGGTGGCCTGCTCCTCGACGGCCGGGTTCCACCAGCGGTCGAAGTGGACGACGTGGCCCGCGCGGGTGAGGTTAAGGCCGGTGCCGGCGGCCTTGAGGGAGAGGACGAGGACAGGTGTCGCCCCGCTCTGGAAGCGGTCGACCATGCGCTCGCGCTCGGGCACCGGGGTCCCGCCGTGCAGGAGGTCGACGGGGACCGCCCGGTCGGCGAGGTGGGCGGTGATCAGGCGGGCCATGCCGACGTACTGGGTGAAGACGAGGGCGGAGCCGTCCTCGGCGAGCAGGGTGTCGAGCAGTTCGTCCAGGAGGGCGAGTTTGCCGGAGCGGGCGGCGAGGCCGTCACCGGCGCCGGGGGCCGCCTCCTTGAGGTACAGCGCGGGGTGGTCGCAGATCTGCTTGAGCGCGCCCAGGAGCTTGAGGACCAGCCCGCGGCGTGCGATGCCCTGCGAGGTCTCGATGGCGAGCATCGACTCGCGCACCACCGCCTCGTACAGGGCGGCCTGTTCACGGGTGAGGGGCACGGGGTGGTCGGTCTCGGTCTTGGGCGGCAGTTCGGGCACGATGCCGGGGTCGGACTTCTTGCGGCGCAGGAGGAACGGGCGGACCAGGCGGGCCAGCCGCTCCACGGCCTCCTCGTCCTCGCCGTTCTCCACCGCGCGCGCGTGCCGGGCGCGGAAGGCCTTCAGCGGGCCGAGGAGGCCGGGGGTGGTCCAGTCGAGCAGGGCCCACAGCTCGGAGAGGTTGTTCTCGACGGGTGTGCCGGTGAGGGCCACGCGCGCGGGGGTGGGGATGGTGCGCAGGGCCTTCGCGGTGGCCGAGAAGGGGTTCTTCACGTGCTGGGCCTCGTCAGCGACGACCATGCCCCAGGTCTGCCGGGCCAGGTCGGCGGCGGCCGAGCGCATCGTGCCGTACGTGGTGAGGACGAAGCCGCCGGCCAGGTCGTCCAGGGTGCGGTCGGGGCCGTGGAAGCGGCGGACGGGGACGCCGGGGGCGAAGCGGGTGATCTCGCGCTGCCAGTTGCCCAGGAGGGAGGCCGGGCAGACCACCAGCGTGGGTTCGCTGCGGGCACGCTTCAGGTGCAGGGCGATGACGGTGATCGTCTTGCCGAGGCCCATGTCGTCGGCGAGGCAGCCGCCGAGGCCGAGCGAGGTCATGAGGTCGAGCCAGGCCAGGCCGCGCAGCTGGTAGTCGCGGAGGGTGGCGCGCAGGCCGGGGGGCGGATCGGCGGGCCGTACGCCCGTGGTGAGACGGTCGCGCAGGGCGGCCAGGGCGCCGACGGGGACGGCTTCGACGGTCTCGCCGTCGACGTCCGCGGTGCCGGTGAGGGCGACGGACAGGGCGTCCACCGGGTCCAGCAGTCCCAGTTCGCGTTTGCGGGCCTTGCGGACGAGGGCGGGGTCGACGAGCACCCACTGGTCGCGCAGGCGGACGACGGGCCGGTGGGCCTCGGCCAGCGTGTCCATCTCGGCCTCGCTGAGCGGATCGCCGCCGAGCGCCAACTGCCAGCGGAAGCTGAGCAGTTGCTCGCTCTCGAAGAAGCCGGTGCCGTCGGTCGCGGAGCCCGGCGCGGGCCGGACGACGGCGGTGGCGCTGAGGTCCAGAGCGAGGTCGCGGGGCCAGTGGACGGCGACCCCGGCCGCGGCGAGGCGGGTCGCGGCCACGCCGAGCAGGTCGTTCACCTCGTCCTCGGACAGGGCAAGGACGTCGGGCGTCTCCTGCTCGGCGAGCCGGGCGAGCGGCGGCCAGACGCGGGCCGCGCGGCGTACGGCGAGGGCCGCGTCCACGCGGGCGCGGGCGCCGAAGGCGGTGTCCGCCTCGCCCGCCCACAGGACCGCCGCGTCCGTCACCAGGGTCGGGTCGGCGAGGCTGTGCACCTGCACGACGGCGGCGCCGGCGCGGCGCGCGTCCCCGCCGTCGTCGAACAGATCGGACGCCGACAGGTCGAGCCGGAGCGAGATCCGCACGCCCGCGTCCATGCCGGCGGCGACCTCGGCGGCCCAGTCGTGGGCGTCGGGGAGCCGCTGCGGCCGGCGGTCGGCGAAGGGCTTCCCGCAGGCGTGGGGCGCGGCGGGCGTGCGGGGCAGGGTGTCCGCGACGGCGTCCAGGAAGGACCGCATCAGGGCCTCGGGGCGGGGCAGCCGGATCGGGCCGGAGCCGGGGAGCGGGACGGCGTGGCCCTCGTACGGCAGGGCGGCGGCGACGGCGCGCAGGTGGGCGATGTCCTCCGGGTCGAGCGGCCCGGCACGCCAGGCGTCGTGGCCGTCGGGGGTGAGGCCGGGCAGCAGGCGGCCGCGGGCGGCGAGCCGCAGCGCGTGCAGTGCGGCCGCGCCCCAGCAGGCCGTCGCGAGGTGGGCGGCGGGGTCACGGCGGGCGCGCACCAGGAGCGGGAGCGCGGTGTCCAGGGGCAGCGTCAGCGCGGGGACCTGCCGTCGGCGGACGGAGGACCCGTGCCGGCGTACGACGGTCAGGTCGGTGAGGTCGGCGTGCGGCGGGGCGGGCAGCGGGCCGTCGTCCGGGTCCCAAAAGGCGACGCGGCCATCGCGCGGGAGGGGCGCGGGCAGGAAGACGGCGGCGAGGCGCACACCCAGCGGCTCCGAGGACAGCCCTGCGGGCATCCCCGAGGTCATCTGTCCCGCGCGCCCCGCGGCAGCCCCGGCCGACGGCGCCCCCGCCGTCCGCCACGCGAAAGCCCCCGTCGAGGTCGCCTCCGCCGCGGCCCCTGTCACCGAGGTCGCCCCCGTCGTGGCCATGTCGTTCATCCCGCCTGTTCACCTCCCGCCCGTGTGCGGACCCGGTCGTCGATCAGTCGTCTTCGACTCTACGGGCGGGGTCTGACAATCGGCTCCGGCAGCCGTCGGGACGGCCCGGGAGCGGGGCGGGACGGTGCGGGCGCGGTCGCTAGGGAACCGTGCGGGAGACGACGTACACCAGGGGGTAGTCGGGGTTCCCGGTGTTGACCACGACGTCCAGGGTGGGCCGCGGGTTCTCCTGCTCGTGGACGAAGCCGAAGTAGTTCCCGGGGCGGGAGCCCGGCCCGGAGAACTTCCAGCCGCTGACGCCCTGGTCCCGCTCGCTGATCGTGATGTCGCCCTTCGCCAGGACGGACCGGTTCACGCCCAGGTCCTTCAGGAAGGTGTCCAGACCTGCCTGCGTGGTCTGGAACTGCACGTAGAGGCGGCTGGTCTTCCAGTTGTTCGTCTCGTAGTACGCGACGTTGTTCGAGGGGTCCGGCACCGGCACCTGGTAGAGGCGGAGCTGGATGCCGGACGGCCAGCCCTTGGTCAGGCCGGTGGCCGAGTACTTGGCCTCCTTGTCCTTGCCGCTGTCGCGGCTCTGGTTCGCGGAGATCACCAGGTAGCCGGCCGGGACTCCGATGAGGAGCACGATGATCAGCAGGGTGAGCGCCCTGCGCCGGATCATGTGCCCCCTGGGCTCCGGCGGGCGGGAGGACGGGGCGGGCTCGTCGGCCGGCGGGGCCTGGTGGGGCAGGGAGGCCGTCATGCGGTGTCCCGGGTCGCCCTGCGGGCCGCCTCAGCGAACCGCTCGATGCGCTCGTACCGCTCCACCCGGCGGCGCTTGGCGCGGCGGAAGCGGCGGGCGACCAGCCGGGCGAGGTCGGCCGCGCCGACCATGCCGGCCTCGGGGCCGAGCTGGGCGCGCACGATCCGGGCCTCGGGGCGGTAGCCGCGGCCGGTGAGGTGCCGTTTGAAGGCGTCGCGCGCGGGGCCGATCAGGAGGTCGTCGGCGGCCGAGACGCCCCCGCCGATCACGAAGCAGGACGGGTCGAGGGCGGCGGCGAGGTTGGCGATGCCGACGCCGAGCCATTGGCCGATGTCCTGGAGCAGCTCGATGCACATCGCGTCGCCCTCGCGGGCCAGCTCGGTGATCATCGGGCCGGTGATGTCGCCGATGCTGCCCTTGACGTGCTCGATGATCCCGTACGCCACCGGGGAGTCCGCCGCGGCCAGCTCGCGGGCCTCCCTGACCAGCGCGTTGCCCGAGCTGTACTGCTCCCAGCAGCCGCGGTTGCCGCACGGGCAGCGGTGGCCGCCGGGGACGACCTGCATATGGCCGAACTCGCCGGCGACGCCGTACTTGCCGCGCTTGACCTGGCCGTCCTCCAGGATCGCGCCGCCGATGCCGGTGCCCAGCGTGATCATGACGAGGTGGTCCTCGCCGCGCCCCGCGCCGAAGCGCCACTCGGCCCAGGCGGCGGTGTTGGCGTCGTTGTCGACGAGGACGGGGACCGACAGCCGGCCGGAGAGGCGGTCCCGCAGCGGCTCGTTGCGCCAGGACAGGTGGGGCGCGAACAGGACGCGGTTGCGGTCGGCGTCGACCCAGCCGGCCGCGCCGATGCCGACGGCGTGCACGTCGTGCCGGTCGGACAGGTCCAGGACCAGCTCGGCGATCGTGTCCTCGACGACCTTCGGGCTCTTGGACTTGTCCGGGGTCTCCGTGCGGACCTTCTCCAGGATGTTGCCGTCGGCGTCCACGACGCCCGCCATGACCTTGGTGCCGCCGATGTCGATGCCCACGGTGGGCACACGGGGCGCGGTCAGGTGTGAGCGGCGCTCGCGGGTGCCCACGGTGCGCAGGGCGGGGGCGCGACGGGAGCCGATGGGGGCGGTGAAGGTGCCGTAGGTGCTCATCGGCCCCGATTCTGCCTCACCCACGGGGCGGGTGCCGTGCTGGGGACCGAAGGGGCGCGCGGAGTGCGCCGGGCGCACGGGCGTCGTGGCTCGTCGCGCCCCCTCACGCGGCCGGGGCCGGCTTTCGGACCGTGACGGGAATCGCACCCGACTTTGTCAGGACAATATCACCGGGCGGCATCGGTGAACGAGTGCCCGCACCGGGCGTCGGCAGCCCGGCGGCATCGCCGCGCGGCCCGCGGCACGGCGGCGCTCAGGGCCGTACGAGCAGCTGGAACTCGAAGGCGTAGCGGCTCGGCCGGTAGATGTGGTCGCCGAACTCGACCGCGCGGCCGGTGTCGTCGAAGGTCGTGCGCTGCATGGTGAGCAGCGGGGCGCCCTCCGCCTCGGCGAGCCGCTCGGCCTCGGCGGAGGTGGCGGCGCGGGCGCCGATGGACTGGCGGGCGCTGTGCAGGGTGATCCCGGCGGCCCGCATCAGCCGGTACAGGCCCGTGGCCTCCAGCTGCCGCGTGTCCGGGTCGAGCAGGCCGGCGGGCAGATGGTTGCACAGGTACGCCATCGGCTCCCCGTGCGCCAGCCGCAGCCGCTCCACCCGCTGGACGTCGCCGCCCTCCGGGACGCCGAGCGCGGCCGCCACCTCGGCGGACGCGGGGACGACGGTGTTGACGAGGACCGTGGTCGCGGGGCGCTGCCCGGCCGCCTCCAGGTCGTCGTAGAGGCTGCTCAGCTCCAGTGGGCGTTTGACCTGGCTGTGCACGACCTGGGTGCCGACGCCCCGCCGGCGCACCAGCAGGCCCTTGTCCACGAGGGACTGGATCGCCTGCCGCACGGTGGGCCGGGACAGACCGAGCCGGGCGGCGAGCTCGATCTCGTTGCCGAGCAGGCTGCCGGGAGTGAGCGATCCGTGCTCGATGGCGGCTTCGAGCTGCTGCGACAGCTGGAAGTACAAGGGCACCGGAGAGCTGCGGTCCACTCGGAGTTCGAGCTGCACGGTCGGGTCCACTTCAGGTTTCGGCACGGGCCGAGCGTAGCTCCGCGGCCGGTTGACGGGAAGTAGTGTAGTTCGGTTGTCCGGACATACGCATTGACAGGGCGCCGACTCCGACGTCACCTTGAACACATGCGCATCGGGGTCATCGGGACGGGCCGCATCGGCACCATTCATGCGAGGACGCTCAGCCGTCACCGGGAGGTCGGATCCCTCATCCTGACGGACGCGGAGCCCGCGCGGGCCCAGGAGCTGGCGTACCGGCTGGGCGAGACGGCCGCGCCGGGCGTGGACGAGATCTTCCGGTGGGGCGTGGACGCCGTGGTCATCACGACGGCGACCTCCGCGCACGCCGAGCTGATCGGCCGGGCCGCCCGCTCGGGGCTGCCGGTCTTCTGCGAGAAGCCCATCGCCCTGGACCTGGCGGGCACCGCGGCGGCGATCGCCGAGGTGGAGGCCGCCGGGACCGTCCTGCAGATGGGCTTCCAGCGCCGCTTCGACGCGGGGTACACGGGGGCGCGGGACGCCGTGCGCTCGGGACGGCTCGGGCGGCTGCACACCGTGCGCGCGGTGACGTCGGACCAGTCGCCGCCCCCGCCCGCCTGGCTGCCGCTGTCCGGAGGGCTGTTCCGGGACGCGCTGATCCACGACTTCGACGTGCTGCGCTGGGTGACCGGGCGCGAGGTGACCGACGTGTACGCCACCGGGTCCGACGCCGGCCCCGCGATGTTCCGCGCCGCCGGTGACGTGGACACGGCCGCCGCGATCCTCACCCTGGACGACGGCACCCTCGCCACGGCGACGGCGACCCGCATGAACGGGGCGGGCTACGACGTGCGCATGGAGCTGGCCGGCGAGCTCGACCAGATCGTCGTGGGCCTGGACGACCGCACGCCGATCGCCTCCACCGAGCCGACCGGCCCTCCGGCGGCGGACAAGCCGTGGACCGGCTTCCTGGAGCGCTTCGGCCCCGCCTACGAGGCCGAGCTGACGGCGTTCGTGGACGTCCTGCGGGGTGTGCGCCCCAACCCATGCGACGGCCGGGAGGCGCTCCAGGCACTCCGTGTCGCCGAGGCGTGCGAGGTGTCCCGCCGCGAGCGAAGAGCGGTGTCGCTCACCGAGATCCCGGGGGCGGGCCCGGCACAGGGCGGCCCCGCCGCCCCACGGGAGCCGGAGGACGCACCACCGGCACGCCCCTGGCGAAGGCACGGGATTACGGCCGCGGGCCGCTCCCGGGGCGGATGAGGTTCCTGGCGTGCACGACGCCTACGCGGCCCCCTGGGCGTACGAGACGCCCGGCCTGACCGGGGCCTGGCACGGCGGCCCGGAGACGTACGGCGGCCCGCCGGCTCACACCTACGGATGACCCCGCGCGGAGGCCCTGTGGGAATGCGGCCTCAGTCGTCCAGCAGTCCCGCGTCGTGCGCGAGCAGCGCGATCTGCACCCGGTTGTTGAGGTCGAGTTTGGCCAGGATGCGGGAGACGTGCGTCTTGACGGTGGCGACGCTCATGAACAGGCCTGCGGCGATCTCGGCGTTCGACTGACCGCGCCCGACGGCGACGGCCACCTCGCGTTCGCGTTCCCCGAGGGCCGCGACGCGCTCACGCGCGCGGGAGCGCCGGGTGTCGGCGGCGGCGTCGGCCGCGTGGTCCATCAGCTGGCGGGTGACCGTGGGCGACAGCACGGGGTCGCCGGCCGCGACCCGGCGTACGGCGTCGAGGATCTCGGCGGGCGGGGTGTCCTTGAGGACGAAACCGGCGGCACCCGCGCGCAGGGCGCGCAGGACCTGCTCGTCGGCGTGGAAGGTGGTCAGGACGACGACCTGGGGGGCGTCTTCGCGGGAGCGCAGCCGCTCGGTGGCGGTCAGACCGTCCACGGACGGCATGCGGATGTCCATGAGGACCACGTGCGGACGGGTGCGGTCGACGAGCGCCTCGACCTCGCCCCCGTCGCCGGCCTCCCCGACGATCTCTATGTCGTCGGCCCCGCCCATCATGAAGGACAGCCCGGCGCGCACCAGGGGGTCGTCGTCTACGAGGAGGACTTTGATCGCAGTCATGGTGCGTACGTAATCATGCCTGCGGCAGGCGAGTTGACCCTCCGGAGGGCGCACCCACGCGCGCGTGGGCGGGCTGCTGCTCCGTCGCCGGCCAGGGCAGCCATGCGCGCACCTCGAAGCCGCCGTCGCCGCGCGGTCCGTGTTCCAGGCGGCCGCCGGTGAGGGTGGCTCGTTCGGCGAGGCCGATCAGCCCCTGGCCGGAGCCGGGGACGGGGGGCACCTCGCCGTCGGGGGCGGGGTTGCGGACGGTGACGGCGAGGCCCTCGCCGGGGGCGCCCGCGACGGTGACCTCGGCCTCCGTGCCGGGGGCGTGCTTGCGGGCGTTGGTGAGGCACTCCTGGGTGATCCGGTACGCGGTGCGGCCGACGGAGGCGGGGACCGCGCCGGGGTCGGTGACGCGTTGTTCCAGGGTGACCTTCATGCCCGCCTCGCGGGACTCCGCGACCAGCGCGTCCAGGGCCGCCAGCGTCGGCTGGGGGCGGCCGGTGTCGTCGGGCGCGTCGGCCCGCAGCACGCCGATGATCTCCCGCAGGTCCTGGAGGGCCTCGTGCGCGCTCTCACGGATCACGCCGGCGGCTCTGACGATCTCCTCGCGGGGCGCGTCCGGCCGGAACTCCAACGCGCCCGCGTGCACGCTGAGCAGGGTCAGCCGGTGGGCGAGCACGTCGTGCATCTCGCGGGCGATGGCCTCGCGGGCCAGCCGCTGCGCCTGCTCGGCGCGAAGCCGCGCCTCGGTCTCGGCGCGCCGGGCCCGGTCGCGCAGGCTCAGCATGAGCTGTCGCTTGGAGCGCACGAACATGCCCCAGCCGATGATCGTGACGCTGAACAGCAGGGTCCACACCACGGCCGGGCCGTAGGCCAGATCCGGGTCCGGGCGGGCCCACAAGACCACCGGGATCAGGGCGAGATGGCCGCCGCCGATCCAGGCCACGTGCCGGAAGGGCCGGTGGACGGCGAGGGTGAAGAGGGCGATCGCGGCGGCGCCGCCCGAGGTGGTCGACAGGAAGCCGACCGGGATCGCCCCGAGCGCGAGAGCGACGGGCCAGCGGCGGCGCAGCCAGGTCGCGGCACAGGCGAGTGCTCCCAGGAGCTGGTCGGCGACGAGGACGGAGTGCGGAAGGCCGGTTTCGCCGGGGAGCGTGTCCGCCACGAGCAGGCCGATGCCGACCGCGACGAGGAAGCAGGTGAAGTCGACCACCCAGTCGCGCACGGTACGGCGCGGCCGGGCCCTGGACCGGCCGTCCCGACCGGACCAGCCGGTCCGCTCAGCCGGCTCACCGCCCGCGCCCCTCTTGTCCCAGTTCTCCGTGTTCTCCGTCTCCAGCTCGGCGGCCACCGCGGACGGCAGCAGCCATCGGCGGCCCCGGAAGGCCGGCGCGGTCGGCGCGGACTGGTCGTCACCCCTCATGGTCGTCGAATCTACGCAGCCGGCGGCACCACCACCGCCCGTCCGGAGGGATCGGCGACCAAAGCGAGCCGATGCGCGACAGAGGGCGGCGGACACTACGACCGAAGGATGACAGGGCGCATGCTTTCGGCGTGGGGGCCTGCCGCCGGCGGCGACTTCCGTCGCAGGCGCACCGCCCACCGGCCGATGCGCCCGCGGGACCGGCGGGGCCAGGGTGAGGGTATGAGGCAGCTCCTGGAGGTAATCGGATTCGTCGCCCTGGTGCAGGGCATAGCCGGCCTGGTGCACGAGTTCACCGACCTGCACTGGGGGCTGGTGCAGCGGCTGGGCTTCCTCGACGGCTACGAGGTCTACGCGAGCGTCGCGCTGCTGGTGCTCTCCTTCGCCCTGTTCGCCATGGCGGAGGCCCAGAAGCCGCGGTGACACCCGTCGACGGGCGTGCACCGCAAGCACCGGGCCGCGACCACGGGGGCCGCGCTCACGGCCGGTCCCCGCGCACCGCCGCCCGTCGCCCTGGGGAGCGGGCGCCGCCGCGGTTCAGCCGCCCAGTTCCTGGCAGCGGGCCGCCAGTCTCGCCGCGCCCTCGGTGGTCAGGGAGCCGAACAGGCGCAGTCGGGAGATGCCGCCGTCGGGATAGACGTCCACGCGCGCGTGCGTTCCGACCGCCGGGGCCGGCAGGACGAAGCGGTGGTCGGTGTCGGGCTGGAGGCGGGTGCGCGGGAGGATCTCCCGCCAGTCGCCGTCCTCACCGTCCCTGACGGAGACCGCCGCCCAGCCGGCGCTGTTGCCCTTCAGGTACGCCGTGTCGATCTCCAGGGCGCGGATGTGGGCCTGGGCGGCCAGCCGGTAGCGGATCCAGTCGTGGCCGTGGTCGCGGCGGCGGCGGGTCTCCCAGCCGTCGTCCATCTTGCGGGAGCGGCCCGGCCGGATGGTGTTGCCGGCCGGTGAGTAGAAGCGGTCGGAGGCGTCCTCGACCTGGCCGCCGTTCTCCAGCGCGACCACGTCGAACGCGCCGAGGGCGGTGAGCCAGGCGGCGTCGGGGACGACCTCGCCGTGGACGCGCAGGCGGGCGATGCCGCCGTCGGGGTGCTGGTTGACCCGGAGATGGGTGAAGCACTGCTCCGCGGCCACCTCGAACCCGTTCGCCGCGTGGCCGCCCACGGGGGTGCGGGGGACGAGCGTCGTCCACTTCACGTCGTCCGCGAGCAGTTCCCGCGGGGACGGGGAGCCGGGCATCGACGTGCCCTCGACGGACACCGCCTGCGGATGGTTGCCGCGGAAGTGGGCCGTGTCCACGACGATGCCCCGGACGACGCCGGGCGCGCCGAGCCGGACCAGCGCCCAGTCGTGGTCGGCCGCCGTGGGCCACGGGTGCTCGGCCGAGGCCCCGCGCCGGCGGCGGGTCTCCCAGCCGTCCATGATCTTGCCCTTGTGGCCGAAGCGTTCCGGGTCGAACACGGCGGGCCCGGGCAGCAGCAGGTTCTCCCGGTCGGCGAAGAACTCGTCGTTGGCGGCGATGACCGAGGCGCCGAGCTCCCGGGCGGCGAGGTCGGCGTGCCGGGTGAAGGGGAAGTCGGCGGTGCGGTAGTCCGCGTACGGGTCGCCGCCGCCGTAGGGGTTCGCGTCGCCGGTGAAACTCGGTATCGCCGTCACGGGGTGCCTTTCGACTGTCGGCCGTGGGATGCGGGTGCGGGGACGGGCCCGGGTCAGGGGGCCCGCGTGAGGAGCCGGCCCTTCGGCGCGGTGAACTCGCCGTCGGCGAGGATGCGTTCGCCGCGCAGCCAGGTGGACTTGACGACGCCGTGCAGGGTCCTGCCGGCGTACGCCGTGACGCGGTTGCGGTGCTGGAGGGCCGCCGGGTCGACGGTGAAGGTCTCGTCGGGGGCGAGGACGGCGAAGTCGGCGTCGCGGCCCGCCTCGATGGCGCCCTTGCGGTCCAGGCCGACGAGCGCTGCGGTGCGCGTGGACATCCAGCGGACGACGTCCTCCAGGCCGTGGCCGCGCCGTCGCGCCTCGGTCCACACCGCCGGCAGGCTCAGCTGGAGTCCGGAGATGCCGCCCCACGCGGTGGCGAAGTCGCCCGTCTTCAGGTCGGCCGTGGACGGGGAGTGGTCGGTGACCACGCAGTCGACGGTGCCGTCCGCCAGCGCCTTCCACAGCAGATCCTGGTTGGCGGCCTCGCGGATGGGCGGGCAGCACTTGAACTCGCTCGCGCCGTCGGGGACTTCCTCGGCGGTGAGGGTCAGGTAGTGCGGGCAGGTCTCCACGGTGAGGCGGACGCCGTCGGCCTTCGCGGCGGCGATCAGGGGCAGGGCGTCGCTCGACGACAGATGCAGGACGTGCACGCGCGCGTGGAGCCGTTCCGCCTCGGCGACGAGCCCGGCGATCGCGTTGTCCTCGGCCTGGCGTGGCCGGGAGGCGAGGAAGTCGGCGTACCGGGGGCCGCCGCGCTGCGGGGCGGCGTCGAGGCGGTGCGGGTCCTCGGCGTGCACGATGAGCAGGCCGCCGAAGCCGGCGATCTCCGCCATCGACCGGGCCAGCGCGTCCCGGCCGAGGTGGGGGAACTCCTCGACGCCCGAGGGCGAGAGGAATGCCTTGAAGCCGAAGACCCCGGCGTCGTGCAGCGGGCGCAGGTCCTCGACGTTGCCGGGCAGGGCGCCGCCCCAGAAGCCGACGTCGACGTGTGCCTTGTCCGCGGCGGTCCGCTGTTTCATGCGGAGATGGCCGACCGTCGTGGTGGGCGGGAGGGAGTTGAGGGGCATGTCGACGAGGGTGGTGATGCCGCCGGCCGCCGCGGCGCGCGTGGCGGTCCAGAAGCCCTCCCACTCGGTGCGGCCCGGGTCGTTGACGTGCACGTGGGTGTCGACGAGGCCGGGCAGCAGGACGTCGTCGCCGAGGTCCTCCAGGCGGGCGCCCGCGGGCGGCCTCGCGTCATGCGGCAGGACGGCCGTGATGACGCCGACGGCCACCGCGACGGAGGCGGCGCGCATGCCCTCCGGGGTGACGACCCGCGTCGAGCGCAGCACCAGATCCGCGTCGGCGAGCGCCGGTCCGGCCTCGGAGGGCGCCGGTTCGGCATCGGACGGCATCAGCTCGGCGTCGGACACTCGGGCCCCTCTCTGCCGCTGTCGCACCACCGGTTTCAACGTTCTGTTGAAGGAGTGTTCACTTCCGGCCGGGCACCGTCAAGGGCACACCCCTCGGCTCTCCTCTCCCTCGTTCTCCACCATGCCCCACCGTCGCCACCCTGGACGTTTCCGTGAAGTGAAATCAGAATTCCAGGTGACAGACGGCGATCGCGAGCGAGCCAGGGCGCGACCGGCCGCCGGGTACGCTTCAGATCTTCCCGCCAGCCCCGAAAGGAACGCGCCCGTGCCGACCTCCAGCGCCAGCGACACCGACTCCACCAAGTCCGCCGGCGGAGGAGTCCAGTCCCTCGAGCGCGCCTTCGACCTGTTGGAGCGGATGGCGGACGCGGGCGGCGAGGTCGGGCTCAGCGAGCTGTCGGCGAGCAGCGGGCTGCCGCTGCCCACCATCCACCGTCTGATGCGCACCCTGGTGGTCTGCGGATACGTCCGCCAGCAGCACAACCGCCGGTACGCCCTCGGCCCGCGCCTGATCCGCCTCGGCGAGTCCGCGTCCCGGCTGCTCGGCACCTGGGCCCGCCCCTACCTCGCCCGTCTTGTCGACGAGACCGGGGAGACGGCGAACATGGCGCTGCTCGACGGGGACGAGGTCGTGTATGTGGCGCAGGTGCCGTCGAAGCACTCGATGCGGATGTTCACCGAGGTCGGCCGCCGGGTCCTGCCGCACTCCACGGGCGTCGGCAAGGCGCTCCTCGCGGACTTCGGGGACGACCAGGTGCGCGCCCTGCTGGCCCGCACGGGCATGCCCGCCGCGACGGAGAAGACCATCACCACCCCGGACGGCTTCCTGGCGGCGCTGGCGGAGGTCCGGCGGTCCGGTTACGCGATCGACGACAACGAGCAGGAGATCGGCGTCCGCTGCCTCGCGGTGCCGGTGCCCGACTCCCCCACCCCGGCGGCCATCTCCATCTCGGGCCCGGCGGGCCGGGTCACGGAGACGGCCACGGAGCGGATCGTGCCGGTGCTGCAGCAGGTCGCCGGAGCGCTGTCCGAGGCGCTCGCCACGCGGAACGACGCGTAGCCGGCCCGCCGCGTCCCACCGGGGCACGCTGTCCCCGTCCCCACGGCGTCCTACCGGGTACGCCACCCCGCCCAGAGCGTCCCACCCGGTACGCCACCCCCGCCCACGGCGTCCCCCGGCTGCGCTACCCCCGCCCCCGCGACGGCTCGCCGAACAGGTCCACCGCCCGGCGCACCTCCAAAAGCGCGCCGGACAGCGCGCTCATCGAGCCGAGCGCCCCGGCGACCAGCAGCAACGACCGGCGTAGCCGCGGGACATCGGGCACGCCGTGGACGGTCATCGCGGCGAGGGCGGCGAGTTCGTCCTCGGCGATGGCACGGTCCGGGAACTCGGCCGGAAGGGCGGCGAGTTGGCGGCGCAGCCGGGACACGGCGGTCCGCAGTCCCGCCACCCTGGGATCTTCGTCACTGCCGGTCACCGGCCTCTGCCCCAAGCTCCGCAACACAGCGTTCCCCCCTCGTGCGCGCCTCCGTCGTGCCCCGCGAGCATCCCGTGGCGGTGGCCGGACGCCGGGGGACGTCAGTAAACGCCACCCGGCACCGGCCGCGCCACCGTGAGGACCGAAATTCAGCCCGCCGAAACCGTGTGGACGCCTGCGCGTCAGGTATGCAGAAGGCATGCCGCACACCCACGACCAGGTCGCCGGACTGCTGCTCGCCGCGGGCGGGGGGCGTCGCCTCGGCGGGCGGCCCAAGGCGCTGCTGACGCACCGGGGGCGTCCGCTCGTCGAGCACGCGGTCCGGGCGCTGCGTACGGCGGGCTGCAGGCGCGTCCACGTGGTCCTCGGGGCCGCCGCCGACGCCGTACGGGAGAAGGCGCGGCTCGAAGGGTGCGTGCTCGTCGACAACCCGGGGTGGGAGCGGGGAATGGGCGGCTCGTTGCGCCTCGGGCTGGAGTCGCTGGCCGGGACCGGCGCCCGGGCCACGCTGGTGTGCCTGGTCGACCAGCCCGGGGTCGGCGCGGAGGCGATGGCCCGGGTGCTCGCCGCCCGCCCGTCCGGGGACGTGCTCGCGGCCGCCTCCTACGACGGCCGGCGCGGCCACCCGGTGCTGCTCGGGTCCCGGCACTGGGCGGGCGTCGCCGCCGGCGCGACCGGTGACCGGGGCGCCCGCGCCTACCTGAACGCGCACGGCGACGAGCTGACGCTGGTGGAGTGCGGGGACGTGGCGCAGCCGTACGACATCGACACCGAGGCCGACCTGTGGCGGCTGGAGTGACCTCGGCGGGACCGGCGCGCGGACACAGCGCGGCATTGAACTTCCACGATGAGGAAACTACTATCCACTGACGCAGATCAAGTCGTGTGCGCCGACCCGCCCCGCCGAAGGAAGTGACCGCTCATGGCAGCCCCCGCGCCGTCCCCGCAGGCCGTAGTCGACGCCGAGCCCCTGCCGCGGCAGGAGGAGGTCCTCACCGAGGCGGCCCTCGCCTTCGTGGCCGAACTGCACCGCCGCTTCACCCCGCGCCGGAACGAACTCCTCGCCCGCCGGGCCGAGCGCCGCGCCGAGATCGCCCGCACCGGCACGCTCGACTTCCTCCCGGGGACCGCCGCGATCCGCGCCGACGACTCCTGGAAGGTGGCCCCCTGCCCCGCCGCGCTGGAGGACCGCCGGGTCGAGATCACCGGCCCCGCCGACCGCAGGATGACGGTCAACGCCCTCAACTCCGGTGCCCGGGTGTGGCTCGCGGACTTCGAGGACGCCTCCGCGCCGACCTGGGAGAACGTGGTCCTCGGCCAGCTCAACCTCATCGACGCCTACACCCGGAACATCGACTTCACCGACCCCGTCTCCGGCAAGGCGTACGCGCTGCGCCCCGACGACGAGCTCGCCACCGTCGTCATGCGCCCGCGCGGCTGGCATCTGGACGAGCGTCACCTCGTCGACGCCGAGGGCGTGCGGGTGCCCGGCGCGCTCGTCGACTTCGGCCTGTACTTCTTCCACAACGCCCGGCGCCTGCTCGACCTCGGCAAGGGACCGTACTTCTATCTCCCCAAGACCGAGTCGCACCTCGAAGCACGGCTGTGGAACGACGTGTTCGTCTTCGCGCAGGACCACCTCGGCATCCCCCGGGGCACGGTGCGCGCCACGGTCCTGATCGAGACGATCACGGCGGCGTACGAGATGGAGGAGATCCTCTACGAACTCCGCGAGCACGCCTCCGGGTTGAACGCGGGCCGCTGGGACTACCTGTTCTCCGTCATCAAGAACTTCCGTGACGCCGGGCCCGAGTTCGTCCTGCCGGACCGCAACGCCGTGACGATGACCGCCCCGTTCATGCGGGCCTACACCGAACTCCTCGTCCGCACCTGCCACAAGCGGGGCGCGCACGCGATCGGCGGCATGGCGGCGTTCATCCCGTCCCGGCGGGACGCCGAGGTGAACAGGGTCGCCTTCGAGAAGGTCCGCGCCGACAAGGACCGTGAGGCCGGCGACGGGTTCGACGGCTCCTGGGTCGCCCACCCCGACCTCGTCCCGATCGCCATGGAGTCCTTCGACAAGGTCCTCGGCGACCGGCCGCACCAGAAGGACCGGCTGCGCGAGGACGTCGACGTCCGGGCCGCCGACCTGATCGCGATCGGCTCGCTGGACGCGAGGCCCACGTACGAGGGCCTGGTCAACGCGGTGCAGGTCGGCATCCGCTACATCGAGGCGTGGCTGCGCGGACTCGGTGCGGTGGCCATCTTCAACCTGATGGAGGACGCGGCCACCGCGGAGATCTCCCGCTCGCAGATCTGGCAGTGGATCAACGCGGGCGTGGAGTTCACGCACGAGGGGCGGACCGTGCGGGCCACCCCCGAGCTGGCCCGCCGGGTCGCCGCCGAGGAACTGGCGGCCGTCCGCGCGGAGATCGGCGAGGAGGCGTTCGCGTCGGGGCACTGGCAGCGGGCCCACGACCTGCTGCTCCAGGTCGCCCTGGACGAGGACTACGCGGACTTCCTGACCCTGCCCGCGTACGAGCGGCTCGAAGGCTGAGCGCCGCGCGCCTCAGGGCGCGGGCTGGTCCGAGTGGCCCAGGGGCTTGCCCGGGGCCACCCGGTCGCGTACGAGGCGCTTGACCGCCGTGGGCTCGGGGAAGCCCTGCTCACGGCGGTCCCACACCACTTCGTCGTTCACCCGGACGACGAAGACGCCGCCGGTGCCGGGCCGCAGGGCCAGCTCGGTGAGCTCCGTCTCGAAGGTCGTCAGCAGCTCCTGCGCGAGCCAGGCGGCGCGGGGCAGCCAGCGGCACCGGGTGCAGTACTCGATCTCCACTCGCTGGACGTCGCTCATCCCAGGTGCACCGACCAATCCTGTTCCGCGGCCGGCTTGCCGTGCAGGTCGGGGACCCGCTTGAGCCAGTCCGGCCGTCCCTGCTGCGTCCTCGCCGCCCGCAGGGCCTCCTCGGCGGCGAGTTCCTCCCGGGTGGGGAAGTCCGTGGGCAGCCAGGCCGCCGAGGCCTTCACGCGCGCGTGGAGGTGGTCCACGTACGCCGTGCGGGCGTCGTCGGCCGTGGCGAACGCCGGGTCGTCCGCGAGCCAGGCGTCGGGGACCTCGGCGAGGATCTCCCGGAGCAGTTCCCCGGTCACCCGGGGCGCGAGTTCCGCGTCGGCGGCGCGCACGTCGGGCGCGTAACGGCCGAGGGCGTGGTGGCGGAAGTCGTAGACCTTCGCGGGGTCGGCGCCGTCCCACCGGTGGTGGAAGACGAGTGCGGCTCCGTGGTCGATCAGCCACAGCCTCGGCGGTACCGTCCCGGACGTGGGCCA
This sequence comes from Streptomyces sp. NPDC002566, assembly GCF_042889585.1. Taxonomy (NCBI): domain Bacteria; kingdom Bacillati; phylum Actinomycetota; class Actinomycetes; order Kitasatosporales; family Streptomycetaceae; genus Streptomyces; species Streptomyces sp. NPDC002566. The sequence continues at coordinate 507,654 of NZ_JBIARD010000001.1, read as the reverse complement.
CACCATCAGATTCGAACTGTGCACGGTGCGGTCGACGTTGACGGTGAGGGCGTCGAGCCAGACGATCCGGCCCGCCTCCAGCGGGTCCACGGGGAAGGTCTTCGCGACCTCGGGGGTGAAGTCGCGCGCGCCGGGCAGGCAGTCCATGCCGAGGTTGAGTCCGGCGCTGGCGGCGTGCAGGTCCCGCACCTCCTGGTGCGGCTCGCTGTCCGCGATCGCCGGGTCGAAGCCGACCGTGACCAGTTCGGGGAAGCGCAGCCCCAGGGCGCGCGCCAGTTCACCCACGACGATCTCGGCGACCAGCGCCTTGCGGCCCTGCGCCGAACCGGTGAATTTCACGACATAAGCGCCGAGGTCGTCGGCCTCGACGACGGCGGGGACGGAACCGCCGGACCTCAGCGGTTCCACATATCGAACGGCAGTCACGTGGCGCAGCACACCGGTCAGCCTAGTTCAGGTCGTACGGGCCCGGATCACGCGTCGGCCAGGGGGTTGGGCAGGGGCAGGTAGCGGGCGTCGGCGCCGTCCGCGCCGGTCCAGCGCAGCAGCAGGTTCGTCTTGCCGGGCAGGGTGGGCGCGGCGAGCAGGGCGCGGACCTCGGGGAGGTCATGGCCGGCGAGCTCACGGCGGGCGGCGGGCCAGGGGTCCAGTCCGGGCCGGTGCTCGGCGAGGGCGGCGGCGACCTCGGTGAGGTGGTTGACGACCAGGCAGTACACGAGCCGTTCCCAGCCGGCGGCCCGCGCGACGTCCGGCAGCAGCTTCACGCCCTCCGCGTCGCGGAACAGGGCCTGCACCGGCGTCCCGCCGGCGTCGACGGCGACCAGGGTGTTCTGAAGATGCGCCTCCAGGACGACGCCGTGGTCGGCGAAGGCGCCGAGCACCGGCGGGACGACGGCGGCCAGGTACGCCTCCCACCAGGCCGCCGGGTCGGCCGCGCGGTGCGGGGGGCTGCCCGCGAATCCCTCGACGAGACCGGCGGCGAGCAGCGGGGTCGCGCCGGGCAGCAGGTGGCCGCGCAGGCCGTCGCGGACCAGCACGGCGAGTTCCTCGAAGGCGAAGTCGGCGGTGCGGTAGCCCCGGTCGCTCAGCCAGGCCGCCGGGCCGCCGGCCGCCGTGAACGCGCGCGTGACGGCCGCGTCGGTGCGGCGGAGCCGGAGCAGGTCGTGGCGCCAGAGCCGGCGGATGTCGTTGGTGATCCGCACGTCGAGGCTGAACTTCAGGAACAGGTCGGGCCCGGGCGCGTACAGGGTGCGGATCGCGGCGGTGGGCCAGGCGTCGAAGGCGGTGACGCCGAGGCGGACCAGCCGGCCGTCGGCGAACGCGGGGGCGAGGGCGCGGCGCGCCAGGTCGAGCTGCCAGGGGTGGGCGGGCAGCAGCCGGTAGCCGGGCGGGGCCTCGCCGAGGGCGTCGAGCGCTGCGGTGTCGCCCTCCTCGACGACCGTGTCCTCGCGCAGCCCGAGCAGGACCAGCGGGAAGCGGGCGTGGGCCTCGGGGGCGTACGGCAGCCAGGCGCTCGCGGGGCCGCCGCCGCGCGCCTTGGGGGCGGGGTGGTGGGGGTGGCCGGTGAGGAGGGACTGCTCGGAGCGCAGGTAGGGGTCGTCGGGCGGGGTGGCGCCCGCGCGTGCGGCGAGCAGGGCGGCCACCGCCTGCCGGCTGTCGAGCATCTCGGCGGGCAGCTCGTGGTTGGCGAGCCCGGTGTGCCGGCGCAGTTCCTCGCCGGCCAGGGAGACGAGCGCGCCGTGGTCGAGGCGGTGCCAGGCGCCGGCGGTGTACACCTCCGGTTCGGTGGGGCGCCGGGCGCCGCGCACCCGCAGGACCCGGCCGGACGGCAGCCGGTGCACACGGCGTCCGTCGCGTTCGGACAGCGGTTCCCCGACCTCCCGCAGCAGGCAGTTCAGCAGGGGCGCGCCCGCGCAGGCTTCGGCGCGGGCGGCGAGGCCGTCCCGTCCGGCCCGGTCGGCGGACGCCGGGGCCTTGGCGGTCGGGGGGATGAGGTCCACGGGTTGTACTCGTTCCCTACGGTTCTTCTCGGGCGGGGACGATCAGTATCGCGGTCGTCACGAGCCGTCCGTGACGCCGTACCCGTACCCGAGGAGTCCGCCCGTGCACCGTCCCCCCACCGCCGAGGCCGAGGTGGCCGCCGAGCTCGCCGGGGTGCGCCCCGCGCTCGGGCCCCGGTTCGCCGCCGAGCTGCCGGGGGCCCGCGCGGCCGTGCTGACGCGGCTGTGGCGGGCGCTGGCCCATGAGCCGCTGCCCTGGATCGAGCGGCGTGAGGCGGGCCGGGAGGGTCTGGCGCTGCGCCTTGCGGACGGCCGCCGTCTGGACGGCCCGCCCGCGGATCCGTACGCGACGACCGGCAGCGTGACGGAGGTACGGCTCGACGGGGTGGCGTACGACGATCCCGCGCGGCTGACGACGGAGCTCGCCGTGCCGCACGGCGACGGCTTTGCGGCCGAACTCGGCGACAGTGTGGCGTCGTTGGCTCTCTCGCGGGCGGCGGCGGCGAGCGGCGGAGCCGGTCCGGGCGGATGGCCCGCGCACGACTGGGAGTGGGAGCAGCGTGTCGTCGACGGGCATCCGTACCACCCCAACTGCCGTTCCCGGCCGGGTTTCTCGGTGGCGGAACAGCTCGCGTACGGCCCCGAGCACCGCCCCCCGCCGGTACGGCTGACATTGCTGCCGGCGCCGGCCGCGGAGTGTCTGGTCACGGGTGACTGGCCGGGCGAACTGCGGTACGGGCGGGACGTGTTGATCCCGGTGCATCCGTGGCAGGCGGCGCACGTCCTCAAGCGGTCCGGCCTGCCGGGTCCTGCCGCACACCCGTTGATGTCGTTGCGCACGCTCGCGGTGCCGGGCGGCCCGCATGTGAAGACGGCGCTCAGCGCCCGGCTGACGTCGTCGGTGCGGGACATCTCGGTCGGCTCGGTCGCCTCCGCCGCGGTGCTGTCGGCGTTCGCGGAGACGCTGGCGGCGCGCACGGACGGTCTGCTGCACATGACACGGACGTGGGGCGCGGTCACCGCCGGCTCCCCCGATCTGGCGGCCCTTTTGCGCGAGTCGCCGGCGGCTTACGCGGGGCCGGGCGAGCATGTGACGCCGGTCGCGGCGCTCGCCACCACCGAACTTCCCTCACGACCGGGCTGGTTGGCGGAGTTGGCGCGGCTGTGTCTGGCCGTCGGGTTGCGGCTGCTGGAGCTGGGCGTGGCACTGGAGGCGCACGGGCAGAACCTGCTGGTGGTGCTGTCGGCGTCGGGCGCCCCGCTGCGGCTGGTCTACCGCGACCTCGCCGACATCCGGGTCAGCCCGGCCCGGCTGGCCCGGCACGGTGTGCCGCTGCCCGAGCTGCCGGAGCGGATCCGCACGGACGACGTACGGGCGCTGCGCCGCAAGCTGTTCGGCTCCCTCGTCGGGGGCGCGCTGGCGGGGACGGCGGGCGACGGGGAGACGCTGCGGGCGGCGCTGGCGGCGGCCGTCCGGGAGCTGCCGCGCACGCCCGATCTCGACGCGCTGTGCGAACAGCCGCTGCCGGTCAAGGCGTTGACACTGATGCGGCTGTCCCCCGAGGTCGCGGGCGACCAGTGGACCGTACTGCCCAACCCGCTGCGGCCGCAGGGCATCTGAGGCCGTTTTTGTGGCGGAGCGCCTCCGATCAATAGGATCCGCCGATGATCAGAACACAACGGCTGGCGGCGGGCGTGGCGGCACTGCTCGCCACGCTCGCGGTCGGGATCGCGTTCCCGTCCGGGGCGGTCGCCGACGAGACCACAGCCAACGCCCCGAAGGTCGACCTGGTCCTCGACGTCAGCGGCTCCATGCGGGCCAAGGACATCGACGGCGGGACCCGGATGGCCGCGGCCAAGCAGGCGTTCAACGAGGTGCTCGACGCCACTCCGGAGGGCGTACGGCTCGGCATCCGCACCCTCGGCGCCAACTACCCCGGCGACGACCGGCAGACGGGCTGCAAGGACACCGCGCAGCTCTACCCGGTCGGCCCGCTGGACCGGACCGAGGCGAAGACGGCGGTGGCGACGCTCACGCCCACCGGCTGGACCCCGATCGGCCCGGCGCTGCTGAAGGCGGCCGGGGACCTCGACGGCGGTACCGGCTCCAAGCGGATCGTGCTGATCAGTGACGGCGAGGACACCTGCGCGCCGCTCGACCCGTGCGTGGTGGCCCGGGAGATCGCCGCCAAGGGCATCGGACTGACCATCGACACCCTCGGCCTGGTCCCCAACGTCAAGATGCGCCAGCAGCTCAGCTGCATCGCCGAGGCCACCGGCGGCACCTACACCTCGGTGGAGCACACCGAGGAACTCGCCGACAAGGTCAACCAGTTGGTGGACCGGGCGGCCGACCCCGTGGTGACGCCGGTCGCCGTCGGCGGCGCGGAGTCCTGCACCGCCGCGCCGGCGCTGAAGTCGGGCCTGTTCACCGACCGCGAGGAGTTCGGCCGGCAGCGCTGGTACCGGGTCGACGTCGAGCCGGGCAAGGAGCTGCGGGCCTCGGTCAGCGTGGCGGCCGACCGGGCCGTGAACCCCTCCTACGGGGTGCTGCTGCGGGCGGTCACCGTGCACGGCCGGGAGATCGTACGGGGTGAGGCCGCGGGCAACGGCCGTACCGACGTCGTCTCGGCCGGTCTGCGCTACCCGAAGGCGGAGAGCGACGAGGAGGACGCGCCGGCCGAGACGGTGTGCCTCCAGGTGACCAACTCCTTCTCCCCGGCGGCCGGGGTGAAGACCACGCCCGGCATGCCGCTGGAGCTGACGGTGGACGTGGTGGACAGCCCGTCCCCGGCGAGCGACGTGGCCTCGTTCGGTCTGGGCCGCGGCTGGTGGCTGCTCGGCGCGCTGGTGCTGGCCGGCTTCGTCGCGGGCGTGCTGTGGGGCTGGCTGTCACGCTGGCGTGTCGCGATCTGGAGGACCAACTGATGCGGATCACACGCGTGGTGAGCGCGACCCTGCTGGCGCTCGGTCTGGCGGCGGCGCCCGCCGCGGCCGACTCGACGCCCTCGGCGAGCCCCTCCCCCGACAGCGCGGCGCCCACCCGGGCGGGCACGTCGTTCCGCACCGCCACGGAGGTCGACCAGGGCCAGAAGGCGACCGCGAGCGCGTCCACGGGCGACTACCTGTACTGGTCGTTCCCGGCCGACGCCGGCCAACGGCCCACCGTGAAGGCGACGGTGAAGCTCCCCGAGGGCCACACCGGCCAGACCTGGCAGATCGACGTGTACGACGGTCTGCGCCGCCGCCAGGCCTGCCAGTACGGCGCCCAGACGCGCACCGCCGCCGCGGGCGCCGCCTCGGTCGAACTGGCCTGCGTCCTGCGCACGGTGCGCGCCTGGTCCGAGCCGTGGGCGAACGACCCGCTGCCGGGCACGTACTACGTCCGTCTGACCGCCGTCGGGCTGAAGACGGCCGACCTCGGACTGCCGGTCTCCACCGAACTGCGGGTGGACTCCAAGGACATGGGCGGTGCGGCGGCGGTGGACGGCAGCCTCGCCGAGCCGCTGGTGCCGGGCGTCGCGGTCAAGCGGGACGCTGAGAAGGACGATTCGTCCTCGGCGGTGCTGTCGAGCATCGAGCCGGACGACGGCTGGTCGTCGGGCTGGTGGTCGGACCGCTGGGTGTGGACGGCGATCGGCGGCATGCTGGCCGCGCTGGCCGGCATCGGCGGTTACGCGCTGACCCGGGGCACGGGACGCCCGTCCGGGGTGCCGCCGCAGGCGTAGCCGACGGGCTCGCGAGCGCCTGAACGACCCTCAGAAGGCCTGTCACGCACACGTGGCAGGCCTTCTCTCATGCCTCACGCCTCACGCAGCGCCTTGGCCGGCGGGCCGTCACCGCTCACGCCGACGCGCCCGGACCGCACCGCGTCGGGCAGCGTCAACTTCCCACGCGCGAGGGCCTCCGCAGTGGCGGCGTCCAGGGTGAGACGGGCGTCGGGCTCGCCGGGTGCGGGACCTTCGCCGTAGACGGGCGCTTCCCGAGCACCCACCAGAAGATGGAACTCCCCTTCTTCCAGCACCACTTCGACGACCCCGTCGCCCTCGCTCTCCAGCGCGCGCAGCAACGGCAGCGCGAACCAGTGGGCGCGTACGGCGTCGGTGGGCTGCCGCTCCCCGAGTTCCCCCTGCCCCCACGCCCCGAGCGCCTGCAGGACTGGCAGCAACTCGCTCCCGCGCACGGTGAGTTCGTACACGTAGGCCGCTCCGGGCGGGGGCAGCCTGCGGCGGGTGGCGAGGCCGTCCCGCTCCATGTCCCGCAGCCGGGAGGCAAGGACGTCCGTGCTGACGCCGGGCAGGTCGGCGTGCAGGTCGGTGTAGCGGCGCGGGCCGGCGAGCAGCTCCCGGACGATCAGCAGGGTCCAGCGGTCGCCGACTACGTCGAGCGCGCGGGCGGCGGAACAGTACTGGTCGTAGCTTCGGCGACGAGACATGCGAGGCAGTCTAGACATGTCGTTGGACTTTCCAAGCGGTGACTTGGTAAAACCAAGCAACCCCAGATACCGGAGGGACGCATGGAGTTCCGGCAGTCGAACAAGCTCAGCGAGGTCTGTTACGAGATCCGCGGCCCGGTGATCGAGCACGCCAACGCACTGGAGGAGGCCGGCCACAGCGTGCTGCGCCTGAACACGGGCAACCCCGCGCTGTTCGGCTTCGAGGCGCCGGAGGAGATCATCCAGGACATGATCCGGATGCTTCCCCAGGCCCACGGATACACGGACTCGCGCGGCGTCCTGTCCGCCCGCCGGGCGGTGGCCCAGCGCTACCAGAGCCGGGGCCTCGAGGTCGACGTCGACGACGTCTTCCTCGGCAACGGCGTCTCCGAGCTGGTCTCCATGGCCGTGCAGGCGCTGGTGGAGGACGGCGACGAGATCCTCATCCCGGCCCCCGACTTCCCGCTGTGGACGGCGGTGACGACCCTCGCCGGCGGCAAGGCGGTCCACTACCTCTGCGACGAGCAGTCGGAGTGGTACCCGGACCTGGACGACATGGCGTCGAAGATCACCGATCGCACCAAGGCCGTCGTGATCATCAACCCGAACAACCCGACCGGGGCGGTCTACCCCAAGGAGATCATCGAGGGCATCCTCGACCTGGCCCGCCGCCACGGCCTGATGGTGTTCGCCGACGAAATCTACGACCAGATCCTCTACGACGACGCCGTCCACCACTCGGCCGCCGCGCTCGCCCCCGACCTGGTCGTCCTCACCTTCTGCGGACTGTCGAAGACGTACCGGGTGGCGGGCTTCCGCTCGGGCTGGCTGGTGGTCACCGGCCCCCGGCAGCACGCCAAGGACTACCTGGAGGGCCTGACCATGCTGGCCTCCATGCGCCTGTGCGCCAACGCGCCTGCTCAGTACGCCATCCAGGCCGCGCTGGGCGGCCGGCAGTCCATCAGCGAACTGACCGCACCCGGCGGCCGGCTGCGCGAACAGCGGGACGTGGTCTTCGAAAAGCTCAACGAGATCCCGGGCGTCTCCTGCGTCAAGCCCAAGGGCGCGCTGTACGCCTTCCCGCGCCTCGACCCAGCGGTGCACCGGATCCACGACGACGAGAAGTTCGTCCTGGACCTCCTGCTGCGCGAGAAGATCCAGGTGGTCCAGGGAACCGGCTTCAACTGGCCCTCCCCCGACCACTTCCGCATCCTGACGCTGCCCCACGCGGAGGACCTGGAGGCGGCGATCGGGAGGATCGGGCGGTTCCTCGGCGGATACCGGCAGTAGGACCGCTGGGCGTCGAGCCTTCAGCCGAGCGCGAGCTCGCACCACACCGTCTTGCTGAAGCCGTCGCCCCAAGTCGCCCCCCAGTGGCTCGACAACGCCTCGACCAGGAGCAGGCCCCGGCCGGACTCGGCGTCCGCGGCGGGCGGCCGGAGGGTCCCGGGCGTGGGTGGGCGGCGGCCCGGGCGGGGGTCCGTCACCTCGATGCGAAGGGTGGCGTCCTGCGGGTAGAGCGTCAGGCGGAGCCGGAAGTCACGGCCCCGCTCCCTGCCGTGCCGTACGGCGTTCGCCGCGAGTTCGGCGACGAGGAGCGCGGCGGTGCCGTTCGCGTCCGTCGCGTAGGGCCAGCCCCAGGTGTCGAGTTGTTCGGCCGTCAGGCGCCGGGCGAGGCGGGCACCCCTGGGGGTGGCGGAGAGCCGGACCGTGGACTGACGCGTGGTGGGGGCCGGCTGGGCAATCTCCAAGTTCATGTCACTCAGCGTGGTCGATCGACTCTACTCTGAACAGGAACATCAGCGGTACGCAGCGTCACTGTCCGGTCGCCGTCCGGGTCTGTCCGGGCGGCGACGCGTGACGCATGGGGCCGGTGGGGAGTTGGGATCGAACGGCACGAGGAGGTGTCCGGGGTGGGCGCGACGGGACAGGGGCACGTCGAGGAACCGCACGCCGACGACGAGGAGTCGACGGCGGTGCTGCGGACCGTCGGCAAGGTGATCAAGATGTTCCGGGAGCGGAGGGGCTGGACGCAGGCCGAGTTGGGGGCGGCCATCGGGTACAGCGAGGAACAGGTGTCCTCGGTGGAGCGGGGACGACGGGCACCCAAGCCGCAGTTCCTGGAGGCGGCGGACGAGGCGCTGTCGGCGGGTGGGCTGATCGCCGGGCTGCGCAAGGACGTGGAGGAGGCCCGGTACCCGAAGAAGGTGCGGGATCTGGCCAAGCTGGAGGCGCAGGCGGTCGACCTGGGGGCCTACGCCAGCCACCACATCCACGGCCTGTTGCAGACCCCGCAGTACGCGGAAGCCCTGTACGCCATGCGCCGACCGACGTACACCGAGGACGAGATCAGCCGTCACGTCGCCGCGCGCATGGCCCGCAAGTCCGTCTTCGACCGTGTACCCGCGCCACTGCTCAGTTTCGTCCAGGAAGAGGTGACACTGCGTCGGCCCCTCGGGGGCAAAATGGTGTTGCGCCAGCAGCTCGAACACCTGTTGGAGGTCAGCGCACTGAGGCACGTCGAGATCCAGGTGATGCCCACGGACCGTGAGGACCACGCAGGCATGGCCGGCTCGCTGCAACTGCTGAAACTCAGTGAGGGCAAGACGGTAGGGCACTCCGAGGCCCAGCTGCACAGCCACTTGATCAGCGGCCCCAGGGAGGTCCAGATCCTGGAGATGCGCTATGGAATGATCCGCGCGCAGGCTCTCACCCCCCGGGAGTCACTGGCCTTCATCGAGAAAGTCCTGGGAGAGGAAACATGACGCTCACGCCCTCAGCTCCGCTGAACTGGATCAAGAGCAGCTACAGCAGCAACGACGGCCCCGAATGCGTCGAGGTCGCCTTCACCCCCAGCACCATCCACATACGGGACTCGAAGACCACAACAGGCCCCCAACTCGCCTTCGCCCCCACGCAGTGGGCCGCCTTCGTCACGTACGCCGCCGACCGCTGACACGGCACGCGGCGTCGGCGTCGCCGGGCGCGCTGTGCGAGCCTGTGTCGCATGGGTGATCTTTTTCTCGTCCGGCACGGAGAGACCGCGTGGTCGCGTTCCGGCCGGCACACCGGATCGACGGACGTCCCGCTCACCGAGCACGGCCGGGACGAGGCGCGGCGGCTGGCGCCGCTGATCCGGTCGCACCGGATCGGTGCCGCGTTCGTCAGCCCCGCTCAGCGCGCGCGGGAGACGGCCGAGCTGATCGGGCTCGGCCCGCACGAGCCGCAGGTCGACGCGGATCTGCGGGAGTGGGACTACGGCGGCTACGAGGGCATCACCACCGTGGAGATCCATCGGGAGCGGCCCGACTGGTTCCTGTTCACGGACGGGGTCGCGCCGGGGCCGCCCGAGCATCCCGGGGAGAGCCCGGAGCAGGTCGGGGAGCGGGCCGACCGGATGCTGGCCAAGGTGGACGCGGCGTTCGCGAACACCGAGGGGTGCGTGGTGCTGGTGGCGCACGGCCACTTCCTGCGGGTCCTCACGGCGCGCCGGCTGGGGCTGCCGCCGTCCTCGGGCGCGCTGTTCCAGCTGGCCACGGGCACGCTGTGCCGCCTGGGGACGGAGCACGGGCGGCCGGTGATCGCGGGGTGGAACATGCGTCCGGGCGGCTGACGGGCCCGGGGGATGTCAGACCCGCGTCGTAGCCTCGGAGGCGATGGGTGAACGGCGGGAGCGGGCCCGTCGTCCCCGTGGCCCGGAGGGGGTACGCGTTGACACGACCGCCGACCGCCGCGCAGCGGCGGGTGATCGACACCGCCGATCCCGTCACCGGGCGGCTGCGGGGTACGGAGGCGCAGCTCGCGGCGCTGGTGGGGCGCGGGCTCGCCTTCCGGCATCCGCGCCCGCCGCACGACTGCTTCCTGACGCCCGCCGGGCACCGGATACGCGAGGCCGCGCCCGAACCGCCCCCCGCGGCCGAAGCGGCTCAGGAGGCGGCGGGCGCGGGCGGGGTGTTCGCCGCGCGGGTCGGCGGCGAGGAGGAGCCGGCCGTGGGGCCCTCGCGCGCCCGGGAGGTGCACAGCGCCTGGCAGGGGTTGCTGGAGCTGCGCCGGATGACGAATCCGGACGGCGCCGCGGACCGGCCGTGCGGGTGGGAGCGTACGCATCTCGTGCGGGCCGCCGCGCTCGCCCTGGAGGCCGCCGGGCACCGCCCCGCCGGGCCGGACGGCGACGGCTACCGGGTCCGGGCGACGCCGCAGCCGGACGCCGTCGCGGTGCGCGGGCCGGACGGCGGGACGCTGCGGGCGTGCGCGGCGACACTGGAAGGGGCGGGCTGGCAGGTCGGGGAGCACACCGACCCCCGCACGAGAGACCGCTACCTGCTGGCGTCCCCGCGCCGCGTGTGAGGGGCGTGCCAGGATGTGCCGAAGCCGTCGGTCTTTCAGGGCCCGCAGTGTCGTCCTGTCGAGGGCCGACAGGGGCTCGGGGTCGGAGTCCGGGGAGGGGATGAGGAACTGCTCGGGCATCTCGGTGCCGGGGTGGAGCGAGGGGGCGTCCCACCCCGGCCGGGTCTCATCGGATGTGCTTCGCCGGTTTGGTGGCGGCGTTGAGGAGGTGTTCCAGGGGGCCTCGGCGGAAGAAGCGGGACCAGATCGCGGCGAACACGGTCGCCCCGAGGACGAACATGACGAGCGGCACCCATGATTGCTGGGCGCCGGTCCCGGCGGGCACCGACAGCGCGGACTGGGCGAGGAAGTGGCCGACGTAGGCGGTCAGGGACATGGTGCCCACGGCGATGACCGGCTTGGCCAGGCGGCGCAGTCGCGGCAGGCGGTCCATCGCCACCGTCGCGCCCACGATCACGAGGATGGCGACGCCCACGCTGCCGATGATGTCGAACGTGGTCCCGCTGTGCGGCCCGGCCGCCAGGAGCGACGAGGCCGGAATGTCGGGGAACGACCCCCCGTCCGGGGGCATCGAACCGCTGACGGGGGGCATCGAACCGGAGCCGCCGGACGAGGACCCGTCTTCCGCCATGCTCCTCAACGCGCCCGATCCGGCGAGCAGCAGGGACATGCTGTAGGCGGCCGCGGTGAGGGAGGCGCCGAGCGCGGCGAGGCGCTTCTGAACGGTGCCGGAGGACAGGTCGAGGCGGCCCAGTGCCATGCCCGCGATCACGAACGACATCCACGTGAGCGCCGGGTAGAAGCCGGTGAGCAGCAGATCGAGCACTCCCACCTCGCTGAGGCGGCGGAGCGGGTCGTGGGCGTTGATGCTCTCCTGGACCGACGAAGTCAGCAGCGAGGTCAGGACATACGCCAACTGCGGTGCGACGAGGGCGAACGCGGCCGAGATGATCGCGAGTGTCCTGGCACGCAGTCGCACCAGGGGAAGGGCCAGCAGGAAGTAGACCCCGTAGAAGCCGAGGATGATCACTCCCCCGTACTCCATCGCCAGCACGGTGCCCAGCACCAGCAGGACCACGGCGCGGATCGCGATGCGGGCCTTCGCCTGCCGGCCCGCCAGGCCCGTCTTCGGTTGGCGACGGCCGGCGATCAGCATCAGCGAGAACCCGGCGAGGGTGGCGAACAGGACCGACGAGTGGCCGTCCGCCATGTAGCGGATCCAGCTCGCCACGCCGGTCGTGGCGGACAGCGGGGGGCCGATGTGCACGACGTACATGCCGAACACCGCCAGCGCGCGGGCCAGGTCCACCCCGACGAGGCGTCCCGTCGAAGGACCGGCCGAGGCCGGCACGGCGGACTCGGGGGAGGTTCGGGGCGGCGGAGGTGGGTTCTCCGGGAGAGCTGACGTCTCCTGCGGCGGCTGCGTCTGTGTCATACGGCGAACCTCGCGCGGAGTTCAGGGGGCGGGCCATCCGGCAGGCTGCAGTGACGCCCCCGCCGACCGGCGGGTACCGCCCTGCCGACCGGCGGAACCTCGTCCCCGGCCCGGTCCGGTGCGACCGGGCGGTGATCTTGTCCAGCCACTCGGCGGGGGTGAACCCGACGGTTGCCGGATGGGGGCGGGACGGCCGGGCTTCCAGGGTCGAGGCATGACACACCGTGCGCGGCGCAAACAGCGCGACACCTCCCGCGCCTCACCAGCTGACGAACCGGGGCATGACGTGGTCCCTCTCAGAGGCGACTTCCTGGAGTTCCTCGGCCTGGTGCTGGCTGTGGGCGCCCTCGCCCTGGTCGTCGTACGCCCTGAGCTCCCCGAAGCGTTTGTGCGCGCCCTTTCATCGAGCACGGCCGGACTCGTCCGTTGAGCCGGCACACCATCACGCCCGGTCCGCCCGGCACCGTCTGCGCGGTGCCGGGCGGACCGCAGAAGGAAGGAACGTTGTGAACGCCGCATCCGGCCCGGCGAAGGACGAGACGTCCCTGTCTGCCCGGGAGACCGTCAGGGCGCTGTACGGGTATGTCCGGCCGCACCGTTGGGCCGTTGCCCTTGGTCTGTTGTGCGCCCTGGTGGGGGCCGCCGGGGCGCTGCTGCAGCCGTTGGCCACGAAAGCGCTGGTGGACCGGATGGCTTCGGGTGGGACCATCGCCGGGATCCTGATCGGGCTCACCGTGCTGGTGGTGGTGGGCACGGTGGTCGAGGCGTTCGGCGCGTACGTGCTGGAGCGGACGGCGGAGTCGGTGGTCCTGGCCGCTCGACGCACCGTGGTGGGGCGGTTGTTGCGGCTGCGGATCGCGGAATGGGAGCGGATCCCGCCGGGTGATCTGATGTCCCGCGTCACCTCGGACACCACGCTGCTGCGGGCGGTCAGCACGCAGGCGGTCGTCTCCGCGGCCACGGGTGCGGTCGCGTTCGTCGCGGCGATCGTGATGATGGCTCTGCTCGATGTCGTGCTGCTGGGTGTCACGCTCGGCGTGGTCGTGCTGGTCGGCGGGGCCGTCGCGCTGGTCATGCCGAAGATCGCCCGGGCCACCGAGCGATCACAGCAGGCGGTCGGGGAGATCTCCGTCGCGTTGGAGCGGGCCTTCGGGGCGTTCCGCACGGTGAAGGCGTCCGGTGCCGAGGGCCGGGAGACCGCCCGGGTGGAGGCGGCTGCGCGGCGGGCGTGGCGGCACGGCGTGAAGAGCGCGAAGTGGGAGGCCGCGGCGGGCTCGGCCGACGAACTCGCCGTCCAGCTGGCCTTCCTCGCGGTGCTCGCGGTCGGCGGGGCGCGCGTGGCGTCCGGGGAGATCCCCGTGTCCACCCTCATCGCCTTCCTGCTGTATCTCTTCTACCTGATCGAGCCGGTGTCCAGACTGGTCGACGCCGTCTCCCAGTATCAGGAGGGCGCGGCAGCGCTCTCCCGGATCGCGCAGGTGGAACAGCTGGCGACCGAGCCGACCGACGGCCGGCACAACGGCCCGCCCAGGCAGGGGGCACCGGTGTCGGAGCCGGCGTCGGTCCGCTTCGAGGACGTGTCCTTCCGCTACGGGCCCGGTTCGCCGTACATCCATCGGCAGGTGAGTTTCGAGGTTCCGGGAACCGGTACGACGGCCTTCGTCGGTCCCTCGGGCGCGGGCAAGTCGACGGTCTTCGCGCTCATCGAGCGGTTCCACGAGGTCACCGGCGGCCGGGTCCTGGTCGACGGCAAGGACGTGCGGGACTGGTCCCTGTCCGAGCTGCGGTCTGCCATCGGGTACGTGGAACAGGACGCGCCCGTCTTGGCCGGCACCCTGCGGGAGAACCTCGTCTTCGCGGCGCCCGGCGCGAGCGACGACGACATCCGCGACGTCCTCGCCCGCACGAAGCTCGAAACCCTCGTCGAGCGCCTGCCCCACGGCCTGGACACCCCGGTCGGACACCGCGGTTCGAGACTGTCGGGCGGCGAACGGCAGCGCGTCGCCATCGCCCGCGCCCTGCTGCGCAAGCCCCGGCTGCTGCTCCTGGACGAGGCGACCTCACAGCTCGACGCCGTCAACGAGCTCGTGCTGCGGGACGTGATCACGGAGGTGGCCCGCGACACCACCGTGCTGGTGGTGGCCCACCGCCTGTCCACGGTGACCGGAGCCGACCGCATCGTCGTCCTGGACGCCGGCCAGGTCCGAGCCGTCGGCACTCACGAGGAACTGGTGACCGAGGACCCGCTGTACGCACGACTGGCAGCCGCCCAGCTCCTGGTCACTCAGTCCGCGCTGAGCGGGATCCGCAGCCGCACCCGGTAGCCGCCTTCCGTGGTCGGGCCCGCATCCAGGGTGCCGTGCAGGATGTCGGCACGTTCACGCAGTCCGACGAGGCCTTGCCGGGAGCCGGGGAGCGACAGGGAAGGACGCGTGGGTGGGGTGTTGGTGACGGTCACTCCGATGCCGTCGCCGTCCTGCCACAATTCGACGCCGGCAGTGGCGCCAGGTGCGTGTTTGCGGACGTTGGTCAGCGCTTCCTGAACCGTACGGTAGAGGGCGCGTTGGGTGGGTGTGCTCACAGAGGGTGGCAGTTCCCCCGTCAGCTGTACGTGAGTGCCGCTCGATTCCACGAGCTTACGCAGGTCGGCAAGGGTGGGCTGAGGCGTCAGCTCGGTGGCGTCGCCGCCGGAGGCCCGCAGCAGCGTGACCATGGTGCGCAGTTCGTCGAGCGTGGTGACGCTCAGCGAACGGATCGTGCGGGCGGCCTCCTTGGCGTCCGCGTCCTTGGTGGCGACCTGCAACGCCCCGGCCCGGACGGCGATCAGGCTGACCTGGTGGGAGACCACGTCGTGCATCTCGCGTGCCAGTTGGGCGCGTTCGCGGGCGAGGACGGCCTGGGCGTGCAGGGTCCGCTCGTGTTCCCTTGCCTCCTCGATCTCGGCCAGTCGCCGCGCCAGGTCCCGCTGTGCCTGGAGCAGCTGGCCGAAGAGGACCGGTGCCGCGGCCGTGGCCAGGCCGTACACGAAGAAGACCAATGTCATGGTCCGGTCGACCTCGGCCAGGGGCCACGGAGTGCTGCTCGCGACGGCGGCCAGGGCGACGCACACGGCGAGGAGACGGCGGTTGCGGGAGCGTTCGGCCAGGGTGAACAGCGCCGCGAGCACAGCGACGGCGACATCCTGCATCAGCGCGACGGGCAGGGTGAGCAGGAACACGCCGAGCGGGAACCTGCGCCGGAAGGCCAGCGCGCTGCACCCGACAGCCGCCAGCGCGAGCGCGAGGCGCGTGGGCTCCCAGTTGTTCAGCCGCACGTCCACGGCCGCCGCGGCCACCAAGGCGAGGTCGATGACCGGCGCGGGAAGCCGCTGCCACAGGGCGCGTGCACGGCTCATCCGCCGACCTCCGACCGCAGGCGCTCGTCGAGGAGCCCGGCCCGCTGCGCCAGCAGCGCGGCCTGTACCCGGCCCGCCACCCGCAGCTTCGTCAGGATCGCGCTGACGTGGTCCTTGACCGTGCCCGCACCGAGGTGGATGCGCGCCCCGATGTCCGCGTTCGACAAGCCCTCCGCCACCAGGACGAGGACGTCACGCTCCCGCGCGGTGAGCAGCCGGACCCGCGCCGCGTCCTCGTCGACAGCCCTCTCGGTGCCGGGGTGGCTGTGCAGCAGGGTCCGCGACGCCTTGGGGGACAGCACGACGCCGCCCGCGGCCAGGGTGCGCACCAGGTGGGGGAGTTGCTCCGGTTCGGTGTCCTTGAGCAGGAAGCCGGCAGCGCCGCCGTTCAGCGCGGTCAGGATGTACTCGTCGGCGTCGAACGTGGTCAGCATCGCCACCACCGGCGGGTCCGGCATCGTGCGCAGCTCGCGCAGGACGGTGAGCCCGTCGACGTCCGGCATCCGGATGTCCAGCAGCACCACGCCGGGCCGCTCCCGGCGGACGGTGTCCACCGCGTCTCCGCCGCTCGCGGTCGCGACGACCTCGATGTCCTCGGACGCGCCCAGAATGAGTTCGAAGCCCGAGCGGACCAGTGCCTCGTCGTCCACCACCACTACCCGTATCACACGCCCCGCCTCGCCTTGTTCATGCCGTTCGGCCCATGCCGACTCGACCCTAAGGCCCCGATCGGTCCCGGCGACCCGCTGAGCTGCAGCGCCAGCCACACGGCGGGGTAGCACCCACCGCTCGGCAGGGCCACGAGGTGTCCCGCCAGTCGGCCCACCGACCCCTCCGGTCGGCGGGGGCGGTCTCGGAAGACGCCGTAATAGGCGAGGATGATGATGTCCCCCGGACGAACACAGCAGGAGGAGCCAGCATTGAGCGAGCCGTTTTCCGTCCGGATCACCGTCCGCGGATACGAGACCGACACGCAGGGCCATGTGAACCAGAGCGTGTACGTCAACTACGCGGAGCACGCGCGCTGGTCGCTGCTCCAGGCTGCCGGGATCACCCAGGCCGCCCTGATCGCGAGAGGCGTCGGGCCCGTCGCCCTGGAGACGACCATCCGCTACAAGCGTGAGCTGCTCGCCGGCGACGAGGTCGACGTGACGTGCGTCTTCGAGTGGAGCGGCGGCAAGACGTTCCGCATCGAGCAGGTCATGCGCAAGGCCGACGGCACGGTGGCGGCCGAACTCACCGCGGTCGGCGGCCTGCTGGACCTGAAGACACGGCGGATGGTGCCCGACCCGCAGAACCACTTCAAGGAACTGGCGTCCGACCCGGCCCTGTTCGGCCTCTGACGGACGACGTCACCCGAAGGCCGCTCGACGCTCCCGCGCCCACTCGCGGTAGGTCCGCGCCGGACGCCCCAGCAGCTCCGGCACGTCCTCGGTGACCAGGGCGTTGCCGCCGTCGCGCACGAAGGCGTTGCCGGCCAGGACGCCCTCCGCCTGGGCCTCGCCGAGACCCCATGCGAGCAGGCGCTCACGCGCCTCCCGCGGTGTGAGGTCCCGGGTGGTGACCGGCCGGCCGAGGACCTCGGCAAGCACGGCGGCCTGTTCCGGGACGCTGATCGTCTCCGGTCCGGTCAGCGTGTACGTCCGTCCGGCGAGCCGGCCGTCGAGGAGGACCCGCGCCGCGGCCTCGGCCACGTCACGCGGGTCGATCACGCCCTGCGCCCCGTCGCCGCTCATGTTCGGCACCGGCTCGCCCGCCCTGATCGGGGCCGCCCAGCTCAGTGTGTTCGAGGCGAACGACGAGGGCCGCAGGACGGCCCACTCGGCCCCGCTCTCGCGCACGGCCCGCTCGCCGGGCAGATGCCACGTTCCGAAAGCGCCCAGACCGGGGTCTCCGGTCGCGATCGCGGACAGCTTCACCAGCCGGCCGACCCGCGCCGACCGGGCCGCCGCCACCAGCGCCTGGTCGTGGTGGGTGTCCGGCCCCGGGACGCCCACCAGGAACGCGGCCTGTGCTCCGGCCGCCGCGGCCTCCAGGGAGCCGGGGTCGAGGTAGTCCCCACGTGCCACCTCCACCCCCGGGGGCAACGCGGCGGCCTTCGCCGGGTCGCGGAGCAGTGCGCGCACCTTCTCGCCGCGCGCCGTCAACTGTCGTACGAGTTCACTGCCGATGGTGCCCGTGGCACCGGTCACGAGGATCATGGCTCTCACGGTGCCGGGCGTCGCCGCCGCGTCTCTAGGAGATTCCGGCACGCTTCGGCAGGCCTCCGGGACCCGTCCGCCGCTTACGGTGGAGCGGTGACCGACGTCCTCGCCGAACAGCCCCTCACCGTCCACGACCGGGCGCGCCCCTGGATCTCCGGCGTCGCGGCGGTGCGGGCCACGGGTCCCGTCGAGAACGCCCTCGCACACCCGCCGGACACCGCGACCCAGGTGGTCGTGCGCCTGCGGGGCGACGGGCGGCGCGACACACTGGTCGTCGGACCGCGCACCCTGGCCACGTATCACGCGGACACGCGGAAGCGGGTGGTGTCCTGTGTGCGCCTGCGTCTGGAGCCGGGTGCGGCGCGACCGCTGCTGGGCGTGCCGGCCGTGGACCTCGTCGGCCGGGTGATGCCGCTGGGCGCCCTGCCCTCCGACACCGCCCGTGCACTGGCGCGAGAACTGGCGTACCGGGATCCGGGCGAGGTCACGTCCGGCCTCGCTGATCTGCTCCCTTCGCCCACCGACCGTTCCCGCGACCGCGACCGGCTGCTGCGCGCCGCCGTCGCCGCCCTGTCGACCCGCCGGGACCGCGTGCCGGCCGCCGTGCGGGACGTCGCCCGCGAACTGGCCGTCAGCGAACGCCAGTTGCGCAACCTTTTCGCGGAGGGCATCGGCCTCTCCCCCAAGCACTTCGCCCGCATCGACCGCGTGCGGCACGTCCTGGAGCACGCCCTGACCACCCCGTGGGCCGAACTCGCCGCCGTCACCGGTTACTACGACCAGTCGCACATGACGGCCGACTTCCGCACCCTGATGGGTGTGCCGCCCCGGGCGTTCTTCTCAGGGCGGCTGCCGCGGACCACACCCTGCCAAGCACCCTCATGAGGCCGGCGGGGAAGCGGAATTCGGGTGCACCGCACCCCGCGCACCTGCGATGCTCCCGTCCCATGCCCCCGCGACGCGTCAGACCCAGCCTGTACATCTCCGTGGACGTCGAGGCCGACGGGCCCATTCCCGGCCCGTACTCGATGCTCAGCCTCGGCGCCGCGGTCGCCGGTGTGCAGGACGCGGACGGTTTCACCGCGGCCGATCCCGCCGCGCGGACGTTCTACCGCGAACTGCGGCCCATCAGCGAGGAGTTCGTGCCCGAGGCGCTGGCCGTGAGCGGGCTCGACCGGGAGCGGCTGCGCGAGGAGGGGACCGAACCCTCCCTGGCAATGGCCCAGTTCGCCCGCTGGGTGCGTGAAGTGAGCGACGGCGCGCAGCCGGTGATGTGCGGCTACCCGGCGTCGTACGACTGGACGTTCCTGTACTGGTATCTGATCCGGTTCACCGGGGCGAGTCCGTTCGGGCACTCCGGCTGCCTCGACATGAAGACGCTGTACGCCGCGAAAGCGGGGCTGCCGCTGCGGGCGGTGGCGAAGCGCGCCATGCCGCCCGGGCTGCTGTCGACGCGCCGCCACACCCACCACGCCCTCGACGACGCGATCGAGCAGGCCGAACTGTTCGCCAACCTCATGGCCTGGGCGGGCACCCCGGCGTCCTGAGGCCGCCCCTTTCGGCTCAGGAACCGGCGGCGATCCGGGCCAGCCGCCTCGCCTCCTCGCGGGTGGAGCGGGCGATCGCGTCCTCGTCGGCGGTCAGCAGCCGGCCGTTCTCGACGATCTGGCGGCCGTTCACGAAGGAGGCGGTGACCGGGGCGGCCGCGCCGAAGACCAGCGCGGTCACCGGGTCGGCGATGGAGGCGTGGGCGAGGGTGTCCATCCGCCAGAGCACCAGGTCGGCCAGCTTGCCCGGCTCCAGTGAGCCGATCTCCCTTTCCCGGCCCAGGACCTGGGCTCCGCCGTAGGTGCCGAGGCGCAGCGCCTGACGGGCGTTCAGGGCGGCCTCGCGGTGGGGGCCGAGCCGGTTGACGAGGAGGGCGTTGCGCAGCTCGGTGTGCAGTTCGCCGGACTCGTTGGACGCGGTGCCGTCGACGCCGAGGCCCACCGGGACGCCGGCCGCGAGGAGGTCGGGGACGCGTGCGATCCCCGCCGCCAGGCGGGCGTTGGAGGAGGGACAGTGGGCGACGCCGGTCCTCGTGCGGGCGAAGGCTTCGATGTCGGAGTCGTTCATGTGGACGCAGTGCGCCATCCACACGTCGTCGCCGAGCCAGCCGGTGGACTCGAAGTAGTCGGTGGGGCCCATGCCGAACAGCTCGTGGCAGAACTTCTCCTCCTCGACCGTCTCCGAGCCGTGGGTGTGCAGCCGCACGCCGAGCCGGCGCGCCAACTCCGCTCCCTGCCGCATCAGTTCGGTGGAGACGGAGAAGGGCGAGCAGGGGGCGACGGCCACCTGGGTCATCGCGCCGAACGAGGAGTCGTGGTGGCGCCGTACGGTCTTCTCGGTGGCGGCGAGGGCGTCCTCCAGGCTCTCGACGGCGAAGTCGGGCGGCAGGCCGCCGTCCTTCTCGCCGCGGTCCATGGAGCCGCGCGCCAGGGTGAAGCGGACGCCCATGTCGCGGGCGACGCCGATGATCGTGCCTTCCAGGTCCCCGCAGCCGCGGGGGAAGACGTAGTGGTGGTCCATGGCGGTGGTGACGCCGCCGCGGGCCATCATCGCGAGCGAGCCCTGCGCGGCCGCGCGCACCATCGGCTCGTCGATGCGCGCCCACGTCGGGTACAGCGCGACGAGCCAGTCGAAGAGGTTGTGGTCGGTGGCGAGGCCCCGGGTGATCCACTGGTAGAAGTGGTGGTGGGTGTTGACCAGGCCCGGGGTCACGAGGTGGCCGGTGGCGTCGACGCACCGTACGACGTTCTCCAGGCCCTCGGGGGCGCGGCCGGGGCCGATCGACTCGATCCGGTCGTCCGCCAGGACCACGTGCCCCGAGGCGTGCTCGGTGTCGTGCGCGTCCACGGTCGCGATGGCCGCGTTCTCGATGACGGTGCGCTGGGTCATCCGGTCCGTCCTCACAGGTTGGTCAGGTCCTCCGGGATCCGCGCCTCGCAGCCGTCCCGCAGGACGGTGGCCTCGATCAGGCCGTAGGGGCGGTCCGCGGCGAAGTACACCTCGTTGTCGTTCTCCAAACCGAACGGCGCGAGATCCACCAGGAAGTGGTGCTTGTTGGGCAGCGAGAAGCGGACCTCGTCGATCTCCGGGCGGTGCTCGACGATCCGGGAGCCCATCGCGTACAGGGTCTGCTGGAGGGACAGCGAGTACGTCTCGGCGAAGGCCGAGAGCAGGTGTTCGCGGGTCCGCGCGTAGGACTCGTTCCAGTCGGGCGCGGGCTGCGCGTCGTCGGTCCAGTTCAGGCGCCAGCGCCCGGAGACCTCGGTGGCCAGCACCCGGTCGTGGGCCTCGGGGAGCGTGGTGTACCTGTCCTTGACGTAGCCCCAGAACTCGGAGTCGGTGCTGTTCAGCACGGTCAGGTCCTTGAGCCCGGCGACGACCTCCCAGCGCTCGCCGTCGTAGGCGATCTGGGCGAGCCGGGTCTCCTGGCCCTTGCGGACGAAGGAGTGCGCGCCCTCCCCTGCGGTCTCGATGCGCTCCCAGGCGTACTCCTCGACGCGGATCCGGGCCCGGTGGATCGACTGCTGCGAGGTGACGAAGTGGCGGGCGAGGTGGATGCCGAACTGCTCGGGGGAGTCGACGCCGTGCTCCTTGGCGAACGCGTACACCGTGTTCTTGGTGGTGTCGGTCGGCAGGACGCTGGCGTTCGAGCCCGAGTAGTGGACCTCCTCCATGTCGCCGCTGAGCGACACGGAGACGCTGAGGTCCTTGATGTGGTGGGTGGCGCCGTCGCGCGTGACCTTGACGACCCGGGTCTCGGCCTTGCCGTACCGGTTCGGCCCGAGCACGGGGCGGCCGGGGCGGGGGTTGTCTGCCATGGAGCTAGCTCCCTCGGTATACGGAGTAGCCGAACGGGTTGAGCAGCAGCGGTACGTGGTAGTGCTCGCCGGGCGCGACGGCGAACGTGACCGTCACCTCCGGGAAGAACACGCCCGGACCGCCGTCGCGGTGCGCGGGGGCGTCCTGCCGTTCGTCGGCCCGCTCGTTCTCGAAGTACGGCTCGACCGCGAAGTCGAGCCGTACGTGGGTGGTGCCTTCCGGCGGGTCCGGGAGGTCCTTGCACCGGCCGTCCGCGTCGGTCGCGGAGCCGCCGAGCGGCTGCCAGCCGGCGTCGCGGCCCGCGCGGGCGGCGATCCGGACGGCGACGTCGCGGGCGGGGCGGCCGACGGAGGTGTCCAGGATGTGGGTGGACACCGAGGCGGTCGTGCTGGTGCTCATGCTGCTCCTCGGTCCTCTTCGGCTTCGACGACGCGGGCGAGCCGGATGCGGTTGATCTTCCCCAGTTCGGTGCGGACGATCTCCCGCTCCCGCTCCGGCGTGTTGCCGATCCGTTCCCGCACGGCGTCGCGCATCTGCTCGCCGGTGCGGCCGGTGGCGCAGATCAGGAAGACGTGCCCGAACTTCTCCTGGTAGGCCAGGTTGAGTTCGAGCATCTCCGCTCTCAGCTCCTCGGACGCGCCGGCCATGCCGCGCTGTTCGCGGGCGGAGGCCGGGTCGCCGGGCCGGGGCCGGCCGATCGGCGGATGCCCGGCCATGGCCTCGTCGAGGTCCCGCGCGCTGAGGCCGGCCGTCGCGGCGTCGCTTGCGGCGTAGAGGTCGTCGGGGGTGGCGTAGGGGCGGCCTGCGAGCAGCCGCCGCACCCATGCCGTGGAGGCGCACACCTCGTGCAGCGCGGCGGCTGCCGCCCGCTCCTCCAGGGCGTTGAACCGGCTCAGACCGGCGGGCTGGGGAGTCGACGTCACGGGAGCCTCCGTGGCCGTGGCGGCCTGCGTGCTGAGGGGACTGCGTACTGACCGGGCTGGGGCCAGCTAACGCCCCACCGGTCCCCGGCGTCAACACTTTGTTGAAAAATCCGCGTTACGGCTCCCCGCCGACGGGTCACGCCTCCCCCGCAGCGGGTGGCGACCCCGCCGCCGCTCAGCCGCTCTTCTCGCGGTTGAGGTAGTTGTAGACGGTGAACCGGCTCACCCCGAGCGCGCCGGCCACGGTCTCCACGCCGTGCCGCACGGAGAACGCGCCGCGCGCCTCGAGTATCCGTACGACCTCCTGCTTGGCCTTGCGGTCGAGGTCGGCGAGCGGCCTGCCCCGCTCGCGCTCCATGGCGGCCAGGATGTGGTCCAGGGAGTCGGCGAGCTGCGGCAGCCGTACGGCGACGGCCCGCTCCCCCTCCCAGGAGAGCACCACGTCGTCGGGGCCAGCCTCGTCCGGCGGGAGCAGCTCTCCGCCCATCGCGTCGACCAACGGCTTGACGGCCGCGACGAAGGCCTCGTCCCCGGCGCGGGTCACTTCCCGTCCTCCCCGACCACGTTGAGCTGGAGGGAGATCCGGGTGGCGCCCGAGCCGAGGGTGCGGCGCAGCACGGCGTCCACGGCGGCGAGCACGGCGTCGGCGTCGCCTTCGGCGGTGTTGCCGAACGGGCCGACGTCCACGGCGTCCAGGTCGGCCGACTCGATCACCTCGCGGGCGACCAGCGCGTGCGCGGGCGCCTCGTCGAGGTCGAAGGGCTCGGTGGTGAACTCCAGTCTCAATCGCACGCGCTCAACCTAACGCGCGAGGCGGTTTCCCGCCGGGCGTCCTCCCCGGCAGGGGGCACCTCCGTCCGGCGCGGCCGGGAGCCCGCGTCAACCTCAAATGAACCTCTGAACATGGCCCGTGGGCTTCAACCGCGCCTGGCGCAGGGCACATTGTGGTCCTGCGGGGTCCGCCGGCACGGGGGCGGCGGACCCCGCACCTCGTGAAGCGGGCGTTCGATCTTCGAGCACGCGCCGGGCTTTCGGCCCCGCTTTCTCCGGTCTATTTCCGACCTTCGCCAACGGACGGACAAGCGGGGGGCGATGGAGGACCATGGGGGCCATGTTCGAGAGCGTGCCGGTGAGTTGCCCGGCCTGCCGACGCGAGCGTCTCTACTCCGCGCCGACCTACCCGTGCGCGTGCGGCGCCCCGGTCGCCCCGCGCCTCGACCACCGCGCGAAGGTGACGGCCGTCGCCCACCGCGCGTGGGAGGAGGAGTGGGTCACCGTGCGCTGCGCGGCCTGCGGCCGCCATGACCAGTGGCCGCGACCGGAGCTGGGGTGCGCCTGCGGCACGGTGCTGCTCATCCCGGTGAGCGCGGAGACGGACGACGGTGAGGGGGCGGCGACTGCGCCGCCCCGGCGGGAGACGGCGAGCCCGCGGCCGGCGCCGGACCTCGCGGCCGCCGCGCCGCCCGGCCCCATATCCACCTCCCCGCCCCGCCCCCGCCCCTTCCGCCCCGTCGCCATACGCACGGCCCGGGACGCGGTCACCGCGACCGCCCTGTACCTGGACTGGCTGGGCTACCCGGAGGTCCGCCGGGCCGACCAGCGCCCGACCTCGGGCATAGGTCTCGCCACCCGGGGGCTGCTGGCGCAGGTCGACCCCAAGGCGGCCCCGGCCTCCCTGCGAGACGTCGAGTGCCTGTGGCTGACGGCCATGACGGAGTCCTCGGAGTGCGTGTACTTCTCCCTCTCCGGTTACACCCCCGACGCCCACGCCCGCGCCGACTCCCTCGCCGTGCCCCTGTTCGTCATGGACCTCACGGGCAGACCCCGGCCGGTCAACGCGGTCGCCGGCGCGCTCGACGCACAGGGCGGCGGCTGAGCCGGCACGGCCGCGCCGGCCCGGCTCCGCCGCCCGCTCACGCGCGAGGACTCACCGGAAGTCCTCCTCCCGGTACTCCCCCGCCGACCCGGCCGCCGTGGCCTCGCGGAGCTCGACGCGGCGGATCTTGCCCGAGACGGTCTTGGGCAGCGGCGCGAACTCCAGCCGGCGCAGGCGCTTGTAGGGGGCGAGGACCTCGCGGGAGTGCTCGAACAGCACCTTCGCGGTGTCGGGGCCGGGTTCCCAGCCCTCCGCCAGGACGACGTACGCCTTGGGCACGGCCAGCCGCAGCTCGTCCGGCGCGGGGACCACGGCCGCCTCGGCGACGGCCTCGTGCTCCAGCAGGGCGCTCTCCAGCTCGAAGGGACTGATCTTGTAGTCGGAGGCCTTGAAGACGTCGTCGCTCCTGCCGACATAGGTGATGTATCCGGATTCGTCGCGTTCGCCGATGTCGCCGGTGCGGTAGTAGCCGCCCGCCATCGCCTCCGCCGTACGGTCGTCGTCGCCGTGGTAGCCGGTCATCAGGCCGACCGGCCGCGCCGACAGGTCGAGGGCGATCTCGCCCTCCCGGGCGCCGGGCGCGCCGGTCACCGGGTCCAGCAGTTCCACCCGGTAGCCGGGGCTGGGGCGGCCCATGGAGCCGGTCTTCAGGGGCTGTCCGGGGCTGTTGGCGATCTGCACGGCCGTCTCCGTCTGGCCGAAGCCGTCCCGGACGGTGACGCCCCAGGCCCGCCGGACCTGCTCGATCACCTCGGGGTTGAGCGGTTCCCCGGCGGCCGCGATCTCGCGGGGCGGGGTGCGCAGCGCGGTCAGGTCGGCCTGGATGAGCATGCGCCACACGGTCGGCGGGGCACAGAACGTCGTCACGCCCGCGCGGTCCATCTCGGCCATCAGCCGGGCCGGGTCGAAGCGGGTGTAGTTGTGGATGAAGACGGTCGCCTCGGCGTTCCACGGGGCGAACAGGTTGGACCAGGCGTGCTTGGCCCAGCCGGGTGAGGAGATGTTGAGGTGGACGTCGCCGGGCCGCAGGCCGATCCAGTACATGGTGGCGAGGTGCCCGACCGGGTACGACACGTGCGTGTGCTCGACGAGCTTGGGGCGGGCGGTCGTCCCCGAGGTGAAGTACAGCATCAGGGTGTCGTCGGCCAGGGTCGGGCCGTCGGGCAGGAACTCGGCGGAAGCTGCGTAGGCGTCCTCGTACGGCTGCCAGCCCTCGGGCACGCCGCCCACGGCGGTGCGCGTGTAGTCGCCGGGGACCTCGTCGAACTTGCCGGCGTCCTCGGCGCGGACGACGACGTGCCGGACCTCGCCGCGCTCGACGCGGTCGCGCAGGTCGGCGGGGCCGAGCAGCGGGGTCGCGGGGATGACGACGGCGCGCAGCTTCATCGCGGCGAGGGCGGTCTCCCACAGTTCGGCCTGGTTGCCGAGCATCACCAGGATGCGGTCGCCGGCTGCGACGCCGCGCTCGCGCAGCAGGTTGGCGAGCCGGTCGGAGCGTTCGGACAGCTCGGCGAAGGAGAGCCGGACCTCGGCGCCGTCCTCCTCGACGATGTGCAGGGCGGTCCGGTCGTTGCCGTCCGCGATGGCGTCGAACCAGTCGAGTGCCCAGTTGAAGTGCTCGAACCGGGGCCACTCGAAGCCCGCGTAGGCCGTGGCGTAGTCCTCGCGGTGTCGCAGCAGGAAGTCCCGCGCCGTACGGAACCGCTCCGTCGCCGTCGTCATGCGTCCTCCGTCTCGCTCTGCCTGCCGCGCGGCCCCGTCGGGCCCCGGGCGGCGGCCGCGCGCCCGGTGAAGCGCACGGGCCGGCGCCGGACCATTGCCGGGCGGCTCTCTGTCATCGTGTAATCCGTGATGCGGGTGCACCACCCCCGCACGGGGATCACCTCGGAAAGGAGGGGCCGCCGGCACAAGGCGGGGAGGTCCGCGCGGAGGGCGGGGCCGCCCCGGGAAGGGCCGGACGGGCGAAAGACCGGCGGCTCGGCGGAGGGGTCCGTTCCGGCCAGGGACGGCTCCGGGCGACGAGTGGCCATTCAACGGCCGGTTCGTTGAATTTCCCCATGCTTCCCGCTGTTATATCCCTCACCAAGGAGTCCGCCGGGATTTCAACGGGATGTTGCCTAGAATTTGGCCCGAACACGATACACGGGAGGGGAGCGGTGACCGTGCGACGGGACTTCCAGGAGCCTGCCAGATGCCGCCCCGACCTGGTCATCGGACGGGAGGAACTGGTCGCGGCCGCCCGCGCCCAGCTGACCGGCGGCGGCAGTGTGCTGCTGCACGGCCCGGCCGGAATAGGCAAGTCGACCGTGCTGCGGGCACTGGCCGCGGATTACGGCGACTCCGCCCGCACCGTCCTGCGCTGCTCGGCGACCGAGTCCGAATCGCACCTTCCCTTCCTCGCGCTGGCCGACCTCTTCGGACTGGTCCTCGGCGAGGTGTCCGACAAGCTGCCCGCCGCCCAGCTCACGGCCCTGGAGGCGGCGCTCACCGGCCGCGGCGAGTCGACCCTGCAACGCGACGGCCTCGCCCTGCGCCTGGCCGTGCTGTCGGCGCTGCGCGCCCTCGCCGCCGCCGGGCCCGTGCTGCTCGTCGCCGACGACCTCCAGTGGCTGGACTCCGCCAGCGCCGAACTCCTCGGCTTCGCCGCCCGCCGCCTGGGCGACACCCCCGTGCAGCTGCTGTGCGCGGTGCGGACCGAGGGGCAGGAGTACGACCGCCATCTACGCGCGTCCCCGCCCGACACCCTCGCCGTCCGGCTGA
Source organism: Streptomyces sp. NPDC002566 (assembly GCF_042889585.1). Taxonomy (NCBI): domain Bacteria; kingdom Bacillati; phylum Actinomycetota; class Actinomycetes; order Kitasatosporales; family Streptomycetaceae; genus Streptomyces; species Streptomyces sp. NPDC002566. Next base: position 480,413 of record NZ_JBIARD010000001.1, on the reverse strand, counting down.
ACCCGCTCTCCCGCGCCCAGGTGTCCGCCCTGCTCGACCACCGCGGCTACACCGACCTGCCGCGCTCCACGATGCGGGAGATCCACCGCACGAGCGGCGGCAACCCGCTGTTCGCGCTGGAGCTCGGCCGCGCACTCGGCGAGAACCCGACCCCGCCGCGCCCCGGCGAGCCGCTGCCGGTGCCGACCTCGCTGCGCGACCTGGTGCTCAGCCGGCTCGACATGCTCTCCGGCGAGGCCCGCCGCACCCTGCTCGTCGCCAGCGCGGGCGCCCGCCCCACGCTCGCCCTGCTCCAGGCGGCCGGCCGGGAGAACGCCGAGGCGGAGACCGCCCAGGCCGCCGCGCTCGGCCTGCTGGCGACGGAACCCGACGGGCCGGCCGTACGGTTCGCGCATCCGCTGATCTCGGCCGCGCTGTACGCCGAGGCGCCCGCGCAGGAACGCCGGGCCGCGCACGCCGCGCTGTCCACGGCGGCCTCCGACCCGATCGAGCGGGCCCGGCACCTCGCGCTGTCCACGACCGGCACCGACCCGGGCGTGGCCGCGCGGCTCGCGGGGGCCGCCTCGATGGCCCGGGACCGCGGCGCGCCCTCGGTGGCCGCCTCGCTCGGGCTGCTCGCGGCCCGGCACACCCCGCCGCACGGCACGCCCGCCCCGGACGACCGCCGGCTGCAGGCCGCGGAGGACGCGATCACCGCCGGGGAGGTGGACCTCGCCCGGGACATCGCCCACGAGGTGCTGACCCGCGCCTCGGCGCCCGCCGAGCGGGTCCGCGCCTGGATGGTGGTGATCGAGGCCGCCGGGCAGGCGCTGGGCGACGTCGACACCGTCTACCCGCAGGCGCTCTCCGACGCGGGCGACGACCCGGTGCTGCTCGCCCAGGTGCACTACCAGCTCGCCTGGCGCGGTCTGGTCGTCCAGGGGGACTTCGCCGAGGCCCGCCGGCAGGCGGCGCACGCCGCGGAGCTGGCCGCGCGCGGCGAGGACCGGCGCAACGAGCTGATGGCGCTCGCCCTCCAGGCGTCGACGGAGATCCTCATGGGGCATCCGAACGCGCCCGTCACCATCAAGCGGGCCCTGAAAGAGCCTCAGGACCCGTATGTGACGTGCCATCACAACGGCGTCGGCATGGCCAGGTACCGCTGGCTGCTGATGAGCGACCAGCTGCCCGAGGCCCGGGCGACGATCAGCGCGCTGCTGCGCGAGGTGCGCCGGCGGGGCATGGTCGAGAGCGAGGTGCACTTCCAGCGGTTCCTGGCCGACATCGAGCTGCGCTCCGGGCACTGCGGGCGCGCCCTGGACCTGGCCCGGGAGAGTCTGCGGCTGGCCCGGGACTCCGGAATCGGGCTGGGCGCCTCCGCCATGCTCGCCTCCCTCGCGGAGGCGTCCGGCGGGGACGTCGGCCAGGCGCTGGCGCTGGCCCGGGAGGCGGTGGACCGGGCCGAGGAGGACGGCGACCAGATGTATCTGTCGCGGGCTCTGGCCGCCCTGGGCTACGCCCAGTTGGTCGCCGGGGACGCGGCGGGCGCGGTGGGCAGTCTGCGCCGGGTGCGGGAGCTGGAGCAGGGGCTGGGCATCACCGACCCGGCGCGCGGCCGCTGGCAGGGCGACCTGGCCGAGGCCCTGGTCCGCGTCGGTGAGCCGGGCGAGGCGCAGGACGTCATCGACGTCGCCCGGGAGCACGCGCTGCGGCTGGGCCGGGAGAGCGTCCTCGCGGTGCTGGACCGGGCGGAGGCGCTGGTGCGGGCGGCGCGGGGCGACCAGGAGGGGGCGCTGGCCCGGCTGACGTCCGTTCAGGACCGGCTGGCCAAGCTGGGGTACGGGCTGGAGGAGGCGCGGGCGGCGTTCGAGCTGGCGCGGCTGCGCACCCGGCGGCCGGGGCCGACGTCGTACGAGGAGGCGGCGCGGCTGTTCCGGCGGTGCCGGGCGCTGCCGTGGCTGCGGCAGGTGGAGGCCGCCGCCGCGGAGGGGTCGGCCGAGGCGGCCGCCGCGCCCGTGCCGGCGCCCGCGGCCGACGCGATGGAGGGGCTGGCCTCGATGGAGCGTCAGGTGGCGGCGCTGGTCATGGAGGGCGCCACCAACCGGGAGATCGCCGCGCGGCTGTTCATCAGCGTCAAGACGGTGGAGGCGACGCTGACCCGGGTCTACCGCAAGCTGGGGATCCGCTCCCGGGTGGACATCGTCCGGCTGGCGGCGGGGCACCACGCCAAGTAAGGGATCCGCGGGTTTTACTGCCTGCTGTCGAAAGACCGGTACCGGCCCCCGTGGTCTCCCGTGTGCGGTCCGCCGAGGCGACCGAGGGTTTTCCCTGCCCCAACTCCCTTAGGGGGTTCCCTCATTGGGGAGGGTGAACCCCGAGCCCTAGCGTAAGGGACGTGCCGCTCGCCCGGGCACACGGGGCCGGTCCCGCCCCCACTCTCGGCTTCGCTCGAGTGGGGGGACCCCGACCCCGTGCAACCCCCACACCCGCGCGTCCCCCACCGGCCACCTCCCCACGCAAGGAGATCCATGTTCGGGCTCACCCGTGCCAAGAAGACCGCGGCTGTCGTCGCGGCTACCGCGGCGGCTGCCGCGACCGCGTTGATCGGCGCCCCCACCGCTGTCGCCGCGCCGCAGCCCATCGTCGGCGGCACGACCACCACCACGACGGCCTACCCGTTCATGATGCAGATCACGGACGCCTCGCAGAACCAGTTCTGCGGCGGCACGCTCGTCTCCCCGACCAAGGTGGTCACCGCGGCCCACTGCATGGTCGGCGAGACCACGAGCAGCGTGCGGGTGGTCGGCGGCCGGACGTACCTCAACGGGACCAACGGCACGGTCAGCCGGGTCAGCAAGATCTGGATCAACCCGAGCTACACGGACGCCACCGACGGCGACGACGTGGCCGTGCTGACCCTCGCGACGTCGATGCCGTACACCACGGCGTCGTACGTCTCCTCCACCCAGACCGGTGTGTACGCGGCGGGCACCACCGCGCGCATCCTCGGCTGGGGAACCACCTCTTCGAACGGCAGCTCCTCCAACCAGCTGCGGACCGCGACCGTCCCGATCGTGTCCGACGCCAGCTGCGGCAGTTCGTACGGCTCCGACTTCGTCGCGAGCGACATGGTGTGCGCCGGATACACCTCCGGCGGCGTAGACACCTGCCAGGGCGACAGCGGCGGTCCCCTGCTCATCGGGGGCGTCCTGGCAGGGATCACTTCTTGGGGCGAGGGCTGTGCCCAGGCGGGTTACCCGGGTGTCTACACCCGGCTGACCACCTTCTCCAGCCTGGTGACCGCACAGGTCAACTCCTAGCCCCGAGCGCTCCCCGAGCCCGGCTCGGGGACAAGACCGGGGGGCGTTGCGGGCCTCCACGAGCGGCCCGCAGCGCCCCCTCTCCATGCCCGACGGGTGCCGGGGGGCGCCCTGTGAGGGTCAGCGCCGTGCGACGGTCGTGAACCGGATGTCGTACGGCGTCTCCGCGTACAGGCACGCGAGCATGTGCTCCGCTTCCGCCGCCACCTCCTCGCGCCGGGCCCTGTCCAGGTCGGCGAACGGTTCGATGACGAGGGCGTCCGGTTCGAGTCGCCACACTCCGGCCACGAAGCCGTCGACGAGGAACGTGCGGTGGGCCTGGTTGCCCTGCCAGGTGCGGCCCCGGTAGGGGGCCGGGACGACGCGGGTGCGGTCGGCGTGGGACAGGAGCAGGTTGTCGAACTCGGGGAGGAAGCGGGGCGGGGCGGGGGTGTCCGGGTCGGGGCGGGGGACGTCGGGGAGGTCGAAGAGTTCGACGCCGTGCTCGTCGCGGAAGGCGAGGAGCCGCGGGCGGAGGCGCTCGAAGGCCTCGCGCAGCCGGGTGAGGCCGGCCCAGGTCTGCATGTCCTTGACGGAGGCCGGGCCGAAGGCGGCGAGGTAGCGCAGGACGACGTCGTCGACCGGCGGCGCGGGTTCGGCGGGGCGGCCCAGCCAGTGCTCGGCGGTGGTGAGGGCGACCTGACCGGACCGTCCCCACAGCCCGCGCGGGGTGACCTGCACCAGGGGAAGCATGCAGCGGGCGGCGACCGCCAGGGACTGCGGGTCGGCGTCCGGCCACCGCGCGCCGAGTTCTTCGCGCAGTCGCCCCATGGTGCGCGGCTCGGCCTCGACGAGGTCTCGGGCGAGTGCGGCGAGCCGCCCGAGGTCGACGCCGGCGAGGCCGGCGCGGAACGCGGTCAGTTCCCGCTCCCGGGCGGGCTGCACCAGCGGGCGCAGGGTGAGGCAGTCGTCGGCGGTGTGGGTGTGCAGGGTCGAGCGCAGGGTGACCATCCGGGCGACCTGACGGTCCGCCATGAGCGTCGAGAGGGCCTCGGGCGCGAAGCCGTCGAGGCGGGCGGCGAGGGCGTGGTACGGCGGCCTGACGTTCTGCGCCTGCAGTCCGACGAGGTGGGCGACGGCCGCCTCGGGCGTGAGCCGGGAGCGGCTCAGCAGGAGCTGCCGGCCGAGGGTCGCCCGGTTGAGCGCGCGCACGCCGAGCACGGGGGCGGGGGCCGTCGTCTTCGTCATGCCGGGCACGGTAGCGGGCGCGGTGGGGCTGTGACTGCGGGACCGAACATCGGCATGACGCCGATCAGCCCGCCCGGCGGTGGTCCCACGCCGGCCAATGTTGTGCACTTCGTTGACTGCGGTCACATCTGCGCCTACTTTCGCGGTGTCCTTCCCCCGGTCAAGGGAGACCGCGATGCCTTCGTCCCCCGTCGCATCCGCATCACCGTCCAGGACCCCCGAACAGACCCGGCAGCTGCGCCGGGTCGCCCTCTCCGGCCTGCTCGGCACGGCCGTCGAGTTCTACGACTTCCTCGTCTACGGCACCGTCGCCGCGCTCGTCTTCGGCGAACTGTTCTTCCCCGGCGCCGATCCCGCCGTCGGCACGGTCGCCGCGTTCGGCACCTTCGCCGCCGGCTATGTCGCCCGGCCGCTCGGCGGCGTCCTCTTCGGCCACTTCGGCGACCGGCTGGGCCGCAAGTCGATGCTGCTGCTCACCATGGGCCTGATGGGCGGCGCCAGCTTCCTCATCGGCCTGCTCCCCACCTACGACACGATCGGCGTCTGGGCGCCGGTGCTGCTGATCGCCCTGCGGGTGGTCCAGGGCATCGCCATCGGCGGCGAGTGGGGCGGGGCCACGCTGATGGTCGTCGAGCACGCCGGGGAGCGGCGGCGCGGGCTGTGGTCGAGTTTCACGCAGATGGGAGCCCCGCTCGGCTCCCTGCTGTCGACCGCCGTCGTCACCCTCGTGGTCGCCCTGCCCCGGGAGGAGTTCGCGGCGTGGGGCTGGCGTGTGCCGTTCCTGCTGAGCGTGGTCCTGCTCGGCGTCGGGCTGTTCGTGCGGCTGCGGGTGGTGGAGAGTCCGCTGTTCGCCGAGGTGAGGAAGGACCGCGCCGAGGCGCGGCTGCCGGTCCTCGACGTGCTGCGCCGGCCGCGCCCGCTGCTGCTGGCCTGCTGCGTCGGCATCGGCGCGTTCACCGCCCAGTCGCTGCTGACCAGCTACATGATCGCGTACGCCACCGGCATCGGCTACGCCCGCCCGCAGGTCCTCACCGCGCTCACGGTGTCCGCCTGCGTCGCGCTCGTCGTCCTGCCCTGCGCCTCCGCGCTGTCCGACCGGGTCGGCCGCCGCCCGGTCGTCCTGGCCGGGGCCGTCGCCTCGGCCGCGCTCGCCTTCCCCGTGCTGGCGCTGGTCGACTCCGGGTCGCCCGGGCTGCTGATCCTCGCCGTCGCCCTCGGCCACGGCGTCGCCCAGTCGACGATGTACGGGCCGCTGGGCGCCCTGCTCACCGAGATGTTCGGCACCCGGGTCCGCTACACCGGCGCCTCCCTCGGCTACCAGGGCGCCACCCTGGTCGGCGCCGGCTTCTCCCCCATGATCGCCGGCAGCCTGGTGGCCGCGAGCGGCGACAGCACGCCCGTCGCCCTGCTGCTCTGCGGCGGCGCCGCGATCACCGCGCTGACCGTGCTGTTCGTCCGCGAGACCAGCAAGGACTCCCTCACCGAGGCCGCCGGACGGCCCGCCGCAGCCCACACGGAAGAGGTCACGGCATGACGACGGACGCCGCCGCCGAGAACCCCCGGGGCACCCGCATCCCCCTTCAGGGAACTCCCCGTAAGGGCGCCCGCCCGCACCGGGCCGCCCTCGGGCGCCACCGCCGGGCCGCCGGCCCCGGCGCGCTCCGCCGGTCCGTCCGCCGCGCCGCCTGCGCCGCCGCGTCCGTACTGGCGGTCGCCGCTGTGCCCGCGCCGGGCGCGACGGCCACCACCGGCGCCGTCCAGGCGGGCGCCAGTCACGTCGAGGGCCGGCTGCCCTCGGGGGCCATGTACGTCATGGACGTGCCCGCGACCTGGAACGGCACCGTGCTGCTCTACAGCCACGGCTACACCCCCTCCGGCGCGCCCAACCCGGCCCGCAACGGACCCGACGGGGCCACGGACTCCCTTCTGCTGGGCAAGGGGTACGCGCTCATCGGTTCCTCCTACGCCACCACCGGCTGGGCGGTGACCGACGCGGTCCCCGACCAGATCGCCACCCTTTCCGCGTTCGCCGACCGCTTCGGCGCGGCCCGCCGCACGATCGCCTGGGGCACGTCGTACGGCGGTCTGGTCACCACCGCCCTCGCCGAACGGCACGGCGCCCGGATCGACGGCTCGCTGTCCCTGTGCGGTCTGGTCCACGGCGGGGTGGCCAACTGGAACAACACCCTCGACCCGGTGTTCGCCCTCAAGACGCTCCTCGCGCCCGGCTCCCGGATCCCCCTGACCGGCCTGCCCGATCAGAGCACCGCAACCGCCGCGGCCGACGCCCTGGCCACCGCGGTCGACTCGGCGCAGTCCACGGCCGCGGGGCGGGCCCGGATCGCGCTGGCCGCCGCCCTGCACAACATCCCGGTGTGGAACCAGCCCGGCCAGCCCCGGCCGGCCCCCGCCGACCTGGACGCCCAGCAGGCCAACCAGTACGAGGCCGTCAAGGGCCTGGTCAAGGTCGCCGCCTTCAACTGGCGGCAGGAGGCCGAGGCCAGGGCCGGCGGCAACATGTCGTGGAACACCGGCGTCGACTACGCGCGGCTCCTCGGCCGGTCCTCCGTCCGCGACGAGGTCACCGCGCTGTACCGGAAGGCCGGGCTGTCGCTGAAGGCCGACCTCGCCACGCTCGACCACGCCCCGCGGATCGGCGCCGACCGGGCCGCTCTCGCCTGGATGAGCCGCACCAGCTCCTTCACCGGCCGGCTGACCAAGCCGCAGCTGTCCGTCCACACCGTGGGCGACGCCCTCGTCCCCGTCCAGACGGAGAGCGCCCTGCTCCGCGCGGTCACCGCCGCCGGTACGACCCCGCTCCTGCGGCAGGCGTACACCGACGCCCCCGGCCACTGCACCTTCAGCCCCGCCGAGCAGCTCGCCGCCCTGCACGCGCTGGAGGACCGCATCGCCACCGGCGCATGGCGCGGCGCCGGCCCCGACGCCCTCAACTCCCGTGCGGCGTCGGCCGATCCCACGACTCCCTCCCGCTACGTCCGGTACGGCCCCGCCCCGTACCCGCGGCCGTACGACCTTGCGCATCCCGCCGACCGCCCCTGACCCCGTACGGCCGTCCGCCGGGCCGTCGGCGGACGGCCGTACCCTTTCCCCCGTGGAGGACGACGACATCCTGGACACCACGCACGACGACAGCACGCACGACGACAGCACGGACGGCGGCAGCGGCGGCGCGGGCGGTGACGCCCCGGACGCCCCCGCGCCGCGCCCCCAGTCGCTCATGCTGACCTTCTTCGGCAACCACGTGCTGGACGAGGGGCAGTTGTGCGTCTACTCGGGGAGCATCATCGACGTCCTCGGCCGGGTCGGGGTGGGCGAGCAGGCCGTGCGCTCCACGCTGACGCGCATGGTCAACCGGGGGCTGCTGTGCCGGCAGCGCGAGGGCCGCAGGATGTACTTCGGGCTCACCCCGCAGGCGGTGCGCGTCCTGGAGGACGGCCGGGTGCGCATCTGGCAGCAGGGCGCGGTCAACGACGACTGGGACGGTTCCTGGACCCTGCTCGGCTTCTCGCTGCCCGACTCCTGGAAGCGGCAGCGCCACGACCTGCGCTCCCGGCTCGCCTGGTCCGGGTTCGGCGCACTGTACAGCGGGCTGTGGATCGCGCCGGGGGACGTCGACGTGTCCGCCGTCGTCGCGGAGCTGGGGCTGACCGACCACGTCAAGATCTTCCACGCCCGGGCCGACACGGCCACCGACATCGAGCTGATGGTGCGCGACACCTGGGACCTGGAGAGCATCGCCGCCCGTTACGTCACCTTCGACAAACGCTGGACCGCCCACCTGGGGGCCGGCTCGGGGGACGATCCCATCGCGACGAGGCTGCGGCTGGTCAGCGAATGGCTGGGGACGATCCGCACCGACCCCCGGCTGCCCGCCGTGCACCTCCCCCGCGCCTGGCCGGCCGGCCCGGCCCAGGAGACCTTCCGCCGCGTCGCCGACCAGACCGCATCGCCGGCCCGGCGGACGGCCCGCGCCCTGCTGGAGACGACTCCGATGCGGTAGGCGGGCGGACGAGTGAACCCGGCGGTACGGCCTTCCTCGGTCAACGCCCGTCAGAGGATGCCCCCATGTGCCGCATTTCTTGCACTCCCCGTATACCTCCGCAATCCACCCACCCGGTGTCCGGCATGCCCCCTAAAGTCGCAGGCGGTCGACCGACCCACCCGCCGACCCGGGAGGTATCCGCCGTGATCCGTCTCAGCCCGCCCGACCCTCGTCCGCTCGCCCGCGTCGTCGGCCCCGAGGACGCCGACGACGCGCTGATACCGAACTGCTGACGGACCGTCAGCCGCATTCACCAGGACCGCAGCGCCCGCACCGCGCGGTCCTCCCGCAGCCGGCTCGCGTGGTCCGTCAGGTGCGAGGGGCGCAACTCGCCGAAGAGGGAGGGGCGTCCACGGTTGGCGCTCTCGTCGAGCCACTCCAGTACCCGCCAGGCGCAACGGAACTGATGGTCCACCAGATGGGCGGGGAGCCGCGGGTCCGCCGCCGGGAGGGCGCGGGGCGGATCGGGCAGCGTCAGCAGGAGGTCGCCGCCCACGGGCAGCCCGCGACCGCCGCGCCGGGCGTGCAGGACGTCCTCGACGCGCTCCAGGGCGCGGTCGATGCCGGCCCGCCACACCTCCCCCGGCGTTCCCCGGACCGAGGTGAGGTCCCGGCGGGCGGCCCACCAGTCGAGGTGCCGGTGCGAGGGGCGGACGTACACCACTCGCGCGCCGGTCTCCCGCAGCAGGTCCGCCATGACGTGCCCGTAGTGGCCCTCCTCGGCGAACACGTACGGCTTGACCAGGACGACCGCGGGCCAGTTCTCCTGGAGCCGGACCCGCTCCGCGATATGACGTGCCGTCACCGCCCAGCCGCGCAGCCGGCCCGACCTGCGGTCCAGGGGGTCGCCCTGCACGACCCGGCCGCCGTCCACCTCGGTGGCCGAGCTGACCGGCACGTACTCCCAGCCGAGCGCGTCGGCGACCAGGGCGGCGGTGAGCGCGGCCGACCAGACGGCGCCGACCACCACCAACGGCCGCTGGTCGACGCCCCGCCACGGGTAGGCGGCCTGCCGGTGCAGATCGACCAGGCAGTTCTGCACGAGGAGATGCCCCGGCCACTCGGCGGCCGCCGACGCCCACAGCGAGGTGCCGGGCTCGCCCTGCCAGCTGAACTCCCCCGCCGCACGCAGGGCCTCGGAGACGACGATCCCCAACTCGGCCCTGACACGGGCGTGTTCACCGTCACCGTCGTCCACGGCGGCGCCGTCCGGCAGCCGGGCGGCCGAAGGGCCCGCGCGGAGCGCCCGTTCGGCCAGCTCCCGCCAGGGCAGCGCCTCGGCCCCGCTGGCGAGCCGGAACTCGCCCACCAGCGCCGTGGACACGGGGTACTCCCGGCCCGAGACGAGGTGCGACAGGCCGACCCGGAAGCGCGCCGCGGCCCGCCGGTCGCCGCACAGCGCGGCCGCGGCCCGCAGCGGCGCGGGCAGCCTGGCCTGCGTGAACCCTCGTACGTACGCCTCGATGCCGCTGATCGCGGACAGCGCCGCCACCAGTTCGGGCGGCGGTTCGTAGGCGGCCGGGGACGGCGCCTCGCCGCGGGGCAGCCAGCCGATGTCCGCGAACACCCGCGCCGGACTCACCCCGGCGAGCTCCGCCAGCGCCCGCACGAAGCGGGGCGGCGGCATGCGCTCGCCCAGCATGTACTTGCGCACCGTCTCCGCCTTGTACCCGAGGGCGTTGGCGAGCGCGCTGTCGCCGCCGGGCCGTCCCTGCGCCACCGAGGCGGCCCGGCATCCCTCCAACGCCGTTCTCACCCGCTCCCGTTCTTCCCGGCTGTAGGTCATCGGCCCCCCTCGGCCCCTCCGTCCCGTCACTCCCCGTACGGAAATGGTGACACGAACGTACGGATCGGGCGGGCGGAACGTCTCGACGCTGCGCGAATCTGACCCCGGGACATCCGTTCCCGCCGGCGCCGGGCCGAGCGCGACCCGCGTCTGGGGACGGAGGAGGGAGTGCAAGATGACGCCGGAGAAGCCCCCGGGGGGATCCATGCCGACCAGTGCGAAGCCGCCGGACGACGTCCCGACGGTGACCAAGTGGCCGCCGTTCCACCCGGGAAGCGTCCTGGGCGGGTACCGCCGCCTGGCCCGCTACGTGAGCGTCCCGGCGCTCACCGGCCTCGACCTCGTGGAGCACGAGGCGCACAAGTGGCGTGGGGATCCGCAGGAGTTGCTGAAGCGGCTCTACGAGCGCCTCCGTCACAAGCGGATCCCGTACAACCAGGCCTGGAGCGCCGGGACCCACCAGCGGGTCCGCGACCCGCACCTGATCGACCGCAGCTCCGGCACCTGCCTCGACCTGGTCCTGATGTTCGCCGCGATGTGCGAGGCGGCCGGCCTGAGGCCCTACGTGACCGTCCTGGGCGACCACGCCCTCCTCCTGGTGCACACGGACCCCGACGCCACTCCGGGACAGCTGTCCGAGCCCCCGGTGACGTCCTGGCACGACCACGACCGGGGCGTCTTCCTCGCCTACGGCGAAGGGCTGCGGCTCAGGGCCGGCACGGCGATCGACGTGGTCGGCGCCTGCCGGGGCGAGGACCCGACCTTCGCCGAGGCGTGCGCGAGCGGGGCGCGCCGGCTGGAGTCCGGGCAGGACGACGTCCGCATGGTCGACGTCGTCGCCCTGCACGCGGAGGGCGGCGAGGACGTGGCCGAACTCCCGCTGGTGCGCGACGAGTCGAGGCCGGTGATCTACCGGCGGCTGCCGGCCCGGCCGCAGTTCGTCGACTTCCCCGGGCGGGACAAGTTCATGGCGGAGCTGCGGGACCTCGCGGCACGCGGCGGCACGGTGGTGCTGCACGGCCCGCAGGGCATCGGCAAGAGCATGGTCGCCCACCGGCTCGCGGCCGGCGCGGACGAGGGATGCGGATGGTTCCTCGACGCCTTCGACCAGCGGACGCTGACCGCCTCCCTCGGCGACGCGGAGACCGAGGAGCGGGGGCTCGGCGGCGACGCGCTGGACGACTACGACCGCGCCGTGTTCGCCGCGCTGGCCATGGAGCGGCTCGCCGACGCCAACGGTCCCTGGGTGGTCGTCCTGGACAACGTCGACGTCGACCCCACCGAGCTGCGCCTGCCCAGGCCCGGCCGGCCCGGCCAGCTCGTGGTCGTCACCACCACCAACGCCAAGTGGGCCGACCCGGAGAGGCATCCCGCCTTACGGAACGCCTGCGGCAAGGAAGTCCCCGAGCTGGACGCCGACGACCTCCCGCACGTCCTGGACGTGGCGGACGCGCCCACGGAACTCCTCGCCGGTCGCCCCCTGCTGCTCGAAGCCAGCGCGCGGCTGCTCCAGGCGACCGGCCGGGCGTGGTGGAGGCACCCCGCCGACCGTCCCGCCGCCCCCGGTCAGGTGCCGGCGGCCATCTGGTCGACGGTGGTGCGTGCGGCCGACGCGGGAGCCCCGGCCGGCCCTCTGCACGACCCCGCCCTCATCGAGCGCCGGCTGGCCACGGTCATGGCGTGGCTGCCGCCCTCCGGCCTCTCCCCCGAACTGCTCACCCTGGCGGTACGCGACGAGGCGAGCGGGGCCGGGGCACGGCCCGAAGAGGTGCGCGCCGGTCTGGAGCGGCTGCGCGCGCTGGGACTGATCGAGTTCACCGGCGGCCTGGCGACCATGCACCGGCTCTTCCAGCACGCCGTGCGCGAGCACGGCCTGCGGTGGAACGCGGCCGACACCGCCGCACTGGTCGGCGGTGTCCACCGGAACTTCTTCACCGCGACCAGCGCGAGGCAGCCCGCCGGCGCCCGGCGGGCCGGTCTTTCCACGCCCTTCGACCTGGTCCTGGACCCCCGCCAAGTCGGCTCGGTCGCCGACCTGTTGACGCACCAGCCGGCGGACCTGGACGCCTTCCGCAGCCTGCACGCGCTCGGTGTGCTCGTGGAACGCCAGGATCCGGCGGCGGCGACCGAGTGCTTCCAGAAGGCCCTCGAACGGGTCGCGCACCACGAGGCGGACACCGACGCGGAGTTGCGGATCATGCGCTCCGACTGCCTGCGCGGCAAGGCACGGGTCGTGCACCGCACCCCGGGCCGATCGCCGTGGGGCACCGTCGACGACGCGATCGGCTGGGCGATCGAGGCGCGGAAGCTGTGCGACGTCCCGGGCGCCGGCCGCGACGAGCAACTGGCCGCGTCCCGCGCCGAGGCCATGCACGGCCTGCTGATCCGCAGGAAGGCGAACACGGACGGCCTCACCGCGGGACAGCGGCTGGCCCTGCTGCGCGAGGCCGAGGTCCTCCTGCGCAACAGTGCCGCCGAGCGGGAGCTGCTCACCGGCGAGGACTCGCCCGACACGGACCGCGGTCGCTTCAACCTCGCCGGTCTGGAGGTCTCCCTGGCCCAGGTCGACCCCGACCTTCCGCCGCAGCGTCACCTCGACGCGGCGGAGGAGCACTACCAGGCGGTGCTGACCCTGCGTGAACACCGGTACGGCACACGGCATCTGGAGGAGGTGATCACCTGTGTCAACGGGCTGGCACTGGTGAACTTCTACCGCGCCGTCCTCCAGGACGTCGGACCGGCCCAGCGCGTCACCTTCCTCACCTACGCCCTGCGCTTCGCGCACGAGGCGCTGGAGGTGCGCCAGAGCCTCGCGATCCCCATCGAGCTCAACGTGATGAAGAGCCTCGACATCCTCGCCAAGACCGCCCTCGCCCGCCTCGACGCCCGTCAACCGGCCGCGCACGCCCGGGAGACGGCCGGCGCGGCCTCCGAGAAGCTGTACACGACCTACCGGCGCGAGTCCGCCGACGGCCGGTTCACCGTCCGTCCCGCGCCCGAACCCCCCAGCCTGCCGGGCATCCCCGCCCAGCAGTCCGCCCAGGAAAAGGAACCCTCATGAGCACGCGCTTCCCCCGGCCCACGCTGCCCGGCAGCGGCAAGGACCTGATCTCCGACATCGACGCCTATCTGGCCTCCGACGCCATGCGGGCGCTGGTCGCCGCCTTCCACGGCGACCCGGACGGGCTGTCCGGCCCCGCGGCCACCCTGACGGAACGCATCGACCGGCTCTACGAGTTCACCGCCACCGTCAGCACGCGCCTGGAGGACCAGGAGCGCAACACGGCCGACGAACTGCCGATGACCCCCGACCAGGCCGACACCACCCTGGCCGCCGTCACCGCGCTCGGCCTGTGCGACGAACTCCCGCCCCGGCACCGCGAGTACGACCATGTGCTGATGCTGGGCGGTCTCGTCCGCGCCTGCTTCAACCGCCCGGCCTACGCCGCCCGGCTCGTCGACGACGGTGTGGTGAGCGCCGGCGCCGTCACCGCCCTCGGCGGTTACCGCGACTTCGAGGCGTCCGACGGGAGCGTCGAAAACCCGGACGAGCGGGAGTCCGCGATCTCCGAGCGGCTCGGGCACCCCGACCTCAAGAACGAGTACCAGGCGCTCGACCTCGGCACCCGGCTGGCGTTCGGGCTCGGCGACCCCGAACACGTCGAGGGCGAGGAGTCCCCCGACCCGGTGAAGCTGCCCGGTCTGACCTGGGGCATCCGTCACTACCGCAGGGGCGACGGGCTGTCCGTGCGGGTGGCCGCGGCGCCGTCCGAGAACCCGAAGTGGCGGGCCCACACCGGCGAGACGTACGCCTTCTTCGCCGAACGGATGACCTCGCTGAAGCCGGGTGCGCGGCTGCTGCTGGTGACCACGCCCATCTACGCGCCCATGCAGCACTTCACGGCCGTCCGGATGCTCGCGCTGCCGTACGACGTGGAGGTGGAGACCATCGGCGGCGACGTGCCGGACCGGGCGCCCGCCCTGCGCCAGACGTTCACCCCGACGAAGTACCTCAACGATCTGCGCACCACCGTACGGGCCCTGCGGGCCCTCGCGGAGGACGCGCTCGCACGCGACGAACTGGGCTGAAGGAGAGGACGGGGAGGACATGCCGGAAACGATGGCGGAGGCGCTGACCCGGGGCTGGCTGCGCCTGCCGCAGGAGGCACGGCAAGGGATCCATCCGCTGAGCGCGCTCACACGTGACGGTCTGGTCAACTCACGCCTGGCACGCGCCTACTTGACGCCCCGGGTGCGCGGGGAGCACCCGGAGCTGGGGGCGGTCCTGCGCGCAAGGACGTGGGAGCAGCGGGAGTTGGACCAGGTGGCCGAGGCGGTGGCCGGGCTGCTGCCCGAGGTGCTCGCGGACGGGCCGGTCGCGACCGGGCTGCGGGAGGCGTTCGCCCGGGCCGGGGTGCCGATCGCAGAGCACGAGGACAAGCTGTACGGGTGGGTCGTCCGGTGGACCGGGAACCGTCCGCCGTCCCGCGAGGAGTGCGACCGGGTGGTCGAGGAGCACTTCGGCCGGGGCCCCGACTCCCGGCCGCCGGCCTACGCGGCGCTGGACACGCTGCTCGGGGACGCGGCCGCGGTCGCGGAGCTGGACGAGGTCGTCTCCCTGAACTGGACGCCCCGGCCGGCCCGCCCCCACCGTCCGATGGACGCGGCCCAACGCCGCGCGCTGGACGACCTGTTGGACTCCGACGTCACCTGCGACCTGAACGGGCTCTGGGAGGCGTACGTCAAGACCCGCCCCTGGGAACGCCTGTCGGACGATCCGGCCCGGTCGGGGATGTCGGCGGCCCCCGTGCCCGCGAAGCCCACCGTGGACGGGCGGCGGCGGGGGCGGGGCGAGCCCCTGCCGCTCCCTCTGGACAGGTCGCTGCGCCAGCGGCTGGGCTCCGCGGTGTTCCGGCAGCCCGAGAAGGCGAGCGAGGAGTTCCGCGCGAGTACCACCCGGGACCTCGCCCGCCGGGAGGCGGAACGGATGGGCCTGCCGCTGGGGCTGGGGTCGGACGACCGGCGGGCGGCCTTCGCGCTCGGCGTCCACCTGGCGTACGCGGTCAACACCTCCACCATCGACGAGCGGACACCGCCGCGCGCCGGCACCGGCCGCCGCCTCTCGCGCCGGATGGAGAAGCTGATCGCGCAGGTCCTCGACAAGGACCTCTTCGCCTACAGCGAGCGCCGGCCCGGCGGCCGGCAGTCCCCGGCCCGGCTGCGGCTGCAGGACCCGCAGTTCCATGTGGTCCCCCGGTTGTGGCCCCGGCTGCACACCCCCGACGTGCGCGGGGAGTCGTTCACCCCGGAGGGGTACTTCGGGCTGCTCAACAGCGCGATCCGGTCCTTCGTCCGCGAGACCGGCAAGCGGGACGCTCACCCGGACGAACCCCGGATCGTCCCCCTCGCCGAAGGCGGTCCGTCGGCCCGTGCGACGGGCGGGCCGGAGGATGACGCCGTCTCCTTCCTGGACGTCGGCGCCGTCGTGGTCTCCGTGTTCAACGACCGCATCGCCCACGGCGACCTCGCGGGGCACGCGGACGCCTTCGGGCTGACGCGCTGGTTCCTCACCTCCTCCGACCAGGAGGCCGTCCGCGACTGGTGGTCGCGGGCCCTGGACGACTGCACGGCGTCCCTCCCGGACGGAGCCGAGCTGCCCGTCCGCCCCACCGCCGCCGAGGCCCGGGAAGTGATCCGGCGCCTCCACTCCCCCGACGACCGCCCTGACGACGACTCAGGAGAAGGACAATGACCCTGACCGTACGCATCGACACGGTCGGCACCGTCCGGCTCGGCCCCCGGCCGTCGGCGCGGCCGTTCCACGCGCCGCTGGCCCTGGCCGGCGGGATGCTGTGCGTCGACCCGTTCGCGCCGGACGCGCCCCCCTACGCCGAGGTGGACTACCTCGACGAGGCGGCGGGCTGGCTGGAGGACGTCTACGGCGCGCACGCCCTGGACGCGGCCCGCGAGGCGCTCGCCGGGGCGCGCGAGGGATCGGTGTCCCGACAGGACCCGGTGGACGCCACCGTCCGCTCGGCCGTCGTCGCATGGACGCCCGGGCCGCGGCACACGTCCGTGGCCCGGCTGGCGACGACGCGCTGGCTCGGCGTCTGGTCGCCGGAGCGCCTCGACCCGGCGCTCATCGACCTGGAGACCGGCGGCCTGCTGTGGGACCTGGACGGGCTGGTGCCGGACGCGCCGGGGCAGGCGAGGGCCTGCCTGGCCGGCTCGGCCGGACGCCTGTCGGCGCTGGCCGGACGGCTGCGGCGCCGGTCGCCCGAGCAGGTGTCGGACGGGCTGGTGGCGGAGGCCGTCATGGACTCGGTGCTGGCCGCCGCGTGTCTGCTCGACGGCCACGAACACCACGCCCGGCTGCTGGAGCTCGCCCGGGAGGAGGTGACCCTGCGGGAGTCGGGGCAGCGGATGGCGGCCTCCGAGGAAACGGTTCTGGCCGCCTTCCGCACCGAGTCCGCCGGGCGCGGCGGAGAGCGGCTGGGCAGCGTCGACTGGGAGCAGGTGCCCGCGCACGTGCTGAACGCGGCGGAGAACACGGTGCGCTGGTCCACCGCGCCGGGCCCGGACGGCTCCCGGGTGCTCCAGGTGGAGGTGGAGGCCGCGTCACGGACCGTCCGCGCGGACGGGCTGGGCTTTCGCGCCTACCACCCCGAACTGCCGCTGCCCGTGGCGCTCGGCCGGCTGGCCGGGCCGTGGGAGCCGGGCGGGACGACGCTGCACGGTGAGGCGGTGCTGAGTCCGGCGGCGGACGCCCTCGACGCGGCGGACATCGTGGTCGACGTGTTCGACGCGTCGATGGTGTCCCGCCCTCGCCTCGGCCGGGCCGCCGTGCGGGCCGCGCACGAGCGGCGGGCGGTGCGCCGGCTCACCGCCCTGCGCCGGCACTGGGCCGCCCGCGACGGCGACGCACTGCGGGAGTGGGCGCAGTCCGCCGCGCGGACCGCGCAGAGCCTCGACGAGGACGCCGCGGGCGCAGGCCCGGACCCGCTGGGGACCCGGATGTGGACGCTCGTCCTGGCGGCCGCCGACACCGCGGTCTCCCTGGGCGCGCCGGCCGCCCGGCTCCCGGAGCGCGCCGCGGCCGTCCGCGAGGCGGCCCGCGCCGGCAACCGGGAGGGCGACGCGGGCGACCTGTACGTGCCGCGACTGCGGGACGCCACCTGGCGGCCCACCGTGGCCGAATGGCTGGCCGTCCGGCCGGACTTCGGTCTGACGTCGACCTGAGCCCGGCCGGGCGGCGAGCAGGGGTTCAGCGGCGGCGCAGCGCCCGGTCCGCCAGGTCGTACGCCATGCCGGCGATCACCAGGACGACCACGGCCCACAGGCCGGCCGTGTTGTCCGCGAACCAGCCCTCGGCGATGGCCAGGACGAGGCCGCCGGTGCCCGTCACCGACACCGTCCGCGCCGCCCGCGGCAGCGCCAACTGCAGGACGGGGCCCGAGCCGACGGCGCCGGCGCCGAAGGCGGCGCCCGTGTCGTCGCGCCCGCTGGAGCCGCGTCCCCGGGGCGTGTCATCGTGGGTCATGGTGCTCCTCCTGGGGAGTTCCCTCCGCCCGCCGCTTCCTGCGACCGCCAGATCCGGGGCGGCGGGCGGACATCCGATGCGTTCCACCGGAGCCCCGAGGGCGTCCGCGGCACGCGCTGTCATCCCCTTTCTCCGCTCCCAGCACCGCCCCGGCCGCACCGCACCACCCACCGCGCCACGACCCGCCGCCCACCCCGCACGGTTGTCCGGCCGCACGAAACCCGCCGCCCCGGTGAACGGGCCGGGTTATGCGGGTGAAGCCCGGTCCGCCCCACTTCGGGCGGGGCATGCATGGTGGTCCCGGCCGCACCCCGGCCGGCTCGGCGGACACGACGCGCTGGAGGCGAGTGATGAACACGAGAGCCGAGCACCCCGATCCCACGGTCGAGCCACCTGATCCCCAGGTCCACGAGGTCCCCGTCCTCATCGTCGGCGGCTCCCTGGTCGGGCTGTCGACCTCCCTGTTCCTGGGCCGGCTGGGGGTGCCGCACACCCTGGTGGAGCGTCACGCCGGCACCTCCATCCACCCCCGCGGGCGCGGCAACAACGTACGCACGATGGAACTGTTCCGGGTGGCCGGCGTCGAGGCCGACATCCACACCGCCGCCGCGACCCTGGCCCACAACCACGGCATCCTTCAGACGCCCACGCTGGTGGGCGACGCCGGCGAGTGGCTGTTCAGGAACATCGACCCGGGCGGCGGTCTGGCCCGCTTCAGCCCGGCCTCGTGGTGCCTGTGCAGCCAGAACGACCTGGAGCCGGTCCTGCTGGAGCACGCCCGCGCCCTCGGCGGCGACCTGCGCTACCACACGGAGCTGATGTCCTTCGAGGCCGACGCCGACGGCGTGACCGCGGTGGTCAAGAGCCGTCGGACCGGCGAGCACTCCACCGTCCGCGCGCAGTACCTGGTCGCCGCCGACGGCCCGCGCAGCCCCGTCCGGGAGCGGCTCGGCATCGGGCAGAGCGGTCCCGGCGACCTCTTCCACAACATCAGCATGACCTTCCGCTCCCGCCGCCTCGCCGACGTCGTGGGCGACCGGCGTTTCATCGTCTGCTACCTGACCTCGCCGGACGCCGACGGCGCCCTGCTGCCCGTCGACAACCGCGAGAACTGGGTGTTCCACGCCCCGTGGCACCCCGAGACCGGGGAGACGCTGGAGGACTTCACCGACGAGCGCTGCATCGCGCACATCCGCCGCGCGGTCGGCGATCCGGACCTCGACGTGGAGATCACCGGCCGGGCGCCCTGGCACGCGGCTCAGCGCGTCGCCCGCGGCTACCGCTCGGGGCGCGTCTTCCTGGCGGGCGATTCGGCGCACGAGATGTCCCCGACGGGGGCGTTCGGCTCCAACACCGGCATCCAGGACGCGCACAACCTCGCCTGGAAGCTGGCGGCGGTGCTCGGCGGCTGGGCGGGCGAGGGGCTGCTGGACACCTACGACCTCGAACGCCGTCCGGTGGCGGAGGCGACCAGCGCCCGCGCCGCCGCCCGTTCGGTCGAGCACAGCCACCCGGGCTTCGCCCCGCCGCCGGGCGCGGGCAGCGGGCCGCAGCGCGGCATCCTCAACGTGGCGCTGGGCTACCGCTATCCGCTGGGGGCGGTCGTCGGCACCGACCCGGAGTCCCCGGTCGTCCCCGACGAACTCGCCCTGGCCGGGGTGCCCGGCACCCGTGCGCCCCACCTGTGGGTGCGGCACGAGGGCCGGCGGATCTCCACCCTCGACCTCTACGAGCGGTCGCTGGTCCTGTTGAGCGACGCGGGTGACCTGAACGAGTGGCACGAGGCGGCCGCGCGCCTCGCGGACCAGCTGCGGGTGCCGCTCGCGTCGTACCGGGTGGGCGAGGGGCCGGACGCCGAGCTGACGCCGGAGGACGGCGCCGACTGGCGGACGCACCACGGCACCAAGCCGGGCGGCGCCGTGCTGGTGCGGCCGGACGGTTTCGTCGCCTGGCGGGAGACCGGTCCCGCCCCGGACGCGGAGAAGGTGCTGCGCCAGGCCCTCACCAAGGTGATGTCGCTGGCCTGACGGGCTCTCACCTCGCGCCGCGCGCCTCACGACGGCCGGGCCGTCGCCCCTCCCGGGGGTGACGGCCCGGCCGTTTCCGCGCCCGTCCGGCCGCACCCGCGTCCGGTGTCTCCCGGGAACGCCGGTCACCCGCGCGCTCCACACGAGTCGCGCGCCGATGGGGACCGGCCCAAGATCGAGGCACGCTCACCTCGACGCTCAGCGGCCGAGGTACGCCTTCCCCTCTCCCGAAGGAGATGTGCACACCGATGACCACGACGTCCGCGCCTGCCTCGCCACCGCTGACACGACAGGTGTCACAACATGTCTCCCAGTCCGTGTTCGACGGCTCCCGGCTCCGGGTCGTCCTGCTGGTGGACGTCTACGACGGAGCCCAGCAGCAGTTCCTGGAGGCGTACGAGCAGCTCTGCAACCAGGTCGCCTCGGTTCCCGGGCACGTCAGCGACCAGCTGTGCCAGTCGATCGAGAACCCCTCGCAGTGGCTCATCACCAGCGAGTGGGAGAGCGCCCCGCCGTTCCTCACCTGGGTGAACAGCGAGGAGCACGTGGAGATGGTGCGGCCGCTGCACAACTGCGTCAGCGACACCCGCTCGCTGCGGTTCCACGTGGTGCGCGAGACCGGCGGCGAGGCGGCGGGCGCCCAGTCCGGCCGGCGCCGGCTGCAGTCCTCGCCCCGCATCGGCGACGGCGTCATCCGGCACGCGCTCACCTTCACCGTCAAGCCCGGCAACGAGAAGGCCGTCGCCAAGCTCCTCGCCGACTACGCGCCGCCCAACCCGCGCGTCGACGACACCACGCGGCTGGTGCGGACCTCCCTGTTCATGCACGGCAACCGGGTGGTGCGGGCCATCGAGGTGCGCGGCGACCTGCTCGCCGCGCTGCGTCACGTGGCCCGGCAGCCCGAGGTGCGGGCCGTGGAGGAGGCCATCAACCCCTATCTGGAGCAGGACCGGGACCTCGACGACCCCGAGTCGGCCCGCGTCTTCTTCACCCGGGCCGCGCTGCCCGCCGTCCACCATGTGACGACGGACCAGGAGCCCGCGGGCGCCGTCCGGCACGCGCTGTACTACCCGGCCCGGGAGGGCGCCGGGATGCGGCTGGCGGAGCTGCTCGCGCAGCGGGACGAGGCCGCGGCGGACGACCCGCGCAGCCCGGTGCTGCGCAGCACGATCTTCCAGCGCGACGACGTCGTGGTGCGGCTGGTCGACGTGCAGGAGGGCCTCGACGCCGACGCCGGCACGGTCCTCGGTCTCACCGACCCGGCCCGGACGGCCGAGCTGACGGACCTGCTGGACGTCGCCGCCCTCGGCGCGGACGCCTCCGCGCTGCGGGCCGGGTCCGCGGACCGTCTCCTCGCCCTCGCCCGCATGGAACTCGTCACCGACCGCCGCTCCCCCGACGCCTGAGCCGTCGCCACCCCGGGGCCACGGCGCCCAAGTCGACACAGCACACGAACGGAGCAACGTCGTGATCACTTCCCGTCCCAGAATCGTGGACCTCAGCGAGGTCGAGCCGAACACCCGGCGCGGCGGCGACCTGCGCGCCATGCTCACGCCCGCCACGGTCGGCGCGACCAGCGGCTTCATGGGCGTGGCCATCGTGCAGCCCGGCGACCGCATCGGCGAGCACTACCACCCGTACTCCGAGGAGTTCGTGTACGTCGTCTGCGGACAGCTGGAGGTCGACCTGGACGGCGACCCCCACCCGCTGCGGCCCGAGCAGGGGCTGATGATCCCCATCGGGATGCGGCACCGGTTCCGCAACGTCGGCAAGGTGGAGGCGCGTGTCGTCTTCCACCTCGGTCCGCTGGCCCCGACACCGCCGCTGGGCCATGTCGACACCGAGGCCACCGACGGGGTTCCCGTCGCGGCGGAGGGCGCGGGCGGACCGGCCGCCGGCCGCGGGGCCCGGTCATGACGCGGCGGGTCGCGGTCACCGGGATAGGCGTGGTCGCGCCGGGCGGCATCGGCATACCGAACTTCTGGGACCTGCTCTCCAACGGCCGCACCGCGACGCGGGGCATCACCTTCTTCGACCCGAGCGGACTGCGGTCGCGGATCGCCGCCGAGTGCGACTTCGACCCGGCGGCCCACGGGCTGGACGCGGAGCAGGTCGCCCGGTGCGACCGCTACATCCAGTTCGCCCTGGTCGCCGGCGAGGAGGCGATCCGCGACGCGGGTCTCGACCTCGGCCGGGAGAACCCGTGGCGGGTCGGGGTCTCGCTGGGCACCGCGGTCGGCGGCACCACCCGTCTGGAGCACGACTACGTGCTGGTCAGCCAGGGCGGACAGCGCTGGGACGTGGACCACCGGGAGGCGGAGCCGCATCTGCACCGGGCGTTCGCGCCCAGCACCCTGGCCTCCACGGTCGCCGAGCGGTTCGGGGCCCGGGGTCCGGTGCAGACCGTGTCCACGGGCTGCACCTCCGGGCTCGACGCCGTCGGGTACGCCTTCCACACGATCGAGGAGGGCCGGGCCGACGTGTGCGTCGCGGGCGCGTCGGACTCCCCCATCTCCCCGATCACGATGGCCTGCTTCGACGCGATCAAGGCCACCTCGCCGCACAACGACGACCCCGCCCACGCCTCGCGTCCCTTCGACGCCGACCGGGACGGGTTCGTGATGGGCGAGGGGGGCGCGGTCCTGGTCCTGGAGGAGCTGGAGCACGCCCGGGCCCGCGGGGCCCACGTGTACTGCGAGCTCGGCGGCTACGCGACGTACGGCAACGCCTACCACATGACCGGGCTGACGAAGGAGGGCGTGGAGATGGCCCGGGCCATCGAGGACGCGCTCGAACACGCGCGGCTCGACCCGACGGCGATCGACTACGTCAACGCGCACGGGTCGGGCACCAAGCAGAACGACCGGCACGAGACGGCCGCGGTGAAGCGCTCCCTGGGCGCGCACGCCTACGACACGCCGATGAGCTCCATCAAGTCGATGGTGGGTCACTCGCTGGGCGCGATCGGGGCGATCGAGGTCGTCGCGTGTGTGCTGGCGCTGGCCCGCCAGGTGGTGCCGCCGACCGCCAACTACGAGACGCCGGACCCCGAGTGCGACCTGGACTACGTCCCGAAGGTCGCGCGTGAGCGGAAGCTGAACAGCGTGCTCTCCGTGGGCAGCGGGTTCGGCGGCTTCCAGTCCGCGGTGATCCTGACCCGGCCGAGGGAGAGGACACGATGAGCGAACCCCGTCCACGGCGCGCCGCCGTCACCGGAATCGGTGTGGTGGCGCCCAACGGAACCAGCACCGAGTCCTTCTGGAAGTCCACCCAGGAGGGCATCAGCGTCCTCGACCGGGTCACCCGCGAGGGCTGCGAGCATCTGCCGCTGCGGGTGGCCGGCGAGATCCGCGCGTTCGAGCCGTCGACGGCGGTGGAGGAGCGCTTCCTCGTCCAGACCGACCGGTTCACGCACTTCGCGCTGGCCGCGGCGGACCTGGCGCTGGAGGACGCCCGCCTCGGCCACGCCGACACCGACGCCGAGCCGTTCTCCGTGGGCGTGGTCACCGCGGCCGGCTCCGGCGGCGGCGAGTTCGGCCAGCGGGAGCTGCAGCAACTGTGGGGAAAGGGAAGCCGGTTCGTCGGCCCGTACCAGTCCATCGCCTGGTTCTACGCCGCCAGCACCGGCCAGATCTCCATCCGCCGGGGCTTCAAGGGCCCCTGCTCGGTGGTCGCCGCCGACGAGGCGGGCGGTCTGGACGCGCTGGCGCACGCGGCGCGGGCGGTGCGGCGCGGCACCGACGTGATCGTGGCCGGCGCCACCGAGGCGCCGCTCGCCCCGTACTCGGTGGTGTGCCAGCTCGGCTACGAGGAGTTGAGCACCGCCGACGATCCGTCCCGCGCCTACCGCCCGTTCACGGAGTCGGCCTGCGGGTTCGTGCCCGCCGAGGGCGGCGCCATGTTCGTGGTGGAGGAGGAGGACTGGGCCGTGGAGCGGGGTGCGCGGGTGCGGGCCGTGCTCGCCGGGCACACGGCGACCTTCACCGGGCCGTCCCGCTGGGCCGAGTCCCGGGAGGGGCTCGCACAGGCGATCCGGGGCGCCCTGGACGAGGCCGGCCGCGCCCCGGAGGAGGTCGACGTGGTCTTCGCGGACGCCCTGGGCGTGCCGGAGGCGGACCGGGCCGAGGCGCTGGCGATCACCGACGCGCTCGGCGCGCACGGCCGGCGGGTGCCGGTCACCGCGCCGAAGACCGGCATCGGCCGTGGCTACTGCGCGGCGCCGGTGCTGGACGCGGCGGCGGCGGTGCTCGCGATGGAGCACGGCGTGGTCCCGCCCACCCCGAACGTCTTCGACGTCTGCCACGACCTCGACCTCGTGTCCGGCCGGGCCCGCGCCGCCGAGCTGCGCACGGCACTGGTCCTCAGCCGGGGCCTCATGGGATCGAACTCGGCGCTGGTGCTGCGGCACGGCGCCGCCGACGCCTCGCAGCGGGGCGCCGGGAAGCAAAGGAGAGGAACCGCATGAGCGACCGCATCACCGTGGAAGAGCTGGCCGAGCTGATGAAGAAGTGCGCCGGGGTCACCGTCCCGGCCGCGGAGCTCGCCCAGCAGCCCGACATCGGCTTCGACAGCATCGGCGTCGACTCGCTCGGTCTGCTCGGGATCGTCGGCGAACTGGAGAATCGTTACGGCACCCAGATGCCCCCGGACGCGGAACGGTGCAAGACGCCGCAGGCGTTCCTCGACCTCGTCAACAGCGCCCTGCTGGCTGGAGCCTGACATGCCCGGACACACGCAGAACGAGATCACCATCGCCGCCCCGCTGGACCTGGTCTGGGACATCACCAACGACGTGGCGAACTGGCCGCGGCTGTTCAGCGAGTACGCCTCCGCCGAGATCCTCTCCACGGAGGGCAAGAAGACGACGTTCCGGCTGACCATGCACCCCGACGAGAACGGCACCGTGTGGAGCTGGGTCTCGGAGCGGGAGGCGGACCGCGACACGCTCACCGTGAAGGCCCGCCGGGTCGAGACGGGCCCCTTCGCGTACATGAACATCCTCTGGCGGTACGAGGAGGTCGCCGGCGGCGTACGGATGGTGTGGACGCAGGACTTCGCGATGAAGCCCGAGGCGCCGGTCGACGACGACTGGATGACCGACAACATCAACCGCAACTCCAAGGTCCAGCTGGCCCTGATCCGGGACCGCATCGAGAAGGCCGCCGCGGAGCGCGGATCCGTGCCGAACCTGTCCGACTGAGCGGAAGACGCGCGGAAACCGAGCACAACGGAGGAAGGCCCATGCACCAGGCCCTGATCGTCGCCAAGATGGCTCCCGGTTCGGCCCCCGACATCGCCAAGCTCTTCGAGGAGTCCGACCGGGGGGAGCTGCCGCACCTCGTGGGCGTCGCCCGGCGCAGTCTCTTCGAGTTCGGCGACGTGTACCTGCACCTGATCGAGTCCGAGCAGGACCCCGGGCCGGCGATCGCCAAGGTCGCCGGTCACCCCGAGTTCCGGGGCATCAGCGATCGGCTCCAGGCGTACGTCAGCGCGTACGACCCGGCGACCTGGCGTTCGCCGAAGGACGCGATGGCCCGCTGCTTCTACCGCTGGGAGCGGGACGGGCGCGCCTGAACCCCGCCGCGTCACCGGTCGCCGGGCCCGCGAGTTCCGCGGGCCCGGCGACCGTTTCGCAGTGTCAGGGCGGTCAGGCGGGGACGGTGCAGTCGAAGGCGTGCAGGTAGGGGTTGACCGGGCGGATGTCCTCGACGACGAGGCCGCCCGCGGTCAGCCGGCGGACCATGCTGTCGGTGGTGTGCTTCGCGCCGCCGACGTTGAGGAGCAGCAGCAGGTCCATCGCGGTGCTGAACCGCATGGAGGGGGTGTCGTCGACGAGGTTCTCGATGACGACGACACGGGTCCCGGGGCCGCCCGCCTCGCGCACGTTGCGCAGGGTGCGGGCGGTGCTCTCGTCGTCCCACTCCAGGATGTTCTTGATGATGTAGACGTCCGCCCGGACCGGGACGGCGACCCGGCAGTCGCCGGGGACGACCTTCACCCGCTCGGCGAGCGCGCCGCCGGGGCGCAGCCGGGGGTCGGCGTTCTCCACCACGCGCGGCAGGTCGAGCAGGGTGCCGTGCAGGGCCGGGTACTTCTCCAGCAGGCTGGCCACCACGTGCCCCTGGCCGCCGCCGATGTCGGCGACGGAGGAACTCCCCGACAGATCCAGGAAGTCGGCGACGTCCTGGGCGGACTGGGCGCTGGAGGTGGTCATGGCGCGGTTGAAGACGAGGGCCGACTCGGGGGCGTCCTCGTTGAGGTACTGGAAGAACTCCTTGCCGTACAGGTCCTCGACGACGTTGCGGCCGGTGCGGACCGCCTCGTCGAGCCGGGGCCACGCGTCCCACGTCCACGGCTCGGTGCACCACAGGGTGATGTAGCGCAGGCTGTGCGGGTCGTCCTCGCGCAGCAGCCGGGACATGTCGGTGTGCGCGAAGGCTCCGTCCGGCTGCTCGGCGAAGACGCCGTAGCAGGACAGGGCCCGCAACAGCCGCCGCAGCGGCTGGGGTTCGGTCTTCACCGCGGTGGCGAGGTCCTCCACGGACACCGGGGAGTCGCCCACGGCGTCGGCGACTCCCAGCCGGGCGGCGGTGCGCAGGGCGGCGGCACAGGCCGCCCCGAACACCAGCTCCCTCAGCCGCATGGACGGCGGTGGAGCAGTCTCTGCGGTCGTCATGTGCCGCCTTCCTTCTCTCTGTGAACCCTGCGGACTCTCGGTGCTCAGCACAGGCCGGCGGGCCGGGAGGAGCGGCAGGAGTTGTTCTCGAACTTGTTCCCGACGCCGGCGGTGTCGGTGTTGACGAGGTCGGCCGGGGAGTTGTCGCTCAGCGTGTTGCCGGTGACGCGGTTGCGGTCGCTGGTGGCGCCCACGAAGCTCTTGAACACGACGATGCCGCCGGACAGCGGGGAGGTGCCTGCGTGGCCGGTGATCCGGTTCTGGGTCACCTCGGTGTCCTCGGCGCCGGTGAGCACGATGCCGGAGCCCTGGAGGGCGTCGAGGCGCGCGGTCTTCGGGCAGGACTTGTTGTTGTGCTCGACGCGGTTCTCGCGCACGCTCAGCGCGCCGGTCTTCGGCTTGTTCTCGTCGCCGACGACGAAGACGCCGGCGCAGTTGTCGATGACGAGGTTGCGCGCGACGGTGAGGTTGCGCAGGCGCCGGACCGTGACGCCGATCCGGTTGTCCTCCAGCCGGTTGCGCTCGACGAGGGTCCCTCCGGTGTCCGAGGCGCCCTTCTCGGCGGTGATGGTGTTGGCGAGGAACAGGCCGGCGTCGCCGTTGCCCCGGGCGGTGTTGCGCCGGTAGACGCTGCGGACGGAGCCCTCCTCGGCGATGCCCCACACGCCGTTCTTCTCGGCAGTCACGTTCCGCACGGTCAGCCCGTCGGTGGCCGCGGCCGACACGCCGGACTTGGCGAAGCCGCTCACCTTGAGGGAGGCGACGGTGACGCCCTTGAGCGGCTTCTTCGAAGTCCCCTCCACGCAGATGCCGTTGCCGGCCGCGGCACAGGTGGCGACGGCCTTCGGCGCGACCGGCTTGGCGGGCTTGGCCGGTTTGGCGGGCTTGGCGGGAGCGGGCTTGGCGGGCTTGGCCGGCTTGGCGGGGGTCTGCTTGCCGGGAGCCGGCTTGGCGGGCTTGGCCGGCTTGGCGGGGGTCTGCTTGCCGGGAGCGGGCTTGGCCGGAGCGGGCTTGGCGGGAGCAGGCTTGGCGGGAGCGGGCTTGGCCGGAGCGGGCTTGGCCGGAGCGGGCTTGGCGGGGGCCGGCTTCACCGGGGCCGGCTTGATCACCGTGTCGCGTCCGACGCCGCGCAGGGTGATGCCGGGGGTGGTGATCCTGACGCTCTCCCTGAAGGTGCCGCGGGTGAGCTGGACGGTGTCGCCGGGCCGGGCGGCGTCCACCGCCTTCTGGATCGACTGCCCGGGACGGACCACGTGGGTCGTGTGGCCCGCGGCGGGCGAGGCGGCGCCGAGTCCGGTGCCGACGATCGCCGCGGTGCACGCCAGATACAGAACATGGCATTTCGTCATATGTGGGACGATATGCCCGCCCTTCTCGGGGCAGGCCGGGATGGGCCATCCGATGGCGTGTCACACGAGTGCCGACCGCCACGGGAGCGCCGCCCCACCGGTGACCGGCGCCACCGTTAGTTCGGCCTGAGGCCGGGCACCTGGAAGTGGTCAGTGTCGGCCCGGGTGATGGAGGAACAGTGGCGACTGGCCGGCTTTCCGATGACGAGCGACGCATCCTGGCGGAGATGGAGCGGGCCCTGCGCCGCGACCGCCGCCTCGACAGACGACTGAGCACCCTGCACTGGCGTCCCGGGCTCTCCCGGATGACGTCCTACACCCCCCACCCCCTCACGGTCGCGCTGCTGCTCGCCGTGTCCATAGGCTTGATGGTCACCGGCGTCACCACCGCGCAGCCGCCCGTGATCTGGGCGTTCGCGGCGCTGTGGCCGCTCACGCTGTACGCGCTGTTCCGCCTGGCGTACCGGCGCGCGCAGACCTGACCAACCCCGGACCCGGCCTCCGGGCGGCCGCACCCGCCCGCGACCGCTCCCCCGTCCCCGCACACCTCAACCGGCCCCGTCCACCGGCCGGTAGGCCGCCACGATCGCGCGCTCGTCCACCAGGACGTGCTGGCGAGGCGGCCCGGACAGCAGCCCGCGCACAGCCGTCAGCAGGTCGGGCGCGACATGCCCCGCACCGGCGGTCTCCTCGGGCCGCACGCCCGGCCCGGGGACGAGGACGCCGTGGGCGCCCGCCCCGCGCGCGGCCTCGACGCAGTCCGCGCTCGCGCCGACGACGGCGATCCGCTCGGGCGGCGTGCACGACCTGCCCGCCGCCCACAGCACCGGCCCTGACTCGCCGCGGTCGCCGTCGCGTTCGGAGGCGTGCGGGCGGACCGCCCGGACGTCGAACGGGCCGAGGAGTTCGTCGATCCGCTCGTCCACGCGACGCCGGTCCGCCTCGGACGGCCCGCCCCGACGGCGCGTCAGCACGCCGGTGCGGACACCACGGGAGCGCAGCAGGTCGAGCGCCTCGCGGGCGCCGGGCACGGGCCGGATCCGGTCGGGGTCACCGCCGTCGCCGCCCTCGACGAGGATGCCGTCCTGGTCGACGAGGACGAGGCGAACACTGCTCAAGGCGTTGTGAGTGGTCACCCCACCCGGGTGCCAACTGATCCACACCCCAAACACGCAGCCCACATCACCGCAGGTCAGAGGCTATACGCACTGTGTATAGTCCCGCCATGCGAACTCAGATCAAGAAGACGCGGAAAACGGCGCTCCGGTTCCGCGCAGCCAGGTTCGGGGCGCTCGCCGCCTGCCTCTCCCTCGCCCTGACCGGCTGCGCCGGCCTCGACACCACCGCGCCCAGCGCCGTCCGCGCGCACGGCGGGCCCACCGCCCAGGCGGCCCGCCTCGGCCCGGTCGACTGCGGCGAGGTGAAGTGCATAGCGCTCACCTTCGACGCGGGCCCGAGCGAGAACTCCGCACGGCTGCTGGACATCCTCAAGGACAGACAGGTGCCGGCGACGTTCTTCCTGCTCGGCGAACGGCACATCACCGCATACCCGCAGCTCGTCAGACGCATGGCCGACGAGGGGCACGAGGTCGCCAGCCACACCTGGGACCACCGGATCCTCACGGAGCTCACGCCCGAGGAGATACGCGCCGAACTGGAGCGCCCCAACGCGGAGATACAGCGCCTCACCGGGCGGCGGCCCACGCTGATGCGTCCGCCGCAGGGCCGTACGAACGACACCGTGCACGAGATATGCCGTGAGCTGGGCATCGCGGAGGTGCTGTGGACGGTGACCGCGAAGGACTACACGACGGAGGACCCCGAGCTGATCAAGCGGCGCGTCCTCGACCAGGCCGAGCGGGACGGGATCATCCTGCTGCACGACATCTACGCGGGGACCGTGCCGGCGGTGCCGGGGATCATCGACGCGCTGAAGGACCGGGGGTACGTGTTCGTGACGGTGCCGCAGCTGCTCGCGCCCGGGAAGGCGGAGCCGGGGAAGGTCTACCGGTGACCCGGGCGGCGCACGCCCCCCGCGGCCCGGTCGCGCGCACACCCGTGCGGAGAATCGTTTCGCGTGCGCCGGCGCGGAAAGCCCGGACTAGGCCGAGCGTGTGACCGGGCGGGGATGTCTGCGCGTGGCGGCTCGCACTGCCTACGATCACCGTGTGGTCACCTTCCAGTTGGAACGCACGGCGCCCCTCAGCCTCGACGAGGCGTGGCGCCGCCTCACCGCGTGGCCCCGGCACGGTGACGTGGTCCCGTTGACGCGCGTCACCGTGATCACCCCCGGGCCGACCCGCGAGGGCACGGTGTTCGTCGCCCGGTCCGGGGTGCGGCCGCTCGTCTTCGACGACCGTATGGAGGTCACCGTCTGGCGTCCGCCGACCACCGACGCGGGCGGGGACGGGCCGGGACTGTGCAGGCTGGAGAAACGCGGCCGGATCGTGTTGGGGTGGGCGGAGATCGAGGTGCGGCCGGGGCCGGGCGGGCGCGCCCGGGTCGTCTGGCGCGAGGAACTGCGGGTGCGCTTCCTGCCGTCCCTGTTCGACCCGCTGCTGCGGGTCTCGGCCCGCACCCTGTTCGGCCGCGCCGCCAACCACCTCCTGCGCCGCCCCTGACCTGCCAACAAGCCTCTGGGCAGCGGCCGTTGCCCATGACAGGGTGAGCACATGAAGACGGCGGACGAAGAGGCGGCACCCACGGCGGACAGGTCCGGCGGGCTCGGCGAGGTCGAGGCACTGGCCGCGGACGGGCTGCGCTGGCTGCTCGGGGTGGCCCGGGAGACGGAGGGCGGCGGGCTGGGCTGGCCCGCCCGGCCCTCGGACGCGGCACTCGAAGCGGAGCTGTACAGCGGGACGGCCGGGATCGTGCCCACCCTGCTGGAGGCGCGGCGGCACTTCGGGGACGACTCCTACGGCGACGCGGCCCTGCGCGCGGCGCGCCATCTCGCGGTCGCCGCCGCGGAGGCCGAGGACGACTCCCTGTACTTCGGCCGTACCGGCATGGCGCTCGCCCTGCGGGCCGTCCAGCGCGAGCTGGGCGACGACGCGGCCGGCGCCGCCGCCGACCGGGCGCTGGAGCGGGTGCGCTCCCGCTTCGACGGGACGCGCTGGGGCGAGCTGTTCGAGCTGATGGGCGGCAACGCGGGCATCGGCCTGGGCGCGCTCGCCACGGGGGACGAGGAACTGGCCGTCCTCGCGCTGGAGCCGTACACGCGCACGGCGGAGGAGACGGAGGCGGGCGTCACCTGGGCGCACGCGCACCGCCCGGGCCTGGTGTCCCGGTTCCACCACATCTCGCACGGCGCGCTCGGCATCGTGTACGCGCTGACCGCCGTCGGCGGGGCGGCCGGCCGCGCGGACTTCCTGGCGCTGGCGCGGGCCGGGGCCGCGAACGTGACGGCCCGTGACGAGGCCGGCTCGGACGGCTTCCTGGTCGCCCACTCCGATCCGCAGTACCGGCCCGACCTGGTGGAGCGGCACAGCTACGGCTGGTGCCACGGCCCGACGGGTGACGCGCAGGTCTTCCGGCTGCTGCGGGACGTGCTGGCCGAGCCCGGCTGGCAGGACCTCGCCGACCGCTGCTGGCACACGGTGACGCACTCAGGTCTCCCCCGGCGGCTGCGACCGGGCTTCTGGGACAACAACGCCCGCTGCTGCGGCACGGCGGGCGTGCTGGCGCTGGCCTGCGACCGGATGGCCGAGCAGGGCGACGCCCCGGACTTCGCGCACGTGCTGGTGGCCGACCTCGTCGCCCGCGCCACCCGCGACACGGACGGGGCCCGCTGGTCGAACGTCGAACACCGGGCCACGCCGAGCGTGCTGGAACCGGCCACGGGCTGGGCCGCGGGCGCCGCGGGCATCGTGCGCGAGCTGCTGCGCTTCGTCCGGGTGAGCGGGAAGGGCGACCCCGGCTACGCGTTCGTCTGGCCGGACCAGCCGGCGGTGCGCCCGCCCGGGGGCGTTCAGGCGACGGAGCCGATCCGCCCGGCGGGCCCGGGCGCGCCGTCGTGATGGATGGGAGTGTGCGCGCCGGCCAGGGGGACGCCGCTGCCGCCCCGCCGGTCGGCGACGATCTCCGCGGCGATGGACAGCGCGGTCTCCTCGGGCGTGCGGGCGCCCAGGTCGAGGCCGATGGGTGAGCGCAGCCGCGCCAGCTCCAGTTCGGTGACGCCCACGTCGCGCAGCCGGGCGGCGCGGTCGAGGTGGGTGCGGCGGGAGCCCATGGCGCCGACGTAGGCGACGGGCAGCCGCAGCGCCAGCCGGAGCAGCGGGACGTCGAACTTGGCGTCGTGGGTGAGGACGCACAGCACGGTGCGGCCGTCCACGCGGGTGCGCTCCAGATAGCGGTGCGGCCATTCGACGGCGATCTCGTCGGCCTCGGGGAACCGCTCCCGGGTCGCGAAGACCGCGCGGGCGTCGCACACGGTGACGTGGTAGCCGAGGAACTTCCCTACGCGCACCAGCGCCGCCGCGAAGTCGATCGCGCCGAAGACGATCATGCGGGGCGGCGGGGCCGAGGACTCGACGAGGACGGTGAGCGGGGCCCCGCAGCGGGAGCCCTGCGCGCCGATCTCCAGGGCGCCGGTGCGGCCCGCTTCGAGGAAGGCGCCGGCCTCGGCGGCGACCGTGCGGTCCAGTTCGGGGTGGCCGCCGAAGCCGCCCTCGTGGGAGCCGTCGGGCCGGACGAGCAGGGCTCGTCCGACGAGGTCCGCCGGGCCGGACACGATCCGGGCGAGCGCCGCCGTCGCGCCGCTCGCGGCGGCGGCGAGGGCGGCCGCGACCACCGGGCGGCCGGGGTCGGCGGCCCGTACCGGGGTGACGAGGACGTCGATGACTCCGCCGCAGGTCAGGCCGATGGCGAAGGCGTCGTCGTCGCTGTGGCTGAACCGTTCGAGGACGGGTTCGCCGTCCTGGAGGGCCTGCCGGCACAGGTCGTAGACGGCGCTCTCCACGCAGCCGCCGGAGACCGAGCCGACCGCCGTGCCGTCGGCGTCCACCGCGAGGGCCGCGCCGGGCCGGCGGGGCGCGCTTCCGTTGACGGCGACCACGGTGGCGACGGCGAAGTCGCGGCCCTGCCCGACCCACCGGTCGAGTTCCTCGGCGATGTCCAGCATCTCTGGCGTCTCCTTGCTGTGCGCTCCTGGGACGGGTTCCCGCACGGACGGCCGGTGCACGCCCGGACGGCCACCGATCGTGCGCGGGCGCGGTGACCCGCGGGAGCGCACGCTCAGCGGGGGTGCTGTTCCTGTGCCGTGCCCGTGAGGTGTTCGGGGCGGACGGGTGTCCGGTTCAGTTCCAGGCCCGTCGCGTCCCGGACGGCCGCGAGGACCGCCGGGGTCGAGGACAGGGTGGGGGCCTCGCCGATGCCGCGCAGGCCGTACGGGGCGCGGGTGTCGGCGAGTTCGAGGACGTCGACGGGGATGGTCGGGGTGTCGAGGATGGTGGGGATCAGGTAGTCCGTGAAGGAGGGGTTGCGCACCTTCGCGGTCTTCGGGTCGACGACGATCTCCTCCATGACGGCGATACCGAGGCCCTGGGCGGTGCCGCCCTGGATCTGGCCCAGCACGGACAGCGGGTTGAGGGCCTTGCCGACGTCCTGGGCGCAGGCCAGCTCGACGACCTTCACCATGCCCAGCTCGGTGTCGACCTCGACGACGGCGCGGTGCGCGGCGAAGGAGTACTGGACGTGCCCGTTGCCCTGGCCGGTGCGCGGGTCGAACGGCTCGGTGGGCCGGTGCCGCCACTCCCGTTCGACCTCGACGGCCTCCTCGCCGA
Organism: Streptomyces sp. NPDC002566; assembly: GCF_042889585.1. Taxonomy (NCBI): domain Bacteria; kingdom Bacillati; phylum Actinomycetota; class Actinomycetes; order Kitasatosporales; family Streptomycetaceae; genus Streptomyces; species Streptomyces sp. NPDC002566. The sequence goes on along the minus strand of NZ_JBIARD010000001.1, from coordinate 446,666 downwards.
GCACGTCCACCAGGTCGGCGAGGGCCTCGCCGCCGTCGGTGACGACCTTGCCGCCCTCCAGGAGGAGTTCGGCGGTGGCCCAGGCCGGGTGGTGGGCGCCGAACTTGCGGCGCCCGATCTCCAGCACCCTCTCGCGCACCAGCTCGCAGGCGTTCTTCACGGCCCCGCCGGTCACGTACGTCTGCCGTGAGGCGGAGGTGGAGCCGGCGCTGCCGACCCGGGTGTCGGCCGGGTCGATCGTCACCCGGGAGACGCCCAGCTCGGTGCGGGCGATCTGGGCGTGGACGGTGACTCCGCCCTGGCCGACCTCGGCCATGGCCGTGTGCACGTTGGCGACCGCCTCACCGGCGACCACCTCCATGCGCACCCGGGCCGTCGAGTAGTCGTCGAAGCCCTCGGAGAAGCCGACGTTCTTGATCCCGACCGCGTAGCCGACCCCGCGGACGACGCCCTCGCCGTGCGTGGTGTTGGACAGGCCGCCGGGCAGCTGCCGTACGTCGGCGCCCTCGCTGCTCTCCCACTGGCGCTCGGGCGGCATCGGCATCGCCTTGACGCGGCGCAGGAGTTCGGCGACGGGGGCGGGAGAGTCCACCGGCTGGCCCGTCGGCATGATCGAGCCCTGTTCCATGGCGTTCAGCTGCCGGAACTCCACCGGGTCCAGGCCGAGTTCCTTGGCCAGCTTGTCCATCTGCGCCTCGTAGGCGAAGCAGGCCTGGACCGCGCCGAAGCCGCGCATCGCCCCGCAGGGCGGGTTGTTGGTGTAGAGGGCGATCGCCTCGATGTCGACGTCGTCGACGACGTACGGGCCGACGCCGAGCGAGGAGGCGTTCCCGACGACGGCCGGGCTGGCGGAGGCGTACGCGCCGCCGTCGAGGACGATGCGGCACTTGACGTGGGTGAGCTTGCCGTCGCGGGTGGCGCCGTGCTCGTAGGACAGCTTGGCGGGGTGGCGGTGGACGTGCCCGAAGAACGACTCGAACCGGTTGTAGACGATCTTGACGGGTTTGCCGGTGCGCAGGGCGAGCAGGCAGGCGTGGATCTGCATCGACAGGTCCTCGCGCCCGCCGAACGCGCCGCCGACGCCGGCCAGCGTCATCCGCACCTTCTCCGGCGGGAGGCCCAGCACGGGGGCCATCTGCCGGAGGTCGCTGTGCAGCCACTGGGTGGCGATGTAGAGGTGGACGCCGCCGTCCTCCTCGGGCACGGCGAGCCCGGACTCGGGGCCGAGGAAGGCCTGGTCCTGCATGCCGAAGGTGTACTCGCCGCGGACCACGACGTCGGCCCTGCGCGCGGCGGCCGCCGCGTCGCCGCGGACGATCGGCTGCCGGTGGACGATGTTGGGATGGGGGACGTGGCTGACGTGGTGGTCGGTGCGGTTCTCGTGGACGAGGACGGCGTCGGGGGCGGTCGCGGAAGCCTCGTCGGTGACGACGGGCAGTTCGCGGTACTCGACCTTGATCTTCGCGGCGGCGCGGCGGGCGGTCTCCGGGTGGTCGGCGGCGACGATGGCGACCGGCTCGCCGTGGTGGCGGACCTTGCCGTGGGCGAGGACCGGGGTGTCCTGGATCTCCAGGCCGTAGTGGCGCACCTCGGTGGGCAGGTCGTCGTACGTCATCACGGCGTACACGCCCGGGGTGGCGAGGGCCTCGGCGGTGTCGAGGGAGACGATCTCGGCGTGGGCGACGGTGGAGCGCAGGATCTGGCCCCACAGCATGTCCTCGTGCCACAGGTCGGAGGAGTACGCGAACTCTCCGGTGACCTTGAGGACGCCGTCGGGGCGCAGCGTGGACTCGCCGACGCCGCCCTTGGCCTGCGTGCCCTGGGTGATCCTGGCGGGGGCTCCGTTGGTAGGCATGGTCAGCCCGCCTCCTGCTGCCGGGCGGCCGCGAGGCGGACCGCGTCCATGATCTTCTCGTAGCCGGTGCAGCGGCACAGGTTGCCCGAGAGCGCCTCGCGGATGTCCGCGTCGGAGGGGTCGGGTTCGCGTTCCAGCATCTCGTCGGCGGCGATCAGCAGGCCGGGCGTGCAGAAGCCGCACTGGACGGCGCCGGCGTCGATGAACGCCTGCTGCACGGGAGAGAGTTCGGTCTCGTCCCCGGAGTGGGCGGCGGTGCCGTCGGCGTCCGCGCCGTGCGCGCGCTGCCGGGCGTACCGCGCGAGCCCTTCGACGGTGACGATCTCGCGGCCCTCGGCCTGGCCGGCGGCGACGAGGCACGCGCAGACCGGGACGCCGTCGAGGCGGACCGTGCACGAGCCGCACTCGCCCTGCTCGCAGGCGTTCTTGGAGCCGGGCAGCCCGAGCCGCTCGCGCAGCACGTACAGCAGGGACTCGCCCTCCCATACGTCGTCGGCCTCCTGCGGACGGCCGTTGACGGTGAAGTGGACGCGCATCAGGCGGCTCCCTCGCTCGGGCGGCGACCGCCGCGGTAGGACTCCCAGGTCCAGGTCAGCGTGCGGCGGGCCATGACGCCGACGGCGTGGCGGCGGTAGCTCGCGGTGCCCCGTACGTCGTCGATGGGGTTGCAGGCGGCGGCGCACAGGTCGGCGAACCGCTTGGCGACGGCAGGGGGGACGATCTTCCCGTTGTCCCAGAAGCCGCCCTCGTCGAGCGCCGCGTTCAGGAACTCCTCGGCGGTCTCGGCCCGGACGGGGGTCGGCGCGGCGGAGCCGATGCCGGTGCGCACGGTGCGTGAGGACGGGTGCAGGGCGAGGCCGAACGCGCAGACCGCGATGACCATGGCGTTGCGGGTGCCGACCTTGGAGAACTGCTGCGGCCCGTCGGCCTTGCGGACGTGCACCGCGCGGATCAGCTCGTCGGGGGCGAGCGCGTTGCGCTTCACGCCGGTGTAGAAGGCGTCGATCGGGATCATGCGGGTGCCGCGCACCGAGACGGCCTCGACCTCGGCGCCGGCGGCGAGGAGGGCGGGGTGGGCGTCGCCGGCCGGGGAGGCGGTGCCGAGGTTGCCGCCGACCCCGCCGCGGTTGCGGATCTGCGGGGAGGCGACGGTGTGGGAGGCGAGGGCAAGCCCGGGGAGCTCGGAGCGCAGGTTCTCCATGATCCGGGTGTACGGGACGGAGGCGCCGAGCCGCACGCTGTCCTCGCCGACCTCCCATTCGTACAGGTCCGGGATGCGGCTGAGGTCGAGGAGGTGCTCGGGACGCCGGTGGTCGAAGTTGAGCTCGACCATCACGTCGGTGCCCCCGGCGATGGGCACGGCGGCGGGGTGCTCGGCCTTCGCGGCGAGCGCCTCCTCCCAGCCGGCGGGGCGAAGGAAGTCCATGACCGGCTCTCTTCCACGTCTCGGGATCGGACGGAGTCTCGGGATGGGTCGGATCAAGCCACTGCGCGCTCGGGCGGGCCCGGCTCGCACAGGTGCTGTTCACGCCGGGTGGGCTCAGTACACAGCGCCGTACGCCGAGCGGGTCAGTCACCGAAACCATGAAGGAGTTCGCTGGCCAGGGAGGTCATCTTGTAGATTCGTATGAACGGAGGCCCTCCGTAACCTCGGGGCTTTCCGATGGAAACGTACGACACACACTGTGTGACCTGGGACACAGACTCTCGTCGATGATCCTTTCGGATCCGGCGCGATCCATCTGCCTTCCATCGTGTTTTCCATTGTGTTTTCCATCGTGGTTTTCGAGACAAGGAACGGCGGCGACGAGAATGCGGCTGCGCGCACTGCTGGACACCGACGCCCTGGGCCTCAGGCTGCTCGGCGGCGAGGCCGAGCTGGACCGCACGGTGCGCGGTGTGATGACCACCGACCTGCGCGACCCCAGCCGCTACCTCTCCGGTGGTGAGCTGGTGCTGTCCGGTCTGGCCTGGCGCCGGGACGCCGCCGACTCCGATCCTTTCGTGCGGATCCTGGTGCAGGCCGGCGTGGCCGCGCTGGCGGCGGGCACGGCGGAGCTGGGCGACGTCCCCGAGGACCTGGTGGTGGCCTGCGCCCGGCACCGCCTGCCGCTGTTCGCGGTGCACGAGTCGGTGGCGTTCGCGACGATCACCGAGCACGTGGTGCGGCAGGTGTCCGGGGAGCGGGCCGGGGACCTCGCGGCCGTCGTCGACCGGCACCGCCGGATGATGACCTCCGGTCCGGCGGGCGGCGGCCCGGACGTGGTCCTGGACCTGCTCGGCACCGACCTGGACCTGCGCGCCTGGGTGCTCTCGCCGACGGGACGGCTCATCGCTGGGGCGAAGGGCGGGGGCGGTGCGGCGGTTCGCAGCGGCGGCCCGGCGGGCGAGGCCGGCGGCGGTTCGGGGGCCGGGCCGGTCAGGGGGGCCGGTTCCGCGGCCGTGAGCGGTCCCGGGGTCGTGGCCGGTTCCGCGGCCGTGAGCGGTCCCGGGGTCGTGGCCGGTTCTGGGGCCTTGAGCGGGGGTTCCTCTGTCGTGGCCGGTTCCGCGTCCTCGTCCGCCTCGGCGGCCTTGAGCGGTTCCGCGGTGGGTGACCGGGGGGCGTCGTCGGGGGCCGGGACGGGGGCCGTGCCGTCGGCCGAGGTGTGCGCGCGGCTCGCCGGTGAGCATCTGGCGGCCGTCCGCACAGGCCGTCGCGGCCCGCACCGGGTCATCGTCGGCCAGACGACGTACTCGCTCTTCCCGATCCGCACCGCCGGCCGCCCGCCGCAGTCCGGGCACAGCGCCCAGGCACAGGGGGACGTGCGCGAGACCGCGCTGTCGGACTGGCTGCTGGCCGTCGAGGCGGACGCCGGGGACTGGGCGGAGGAGCGCCTCGACCTGCTCCAGGGCGTGACCCAGCTGATCGCGGTCGAGCGCGACCGCCGGGACGCGGCGCGCACGGTGCGCCGCCGGCTGGCGCAGGAGGTGCTGGAGCTGGTGCAGACGGGCGCCGCGCCCGCCGAGATCGCGGCCCGGCTGCGGGTGGCGGCCCCGGTGCTGCTCCCGGGGCTGGGCGCGGCCCCGCACTGGCAGGTGGTGGTGGCCCAGGTCGAGTGGAGCGGCGCGGGCGTCCCGGCCGGCGGGGTCGACGGAACGCACTCGGGCGGTCCGGCGGCGGGTGGCTCGGGCCGGGGCGCGGCTTCGGCGGCCGCTCCCGCCGCCGGCCGTCGCCCGGGCGGCACGGGCGGCACGGGCGCCTCGCAGACGTCGGGCGCGACCGTCGCCGGAGGCTCTGCCCCGGGTGGGGACGTCGCGGGCGGTCCGGTGGCGCAGGCGCTGCTGGAGGAGATCCTCGTCGACCCGCACGCCACCGGCCCCGAGCCGTCCGACCGCATCGCCGTCGCGCACACCGGCGGCGAGGCCGTCGCCCTCGTCCCGCTCCCGGCGGTCGCCGCGGAGCACGACGGCACGGAGACCGGCGTCATCGCCGACGCGCTCCTCGCCGCCGTACGGGAGCCGCTGTCGGCGGGGCTGGGCGACGACGGCCGGATCACGCTGGGCGTCAGCGCGGCGGTGCACTCGGCGGAGGGGCTGCGGGGCGCGCTGGAGGAGGCGCGGCACGCACGCCGGGTGGCGGCGGCCCGTCCCGGCCGGGTGTGCGCGGCGGGACACCAGGAGCTGGCCTCGCACGTGCTGCTGCTGCCGTTCGTCCCGGACGACGTACGCCGCGCGTTCACCGCCCGTCTGCTGGACCCCCTGCGCGACTACGACCGCCGGCACCGCGCCGAGCTGATCCCGACGCTGGAGGCGTTCCTGGACTGCGACGGCTCGTGGACCCGGTGCGCGTCCCGACTGCACCTGCACGTCAACACGCTGCGCTACCGCGTCGGCCGGATCGAGCAGTTGACGGGTCGTGACCTGTCGCGCCTGGAGGACAAGCTGGACTTCTTCCTGGCGCTGCGGATGAGCTGACGAATCGGCGTGCGCCGGCCGAAACGCCGACGGCCGGGGATCCCACGACTTTGTGAAATCCTTCACCCGCCCCCTTGGCCCGGCCCCGCGATCCGTGCTGAGATGCCGCCACCACTCATAGCTCGATGGCGTGCTCGGGGAGGGCAACGTGGCGCACTCCGCCATGTCTGGCAACGGAACGACCGCCGGCGACGATCCGCTCCAGACCGCGGTATGGCGGCTGCGCTCACGCGCCTGCTGGGCCGACGCCGCGGCCCTCCTCCCGGCCGGGACCGCGGCGGGGTCGCTGCAGCGGGCCGCGCTGCTGGTCGAACGGTGTCTCTACACCGAGCAGGGCTGGCAGGAGGCGGAGGACGCGCTGCGTACGGCGGAGGCGCTCGCCCACAGCGACGAGGAACGAGGGGCGGCGGCTTGTGAACGGGGGCACTTGGCGTACGCGGCGACGGTGCACCGGGTGCGTGACCGGGTCGACGAGGCGCGTGCCGCGCTCGGCCGGGCCGCCGCGCTGATCCCGCCGGGGGCGCCGGGCCGAGCGCTGCTGGACTTCCGGCGGGGGCTGCTCGCGGAGAACCTGACCCGTGCCCCGCAGGCGGCGCGGGCCGCGTACCGGCGGGCCCACACGGCCGCGGCGGAGCACTCGGACACGCTGCTGCTGTCGTTCACCTGGCGGCACCTGGCGGGTCTGGCGCTGCGGGACGGTGAACTGGCGGAGGCGCGGCGGGGGTTCGCCGAATCGCTGCGGATCAGGGAGGAGCTGGGCTACCTCGTGGGCACGGCGCCGGCGCTGGCGTCCCTGGCGGACGCGGAGACGGAACCCGAGGCGTCCCGCCTCCGAGAGGAGGCCCGCCGCCTGCACCGCCTCCTCGGAGGAGTCCCCACCTGGCTGACCCGCCACCTGACCCCACCGGCGGCAACGGCGTGACGCCGCCCACCCCCAGCCCGTCCGGCGCTTGAGGACGAGGCCGTTCAGGCCGATCGGGGGTTCGGGGGCAGAGCCCCCGAGGCCGCACCCCAACGGACGCGCACCCGGGATGAACGACGCAGGCCGCCCCGGCACCCCCAGCCCGTCCGGCGTTTGAGGACGAGGCCGTTCAGGCCGAAAGGGGGTTCGGGGGCAGAGCCCCCGAGGCCGGACCCCACGGACCCGCACCCGGGATGAACGGCTCAGGCCGCGCCAGCGAAGTGCTCGCGCACCAGCACCCGCACCACGTCCAAGTCCCCCGCCCCCAACGCCTCCAGCAGAGCTACATGCTCCGCCGCGTCCGCGACGAGCTCCGCCCGTCCCCGCGCCGCCGGCCCCCCGCCGCCCACCAGCGGCCACTGCGACCGCCGGTGCAGTTCCTCCGCGACGCCGACCAGCTGCTCGTTGCCGCACAGTCCCAGCACCGCCCGGTGAAACGCGCGGTCGGACTCCGCGTACGTCGCACGGCAGCCGGAGCCGGCCGCGCGGACGGTCGCCTCGGCGAGGGGGCGCAGTTGCGCCCAGCGTTCGGCGGGGACCGTACGGGCGAGCCGCAGCATGACCGGCACCTCGATCAGCGCGCGCACCTCGGCCAGTTCGGCCAGCTCCCGCGCGCCCCGGACGACGACCCGGAACCCCCGGTTCGGCACGACCTCCACCGCGCCTTCCAGCGCGAGCTGCTGCATCGCCTCGCGGACCGGGGTCGCGGAGACCCCGAAGCGCTCGCCGAGGACGGGCGCCGAGTACACCTCGCCCGGCGTGAGCTCCCCGCCGACGAGCGCGGCGCGCAGGGCGTCGAGGATCTGTCCGCGCACGGAGACCCGCTGCACCGCCGGCCGGGGCCGGGACGGCGCGGCCTCACCATGGGTGTGCTCGCCGCGCACGGCGCCGGCACCGGCACCGGCGCCCCCGCCGCTCCCGGGCCCGAGGCCCGCCGCACCCCTGACCGGCCCGCCGGAGGTCCGCCCCCCGCCACCGCCGACGCTCCCGCCACCGCCGACGCCACCGCCGGCGCCCCCGCCGGGCACCCGCTCGGCCCGCGTCTGCGCCGGCACCCGCGCACCGCCGTCGACCCCCTGGGGAACCCCCGTCCCGGCAAAGCCCTGGGTGCTCCGCTCCACGGGGTCCTCCTGACGGACGTGTCGGTACTTGGGGTCATTACGGCGGCTTGTTACTCGCCCGTCAAGAACCATAGGCGTACCGACCCCCAGTTCAAATCCCCGCACGATTGAGTAAGGTAAGCCTTACCTCTCGCCCCCTCGCGATTCGGTGGTCCCGGAATGCCCGTACCCCCGTCGGCCATGTCCGCCGTGGCGGACGCGTACGCCCGCCTCACCGAGGTCTTCCCCGGCCTCACCGTCACCGAGGTCCCGCAGGGCGATCCGGCCCCGAGCGGCGGCGGCTGGGTCGCCGCAGCCGAGCTGGCGCAGGGCGGGGCGGCCCTGGACGCGTTCCTGGCCTGGGACGACGAGCAGGTGACCCGCGACTACGGCCACAGCGCCCGCCCGGACGTCGTCGCGAGCTTCGGGCTGCACCGCTACTCCTGGCCCGTCTGCCTGCTGATCACCGTCCCGTGGTTCCTGCACCGCCGCGTGCCCCGCTTCCCCGTGACGCACGTCTCCTACGACCGCACCGGCGCCGGCATGCGGATGGCGGTCCGCGCCCCCGCCTCGTTCGCCTGTCTGCCCGGCGATCCGGCGGCCGCGCTGCCCGGCGCCCGGGTGGTCGCGGACGAGGAGGCGCTGCGCGCGGAGGTCCGGGCGGCGGTGGCCGAGCACCACGAACCGGTCCTCGCCGCGTTCGGACCGCGGGCGCGCCGCCGCGGGCGGGCCCTGTGGGGGATGGTGACGGACGAGATCGTCGAGGGCCTGTGGTGGGTCGCCGAACTGCTCGGCGAGGGCGAGAAGGAGCGGGCGCGGCACGAGCTGGCGCGGCTGCTGCCGGGCACGACCCGGCCGTACGTCGGTTCGGCGGCGTTCCGCGAACTGACCGGCCCCGACGGGCAGTCGCTGCCCACCCGGGACCGGGCGAGCTGCTGCATGTTCTACACGGTGCGCCCCGAGGACACCTGCGCCACCTGCCCGCGCACCTGCGACGCGGACCGGGTCGCCAGACTCACGGCGGCGGGCGTGAGTTGACGCCCGCTCCGCGGCATGATGCCCGACTTCCCCACCCGGCTCGGGAACTATCCGTGGAACCACGCGTACGGGTAGTCTTATTCGAACTCAACTCCTGCCCGCCACGCGGCAGTTCGAGCGGAACGTCGCCCTGGGCATCCCCTTGCACCTCCTTGGCGGCCTCTTGCCCCGAAATCCCCTGAGCGCGGACGGGAGTGGGCCACTATGGCGGGCGTCACGCCCTATCCCAATGCAAGGGACCCCAGATGAGACTGACCGACATATCGCTGAACTGGCTGCTTCCGGGCGCCGTGCTGCTCCTGGGCATGCTGGCGGCGGTGGCGGTGCTCGCGCGCGGAAAGCGCTCCTCGGGGGAGAACGCGAGCGCGGACGATTCGTGGGAACGCAGCGAGGAGCGCCGCAGGCGCAAGGAGGCCCTGTACGGGACCGCTTCCTACGTACTGCTGTTCTGCTGTGCGGCGGTGGCCGCCGCGCTCTCCTTCCATGGACTGGTCGGCTTCGGCCGGCAGAACCTCAACCTGTCCGGCGGCTGGGAGTACCTGGTGCCGTTCGGCCTGGACGGGGCGGCGATGTTCTGCTCCGTGCTCGCGGTGCGCGAGGCCAGCCACGGCGACGCGGCCCTCGGCTCCCGGATACTCGTGTGGACGTTCGCCGGCGCCGCCGCCTGGTTCAACTGGGTTCACGCGCCGAGGGGTCTGGGACACGACGGCGCACCGCACTTCTTCGCGGGCATGTCGCTGTCGGCGGCGGTCCTCTTCGACCGGGCGCTGAAGCAGACCCGCCGGGCCGCGCTGCGCGAGCAGGGCCTGGTGCCGCGCCCGCTGCCGCAGATCCGCGTCGTGCGCTGGATGCGCGCCCCGCGTGAGACCTACAGGGCCTGGTCGCTGATGCTGCTGGAGGGCGTGCGCACCCTGGACGAGGCGGTCGACGAGGTGCGTGAGGACAAGCGCCAGAAGGACCAGACCCGCCTGCGCCGCCGCGAGCAACAGCGCGTGGAGCGCGCTCAGTTGAAGGCGATCAGCCGGGGGCACCGGGGCTTCCCGGGCCGTGGCGGCCGGCAGGGGGAGACGCAGGCGACCCTGGAGCGGGCCACCGCCGAGCGGGTCTCCGCGGAGCCTGCCATAGCGAACGCGCCGGAGCAGCTGCCCGTGCGTACGCGGCCCTCCCTGCAGCCCGTCCGCCAGAGTTCTGATCCGATCACCGTCGACCTCACCGCCGAGGACGACACCATGGCGCTGCCGCGTCTGGACTCCCTGGAGCGCAAGCTCAAGGACCTGGAGCAGCAGTTCGGCTGACGCCACGCGGTACCGGGAAGGGGGCGCGACCACAGCGGTCGCGCCCCCTTCCGGTCGTCCGCCGGCCGCCTTCTCGCGGCCGTGCCGTCGCCGGTCGCGGTCAGGCCGCTCCCGCCGCCAGTTCGAACCAGACCACCTTGCCGACGCCGTGCGCGCGCACTCCCCAGGCGTCCGCGAGGGACTGCACGAGGAGCAGGCCCCGCCCGTGCGTGCCGTCGCCGGACGCGGCGGACGGCGGGCGCGGTTGCGGGCGGCGGGCCACGAAGTCCCGTACCTCGACCCGCAGTCCGTCGGGTCCGACGGTGGCCGTCAGGACCGCGTCGTGATCGGTGTGGACGAGCGCGTTGGTCACGAGCTCGCTGGTGAGCAGTTCCGCTATGTCGGAGCGTCCGGGCTTGCCCCAGTGCCGCAGCAGCTCGCGCAGCGCCCGGCGGGTCTCGGGCACGGCCCGTAAGTCGGCCCGCCCGAGTCTGCGCCGCAACTGGGGCGCCCTCGCTCCCCCGTCGCCGCCGTCCGCCTCGTCCTCCCCCGTCCGTGTCGCCGTCGAGGATCCCGCGATCGTCGAACCGCTGCCTCGTGCCTGCCTCTTCATGACCCCCGCCCGCGTGCCGATGTCGGTTTCCCTCCTGCTCGAACACGTTCACGGGGATGCTTGCCCCGTCGATACGGCGGCAGTCATGTCCATGCGTCAACGACCATGTGTTCGGCCAGAGTTGAGCGGGCAACCGGATCAGTTGCCGCCGGGCGCGCCGGGACGTGCCGGCGGACGCCCGACGCCGCGCCGTCACCGTCAGGCCCCCGGAGGGACATCCGGCGAACCGCCGGGCGCTCCGAGGGGTCCGAGACGACGGCGCGAACACGGCACGGGGCGGGACGGGACGTGCGCCCGGCGCGTCACAGGGCGCGGGCGCATCCGGTCCCGCCCGGGGAAAGCGCTGTAGTCCGCGCGGTGAAGTTGGCCTGAATCAGGCGGTCGTCCGGGATCGCGCCCAGGACCGGGTCCTGAGCGCGGCACGTCACGGCCGGGGCACGTTGCGCAGGTTGGACCGTGCCATCTGGAGCATGCGGCCGACGCCGCCGTCCAGGACCATCTTCGACGCGGACAGCGCGAAGCCGGTCACCATCTCGGCGCTGATCTTCGGCGGGATGGACAACGCGTTGGGGTCGGTGACGACGTCGACGAGGGCGGGCCCCTTGTGCTTGAAGGCCGACTTCAGGGCCCCGGCGAGTTCCTTGGGCTTCTCCACACGCACCCCGTAGGCGCCGCAGGCGCGGGCGACGGCGGCGAAGTCGGGGTTGCGGTTGGCGGTGCCGTACGAGGGCAGACCGGCGACCAGCATCTCCAACTCCACCATGCTCAGCGAGGAGTTGTTGAAGAGGACGACCTTCACGGGCAGGTCGTACTGGACGAGGGTGAGGAAGTCGCCCATCAGCATGGAGAACCCGCCGTCGCCGGACATCGACACCACCTGCCGTGACCGGTCGGTGAGTTGGGCGCCGATCGCCATGGGCAGCGCGTTCGCCATGGAGCCGTGGGAGAAGGAACCGATGACCCGGCGGCGGCCGTTGGGCGAGATGTAGCGGGCGGCCCAGACGTTGCACATCCCGGTGTCGACGGTGAAGACGGCGTCGTCGTCGGCCATGTCGTCGAGCACGGAGGCCACGTACTCCGGGTGGATCGGAACGTGCTTGTCCACTTTCCTGGTGTACGCCTTGACAACTCCTTCGAGGGCGTCGGCGTGCTTCTTCAGCATCTTGTCGAGGAAGCGCCGGTTGGTCTTCTCGCGCACCCTCGGGATGAGACAGCGCAGCGTCTCCCGCACGTCGCCCCACACGGCGAGGTCCAGCTTCGAGCGCCGGCCCAGGTGTTCGGGGCGCACGTCGACCTGCGCGATCTGCACGTCGTCGGGGAGGAAGGCGTTGTAGGGGAAGTCCGTGCCGAGGAGGATCAGCAGGTCGCACTCGTGGGTGGCCTCGTAGGCGGCGCCGTAACCGAGGAGCCCGCTCATCCCGACGTCGTACGGATTGTCGTACTGGATCCACTCCTTGCCGCGCAGGGCGTGCCCCACCGGGGACTTGACCTTCTCGGCGAACTCCATGACCTCGGCGTGAGCGCCGGCGGTGCCGCTGCCGCAGAACAGGGTGACCTTGTCGGCCGCGTCGATCATGCGGACCAGCCGGTCGATCTCGTCGTCGCCGGGGCGGACGGTGGGCCGGGTGGTCACGAGCGCGGTCTCGGCGGCCTTCTCCGGGGCGGGCTCGGCGGCGATGTCGCCGGGCAGCGAGACGACGCTGACGCCGCTGCGCCCGACGGCGTTCTGGATGGCCGTCTGCAGCAGCCTGGGCATCTGCTTCGGGCTGGAGATCAGCTCGCTGTAGTGGCTGCACTCCTGGAAGAGACGGTCGGGGTGGGTCTCCTGGAAGAAGCCCAGGCCGATCTCGCTGGAGGGGATGTGGGAGGCGAGGGCGAGCACGGGCGCCATGGAGCGGTGGGCGTCGTAGAGGCCGTTGATGAGATGCAGGTTTCCGGGACCGCAGGAGCCGGCGCACGCCGTGAGCTTTCCGGTGATCTGGGCTTCCGCGCCGGCGGCGAAGGCGGCGGTCTCCTCGTGCCGGACGTGCACCCAGTCGATGGCGGCGTTGCGGCGGACCGCGTCCACCACGGGGTTCAGGCTGTCGCCGACGACGCCGTACAGGCGTTTGACTCCGGCGCGGACGAGGATGTCGACGAACTGCTCGGCAACGTTCTGTTTGGCCATGACGCTCTCATGCCCCTTCGGTCCCCGTACATCGGTTTCGGCCCCCCGCGGCTTCCATGAAGTCACAGCGGACGACGTCATGCCTCCCAAACGGCGGCGGCCGTGCGGTCGTCCGCATGACCCTTGACCCGGATCTGGGTGTCGGCGAGGAACGCGGCGAGGCCGGGCGGGGCGGGATCGGACCAGCGCTCGACCAGGTGTGCGGGGAGAGCGGGCTCGTCGCGGAGCGGTTCCGCCAGACCGGCGGTGCACATGAGCAGCGTGTCACCCGGGCGGGCTACGGAGGCCCGGAAGCGGAAGGGCTCGTACCGGGGCGGCGGGCTCTCGGCGGTCTCGGGGGCTGCCGGGACTCCGGGTACGCCGGGAGCCGCGGTAGTTCCGGGGGTTCCTGGGGTTCCTGGGGTTCCTGGGGCCGGCGGTGTCGCGGCTCGCGGGGAGCCGAAGCCGACGACCGCTTCGCCGGCGACCTCGCCGACCGCCGGTTCGATGTCCTGCCACCGGCCGTCCCGCAGCCGGAACAGCCCGCCGGGCCCGACACCGAAGAAGATGCGGATACGGCACTCCGGGTCGGCCGGCAGCAGGAGGCAGCGCAGCCCGGCCGCGTACTCCTCCGCGCGCAGCCCCCGTTCGGCGGCGGCGGCGCGGAGCCGGCCGAGGCTGCGGTCGGTGAGGCGGTGCAGTCCAGACTTCAGGTCGCCGCGGCGGGCGGCCCTGATGTCCTGCGCGAGCCGGACGTGACTGCGGCCGACCGCCTGCCCTATCCACCGGCACGCCTCGGCGGCCGCCCGGTGCGCCCCCGGCGTGGTCCGCGCCCCGGTCGCCATCGCGACCAGGACGAGGGCCTGGTCGCCGGCGCCGAAGCGGGCGGTGAGCATCGCGTCGCGGCGCGGCTCGCCCCGGTACCGCGCGGAGTCCCCCCGCACGGACGCCGCCCGCAGCGTGCACGTCCCGTACCGGGCCCCGTCGAGAACGGTGTCCGCGACCAGGTCGTCCAGCCCGTCGGGATCGGCGGCGGGAAGGGCGGTGGGCTCGGCGTCATAGGTGGGCGGCCCGGAGCCGACGCGGGGCGGGGGCGCGGGCCGGGGCGCCACCGCCGGCTCCGCCGCGGGCGGAGGATCCGCGGACGGCGAGGGCTCCTGCGGACCCGTCGCCCACCACTCCTCCGGCCGCGGCCCCGGCGACGGATGCCCGCCCTCCCCCGGGCCCGCGGAGTTCACCGTCTCCGCCGCCGAGGCGAAGCGGTCCTCCAGCGAGTCGGCGGTGGGCGCGGGGCCGGCGTCTCCGGTGGAGTCGTCGTACAACTGCCCCCACCAGTCGTCGTGACCGGTGGGCCTTCCCCCCTGCTGGCTCATGCCTCTGATTGTCACCGCAGGGACCGCACGGAAACGGGGCATCGGGAAAACGCGTCCCGGACGGGGCTCGCCCCCGGCCGTGCCGGCCTGCGTGTCCGATGGGCGTCCGGCAATCTGGCCAGATGGAGGCGTGGGAACTCCTGCTGGTCGGGCTGGTCATCCTGTTCGGCCTGTGCGGGGTGCTGCTGCCGGGCGTGCCTGGCTCGTGGCTGGTGTGGGCCGGGGTCCTGTGGTGGGCGCTGAAGGACCCCGAGCCGGTCGCCTGGGCGGTGCTGGTGGGTTCGACCGCCGTGCTCTTCCTGTCGCAGGTGGTGCGCTGGGCGCTGCCGCCCCGCCGGCTGCGGGTCAGCGACGCCACCCGCCACATGGCGCTGTACGCGGGCACGGGCGCTTTCCTCGGCTTCTTCCTCGTCCCCGTGGTCGGCGCGATCGGGGGCTTCGTCGGCGGCGTCTACCTCGCCGAACGCCTGCGCCTCGGCAGCTCCGACGCGGCCCGGGCGTCGCTGCGGACGGTGATGCGCGCGGGCGGCACCAGCATCCTCACCGAGCTGTTCACCTGCCTGCTGATCATGGGCGCGTGGATGGGCGCGGTGGTGTGGGGATGACGCCGGTCGCGAGAAGCGACCGCTCGGGGGCGGGAAGCGACCGCTCGGGAGCCGTCGGCGCCCCCTGCACAACCGGCAGCGCCCCCTGCACCACCGGCAGCGCCCCCTCCAGCGTCAGCAGCCGCACCTTGCGGTCCAGGCCGCCCGCGTAGCCGGTCAGCGCGCCGTTCGCGCCGATGACGCGGTGGCAGGGGCGGACGATGAGCAGGGGGTTGGCCCCGATGGCCCCGCCGACGGCGCGGACGGCGGCCCGGGGCGCTCCGACGCGGGCCGCGATCTCGCCGTACGTCGTCGTGGAGCCGTAGGGCACGGAGTCGAGCGCGGCCCACACCCGCGTCCGGAACGCGGTGCCCTCGGCCCGGACCATCAGCCGGAACTCCTTCAGGTCGGCGGCGAAGTAGGCGTCCAGCTGCTCCACGGCCGCACGGAACGGTCCCCTATCCCGCCGCCACCCCTCCTGGACGCTCCGCCCGCCCTTCTGGCCGGGCACGGACACCGAGGTCAGCACGCCGTCGGGGTCGGCGGTGAGCAGCAGCGGCCCGAGCGGGCTGTCGACGTCAGTCCAGAACACGGTGTTCCTCCGTTTCCCCCGCGATGCGCAGGTGGTGCAGGGCGTACGTCCGCCAGGGACGCCAGCTGTCGGGGACGCCGGCGCCGGGCGGCGCGACGTCGGGGTCGCCGAGGGCGCGGGCCCGGATCCGCGCCACGACAGCGGCGTCCAGGCCGGGCAGGGCGAGCAGCGCCGCCTGCGCGTCGTCGCGGTCGGCGCCCGCGTCCAGGCGTACGGCGCCGTCGGCGAGCGCGGTGGCGAGGGTTCCGAGCGGGCCGGGGCGCCCCGCCAGTGCCGCCGGTTCGGGGAAGAGGTGGGTGAGCGCCCCACTGGGCGCGTCCAAGGTCTTGCCGTGCGCGCGGACCAGGCGTTCCGCTTCCGCTCGGCCCGTCAGCGCCCGCAGCGCGTACTCCTCCGGGTCGGCCGCGCCCGGAGCGCGCAGCCCGGGGCGGGCGGCGACGAGCGGGGCGAGCCGGGGGTCCGCGCCGAGCCGCCCGTCGACGGCGTACGGGTCGGCGTCGAGGTCGAACAGCCGGCGCAGCCGCTGCACGGCGGTGGTCAGGTCGCGCGGGTCGGTCAGCCGCAGCCGCGCGTCGAGCCAGCCGCCGGGGCGGACGGCGCCGCCGGGCGCGGAGCCGGTGCGCTCCTCGACGGCGGCGATCCCGGTGCCGTACGGCAGGCGCAGCGTCCGGCGGTACGTGCGGGTGCCCGCCGGGCCGCTCACCTCCTCGACGCCGGCGACGGCCTCCCGGGCCAGCAGGTCGAACACGGCACGCGCGTGATAGGGGCCCCGGTGGGCGAGCCGCAGCTCGATCCCGGCGCCCGGGGCGGCCGTGCGGCCCGTGCGGGGCGCGGCGGCCCGCAGCTCGGTGGGGTTCGCCGCGTACACGGCACGGACGGTGTCGTTGAACTGGCGCACGCTCGCGAACCCGAAGGGAGACGACTGACAGTTCAGGAGATCCCTTACTGTGACGGCAAAACCCCAGGTCAGCGGCGGGGAACCGACTCCCTTCGCCTCCGGCATGACAACTCCCTTGCGTGGCCTGTCCGTCCTCCGTCTGTCCGTACTCACGGACGAGACGACCAGCCCTGAGCGGCAGCGGGCCGCCAACCACGAAGCCGGCGCGTCCCTCGGTATCGACTTTAGCGACCGTGAGGCGGTCGACCTGGGCGTCAGCGCGTCCAAGACGACCCCGTTCGAACGGCCGGAACTGGGCGCATGGCTCAAGCGCCCCGACGAGTTTGACGCGTTGGTCTTCTGGCGCTTCGACCGTGCCGTTCGGTCCATGGACGACATGCACGAACTGAGCAAGTGGGCGCGCGATCACCAGAAGATGATCGTCATCGCTGAGGGTCCGGGCGGAAGGCTCGTACTCGACTTCCGCAACCCGCTGGACCCAATGGCCCAGCTCATGGTCACGCTCTTCGCGTTCGCCGCACAGTTCGAGGCTCAGTCCATCCGTGAGCGTGTACTGGGCGCTCAGGCAGCGATGCGCACGATGCCGCTCCGGTGGCGCGGCTCGAAGCCCCCATACGGGTACAAGCCCGCCCCGCTCGAAGGTGGCGGAGTAACGCTCGTCCAGGACAAGCGAGCCGTTGCCGTTATCGAACGGATAATCAAAGAGCTTCTGACCGGAAAGAAGTCGCTGGGTGCCATCTGCATTGAACTCAACGAGGCCGGGATTCCGTCGCCACGCGACCACTGGAACCTGATTCAGGGCAGGAAGACAGGGGGGAAAGTCGGCAACAGTGTCGGCGAGAAGATCACGAAAGAGCGCTTCAAGTGGCGGCACGGCGTCATCAAGAAATTGCTCACGTCGGAAGCACTTTTGGGCTGGAAAGTTACCCAGACAGGCCCCGTACGCAATGATGAGGGCGCACCCGTGATGGCCACTCGTGAGCCGATTCTGACTCGCGAGGAATTCGATGCTCTGGGCGCACTCTTGAAGGACGAAAACGAAGAAGGCGCGAAGTGGTTCCGGTCAGACAGCGTGGCGCTTCTCTTGCGCGTGATCCTCTGCGCCGGGTGCGGGCAGCGTATGTCCGTCGGGAAACCTTCAGCGAACAGCAAGGGCATCTCCTCTGTTTACAAGTGCGGTTCGTGGGGGCGTGGCGAGAAATGCCCGGAGCCGGCGAGTGTAAAGCTCGAATGGGCCGAAGAGTACGTACGCGAGCGGTTCCTAAGTGCCGTCGGCGGAATGCGACTCACAGAAACGCGACACATCCCCGGCTACGACCCCCAGCCCGAGATCGATGCCACAACAGCGGAGTTCGAAACGCACATGAGGGAGCAAGGGCAGCAAAAGAGCAAAGCCGCTCAGGCAGCCTGGAAACGCCGCGCAACAGCCCTTGACGCCCGTCTGGCTGAACTTGAGACCCGGGAAGCACGACCGGCGCGCGTGGAAGTCGTCCAACTCAACACGACCATCGCGGACGCATGGCGTGACGCCGATGACAAGGGGCGACGCGACATGCTCTGCGAGGCCGGGGTCACGGTCAGAATCAAGCGAGCAAAGCGCGGCCGCGTGTTCAAGCTGAACGAAAGCCGTGTGGTCTGGGACATGGGCAATGCGTTCTTCGCTCAGGGCTCCGAGGAACTAGAGGGCATCGCACGCGCTGAGTCGTGACAGCGGAAGGGGGTCGGTCCTTCGGGATCGGCCCTTTTCGCGTACCGTCAGGTCATTAGTTAGGCTACCTTAATACGTCTGCGTCACCACAGCGGTCTGACAGCGGGCCATTGACCTGGGGCGAGTGATGCTGTGACGCTGTGACTCTTTTTCTGGATTCACATAAGACATCTCTATAGGTAATCCGAAGTCGACGCCACAGCATCACAACGTCACCCGGCCCATATGCGCTGAGGGCAGGTAACCGACGCACTTCATACTAAGTACCGGACAGGTAGCCCCTAGAGTCCGCGATTAAGACCCCCGCGCGGGGGAGCGACATTTTCCGCACACCGCGCACCAACGGCCGTACCGGTCGAGCTGGAATCCGTGGGAGGGCTACCCCACGATTCCCCGCTCCCGGTACGGCCGTTTCCGTTTTGTAGCCCACCCCTAGGACGAACTGTGATCCTGCTTGCCATGTCATGCCGTAAGTGCGGCGACCTTAAGAGCCCGGACGATCTTGTGCGGAACCACCGCAGCCGATTCGGCCGCAACACAATCTGTCGACCCTGTCAGGCACGAGCAATCCGGGAGTACCGACGTACGTCTGACGGGAAGGTCGCCACGGCCACTCAGAACGCCGCACGCCGAACTGGCGACCTTCGAGACCCCTACAACCGCTATCGCAACGCCCACGAAGTTCTAAGGCGCGCCAACGGTCACGCTGACAACTTCCCGTGCTGTCAGGAAGGTTGTCCGGAGCCTGCCGCCGAGTGGGCGCTGAGCCCCTGGGCGAACAGTTTGGTCTGCGACGGCCCTTACCGATATTCCACGGACCCGGACGACTATTTCCCGCTCTGTCGCGTACACCACCGGAAAATGGATGGACTCATGCGCGAGGCTCACCGGCGCACTCTCGGCGGCGAAGACGCTTTTCATCCTGCGGCGCGGCACGTTGAAGCGTAATCGAATCCCGATCGTATACACGACTTGTTCGGCGTGCGGCTGGGGAACGGCGTCGCATAGAGAAGACGTTTGCCCCGGCTGTGAGTGGGTGCCGGACACGGCAAGTGCTGCCGCCACCATGAGGCGCATCTTTGAGAGCGGCTGGCTGACACGAAAAAGGAATTAATGTGACCGAGATTGAAACGCGGGCAGCATCACAGCTGCTCAACGCGGACGGCTCACGGAAGCTCAGCGGCTATGCCGTCGTCTTCAACTCGCCCGCGCCGATACGTACGTTCACAGAATCAATTGCGCCGGGCGCGTGGACGAACACGGAAGACGACGTGCTGTGCACGTGGAACCACGATACGAACAACGTTCTTGGGCGCACTCGTAGCGGGACGCTCACGCTGTCCGTGGATGCGATCGGCGTTCGTTACGACGTTGACCTTCCGAACACCGAACTTGGACGCAGCGTCCATGAGCTTGTGCGGCGGGGCGACGTGTACGGCTCGTCATTCACCTTCATCGCTGACGCCGAAAACTGGGACTTCTCGGGCGAGATTCCGCACCGAACGGTTACTGCTATGCGTGTCCTTGAGCTTGGGCCCGTCCACACTCCCGCCTATCCCGACGCGACCGTCAGCGCTCGCGCACTTGAAAGAGGAAACATGAGCAAGATCGACATTGACGCTGCCCGTCAGGCTATCGCCGACAGCGAGCGCGCCGAGAAGCTTGCCGCCGACGTTCGCGCCGCTGAGACGACCGGCGAGAAGCGTGGGGCGGAACTGGACGAGAAGCGTGCGGAACTGGACGCGCTGAACGGCGAGCGTGCCGCTTCGCTGTTCGCTATGAAGTCGCCCGCTGAGCGCGCCGCAATTGGCCGGAAGGCCAGCGCGGGTGACCTCCTGTACGCGAAGCTTGCCGAGTCCCGAAACCTGACCGCTACGGGCACGGCCGGCGCGTTTACTCTGGCTGAATTCTCGAAGAACTTTGTCGACCTCATGGCCCCCAATTCCGTCGTCCTTTCCAGCGGCGTGAACCGGGTCGCGACGAACGCGTCTGAGTGGAAGACGCCGGTCGTGACTTCCGACTTCACTCCGGCTTTCGTCGGGGAGCTTGCCGAACTGCCGACCGGTGGTTTCGCGGCTGGCCTCCTGACCGTCAAGCCGATGAAGATTGCCACTTCCGAGATGCTGTCGAGTGAGTTCGTCAACGACTCCGACGGCGTCTCGCTGAACGCCATTTCGAAGAGCATGCTCCGCACCATTGCGTTGGGCTTCGACAAGCAGGCTCTTACCGGCACGGCCGGTACCGATAAGTTCGCCGGTATCTCCAACACAGCGGGAATTCAGACGCTGGCCGTTACCGGTGAGCCGACCGATCTTGCCCCGTTCGCTGAGGCTTTCGGCATGCTCGAAGAGGTGTCCGCCGTTCCGGGTGTTGTGGTCATGAACCCCGCGCGCTGGGCTCAGCTTCTCGGGCTGAAGGACACGACCGGTCGTCAGCTTCTCAGCGCGGGTGCGGGCAGCGGCACGGACGGCGTTTCCCGTTCCATCCTGGGCGTGCCGGTGAAGGTTTCCCCGTACGTCGATCCGAACACGATTCTGGTGTACGACGCTTCGGAAATTTACGCGGTGATCCGTTCCGACGCGCGTTTCGAGACCTCGACGGACGCCGGTTTCTTCAAGGACGGAATTGGTGCCCGGGCGATCATGCGCGCGGCGATTGCCGTCCCCAACGCTGCCGCCGTCGTGAAGATGACGATCACCGCCTAGTGGTGCTGGGCCAACTGTTCAGCGCCGCTGACTGTCCGCCGCCTTCCTTTGTCGAGATAGGGACCGGTCTTGCCATTGACGGTAAGCCGGTCCCTTCCGGCGTTCGGGTGCGGATGCCAGCCGATATGGCGGAGTACGTGAGCCGGCGGGGGTGGGGGCGCGTGGTCGAGCGGGGGCACCGCACACCGAAGGGTGAGTTGCAGTGGCCACCCGTGCGCGCATTGCCCGGCGCTTCCGTGTCACTTGATGAGTGGCCTAGCCATATGCGCCCGTCATGGATGCGCGCTGAAGGGCGCGTGCAATGCGTCGAAGGGTTGCCGCACCTTGTGCCCACCTGCTGCAAGCGGTGTGAGCGAACAACTTATGCGCGTGAGATCGAGGGAACGGATCGCACGGCGCGCGGGGTGCAGCAAGCAGTATGCAAGAACTGTCGGGAAGCACACTGAAACGCCGAACATACTCACGTGAGTACCTTCGAGCGGCGCGGGATAGGGAAGGCCGGTCAGAAGTTCCCAGGAAAAACCTTCAGCGATCCCGGTCCCAGCTCTCCGTTCGCGCGCTAGGTGCGACGCCGGACCCAGCGCCCCCAAGCGGCAGAATCGTTGGGGTTACTGGGAACCCGGCACTTCGACCCGCCGAGAATGCACCCGTTAGCGGCCCGTTAAGGGGGCGGTAGAGCCTCGAAAACGCACAGTAGAGCCCCGTAGACACCTGGGAATTCCTAGGCGTCCTACGGGGCTTCTGTGCGTTTAGGTGGCGTCTTCGAGTAGCGCGGCGACTTCCGGCACGTCGGCGAAGTCGCGGAGCCGGTCGAGGATCACGCGCACCCGTTCCGCTGTTCGCTCCGAAGCGACGTCAGCCGAAATGTCGATCACGCGTTCTGCGACTGTCGCCGCTTCTTCAGGTTCGTTGGCGTCGGCCAGGGCGACGGCGAGCCAGGACAGGTACAGCGCCATTTCGCGCGTGCGCGTGGCGTCGTATTCGCTGAGTACCTCCCGGAGCAACGGAACTGCGCGCAAGGGGCGGTGGAGCTCTGTGTAAACCCGGGACTCCATGACTCGGAGCTCCCCGGCGTCGACCCAATACAGGTAGGCGGGTGATTCCGTGCCTTCGCTGTCTTCGCTGAGCGCCTGCCCGGCTTCCCCCAGTGCGCGCATGGCCTGTTGTCCGTTCTCCCTGCCCCCGGCTTTCGTGTGCGCCCAGGCCACACGGTCTAGGTACAGCGCGCGGGCTTTCGGGGGCGCTTCGGCCCGTGCGTCGTTGAATGCCGCCTGGGCGAGCGTGAGCCCTTCGGCTTCCCGCCCATTGTTGCTCATTTGGTAAGCGAGTGATCCGGCGAGATTACCGGCAAGTGTTTGGTCTTCAGCCTGCCGCGCCGCGCTGATTCCTAGCCGGTAAATCCGCTCCGCTTCCTCGTGCTGCCCGGCGTCGCTCGCAATCCATCCGGCAATCTGTGCCAACTCCCCGATTTGCCGCAGTAGTTGACGCCCAACCTCCGCCGTGTGCGTACCTTCCCGATACAGCTTCACAGCGGATCGCAGTTCCCGAAGTGCAGGGCGGATCAGGTCGCCACCGGCTAAAACGTCGTCGGCAAGTCTGAGCCCGTGGACGCGCTTTTGTAGGTCGTCCACCTGCCCCATGCCGATACGACGTCCTGTGCGGGCGCTGAGCGGCGCTAGTGGATCGTCGGCGGGCAGGAAGTCGGCCAGGGTCGGCAACGGTGGCTCAGCGGGCTTCTCTGGTGTTCTCAGGGAATCCACGGGGACACGGAGAGCGGCAGCGATGGACGGCAACCATTCTCGGGGCGTGCGCTTCCCCGTCTCCCATCGGCTGACTTCCTGCCGTCCGACAGGCTCCCCCTGCACCTGAGCAGCGCGGCACACTTCGCGCGCTAGGCGCGCCTGACTCCACCCGCGTTGTTCGCGTGCGCGTCGAATGTTGGCCCCGATTGCGCTGCTCATAGGTCAAGTCTGGCCGACAGTTGGCCTACAGGTGGCCGCTAGTCCTTAAATCCATTTCGGGCGGACCCTGGGGCACATGACGGAACCGACTAGGTACAGCAGCGCGCCGGTTGAACTCCCGTATACGACACGGGAGTTGGAGCCGCTCCCGGTGGACGGGTGCGCCGGCTGTCGAGAGTTGGCCAACGTTCGGGACCGTGCGCGAACGGGTGGCGACTGGACGACCGTGACTGACTGCAACGTCCTCATGCGAAGGCATCCCGAGGGGCACTGATGACGACGGCACCGGAGCGTCCCCGCGCTGCCCCGGTAGGGCGTCGGCGGATGCGTCCAGCGGATCAGAAGCCCGTCCACCCGAAGCCCCGCGCGGGACGAACCGGTGGGGTTCCAAGTTGGTCGCTGTGGACGGACGGGGACCTTTGCGGGGCGTGCGCCGGGCACCGGGCCATCTGGTGTGACGGGTGCTGCGGGTTCGGGGGCTGTGATCTCTGCGGGTGGACTGAGAAGCGCCCCTGCCCCCGCTGCGTCGGCGGAGACGCTGAGCCGATCCGCTGGCTATGACTTCCGCCCGGTGAGCGCCGGGGCGGATTGCAACACGGCACGGGGACCGAATCCCCGAGTAGTCCAGCGAAGGGGAAGGCACCATGAGCGCGATCCCGAGTTACGACTTCGTCAGCGCGTCGGCCTGCCGTGACAAGAAGGTCGGCAACTGCCCGCAGGTGGCCGTGAACGTGCCGGGGGTGGTGGCGTTGCGCGACAGCGAGCGCCCCGACACCATCGTCACCATGACGCCCGACCAGTGGGAGACCCTGACGGGTGCTATCAAGGCCGGAGAGTTCGATCTGAGCGCCTGAGAGTAGGTCACGTGGAGAAGTGCCCGCGCTGTTCCGCAGAGTGCCCCACCGACCCGGAGAACGGGCTTCCCTGGTGTCCTCACTGCGGGTACTTCTTCAACCTCTCAGCGCCCACCTGCAAGGGGCTGTGGTGGTGGCGCAACTCTGCAACTCGCGCCGCTACTGCGCCCCGCAGGCACTGAGCCACTGACTGCCCCGTCCATGCGTTCACCCCCCGTGGCGTGTGGGCGGGGCCTACGGGTGTCAGCGGGTCGGAAGTGCCTTCCGCAAAGCCCCTTCAATAGCCCGTACCGCCGGACCGTACGAAGGGTCCTTAAGACGTTCCTCGCGCATGTCCGCTACGCGCCCGACGCACACCACGTGATCAACCAACGTGCGAACGAGACGGCGAAGGTCGTCATGCGAAACGTCTGGACGGTCGACCATGGCCAACGCGTACCGGGCATCGTTGCGCGCCATGCTGATCATGTGGGCTTCTTCCTTGTCAGCGAAGTCGTCCACTTCACCGGGCGCTGCGTACTCCGGTTCACCGTCGGGGCCGGTCCATGGAAGGCGGCGAAGATTTTCAGGCATGACGACTCCCCATCGATCGCGCTGTGTCGGTGACGTCCACGCTACGTATCGCAGGGGGCGCGAACGGCCCTGTGCGCACGGCAACTTGCCAGGGAAACGGACTGACCTGGGCACGCTGGACATGCTAGAACTGTTACTTCCGTCCCTTCGGAAAGCCGGACGCGAAGGCGATCTCGGTGACCGGCATCGCGGTCGTCTGCAGCAGCACGCGCGCGGTGTGCGCGCGCTGCGCCCGGGCGAGCGCGACGGGACCGGCCCCGAGTTCGGCGGTGAGCTGCCGCTGCACCTGCCGGGCGCTGTAGCCGAGGCGGGCGGCGAGCCCGGCGACGCCCTCCCGGTCGACGACCCCGTCGCCGATCAGCCGCATGGCGCGGCCCACGACGTCGGCGCGCACGTTCCAGTCGGGCGAGCCGGGGCCGGCGTCGGGCCGGCACCGCCGGCAGGCCCGGAAGCCCGAGCCCTGCGCGGCGGCGGCCGTCGCGAAGAAGCGCACGTTGCGCCGCTTCGGCGTCACTGCGGGGCAGCTGGGCCGGCAGTAGACCCCGGTCGTCGCGACGGCGAAGAAGAAGGCGCCGTCGAAACGGGCGTCCCGGCTGCGGACGGCCTCGTACCGGGTGTCCTGGTCGGGAGTGTCCTCGTGCGTCACGGGTCCCAGTCTTGGCCCGTGACGCACGTTCCCGCCAGCGGGAATCGGACATGGCGTTCAGCGATCCCCGCCGCTCACCACTCCCCGCGCTTGGCACGCGCCGCCGCGCGCCCCGTCGCCTGCCTGCGCTTCCACTCCTTGCGCTGGCCGGCCCGGGAGCGGGCGTCGGACTTGGCGACGATCCACTGGTTCTCCCGGACCAGCTTGCGGTAGCTGTCCAGCCGTCGGACGGACAGTTCGCCGCTGTCGACGGCGGCGAGCACCGCGCACCCGGGCTCGGCCTCGTGGGCGCAGTCCTGGAACCGGCAGCGCGGGGCGAGCTCCTCGATCTCGGAGAAGACCTGCCCGACCCCGTGTCCGGCGTCCCACAGCCCCACGCCGCGCAGTCCCGGCGTGTCGATCAGGACCCCGCCGCCGGGCAGGGGCAGCAGGTTGCGGGTCGTGGTGGTGTGGCGGCCCTTGCCGTCCATGTCGCGCGTGGCCTGCACGTCCATGACGTCCTCGCCGGTGAGCGCGTTGGCGAGCGTCGACTTGCCCGCGCCGGAGGCGCCGAGCAGCACGGAGGTGCCCCGGCCGAGGAGCGCGGCGAGCGCGTCGACGCCCTCCCCCTCGCGCGCGCTGACGGTGAGCACGGGCACCCCGGGGGCGCTGCGGACGACGTCCTCGACGAGGTGCGCGAGGACGTCCGCGTCCGGCACGAGGTCGGCCTTGGTGAGCACGACGACGGGCTGTGCACCGGACTCCCAGGCCAGCGCCAGGAACCGTTCGACCCGGCCGAGGTCCAGTTCGACCGCCAGCGACAGGGCGACGACGGCGTGGTCGACGTTGGCGGCGAGGATCTGCCCCTCGGACCGCTTGGAGGAGGTGGACCGCACGAAGGCGGTGCGGCGCGGCAGGTACACGCGCGCGTAGCGGGGGTTTCCGTCGGGGTCGACGGCGACCCAGTCGCCGGTGCAGACGACCCGCAGGGGGTCGTGCGGGGTGACGAAGGCGGTGTCCGCGCGGACGACGCCGTCGCCGGTGACGACGTCGCACTGCCCGCGGTCGACCCGTACGACCCGGCCGGGCACGAGGCCCTGCGCGGCGTACGGAGCGAACTGCGACTGCCAGTCCTCGTCCCAGCCGTACGGAAGGAGAGGGTGCGACGAAGCGGAAGAAGCCGAAGAAGAAGAGGAACTCAAGGGGAACCCTTCACAGGGCGGCCCCGGCACCGCGCACGCGCGCGCCGTGAGAAAGGTCAGCCGGAGGCCACGGAGGTGGAGTGAACGGACTTCTGATCGCGGGCAACGCCCGTCGTGAAGACAGTCATCGGTCAACACCTCCCGTTTCTCACCTGTCGAACGACAGCGGCAGACGGCCACCGCCGGATGCGGAACTGAGCCTAGACAGGGGCGCATTCCGGCACCACCGATTTTCTGCTGGGGTCACAACCCGTGCTGGTCAAGGAGCCGCATCAGGTTCCCGCTTGCGCTTCTGCCCGGCAGGCAGAGCGTCAAGGTACACGGCGAACTCGTCTTTGCTGCCGAGGCGGCGACGGCGTGCACCAGGCCTGCTCAAGGTGTTGCGCGAGACCGATCCCGACTACGTCCTGCTCGACGGCACTCTCGCCGAGTGCGACCGGGTCGGCGACGGCCGCGCCGACTACTCCCACAAGCACCGCCGACGCGGCGTGAACGTGCAACTGGTGACCGATCCGGATGGCCGGCTGCTGGGGATCTCACCCACACTGCCCGGCCGCGCGCACGACCTGACCGCCGCCCGCACCCACCGGGTCATCCGAATTTGCGAACGCCAGGGCGTCCCGGTCCTCGCCGGCCGTGGCCTCACCCCCACCCAGCAAACCTCAATCGCGCGCTGTCCGCAGCCCGGGCACCGGTCGAGCGCGGCGTCGCACGCCTCAAGTCGTGGCCTGTCTTCCGCAGGTCAAGATGCAGTCCGAATCGAATGTCGTCAATCGCTGCAGCCGTCCTCACCCTGGAGCGGCAAGGCTGGAAGAGCTGATTGGGCCGAAAGTCGTGTCGGTACGGCCACGTCAGAGGAGTTGGAGCACCTCGACCAGTGCGCCGGGACGCCGGACCACGAGCAAGAGGCGACCAGGTGGGCCTGGCACCCCAGTTCCGCAGCGCCGACGTCCGCAATAGGCTCGTCTCCCACCATGAGTGCTTCGCCGGGCTCCGAGCGTGTCGCACGCCATCTGGAAGATCCGAGGAGTCGCTTGGCTGACTGTTCGACGACCGAGGCTATGACTATGACAAGTACCGTCGGCTTCTCCGGGCCCGCGGCACGCGGAAGTTCGCCCGGTAGGGCACCCCGCACGGTTCCGGACTGGGGAAACCGGCTGGGTCGTCGAGCGGACCTTCGCCTGGGACCTCGGATCTTTCGGACCGGGCGCTCGTCACCGCTGTCGAGCGCGACGTGCCACCTTTCGGCCCAACGACTGTCCTGGCGACTCGATGTAACGGTAGGTCAGTATGCACAGGGGCAGCAGCACGGCGTAGAAGCCCAGCTCAAGCAGGGGCTTGTTTTCCCGCCAGCGGCCGATCGTGCCGTCGGTGACGGCCAGCAGGACTGGGTGCACCAGGTAGACCGAGTAGCTGATCGTCCCGAGCCACGTCAGCCAGCGCGGTATCAGACGCTGGCGAACCGCAAACCCCACGCCGAACGTGAGCACGGCCAGCAGGAACGAGGCGATCCAGGCACGCCGCGTGAAGTGGGCCCCGTTGCCGTAGCTGTAGGCCGCCCCCACCGCGCAGGCCACCACGGCGGTCGCGGTGAAGGCCGCAAACCTCCAGGTAGTCTGGCCGCTCTCGGCTCGGTACACGGCGGTGCCCAAGAACATGACGGCAAGGATCACCAGGCCTTCCCACATGGGAACCGTGCTGTTGAAGGCGACCAGCACGAGCCCCAGCACCCCGCCCAGGACACCTCCCGACACCCGTAGCGCGCCAGATGTGCCGCTCGCACAGCAGATGGCGGCCACCATGACGGTCGCGGCGAGGGCTACCAGCGGGCCGGTTCCAACCGTGCGGGTGAGAGCAGACACCGGCAATGCACTCGCCACCGTCACACTCCCTGCGGCCAGCGCCGCGAGCGTCACGGCGACCGGTGCCGACTGCTTGTGAAGCCTCAGAGAGAAAAGCGCCACCACCAGCAGATAAAAGGCCATCTCGTACGAAAGCGTCCATAGGACAAGCAGGAGGTTGGGCGTTCCCAGCAGCTCCTGCAGAAGGGTGGCGTGGGCGGCGGCCACCGAGGCGATGTTCTGACCGTCGAAGTCACGAATTTTCGCGAAACCCAGCGCATTGGCGACAATAACCGCGCCGACCACAGCTGCCCACAGCGGATAGATGCGGAAGATTCGCCCGATCCAGAAGGTCCGGACACAACCCCGCCGCTCGAGCGAGGCCGGAATGATGTATCCGCTCACGAGGAAGAACACCATGATGCCGTACCTACTGGTGTTGAATTCCGGCATCAACTCGCCCCGGAACTCTGCCATGAAGGCGTACGACGAGTGGTCGAACACCACGACGAGCGCCGCGATGCCACGCAACGCGTCCAGCCATCCCAGCCGCGATGAATCCGCCACCGTCCGACGCGCGGCTGAGTGTAGCGGTGCAGAGGGTGACGGTTGCGGTGCAGGCTCGACGCGATGGGGGGCTTCCATACTGCTCTTCACGTGCAGCAGCCTCCCGATGTTCAACTGCGCATCGATCATTCTCCGACCCCGGCGCTCTCTCGGCCAGTTGCCCAGAACCTGCCATCGCAACGGCCCGGCGCTCGGGTTCGGGCCGTCATGACGCGCTCCAAGTCGGGCTGTCGGCAGCAGGGCGGCAGCGCGAGCAAGTCGGACCGCTTTACCAACGTCTGCGATCCAGCGAATGATGGCGTGAAGGATCACGTAGGGGAGGGCACGATGGTGCTAGCTTGCCGCCCAGTTTGGGCCCTCACTTTTTTGCTGTCGCCACTACGACACGTGAGCCGCCAGTTCATGTGTCGCGGTTGAAGTGGCAGCATTCAGCCACGGTGACCGAGGCCATGTTTCCCGCTCGGGTAGGGAGCATGCAGGCGCCCCTGGCCGGTAGAGCCTGGGGCACCCGGATGGCCGACTCAGATGTCGGAACGGCTCAGACTAGGATCTCGAACCGCATTGCGGCAGGGCGGACCCGGTCGGAAAGCCATTGCTGAACGGCTGGTCAGCCTTGCGTCACCCACTGCTGATTGGTGGAGCCATCACAGGGGAACTGGCCGACCGCCGCGCCGTTGGCGGTACTGCCGCCCGAAACGCCGAGGCACAGGGAACTCTTCCGATTCATCAGTCTGAAGTAGTCACCGGTGGTGAACTGCTTCACCCAGTCCTGGTTGCTGTCGCTGGACCCGTCCGCGATGATGGCCGCCGCGCCGGAGGCAGTGCTGGCACCATCGATTCCGAGGTTGCGCCCCGCTCCGTGGTTCTCAAACGTCCAGTAGCCGTCGAACGTGTAGGGCTCCCACACCTGCAGGCTGGTGCTGACGTTCTCCTGCTGCACAACACGCGCCCCGTTGGCGGTACTCACGGCCTGCAGGAACTTGCCGGACTTGCGGTTCTTGATTCGAGTCGTGATGACTGCGCGGGGTGCCATCGCTTCACTGCTCTGGCTGACCGTCGTCGTGTCACTGCCCTGCGACGGCTGGGCGTGTGCAAGTGCAGGACTGGCCACTGCCAGCAACGCGCCGGCCAGCATGGTTGCCGCAGTCTTAGTACGTGTTGTGCGCATGACATGTTCCCTTGCAGTGTTTGCGATGGTGTTGCGGCGAGTACTCAACCATCTCTCCAGGAAAATTCGTTCTCCAGTTCGAAAAATTGGCTGGAAACAAGGCACCTTGCGCGTCGGTTGACTTGATTCACGTTGTCGGCACCAACAGCGCAGCCGGTGCCGGAGACGAGTCGCCGCGGACCTGCACACCTCTGAGGGGAGCGGTCTTCGCGGTCGTCGTTTGCCATCTGGTCAATGGATGTGCCCAGTTGGCCCACTGCCACTGATCCGCGTGCAGGGTCTCAGCCGGCACCACCTTCGCCCTCAACGCGATCCATTCGTCGAGGGGACTTCGGCGAACGAGCTGCCCCCCCCGGCCAGTCCCGGGTCCGTGCGGATGTGCGCCGATCCGAGGCAGGCCCTTCCTGACGGCGCTTGAGCCAGCACAGTCGGCCCCACAGGCAGGCGCGGTCCGCCACCGCGAGTAACAGGAGGACCACGCCTGCATGCCGCCGCCACAATCCGTCTCACCGGCGTGGACGCGGACTCAGTAAGCAGCGGCTGGAGCCCCCCAACACCTTCAACCCCACCCATCTCGACGGCTGGCTCTGGGGGACGGGACCGGCCACATCTTCACCTTCGACCGCCGGGCCGGCCACGCCATCAGCGAGCGGCTGGGGCGTTCGCCGCGTCCCTGGGGCTCCCGTGCTGGACGGCGGCGATCACATCACCGCCACTCTCCCCGCTCTCACCTGGCCGCCGAAGAATCAAGCAGAGGAGGCGAAGAGGCGCGCCGCGCCTGGGCTGCCCGGTCACAGCAGGTCGAGCACCCAGATCTGATTGGCCGACCCATCACAGGCGAACTGGGCGGCCTGTGCCCCGTTTGCGGTACTGGCACCCGAGATTCCCAGGCACAAGCCGCTCTTGCGATTCTGCAGTACGGCGTCGTCCGGCACCCCGCCGTCGACCGGAATGATCAACCAGTCCTGATTCAAGTCGCCGGACCCATTTGCGATGATGGCCGCCGCGCCAGCCGCGGTGCTGGCGCCGTCGATGCCCAGGTTTTTGCCCGAACGGCCGTTCTCGAAGCTGAAGAAGTTGCCGTCAGGAATCATGTTCCAGTACTGCGAGGAGTTCTGGTCGTTCCCCGGCTGCTGAACAACTCTCGCACCGTTCGCCGTGCTGTTGCCAGTGGGCTGGAGGAATTTCCCGGACTTCCCGTTCCTGAGCCCAACCGTCGTGACGGCTGCAGCCTGGTCATGACCCTTGAGGGAGGCGAGCGGTAGAGGGTTCGGGGCCCAAGAGCCGCTCGGCGACTGGGCAGAGGCAATCGCCGGGCTGGCGACCGAAAGCAGCGCTCCCATCACAGCAGCTGCGACGGCGTTCTTGGCACGCAAGGTGCTCATGAGGTGTCTCCTCACCTTTGGTGTGTACGGGTTGACCTGGAGTACTCAACCAAGCGGAGTCGACGATTCGCTAGATCGTTCCAGAGGTTCGACTGAAAGCGCTTTATTGACACTGGGTGACTTAGGGCCCGGCTCATGGGCGCTTGGGTAGCCTCGTTTGTATCCCCGCAGTTCAGAACGTTTCTCACAGCCCTGACCAGCATCTCGTAGCTGCCATCACCAACCGCGAAGCCACAGTCTGACCGCACGGCAGTTGGCCAAGATCCGCTTCCACTACGGTGAAAGCCCCGCCGATCACAGCCCCGGCAATCTCGGCGCGAAGGCACCACGGCGGGCGCCTCGCGGACGTCGCCAGGGACGGGAGCCGGCACCGGTGGTCGACTGGTGGTGGGCCCGCTGCCAGGGAGGGCCTACAGGCGGGTTCAGGCTGTGGCTCGTCCCACGCTCAGGCGCGTGTAGCCGGCGTCGGCCATGGAGTCGGGGCCCAGCAGGTTTCGCCCGTCGACGAGCACCGGAGTGGGGCTCCAACCTGAGCGGCAACAACAGACCACTTCAGGCTCCCTGCAGCCGCACGTCGGACAAGGCCCGCGGCTCGTCGGTCACCGGTTCAGCAGGTGGTGCATGAGGGCTTCGGGGATGGCGGGGTTCTCGGCTGCGGCGGCTGCGGTCGCGGTGTCGTGCAGGAGGGCGGCCAGCACGCGGGTGGGCAGGCGTGGGTCGGCTGCTGCCGTCTCCCGTGTGCGCTGGTGCGGGTCGTCGAGCATGCGGACCACGGACGCGGCGGACAGGCGCTGGTCGCACAGGGCGTGCCGGCGGACGCCCGAGTCGGCGTCCCGGCTGAACCGCTCCACCAGCTCGGCGGTCGACTCAGGATCGAGGAGAGCGAGCCTGCGCGTACGGGGGTCGGGGTCGTCCGCGTGGCGCACGGCTCCCTGCCGGGGGAAGTTGGGGTGCTCGATCATCCGTGCGGCTGAGAAGCCGTTCCAGCTCCGCACCATCTCCAGCAGTAAGGCGGCCGGAGCCTGGGCGCAGTGTTCGGCCAGGAACAGCCGGACGAGCCAGTCCTCGTCGTGCGCGAGCAGGTCCACCACGTCGGGCGGCAGGTTCTTCGCCCATGCGGCGCTGCGGCGGAGCATCACGTGCGCGGAGGTGGCGCAGCGCCGCATGGCCTCCTCGTCGTCCTCCAGGTCCCGGACCCACTGGAGGGGGCTGCAGCGAGCGTCGGGGTCGAACTCGACGGCGATGCGCGAGCGTTCCGCTTCGGTGAGGTCCGGGCGGACGGAGACCGAATAGCGGACGTAGGGCTCCGGGTCGCGGCCGAGCAGGGCCACCAGGTCGGTGTCCAGGTTCGGGTTCTCCGCGACGGAGCCGCGCAGAGCGGTGTCGGCGCCGTGGACCAGGTCCTCGGCCAGCTCACGGGCGAGAACACAGGTACGAGCAGCGCGCTTTCGCTGTCCGTCGTCGGGGAGTTCGACGAAGTCGGCCGCCGAGAGCGGGGTGGCACTGTGGTGCCGCAGGACGGCTTCGGTTCGTACCTCGGCATCCGGGTCCGCGAGGAGGGCCGCCCGCGCCGAAGGGTGCAGGTGGTTCCAGGCGCGCGGGACGGCCACCGCGCGTACCGAGGGGTCCGGATCGGCGGCGAGCGCGGTGAGGTGCCGCACCGGCAGGTCGCGGTGCCGGGCCAGTTCGGCACGCACGCGCGGGCTGGGATCGGCGGCGAGCTGGGCGTACGTCGCGGCGGTGAGCGCTGATCCGTGGTCCGCCGCGGTCGTGAGGAGGATCCACCGATGGTGGGGGTCGGGATCGCGGAAGAGTTCGGCCCGCTGTTCGGCGCTGAGGAGCCATCGCTCCGCCAGCAGTTTGCGTACCCGCCACTCGGGGTGCGCGATCCAGGCCTCGACGACGTCCTCGGGGAGCTCCCTGTAGACGAGCCAGTACGGGGGCCGCTCCTCGGGAGCGATGTCGAGGAGACGGAGCAGCACGGACGCGGACGCGGAGGGGTTTCTCGCCAGCCCGTCGCGCCATGCTCCCCGCAGCCCGGCCGAAGCGGTCTTCCACCGCAGGACGATGTCCCAGTCGGCCTCCCGCTCCTGCGGACTCTCCGCGGCCCGGGCCTGCGCCGACGCCTCCAGCCAGTCGGTGAACGGGGCGACGGCGACGAACCGGACCGCGTGCTCCTCGGCGGTGACGCCCAGGACGCTCTCTCCGTCCAGGGACATCGCCACGCATTCCTGCCGGCCCGCCTTCGGGCCGAGAAGACCGGCCGGATCCCACTGATCCGCCAGCCGCACTGTGGTCCATCGGCCGTCTTCGCAGCGGGTGCAGCCCTGGTCGGCGACGCTGATCAGGAACTCCCCGTCCGCGTTGATCACGTCGTGCTCGGCGGCGAGTCGGTGCCATTGCCGGTTCACCTCGGCAACCAGGTCGGCACGGTCGGCCGGCACCGCGAGCGTGGGCTCCGTGCTCCCCGCGACCACAGGGCGCCAGGCCGCCGCTGCGGGCCGCGCCCTTGAAGGCCTGCCGTCGCCGACCACCTCCAGGCCGGCGCGTCGGAGCAGTTCATGAAGGTCACCCGTTTCACACATCCCACCCGTCACGACGGCCATCTTCGTCCACCTCCTCCACGGCGGACGAGGTGGATACGGAGGTCCTGAGTCGTCGGCTGCGACGGCGGCAGGGCCCCTCGGCCGGACGGACGGGTTGGTCGTCCGGGGTGGCGAGGGGCCCTGCTGTCGTGTGTGTGCGTCGGCTGCGACGGGTCAGAAGGCGTCGGCCGTCTTCGGGTCGGGGCCGTACTGGTTGGGGCCGCGCTTGCCCTCGCTGGCGAGGAACACGATCAGGACGATCGCGCCGATCAGCGGGATGAGGACGATGAGCAGCCACCAGCCGGACCTGTCGGTGTCGTGCAGCCGGCGGACCGCGACGCCCAGCGAGGGCAGCAGGACGGCGAGGGAGTAGATGATGCCGAGGATGCTCGACCCGATCACGGCGTCGATGATCGCCAGCACGATGCTGACGATCACGCTGAACAGGGTGAACATCCAGTATTCCTGCCGACGCGCGCGTCCGCCGAACACCGCGTACTTCTTCAGTACGTCCACGTACCAATGCATTGCTCGTCCCCCCAGGAGAAGTCTTTGTGTGATCTCCAGCAGATCAGGCCAGTTGGCCGGAATCCAGAGTTTTGGCGTGTGCTGGTCAACCTGTTATACGGCCGCAGCGCTTCGGTTACCAGGCGTGAGGACGTGATCGATTTTTCGACGACCACCACGGCGCCGTTCCCCCCGTAAGATCTCTCGGCAGCACACCCGTGGGCCGTGTGCGGCCCGATCGAGAGGCCTTGGGGGTACGCGTGGCAGACACCCATGGAGCGGACGTTCCGCAGAGGCTGTCCGTGTCCCGCAGCACCGTGGACGGCGTCGACGTCGTCAGCCCGCGCGGTGAGATCGACCATGACACCGGCGGGCCTTTCCGCGCGGCCCTGGAGGCCACCGACGGCTGGGGCGGCCGCCGGATGGTCATCGATCTGAGCGAGGTGACCTTCATGGACTCCACCGGGGTGAACGTCCTGGTCACCGCCCATCACGCGGCCCTGGCGGGCGGCGGCCGGCTGCGGCTCGCCGTGCCCCGGGGGCCGGTGCTGCGGGTGCTGGAGCTCGTCGGCCTGGACGGCGTCATCGCCATCTGTCCGACGGTCGAACAGGCGCTGGCCGACTGAGCCGGAGCGGACGGCCGGCGGGCGCGGGCCGGGGGCGGCCCCCGGCGGGGGAAGCTCTCGAACGGGCGACCGGGCGCGGTAGGCTGCGTGGCCGGAAAGGCCATCACTCGTCCGTGCCGCGTTCGACCAGCCCGGGCGGTCGCGGCGTGACGCCGAGGGAGCCTGAGAGGAACGAGTGTGGATGCGGCACACGAGATGGGGGAACCCGCACTGGTGCAAGGCGGGACCGTGCTGGAGGTGAGTCCGTTGTCCGGTCGTCCCGGGATATGTGTCAGTGGCGAGATCAGTGTCGCGACCCGTCCCTCCTGGGAAGGCGCCCTGGCCGAGCTGGCCCGGCGCCACACGGACGTGTCCTACGTGGAGCTGTCGGGTGTGGGTTTCGTCGATGTCGCCGGGGTCTCCGCGCTCGCCCGCACGGCCATGAACCTGCCTGCCGGCCGGGTCGTGGTCGAGAGCCCGCCGCCGCAGGTGCCGCGGGTGCTGAACCTGTTCTGGCCGGGTCTGGGCGGGATCGAGGTGACGCCGCGATGAGCTCTGTGGCCGTGGAGGAGGTGTTCGCGCACCCCGCGC
The DNA here is from genome assembly GCF_042889585.1 of Streptomyces sp. NPDC002566. NCBI lineage: Bacteria > Bacillati > Actinomycetota > Actinomycetes > Kitasatosporales > Streptomycetaceae > Streptomyces > Streptomyces sp. NPDC002566. Next base: position 411,401 of record NZ_JBIARD010000001.1, on the reverse strand, counting down.
TGTTCTACAGCAGCGAGCACGAGTACGTGCGGGAGACGGTGTCCTTCGTGCGGGAGGGCCTGACCGCGGGCGAGCCGGTCGCCGTGGCGGTGCCCGGACCCAACCTGGAGCTGATCCGGGCCGGACTGGGCACGGACGCCGGGGACGTGCGGTTCATGGACATGACGGAGGCCGGCCGCAATCCCGGACGGATCATCCCGCGCATCCTCAGGGGCTTCGCCGACGCCCACCCCGAGCGACGGGTACGCATCATCGGGGAGCCCATCTGGGCCGGGCGCAGCGCGGTGGAGTACCCGGCGTGCGCGCAGCACGAGGCGTTGATCAACGCGGCCTTCACGGGGCGCCCGGTGACGATCCTCTGCCCGTACGACGAGGCCGGGCTGGACGCGGGCGTGCTGGCCGACGCGCGTGTCACCCACCCGACGGTCATCGCCGGGGGCAGTGAGGGCGTCAGCGAGTCCTACGACTGGCGGTCCGTCGTCGAACGCTACAACGAGGCGCTGGTCCCGGCGCCGGACGCCGCCGCCTTCGCCTACGGCGCTCAGGAGCTGCCGGACGTGCGCCACTTCGCCGCCGGTGAGGCGGCGCGGCTGGGTCTCGCCGGGCAACGGCTGCAGGACGCGGAGCTGGCGGTCGCGGAGCTGACCACCAACAGCGTCGTCCACGGCGGCGGGGCGGGGACGCTGCGGATCTGGGCCGAGGCGGGACAGGTCGTGTGCGAGGTCCGCGACGGGGGCCGGCTGATCGACCCGCTGGCGGGCCGCAGGCCCCCGGAGCGCGGGCAGATCGGCGGCCGGGGCCTGATGCTGGTGCACTACGTCGCGGACCTGGTCCGCGTCCACACCTCCGACGAGGGCATGACGATCCGCTTCTACCTCGGCATGTGAGACGACGAGCCGCGCGTCCCGGCGGCGGGTCCGGACGCCGGCCTCGGCAGCGAGGACGTGACTGCGACAGGATCGGCGCGCCGCCCGGCCCCGGGCCCGGGGCGGCGTGTCCCCGACTGCGCGACGGTCGCGCCGGACCCGCGGCCGGGCATCCCCAGCGGCGCGCCCCGGCCACGTGCCCGGGTTGCGCATCCCCGACCGGGCGACGGTAGCGCCGGACCGGCAGCGGCACGCCCCAGCCGCGAGCCCCCCGCCGCTGCCGACCTCAGGCGCGAACCCTCGGCGAGCACACCCCAAGCAGCGCGGCCCCGGCGGCGGCCGCGACCCACCCAGCGCGCCCCCGGCGGTGGCCGCACACCTCACGTCCCCGGGCAGCAAGGACGTGGCTGTGCGTCGAGCCGGTGGCGTGCCCCCGCCTGGGCGTCCCCCGCGGGATGTCGCCGCCCCCGAACCCCCAAGGGCGCGTTCCCGACGGTGCGCCCCCTCGTGCGCCGTGCGCGGCGTGTGGCGTAAGCGGGGTGCCGTGGCATGCAACTGACGGGCAGTCACACCTGCACCGGTATACGCGCTTCGTGTGCTTAGCATCGTCACGCCTGCCGTCCCGCAGGCTCCGGCCCGCGGTGGCCGCAGACGTCCCTGAACACACCGGGAGCCGAGCCCCCATGCGTCCGACAGGCCGTCACCGACCCCCGCCCGAGCGCCGCTTCCCCGATCACGACCCGGAACTCCGAGCCGCCGCACGGTACTTCGCCGGACGTCGTCGCTTCCTCACCCTCGGCGCGGCCGCTGCGGCGCTGGCGTTCGCCGTCCCCGCTCCCGCCGCGGGCGCGGCCACGGCACGGGCGCTCGACGCTGCGCGGATCACCGAGAACCCCTTCACCCTCGGCGTCGCCTCAGGGGACCCGCTCCCCGACTCCGTCGTCCTGTGGACCCGCCTGGCCCCCGACCCGTACGAGCCCGGCGGAGGGCTGGCCGGGCAGTCGGTGACCGTCGACTGGGAGGTGGCCCAGGACGAGCGGTTCGCCGCAGTGGCGCGCGGCGGCACCACGACGGCGGTGCCCGAGTACAACCACACCCTGCACCTCGACGTCGACGGCCTCCAGCCGGGCCGGGTGTACTACTACCGGTTCAAGGCGGGCCCCTGGATCAGCGAGACGGGCCGCACCAGGACCGCGCCCGCCCCCGGCGCCGCTGTCACCCGGCTGTCCCTGGCCGCGGTGTCCTGCCAGGCGTACCACGACGGGTACTACACGGCGTACCGCCATCTCGCCGGGGAGGACGTCGACGTCGTCTTCCACCTCGGCGACTACCTGTACGAGTACGCGGTGGACGCGGCCGGCGGGGCCCGCAAGTACACCGACCGGGTGCTGCCCGAGGCGTTCAACCGGGAGACCGTCACCCTGGAGGAGTACCGGCTGCGGTACGCCCTCTACAAGAGCGACCCCGACCTCAGGGCCGCCCACGCCGCGCACCCCTTCGTCGTCGCGTGGGACGACCACGAGACCGAGAACGACTACGCCGGCGGGATCGACGAGAACGGCGGTCCGCCGGAGGAGTTCCTGCTGCGCCGCGCCGCCGCCTACCGCGCGTACTGGGAGCACCAGCCGCTGCGCGCAGCCCAGTTGCCCGCCGGGCCGGACATGCGGATGTACCGGCGGCTGCACTGGGGCGACCTCGCCCAGTTCGACGTGCTCGACACCCGGCAGTACCGCTCCGACCAGGTCTACGGCGACGGCAGGCAGGTGCCGGGACCCGAGTCGGACGATCCGGCGCGCACCCTGACCGGCGCGGCCCAGGAGCGGTGGCTGCTGGACGGCTGGCAGGCCTCGCGGGCGCTGTGGAACGTGATGCCGCAGCAGGTGTGCTTCTCCCAGCGCAAGCTGGACCTGAACGAGCAGGCGCTGATGTCGACGGACGCCTGGGACGGCTACCGCGCCTCCCGGCGGCGCGTCCTGGACGGGGCGAAGGCGGCCGGTGTGGACAACCTCGTCGTCCTCACGGGTGACGTCCACGTCGGCCACGCCTTCGACATCAAGGACGACTTCGACGATCCGGGGTCGCGGAACCTGGGCGCCGAGTTCGTCGCCACGTCCATCGCGAGCGGCCGGAACGGCGCCGAGCGCCCTTCGACCTGGCAGACCTATCTCACGGCCAATCCGCACATGAGGCTCTACGACGGCCGGCGCGGCTATGTGCGGGTGGGGCTGGACCGGGAGGCGGCGCGCGCCGACTTCAGGACCGTCTCGGCGGTCACCACGCCCGGCGCGCCGCTCTCCACGGCGGCGTCGTTCGTGACGGAGGCGGGCAATCCGGGGCTCGTGCCCGTGTGACGGGCAGGAGCCCCGCGAGAGCGTGCTGCGCCGAGCGCCGGCGTCACGCGCCGGTGCAGGGCGCGCCGTTGAGGGTGAAGTCGTACGGGGCCGAGTTCCCGCCCTGCCAGGAGGCGAGGAAGCCGAAGGACAGGCTGCCGCCGGCCGGGACCTTCTTGTTGTAGTCGGCGGACGTGGCGATGACGCGCGAGCCGTCCTGCGAGAAGCCCGCGTCCCACATCTGGTCGACCCGCTGCCCGTTGCGGAAGGCCCAGGCGACGCTCCAGGAGTCGACGGGGGCGGTGCTGGTGACGGTCACGGTGGCCTGGAAGCCGGCGGGCCACTGGTTGACGAGTTCGTAGCGGACCTCGCACGCCGACGCGTCAGGGCTCTCGTCGGCGCCGGGGCCCGTGGTGCCGGAGGAGGTGCCCTGGGGTTCGGGGTCGGGCTTCTCCTTCGCCGTGGGCGTCGCGCTGCCGGAGGGCTTCGCCGAGCCGGAGCCGGACGCGGAGGCGGGGGCGGGCCCCCGGGAGGTGGCCGAGGTGGTGGGCAGCGTGGACGGGAGGGCGGGGACGCCGGGGCCGGCCACCGGGGTGCTGTCGGCCGGCGAGCCGCTGAGCGCGCTGTCGTCTGCCTTGCCGCCGAACGGCGTCAGCGATGCCGCGAGGGCCAGCCCGGAGACGAGGACGGCGGCCACGAGGAGGCTGTTGCGCACCGCGCGTGCCCTGCGCGCCGCGGCGTCGAGTGGCACGCCGTCGGCGTCGGGCGCGGTGGGACGGCCGGCGCCCATCCGCACCTCGGCGGCGCGGCGGCGGCGCTCCAGGTAGGCGAGGCCGCCCCAGCCGATGACCCCGCCGGCGAGGGCGGCGGGCAGTCCGCCGCCGTGCAGGCGCAGACAGGCCGCGGCCTCCGCGCACTCCACGCAGGTCGCGAGGTGGCGGGAGAGGTCGTCGGGCGTGTCGGCGACGGGCGAGCGGGTGACGGCGTCCAGGAGGCGGACGTAGCCGCGGCAGTCCGAGTTGATCGGCGTGTCGAGGTGGTTGCGGTGGCAGCGGTCCCGGAACAGGCCGCGGACCTGGTTGAGTTCCTCCATCGCGGCCATCGGGTCAAGGCCCTGACGGCGGGCCACCGCGTGCAGCGGCAGCGCCTCGACCTCCGCCAGCCACAGCAGGGCCGCGTCAGCCTCCTGCATGTCGCGCAGCCCGCGCAGGGCGAGGGGGCGCTGCAGGGGCGGCCCGGTGTAGCGAGCGGCCTTCTCCGAGTTCAGCCACAGCCGCAGGTCCGGGTCGAGCTTGTGGCCCTGCCCCTCGAACTCCCAGGCGGCCGCCGTGGTGCGTACGGCGGTCAGCAGCAGCGGGATCCGGGGCAGCCGGGACGAGCGCCGGCCGGCGGAGTGCCGGGGGTCGTCGTCAGCGGCGCGTGCCTCGCGGATGCCGAGCGCGAACGCCTCGCGGGCCAGTTGGTTGGCCGCGGCCGACCCTGACGTGCACAGGTCGGCGTAGGACAGGACGGCGTCCCAGCACTCCGAGAAGAGCGCGGCCTCGGCGGCGTCCTTCGGGGTCGGCAGGTCGGGCATGAGTCTCCTGCATTGAAAAGCGAGGTCAACTCAGCATGACGGCAATGGAGTTGGGGGGAACCTCGCGGCAGGGGCGAAGTTTTTCACGCCGCCTGCACAAATGACAAGCGCCCTGTTCAGATGTCAGCACAGGGCGGCCTCGCCGCGGTTCCGGTCTCCCGTACCGCTTTCTACGGACGGGGGCCGCCCTGTGTTCAGCGTCGCGGCGACTTCATCCGCCGACGTGTCCGGGCTCCTCGGCGACCGGGGCGCCCTGCTCCGGCAGGCTGTCCATGAAGGAGCTGACGGAGAATACCGCGCGGCCGGGGCCGGGCGGGCCGTAGCCGGGAGGCGAGGAGAGCCCGAACTCGTCCATGGTGGCCCGGTAGGCCTCCAGCAGCCGGATGTGGTACTCCAGCGGCGCCCCCTGCGGGTTGGCCTTGCCGAGCGGGGTCGTCGGCTCCGGGCACCAGGTGGTGAACCGGGGCGTGATCCCGTTCGACATGAAGAAGCGCAGGCCCTCGGTGGTCGAGGCGATCGCCTCGTCGACGGTGGTGAAGCCGAACGGCTCGGCCATCTCCACGCCCGCCACGAAGTTGGGGATGACGTTGCGCGCGCCGAAGACCTCGGCCGAGTCGAGGATCCGCTTGTGCCACTCGTCGCGGCCGACGTACCGCTCCTTGCCGGGGCAGTACATCTTGAACAGGTACTCGTCCCACACCTCGTAGTTGGGGTGGTAGATCTGCACGCCGTAGTCCTTGAAGCGCTGCACGTCGTCGCGGGGCAGCGCCTGGGCGACGACCTTGCCGATCCAGCGGCCGGGGAAGCGCTCCTCGATGGCCTTGGCGTAGTGGCCGTAGAAGTCGGCCTCGTCGCGGCCGGAGACCGTCTTGGTGATGGCGCCGCCGGTGAGGGTGTAGGCGGTGGAGGCCTTGGCGGTGTCGTAGCGGTCGATGATCTCCAGCGCTTCCAGGACCTCCTCCACGTCCTTGACGCCGGTGTACGGCCGGCCGGCCGCCTTGTGCTGACGCCAGTTGTGGTTGATGTCGCAGTACTGGCACTCCTCCTTGGCGCCGAAGTACTGGCAGACCCGGAAGACGGTCAGGTAGATCAGATAGCCCCACTGGATGGTGGGGGCGACCTCCATGACGGACTTCCCGTTGGAGAGGGTGTGCCGGTAGTACTCCGGCATGGGCGGCACACCGACGTCGGCGATGCGCCGGCCGTCGAGGTAGAGCCCGAGCAGCCCCTCGTCGTCCGCCGCCACCCGGTACGGCGAGGACGGGTTCACGCGCACGGACACCACCGTGCGGCGCAGGTCGTAGGGGCCGCCGGTGAGGATGATCTCCTCCGGCGGGCGCCTGAGCGCCGCCTCGCCCAGCTCGGGCAGGGTGCCGTGGTCGAAGGAGAAGATGAAGTACGACTTCGGCTTCACCTCGCCCGACTCGTTGTCGCTGAGGGCGGAGGGGTCGAAGGCCACTCCCCCGCGCAGCAGGTCCTCCTTGAAGACGGCCTCCCGCGGAACATGCGGAAACCGCTCCATCAGATCCTCGACCAGCGCGGTACGGCTGCCCATCCGTCTCTCCTCCCGGCTCAGGCGTACGACTCCTCACGGTATGCCCCGGCGCGGACGAGCGTGGGGGCGGGGGGCCCGGTGTCGCCGGCGAGGTAGGTTTCACCTGGGAACTCGGGGTTCTCACCGGCTCGGGAGGGGCGACCGCATGACGGAGAGCGTGAGGAACTGGGCGGGCAACATCACCTTCGCGGCGAGCGGCACGCACCGTCCGCGCACCCTCGACGCGCTGCGCTCGCTCGTCGCCTCCGCCGCCCGGGTGCGGGTGCTGGGCAGCGGGCACTCCTTCAACCGGATCGCCGACCCGGGTGCGGACGGGGTGCTGCTGTCGCTGGACGCGCTGCCCGCCGAGACCGACGTGGACACGGCCGCCCGGACGGTGCGGGTGGGCGGCGGCGTGCGGTACGCGGAGCTGGCGCGCCGGGTGCACGCGCGAGGGCTCGCGCTGCCCAACATGGCCTCGCTGCCGCACATCTCCGTGGCCGGTTCGGTGGCGACCGGGACGCACGGCTCGGGCGTGCGCAACGGCCCGCTCGCCGCCGCCGTGCGGGAGGTGGAGATCGTCACCGCGGACGGCTCGGTCCTCACCGTCGGGCGCGGCGACGAGCGGTTCGGCGGGGCCGTCACCTCGCTGGGCGCGCTCGGGGCCGTCACCGCGCTCACCCTCGACCTGGAGCCGGCCTTCGAGGTCGAGCAGCACGTGTACACCGAACTGCCCCTGGAGGGGCTGGACTTCGAGGCGGTGGCGGGGGCCGCCTACAGCGTGAGCCTGTTCACCGACTGGCGGGCACCGGGCTTCAGGCAGGTGTGGCTGAAGCGGCGTACGGACCAGCCGGCGGCGGTGTTCCCGTGGGCCGCGCCGGCGACGCGGGCGCTGCACCCGGTACCGGGGATGCCGGCGGTCAACTGCACCGAGCAGTTCGGGGTGGCCGGGCCCTGGCACGAGCGGCTGCCGCACTTCCGGGCGGAGTTCACCCCGAGCAGCGGCGACGAACTGCAGAGCGAGTACCTGCTGCCGCGTACGGACGCGCTGGGCGCGCTGCGCGCGATCGACCGCGTGCGGGAGCAGGTCGGCCCCGTGCTCCAGATCTGCGAGGTGCGCACCGTCGCCGCCGACGAGCAGTGGCTGAGCCCCGCGTACGGCCGTGACTCCGTCGCCGTCCACTTCACCTGGGTCGCCGACGCCGAGGCGGTGCTGCCCGCGGTCCGCGCGGTGGAGGCGGCGCTGACGCCGTTCTCACCGCGGCCGCACTGGGGGAAGGTCTTCGCGATGCCGGCCGCCGAGGTGCGCGGCCGCTTCCCCCGGCTGGGCGACTTCGCGAAGCTGGTGCGCGAGACGGACCCGGCCGGGAAGTTCACCAACGCGTTCGTCCGGGACGTCCTTTCCGGCTGACGCCGCCACGCCCGCCCTCGCGACTTTGTACACCCCCTTTCCTAACCCCTTGTAGAACCGGGGGCCGCGTCATAGCCTGGCGCGGCGCCGGTGCCGTCGCGACGCCGGTCCGGCAACGGAAGGGATGGAGGGCCCAAGCCGGTGAAGCGCACGTCACGTGACATCCGGACCGCGAACCGCTACGAGGTGCTGCGCCAGATCATCGCCAGTTCGCCCACCTCCCGGCAGGAGCTGGCCGCCGCCACCGGTCTGAGCCTCGCCACCGTCGCCACCCTCGTCGGCGAACTGCTCGACCTGCGCATGATCACCGAGGTCGGCTTCGAGGATTCCGCGGGCGGCCGCCCCCGGGGCCTCGTCGCCGTCAACGCGTCGGGGGGCGCGTTGATCGGTGTGGACATCGCCGAGACGTACGTCCACGTCGAGCTGTTCGACCTGGCGCTGAACGTGCTGGCCCGGGCCGAGGAGGACATGCGTCCCGGCGAGAGCAGGCCCGAGCAGGTGGTCGGCCATGTCGCCGCCGCGGCCGGCTCGGTGGTCGCCCAGGCCGGGGTGGAGGCGGCGCGCGTCCTCGGCGTCGGGGTGAGCGTGCCGGGACAGGTCGACCGGGACACCGGCATCTGCGAGTACGCCCCCAACTGGGACTGGCACGACGTGCCCTTGCTCGACCTGCTCTCCGAGCACATCGCCTACCCGCTCTACCTGGACAATCCGCTGCGCGCCTGCGCGGTGGCCGAGCTGTGGTTCGGGGCGGCGCGCGGACACGGGGACGCCGTCGTCGTCAACCTCGGCACCGGGGTAGGCGCCGGGCTCGTCCTCGGCGGGGGGCTGCACCGCGGGGTCAGCAACAGCGCCGGGGAGTGGGGCCACACCACGCTCGTGCTCGACGGCCGGCTCTGCCACTGCGGCGACCACGGCTGCGTGGAGACCTACGTCGGCGCGCCCGGCATCATGCAGAACCTGCGGGAACTCAGCCCCGACAGCGCCCTGCTGCACCCCGAGGACCAGACGGCGACCATCGACGCCCTGGCCCGCGGGGTCGCCGCCCACGACCCGGTGGCCGTCAAGGTGGTGCGCGACACCGCCCGCTACCTGGCGGCGGGCATCGCCGACCTGGTCAACCTGCTCAACCCCGAGGTCGTCGTCCTGAGCAGCTGGGTCGCCGTACGGCTCGGGGAGCCGCTGCTGCGCGAGGTCCGCGAGGCCGTGTCCCGGCACGCGCTGCGCCGGCCGCTGGACTCGACCGAGATCGTCCTGTCCCCGATCCCCTCCGACCCCGTCTGCCTGGGCGCGGCCACCTTCGCGCTCGAAGGGGCGCTGCAGGCCGTCGGGCAGCGCAGACGGCACCCCTCCAGACCCGACCCCGCCGTCGGTTAGCACCCCCCTCGTCCGGTATCCCGAACGCCGCACAACGCTTCGTACAGACTTCGTCCAACCCCTTGCCGAAGCCTTAGCCGAAGGTTAACGTCCCGCACCGCGACGCCATTCAAGCCATCTGGCGCTGAAGCCGTGTGAGCCGCAGCCGTACTCGAGACAAGGACGTCAGCATGTCGGCAATGAGCAACAGCAACTTCTCCCGCCGTTCACTCTTCAGGGCCGCCGCGGGCATGGCCGCCGCCGGCTCCCTGGCCGCGTGCGGCGGGAACAACGGGCGGGGCGGCGGGGCGGGTTCGGGCGTCAGCCTGACGCAGTTCTTCCACGCCTACGGCGAGGCGGGCACCGAGCAGGCCATCAGGAAGTACGCGAAGGCCTATGACAAGGCCCATGTGACCACGCAGTGGATCACCAGCGCCGACTTCGAGAGCAAGCTGTTCGCGACGCTGCTCACCAAGAACGCGCCCGACATGTTCGAGTTCCACCCGCAGATCCAGATGGTCAAGAGCGGCCAGGTGGCGGACCTGACCGACATCATCGCCCCGGTCAAGGACGACTTCAACCCGGCCGACATCAAGTCGCACACGGTCGACGGCAAGATATACGGCGTCCGGATGATCGACGACCCGCAGTTCTTCTTCTACCGCAAGTCGATGCTGGAGAAGGCGAAGGTCGACGTCCCGACCACGTTCGACGAGCTGATCGAGGCCGCCGCCAAGCTCACCACCGGCAAGGTCAAGGGCCTGTACATGGGCAACGACCTGCACGGCGTCATCAACCCGATGATCTGGTCGGCCGGCGCGGACACCCTCGACGAGAAGAACCAGATCGCCTACCACACCCCCGGCGTCATCGAGGGCATCAAGAAGATGCGCAAGCTGTTCACCAGCGGCGACCTTCTTCTCGGCGCTCCGACCGACTCCTGGGACCCGTCCTCGTTCAATCAGGGCCTGTGTGCCATCCAGTGGTGCGGCATGTGGGCGATGCCCGCGATCCAGAAGGCGCTCGGCGACGACTGGGGCGTCTTCCCCTTCCCGAAGACCGTCGACTCGGGCAAGCCGTCGGTCTACAACGGCGGCTGGTCGATGTTCGTCAACGCCAAGGGCAAGAACGTCGACGCGGCCAAGGAGTACGTCAAGTGGCTGTGGATCGACCAGAAGCAGTACCAGGAGGAGTGGGCCACCTCCTTCGGCTTCCACATCCCCCCGCGCACCTCGCTCGCCCAGAGCGCCACCAAGCTCAAGTCCGGCAACGCCGCCGAGGGGGTCAAGCTCTTCAACGAGTTCGGGCACTTCGACAACATCGGCTGGACCCAGGCCATGATCACCTCCCTGGAGGACGTCTTCGCCAACAGCGTCCGCAAGGACATGGACCCGGAGGCCGCACTCGACAAGGCCGACGCGGCCGTCAACCGCGAGCTCAAGAAGCTGTTCGGATAGACCGCGGGACGGACCACGACATGTCGACGACCAAGACGCGTGTCCTCGCGCCCCCCGCCCCGGTGCAGGCCTCATCGGCCAAGCCGCGGCGGGGTCTGCGGGGCAGCCCCACCTTCAACTTCTGGCTCTTCTGCGGGCCGTTCCTCATCGGCCTGGCGATCTTCGTCTACGCGCCGATCCTCTGGAGCCTCTACCTCAGCTTCTTCGAGGCCCGCTTCACCGTCACACCCGACAAGTTCGTCGGCTTCGAGAACTACGTCTACATGCTGACGAACGACGACTTCGTCGGCTCGCTCGGCACCTTCACCGCCTTCGCCGCCTTCATCGTGCCCACCACCTGGGCCCTCTCGCTGGGCCTGGCCCTGCTGGTGAACCGGCTGCGCTTCATGCGGGCGTTCTTCCGGTCGGTCTTCTTCCTGCCGACCGCGTGCAGTTACGTGGCCGCCTCGCTGATCTGGAAGATGTCCATCTTCAGCGGGGTCCGCTTCGGCCTCATGAACACGGTCCTCGGCTGGTTCGGGATCGAGAACATCGCCTGGCTCGCCGACCCCAACCCGCCCTGGTACTGGCTGGTCATCGTCACCGCACGACTGTGGCTGCAGGCCGGCTTCTACATGATCCTCTTCATCGCGGCGCTGCAGAACATCCCGGACGAGCTGTACGAGGCCGCCTCCATCGACGGCGCCAAGCCCGGCTGGCAGACCTTCCGTCACATCACCCTGCCCCAGCTGCGCGCCACGTCCACCGCGGTGATCCTTTTGCTGCTCATCGCCGCCTACCAGGCCTTCGACGAGTTCTTCAACCTCCTGTCGAAGACCACATGGGGCCGTCCGCCCCTCGTCGAGCTGTACTACAAGGCCCTGGGCGAGAGCCAGGACTACGGTTCCGGCAGCGCGGGCGCGGTCATCCTGACCGTGCTGATCTGCGCCGTGACCCTGCTCCAGGGCAAGCTCATGGGCTTCGGAAGGGGGGACGAGTCCAAGTGACCACCACGATGCCCGAGGCCGAGAAGGCCGCCCCGGAGTCAGGCAGGCCCCGCCGCCGCGGGCGCGGCGGCGGCGTGATGAGCTCGACCGGGCTCTACATCGCCACCGGGATCTCCGCCTTCTTCTTCCTGGTCCCGTTCTACCTGCTGGTGCGCAACGCGCTCTCGACCGACGCCGAGATCACCGGAGAGAACTGGAAGTTCTTCCCCACCGACATCCAGTGGGGCAACATCAGCGAGCTGTTCACCGACGAGACGGTCCCCTTCGCCCAGTCGCTGTGGAACTCGGCGGTCGTCGCCACCCTGCACACCGCCGGCGTGCTGCTGGTGTGCTCCCTCGCGGGGTACGCCCTCGCCCGCATCCCGTACAAGCACGCCAACAAGGTCTTCTACGCCGTGCTGGGGACCCTCATGGTCCCGACCGCCGTCACCTTCGTCCCGAGCTTCGTGCTGGTCTCGTCACTGGGCTGGGTGGACACCTACCGGGGCCTCATCATCCCGGGCCTGTTCAGCGGCTTCACCTGCTTCCTGTTCCGGCAGTACTTCCTGGGCTTCCCCAAGGAGCTGGAGGAGGCGGCGCGCGTGGACGGACTCGGCTACTGGGGTGCGTACTGGCGCATAGTGGTACCCAACTCCCTGAACTTCTTCGCCGCGATGGCGACGATCACCTTCATCGCGGGATGGAACGCCTTCCTGTGGCCCCTGGTCATCGGCCAGGACCCCGGATCGTGGACCGTCCAGGTCGCGCTCTCCAACTACATGACCAACCAGACCGTCGTCTTCCACATGATCTTCATGGCCACCGCCTTCTCCATCCTGCCCCTGATCTTCGTGTTCCTCTTCCTCCAGCGCTGGCTGGTGCAGGGGATCGCGCAGACCGGCATCAAGGGTTGATGCCGGCCACCCCGACCGCCCACGATCGAGCACCTGGAGACCGATGTCCTTCCCCATCACCACGGCCGTCGACTACGTCGAGGACGTCTCACCCGGCAGCGGCGCCCTCGCGCCCCGCGCCTGGTACGCGTCCTCCGACGCCGACTCCCTCTCGCTGAACGGCAGCTGGCGCTTCCGGCTGTCGCCGACCGCCGACGCCCAGGACGACTCGTTCGCCGCCGAGGGGTACGACGCCGGGGACTGGGCCGAGGTCACGGTCCCCGGGCACTGGGTCCTCCAGGGCCACGGCTCCCCGATCTACACCAACCACCTCTACCCCTTCCCGGTGGACCCGCCGCGCGTCCCGACCGAGAACCCGACCGGTGACCACCTGCGCGTCTTCGACCTGCCCGAGGACTGGCCCGCCCTCTCCGAGGGCGGCACCGTCCTGCGCTTCGACGGCGTGGAGTCCTGCGCCCGGGTCTGGCTGAACGGCACGGAGATCGGCGAGTTCAAGGGCTCCCGGCTGCCGCACGAGTTCGCCGTCGGCCCGCTGCTGAAGACCTCCGGCAACGTGCTGGCGGTCCGCGTCCACCAGTGGTCGGCGGGCTCCTACCTGGAGGACCAGGACCAGTGGTGGCTGCCCGGCATCTTCCGTGACGTGACGCTGCTGCACCGCCCGGCGGGCAGCGCGGGCGACTTCTTCGTGCACGCCTCCTACGACCACCGCACGGGCGAGGGCACCCTGCGCGTCGACTCCGAGGTCGAGGGACGGGTGATCGTCCCCGCGCTGGACATCGATGTCGCGACGGGCGAGCCGGCCACCGCGCGGGTGGAGCCGTGGACGGCCGAGACGCCCCGCCTCTACGACGGTGAGCTCGTCACCGCCGGCGAGCGCGTCCCCCTGCGCGTCGGATTCCGCACGGTCGTCCTGGAGGACGGCCTGATCAAGGTCAACGGCCGGCCCGTGCTGTTCAAGGGCGTCAACCGGCACGAGTGGCACCCGGAGAAGGGCCGCTCGCTCGACCTGGAGACGATGCGCGAGGACGTGCTGCTGATGAAGCGGCACAACATCAACGCCGTCCGCACCTCGCACTACCCGCCGCACCCGGCCTTCCTCGACCTGTGCGACGAGTACGGCCTGTGGGTGATCGACGAGTGCGACCTGGAGACCCACGGCTTCGTCGAGCAGGACTGGCGGGACAACCCCGTCGACGACGACCGCTGGACCCCGGCCCTGCTGGACCGCGCCGCCCGCATGGTCGAACGCGACAAGAACCACCCGTCGGTGGTGATCTGGTCCCTGGGCAACGAGGCCGGCACCGGGCGCGGCCTCACCGCGATGGCCGAGTGGATCCACGGCCGCGACGCCTCCCGCCTCGTGCACTACGAGGGCGACATCAACTGCCGTGACACGGACGTCTACTCGCGCATGTACGCCTCCCACGAGGAGGTCGAGCGCATCGGCCGCGACCTCGACGGCGGCACCCACAGGCGACGCGAACTCCCCTTCATCCTCTGCGAGTACGGCCACGCCATGGGCAACGGCCCCGGCGGCATCGCCGACTACCAGCGGCTGTTCGAGGCGCATGAGCGGCTCCAGGGCGGCTTCATCTGGGAGTGGATCGACCACGGCGTCAAGGACGAACGCTACGGATACGCCTACGGCGGCGACTTCGGCGAGGAGCTGCACGACGGCAACTTCGTCTGCGACGGCCTGCTCTTCCCGGACCGCCAACCCTCGCCGGGACTCGTGGAGTTCGCGAAGGTCGTCGAGCCCGTCGCGATCACCGGTGACGGCGCGGACGGCACCGTGCGCGTCACCAACAAGCAGGACTTCGCCGACCTGTCGGCGCTCGCCTTCGAGTGGGCCCTCCAGGCCGACGGCGAGACGGTCGAGTCGGGCAGCCTGCCGGTGCCCGCGCTGGCGGCCGGCGAGTCGGCCGAGGTGAAGCTGCCGCACCCGGCGCACGGCGTCCCCGGCGGCGCGGAGACGCGGTGGACGGTACGGGCCGTACTGGCCGGGGACACCGCCTGGGCGCCCCGGGGCCATGTCGTGGCCTGGGGTCAAGTGCTCCTCGCCGAAAGGTCGTTGCCGTCGGTCGCGGCGACGCGCGGCCCGGAGGCCGGCGACGGCGTGATCACGCTCGGCCCCGGCGTCTTCGACGCCCGCACGGGCGCGCTGAAGACGATCGGCGGGGTCTCCGTCGAGGGACTGCGCCTGGACGTGTGGCGGGCGACCACCGACAACGACGACGGCGCGTCCTGGCAGACCGACGTCCGGCACGCCGAGGTGTGGCGCAAGCTGGGCCTGCACCGCATGCGGCACCGCCTGGACGCGGTGGAGACCGGCGAGAACGCGCTGACGGTCCGCACCCGGGTGGCGCCGGCCGCGTGGGAGGTGGGCCTGGCGACGGTGTACCGGTGGACGTCCGACGGCGACCGGCTGCGGCTGACCGTCTCGGTGACCCCCGAGGGCGACTGGACGGTGCCGCTGCCCCGCCTCGGCGTCCGCTTCGGGCTCGCCGAAGCCGACCGGGTGACCTGGTTCGGCGGCGGACCCGGCGAGGCCTACCCCGACACCAGGGCGGCGGCGATGGTCGGCCGCTGGGAGTCGACCGTGGACGCGCTGCAGACGCCGTACGTCCGGCCCCAGGAGAACGGCGCCCGCGCCGACGTCCGCTGGGCGCGGCTCGGCGGTCTGCGCATCGAGGGCGACCCGGAGTTCTACCTCACCGCACGGCGCTGGACCACCGAGCAGCTCGACGCCGCGCGGCACCGCACGGACCTGACGCCGGGCGACACGGTGTGGGTCAACCTCGACCACGGCCAGCACGGCATCGGCTCGCAGTCCTGCGGCCCGGGCCCGCTGCCGCAGTACTTCCTGAACGCCGCTCCCGCCGAGTTCTCCTTCGTGTTCTCGGCGTCCGACTGAACCCGCCACGACACACGGTCGTCACCCGGCGTCGACAAATCGATCGACCGACTGATCGACGACCGGACACGGTGACGACGACTCCCGCGGCCGGCCGGCTCCCCAGCCGGCCGGCCGCGCCACTTCGGAGGTTGAACGAGTGAGCGGCACCATCGCGGTGCGCGGCCTGTCCCGCACCTTCCACACCACCGTCCGTCGCCCCGGCTTCACCGGCGCGCTGCGCTCCCTGGTCGATCCGCAGCGGGTCGCCAAGCACGCCGTCACCGACGTCTCCTTCGACGTGGCCGCGGGCGAACTCCTCGCACTGCTCGGCCCGAACGGCGCCGGCAAGTCCACCACCATCAAGATGCTCACCGGCATCCTCACGCCCACCTCCGGCGAAGCGCGCGTCGCGGGCGTGGTGCCCTACCTGGAACGCGAGCGCAACGCCCGTAACATCGGGGCGGTGTTCGGGCAGCGCACCCAGCTGTGGTGGGACCTCCCGGTGCGCGAGTCGTTCGCGATCCTCAAGGACATCTACGCGGTGCCGAGCGCCGAACACGCGGCCCGGCTGAAGGAGTTCGACAAGCTGCTCGACCTGTCGTCGTTCTGGGACACCCGGGTGCGCCATCTGTCCCTCGGCCAGCGGGTCCGCTGCGACCTGGCCGCCGCGCTGCTGCACGACCCGCCCGTGGTCTTCCTCGACGAGCCGACCATCGGCATGGACGTGGTGGTCAAGGAGCAGGTCCGCGAGTTCCTGCGGCACCAGGTCGAGGAACGCGGCCGGACCGTCCTGCTCACCACCCACGACATGACGGAGGTGGAACGGCTCGCCGAACGGGTGGTGCTGATCAACCACGGCCGGCTCGTCCTGGACGGCTCACTGGACGAGATACGCCGGGAGTTCGGCTCCACCTGGCAGGTGCGGGCCACCCTCGCCGACCCGCACGCCGAGGTCGTGCCGCTGCCGGGCATCGCGGTGCTGCGACGGGAGGGAGCGCGGGTCGTCTTCGGCCCCGACGGCGACGGCGCCCCGACGGTCCACCAGGCGCTGAAGGCCGTCATCGAACGGTGCGAGGTGAACGACATCGCGCTCGACGAGGCCGATCTGGAGGACGTCATGCGGGCGGCGTACGCGCAGGCCGGGGAGGCGTGATGGCCGTCCTCCACGGCTGGCGCGCCGCGCGCGTCACCCCGCTCGGCGAGCTGAACACGCCGCCCCGGATGACGGCCGCGCTGTTGCGGCTGACCGTGCAGGTGGTGCTGGTGGCGTCCCTGTGGCGCGGCCTGTACGAGCAGACCGGCACCACCGCGGGACTCGACCGCGACCAGGCCGTCACCTACGCCGTGATGGCCGTACTGGCCTCCCGGCTACGGGAGTTGGACCAGTTCGCCGGCCGGGACACCGTGATCCAGCACATGCACTTCGGCACCATCGTCTACTGGTACCTGCGCCCGCTGCCCCCGCAGCGCTACTACGCGCTGCGCGCCCTGGGCGAGCAGGTGTACGGGTTCGCGTGGGCCCTCGGCGGATACGCCGTCTGCCTCGCGGCCGGCGTGGTGCGGCCGCCGCAATCCGCGGCGGTGGCGGGGGTGTTCGCGGTGAGCCTGCTGCTCGGGCAGTGGGTGCTGTACTACGTGATGCTCGCCCTGGACCAGTTGTGCTTCTGGACCCTGCGCAACAACGCGGCGATGATGATCCTCGTCTTCGCGCAGAACCTGCTGTCCGGGGTGTACGCGCCGCTGTGGTTCTTCCCCGACTGGTTCATCACGCTGAGCGCGTTCCTGCCGTTCCAGGCCACGCTGAGCGTGCCGCTGTCGCTGTACGTGGGCCGGATCGAACTGTCCGACGCTCCCATGCAGTTGGGCGTCCAGGCGGCCTGGGTCGTGCTGCTCGCCCTGTTCACCCGGCTCCTGTGGTACCGGGCCGCCCGCCGAGTGATCTCCCAAGGAGGCTGAGGCCCGTGAACGGCGTCCGGATCATGTGGCGGGTCACGCTGCTCAACTTCCGCGCCCAACTGGAGTACCGCACCGAGTTCCTGATGATGATCGCGATCGGCGCGGTCTGGCAGGTGTCGGTGATCGTGTTCGCGACGGTGCTGCTGTCGCGGTTCACCGGGATGGGCGGCTGGGACAGTTCCGACGTCCTGCTGATACCCGCGACGCGGATGCTCGCGCACGGGCTGTTCGTGCTGTTCCTCGGCCGGGTGCACGGTTTGGGCCGGCACATCCAGGAAGGGGTGATCGACACCTGCCTGGTGCGCCCTATGCCGGTGCACCGGCAGATCCAGCTGGCGTACTTCCCGACCAACGCGATCGGCGACCTGACGGTGGCGGCCGGTCTGATGGCGGGCGCGATCGGCCGCAGCGACCTGGACTGGACGGCAGGCCGGATCTCGTACCTGGTCGCCGCCGTGCTCTGCGGGATGCTCCTGGAGGCCGCCCTGTTCACGGCGGTGGCCTGCGCCTCCCTCCGCTTCCCGGCGGCCGACTACTGGGGCCGCTGGCTGGAGGAACTCCTCGGCACCTTCGGCAGCTACCCGCTCAACGTGCTCCCCAGGGCCGTGGGCGGCTTCCTGACCTACGGCCTCCCCCTCGCGTTCGTCGCCTACTTCCCCGCCGCCGTGCTCACCGGCCACACCACCGCCGTCCCCCACTGGCTGGCAGCAGCCTCACCCCTCCTGGGCGCACTGGCCTACCTGGCCTCCCGCCTGCTGTGGCGCTGGAGCCTGCGGCACTACACCGGGGTGAACGGCTGAGACCACCCGACACCGGCGACCGTCGCCTGTGACCGTCCAGCTCGGGACGGCGGCCGCATCTCGCCGGGAGCTTTACACTCCTCCGTGTCGATCCCGACTTCCCCGCCACCGGCCCGAGTGACGAGTGAGGCCCCATGCCCCGAGCCGGCCTCACCGCGGACCGCCTGGTCGCGGCCGCCGCCGACCTCGCCGACGAGGTGGGCTTCGACGGCGTCACCGTCTCCGCGCTGGCCCGCCGCTTCGGCGTGAAGGACGCGAGCCTGTACTCGCACGTCCGCGGCCTCAAGGACCTGCGGACCCGCCTCGCGCTCCTCGCCGGCGGCGAGATGATCGACCGGATCGCCGCGGCCGTCGCCGGGCGGGCCGGCAAGGACGCGCTCGCCGCGTTCGCCGACGCCTACCGGGAGTACGCGCTGACCCATCCGGGCCGGTACGCGGCCACCCAGATCCCCGTCGACCAGGAACTCGTCGCCGACGCTCCCGCCCTCCGCCGCACCGCCGAGATCACCTACGGCATGCTCCGCGCCTACGGCCTGGAGGAACCCGACCTCACCGACGCCGTCCGCCTGCTGCGCAGCACCTTCCACGGGTACTGCGCCCTGGAGGCCGGCGGCGGCTTCGGCGCGCCCCGGGACGTACGGCGCTCCTGGGACAAGGCGATCGACGCGCTGCACATCGCCCTCACCCACTGGCCCCGTGAGACCTGAGTGACCGCGCATCAGCCGGCGGCCGACCGCTCCGCCGCGCTGCGCTCCACGCAGAACTCGTTGCCCTCCGGGTCGGCGAGCAGCGCCCAGCCCGTGCCGTCGGGCCTGCGGTGGTCGGCGACGAGGGTGGCGCCGAGGGCGAGCAGCCGGTCGACCTCCTCGTCGCGGGTGCGGTCCTGCGGCTGGAGGTCGAGGTGGACGCGGTTCTTGACCGTCTTCTTCTCCGGGACCGTGACGAACAGCAGCCCCGCGCCCTCGATCAACGCCTCCGGGTCACCCGGGTTGTCGTCGTCGTGCAGCGGCTCGCCGAGGGCCTCGGCCCAGAAGCTGCCGAGGGCGTAGGCGTCGGAGCAGTCGATCGTGACGTGCCGGATTCTCGATGTCATGCCGAGGATTGTTGTGCACACGGCGACATGCGGACAACGGGGATTCGGCCGGTCAGCAGGGCGCGACCGACCACGACGGGGACGCCGGGCCCGCGTCCGGAGAACCGGGCGGGCCGGCGTCCGCGGACGCTTCCGGAGCGCCGAACCGGAACCGGGCCGACTTGCCCGAAGCCCAGCGGACGGTCAGCTCCCGGGCGTCCCGCCCCTCCCCGGACACCTCGACCGACACCAGGTCCGTCAGCGGCTCCGGATCGGGGTCGGCGGTGAGGCGGGCCAACGCGACGAAGAGGGTCGCGGGAGCGTCGTCCGTCGTCCCGGTCAGCGTGGATTTGCCCGACAGGCCGTGCACGGGCAGCAGTTCGGCCCGCTGCCCTTCCTCCGCCGCCCAGCCCGTGACCCGCACCTCGGAGCCGGGGTCCGCGCCCGCCACCAGATGGGCGCGGACCTCCGCCGCGCCGTCGGCCACCACCAGGCTGGTGATCTCGGCCCCGGAACCGACCGCGTGCCGGGACGCCGCCCAGCCCTCCCCCACGCCCAGCGGGACGATGCCCTCGCGGTGCGGATCGCCGCCTACGAGAACGGAGTTGTCCGGCGGCGTGCCCCCCGAGGGGCGGGTCGCGGTCGAGTAGGCGAACCGCGTGTAGTACGGGTCGTAGCGCACGTCCTCGCTCCCGTGGTTGTGCAGCCGCACCAGTCCGTCCGAACTTGTGCTCTGCAACAGCCAGTTGGGAGGGATCAGGGAAGTGACGGCGTCGCCGCGTTCCACCGGGCCCGGCTCCTCCACCGCCGTCCACACCTCGTGCTCCGCGGGCAGGAGGAGGCCGATGAACCCCTTGCTCGCCCAGTATGGGGACGCCGGTCCCGAATAGCCTTGCAGCACAGCGGAGTCGGGGCCGTGCCAGCCCAGGGTGAGCAGCCCGCGGGAGTCGACCGCGCCGCGTTCCAGGAAGTACTTCAGCGCGCCCGACGCCAGCCGGCGGGTCTCGCCGGGCGCGAGCGGGGTGTGGCCGGTGAGCGCGCCCAGCCAGAGGGGGGCGGTCGTCGCGAAGCGGTAGGTGAGGGAGCGGCCCTGGTGCAGGGGCGCGCCGTCGCCGCCGAACAGGCGGGCGTAGTCGGCGAGATGGCGTGACAGACGGCCGCCGTACAGGTCGAGGAGCCGGGTGTCGTCGGCGAGCCAGGCGTGCAGCACCGTATAGAGGTGCATGGCCCAGCCGTTGTAGTAGTCGAAGGCGCGGATCGGGCCGTCGGTGTACCAGCCGTCGCCGACGTACCACTGCTCGATCCGTTCCAGGCCCCGGTCGACGGCCTTGCGGGAGGCGTCCGCCTCGACGCCGACGGACTGGAGGAAGCCGCCCACGGTGACGGGGAACAACTCCCAGTTGCAGGGCCACGGTTCGGCGGTCAGCGCCTCGCTCAGCCAGGCGGCGGCCCGCTGTCGGACACCGTCGTCGAGGCGGTCCCAGAGCTCCCGCCGGGTGAGCCGCAGGGCGAGGGCGATGGACGCCGCCTCGACGAGCGGCTGGGTCCGGTCCTCGATCCGGGGCCAGACGCCGGACACGCCGGCCGCGAGTCCGTCGGCGTAGCGTTCGAGGGCCGTCTCGTCGCGGCGGAAGGCGGCGAGGAGGAGGGTGCGGGCGTAGCCTTCCAGCCCGTCGGAGAGGCGGCCCGTCCAGCTCTGCCGGTCGCCGGGGAGGTGGTAGAGGGCGCGGTCGTCGGTCGCGTACGGCTCCACGGCGGCGAGCAGGCTGTCGGCGGCCGCCTCCCAGTGGGCGCGGGTGCAGCCGGTACGGGGACTGAGGTCGCGGTCGGGCGGGGGGAGGTGCATCGGCGGTCGCTTCCGGTAGAACAAGCGGCGGGACAAGGGCGAAAGGGGCGGGAAGAGGCGGGCGCGGGAACCGGGTCGGAGTGGAGGGCCGGGCTTGGACCTGGGGGCGCCCCGGTTCCGGTCGGGGCGCCCCCAGGGGCTCATCCCACCCGCACCATGCCCTTGGGCACCAGATGCCGGGCGAGGAGTTCGTCGCGGACCAGACCCGCGTAGACCGTGGCGCCGTGCACGGACGTGTGCGTGTTGTCCCGCTTCTCGTTGTAGAGGTACAGCGCCTTGGAGCCCTCCACGCCCAGCGACTCCACCAGCGCCTTGGTCTTCGCCGTGAGGTCGACGACCGGGACGCCTCGCGCGGCGGCGACCGCGCGGACCACGGCCGGGTGGTCGACGCCGAGGCCGTTGACGAGCAGGGCGGTGCCGTTGTTCAGGGTGCCGTCGGCGTTGAACCAGCGGCGCACGATCGGCGTGACGAGGACCGGCTTGCCGCCCTTGTCCCGGACGCCCGCCACCAGCGTCTCCAGGTTCGCCCGGTACGTCGCCTCGTCGGTGGTCTTGTCGTTGTGGGCGAGCTGGATCAGCACCAGGTCACCGCGGCTGATCTGCGGCTGGACGGTGGCCCACAGCTGCGGGTTCCCCAGATAGGTGACCGTACTCTCGCCGGAATCGGCGTAGTTGGCGACGGAGACGCCCTTGTGGAAGTACTGCGGGAGCCGCTGGCCCCAGCCGGCGTAGGGGTCGCCCGGCTGATCGCAGACCGTGGAGTCGCCGACCAGGAAGATCTGCTGGGTGTGCCGGGCGGGCGTGACCCTGATCCGGTCGAGGGCGGGGGCGGCGCCGCCGAGGGCGAGGTCCAGGCCGTCGGTTCCGGCGGCGCCGGTCGGCTCGCCCTCGGGGGTGCGGACGTTCACCGTGAAGCTGAGGGCGAGGCGCTCACCGGCGGGGACGGCGGTCTCGGGGAGCAGGGCGCGCCGGGTCTCGCCGCTGATCGCGGTGCTGGACGCCGTGTCGCCGCCGAGGACGACTCTCACGTCGTAGGTGCCCGGCGGGACGTCGAAGTGGCACGCGGTGGGAGTGCAGCCCTCGGTGCGGGAGCCCGGCGGCTGGGCGGCCTCGGCGGCGGGTACGGCCGTCAGCGCGGCGGTCAGCGTCAGCGCGGCCAGCAGGGCTGGGGTGAAACGTCTCACTGCGGTTCCTCCGTCAGGGCTACCGGTGCCGGCGGCTGGACCGTATCGCCTCCCGCAAGCGCTTTCTAGACCTCGGGCTCAATTCACGGCATTGTCAACTTCCTCTCCGTGAAAGGCCTTTCGGAAAATCGATTCAACTGCGACGCTGCCCAGCACGCCCGCTCCCCCACACCTCCCGAAGGAGGCACCCCCCATGTCCGGATCCACGCCACGACGGCCGGTCCGACGCCGCACCTTCGTGCTCGGCACCGCCGCGGCCGGCTCGGCCGCCCTGGCCGGCCCGCTCGCCGCCCCCGCGGCCGCCGCAGGCTTCGGCTGGAGGGACGACGGCTCGCACTACGTCGTCGACACCGGCGCTCAACTGGTGTTCAAGGTCAGCAAGTCCAACGGCGACCTGACCTCCCTGGTCTACCGGGGCGTCGAGTACCAGGGCTACGGCGGCATGAACTCGCACGTCGAGTCCGGCCTCGGCGCCTCCACGGTCACGATCAGGCAGTCCGGGACGACGATCCTGATCTCCGTCGTGCACGGCACGCTGAGGCACTACTACGCGGCCCGCAGCGGCGAGAACAACGTCTATCTGTGGACCGACAAGGCCGACGCCTCCGTCTCGGCGACCCGGTACATCGTCCGGGTGCGGAAGGGCCTGTTCCTCAACGACGAACCGGACTCCTACACCTACACGAACAGGACCGTCGAGGCGTCGGACGTCTTCGCGAAGTCCGACGGCCAGACCCGCAGCAAGCACTACTCGAAGCTCCGCGTCATCGACTACACCCACGTCGGCTGGTCGACGGGCTCCGTCGGCCTGTGGGTGGTGCGCAGCAACCACGAGAAGGCCTCCGGCGGCCCCTTCTACCGCTCGCTCCTGCGCCATCAGAGCGCCGACGGCGGCGGCCTGTACGAGATCCTGTACTACGGCCAGAACCAGACCGAGGCCCAGCGCTTCGGGCTCCAGGGGCCCTACGTCATCGCCTTCACCGACGGCGGCGCCCCCTCCTCGTCCCTGTTCCCCGGCACCCTGACCACCCCGTGGGCAGACTCGCTCGGCATCCCCGGGTACGTCGGCGCCGGCGGCCGGGGCCGGGTGGCCGGGGTCGGCATCACCGGGCGGAACACGGCGTACCCGTACACCGTCGGCCTCGCGAACGCGACCGCGCAGTACTGGGGCCCGGCGCGGGCCTCGGACGGCTACTTCTCGATCGGCGGGGTGCTGCCGGGGACGTACACCCTTACCGTCCACAAGGGCGAACTGGCCGTCCACAGCACGCAGGTGACCGTGTCCGCGGGGGCGACGACCACGCTCAACACGCTCGCGATCCCGTCCTCGAACGACCCGTCCAACGCGAGCGCGATCTGGCGGATCAACGACTGGACGGGTACGCCGAGCGGTTTCAAGAACGCCGACCTGATGACGTACGCGCACCCCTCGGACGTGCGGGCCGCCGCCTGGACCGGCAACGTCGTGATCGGCGGTGGCGGCGAGGCGGCCGCGTTCCCCTGCTACCTCTGGAAGGACGTCAACAGCGGTCTGCTCGTGTACTTCAAGCTCACCGCGGCCCAGGCCGCCGCCGCGCACACGCTGCGCATCGGCGTGACGACGGCCTACGCCAACGGGCGCCCGCAGGTCGTCGTCAACGACGTCTGGACGTCGGCGATCCCCTCCCCGCCCACCCAGCCGAACACGCGGTCGCTGACCAACGGGTCCTACCGGGGCAACAACCACACGTTCACGTACAGCGTCCCGGCGAGCGCCTGGCTCACGGACACCGGCCGGTACAACGTGTTGAGGATCAACGTGGTGAGCGGGTCGGGGACGACGGGCTTCCTCAGCGCGGGGACCTCGATCGACGCGATCGACCTGCTGGCCTGACCGGCCGAGTGACCATCACGTGCTCTGCGTCCACTGCTGGTTGGTGCCTCCGTTGCACGTGTACGTGATGACGGCGGCGGAGTCGGCGGTGGACGCGCCGTTCACGTCGAGGCACTTGCCCGTCGCGCGGGACTTGACGGTGACGTAGCCGCCGGCCGCGGTGAGGGACCACTGCTGGCCGGCGGCCGTGGCGTCGCAGTTCTCCTGGGTCACCGTGCCCGCGTTCTCCCTCACGCACAACGAGCTGTTCCGCACCACGAGTTGGTGGTAGCCGCCGCCGACCGGTTTCGACCAGTACCTCTGGTTGGCGCCGCCGTTGCAGGTCCACTGCTTGATCTGCGCGCCGGGCCAGAGGGACTGGCTCGTGACGTCCGCGCACTTGCCGCTGTGCCGGGCGGCCAGCGTGCCGTACGCGGCGCTCGTGCCGGTGACGGTGCCGGCGGCCGTGTCGACGGTGACCTCCGGCGACCACGACATGGACAGCGTGGTCGAGGTCGGGAAGGCCAACGGCAGCCAGACGTAACGGGAGTCGTTGACGGTCCCGCCGAATGAGTTGCCCCAGCGGTCCCCCAGGTACAGGTAGGAGGTGCCCGAGGAGCCCTGCACCGGCAGCACGTAGGCGGTCTGCGACCCGTAGGCCGTCGGGTCGCCGGCGTTCGCCATGGCGGTCCACGGGCCGGCGATGCTGGTGGCGGTGGCGTACTGCTGCTGGTTGGGGTTCCAGCCGGTCGCGCCGGAGGTCAGCATGAAGTAGACGCCGCCGCGCTTGAACAGCGCCGGCGCCTCGCGGTGCCCGCCGTGCCAGGGGTCGGCCACCAGGCTCGCGACGCCGGTGTAGTCGGCGGTGAGCCGGTAGATCTGCAGGTCGTAGTTCTCACGGGCGGCGGAGATCATGTATCCGGCCCCGTCGGTGTCGACGAAGACCGTGAGGTCGCGGGACATGTGCCGCCCGAGCGGGCGGAAGCTGCCCCGCCAGGCATAGTTCCCGTCGACGGTGTCGGACACGGCGACGGCCGCGCGGGCCTCGCTGTAGTCGACGCCGTTCTCCTTGTGCATCCAGAGTACGAACTTGCCGGTGGCCGCGTTGTACATGACCTTGGGCCGCTCGATGTTGGCGGTGGCCAGCTCGGGGGCGCTCGCCTGGGTCAGGACGTGGTTGCGGAACTCCCAGTTCTTCAGGTCGGTGGAACGGTAGGCGTCCACGTACCGGAAGGTGTTGTCGGCGTTGCGGTTCTCGCCGAACCAGTAGTAGTAGCCGCCGACTTTGAGGACCCCGCCGCCGTGAGCGTGCACGGGGTTGCCCGAAGTGTCCGTGAACTGCGTGCCGTTGGCGATCGTAAGAGGGACGGCCTGGGCCGGTCCTGCGGTGGCGAGGGCGCCGGTGAGCGCCAGGCAGAGGGCGAGCAGGACCGCGTGGACGCGTCTCATCTCACGAGGCTCCCTTCGCGCAGTCGGCGACGGGGACGCCGAAGTCGGGGGTGCCGTCCGGCTTCCAGCCCAGGCGCTGGACGCGGGTGTGCCGGTTGGGGTCGTTCAGCGGGTCGCCGACGATCTCCTTGTACTGGCGGGCGTGGTAGACGAGGACGTCGGTGCGGCCGTCCTCGGCGACCGTGAAGCTGTTGTGCCCGGGCCCGTACTGCCGGGTGGCGTCGTTGCTTGCGAAGACCGGCGCCGGGGACTTCGACCAGTTCGCGGGGTCCATGAGATCGGCGTCCGCGTCGACGGTGAGCAGGCCCATGCAGTAGTTGAAGTCGGTCGCGCTCGCCGAGTAGGACATGAACAGCCGCCCGTTGCGCTTGATCACCGACGGCCCTTCGTTGACCTTGTAGCCGATGCACTCCCAGTCGAACTCCGGTGTGCTCAGGCGCACCTGAGGTCCCGTCAGGGTCACCGGACCGGCCATCTCCGACAGCCAGATCGCGGTGTTGTTGCCCATGTCCGGCTCGTGCTGCGCCCAGGCGAGGTAGCGGGTGCCGCGGTGGGTGAAGGTGGTGGCGTCGAGCGAGAACGTCTCCCAGGCGGTCTTCAGCTGTCCGCGCTCCACCCAGACGCCCTTGAAGGGGTCGCGGTGGCTGTTCTCCAGCACCCAGATGCGGATCGCCCAGATGTCCTCGGCGGGCGCGGAGGCGAAGTAGATGTACCACTTGCCGTCGATGTGGTGGATCTCCGGCGCCCAGATGTGGGCGCCCATGGGGCCGCTCGCGTGCTTGCGCCAGACGACGGCTTCGGCGGCCGAGCCGAGGCCCCGCAGGGTGCGGGATCTGCGCAGGATGATGCGGTCGTACTCGGGCGCGGTGGCGGTGAAGTAGTAGGAGCCGTCGGTGTGCCGGTGGATGTGCGGGTCGGCGCGGTTGCGGACGAGCGGGTTGTCGTAGGGGACGGTCGCGCCCGGGCAGGCCGTCGAACCGGCCGCGCGGGCGGTGGTGGCGGACAGGCCCGTGAGCGCGCCCGCGGCCAGGGCGCCCTTCAACAGCAGCCGCCGGCTGGGGGGTTCGGCCGAGGAGGGATGCCGGGGCGCGGGGCCGGGCAGGGCGGGGTCGGGCAGGGCGTCTTCGCGGCTCATGCGGACTGCCTTTCTGCGGGTTCTGCCGGTGGGGGGAACAAAAAGACACAGAATCGTTCGGCATTTCGCACAAGATCTGCCATCCCGAACGCCGAAAAGGTAAGGGCGGGTCACGGCGCGGTCAACGGGTTGCGCGTGACGGACCTCCGCCGGGCGTGGTCCCAGGGGCTGTCCGGGGCCGGGGCTTCCGCATGCCGGACAGCGCGTTCACGGAGTGGACGATTCCGGCCCTCTCCGGTGGCGTCGACTAGCGTCGGGGCATGACCAGCGACACCTCCTCCCCGTCCGCCCCGCCGCTCGCCGGGGCGCTCGCCGCCGGCACCGTCGTCCTCGACGGCGGCATGTCCAACCAGCTGGAGTCCGCCGGGCACGATCTGAGCGACGAGCTGTGGTCGGCTCGGCTGCTCGCCGAGCGGCCGGAGGCGATCGCCGACGCGCACCTCGCCTACTTCGAGGCGGGCGCGAACGTGGCGATCACCTCCAGCTACCAGGCCACCTTCGAGGGCTTCGCGAAGCGGGGCATCGACCGCGCGGAGGGGGCCCGGCTGCTCGCGCTGAGCGTGGAACTGGCCCGGGACGCGGCCCGCCAGGCCCGGGACAAGGGGGTCACGCATCCGCTGTGGGTGGCGGCGTCGATCGGCCCCTACGGGGCGATGCTCGCGGACGGCTCCGAGTACCGCGGCCGCTACGGGCTCACGGTCGAGGAACTGGAACGCTTCCACCGGCCCCGCCTCGAGGTGCTGGCGGCCGCCGCGCCCGACGTGCTGGCGCTGGAGACGGTGCCCGACGCCGAGGAGGCGGAGGCGCTGCTGCGGGCGGTGCGCGGACTCGGGGTGCCGGCCTGGCTGTCGTACAGCGTCGCCGGCGACCGCACGCGGGCCGGCCAGCCGCTGGAGGAGGCGTTCGCCCTGGCCGCCGACGCCGACGAGGTGATCGCGGTGGGCGTGAACTGCTGCGCCCCCGAGGACGTCGAGTCCGCCGTGGCGACCGCGGCGCGGGTCACGGGGAAGCCGGTCGTCGTCTACCCCAACAGCGGCGAGTCCTGGGACGCCGACGCCCGCGCCTGGAACGGCAGTTCCACCTTCGCCCCCGAACAAGTGAGGAACTGGCGGGAGTCGGGCGCACGCCTGATCGGCGGCTGCTGCCGCGTCGGCCCGGAAGCGATCACGTCGATCGCCGGGGCCCTGCGGGAGGGCGCACGCTGACGGCGACGCCGACCGGGCGGCGGAGGCCGGGAGGTGCACTCGCACGGCGGTGAGCGCGCGCCGCCTCCGGACGTGCGGCGGGTGGGGTCGCTCCTGCGGGCGGGGGCGCGGGGCGGTGAATGCGGAGTGCGCGCTCGCGGGACGGTGGGCGCGCGCCGCCCTCGGACGTGCGAAGGGTGCGCTCGCGGGGCTGTGAGGCACCGCCCCCAGACGGGTGGGTGGGCCCACTCCTGTGGGCGAGGGTGCCTGCGGGATGAGGGCGCAGGGTGCCTGCCGATAACGGCTGATGCGCGCCCGTGACAGCGGGGTGCGCGCCCGCCACACCGGCGGGCGCCCGCCGACGGCAGGGGAACGCGCGCCCACGGCGGCGTCCTGCGCCCGTCGGTGGTCTCAGTGGCGGCGGGAGCCTCCGGTGCGGCGTAGGCGGCGGACTGCCGAGCGGAGTTCGGCCGTGCGTGGGGGGCGGGCGGTCGCCGTGTCCGGCGAGGCGTCGGAGCGGGGCACTTCGGGGGCCGTGGTCTCGTCGAGGACCGGGATGCCGTCGGCACCGGCGAGCAGTCCCGCCTCCCCGGGCGCGGTGATGTCGCCGGGAAGGAATCCCTCGGTGGCGGTTTCAGTGCCGCTCCCCCACAGTGCGAGGTCGCGGTCGCGCGGCCCGTACGCGACGGACACGCCCGCCCCGCCCCCGTCGCCGAACAGGCGCACCGGGTGCGTGGGCCCCCACGCCTCCCAGCCAGGGTCGCCGGTCGAGACGAACCGCACCCACGCCCCGTGCATGGCCTCGGCCAGCTCACGCGGCGCGCCCTCGCCGGCGAGCTTGACGGCCTCGGGCATGTCCCCGGTGTCGAAGACGAAGCCCAGCTCCAGGGCGTGGCAGGCGCCGAGCCGCGGTCGCCCCGACGGCCAGGCGAACTCGTACACGTACGCGGAGCCGGGCCGGGCGTCGGCCAGGCGCTGGAGCGGCCGGCGCAGCAGGTGGTCGGTGATCATCTGGCCGACGATCTCGGCGGTGCCGGCCTCCGGGTGCAGCGCCCGGTAGCCGCGCGGCACCTCGGGGCCGCAGTGGCAGCGGGCCATGGCGCCGGCCAGCCCGACGGCGCCCAGTCGGTCGATGCGGTCCAGCAGGCCGCCGGGGACCAGCCAGAGCCGGTACTCGTCGCTCGTCCAGCCCATGAGCAGGTCGGCGTCGCGGGCGGCGTCGCCGTCGACGAGGGCCTGGAGGGGATCGCTCGGGACGAGGTCGCCGTCGACGACGATGCCGAAGGCGGGTCCGCCGAGGACGGGGCTGCTCAGCCTGCCGGTCTCGGCCTGGGTGCGCAGCAGCACCTCGCGGTCGACGGCGGCGAACGCCTCGGCCGTGGCGGGGACGCGCAGCCGGTTCGCCATCCGGCGGACCATGCGCCGCACCTTGTCGCGCGGGAGGGCTTCCGGCGGCCCGCTCTGCAGGACGGCGCGCCGGAACAGACCCTGGGCCTGCGGGGCGGCGATCAGGGCGCCGACGCTGATCGCCCCGGCCGACTGCCCGGCCAGGGTGACCCGCGCCGGGTCGCCGCCGAAGGCCTCGATCGACTCGTGGACCCAGCGCAGGGCGGCGAGCTGGTCGCGCAGGCCCGGGTTGGCCGGCGCGTCGGGGAACAGGCCGTAACCCTCCACGCCCAGGCGGTAGTTGACCGAGACGAAGACGATTCCGTCCCGGGCGAAGTGCCGTCCGTCGTAGACCGGCGCGGCCGAGGTCCCTCTGGTCAGCCCGCCGCCGTGCAGCCACACCAGCACCGGCAGCCGCGCGGCCGCGCCCGGCGCGGGGGTCCAGACGTTGAGGTTGAGGCATCCGTCGCCGGGCACGACCGGGTCGGACAGGTACCGGGCGAACGCCTCGGAGTACGGCGGTTTGGGCGCCGTCGGCCCGAAGTCGCCCGCGTCCCGCACGCCGTCCCAGGGCTCGGGCGGCACGGGCGGCCGGAACCGGCGGGGCCCGACGGGGGGTGCGGCGTAGGGGATGCCCCTGAACGCGCAGACCCCTGACTCGTGGCGTCCGCGGACGGCCCCGTAGGGGGTGCGGACCACGGGACCGGGCCGGTCCTCGGCCACGGTGTTCTTCCGGCCTGCCGTCATCTGCCCACCAGCCCTCCAGGCCCCCGCGGCCCTGCGCCGCGCTCGTGCACCGGCGGGCGGCGGCCGGGTGACCTACGCGCGACGGCCGGTGACCGCCGCGCGATGCCGGGTGACCGACGCCGCCGGTATCACCAGAGCACCACAGCCGCGCCCGGTGTTCCGGCGCACGGGCCTTCCACAGGGCTGTTCGGCGTACGCGGGGGCGCTCAAACCCTGCGACCCGCCGTCGCGCACGCCCGCTCGGGCCGATTGACCGCACTCCGGGCCGCACCTACCGTAGATCGCGCTGTCAGAAAGCGCTTCCTAGGCACCTCAGGAGAGTCATGCCCAGCGCCCAGCTGCCCAGGACCGTGTTCGCCATGGATCCGGTGCACCTCCCCCTGCTGTTCCCCGCACAGCTCCTCGCCCGGCTGCGGCGGACCGCCGAGATCGACCCGGGGTTCGTGGTGCGGGACCTGCGGGACCTCACCGACCCCGCCGCGGCCGCGGCACTGGCGGACGCCGAGGTCCTGATCACCGGCTGGGGCTGCCCCCGCCTCGACGCGGAGGCGCTCACGGCGATGCCCGGCCTGCGTACCGTCCTGCACGCCGCCGGCTCCGTGCGGCCCCTGGTCGGGGACGCGCTGTGGAGTCAGGGCGTGACCGTCTCCAGCGCGGTCACCGCCAACGCCGTGCCCGTGGCCGAGTACACGCTGGCGATGATCCTTCTGGCCGGGAAGGACGCCTTCGCGCACCGGGAGCGTTTCCGGATCACCCGGACCCACCCCGGGCCCGCCGAGACGGCCGCGACCGGCAACCTGGGGCGGCGCGTCGGCCTGATCGGGGCGTCCCGCGTGGGCCGCCGCCTGCTCGAGCTCCTGCGGCCGTACGACTTCGAGATCCTGCTGTACGACCCCTACGTCGACGCCGCCGAGGCCGCCGCACTGGGCGCGCGGCCGCTCCCGCTGGAGGACCTGCTGCGGCACAGCGACATCGTCAGCCTGCACGCGCCCGACATTCCCGAGACCCGTCACATGCTCGACCGGGAGCGGCTCGCCCTCATCCGTGACGGCGGCATGCTGATCAACACCTCACGCGGGGGCCTGGTCGACCACACGGCGTTGACCGAGGAGTTGGTCTCCGGCCGGCTGCACGCGATCCTCGACGTCACCGAACCCGAGCCGCTGCCCGCCGACTCCCCTCTCTACCGGCTGCCCAACGTCTTCCTCACCCCGCACATCGCGGGCTCCCTCGGCAACGAGCTGGAGCGGCTCGGCCTCGTCGTCGTCGAGGAGATGGAGCGGATCGCGGCGGGCCGGCCCCTGGCCCACCAGGTCCGGCACACCGACCTGGCCCGCGTGGCGTGAACCGGTCACGAGGCCGGTGCGGTCCCTGAGTACGGCTGCCCGAGCGGCGGAGGGCGACCGGAACCGGGCCCGGAACACCTCCGCCATAGCCGCGGCGGGAACACCTCCGCCGGAGCCGGAGCCGGAACACCTCTGCCGAAGCCGCGGCCGGGACACCCCCTGCCGAAGCCGGGGTCGGGCCGGACCGGAACACCCCCTCCGGAGCCGGAACACCCCCGCCAGAGCCGAGGCCGCAACACCTCCCGCCGGAGCCGGAGCCGGATCACCCCGGCCCGCGGCCCTCAGCGCCCGCCCTTCGGAACCTGCCTCAGCACCAACCGGCACAGCCGTCGGCGAACTGCTTGAACGCGGCCTGGGTTCCCGAGCCGGCGATCCCGTCGATCGCGCCGGTGTAACCCCAGTTCCGCAGCAGGCGCTGGAGCGCGCTCACCGTGCCGCCGCCGACTTCGCCGTCGATGGCGCCGGTGTAGCCCCAGTGGGTCCTGAGGTTGCGCTGGAACGCCTTCCAGCTGTTGGTGCCCAACTCGCCGTCGATGCGCCCGGTGTAGCCCCAGTTCGCCTTGAGCCAGCACTGGACGTATCCCGCCTGGGTGGCGTTCAGGCCGAGGTTGACCGTCGCGAAAGGAACCGCGGTCCGGGAGGTCGCCGCGGGGTGCGCGGCCGGCGCGGTGGCCGCGAACCCGGCGCTCGCCCCGGTGAGGCTCCCGGCCGCGAGGCCCGCGGCGGCGGTGAGAGTGACGATGGTCCTGGTCAGAAGTCGCATGCGTTTCCCTCTTCGATTCGTGGGGTGGCGCTTGACGTTGGCTGACGCGCTCGTCGTGACCGGTGTCGTGGTGGGCTCCCGCGGTCGCCGTCGCCCTGCGGAACGCTTCGACAAGTGCGCCTGGAAGGACGGCACTTCGTGAGCGGCGCGCGATGCTCGACGCACAACGCCCCGTGTACGGCGGGCAGTCGCCTGCGTGCGACTCCGCGACCGTGGTGGCGCCGTGCCCGCGGGCGGAACTGCCCGCGCCGGACCGGTACGCGGCAGAAGCTACCGTCTCCCCCGCACCGGGCGCGTCATCAGAATCGGCCATTGGGCAGTGGGCCGTCGGCCGTGGTGCGCGACGGAGCGGACCGGCGTCTTCCCGCCGCGCTGAGGCGCGCCTAGGATAGCAAGCGCTTTCTGCGAGCCGTGGGGTTGGCTCCGAAAGGACGGTGGTCGAACTTTCGCTGGCCCTCGGGCGGGGCCGGAGAGGTGGTTCCCGATGGTCCGCACGGGCAGTGCGAGCGTGACGGCCGGGCCGACCCTGGCGGTCGTGGCCCGCGAGGCGGGGGTGTCCGTGCCGACGGCCTCCAAGGTGGTCAACGGCCGTGAGGACGTGGCCCCCGAGACCCGCCGCCGGGTCACGGAGGCGCTGGACCGGCTGGGCTACGTACGCAGACCGCGTTTCGACGCGGCGAAACCGCCCCGGCTGGTCGACCTCGTCGTGCACTCGCTGGACAGCTCCTCCTCGGGCGCGGTGCTGCACGGGGTGGAGGAGGCGGCCCATGACGCGGGCCTGGACGTGGTCGTCTCGGCGGCGCTGTCCCGCACGAGGGCGGGCCACCCGCAGCGCGGCTGGCTGGACAAGCTGACCGCCCGGGGGTCGGCCGGAGTCCTGTTCAACCTGGCCGAACTGACGCCGTCGCAGTACGCCTGGCTGGAGCAGCACCGGATCCCGTTCGTGATGATCGACCCGGTGGTGGAGCCGCCGTCGGACGTGGTGTCGGTGGGCGCGGCCAACTGGCAGGGCGGCGTGACGGCGACCGAACACCTGCTGGCCCTCGGGCACGAGCGGATCGCGGTGATCGCCGGGCCGCGCCGCAGGATGAGCAGCAACGCCCGGATCGCCGGCTACCGCTCAGCGCTGGCGTCGGCGGGGGTCGGCCACCGCCCCGAGTACGTTCGTCACGGCGGCTTCGACGAGACGGTCGCCCGCCGCCACATGCGCGGCCTCCTCGATCTGCCCGCGCCGCCGACGGCCGTCTTCACCTGTTCCGACCGGCAGGCCCTCGGCGTCTACGAGGTGCTGTCCGAAAGGCGGTTGAAGGTACCGGACGACATCAGCGTGGTCGGTTTCGACGACCTGCCCGAGTCCCGCTGGACCACCCCGGCGCTGACCACCGTCCGCCAGCCCCTCGCGGAGATGGCGGCGACGGCGTTACGGCTCCTGGTGCGGATGATGAACGGGGACCGCCCGGAGGGAACCCGGACGGAGCTGTCGACACGGCTGGTGGAACGGTCGAGCACGGCCGCGCCCCGCGTGCGGACGGGGTGATCCGTATCGGACGCGGCACTCCGCACGGCGCTTGGAGGGGCGTTTCCACCGGCCGCCGTCGGGGTGCGCGGAGGCAGCACACCGGGCACAGACGGCGACCGAGGGGTTCAGTGAACCCGGATCGCTTCCGCGGGCGCCGTTCGCAAGGCCTGGCGCGTGGGAAGTTCGATGGTCAGGTAGGCCGTGGCGGTGACTGTGAGGGCGAGGGCGGGCAGCAGCCAGGTGGGGCCGGCGGGCCAGGGGCGCCCGAGGAAGCCCTGGCCCAGGAGGGCCAGGGGGATCGCGGAGAACAGCACGGCCGTGGTGAGCGCGGTGGCGGCGGTCACCGCGGCCTCGCGGCGCATCATCGCGCGGATCTGGCGGGGTGTGGTGCCGTTGAGGCGGAGGGCGCCCAGTTCGGCCTTGCGCTGGGCGGTGGCCGCGACCAGTTTGTTGGCGATGCTCAGCAGGAGGTAGCCGAGCAGGACGACGATGGTGGCGAGATTGATCCATGTCTCGGGCGGGACGTCCTTCAGGCCACCGGCGGAGGGGGAGTCGGCAGGCGCGAGGGCAAGGCCGGGGCGGGACGCGGCGAGCGTCGTCAGGCTCTGCCGGGCCTTCGCCGTGCCGTCGGTGCGGATCAGGAGGGACGCGTCGAGTGCCGTGGTGGTGTGTCCGGCGGCCAGGTCGTGGGACAGCACGACGGTGCCGAAACCGAGGCCCCGGCCGTACACGGCGACCACCTCGGCGTCGGCCCGTGTGCCGTCACCGAGGACCAGGCTCACCCGGCGGCCCACCGTCGCGGAGCGCGAGCGGGCGACATCGCTGCTGACGGCGACGGTCGCGCCGGTCAGGCGGTCCAGGCCGCCGTCCTGCACGTCGAGGTCGAGGACGCCTGCCGCCTCCGGGGTGAGGACGGCCGCGGAACCGGACTCGGCCTCCTTGTCACCGAACTGCGTGTACTCCCACACCACGGTGGTCGTGCCGACGGGGGCGGCGGCCCGCACACCGGCCGTCTTCCGGACGGCGGCGGGCACGTCGGACGGAATGCCGCCCAACGCCGGCGCACTCAGACGAAGTTGGGCCAGGGTGCCGGTGCGGATGTCGTGGCCGGTGGCGGCCAGCACGGTGGTCTGGGTGAAGGTGTACGTCAGCACGAACACGACCGCCATGGCCAGGGTGGAGACGATCCCGGCGTTGCGCAGGGCGTAGGCGCGGAAGTTGGCCATGGCAAGCCAGGTCGGCGCGGAGCCGCTGCGGCGCGTCGCCCGGGCCGCAGCGCCGCCGACGCCCCGCACCAGTGCCGGACCTGCGACGGCCAGGCCGATCGCCCCGACGATGCCGGCGATCGGGGTGGCCGTGGCGCCGATGGCCGTACGCAGGAAGAGCGGCGGGGTGGACATGATCATGGCAACGAGGACGACGAGCACGCCGATACGCGTCCGGGTCCGCGACGGGTCACGCGGTTCACTGCGTGATGCGGCGACCGCCTCGGTGGCCGGCATCCGCGAGGTGCTCCAGGCCGAGCAGCGGGCCGCCGCCTGGACGGCCACGAGCAGCAGGAGAAACGCCGCGAAGGCGGGCAACGGGCTGAAGGTGAGCGGGAGTTCGGGCGGTATGACGCCGCGGTCCGCGAGCAGGTCGCGGAACAGTCCGGCGAGCAGATAGCCGAGGCCCACGCCGGGCGCCACGGCCACGGCCGCGACCGCGGTGGACTGCGCGGCGGCCAGCCGACGGATCTGTCTCGGGGTGGCGCCGACCGCCCGCATCAGCGCCAGGTCGCGGCGCTGCCCGGCGATCGACACGGCCAGCGCGCTCGCCATCACGAAACCGGTGATCAGCACGATGATCCCGGACAGCGAACCGGCGAGCAGCACCAGCAGCGAGCGTGAGGCGCCGGCGCCGGGCGCGGCCGCCTCACCCCGTTCCGCTCCGGTGACCACGCGCAGCCCGGCGCCCTTCACCTTCGTACGGATCTCGGCGGCCACCCGCTCCTCGACGCCGGGCGCGGTGCGCAGGCCCACCAGATCGACGCGGTCCGACCGGCCGGAGAGTCGCAGGGCCGTCGCATCCGCGAAGTAGACGCCCGCGCCGGGTGCGTCGACCACGGCAGAGACGTGGTAGCCCGTGGCCGGGCGAGCGTTGACGACGACCTGGACCTCGTCGCCCGGCTCGATGCCCGCCGCGGCGGCGGTGGCGCGGTCCACGGCGATCTCGTCGGAGGCGTTCGGCTCGCTGCCGGTGACGCGGGCGTCCGCCAGCAGCTTCGTCGAGGACCAGCCGTGCCCCGCCACCCGGGGGTCCTCGGACGGTACGACCTGCCCGTGGGCGTCGACGAGGGCGGCGGGGAAGCCGGTGTCGCCGACTGCCGTTGTCACACCGGGCAACCGGCCGAGCTCGCCGACCAGTCGGGCCGGGATCCGACGGCGTTCCGAAAGGGCGAGCGGCAGGTCGCCGGCCTGGCGGAACTCCTGGTCGGCCGCGACCACGACGGACGCGCCGGCCAGCCGGCCGGCGGGGAGACGGGAGCGGAGACCGGACTCCGCCAGGACGCCGGTGGCGGTGATCAGAGCCGCAGCGCCGAGAACCGCGCAGGCCACGGCGATCAGCGCGGTGACGCGGTGTCCGGCCATCTGTATCGCGAGACGGAACATGGTTCAGTCCTCTCCCAACGCGACCAGGCGGCTCGCCAGTTCGGAAGCCGTCGGCGCCTTGACGGTCTCGACCACGCGGCCGTCCGCCATCACCAGCACCTGGTGCGCGCGGGCGGCGGCGGCCGGATCATGGGTGACCATCACCACCGTCTGGTGCAGGTCGACGACGAGGTCGCGCAGCAGGTCGAGGACCTCGTGCGCGCTGCGCAGGTCGAGCGCGCCGGTCGGTTCGTCGGCGAACACGACGGCGGGCTTCGCAGCCAACGCCCGCACCAGGGCGGCCCGTTGCTGCTGACCGCCGGACAGCTCAGCCGGGCGGTGGCTCAACCGGTCGGCCAGCGCCACCCGCTCCACCAGCGTCCGCAGCCAGTCACGGTCCGCCGTACGGCCCGCCAGCCTCAGCGGCAGCGTGATGTTGTCCTCGACGGACAGCGACGGGATCAGGTTGTACGCCTGGAACACGAACCCGACGCGTTCCCGACGCAGTCGGGTACGACGGGACTCCTTGAGCCCGGCGATCTCGTGACCCTCGATGCGGACGCTGCCCGACGTCGGGGAGTCGAGGCCGGCGGCACAGTGCATCAGCGTGCTCTTGCCGGAGCCGGAGGGGCCCATGACGGCGAGGAAGGTGCCGCGTTCCACGGTCAGCGACACGTCGTCGAGGGCGCGTACACCGCCCGGGTACGCCTTGCTGACGCCCTCCAGGGCGATGGCGGGCGCGCCTGCGGCGTTCATCGCCGGCCTCGCAGGTTCCGTACGGCGAGCGTGCCCGCGCACAGGACGGTGATCGCACCGCACACCAGGTGCACCCAGGTGTCGGCGCCGCCGAAGGAGGCCGCCACGTTGGCGAGCGCGCCTGCCACCACCGCCGTCCAGAGCAGGGTGCGGACGATGTCCCCGGAGTCGGGCCGGTCGGCGGGATCAGGGGTCGTCGTGTGCTGCATGGGGGCTGCTCCCGGAGTCCTGCGGTGGCCGTGTGCCGTTCCCGCTGTCGTCACTGACGCTATGGATCAGCACCCCTGACGGCCGATCCCGCAGCCCGCCCGGTTCGAGGTACAGCAGGCTGTACCGCCCCGCCGCTCGGGTGACGCCGAACTCGGCAGCGACATAGGGTCGTTCGCATGACAGCGGGCACGAGTGGAGCGGCGGGCCGACGCGAGAGCCGCGAGAGCCTCAAGGCCGTCGCCCTCCGGAGCCTGAGCGCCGCCGGTGAGGCGATCGCCCAGTTGGCGTCCGGGCTGAACACGGCGCTGCTCGCCCTGTTGTTGCTGCTGTGGCTGGCTCTCACCGCCGCGATGAGCGTCATCGGCGTCGGACTGCTCATGGCGCCCGCGCTCCTGCGCACCGTGCACGCCCTGGCCGGCCGGGAACGCGGCCGGCTCGCACGCTGGGGCCACGAGGTCGTCGTCCCGCCGCCCCCGCCCACTCGGCTGCGGGCCGCACTCGTCGACCGCACCACGGGCCGGGAACTGGCCTGGCTGGTCCGGCATTCCACCGTGGGCGGGCTGCTCGGACTGCTCGGCGTCCTGCTGCCGGTCCTCGCGGTGCGGGACACCGCCTTCTTGCTGTACTGGACGTTCATGCCCGAGGGCGCGACCGCCACCTCCGTGGGCATCGGAAACGCACACACCTGGCCGGACGCCATCGCCGTGACGCTGCTGGGCGTGGGCTGGATCGCCATCATCCTGGGGCTGACACCCGGTATGGCCCGGCTCCAGGCGGGCCTCGGGCGACGACTCCTGTCGGCCGGCCCCGGTGTCGATCTGTCCCTGCGCGTAGCGGAGTTGACGGCCACGCGTGCCGCCGCCCTGGACGCCCACGCCATCGAACTGCGCCGCATCGAGCGCTCGTTGCACGACGGCGCGCAGAACCGGCTCGTCTCCGTCGCCGTGCTGATCGGGGCGTCCCGCCGCATGGTGGCCCGTGATCCGGGGGGCGCCGACGAACTCCTGGAACGTGCCCAGTCCGCCGCCGAGGAGGCGCTGGCCGAGCTGCGCGCCGTCGCCCGCGGCATCCTGCCGCCGGTGCTGGCCGACCGGGGCCTCGCGGGCGCGCTCTCCGGTCTCGCCGCGAACTGCGCGGTGCCCTGCCGGATCGACGTGGACATACCCGAACGCTGCGCCGCCTCCGTCGAGGCGACCGCCTACTTCGTGGTCGCCGAGGCCCTGACCAACATCGCCAAGCACAGCGGCGCCCGGCACGCCGTCGTCACGGCACGCGGCGGCGGGGGCCGACTCGTGCTGTCCGTCGAGGACGACGGCAAGGGCGGCGCGGGGGGTGGCTCCCGGGCTTCCGACTCGGAGGTGGACAGCGGCGGCTCCGGGCTCACCGGCATCCGTCGCCGCGTCGCGGCGCTCGACGGCGACCTCACCCTGACCAGCCCGCCCGGCGGCCCGACCCTCCTGACAGTGGACCTTCCCTGCGGATCGTGACGGCCGGAGCCCGACCCGTGAGCCTTCGCCCCCCCTTGAATCCGGACCCTTTGGAGCCTGACATGCGGATTGTGATAGCCGAGGACGATCCCCTGCTGCGTGAGGGGCTCGCCCTGCTGCTGCGCGCCGAAGGGCTCGACGTGGTGGCCACCGCGGGCACCCCCGACGAGGCGCTGGACGCCATCGACGTGCACGAACCCGATGTCGCCATCTTCGACGTGCGGATGCCGCCGACCCACACCGACGAGGGGATCGTCGCCGCGGTCGAGGCCCGGCGTCGACGGCCCGGCCTTGCCGTGCTCGTGCTGTCCGCGTACGTCGAGCAGAGTTTCGCCACCGAGTTGCTCGGCGGAGGTGTGAACGGGCTCGGCTATCTGCTCAAGGAACGGGTCGGCAGGGTCGAGGAGTTCCTGGACGCGCTGCGGCGCGTGGCCGGCGGCGGCACCGCCGTCGATCCGGAGGTCGTCGCCCAGCTGTTCACCCGCTCCCGCCAGGACACCCGCCTGGAACGGCTCAGCCCCCGCGAACGGGACGTACTCGCCCTGATGGCCGAGGGATTGGGCAACTCCGCCATCGCAGGGAAACTCGTCGTCACCGACGGGGCCGTCCACAAGCACATCCGCAGCATCTTCGCGAAGCTCGATCTGTCTCCGACGGACCAGGTGGACCGCCGGGTCGCCGCCGTCCTGCGGTATCTGGAGGATCTGCGGCGGCCGGCTTGAGGTGGTGTCGGTACGAGGGTTGGGCGTCGTCGGTGGCGATCACCGCCGGCGACCGGGCCCCCTCCAAGCCCGTCACTCCACCGTCCCGCCCCTTCCGGCCGATGTCCGTTTCCTTCAAGACCGGGCGTGCTCGGCCGCCTACGGTGGGCGCATGACTCCACGATTCGATGCCGTCGGCCTGGTCGTCTCCGACATGGCCGCCTCCCTCGCCTTCTACCGCAGGCTCGGGTTCGCCTTCCCGGAGGGGGCCGAGCGTGAGCCGCACGTCGAGGCCCGACTGCCGGGCGGGCTGCGGCTGATGCTCGACACCGAGGCCGTCGTCCGGTCCTTCCGGCCGGACTGGCGGGCCCCCGCCGGCGAGGGCCGGCACTCGCTGGCGCTACGGTGCGACGGACCGGCCGAGGTGGACTCCGTGTACGAGGAGCTGGTCGGCGCGGGGTACACGGGCGGGGTCAAGCCGTGGGACGCGGTCTGGGGCCAGCGGTACGCCGTCGTGCACGACCCCGACGGAAACGGTGTCGACCTGTTCGCCCCGCTCGCGCAGGAGTAGGCCGGTCAGCGTCATACCGCTCAACTCCCGAACGTCACGCGCGAAATGGGCCTGGTCGGCGTACCCGGCGCGGGACGCGGTGTCCGCGTACGGCACTCCCCGCCGGGCCAGGGCGAGAGCACGCTGGAGGCGCAGGATCCGGGCCAGGGTCTTCGGGCCGTACCCGAAGGCGGTCAGCGAGCGGCGGTGCAACTGCCTGGCGCTCAGACCGAGTTCACCGGCGGTGGCGGCGACCGAACAGCCCTCGGCGAGGGCGGTCACGAGGCGGCGCAGCTCCCTGTCGGGCGGGGTGGCCCGCCGCAGCGCGAGTTCCTCCAGCGCCGTCGCCGGGCAGGGCGCGGCCTCGACCCGGGCGCACAGGCGTCGCACCTCGGCCGCCGGCCACAGCTCGGCCAAGTCCACCCGCCGGTCGCGCAGTTCGTGCGCAGGCACACCGAGCACGGCGGGCGCGGCACCCGGGAAGAAGCGCACACCGGACCAGGAGGTGGGCGGTCCGTCGGGGAGGTGGGCCCGCGTGTCGGGGCCGGCCACCAGCAACCGACCCTCGTTCCAGAGCAGGTCCATGCAGCCGTCGGGCAGCACCGGGTGAGCCCCGGCGCCCGCCGGGCTGTTGGTCCACACCACCGCGCCGGCCAGCCGGGAGGGCCGTTCCTGGTACACAGGCCCAGGCTACGCGCGGGGCGGATGAGACGCGTCGCGGACCACCGCCCTCACCCGGTGCTCCTGCGGGCTCCGGCCGTGGACGCGTTTGAAGGCGCTGGACAGGGCGAAGGCGCTGCCGTATCCGACCTGGCGGGCGATCGCGGCGATCGTGTCGTCGGTGTGGCGCAGCAGCTCGGCGGCGAGGGCGAGGCGGTAGCCGGTGAGGTGGGTCATCGGGGGCTCGCCGACGAGTTCGGTGAAGCGTCGGGCCAGAGCGGCCCGGGACACGCCCGCCTTCGCGGCGAGGGCGGCAACCGTCCAGGGGTGGGCGGGATCGTCCTGGAGGAGGCGCAGGACGCGGCCGACGACCGGGTCGGCCAGCGCCCGGTACCAGGCGGGGGCCGCCGTCTCCGGACGGGAGAACCATGCCCGCAGCGCGGCGATGACCAGCAGGTCGAGCATGCGGTCGAGGACAACCTCCTGGCCCGGCTCGTCGCGGGCGATCTCGTCCATGAGCAGCGGGGTGAGCGGGCACCGCCACACGTCGTTTGTCAGGGACAGCAGCGGGGGAAGCGCGTCCAGCAGACGGCCGTTGATCTCGCCGTCCATCGTGTACGTGCCGATCAGCACGACCGTGGAGCCGTCGAGGCGGTCGCCCCAGGTGCGTACGCCGAGGTCCATGGAGCCGTTCAGGGACCGGCCGTCGGGACAGGCGCACTCGCCGTCCGGCAGGATCAGCGCCTGGGGTGCGGTGGCGGGGTCGTCGGCGCAGGTGTACGCGCCGGGCCCGCGGGCCATGGCGAGATCGCCGGCGGTCAGCCGGATCGGCTCGCCGTCGTCGGGCACGACCCAGGCGTCGCCACGGACCACCAGCATCACCGTCAGCGGGGCGTGGTCCTGCACGCGTACCGCCCACGGGGGGTCGAAACAGGCCCGGATCATGAACGCGCCCCGCGCGCGTGGACCTTCCAGGAGGCCTGCGAGGGGGTCTCCCCGGGTGAGGGGCTTAGAGGGTGCCGGAGCGTCCATGCGGCCAGCGTAGACGCGCGCTTATGGGAACGAGCCGTTCAGCGATGTTCCCTTGCGGCGCCGGGCAGTTGACTTGCGGCATGACACAGAACACGACGCAGGACACGGTTCGGAACTCGGCGCGGGGCATGACGGTGGTGGTGACCGGGGCGACCGGTCGTACGGGCGGGCGCGTCGCGCGGGCCGCGGAGGCGGCCGGGCTCACGGTGCGGGCCGCGTCGCGGGCGACGGGCTTCGACTGGCGGTCCCCTTCGACGTGGGCGGACACGCTGCGCGGCGCGGACGCGGCCTACCTGGCCTACCCGACGGACATCGGCGCCCCCGAGGCGGCCGCGACGGTCGGCACGCTCGCCCGGGAGGCGGTCGGCCTCGGCGTACGGCGGCTGGTGCTGCTGTCGTCGCGGGGCGAGGAGCGGGCGCGGCCGGCGGAGGAGGCGCTGCGCGAGTCCGGGGCGGACTGGACCGTCGTACAGGCCGCGTGGTTCGCGCAGAACCTCAGCGAAGGGCCGCTGGTGGAGGAGTTGCGGCTGGGCGGGGAGCTGGTGTTCCCGGCCGGTGAGGGGCTGCGGGAGCCGTTCGTCGACGTGCGGGACATCGCGGACGTGGTGGTGACCGCGCTGACGTCGGGTGCGCGGTGGGTCGGGCAGGACGTCGATGTGACCGGGCCGCGACTGCTGACGTGGGCCGAGGCGGTGGCGGAGGCCGGCGCCGCGGCCGGGCGCCGACTGACGTACCGGGCGGTGCCGCTGGACCAGTACCGGGAGCGGCTGGTCGGTTTCGGACTGCCCGCGGAGGAGGCCGACTTCCTGGTCGAGCTGTTCGGGGAACTGCTCGACGGTCACAACGCGCACGTCACGGACGGGGTGCGGCGGGTGCTCGGGCGTGAGCCGCGGGACTTCTCGGACTTCGCCGGGGAGGCGGCTCGGGCCGGGGTCTGGGGCTCGGCTTCGGCGGAGGCTCAGGTCTGAGGACCGGCCGGAGGCGTGCGGGTGCCCTGCCTCGCTGTCAGTGCGGGGGCGTGTGGAGGATGCCGTTGATCAGGACGTCGAGGGCCCAGGTGTCGCGGTCGCCCGGGGAGAAGAGCGCCTGCCTCATCGAGGTGAGCATCGGGTAGCGGTCGGCGGGCAGGGCGGCGTAGTGGCGGTCCGCCGCGCTGACGGTGGTCTCTTCGTCGGAGCCCTTGGTGTCGTGGTTGTTCTGCTCGACGGCGGCCGCGGCGATGTGGAGCCACAGGAGGTCGACGGCCCAGGCGGCGGCGGTGTCGTCGAGGCCGCCCTGCTTGAGCAGGGCGAGCATGCGGTCCAGGACGAGCAGGGAGTTCCGTCCGGTGGGGATGGCTCCGAGGGCGACGCCGGCCAGGCCCTCGTGCCGGCTCATCGCCGCGATGGCGGCGGTGGCCAGGGCGCGCAGCTGTTCACGCCAGGTGCCCTCCTCGGTCGCCGCGACGGATGCGAGGGCTTCGTCGAGCATGGCGGCCATGAGGTCGTCGCGGTTGGCGACGTAGACGTACAGCGAGGCCGGGCCGGTGTCGAGCGCCTTGGCGACACTGCGCATGGTCAGGGCGTCCAGGCCGTCGCGGTCGAGGATCTCCAGGCCGGTGCGCACGACGGCGTCGCGGCTGAGGGGGGCCTTGGTGGGCCGCGCGCGGCGGCTGATCGGCTGCGTCCTCATGGGGCAAGCCTAGCCGGGCGACGAACACCGTTTGACACGAACATCGTTCGTTCCCTACGGTCGGACGAACGGTGTTCGTGACGAACATCGTTCGTCCCACTCTCGGAAAGCACCCCATGACCAGCACCCTCGCCCCGCCCAGCCAGGCCGGGGCCCTCTCACCCGCGCGGCGCTGGGCCGTCCTCGCCGTGATCCTGGCAGCCGAGGTCCTGGACCTGATCGACGCCACGATCACCAACCTCGCCGCGCCGAGCATCACCGCCTCCCTGAAGGGCGGACCGTCCCTCGTCCAGTGGCTGGGCGCCTCCTACGCACTCGCCCTCGGCGTGCTTCTGGTCGTCGGCGGCCGGCTCGGCGACAAGTACGGAAGGCGTCGCGTCTTCCTGACGGGCCTGGCCGGGTTCACCGCGGCCTCGGCGGCCTGCGGACTGGCCGTCGGTCCGGAGACGCTGATCGCCGCCCGCCTCGTCCAGGGAGCCTTCGGCGCCCTGCTGATCCCGCAGGGCTTCGGCATCCTCGGCGCCGTCTTCCCCCGCGACCAGACAGGCAAGGCGTTCAGCGCCTTCGGCCCCGTCCTCGGCCTGTCGGCGGTGGGCGGTCCGATCCTGGCGGCCACC
The DNA here is from genome assembly GCF_042889585.1 of Streptomyces sp. NPDC002566. Lineage (NCBI taxonomy): Bacteria > Bacillati > Actinomycetota > Actinomycetes > Kitasatosporales > Streptomycetaceae > Streptomyces > Streptomyces sp. NPDC002566. The sequence goes on along the minus strand of NZ_JBIARD010000001.1, from coordinate 367,546 downwards.
CTCATCGACACCGACCCCTTGGGGCTCGGCTGGCGCTCCATGTTCCTGATCAACATCGTGCTCGGCGGCGCCGCCCTGCTCGCCGCCCACCGCCTGTTACCCCGGGACACCGGCGAACGCGGCACGGTGATCGACGCCCCGGGCGCCCTGCTGCTGGCCGGGGCGATGGCCACCCTGCTGTACGGGCTGATCGACGGGCCCGCCCACGACTGGCGCGCCGTCTCATGGGCCGCACTCGGCGCCGCGGCGGTCTTCTTCTCCCTGCTGGCCCGCCGCCAGGCCACCGCCCCCCATCCGCTGATCCAGCCCTCGCTCTTCCGCAACCGGGGCTTCGTCTGCGGCCTCGTCCTGGGCGTCGCCTTCTTCGCGGCCGTCGCCGGGCTGCTCTACGTCGTCTCCCTGTTCCTCCAGGAAGGCCTGGACTACTCGCCCCTGCGGACCGCCCTCACGGGCAGCACCCCCATGGCCGCCGGAATCGTCATCGCCTCGATCGCCTGCTACCGGCTCATCAGCCGCCTCGGCCGCACCCTCGTCCTGATCGGCCTGCTCACGACGCTGGCCGGCACCGCGGGGCTGTGGGCCGCCGTCCACACATCCGGCACCGCGACCGGCCCGGCCGCGATCGTCATCGCCACCCTGGTGACCGGGCTCGGCATGGGCACCTGCTTCGGCACCGTCTACGACATCACCCTCGGGGACGTCACCCCGGCCGAAGCGGGATCCGGCGCGGGGTCCCTGACCGCGGTGCAGCAGCTCGCCAACGCTCTCGGCGCCGCCGCCGTCACCACCGTCTACCTCCACACCCCCGGCCCCGCCCACGCGATGACCCGCAGCCTCCTGGTCGTGGCCGGCATCACCCTCGGCTGCTGCTGCCTGGTCCGCCTGCTCCCCCGCACCGCGCAGCCCCAGCACCGCTGACCCGCACCACACCCGGAACCAGACTCGAAAAGAGCCCACTCATGATTCTCGTCACCGGAGGCCGCGGCGCGGTCGCCACCCAGCTGACCTCGCTGCTCCACCGCGACGGACTGGCCGTCCGGGTCGGCTCCGCCGCCCCCGAGACGCTCTCCCCGCCCGACGGTGTGGAGGCGGTCCGTCTCGACCTCACCGCCCCGGACACCTTCGCCGCCGCCCTGGCGGGCGTCACCACCGTGTTCCTCTACGCCAGCCCCGAGCGCGTCACCGACTTCATCGACCACGCCCGAGGGGCCGGAGTCACCCACATGGTGCTGCTGTCCTCCTCGGCCGTGCTCAGCCCCGACCCCGACAGCGACCCGCTCGCCAAGTCACACCTCGACGTGGAGCGCGCGCTGCTCGCCTCGCCGATCACCACCACGATCCTGCGGCCGGGTTCCTTCGCCTCCAACGCCGGCGGCTGGGCCTGGGCCGTCAAGGCCGGACGGCCCCTCAGCCTGCCCTTCCCCGACGCCCACACCGACCCCGTCCACGAGAAGGACGTCGCCGAAGCCGCCCACGCCGTCATCACCGACCCCCGCCGCCACGGCGGCCGGTTCACCCTCACCGGTCCCGAATCGCTGACCTTCGCCCAGCAGGTCGAGCAGCTCGCCGCCGTCACCGGCCGGCCCGTCCCGATCGACCACGTCACCCCCGAGGCATGGAAGCGGGAGTCGGCCGAGTACATCCCCGCCGCCTTCGCCGACGCCCTGCTGAAGTGGTGGGAATCCAACGACAAGCCCCTCCCCCTCACCCGCACGGTCGAAGAACTCACCGGCCGCCCGCCCCGCACCTTCACCACCTGGGCCGAGGACCACGCCGGCGACTTCACCGACCACTGACACGCCACCCGGTCCGGCCGGCGCTCAGGGTGGAGACGCCCGCGGCGACCGGCTGCGACGGGTCCGCGGCGGCCGGTCGCGTGCCTCAGGCGGCGGGGCGCCGCGGCAGGCGTCGGGACAGCGCACGGGCCAAAGTGAGGGTGCTGAGGGCGAACATCACCACGCCCAGGGGGACATGGAGCGAGGGCACGTGGGCGACGCCGAGGGCGACCTGTGCCGAGGCGAGGAGGAGGAAGCCGGTGGCGTACAGGACGGGGCGGGGTGATCCACCGCCCCGCCGCCAGGCCAGGACCGTGGCGAGCACGTACAGCATGGCGGCCGCGTACATCACCTTCGATCCGAAGTCGTGCAGCCGGTAGCCGCGGGACGAGGTCAGCAGCAGGCCCGCGGTGACCGCCTGGAACAGGAGGGTCAGGGTCTGCAGGGCGGTCGCGGTTCTGAGGAAGGTGAGGCCGCGGGTCTCGGCGGCCGGGGTCCGTACGGTCATGGCGGGGTCCCTGGTGACGTGCGCGGAAATGGACGGGTGCTGCGGGAGCCGTCGGCGTCAGCGCAGGGTGAGCGGGGTCTCGGAGGTGACGCGGGTCAGCTTCTCGGGGTTGCGGACGAAGTAGAGGCCGGTGATGCGGCCGTCCTCGATCCGGACGGCCATGACGCCGTCGAGCTCGCCCTCGCGGTGCACGGCGAGTGCCGGGCTGCCGTTGACCACGGTGGGCTCCCAGGTGATCGCGGCCTGGAACCTGGCCGCCGAGGCGGCGCCGCCGAGATAGAAGCGGACGATGTTCTCCGCGCCGACGACGGGCCTGAGCGCGGCGCGCTTCACGCCGCCGCCGTCGCTGAGCAGGACGACGTCGGGGGCGAGCACGTCGAGGAGGTCCTGCGGGTTGCCGGTCTCCAGGGCGCGCTGGAAGGACTCCAGGGCGGCCCGGGTCTCCCGCGCGGAGGCCGTCCGGCGGGGCCTGCGGGCGTCGACGTGCGCGCGGGCGCGGTGCGCGATCTGCCGTACGGCCGCCGGGGTCTTGCCGACTGCGCCGGCGATGTCGTCGTAGCCGACCTCGAAGACCTCGCGCAGCACGAACACCGCCCGCTCGGTCGGTGAGAGGCTCTCCAGGACGAGCATCATCGCCATCGACAGGCTCTCGGCGAGTTCCAGGTCCTCGGCCGCGTCCGGCGCGGTGACCAGCGGCTCGGGCAGCCACTGGCCGACGTACGCCTCACGGCGGCGCTTCATCGTGCGCAGCCGGTTGAGGGCCTGCCGGGTGGTGATCCGCAGCAGGTAGGCCCGCTGGTCGTCCACCCGGTCCAGCTCGACCTTGCTCCACCGCAACCAGGTCTCCTGGAGGACGTCCTCGGCGTCGGCCGCCGATCCGAGCATCTCGTAGGCGACGGTGAACAGCAGACTGCGGTGGGCGACGAACGCTTCGGTCGCCGGGTCGGTGGTGCGGTCGGTCATCTCCCGGGCCCCTCTCCCTCGGACACGCCTGGTCAGGCTGTCCTCAAGACACCGCCGCCCCGCTCACCGTGACAGCTTGTGAGGCAGATCACTTCTCGGAGGGCGGGGGTTCCTCGCCGCCTGGGGCGGTGTTCTTGTGGGAGGTCTTCGCATGGGCCCGCAGGCGGCCCGTGACGTCCTCCGGGGGGAGGAAGCGGGACCAGCGTTCGGGGAACTCTGAGGGCATGTCGGGATCGTCGGGGTCGTCGTACTGGCGGGCCGCGGTCAGGCGGGCGACGTACTCGGCGGCCTCCTCCTCGCGCTGCCGCTCGGCGGCGGCCCGCGCGGCGGCGGTCGCGGCGGCCGGCCAGACGCGGTCGATCGCGGCGTTCACGGCCGCCCCGACGAGGACGGCGAAGGCGGACACGCCGATCCACAGCAGGACGGCGACGGCGGCGGCGAGGGAGCCGTAGATGGTGGCGCCCTCGATGGTGCTCTGCAGATAGATGCGGAGCAGGAAACTGCCGAGCACCCACATCGCCAGGGCGACCAGCGCGCCGGGGACGTCCTCGATCCACGGGGAGCGCACCGGCACGGAGACGTGGTAGAGCGTGGTGAGGAAGGCGATCGACAGGACGATCACGACGGGCCAGTACAGCACCTGGACGACCGTCGTCGACCAGGGCACGATCCGCACGACGGCGTCGGGACCGGCCACCATCAGCGGCAGCGCGACGGAGCCGATCAGCAGGGCGGCGATGAACAGCAGGAACGCCACCAGCCGGGTCTTGACGATGCCGCGCACCCCGTCGAGGCCGTACATGACGGTGATGGTGTCGATGAAGACGTTCACCGCGCGCGACCCTGACCACAGGGCGAACAGGAACCCTATCGAGATGACGTCGGGCCGGCCCCCCTTCATCACGTCGTCGAGGATGGGCTGCGCGATCTCGGCGACGCCCTTGTCGGACAGGACGGTGCGGGAGGCGTCGAGGAGGTTGGCCTCCAGGCTGCTGATGGTGTCGGTGCCGGTCCAGTCGTCGACGTAGCCGAGGAGGCCGATGAGGCTGAGCAGCAGCGGCGGCACGGACAGCAGGGTGAAGAAGGCGGCCTCGGCGGCCAGGCCGAGGATGCGGTACTCGATGCAGGAGTTGACGGTGTCCTTCAGAAGCAGCCAGGCGGTCCTGCGCTTGGAGACGTTCCGGTAGAGGGCGCGGGCTCGGTGGAGACGCCCGGCGAGGGCCGCGTGGTCGTCGGGGCGCTCGGGGTGCTCGGGGGGCTGACTGGCTGGCTGCACGCCCTAAAGGTATCCGCCGTACGAGGCTCCACTCATCTCCGGTGGGCCCGCTCACGCCGTGCGTGTTGGGCGGTCATGACCTGCGGGGCGGCGGGTACGTTTCGCGGTATGGCAGGCAGCACGCACACCGTGACCAACCAGCCCCCGCCCCTGCTGGGCCACGACGTCTACGCCACCGATCAGGCCCTGGTGGCGGCCGTGGAACGCCATCTCGACCCGGAGCTGCTCGACGAGGCCCGCGGCGAGCTGTCCTCGCTGGGCCGGGCTGCCGGGTCGGCGCAGCTGCACGAGTGGGCGGCCCAGGCCGACGGCAACCCGCCGGTGCTGCGCACCCACGACCGCTACGGCCACCGGATCGACGAGGTCGACTTCCACCCGGCCTGGCACCGGCTGCTCGGCAAGGGCGTCGGCGCGCATCTGACGTCGGCGTGGGCGCGGCCGGGCGGGCATGTGCGGCGGGCCGCCGCCTTCGTGCTGTGGACGCAGGTGGAGGCGGGCACCTGTTGCCCGCTGTCGATGACCCATGCGGCCGTGCCCGCCCTGCGCGCCGATCCCGCCCTGGCCGCCGAGTGGGAGCCCCTGCTGGCGTCGACGATCTACGAGCGTGAGCTGCGGCCGGCGCGTGCGAAGGCGGGCGCGCTGGTCGGGATGGGGATGACGGAGAAGCAGGGCGGCAGCGACGTCCGGGCGAACACGACGTCCGCGCGGCCGCTCGCCGAGGACGGGGCGTACGAGCTGACGGGGCACAAGTGGTTCTGCTCGGCGCCGATGTCGGACGGTTTCCTGGTGCTGGCGCGGGCGTCCGGCGCGCCGGAGGCCGGGGACGGGGACGGGGGGCTGACCTGCTTCCTCGTGCCGAGGGTGCTGGAGGACGGCAGCCGTAACGTGTTCCGCATCCAGCGTCTGAAGGACAAGCTCGGCAACCGGTCGAACGCCTCCGCCGAGGTCGAGTTCGACGGGACGTGGGCGCGCCGGGTGGGCGAGGAGGGCCGGGGTGTGCGGACCATCATCGGGATGGTGGCCGCGACCCGGCTGGACTGCGTACTGGGCTCGGCGGGGCTGATGCGGGCGGCCGTGGCGCAGGCGGCGCACCACTGCGCCCACCGGGAGGCGTTCGGCGGCGCGTTGCTCGACAAGCCGCTGATGCGCAACGTCCTGGCCGATCTGGCGCTGGAGTCGGAGGCGGCCACGACGCTCGGGCTGCGGCTCGCGGCGGCGTACGACGACGGCGGCGAGCAGGAGCGGGCGCTGCTGCGGATCGCGGTTCCGGCGGCGAAGTACTGGGTGGCCAAGCGGTGTGCGCCCGTGGTGGTGGAGGCCGCGGAGTGCCTGGGCGGCAACGGGTACGTGGAGGAGTCGGGGATGCCGCGGCTGGTGCGGGAGTCGCCGCTGAACTCGATCTGGGAGGGCGCGGGCAATGTGCAGGCGCTGGACGTGCTGCGGGCGCTGAGGCGGGAGCCGGAGGCGCTGAACGCGTATCTGCGGGAGGTGGGGCTGGCCCGGGGCGCCGACCACCGGCTGGACGCGGCGATCAAGGCCCTGTTGACGGACCTGGCCGATCTGGACGGCGCCGAGGCACGGGCGCGGCGGCTGACGGAGCGGTTCGCGCTGGTGCTTCAGGGGTCGCTGCTGGTGCGGTTCGCGCCGCCCGAGGTGGCGGACGCGTTCTGCGCCTCGCGGCTGGGCGGCGACGCGGGCGGGGCCTTCGGGACGCTGCCGCACACGCTGGACCTGGGGGCGATCGTGGAGCGGGCCCGGCCTGTGGCCTGAGCCCGCGCCCCGTTCGGGCAGGCCGGGCGTGGCGTCCGCCGGGGGCGGGGGTGGTGCCGCGCCGACACGGCACCACCCCCGCGGCGATGGCCCTGCGAGGCCAGGAGCGCCGCTCGGGACGGCGTGCCACAAGTTTCGGGGCACCCGGTGGTGGCCGGCCAGGGTTGCAGGGGGTTGCAACGCATTCGTCCCAGTGGGCGGAGTGTGCCCCTCCGTCCCCGGTGGAGGGGCAGTATGGGAGGTCCGGCAGGACGGACGGGGAAGACGTTCGGCGCCCGTGTGCTCTCGGGGAGGCCCAGTGGCGATGTCGCCGATGAACGTGCCGCGGCTCGCGGCGGCCGACGCCGCGCGGGCGGCGCGGGTGCTCAGCGAGGTGCGCGACGCCCGGCTCGCCGGCCGGCGGTCGCCGGTCGCGCCCCGGCCCGTGATCGAGCAGTCCTGGCAGCGGGTGCTGCGCAGCGGAGTCGATCCGGAAGCCGGTTCGGGAGCAGGGCTGTTGAGCGCGGAGGAGGTGCGCCGGCGGCGGGAGGCGTCGCCGTTGCGGGAGGTGCTTCCGGTGCTGCGCGAGGGCTTGCTGTCGGCTGCGGACGTGGCCCGGCACATCATGGTCGTGTCGGACGGCGAGGGCCGGGTGCTGTGGCGGGAGGGCTGCTCGCCGGTGCTGCGCAAGGCCGACCGCGTGGGTCTCGAGGTGGGTGCGGACTGGCGGGAGGACGTCGTCGGCACCAACGGCGTGGGCACGCCGGCGGTGGTCCGGCGGCCCGTGCAGGTGTTCGCGGGCGAGCACTTCGTGCGGTCGCACACGGCGTGGACGTGCGCGGGCGCCCCGATCACCGATCCGCGGGACGGCCGGCTGCTCGGAGTGGTCGACGTCAGCGGGCCGTTGGAGACGATGCATCCGGCGACGCTCGCCTGGGTGGGCGCGGTGGCGAAGCTGGCGGAGGCCTCGCTGCGGGAGTCGCATCTGCGGTCGCTGGAGCGGCTGCGCGCGGTGGCTGCGCCGGTGCTGGCCCGGTCGGGCGGGCGGGCTGCGGTGGTCGACGGGGACGGCTGGACGGCGGCCGTGACGGGGATGCCGTACATGAGCCGGATCGTGTTGCCCAAGTCGCCCTCGCCGGGGCGGCGGTGGCTGCCGGTGCTCGGGTGGTGCTCGGTGGAGCCGCTGGCGGGGGGCTGGTTGGTGCGGTCGGCGGACGGGGCGGCCGAGCCGCCGGCGCGGGCCGCCACCCGGATCGTGCTGGACGTGTCGCGGGCGGGCCGCTGGTCGGTGACGGTGAGCGGCCCGGAGGGCGTCTGGTCCCGGGAACTGACGCCGCGGCACGCGGAGTTGCTTTATCTGCTGGCGGTGCACCGGGGCGGGCGCAGCGCCGCGGACCTGGCCGAGGACGTGTTCGGGGACCGGGGGCGCACGGTGACGGTGCGGGCCGAGATGTCGCGGGTGCGGCGCTATCTGGGTGCTCTGCTGGAGCACCGGCCCTACCGCTACGGCGACGAGGTGGAGGTCGACGTGCTGCTGCCGGAGGACCCGGGGAGGCTGCTGCCGCATTCGGCGGCGCCCGCGGTGGCCGGGGCCCGGACGGCTTCCGTGCCGTGAGCGTCACCGGCCGTGGCGCGAGCGGTTGTTCGGCGGAGTGTCAGGTGGGACCCCCGTGCGACCAGCGGTTCTGCACGGGTCCGAGGTCGACCGTTCCGTGCCCTGAATCGACTTATGTCGCTGCGTCTTTCCCGCATTGTGAAGTCTTCCTGCCGGGCGGGGGCGCTCTGTCGTAGGCTCCCCTACGGGTCACCCCACCTGTTCCTCGGTCAACGTACGGATCGTGCGGAGCAGTTGGCCCGCCTCGGGAGGACGAATGAAGCAACGCGGCCGACATCGCCGGCGCAGGCGGGGAAGAGCGGCGCGGGCGTTCCTGGCGGGAACCGCTCTCGCGCTCACCGCCGCCGCCACCATGATCAGCGCCTCCCAGGCCACCGTCACCGGCAGCCCCGGGGCGTTGAAGCCGCTCACGGCGGCCGCCGACACCGACGCGCTGCGGCTGACGGAGGAGCCGGTGCCGCAAGCCGCGCTCGACCGGCTCTCCGCCGAACTGGGCCCGCCGGTCGGGGTCGGCACCGTGCTGGGCGGCGCAGAGGGCGTGCTGCGCGACTCGGTCGACTGCACGCCCGCCGAGCGGGCGGAGCTGCCCGTCTCCCCGGCGGCGGCGCGCGCCTACTGCTGGGGCACCGACGACACCCGGGGCTGGCAGCCGGGCGCGGTCACCACGTCCGGGGACGCCGACGACGACGGCCTGTGGGGTGCGCACCGGGTGGTGCTGTCGGGCTGGTCGCGCAGTACCGGCCCTACGGCCGAGCGGGGGCTGGCCCGGATCGCGCTGGTCGACGCGGGCGACCTGGACCGCATGCGGTACACGTGGGCGCTGCTGGCCGTCCCGGTCGACGGCGGACGGGACTTCCGCGGGCTCGTCTCGCATGTCTCCGGCATGGTCTGGTACCAGAACAAGCTGCTGGTCACCACCGACGAAGGGGACGGCGCGGCGCTCTACGTCTACGACATGAACCGCATCCACCGCGCCACCGTCGCCGGTGAGGCGGTCGGGCGGGTGCCCGGCGGCTGGTCGGCGCACGGCGCCCGGTACGTCCTTCCGGCCGTGGCCGTGTACCGGACGGCCGGCGGCGCGGGCGCACCGCACCCCGCCACCGTCTCCCTCGACCGCAGCACCACGCCGGACACGCTGGTGGCCGGCGAGTGGACGCTGGACGGCTCGGACACGGGCGCCCGGCTGTGGCGCTACGCCCTCGACCGGGGTCCCGGCCGCGCCGGGCTTCTCCACGGGGACGGCGCCGGGCAGGTCCGGGCGACGCAGGCGTACCGGTCGAAGCTGACCGGGGTGCGCGGGGTGCTGGCGTACCACGGCGCGTGGTATCTGACGCGCGCCGCGGGCGAGGACGGCGGGCGCGGGACGCTGTGGCGGCAGGACGCTGAGGGCGCGCGGGCCGCGCGCTGCGGGGCCGACGATTCGCGTGCCTGCTGGAGCCCGCTGACCGAGTCGCTCTCCTACGGGGCGGAGTCCGGCGAGGTGTGGGCGCAGTCGGGCCGCACGCTGTTCTCACTGCCGCTGGCCTCCATCGACAGATCAGCGGAGTAGATGATTCCCTGACCGGCATGAGCCTCATCCCCGTGACCACCTGGTCCCTGGAGCAGACCTCGCCGAGCGACCTCCTGCCGGCCGCCGCGCCCGACGGCGACGTGCGGATCGTCCGCTCCGAGGTGCCCTCGCCCGAGTTCAGCCGTTTCCTGTACGCGTCGGTCGGCGGTGACATCCTTTGGACGGACCGGCTCGGCTGGAGCCACGCGCGGTGGCAGGAGCACCTGGACCGGCCGGGCGTGGAGACGTGGGTCGCCTACGAGCGGGGCACGCCGGCCGGGTACGTGGAGTTCGAGCCGCAGGACGAGGGCGCGGTCGAGATCGTCTACTTCGGTCTGATCCCGGCCTTCCGGGGCCGGCGGATCGGCGGGCACCTGCTGTCCTACGGCGCCGCCCGCGCCTGGGACCTCGCGGAGCGCCGGCCGGGGCTGCCGCCGACGAAGCGGGTGTGGCTGCACACGTGCAGCAAGGACGGCCCGCATGCGATGGACAACTATCTGCGGCGCGGGTTCAGGCTGTTCGACACCAAGGTGGAGGAGGAGCGGGAGGTGCCGGCTCCGGGTCCGTGGCCCGGCGCGTTCCCCGTCTGACGCGGGCCCTCATAGCCTGGTCCGCGGGCGTGGACAAGCCGCCGTGCGCCGCATGTGACCGACACCACCCATGTCTCACTGTTCGGGACCCTGGTGTCCGCATGGCGGACGAAGCTGGACTGTGTCCAGATCGCCGTGACACGCTTCCGTCATGTCCGGAACTGGAATTGCCTTGGTGAGTCGGCGGCACGTCGACCTCGGCCGTATGTCCAGCGCCATCTGTCGCGTGAGCTGAGCCCGCGACTCCCCCGACATCCTCCGTCTCCAGTTCTCCGCTCCGCGCAACGACGCGCACTTCCCCATGCGCCCGTCAGCGCAGCTCAGAGCCGCTTCCGTCTGTCCCGAAGGACTCATCACCATGGCCGCCACCCCGCAGAACCCTGCCGCCTCAGCGCCCCGCCGCAAGGTGAGCCGTCACCGCGGCGAGGGTCAGTGGGCCGTGGGTCATCACACCCCGCTCAACGGCAACGAACAGTTCAAGAAGGACGACGACGGTCTCAACGTACGGACACGTATTGAGACGATCTACTCCAAGCGCGGCTTCGACTCCATCGACCCCAACGACCTGCGCGGACGCATGCGCTGGTGGGGTCTGTACACCCAGCGCAAGCCCGGCATCGACGGCGGCAAGACGGCCGTCCTGGAGCCGGAGGAGCTGGACGACGAGTACTTCATGCTGCGCGTCCGCATCGACGGCGGGGCGCTGACCACACGTCAGCTGCGTGTCATCGGCGAGGTCTCCCAGGAGTTCGCGCGCGGCACCGCCGACATCACCGACCGGCAGAACGTCCAGTACCACTGGATCCGGATCGAGGACGTGCCCGCGATCTGGGAGCGCCTCGAGAGCGTCGGCCTGTCCACGGTCACGGCCTGCGGCGACACCCCGCGCGTGATGATCGGTTCGCCGGTCGCCGGCATCGCCGAGGACGAGATCATCGACGCCACGCCCGCGCTGGAGGAGATGAAGCGCCGGGTCCTGAACAACAAGGCGTACTCGAACCTGCCCCGCAAGTTCAAGACGGCCATCTCGGGCTCGCCGCTGCTCGACGTGGTGCACGAGATCAACGACGTCGCGTTCGTCGGCGTCGAGCACCCCGAGCACGGCCCGGGCTTCGACGTGTGGGTCGGCGGCGGTCTGTCCACCAACCCCAAGCTGGGCGTACGGCTGGGCGCCTGGGTGCCGATCGACGACGTCCCGGACGTCTACGAGGGCGTCATCTCGATCTTCCGTGACTACGGCTACCGCCGGCTGCGCACCCGCGCCCGGCTGAAGTTCCTGGTCGCCGACTGGGGCGCGGAGAAGTTCCGGCAGGTGCTGGAGGACGAGTACCTCGGCCGCAAGCTGACCGACGGCCCCGCCCCCGGGCAGCCGTCCCAGCAGTGGCGTGACCACATCGGCGTGCACCGGCAGAAGGACGGCCGGTTCTACGTCGGTTTCGCCCCGCGGGTCGGCCGCGTCGACGGCGCCACCCTCACCAAGATCGCCGACCTGGCGGAGGCGCACGGCTCGGGCCGGGTGCGCACCACCGTCGAGCAGAAGATGATCGTCCTCGACGTCGAGGAGGGCCAGGTCGACTCGCTCGTCGAGGGCCTGGAGGCGCTGGACCTCACCGCCCGGCCGTCGTCGTTCCGGCGCGGCACCATGGCCTGCACCGGCATCGAGTTCTGCAAGCTCGCCATCGTCGAGACCAAGCAGCGCGGCTCCCAGCTGATCGACGAACTGGAGCGCCGTCTGCCGGAGTTCGACGAGCCGCTCACCATCAACCTCAACGGCTGCCCCAACGCCTGCGCCCGCATCCAGGTCGCGGACATCGGTCTCAAGGGACAGCTGGTCCTCGACGAGAGCGGCGAGCAGGTCGAGGGCTACCAGGTGCACCTGGGCGGCGCGCTCGGCCTGGAGGCCGGCTTCGGGCGCAAGGTGCGCGGCCTGAAGGTGACCGCGGACGAACTGCCCGACTACATCGAGCGCGTCCTCAAGCGGTTCCTCGCCGAACGCGAGGACGGCGAGCGGTTCGCCGCCTGGACGGCCCGCGCCGGCGAGGAGTCGCTGACATGAGCGAGCGCGCCGCCCCGTTCTACTGCCCCTACTGCGGTGACGAGGACCTGCGTCCGAGTGAGGCCCTGGAAGGCGGTCACGGCGCGTGGGAATGCGCGGCGTGCAACCGGGCCTTCCAGTTGAGGTTCCTCGGGCTGCTGGCCCAGGGGCTGAAGCGATCCGACTCCGGAGGGGCACAGATATGACGACCACTCAGGAAGCGCACGATACCGAGGAGTTGAAGGCGCTCGCCGAGCAGGCGGGCCGCGACCTGGAGGACGCCTCCGCGCTGGAGATCCTCACGTGGGCGGCCGGGACGTTCGGCAAGCGCTTCTGCGTGACCTCGTCGATGGAGGACGCGGTGGTCGCCCACCTCGCCTCCCGGGCCATGCCCGGCGTTGACGTGGTCTTCCTCGACACCGGCTACCACTTCGAGGAGACCATCGGCACCCGCGACGCGGTCGACGCCGTGATGGACGTCAACGTCATCACGCTCACCCCGCGTCTGACGGTCGCCGAGCAGGACGCCGAGTACGGCCCGAAGCTGCACGACCGCGATCCGGACCTGTGCTGCGCGATGCGCAAGGTGCAGCCGCTGGAGGAGGGCCTCAAGGGCTACCGGGCGTGGGCGACCGGGCTGCGCCGCGACGAGTCCCCGACCCGGGCGAACACGCCGGTGGTCGGCTGGGACGAGAAGCGGCAGAAGGTCAAGGTCTCCCCGATCGCCCGCTGGACGCAGGACGACGTGGACGCGTACGTCGCCGAGCACGGTGTGCTGACCAATCCCCTGCTGACGGACGGCTACGCCTCCGTCGGCTGCGCCCCCTGCACCCGCAGGGTGCTCGAGGGGGAGGACGCGCGCGCCGGCCGCTGGGCGGGCCGCGGCAAGACCGAGTGCGGGCTGCACGGATGACGACGACGATTCAGGAGAGTGACGTGACGACCGGAGCCACCGTCTGGCTCACGGGTCTGCCGAGCGCCGGCAAGACCACGATCGCCCACGAGCTGGCCGGCCGGCTGCGCGAGGAGGGCCACCGGGTCGAGGTGCTCGACGGCGACGAGATCCGCGAGTTCATCTCCGCGGGACTCGGCTTCAGCCGCGAGGACCGGCACACCAACGTGCAGCGCATCGGCTTCGTCGCCGAGCTGCTCGCCCGCAACGGCGTGCTCGCCCTCGTCCCGGTCATCGCGCCGTACCAGGACAGCCGTGAGGCGGTGCGCAAGCGGCACCAGGCGAACGGCACCGCCTACGTCGAGGTGCACGTGGCCACGCCCGTGGAGGTGTGCAGCGAGCGGGACGTGAAGGGCCTGTACGCCAAGCAGGCCGCGGGCGAGCTCACGGGGCTCACCGGCGTCGACGACCCGTACGAGGCGCCCGAGTCGCCCGATCTGCGCGTCGAGTCGCAGAACCAGACCGTGCAGGAGTCCGCGGCGTCGGTGCACGCCCTGCTCAGCGAAAGGGGACTGGCATGACGACCGCTGCCACCGTGTCCGAGGAGACCGGCAGCCCGTACGCGCTGTCGCACCTCGACGCCCTCGAGTCCGAGGCGGTGCACATCTTCCGCGAGGTGGCGGGCGAGTTCGAGCGGCCGGTGATCCTCTTCTCCGGCGGCAAGGACTCCATCGTCATGCTGCATCTGGCGCTGAAGGCGTTCCGGCCGGCGTCGGTGCCGTTCTCGCTGCTGCACGTGGACACCGGGCACAACTTCCCCGAGGTCCTCGACTACCGCGACCGCACGGTCGACGAGCACGGGCTGCGGCTGCACGTCGCCTCCGTGCAGGACTACATCGACCGCGGTGTCCTCAAGGAGCGTCCGGACGGCACCCGCAACCCGCTGCAGACGCTGCCGCTGACCGAGAAGATCCAGGCGGAGAGGTTCGACGCCGTCTTCGGCGGCGGCCGCCGCGACGAGGAGAAGGCCCGGGCCAAGGAGCGGGTGTTCTCCCTGCGCGACGAGTTCTCCCAGTGGGACCCGCGCCGGCAGCGCCCGGAGCTGTGGAACCTGTACAACGGCCGGCACGCGCCCGGCGAGCACGTCCGGGTCTTCCCGCTGTCCAACTGGACCGAGCTGGACGTGTGGCAGTACATCGCCCGCGAGGGCATCGAGCTGCCGGAGATCTACTACGCGCACGAGCGCGAGGTGTTCTCCCGCAGCGGCATGTGGCTGACCGCCGGCGAGTGGGGCGGGCCGAAGGACGGCGAGAGGGTCGAGAAGCGGCTCGTGCGCTACCGGACCGTGGGTGACATGTCCTGCACCGGCGCGGTGGACTCCGAGGCCGACACCATCGAGAAGGTGATCGTGGAGATCGCCGCCTCCCGGCTCACCGAGCGCGGCGCCACCCGCGCCGACGACAAGATGTCCGAGGCCGCGATGGAAGACCGCAAGCGCGAGGGGTACTTCTAGAGATGAGCACGATCACCACCGAGGAACTCGCGGAGACGACGCTGCTGCGGTTCGCCACCGCCGGCTCCGTCGACGACGGCAAGTCCACCCTGGTCGGCCGGCTGCTGCACGACTCCAAGTCGGTGCTCACCGACCAGCTGGAGGCCGTGGAGCGCGTCTCCGCGAGCCGCGGCCAGGAGACGCCGGACCTCGCGCTGCTCACCGACGGACTGCGGGCCGAGCGGGAACAGGGCATCACCATCGACGTGGCCTACCGCTACTTCGCCACGCCCCGCCGCCGGTTCATCCTCGCCGACACCCCCGGCCATGTGCAGTACACCCGCAACATGGTCACCGGCGCCTCCACCGCCGAGCTGACGGTGATCCTCGTCGACGCCCGCAACGGCGTCGTCGAGCAGACCCGCCGGCACGCCGCCATCGCCGCGCTGCTGCGCGTCCCGCACGTGGTGCTCGCCGTGAACAAGATGGACCTGGTCGACTACCGGGAGCCGGTCTTCGCCGCGATAGCCGAGGAGTTCACGGCGTACGCGACCGAGCTGGGCGTCCCCGAGGTCACCGCGATCCCGATCTCGGCGCTCGCCGGGGACAACGTCGTGGAGCCGTCCGCGACGATGGACTGGTACGGCGGCCCGACGGTGCTGGAGCACCTGGAGACCGTGCCGGTCAGCCACGACCTGAGCCACTGCCACGCCCGGCTGCCCGTGCAGTACGTGATCCGCCCCCAGGGCCCGGAGCACCCGGACTACCGCGGTTACGCCGGTCAGATCGCGGCGGGTTCCTTCCGCGTCGGCGAGTCCGTCACGGTGCTGCCGTCGGGCCGCGCCTCGAAGATCTCCGGCATCGACCTGCTGGGCGAGCCGGTCGACGTGGCGTGGACGACGCAGTCGGTGACCCTCCTGCTGGAGGACGACATCGACATCTCGCGCGGCGACCTGATCGTGCCGAGCAAGGACGCGCCCGCGACCACGCAGGACATCGAGGCGACGGTCTGCCATGTCGCCGACGCCCCGCTGACGGTGGGCCACCGGGTGCTCCTCAAGCACGGCACCCGCACGGTCAAGGCGATCGTGAAGGACATCCCCTCCCGTCTCACGCTGGACGACCTGTCCCTGCACCCGCACCCGGGACAGCTCGCCGCCAACGACATCGGCCGGGTGAAGATCCGCACCGCGGAGCCCCTTCCGGTGGACTCCTACTCCGACTCGCGCCGCACGGGCTCGTTCATCCTGATCGACCCGCACGACGGCACCACGCTCACCGCGGGCATGGTCGGCGAGTCGTTCGCCGCCCCGGAGCCGGTCAAGGACGCCTCCGAGGACGACGGGTGGGACTTCTGACGATGAACTCCCTCGATGTCTTCTCCACGTTCGCGAAGGAGGGCGGCCGCGTCGGCAGCGGCGCCCTCGGCAGCGGGCAGGGCGGAGTGGCGCGATGTGCGCGCTGACGTACGCGCACCGCTTGCGCGCCCCGTCCCCCCACCCGACGTCCCGGAAGCGACGAAGACCTTCTGCCGATCACCCGGCCACGACCTGAGAGACCGTGACCGCCGGGCCAACGAGAGGAAAGCCTCCCGTGCCTGCCAACCTGCCCCAGTCCGGGCTTCGCTCCACCGGGAGCGTCCGCGCCACCCGTTCGGGCGCGTTCCGCCGCGGCGTGACCGTCCTGGCCGCCCTTCCCCTGCTCGCCCTCGCCGCCTGCGGTTACGGCTCCAAGTCCGACGACACCCCCTCCGCCCAGAAGGTCGCCGCCGGCGCGCAGAAGATCGACGGTCTCGACTCCGTCAAGATCGGCTACTTCGGCAACCTGACCCACGGGACGGCCCTGGTCGGTGTGAACAAGGGCTACTTCCAGAAGGCGCTCGGCGCGACCGAGGCCAAGTACCAGGTCTTCAACGCCGGCCCCTCCGAGATCGAGGCGCTCAACTCCGGCGCCATCGACATCGGCTGGATCGGCCCCTCCCCCGCGATCAACGGCTACACCAAGTCCAAGGGCAAGAACCTGCGCATCGTCGGCGGTTCGGCGTCGGGCGGCGTGAAGCTCGTGGTCAACCCGGAGAAGATCAAGTCCCTGAAGGACGTCAAGGGCAAGAAGATCGCGACTCCGCAGCTCGGCAACACCCAGGACGTGGCGTTCCTCAACTGGGTCGCGGAGCAGGGCTGGAAGGTCGACGCGGAGAGCGGCAAGGGTGACGTGTCGGTGGTGCGCACCGACAACAAGGTGACCCCGGACGCCTACAAGTCGGGTTCCGTGGACGGCGCGTGGGTGCCCGAGCCGACGGCGTCGAAGCTGGTCGCCGAGGGCGCGAAGGTGCTGCTGGACGAGTCCGACCTCTGGCCGGACAAGAAGTTCGTGATCACGAACATCATCGTGTCGCAGAAGTTCCTCAAGGAGCACCCGAAGGCCGTCGAGGCGGTGCTGAAGGCGTCGGTCGACGCCAACAAGTACATCAAGGCCGACCCGGAGGGGGCGAAGGCGGCGGCGAACGCGCAGCTGAAGGAGGAAACCGGCAAGGCGCTCCCGGCGAAGGTCCTGGACCCGGCGTGGAAGTCGATCCAGTTCACCAACGACCCGCTGGCCGCCACGCTCAACACCGAGGCGCAGCACGCGGTGAAGGCCGGTCTGCTGAAGAACCCGCTGCTGGACGGCATCTACGACCTGGCGCCGCTGAACAAGGTGCTGTCGGCCGCCGGTGAGAGCACCGTCGACGACGCCGGTCTCGGCGCGAAGTAACCCCGAAGTCGGATGAGTTCTCAGGAGGTGACGACCATGGCCACCACCCTCGCCAAGGCCGAGAGCGCCGAGTCGGTGGAGTACGCCGCGCGCATCGAGCACGTCTCGAAGTCCTTCGCCGGGCCCGCCGGGCAGCAGCTCGTCCTGGACGACATCACGGTCGATGTCGCGCCGGGAGAGTTCGTCACCCTCCTGGGGGCCTCCGGCTGCGGCAAGTCCACGCTGCTGAACCTGGTGGCGGGGCTGGACAAGCCGAGCTCCGGCCGCATCACGACGGACGGGCGTCCGGCGCTGATGTTCCAGGAGCACGCGCTGTTCCCGTGGCTGACCGCGGGCAAGAACATCGAACTCGCCCTGAAGCTGGGCGGAGTGGCGAAGAGCGAGCGCCGCGGCCGCGCCGAGGAGCTGCTCGAACTGGTGCGGCTGAAGGGCTCGTACGGCAAGCGGGTGCACGAGCTGTCCGGCGGTATGCGCCAGCGGGTGGCGCTGGCGCGGGCCCTCGCCCAGGAGAGCCGGCT
This sequence comes from Streptomyces sp. NPDC002566, assembly GCF_042889585.1. NCBI lineage: Bacteria > Bacillati > Actinomycetota > Actinomycetes > Kitasatosporales > Streptomycetaceae > Streptomyces > Streptomyces sp. NPDC002566. The sequence goes on along the minus strand of NZ_JBIARD010000001.1, from coordinate 349,833 downwards.
GCTGCTGATGGACGAGCCGTTCGCGGCGCTCGACGCGATCACGCGGGACGTGCTGCACGACGAGCTGACCTGGATCTGGAAGGAGACGGGGGTGTCCGTCCTGTTCGTCACGCACAACGTGCGGGAGGCGGTGCGCCTCGCCCAGCGGGTGATCCTGCTGTCCTCCCGCCCGGGCCGCGTGGCGCGCGAGTGGACGGTCGGCATTCCGCAGCCGCGCCGCATCGAGGACGCGCCCGTGGCCGAACTGTCCCTGGAGATCACCGAAGTCCTGCGTGGGGAGATCCGCCGTCATGGCCAGCACTGAGACCACCGACCCGAAGGCCTCCGCCCGGGCCTCCGCCGAGGACGGCGCCGGGCTGCAGGGTCTGGAGGCAGGCCTCGACGCCCTGGAGAGCTCCTCGGCGGGCCGTACGCCGTTCCGCCAGACCTTCGTCAACAAGATCCTGCCGCCCGTCCTCGCGATCGCGGTGGTGCTGGTGGTCTGGCAGGCGCTGGTCTCGTTCGGGATCGTCGACGATCCGAGCAAGCTGCCCTCGCCGGCCGACGTGGGCGGCGAGTTCAAGGACGCCTGGATGGAGGGCAAGCTCCTCGGGTACATCTGGACCAGCGTCTCGCGCGGTCTGCTGGGCTTCCTGCTGGCGCTGGCCATCGGCACCCCGCTGGGTCTGCTGGTGGCCCGGGTGCGGTTCGTGCGCGCGGCCATCGGCCCGATCCTGTCCGGGCTGCAGTCGCTGCCGTCGGTGGCGTGGGTGCCGCCGGCGGTGATCTGGCTGGGCCTGGACAACGAGATGATGTACGCGGTGATCCTGCTGGGCGCCGTGCCCTCCATCGCCAACGGTCTCGTCTCCGGCATCGACCAGGTGCCGCCGCTGTTCCTGCGGGCGGGCCGGACGATGGGGGCGACGGGGCTGAAGGGGGCCCGCTACATCGTCATGCCGGCCGCGCTGCCGGGCTACCTGAGCGGTCTGAAGCAGGGCTGGGCGTTCTCGTGGCGGTCGCTGATGGCGGCGGAGATCATCGCCTCCTCCCCCGACCTGGGCATCGGTCTGGGCGCGCTGCTGGAGAACGGCCGCAACGCCAGCTCCATGTCCATGGTGTTCGAGGCGATCATCCTGATCCTGTTCGTCGGCATCGCGATCGACCTGCTGATCTTCAGTCCGCTGGAGCGGCGGGTGCTGCGCGGCCGCGGGCTGCTGGTGAAGGGCTGAAAGGCTGACTGCCATGTTCCACAAGCCGGTTCGTCCCGTCCTCGTCGTCATCGCGCACGGCAGCCGCGACCCTCGGCACGCGGCGACCGTCCACGCCCTGGTGCGGCGGGTGCGGTCGCTGCGGCCGGGCCTGCGGGTGGAGACCGGCTTCCTGGACTTCAACCTCCCCTCGGTGCAGGGGGTGTTGGAGTCCCTGGCGGCGGAGGGCGTGCGGGACGTGGTGGCGCTGCCGCTGCTGCTGACCCGCGCCTTCCACGCGAAGGCGGACATCCCGGCGGTCCTGCGGGAGGCGCCCTCGCGGCTGCGGATCCGCCAGGCGGACGTGCTGGGGCCGTCGCCGCTGCTGCTGTCCGCGCTGGAACGGCGGCTGTACGAGGCGGGGTTGACGCCCGCCGACAAGTCCTCGACCGGGGTCGTGCTGGCCTCGGCGGGGTCCTCCGACCCGGAGGCGATCGCGGTGATCGCCGACATCGCGCGGGAGTGGTGGCACACCGGTTGGTGCGCCGTGCGACCCGCGTTCGCCTCCGCATCCCTGCCCCGCACCGAGGACGCGGTGCGCGAGCTGCGCGCACTGGGCTGCTCCACGGTGGCGGTCGCCCCGTACGTCCTGGCCCCCGGCTTCCTCCCGGACCGCATCGCCCGCGGCGCGGCCGGAGCCGACGTGCTGGCGGACGTCCTCGGCCCGGCCCCCGAGGTCGCCCGTCTCCTCCTCGACCGCTACGACACGGCCCGCACGCCCCTGCCGGCGGCCGTGGGCGCCTGAGCCGCTCGCCCCTTCCGCCGGCGGGCCGGTTCACCGGCACAGGTCGTCGCCGAGCCGCGTGCGCGCGTACCGCACGGTCCTGCCGCTGCGGGTGCGGGTGAGGAGCCCGGCGTCGTGGAGGATCGCGAGGTGCTGGCTGACGGCGCCCGGGGTGACGTCCAGCCGGTGCGCGAGTTCCGTCGTGGAGGCCGGTTCGGCGAGCAGCAGGAGCAGACGGGCCCGGGGGCGGCCGAGGAGGCGCACGAGGGCCTGGCCGACGACCGGCGGCGGCTGTTCGGCGAGGGTGGCCCTGCCGCGCGCGGGATAGATCAGCAGCGGCGGGCGGGTCGGATCGATCAGGGGCTGGGCGCCGCGCGCGAAAAGGGTCGGCAGCAGCACCATGCCCCGGCCCGCGATGCTCATGCCGGCCCATGGCGCGGGCACCATGAAGTCCCTGGTGTCCAGCCGGAGATGGCTGTCCGCCCAGGTGAGCCGCGCGTCGAGGCCAGGCAGCATCTCGGCCGCGCCCCGCTCCGCGAGCACCCGCCCCCGGTGGGCGAGATCGGCTTCCAGGACGCTCTGCGCGCGGGGCCACCACTCGGCGGCCAGACAGGTGTGCCAGTAGGCGTCGAGCGCGTCCGCGAGCCGGGTGAGGAAGCGCTCGGGGCGGGCCAGCCCCCGGGCGACGACCGGGGGCAGCGCCTCCTCGCTCCGGTAGGCGGCCCGCAGGTCGGCGGCGACGACGCCGGGTTCGGTGAGGCGGACCCGGTCCAGTTCGTCGGCGAAGGCGGGCCGGGCGCGGTCGGGGCGCGGGGTGAGGAAGTCGGGGATCCACATCCACGGGGCGACCAGCGAGGTGAGCAGCTCACCGTCGAGGCCTTCGAGCCGCGGCCGGATCCGGCGCAGCCACGGCCGGTGATGCGGGAAGCGGGCGGGGTCGCTGAAGCAGCGCAGGGAGAACACCGCCTCCTGCAGCGGGGAGTAGGCGAACGAGGTGGTGGCGAGGTCGTCGACGGTGAACCGGAACTCGATCATTGAGCGCCACGCTAAATCAATGCCGCCGCCCGGGGTGCGACGGGTTGGCTGTCGGACATGACCATCACCCCGGCCAACTCGGCTCCCGACAGGGGCAGTTCCTCCGAACCCGTGGCAAAGGGGCCCGTCTCGCGGGCCGCCGGACTGCTGCCCGCCGATCCCGTGCTGCGCCGCGCCGCGCTGCTGACCCTCGTCAACTCCCTAGGCAACGGCCTCTACTTCCCCCTCGGCGTCCTGTACTTCACCCGGATCGTCGGCCTCGACGCGACCTCCGTCGGGCTCGGGATGACGTGCGCGGGACTCGTCGGTGTGGCGGCGGGGGTGCCGGCGGGACGGGCGGCGGACCGGTGGGGCGCACGGCGCGTGGCCGCGCTGCTGTGGGCGGGCACAGGGGTGGCCACGGCCGCGTACGTACTCGTGCACACCTACGTCGGTTTCCTCGTCGCGGTGGTCTGCGCGACCGGGCTGCAGATGGCGTCGCGCGGTGTGCAGGGCGCGCTGTACGCGGAGGTACTGCCGGTGGCGACCCGGGTGGAGTCGCGGGCGTACCTGCGGATGGTCACCAACGTGGCCATGGGGCTGGGCGGCCTGTTCGGGGCGGTCGCGTTGCAGGTCGACACCCGTGAGGCGTACACGACGGTCATCGCGCTGAACGCGGTGTCCTTCGCCGGGCCGGCGCTGCTGATCCCCGGTCTGCCCCTGGCCGCGCACGCCCTGGACCGTGCGGCCCTCGGCGACGACGCCCCGGCCGGGGACCGCTGGCGGGCGGTGCGCGATCTGCCCTATCTGACGGTGACCGTGCTGAACTCGGTGCTGGTCGTGCAGTACACGCTCGCCGAGGTGGGGCTGCCGCTGTGGATCGTCGAGCGGACCGACGCGCCGCGCTGGACGGCCGCCCTGCTGATGATCGTGAACTGCGCGCTGGTGGCCCTGCTCCAGGTGCCGGTCGCCCGCCGCTTCTCCCAAGTGCCCGGCGCGGTGCGGGCGATGGGCTGGTCCGGGCTGCTCCTCGCCGTGGCCTGCGCGGTGTACGCCCTGTCGGCGGGGCTCTCCCCCGTCTGGGCCGTCGTCGCCCTCACCGCCGGCGCCGTCGTCCACGTCCTCGCCGAGGTCCTGTCGGCGGCGGGCGGCTGGACCCTCGGCTACGCCCTCGCCGACGCCCGCGTCCACGGCGTGTACCAGGGGGTCTTCGGCGCGGGCATGTCGGCGGGGATGATGGCGGGCCCGGCCCTGGTCACGATCACCGCGATCGGTCACGGCTCAGCCGGCTGGGCGGCCCTGGGCCTGCTGTTCGCTGCGGCGGGCCTGGCCGTGGGACCGGCGGTGCGGTGGGCGGCGCGGGACGACTGGCGGGGCGAGGGCGGGTGAGGGTCTCTCACTCCCCCAGGCGGGGGTCGCGGCCGCTCGCCGCCAGCGCGCGCTCGAACGGCGGGGCGTCCGGCGGGCAGGGGACGGGGGTGGCGAAGCCGTCGTACCGGCGGTAGAGGTCGCCGTGGCGTTCGACCACGTCGAGGACGAGCCGGGCCGCGCCGTCGGAGACGTGGAACGCCTGGCCGGTGCTGACGGCGACGTCCCAGCCGTGGACGGCCGTCTCCTTGACGATCATCGCGGCGAGGTCCGCCGCGGGCAGCGTGCCGCCGCCGAGATCGACCTCGCCCTCCCAGACCGCCGGGTCGGCCCATGCGTCGACCGCGCGGTCGAGCCGGGCCGCGTACGCCTGCGCCCACAGCGGGTCGGCGGTGAAGTCGCGGGTGAGGAGCTCCTCGGGAAGCTGCTTGCGCAGGGCGCGGTGCTCCAGGCCGTGGGAGGTGTAGAGGACCCAGTGGTTGACCATGGCTCTGAGGTCCCAGTCGGCGCAGTGCGTGGGCTTGTCCAGGTCCGCCGCCGGGACGCCGCGGGCGACGCGGGCCGCCTCGGCGGCGCATTCGGACATGTACCGGTGTGTCTCGTCGTGCTTCATGCGCCTCACGCTAGGAGCGGACGCCGCCGGACTCTTGAACGAACGCGACGGCGTCGTCCGCCAGGCGGACCAGTTCGCGCACCGGCAGCGAGCCGGGCGCCCTGCGGTCGCGCGCGTGCTCGTTGGCGAGCCGTTGCAGCAGTTCGTTCAGCGGGGTCGGGACGCCGTGCAGCCGGCCCAGGAGGACGATCTCGCCGTTGAGGTGGTCGGCCTCGATGGTCCCCGCGCCCCGGCTGAGGGACTGCCAGGAGGAGCCGCCGGCGCGCGGGACGCCGTCCAGCTGGACCAGGGTGACCTTGTCGCCGCGGACCGCCCGCTGTTCCTCGGCGCTCGCGTACGCGATGCCGGCGGCCCGCAGCACGGCCTCCCCCTCGGCCCGGACCCTCCCGAGCAGCGCCGCCGCCTCCTCGCCGTCGACCGGGCCGCTCAGCGCGTCCAGTGCGTTGCCCAGGTTGGCCAGCAGCTTGGCGTACTGCCAGCGGGTCACGTCCGGCACGACCGGCGCCTCGAAGTGCGCCTTCTCCAGGTCCGCGGCGATCCGGCGGGCGGTGTCGTCGACGCCGTGCGGGTAGCGGCCGAGGTGCAGGATGCCGGTGAGGGGGGCGCCGGCGGCGCTGACCGCCCCGGGTTCGAGGTGGGTGCAGGGCAGCCAGACGCAGACGCCGTAGACGTGCCTGAAGCGGCGCAGGGCCAGACGCTGGCTCTCGACGCCGTTCTGCGCGCAGACCAGGTGCAGCCGCTCGGCGGCCGTGCCCCCGCCCTCGACGGGCGCCGCGCCCCACGCGCGCAGGGCCGCCTCGCTGTCCTGGGTCTTCACGGCGAGGACGAGGACGTCGTCGGCGCGCAGCGTGCCGAGCGCCTCGGGTCCGTCGACGACGGGCAGCCGGTACGTCAACTCGCCCTCGGGCACCCGCAGTCGCAGCCCGCCCTCGCTCAGCGCCGCCCGGTGCGCGCCCCGCGCGACCAGTACGACCTCGTGCCCGGCTCCCGCGAGCCGCCCGCCGACGGTTCCGCCGACCGCCCCTGCCCCGATGATGACGTAGCGCATGCGACGAGCCTCGCACACGCGTGTGCACGGCCGGTCAGCCGCCCGTCAACTTCACGAGTTCGACGACGGTGTTCCAGTTGCGGGTCGTCGCGACGAGCCCCTTGGTGAGGCCGGGCCGGGACAGCTGCTGGGCGAGCTTGGAGCGGCCGAGCCCTTCGGGCGCGTACAGGTACAGGGCGCGGTCGCCGAGGCGGAACTCCTCCGGCAGGAACGCCTCCTGGTCGATCCCGGCGAAGCGTTCCGGGGCGACGGGCGCGGAGAAGTAGGTGACGTGGAGCTGCCTGGCCTCCAGTGCGGTGGCCGGGAACGGGCAGGCCTCGGCGACCGCCTTCAGATAGGCGTGGTCGCGGACGATCACGTCGACCGCGAAGCCGAACCGCTCCTCGACGGCCCGCGCGAGTTGTGCGGCGAGGCCGTCCTCGTCGCCGTGGTCGCTGGAGAACACGGCCTGGCCGCTCTGGAGGTAGGTGCGCACGTCGTCATGGCCGAGCTCCTCCATGAGGGCGCGCAGGTCGGCCATCGGGACCTTCCGGGCGCCGCCCACGTTGATGCCGCGCAGCAGGGCGGCGTACGTCGTCGTCATGCGCACACCGTAGGCCTTCGCCACGGCCCGCCCCTGATGAGCGGCCCCGAGACGGTGGAACTAGATGTAAGGGCCTTCCTCCTCCCCAGCGGTGAGACGACGCGCTCCGAGGGGAGGACCCGGGCGGAGCGGAGGTCACCGGGCAGCACGACGATTCGGCTTTATCCGAGCCCTACCTTCGTGGTGAAAGGTGGTGGCAGGGGGCCGCCGCCGCGCCTCGAGGGGGAAAGCCCGTCATGGGGAAGAGCGGAGATTCGCGGGTGCGGGGCATCGCCGCGCGGGCCGGCGGCTGGAGCGCCCGGCACCGGTGGGCCGCCGTCGGGATCTGGGTGCTGTTCGTCGTCCTGTCCATGGGACTCGGGTCGGCGGCGGGCCGGGTCGACGTCAAGGAGAGCGACCAGCTGAAGGGCGAGACGCACACCGCCGCCAAGATCATCGAAGAGGCGGGGATCGAGGAGCCGGCGAGCGAGTCGGTCCTCGTGCAGGCCAGGGACGGCCGCCTGAAGGCCACGGACGCCGAGTTCCGGCAGGCCGTCGAGGCGGTCGTGAAGGCCGTCGAGGGCACCGGACAGGTCACCGACGTCACCTCTCCCTACGACACGCACACCATCTCCAAGGACGGCCACAGCGCGCTGGTGCAGTTCGACATGCGCGGTGACTCCGACACCGCCGGCGAGCGGGTGGAGCCGGTCCTCAAGGCCGTCGACGGCGTGCAGAAGGAGCACCGGTCGCTGCGGATCGAGGAGATCGGCGGCGCGAGCATGATGAAGACGTTCAGCGACGCGTTCGGGGACGACTTCCAGAAGGCCGAGTACTCTGCGGTTCCGGTGGCGTTCGGCATTCTGCTGATCGCCTTCGGCGCGCTCGTCGCGGCGCTGCTGCCGGTGCTGCTGGCGATCACCGCGATCATCGCGACGATGGGTCTGATGGGCCTGGCCAGCCATGTGGTGCCGATGAGTGACACCGCCAACTCCGTGATGCTGCTGGTGGGTCTGGCCGTCGGCGTCGACTACTGCCTGTTCTACCTGCGCCGGGAGCGTGAGGAGCGGGCGGCCGGCCGGGACGCGCAGACCGCGCTGCGGATCGCCGCGGCGACCAGCGGCCGGGCGATCGTCGTCTCCGGCGTCACGGTGTGCGTGGCGATGGCGGGCATGCTGTTCACCGGGCTCGCCGAGTTCGAGGCGATGGGCCTGGCCTCGCTGATGGTGGTGGCCGTGGCCATGGTCGGTTCGGTGACCGTGCTGCCGGCGCTGCTGTCGCTGCTGGGCGAGCGGGTCGAGAAGGGCAAGATCCCCTACCTGCACCCGGAGAGCCGGCTGCGCCGCAACCGGGGGCGGGGCAACGGCGAGAGCCGGTTCTGGACGGCCGTCCTGAAGGGCGTCCTGGCCAAGCCCGCGGTCTCCGTGGTCGTGGCGGCCGGCGCGCTGCTGGCCATCTCCGTGCCCGCGCTCGGCATGAAGACGCAACAGCTGACGCTGGACCAGGAGTTCGGCGACTCGCTGCCCATCGTGCAGACCTACAACCGCCTCAACGAGGCCTTCCCCGGCGGCTCCCAGCCGGCCGAGGTGGTCGTCCGGGCGAAGGACATCAACGCGCCCGAGGTGAAGTCGGCGCTCGCCGAGTTCCGTACGCGGGCGGTCAGTTCGGGCGCCTCGCGCGGCCCGGTCGAGATCAAGCTGCACGACCAGCAGAACGTCGCCTTCGTGTACGTCCCGCTGGTCGGCGGCTCCGACCTGGACAAGGCGGGCGCGAGCCTGGACAAGCTGCGCGACGAGGTGCGGCCGGCCACGCTCGGCAAGGTGGACGGCCTCGACGCGCCGATCACCGGGCAGGTCGCCGGGTCCGAGGACTTCAACGACCAGTTGGGCGGGGCCGTCGTCCCGGTCTTCGCGTTCGTCGTGGTCTTCGCCTTCGCGCTGATGCTGCTGTCGTTCCGCTCGCTGACGATCGCGATCACGTCGATCGTGCTGAACCTGCTGTCGGTGGGCGCCGCGTACGGCATCCTCGTGGCCGTCTTCCAGCACGGCTGGGGCGCGTCGCTGGTCGGCGCGGAGGGCGTGGGCGCCATCATCACCTGGCTGCCGCTGTTCCTGTTCGTGATCCTGTTCGGCCTGTCGATGGACTACCACGTCTTCGTGGTCTCCCGGATCCGTGAGGCACGGCTGCGGGGGCGGACCACGAAGGACGCGATCGCCCACGGCGTGGTCACCACGGCGGGCGTCGTGACCAGCGCCGCCGTCATCATGGTCGCCGTGTTCTCGATCTTCGGGACGCTGTCGATGCAGTCCATGAAGCAGATGGGCGTGGGCCTCGCGGCCGCGGTGCTGATCGACGCGACGGTCATCCGGGGCGTGCTGCTCCCGGCGGTCATGGCGCTGCTCGGCGAGCGCAACTGGTACCTGCCGAAGTGGCTGCACCGGCTGCCCGACCTCACGCACGACGAGTCGCCGGAGGCGATCGCGCCGGTGACGCGGGACGACGAGGGCGAGCCCGTCAAGGTCTGAGCGGATGTGACTGCTTGACGGCCCGTCAGGGCTCAGCGCGCCGAGGGCCCGCCGGTCTCCAGGGAGGCCGGCGGGCCCTCGGTCGTGCCGGGTTCGAGCGCGGCTCGGCTCGTCTCACGGCCGGTCGGGCCGGCTCATGACCGGTTTCGGGGCAGCTCGGCCTCGATCAGGTCGGCGGCGCGGAGCGTGCCGCCCTCGGCCGCCGTCTCCGCCTGCAGTTCCTTCAGCCGGCGGGCGACCTCGGGGTCGTCGACCAGGGCCAGGGCGGCGTCACGCAGACTCTCGGCGGTGGCCTCCTCCGTCGGGACGTGCCGGGCCACGCCGAGCGCCTGGAGCATGTCCGCGTTCCCGAACTGGTCCACGGCCTGCGGTACGGCGATCATCGGGGTGGCCGTGGCCAGCCCCTCCTGGCTGCCGCCCGCGCCGGCGTGGGTGACGAACAGGTCGGCCTGCTTCAGGATCGCCAACTGCGGCACCCAGGAGTGGAGTTCGACGTTGTCCGGCAGCTCCCCGAGTTCGGCCGGGTCGACGTGCCGGCCGATCTGGAGTACGAGGTGCCAGCCGGGCAGTGCGGCGAACGCCTCGACGCAGGCGCGGTAGAAGTCCGGCTGCTTGGTGAAGGCGGAGCCGAGCGAGACGAGCACGACCTTCCGCGCGCCGGCGGGCCGCGTCCAGGCGCCCTCGGCGGCACGGTCGCCCTGGCAGGCGCCGACGAACGTGTGCACGCTCTCGTCGACCCGGTCGGCGTTCGGCTGGAGCGCCTTCGGGATGACCACCAGCGATCGGTCGGGCCGTCCGACGAAGGCGTCGGGGTGCCGGGTGATGCCGTTCTCCTCCAGCCACGCCTCGAACCGGGCGTAGTAGGCCTGCCCTCGCTCGGTCTTCCTCGGTTCCGCCCACATCGGCTCGGCGACCTCCTGCTCGTAGCCGTCCCAGGCGACGAGGTTGGGCGAGAGGGAGATCGCGGGGACGCCCCAGCGGTGGGCCAGGACGCGCGCCGGATAGGAGGTGATGTCGTGCAGGACGAGGTCGGGTTCGTCCCCGTCGTAGGCCTCGGCCAGCTGGGGCAGCGCCTGGATCGCGTCGTCGAGGAAGCGCTCGACGTGGTCGAGGAGGGTGGTGCCCCAGGCCGACGGGTCCGCGTCGGGGCCGGGCAGCGTGGAGTGCCAGGGGACGACCTCGGCGCCGGTCCCGGCGACCTTGTCGGCGAGGGCGGGCGGGATGGCGTAGGTGACCCGGTGGCCGCGCGCGACGAGTTCACGGATCACCTCGAGGCTGGGGTTCACATGCCCGTGGGCGGCGACGGAGAACATGGCGATGTGCGCGGGAGTGGTCATGCCGGAACCCTAGACGAGACGAGACGTCTCGTACAACCGAGTTTACGGGCATGCAATTGTCGCTAGCACTGCTAGACAATCGAGCAGCATTAGGTCTAGCATTGCTTCATCGCCTAGCAACGCTAGATTGATTCCAGGAGGGGTCGTCATGCTCAACGCACTCGAGGTCTTCACCACCGTGATCGTCGGCGTGATGGTGGGGGTGGAGTTCTCGGTCGCCTTCTTCGTCAACCCGATCCTGGGCGGCCTTCCCGGCGACAACGGCCTGCGCGGCCGGATTCACGGGGCCCGGCTGCTCGGCGCCGTGATGCCGTTCTGGTACATCGGCTCGCTCGCCCTCAGCGCGGTCTGGGCCGTCGCCGGACGGCACCACGACGGCGCGGGCCTCGTCGTCACCGCCGCCGCGCTGCTGATCATCAGCGTGGTCATGTCGATCCTGCTGCTCGTCCCGATCAACAACCGCGTCAAGACGTGGACCGCGGACGGCCTGCCCGCCGACTGGAAGCAGCAGATGAACCACTGGGACCGCTTCCACTACGTCCGCGTCGCCGTCATCGTCGCCGCCTTCGCCTTGCTGGTCACCGCCCTCGCCTGAACCGAGGGCCGGACAAGGCGCCTACGGCCGGGGCGGCAGCACCTCGATCGAGCCGTCGCGGCCGACCTTGCGCCACGGGTACTCGCACACCAGCCGCTTGGCGGTGGGCGGTTCGACGACAGGGCGGTTCGGGAAGTCCTGGCACTCGTGCCGGTCGGCGTACTCGGGGCAGGCGCCGTCGGGCTTGCGGAACTGGTGGGCCTGCCAGGCCATCGCGCCCACCTGCCGCTCAGCGGGCGCGGTGGGAAGGTACTGGTTGGCGAAGAACGAGCCGATCATGCCGCCCGCCAGGGCCAGGGCGAGCAGCGCTCCGACGGCGGAGAACTGCCGTGCGGGCGAGGTCCCGGCCCGGCGGACGAGCGGCGCCAGCCTTCCGGCCGCGAGGACGCACGCCAGGACGGCGAGGGCCGTGAGCGTCACCTGGATCTGCAACGTCGTCCGGGGGAAGAGCTGGACCTGCTGGTCCGCCTCCATGTGCCCGGCCAGCCAGAACCGGATGAACCAGGCGCTCGCGAAACAGGCGAGCGGCGCGACCACGACGGCCTTGCGCAGCCCGAGTGCGACGGCGACGCCGAGCCCGATCAGGACGATCACGGCGTAGGTGTGCAGTCCGGCGAACTCGCCGAAGCCCGGGTACTCACCGGGTTCGTCCCAGGCCCGGCTGCTGAGCGGGGTCGTGCCGATGTACGCCGGCTCGGTCAGCGCGAACCCGGAGCACCACTGGTCCCGGGTGCCGGTCGCGCCGAGCAGCACCCGCAGATACGCGCCCGCGACCAGCAGGAACCCGGCCAGCGAGCTGCCGAGGAAGAGCAGTCCGCGCAGCCGTCCGGTCTGCCAGGGGTAGAAGAAGAGGACGGCGACGAGCACGCCGGGCAGGGACCACACGTGCCAGCCGGAGTACACGAGGAAGAGCAGTCCGAAGGCGACGCCGAGGAACGCGCCGCGTCCCGCCGTCCCGCGGGTGGTGAAGCGGGGCGAGGCGCGCAGCCACAGCAGCAGCTTCGCGATGAGCGGCACGAGCGCGACGAGGACGAACGGGCTGTACGGCTTGTGCGGCAGCGTCTGCTGGAGCGCGGGCAGCAGACCGACGGCGAGCGCCGGCAGCGGCCGCAGGCACATCCGCCAGGCGAGGTAGGCGACCGGCCCGGTCAGCGCGACGAACGCGATGAACAGCCACTTCAGCCCGAAGGCCGGCTGCCCGTCGAAGAGGCCGGCCTTGGCCGCGTACCCCAGGATGTAGGGCACGGCAGGCGGATAGAACGCGTCCATCGAGCCGGTGTGCAGCACCTGCTCCGCCCAGCCGAGGATGCGGTTGTTGTCCGCGTAGGGCCCGTTGAGCGGCCACGGGGTCCCACGCAGGGCGAACACCTGGCCCGCGCCGATGAACCCGGTGCTCAGCCCGGCGACGGCCGCGGCGGCCAGCCGGACCGTGACCGCCCGCACCCGCTCGCTCCCGCGCACGGTCGACCAGCCCACCACGGCGAGAACCACCACCACGAGCAGCGCGAGCCGGAACTGAAGGTTCGACAGCCCGCTGACCTGCCCCACCCGCGTGATCGGGTTGTCGTCGACCGTCACACCCCAGGCGGTGAAGCCGAGCGCCATCGCCACGGCGACCACGCACTCGGCGACAGCCGGCCACCAACGACGGGTCAGTGTGCGGGCGAGCCCTCCGGGCGCGGACCGGGCGGGTGCGCTCGAGCCGCCGTTGGGGGGCGGCGCGAGGGTCTCCAGGGGCGGAGCGGTGGTCAACTGAGTCTCCAGGAGGCGCGGCGCACGGGGCGGAGTTGCCGCCGTGGGCGAGCGGCGAGCGGGACGGTGCCCGTGTGACTTTCGTGGACCCCGGTGACGAGCGCGTGGCCGACGACTGCACAACGGGTGTCCATCAACCCGCCTGACAGCTCCGGCCGGTTGCGCCGAGGTCATGGCCGGCCGCATCCTGGACGGTCGCCGACGCCGGGGCGGCGCCCTGGTCGGCGACGCCCTGTGCCGCGAGGACCGTGCAGATCAGCTGGGCGGCCTGGCTGCGGCGGCGCAGGGCGAGGGCGACCCCCTCCCGTACGGCACGGTCGTCTTCGATCAGCAGAACGCGTGACATGCGCTCAGTATCCGTACGCCGAGCGGGCGTTCGGATTTCTGTTGCCGGATGATCATATGGACCCGCGGATCATGGGCCGTTATTGCTTCGTTATCATTCGAGCCAGATTCGATCACATCACGATCACAACCTGGACGATTATGAGCACGCACCGATCACATTCCGCCCGTCACCGTCACCGTCGGGGCGGCTCCACTCCCGCCTCCGGGCGGCGGCGCACCGGCGCGCTGTGGGCGGGGCTGGCCGCGCTCACCGTCCTCGGGGCCAGTGGTTTCGCGGTCGTCGGATGGGCGGACGACGGCGAGAAGGCGGCCGGCAGCCGGGCCTCCTCCCCCGCACCGGCCCGGCCCACCGACCGTTTACCGTCGGCTTCTTCCCCGTCCGGTCCGTCCGCCGGTCCGTCCGCTCGCCCGTCCGGCCCGGTCGCCGCCGGCTCACCGGCTCCACCCGCGGCATCCCCCTCCGCGCCCGTCATCCCGCCCACCGGCCCCGGCACCTTCGTCGTCGCGCCCGGCGGCAGCGCGCAGGCGGGGAAGGGGAAGGCGCTGCGCTACCGGGTCGAGGTGGAGAAGGGGCTCGCGCTGTCCGCCGCGGACGTCGCCCGGCAGGTGGAGGGCGTCCTCGCCGACCGTCGCGGCTGGACCGCCGACGGCCGCTCGGCGTTCCGGCGGGTGTCGGGCGGCGCCGCCGACTTCGTCGTACGGGTCGCGACGCCGGGGACCGTGGACGAGATCTGCGGCCGGTTCGGGCTGGACACCGGCGGCGAGGTCAACTGCAACGTGGCCGACAAGGTCATGGTGAACCTCAAGCGCTGGCTCCTGGCGACGCCCGTCTACGCCAAGGACGTGACGGCGTACCGTGCCCTGATCATCAACCACGAGGTCGGCCACTTCCTCGGCCACGGCCACGTCGACTGCCCCGGACCGGGCCGCCCGGCCCCCGCGATGATGCAGCAGATCAAGGGCATGCGGGGCTGCGTCCCCAACGTCTGGCCCTACGACGCGAAGGGACGGCTCGTGACCGGCCCCACGCTCACCTGAAACCCGGCCCCACCTGTGCGAATGCGAGACTGGCCGTCGGATGCCCCGAGGCCGGCGCGACGGCCGGGCGGCGGGGCACGCAAGCGACACGGAGGCGGACCATGGACGAGGCACGCGCGCGGGACGTACTGGCCGCGGCGGGGGTGCTGCCCGGCCCGGCCGGGGACGCGCGGCTCCTCGCCCTGGGCGAGAACGCGGTGTTCGCCGCCGGCCCCCTGGTGGTCAAGGTGGGCCGCGACCCCGAACTCCTCGACCGGGCTCGCCGCGAACTGGACGTCGCCGCCTGGCTGGAGGAGGCCGGCGTCCCCGCCGTGCGCGCCGCCGAGCCGCACGCCCTGCTGGTCGAGGGCCACCCGGTGACGGTGTGGCGCCGGCTGCCCGACCCGGCACGGCCCGCCGAACCGCGCGACCTGGCCGTCCTCCTGCGCAGGGTGCACGCCCTGCCCGCTCCCCCTTTCGCTCTGCCGCCGCGCGATCTGCTGGCCGGCGTGGAGCGCTGGCTCCGGCTCGCCGGCGACGCGATCGACCCGGCCGACGCCGCCTTCCTGCGCGAGCGCCGGGACGGTTTCGCGACGGCCGCCGCCGCGCTCACCCCGCACCTGCCGCCCGGCCCCGTCCACGGCGACGCCCTGCCCCGCAATGTGCACATCGGCCCGGACGGCCCCGTCCTGGTGGACCTGGAGACCTTCTCCTCCGACCTGCGCGAGCACGACCTGGTCGTCATGGCCCTCTCCCGCGACCGCTACGGCCTTGCCGCCGACGCCTACGACTCCTTCACCGCCGCCTACGGCTGGGACGTGCGGGAGTGGGCGGGCTGCGGTGTGCTGCGCGGCGCTCGCGAGACGGCGAGCTGCGCCTGGGTCGCCCAGCACGCGCCGAGCAACCTCGCGGCCCTGGCCGAGTTCGAGCGCCGGGTGGCGTCGCTGCGGGACGGGGACGAGACGGTGCGCTGGTACCCGTTCTGACGGTCGCCCCGTTCGGGGACGCGGCCGCTCAGACCGGTTCGTCGGCGGGTTCCCTGACCGGCCAGGTCCCGTCGACCACCGCCTCGGTGTCGCCCTTGCGCCGCAGGAAGGCCTGGAAGTCGGCGGCCCATTCGGCGTACCAGTCGATCTGCCTCAGGTGCAGCTCCGCGGGGCCGAGGCCGGCGACCTTGGGGTGGCGCTCGGCTATCGCGCGGGCCAGGCGGGCCGCGGCGAGCGCGTCGGCGCAGGCGTCGTGCGCCGCGTCTAGGACGACGCCGTACTCGGCGCAGACCGCTTCGAGGTTGCGTTTGCCCCGGCGGTAGCGGTCGGCCCAGCGGTCGATGGTGTAGGGATCGATGACCGGGGCCGGGGCCCGGCCGCCCAGCCGCTCGCGCAGCGACGGCAGGGAGTGCCGCCTGAGTTCGGCGGACAGCAGCGAGAGGTCGAAGGCCGCGTTGTAGGCGACGACCGGCACGCCCGTCTTCCAGTACGTCACCAGGACGTCCGCGATGGCGTTCGCGACCTGGTCGGCCGGGTGGCCCTCGGTCGCCGCCCGCTCGTTGCTGATGCCGTGGACGGCGACGGCGTCGGCCGGGATCTCCACGCCCGGATCGGCCAGCCACTCCCGACGGCCCAGGACCTGCCCGCCCTTGACCTCGATCACGGCCGCTGTGACGATGCGCGCCTCGCGCGGATCCGTGCCGGTCGTCTCCAGGTCGAAGCCGATGAGCAGCTCTCGGTGCCAGGCCATGGTGGCCCCCCTTCTCGGTGGTGCTTTCCCCCAGTGGTCCCCACCTTCGCACGCGCCACTGACAATCAGAGGGCCGCGTTCCGGTTGCCCGGCCCATCGACGCTCCGGCCGCCCGGCCGACCGGCGTTGCGAAGGCCCGGCCGACAGGCGTTGCGAAGGCCCGGCCGACCGGCGTCCCGCTCATGCGGCCGACTCGGCGGAGGAACCGGGAGGTTCAGGACACCGGGCGCGAATCCACCCAGGCGAGCTCGAACTCCTCGCGGTACGCCCCGAAAAGCCCGCCTTCGTCCGTCTCGCCCGACCTGACCACCCGGCTGCCGTTGCGCAGGACCAGCACCGGCGCCTCCATCCCGCGCATGCGCCGCAGATAGGACTGCACGACCGCGACGCCGTCGGTGCCGTCGCCGTCGACCAGGTAGGCGGTGAAGCGGGGCGTCTCGTCGTACACCTGGATCTGGAAGGCGCCCGGGTCGCGCAGCCGGGAGCGGACCCGGCGCATGTGCAGGATGTTCATCTCCACCGACCGGCTCAACTCGCCCCGCTTCATGCCGAGTTCGCGCTCCCGGCGCTTGACCGCGCTGGAGGCGGGGTTGAGGAACAGCAGCCGGACCCGGGCGCCGGCCTCGGCGAGCCGGATCAGCCGGCGTCCGGAGAAGTTCTGCACGAGCAGGTTGAGGCCGATGCCGATCGCGTCGAGACGGCGGGCCCCGTCGAAGATGTCCTCGGCGGGGAACTGCCGCATCAGCCGCACCCGGTCGGGGTGGACGGCGACCACGTCCGCGTACCGGTCGCCGACGAGGTCCTCGACCGCGTCGACGGGCAGCCGGCGCGCGGAGGGCACGTCACCGCCCGTGCCGAGCGTCTCCAGCAGCCGCGCGGAGGCGCGTTCGGCCTGGCCGAGGACCGCCTCGGACAGGGCCCGGTTGCGGGAGACGACGTTGCGGGTGACCTCCAGCTCGTCCAGGGCGAGTTCGACGTCGCGGCGGTCGTCGAGGTACGGCTCGAAGCAGGGCCAGTGCTGCACCATCAGCTCGCGCAGCTGCGGCAGCGTGAGGAAGGAGATGACGTTGTCGTCGGCCGGGTCGAGCAAGTAGCCCTTGCGGCGGCTGACTTCACGCACGGCGACCGCGCGGTGCACCCACTCCTGTCCGGCGGGTCCGGCCGCGGCGACCACCCAGTCGTCGCCGTGGACAGGTTCGTAGATGGGCCGCAGGACGGCGGACACGACCGCGCGCAGCCGCTGTTCGACGAGGTTCAGCCAGATGTAGGCGCGGCCGGCCCGCTGGGCGCGGGTGCGGACCTCGCGCCAGGCGTCGGCGTCCCAGTCCAGCTCCGGTCCGATGGCGCCCTCCATCGGACGGGCCAGGGACACCGTGCCGGAAGGGACGTCTGTGGAGGAGCCTCCCTCGTGACCCTCGTCACCAGGGGGCAGCTCCAGCCCTCCCGAGCCCACCCGCGTACCGCCTTCCGCTCCCCCGGGCACCCTGGTCCCAGCGTCGTTCCCGGCGCCGAGGCGCCGCGTTCTTCCTACGATCTGCCAACGATCAAGGAAGGGTACTCCGCGAGCGGTCGGCGGTGCAGCCGGATGCACAGGTCGTTTCCCAACTGCTCGCGCCGGCAAGCGCGTTCCGTTCGGCAGGGGGGCTCTCAGTGATCGGATTCATGGCGGTCACGGCGCGCGGGACGAGCGGCGGGCCCTGCCGGCGGACCGGCACGGGCCGTGGGACCGCACCGCGCGCGACACGGCGGGATCCGGGGTTCACCCAGGTCACGGGGCGGGCGGGGGCCTTCCCGCCCGCTCGCCCGCCGGCGGGTTCGCCGCGCCGGGAGCCGGCGGGGGGACGGTTTCGCCGCCGGTCCGCGGCCCGTACTTGTCGTACCGGGGTGAAGCGGACGACGCGCAGGGTGAAGAGGACGCGCCGGTGTTTACCTTCGGCACTTTCCGGGAGACTCGATGGCAAGGGACCCCCAGCGGGACGGCACACCTGAAAGAGTCGTATCCATGCAGGTCTGGCCTGGAGAGGCATACCCCCTCGGCGCCACGTACGACGGCGCCGGAACGAACTTCGCGGTCTTCACGGAGGCCGCGGACCGAGTAGAGCTGTGTCTGCTGCACGACGACGGCTCGGAGACGGCGGTGGAACTGCGGGAGAGCGACGCCTTCGTGCGGCACGCGTACCTGCCGGGCGTCATGCCGGGGCAGCGGTACGGCTTCCGTGCGCACGGCCCGTACGCACCCGAGCGCGGACTGCGCTGCAATTCGGCGAAGCTGCTGCTCGACCCGTACGCGAAGGCGATCAGCGGCTCGGTCCGCTGGGGCGAGGAGGTGTACGGCTACCACTTCGGCTCCCCCGAACGGCGCAACGACCTCGACTCGGCGCCCCACACGATGACGTCCGTCGTGGTCAACCCCTATTTCGACTGGGGCGACGATCGCAGCCCCCGTACGGAGTACCACCACACGGTGATCTACGAGGCGCACGTGAAGGGCCTCACGATGCGCCATCCGGGGCTGCCGGAGGAGCTGCGCGGCACCTACGCGGCCCTCGCGCACCCGGCCATCCTCGAACACCTCACCGAGCTGGGCGTCACGGCGCTGGAGCTGATGCCCGTACACCAGTTCGTCAACGACCACCGGCTCGTCGACATGGGCCTGAACAACTACTGGGGCTACAACACCATCGGCTTCTTCGCCCCGCACAACGCCTACGCCTCCTGGGGCGACCGCGGGCAGCAGGTGCTGGAGTTCAAGTCGGCGGTGCGGGCGCTGCACGAGGCGGGCATCGAGGTCATCCTCGACGTGGTCTACAACCACACCGCCGAGGGCAACCACCTGGGCCCGACGCTGTCCTTCCGGGGCCTGGACAACCCGCAGTACTACCGGCTGACCGACGACCCGCGCTACTACATGGACACCACCGGGACCGGGAACTCGCTGCTCATGCGGTCCCCGCACGTGCTCCAGCTGATCATGGACTCGTTGCGGTACTGGGTGACGGACATGCACGTCGACGGGTTCCGCTTCGATCTGGCGGCGACGCTGGCCCGGCAGTTCCACGAGGTGGACCGGCTGTCGTCGTTCTTCGACCTGGTGCAGCAGGACCCGATCGTCTCCCAGGTGAAGCTGATCGCCGAGCCGTGGGACGTGGGCGAGGGCGGCTACCAGGTGGGGAACTTCCCGCCGCTGTGGACCGAGTGGAACGGCAAGTACCGGGACACCGTGCGGGACCTGTGGCGGGGCGAGCCGCGCACGCTCGCGGAGTTCGCCTCCCGGCTGACCGGGTCCTCCGACCTCTACCAGGACGACGGGCGCCGCCCGCTGGCCTCGATCAACTTCGTGACCTGCCACGACGGGTTCACCCTGCACGACCTGGTGTCGTACAACGAAAAGCACAACGAGGCCAACGGGGAGGACAACCGCGACGGCGAGAGCCACAACCGGTCGTGGAACTGCGGCGTGGAGGGCGACACCGACGACCCCGAGGTGCTGGAGCTGCGCGCGCGGCAGATGCGCAACTTCCTGGCCACCCTGATGCTGTCCCAGGGCGTGCCGATGATCAGCCACGGGGACGAGGTGGCGCGCACCCAGCGCGGCAACAACAACGCCTACTGCCAGGACAACGAGCTGGCCTGGGTGGAGTGGCCCGAGCCCGGCGAGGAGGGCGGCGAGCTGCTCGACTTCACGCGCGCGGTGGTGCGGCTGCGCAAGGAGCACCCCGTGTTCCGGCGGCGGCGCTTCTTCCACGGGCGGCCGGTGGAGGGCACCCACGACGACCTGTCGGACATCGCCTGGTTCACTCCGGAGGGCAAGGAGATGGCCCAGCGGGACTGGACGTCGGCGCAGGCGTCGGCGCTGACGGTGTTCCTCAACGGCAACGCGATCTCGGAGCCCGGGGCGCGCGGGGAGCGGATCAGCGACGACTCGTTCCTGCTGATGTTCAACGCCTCGCCGCGTCCGCTGGAGTTCGTGGTCCCGGTCGACCACGGCCGGCGGTGGCGGGTCGTCGTGGACACGGCGAACCCGGGCGCGGTGGCGGGGGACGAGGCCGTCGAGGTCGCCGCCGGCGACCGCCTCACCCTGACGGACCGCAGCATGACCGTCCTCCAGCGGCCGGCCTGACGGGCGAGGTCGCCTCGGCGTCCCGGGGCGGGCGGGGCCCCGGGGTCGCGCCCGCCCCGCCTGTTCGGGCGGTTCCGGGTGTCAGGAAAGGGGTGGGAGAGGGTACGTAGGGTTCCATGACCTCTGAGCGTGTCGGACCCGTCGTGCCCACGGCCACCTATCGCCTTCAGCTCCAGCCCCGGTTCCCGTTCGGCGCCGCCGCCGCGGCCGTGCCGTACCTGGCCTCGCTCGGGGTGTCGCATCTGCACCTGTCGCCCGTGCTGGAGGCGGTGCCCGGCTCGCTGCACGGGTACGACGTGGTGGACCACGCGCGCGTGCGCGAGGAGTTGGGCGGCGAGGAGGGGCTGCGGGACCTCGCGCGCACCGCGCGGGAGCACGGGCTCGGGCTGGTCGTGGACATCGTCCCCAACCACATGGCGATGGCCCCGGCCCACAACCGCGCCCTGTGGGAGGTGCTGCGGGAGGGCCCGAAGTCGCCGTACGCGCGCTGGTTCGACGTCGACTGGCAGGCGCAGGGCGGCCAGATGCTGCTGCCGGTGCTCGGCGGGCCGCTGGGCGACGTGCTGGACGACCTGCGCGTCGACGGGGACCTGCTGCGCTACCACGACCACGTCTTCCCGCTGCGCGAGGGCACCGGGGACCTGCCGCTGCCGCAGCTGCTGGACGCGCAGTGGTACCGGCCGGTGTGGTGGCGGCTGGCCCGGACCGAGCTGAACTACCGGCGGTTCTTCAGCATCTCCGAGCTGATCGGGGTGCGGGTGGAGGACCCCGAGGTCTTCGAGGCCACGCACTCCAAGATCCTCCAGCTGCTGCACGAGGGCGTGGTGGACGGTCTGCGCGTCGACCACCCCGACGGGCTCGCCGACCCCGGCGGCTACCTGGAGCGGCTGGACGAGGCGAGCGGCGGCCGCTGGACGGTCGTCGAGAAGATCCTCGCGGACGGCGAGCGCCTCCCGGACGCCTGGCCGGTCGCCGGCACCACCGGCTACGACGCCCTGCGCCACGTCGACGGCCTGTTCACGGACGCCCAGGGCGCCGGGGAGCTCCAGGACCTGTACCGGCGTCACGCGGCCCCCCGGCCGGATGCGGGCGGCGACTGGCCGGCGACCGCGCGGCGGGCCGCGTACACGGTGCTCCAGCACGAACTGGCCACCGAACTGGACCGGCTGACCCGGACGGCGGTGCGTGTGTGCGCCGCCTCCTGCGACCCCGCGCTGCGCGACCGCGCGCCCTGGGCGCTGCGCACGGCGCTGGTGGAGCTGCTGGTGCGCATGGAGGTCTACCGGCCCTACGGCCCGGGCGACGCGGCCGCCGTCGTCACGGAGGAGGCAGCCGAGGAGGCGCGGCGCGCCTTCGCCGTGCCCGAGGAGGCGGGCGCGGTGGACGTGGTGCGCGCTCTGGTGCTGGGGCGGGGCGAGGGCCCCGCGGCGGCGGAGTTCCGGGCCCGGTTCGCGCAGACGTCGTCCGCGCTGCGGGCCAAGGCGCTGGAGGACACGGCGTTCTACCGGTACGTGCCGCTGCTGTCGGCGAACGAGGTGGGCGGCGATCCGGGCCGGCAGGGTGTGTCCCCGGCCGTGTTCCACGCGTACTGCGCGCGCGTGCAGCGTGACTGGCCGGCCGGCGGGACGGTCGTGTCGACGCACGACACCAAGCGCAGCGCCGACGTACGGGCCGCGCTGGCCGTGCTGACGGAGTGCCCGGGGCGCTGGGCGCGGGTGCTGAAGCAGGTCACGGGCGCGGTGGAGGGCGCGCCGGACGGGCAGACGGCGTGGGCGGCCTGGCAGACGGTGTTCGGGCTCGGCCAGGCGGACGCGGAGCGGGTCCGTCAGGCGCTGCTGAAGCACGTGCGCGAGGCGGGGCTGCGCACGAGCTGGACCGAGCAGGAGCCGTCGTACGAGGAGGCGGTGGCCGCGTTCGTCGAGGCGGGCCCGTGCGGGCCGCCGGGCGAGCGGGTGGCCGCGCTGCGCGGTGAGCTGGAGCCGCACATCCGGGCGAACGTGCTGGGCACGGCGCTGGTGCACCTGACGATGCCGGGCGTGCCGGACGTCTACCAGGGCACGGAGGACGAGTACCTGGCGCTGGTGGACCCCGACAACCGGCGTCCCGTCCGTTTCCCGCCGGCGGATCCGGGCGTCAAGGCGGAGGTGAGCGCGGCGGCGCTGCGGCTGCGCCGGCGGCGGCCGGACGCCTTCGGCACGTCGGCGACGTACGAGGCGCTGCCGGCCGAGGGCCCGGCCGCGGAGCACTGCCTGGCCTTCGCCCGTTCCGGGCGGGCGGTGACGGCGGTGACCCGCCTGTCGCTGCGGCTGGCGGAGGCGGGCGGCTGGCGTGACACGCGGCTGACGCTGCCGCCGGGGCGGTGGGCCGACGTCCTGTCGCCGGGGCGGGAGTTCACCGGGCACACGCGCGTGGAGGAGCTGTTCGAGCGGCTGCCTGCGGCCCTGCTGGAACGGGTGGACTGACCGGTTCCGGCGGTCCTCTCGCGGCTCCACGGAGGCGTCCTTGACAGGGCCCGGAGTCCGTGGGGTACTGCGGATGCGAAGGCCGGGCGGACAAGACGGGGGTGAGTCTCCTGCCGGAGCTGCGCTACCCCACCGTGACCGAACTGACGTCCCGTGCAAGGGCGTTGGCGGCGTCGCGCCCCGGGCTGTGCACGCTGCGGCAGGTGGGGACCTCACGCGCCGGACGCCCTCTGCGCCTGCTGTCCGTGGGGCACGCCCGGCGGGCGGTGCTGGTCGTCGCCGGGGCGCACGCGAACGAGCCGACCGGCGGCCCCACGCTTCTCGCCGTCGCCGAACGGGTGGTGCGCGAGCCCGAGTTGCGGGACGGCACGTCCTGGCACTTCCTGCTGTGCGCGGATCCCGACGGGGCCAGTCTGCATGTGACGCCGGCGCCGAGCAGCCTGCTGGAGTACCACCGGGGCTTCTTCAGGCCGGCGGGACCGGAGCAGCCCGAGTGGTCGCCCGCCGTGCTCCCGCCCGACCGGCTGCCGCCCGAGACGCGGGCGCTGACCCGTGTCATCGACGAGCTGCGCCCCTACCTCCAGGTGACGTTGCACGGCACCGATCTGGGCGGCAGCTGGGTGCAGTTGACGAAGGACATCCCCGGGCTGGCGGAGCCGTTCGCCAAGTCCGCGGCGCAGTGGCACATCCCGGTGGAGACGGGCGCCTCGGACGCGGCGGGCTGGCCGGCGTCCGGTCCCGGCGTGCACGTGATGCCGGGGCCTGGGGCGCGTGCGGCGTACCCGAGCCTGCCGGACGACGCCCGGCACAGCACCTGGTACCACGCGCACCGCTACGGCGGTCTGACGGCGGTCGTGGAGGTGCCGATGTGGGCGAGCGACCTGGTGGACGACCCCGCGCCGCATCCGGCCCCGGCGGCGGCGATCCGGCGTCTGGCGGGCCGGCTGCGGCGGGACGCGGCGGAGGTCGAGCTGCTGCTGGCGGACGCGCTGCCGCGCCTGGAGGGCGTTGACGGGCCGCTGCTGAGGGCGGCCCGCTGGACGCTGGAACTGACGCCCGGCCTGGCCTCGGACTGGGTCCACACCCCGCCGGCGGGCACCTCCATGGCGTACGTGGGCAGCGTGGACGCCTTCGCCCGCCGGCTGCCGCTGCGGGCCGCGGCCATGCTGTGGCGGGTCCTGCGGGAGCAGGACGACCGCGCCGCCCCGCGTCTCGGGCGCCTCGTCGAGGCCTGGAGCGGCACCTTCGCGGAACGCTTCCGCGCCCGCTGGGTGCCGCTGGAGCACCAGGTCGAACACCAGTCCCGGACGGTCGTCGCCGCGGCCCTGCACGCACGCGAGGGCACGGCACGGTGAGCGCCGGGCGGTGCCGCCGACGGGGGCGGCACCGGCAAGGCGCACGGTCGTCAGCGGCTGGGGCGCGCGGTCGTCCTGGTCGGGGCGGCGCGTGCCTTGTCTACGGCAGGCCGGGCCCTGCGGACTTCGGGACGTTCTCGTAGGTCTTCTTGTAGTCGCCCTCGCCGACGGGCCGTTGGAGCCGGTCGCCGGGGATGCCGGCCTCGGCGGGGGTGACGGCGCCGATGGAGAGCAGCAGGGCGGCCGCGCCGGGGAGGGCGGCCAGCAGGTGCGGCGTGGGAAGGGGCTTCATGCCCGGTGCATCGGCACGACGGGCCCGGTTCCCCAGTCCCCCTCACCCGATCGTGCGGCGGTGGTCCGGCGGGTTGCCAGGGGTCAGGTCGCCGACAGGCGGAAGGCCATGCGGCCGAAGGCGACCATGTCGCCCTCCCGGACGACGGCCGCGCCGATGACGCGGCGGCCGTTGACCGTCGTGCCGTTGGTGGAGCCCAGGTCGCGCAGGACCCATATGCCGCCCTGGCGTCTGAGTTCGGCGTGCGCGCGCGAGACGCTCTCGTGGTGCAGCCGCAGCCCGTTCCCCGGGTCCCGGCCGATGCGCAGGGCGTACGCGGTGTCGGGGTGCGGCAGCAGCAGCTTGGGCAGCCGCTCGGCCTGCCAGGCGCGGCGCAGCCGGACGCCGAAGCCGGAGACCGCCTCGACGGCGCCGAAGACGACGCGGGAGAAGCGGTTCTCCTTGGGCAGGTCGGCGGTGAGGGCGACGAGCTCGTCGGAACGGCGGGCGGCGAGCGCCAGCTCCATGCGGCGGATGAAGGTGTCGTGCGACAGCCTGCCCAGGGCGACGCCGTCGCGGAGCTCCTTCAGCGCCCGGTCGCGCTCCGCGTCCGAGAGCCGCGCGGGGGAGGTGTTGAACTCGAAGGACGACGTCACGCTCGTGATTGTCGGTCAGCGGACCCCGGGTGTCCAGAAAACGGGAGAACGACGGCCGCGCGCGCCCGTTCCGGCGCCCGCGTCGCGACACCTTCGGGCAAGCGGAGCGTTCCGAAAGCGGATTGATCCCGTTTGGAGCACGATGGGACCGGCTACATCCCGGTGAGCAGACGAAGGGGAACCGTCCGTGCAGTTCGAGGTGTGGGCACCGCAGGCCGAACGTGTGACGCTCCAGTGCGACGGCGTCACGCGCGCGTTGGAACGCGATCCGGACCGGGCGGGCTGGTGGACCGGTGAGGCGGAGGCCGCCGACGGCAGCCGCTACGGCTTCGCGGTGGACGACGGGCCCGTGCTGCCCGATCCGCGCTCCCGCCGTCAGCCGGACGGCCCCGACGGGCTGAGCGCGGTCGTCGACCACGGCCGCCACACGTGGCGTGCGCAGTGGGCGGGCCGTCCGCTGGCGGGCGCGGTCCTCTACGAGCTGCACGTGGGCACGTACACGCCCGAGGGCACCCTGGACGCGGCCGCGGACCGGCTCCAGCATCTCGTCGAACTCGGCGTGACACACGTCGAGTTGATGCCGTTGTGCCCCTTCCCCGGCCGGCACGGCTGGGGCTACGAGGGCGTGTCGCTGTGGGCGGTGCACGAGCCGTACGGCGGGCCGCCGGCGCTGAAGCGGTTCGTGGACCGGGCGCACGAGCTCGGCCTCGGCGTCGTCCTGGACGTCGTGCACAACCATCTGGGGCCGTCGGGGAACTACCTGCCCGCCTTCGGCCCGTACTTCACGGACACCCACCACACGCCGTGGGGCTCCGCCGTCAACCTGGACGCGCCCGGCTCGGACGAGGTCCGCGCGTTTCTGCTGGGCAGCGCGCTGGCGTGGCTGCGCGACTACCGGCTGGACGGGCTGCGCCTGGACGCGGTGCACGCGCTGGCCGACACGCGCGCGTACCCGTTCCTGGAGGAGCTGTCGGAGTCGGTGGACGCCCTCGCCGCGGAGACGGGCCGGCCGCTGTTCCTGATCGCCGAGTCCGATCTGAACGACCCCCGGCTGATCACGCCCCGCCGGGAGGGCGGCCTGGGCCTGCACGCGCAGTGGAACGACGACTTCCACCACGCCCTGCACACCGCCCTGACCGGCGAGTCCCAGGGCTACTACGCCGACTTCGCGCGCGAGCCGTTCGCGGCGCTCGCCAAGACCCTGACCGGCGGCTACTTCCACGACGGCACGTACTCCAGCTTCCGGGGCCGCCGCCACGGCCGGCCGCTGGACCGGACCCGGCTGCCCGGGCACCGGCTCCTCGGGTACGGCCAGACCCACGACCAGGTGGGCAACCGCGCCCAGGGCGACCGGTTGTCGGCCTCGCTCTCCCCCGGCCTGCTGGCCTGCGCGGCCGCGCTGATCCTGACCTCCCCGTTCACGCCGATGCTGTTCATGGGCGAGGAGTGGGCGGCCGGCACGCCCTGGCAGTTCTTCACCGACCACACCGACCCCGAGCTCGCGGAGGCCGTACGTCAGGGCCGGCGCAGGGAGTTCGCCGCACACGGCTGGGCCGAGGAGGACATTCCCGACCCGCAGGACCCGGCGACGCGCGAACGGTCCTGCCTGGACTGGTCGGAGCCTGAGCGTGAGCCTCACGCGCGCGTGCTGGAGTGGTACCGCAGGCTGATCGCGCTGCGGCACGAGCTGGCGGACCTGACCGACCCCGACCTGGCCGACATCAAGGTCGCCCATGACGCGCGGGCCCGCTGGCTGGCCTTCCGCCGGGGCGATGTCCGGGTGGTGGTCAACCTCGGCAAGGACCCGGCGGCCATTCCCCTGGGCACCCGGCCCGCCCGGGTGCTGGCGGCCTGGGAGCCGGTCGAGGCCCCGGGCCCGGACGGGCTGCTGCAGGTGCCCGGGGAGGCGTGCGTGGTGCTGGAGCAGGACTGAGGGGCGCCGCACCCCTGAGGCGGGGGCGCCGGGCGGCGGTCACAGCTCGGGGTCCGCGCCGTCCTCGTCGTCTCGCAGCTCGGTCACGCGTTCCAGCAGGATCGCCTCCCATGCCCTGCGGAGCCGGGTGCGCAGCAGGGGCAGGGAGGCGGTGGAGCGGCCGTCGAGCCGGTCGGCGAGGCGCAGGACGGTGTCGCAGCGGGCCAGCCACAGACCGCGCAGGCAGGGGCGGGCGCCGTAGCCGGCGAGGGTGGCGGCACGGACGGCGGCGCCGGAGCCGACGGCGAGGGCGAGCGTGGCGATGTCCTCGGCGGGGTCCCCGAGGACCGTCCGGGACCAGTCGAGGACGCCGCGCACCCTGCCGTCGGGGCTGACCACGAGGTGCTCGCCGGTCAGCGCGTGGTGGACGAGGACGGTGGTGGCGGGCTGGGCGGCGAGCTGGGCCGCGCCCAGCGGGGTGAGCTGGCTCAGCCGGGCCGGGTCGAACTCGTCGGCCCGGCCGAGGCGTTCGGCGGCGGCGACGGCCATGCGGCGCAGCGCCTCCAGCGAGCGCGGGGCGGTGCGGGGCACGCCGAGGGCCTCGGCCTGCCGGGCCGGGATCTCGCGCAGACCACCGAGCAGCCCGGCGAGGTCGGCCTCGCCGACGGCCGACACGTCGTGCTCCTCGCCGGTGCCGCCCGGCAGCCGGACGTCCAGGGTGTAGGGCAGGCCCGGGGACCAGTCGCCGTGCGCGACGCTGACCGGCACGGCGACCGGCAGGTGCGGGCGGACGAGGTCGCGCAGCCGCAGCTCGCGCCGCCTGCGGTCGGCGGCCTCACGGTCGGCGGCGAGCCGCAGCACATGGCGGGAGCCGACCCACCAGGTCCGGGCCCCGCCGTCGGCGGCGGGCCGCACGGGCCGCACCTCGGGCCCTGCGCCGCCCCCGGTTCCGCCGCCGTCCTCGCCCTCCTTGAGGAGCGCGCGGACCAGTCGGCGGACGGTGTCCGCGGTGGGGGTGGGTGCCTGGGTCATGGTCGCGCCGTCGCCGTTCGGGGTGGATGCCGGGGATGCCACGGGAGCCTTCAGTCCACTGTGAGGAGTTCGCGGGTGGTGTCGTTGAGCCGGCGGCCGCCGTCCTCCGTCACCGTGACGATGTCCTCGATCCGCACCCCGAACCGGCCGGGCAGGTAGACGCCGGGCTCCACGGAGAAGCACATGCCGGGCACGAGGGGCTGCTCCTCGCCCTCGATCATGTACGGCGGCTCGTGCGTCGTGACGCCGATGCCGTGGCCGGTGCGATGGATGAAGTACTCGCCGTACCCGGCGCCGGCGATGACCGCGCGGGCGGCCCGGTCCACCTCCTGGCAGGCGACCCCGGGCCGCACCGCCCGGAAGCCCGCCTCCTGGGCCTCGCGCACCAGGTCGTGGACGCGGCGTTCCTCGTCGGTGGGTTCGCCGACGTGGACGGTGCGCGAGGTGTCGGAGCCGTAGCCGTCCTTCAGGCCGCCGAAGTCGAGGACGACCATGTCGCCGCGCTCGATGACGCGCTCACCGACCTCGTGGTGCGGATTCGCGCCGTTCGGCCCGGAGGCGACGATGGTGAAGTCGACCTGGGAGTGCCCGAACCGCCGCAGCAGGTCCGCGAGGTCGGCGCCCACCTCCGACTCGCGCCGGCCGGCGAAGGGAACCTTCCGGATCTCCTCGAACGTCGCGTCCGCGGCCGCCCCCGCCGCCGCCATCAGCCGCAGTTCCGCCGGGTCCTTGACGGCCCGCAGCATGGGCAGGGCCTTGGTGAGGGCGGCGTAGGAGGTGTCCGGCAGGGCCTTCTGCAGGCCGAGCAGGTGCATCGCCCATGCGTTGTCGCTGACGCCGAACCGGCCGCGCGCGTCGAGCAGCGCGGCGGTGACGGCATAGGGGTCCTTGCCGTCGGTCCAGTCCCGCAGGGTGAGCGCGGGCGCGCCGGCCGCCTTCGCGGCGTCGGGGGCCTCCAGGGTGGGCACGACGAGGACGGGGTCGCGGCCGGGGGCGAGGACGAGCAGGGTGAGCCGCTCGGTGGCGGCGGGGGGCGCGTAGCCGGTGAGCCAGACGAGATCGGGGCCCGGCGCGACGAGGAGTGCGGCCAGCCCGGCGTCGTCTGCCGCGCGGGCGGCCCGCTCCATGCGGGTCCGGTAGTCGTCGGCGGTGAAGGGCGCGGGCGTACGGCCGGTCATCCGGGCCTCCCTGGGGAGCTGGCGAAGGACGTGTGGCTACGGGCAGCATCCTGCCCGCACAGCGGGGGCCGCGCGAGCCGATTCACACCGGTTCCCGCACGCCACACCTCTCACTCGGCGCCCACCGGACCCGGCGGCCCGGCGGGCTAACGGTTGGGGATTGCGCAGCCATTAGCCCTAATGGTTAGATCCGTTCGCAGCATTAACAGCCCGTCAGCCTGTCCGCCGCAGTGCTCCCCTTCTCCCTGGAGGCCGACCGCCGTGCTCGTACTCGCCCACATCAGCGATCTGCACCTGGACGGGAGCGCGCGGGCCACCGAACGCGCCGAGCGGGTGCGGGACCGGCTCTGGAGCCTGCCGGGCCGGGTGGACGCCCTGCTGGTCACCGGCGACATCGCCGACCACGGGGCGGAGGACGAGTACGAGGAGGCGGCCCGCATCCTCGGGCTGCGCGACGGCGGCGCGCCCTTCCCGGTGCTCACCTGCCCGGGAAACCACGACAGCCGCGCGCCCTACCGCAAGGCCCTCCTCGGCCGGCCCGCCGACGACGGCCCCCTCGACAGCGTCCACGTCTTCGACGACGCCGCCGTGCTGATGTGCGACTCCAGCATTCCGGGCGAGGACGACGGCGCGCTGACGGACGAGACGTACGGCTGGATCGAGGAGACCCTCGACGAACTCGGCGGTGACCTGCCGGCGCTCCTCGCCTTCCACCACCCGCCCGTGGCCGTGCACCACCCTCTCCCCGACTCCTTCCGGCTGGGCGACCCCGGCCGGCTCGCGGCCCTGCTGGAACGCCGGCCGGAGATCGCCGGGATCATCACCGGCCACGCCCACACCCCGGCCGCGACCGTCTTCGCCGGGCGTCCGCTGATCGTGGGGCCCGGGGTGACATGGACGCTGCGGCTGCCCTGGGAAGGCGAGCCGGTCGCCGACCGGGACGCGCCGGTCGGCCTCGCCTTCCACGTCCTGGACGACGACCGCAGGCTCACCAGCCACTTCCGTACGGTCGCCTGACGCCCCTCGCGGCTCAGACCACCACGCCGAGGACCAACGACAACCGCCGCTGCTCACCGTTGCTCTGACGTACCGTCATGTCGATCCTCCGCCCCGGTCCGGCCCGTTCGACCGCCCGGGCGAGATCCGTCGCCGAGTCGATCCGGGTCCGGCCGAACTTCAGCAGCACGTCCCCGCGCACCAGGCCGGCCGTGTAACCGGGGCCCGGGACGTGCACGGCGACGACCCGTGCGCCCCGCTTCCCCCCGTCCACGACTTCGAGACCCAGGCTGGCGCGCGCGCCGTCCCGGGCGGTGCCCGAAGTCCCGGACCCGCCGGACGACTTGGAGCCGACCGGCGCGGACAGGACGCCCGGTCTCCCGCCCCCGTCCGGTTCGCCCGGCGTCCGTGACGCCTCCCGCGCGATCTGGTCCCGCAGTTCCCCCAGCTCCCTCATCGCGACCACGCTGGTCCCGAGCGCGCCGAGGGCCACGCCGGACAGGACCAGGACAACCCCGGCGAAGAGGCCGCACAGCAGGGAGGCGGGCCGCCGGCCCGGGTGACCGCCGGTGTGGGGCCGGTGGTCGACGCGGCCTTCCGCACCCGCCCCGGCGTCCGCATCACCCCCGCCGGCTCCGCCGCCGTCGTCGGGCTCCTGACCGGGAAGTGGCCTGGGACGCAACACGATCTGTTCCATTTCTCCTCCGGCCGGCGCGCTCAGCCGACCGGCACGGCGGGGAGGGCCGGCAGGTGGTCCGGGAGGAAGCCGTGGGAACGCCTGCTCAGATAGCCGGACTTGTAGCGGTCGACCGCGCGGTGCCAGTTCAGGATCCCCGCCAGCCAGTTCTCCAGGTCGGCCACATAACCGTCCATGGCGGCCCGGCCCTCCGCCGGGAGGTCGAAGTCGTCGTAGAGGACGGGGAGTTCATGTGCCACGACATGCTCGAACTGGCGCATGCGCTGGGTCATCAGATCGTGGACGACGCCGAGGGCCGTCGGGTAGTCGCAGCCGAAGAAGTTCTGGACGACGAGGATCGCGTTGTGGATCTCGCCGTCGTACTCGATCTCCTTCTGGTACGAGAAGACGTCGTTGACGAGGCAGGCGTAGTCGATCGCCGCGTTCTCCAGCGAGCGGACGGGTCCGCTGCGGTAGATCTCCGGCGGCACGGCGGGTCCGTGGCCCATCCGGCACAGGCTGAGGGTGAGGTCGGAGCCGAAGGTGGCGCGGCGCATCTCCAGGTAGTCGACCGGGTCGGGGACACGGTTCTGGAACTGGTTGGACAGCTCCCACACCCAGCTCTCCGTCATCGCGTCGACCGCCGTCCTCAGGGTGCGCCGCTGCTCGGCGTTCATCTCCGCCGTGGTGCGCCCCCACAGGTCGATCAGCGCGCGCTCCATGGCGTTGACGGGGACGACGGCCGGCGCGTCGCCCTCGACGGGCATGCACGCGGAGAGGCGGGCCGTGGTCAGCCGGGCGGCGGCCAGGTCGCGGCGGTGGCCGTAGACGAGCGGGTAGTAGTCGTCGCCGTACGTGCCGAACGCGAGCCATGCGGCGCTGAGGTCGAGGGCCTCGGGCGTGGCGTCGGGGTCCAGTCCCGCCGAGCAGAGCGCGAGGTCGCAGGAGGCGAGCTTGTCCTCGTCCCAGACCCCCTCGGACAGCACGCCCATGCGGCGCGTCCACTCCAGGAGGCGATGCCGGGCCGCGTCGAGGTGCGGGCTCAGCTCCACCTGGAACGGCATGTGGAAGTCGGGCAGCCGGGACGGCCCGACCTTCTCGTACGGCAGGTGCCCGTGCGCGCGCAGCCGTTGCCGGGCGGCCGAGGCGAGCAACGCGCCGACGTCGGCGGCGGAGGTGCCGGGGCCGGTGAGCCGCTGCCAGGGCGGGGCGGAGGCGGCCGCGCCCTGGTTCATGTAGCGGCTGGAGCGCAGGTGCCACTCGTGTCCGCCGGACTGCCAGTCCTGAAGTCCCTTGGTGTAGGCGGCGATCGCGGCGACCTCGTCGGGCCTGAGTCCCGAGTCCAGGGCCAGCGCAGGCACTTCGGTGAGCGCGGTGTGCTCGAACTGGTGGAGGCGGGAGGTGAGGATGTCGTTGACGGTGTCGGCGGCCTGCTGGGTGGTGCATCCGAAGAACGTCTCCAGGACGAGCACGCCGTTGCTGTTCTCGCCCTCGTCCTCGACCTCGCGCTGGTAGGAGAACAGGTCGTTGCGCAGGTGGACGCCGTCGGAGAAGGTCTCCATCAGCACACGCAGGGGCCTGGCCCCGGCCACGGCGGCGGGGACTTCGGCGGTGGCGTACTCGACGAGACCGGCCGACCAGGGGGCGCCGCCCACCTTGCGGCGCATCTCGATGTACTCGACGGGGTTGGCGATCCGCCCCTCGTTGATGTTGGACAGCTCCCACATCGACTCGTTGAGCAGGTGCTCCGTGGCGACGGCGAAGCGGCGGCGCCAGTCGTCGGACATCGCCGGGACGGTCCGCTGCCACAGGTCGGCGAGTCCGGCCTCGACCGGGTTGCGCGGCTCGGGCACGGATGCGGCGAGGTCGAGCGGCATGAACAGCGGCAACCGGTCCAGGTGGGCCTTGCCGGCGGCCCGGTCCGGGGTGCGTTTGAACACGTCGAGGAAGTGGTCGTCGAAGAAGAACACCCACACGTACCAGTCGGTGATCAGCGACAGTGCGGGGCCGTCGCAGTCGGGGTGGGTGTAGGCGCACAGCAGGCCGTAGTCGTGCGCCTCCAGGTCGGCCTGCTCCCAGATCCCGGAGCCCTCCAGCATGCCCATCTCGCGCGCCCACCGCGTCGAGTGGGCGCGTGCCTCGTCGACGTGCGGGTTGAGCCGCGCGGGATACGGCATGTAGAAGTCCGGGAGTTCGAACGGCTGCGTCATGGCCGGGCCCTACCCGCGCGCTCCGGGGACCATCCGCGGGGCGGCGCACGGTCACACCATCGCGTGAACAGGGCGGCAATGCTGACGATTCGGGTCCCCGTGAGGTGCGACGGCGGGGCCGGTCAGGTCCTGGCCTGGATCAGGGCGCGGGTCCCGGCGGTGCGCCAGCGCTGTCCCTCCGCGGCGTCCAGGGCCTCCTCGGTGGCCGCCGACAGACCCGTGATCACATCCGACTTGAGCGTACGCAGGGCGACGACCGGGCCGGGGAAGCGGGCGGTGACGTCCGCGAAGGGGGTCGTGGGCGGCCAGAGCCGGTCGCCCACCAGCCGGCGGTAGTTGAGGTCGCCCTTCATGATCGTGAGGGTGGCGGCGGCGAACTCCGCCCGCAGGTCGCCGGGCATCTCGTCGTAGGGCAGCGGCGCGGCGGCGAAGGGGTGGGCGCGCAGGGCGAGGGTGCCGTCGGCCATCGCGGCCCACAGCCGGCGGCCGTACGCGGCGGCCTCGCCCGGGGCGGCGGTCAGCGCGCGCAGCGCGTCGACGACGTCGGCGGTGGTGGCGTCGGAGACGTAGTACGGGTACGGCTTGACGTGGAGGACGACCCGCCCGGTCCGCCCGTGGGCGAGGAGGTGGGCGGCGAGGAGGAGGTCGGGGACGAGTTCGCGGCCCGCGTTGTCGGCGACCAGGCACAGGGTGCCGGAGGCGCCCGAGGTGGCGGGCAGCAGCGACCAGAGGGCCTCGCTGTCGTCGGCGACCAGTCCGGGCGCAGCGGCCCGGTGCCGGGCGTCCGCGTCGGAGAGGCGGAAGCCGAGATCCGCGCGGTTCCCCCAGAGCGAGCCGTGCAGCAGGGCCCGCGCCCGCTCGTCGGCCGGGCGGGTGGCCAGGCCGTCGAGCGCGGCCAGCTCCTGGCCGGTCTCGGGCGCGTCGAGCTCGGCCAGTTTGAACGGCCGGAACGGGTCGAGGCCTTGCCAGGGGCCGTCGCCGAAGTAGCCGACGGCTTCGAGGAGTCGCCGGTAGAAGTAACTCTCAGCCCACAGCCACGGGATGTCGTGCCAGGAGCGCCCGACGTGGGCGTCGAGCCCCCAACCGCGCCAGCGCTCCAGGTCGTGGGCGTCCTCGGGCAGCGGCGGGACGACGCCGTCGGCGCAGCTCTCCAGCAGCGCGTCCAGCGCACCGCGCACCGCGGGATCGTAGGGGAACGCCTCGCGGACCTGTCGGATGATCGCGGGGTGCCGCTCGGCGAGCACGCCGTGCGGGAAGGAGCCGGGCGTGTCTCCGAGGATCACGGGCGGGACATCGTCGTCGGACATGAGGATCACGGTATCGCGGCCGCCGGCTCACACTCCGGCCATGACCTCGTGCTCCAGGCGGGCCGCCAGGGTCAGGTAGCGGGGGCGGCGAGGGACCGGGACCAGGCCCCGGATCAGCACGTGCCACATCTCGGCCGTGCGGCGCGGGAGGCGTGCGGCCGGTTCCCGGGAGCGGCCGACGACGCGGGTGCCGACGAAGAAGCAGACCAGGGAGTGGGCGACGGCGTCGACGTCGACGTCCGGGTGGATGTCGGCCTCTCTGACCGCGCCGGCGAGCCGCCGGTCGACCATGTCCAGCCACTCCGCGAAGGGGTGCGGCAGGGGCGGCCGGATCGCGACGCCTCCGGTGGCGAGCCGCAGGCCGGCGCGGGTGATCGGCCCCTCGACGGACAGCCGCGCCATGCCGAAGGTGAGACGCATCAGCGCTTCCAGGGAGGAGCAGCCCCGCTCGTCGATCTCGCCGGCGACCCGGCGGGAGGCCTCGGACTGCAACTCCAGGATGGCGTGGGCGAGGTCCTCCTTGGCCGCGAAGTGGAAGTAGAGCGCGCCTTTGGTGACACGGGCGTGCTCGACGATGTCACTGAGGCTGGTCGACTCGTAGCCGTGCCGGTCGAACAGCTCGGCTGCGGCCCTGATGATCGTCGCGCGGGTCTGTTCGGCGCGTAACTGCCTCGCCATCGCCTGGCACTCCTGGCTGTAAAGAACGGGTCATGCCGTTTGTTTCTTGCCTCCTGTACACCATAACTCACCGGGCCGCGGTGGCCACCAGGCATTCGAAGACCGTCGACTCCCCCTGTACGCCGACGACTTGCACCCCGTCCCGGGGCCCGTCCCGCGCCTCTATCCAGACGGGTTCGTCCAGCTCGGCGTACTGGTGGAAGCGCGCCCGGTAGGCCACCGGGGGGTGTTCGGCGCCGATGCGCAGACGGGCCGCCTGGCGGGCGGCCTCCAGCAGGAGCATGCCCGGCACATGATCGAGCGGATGGTCGAAGAAAACGGGGTGTGCGGTATCGACCCGGAGCTGCCAGCGGTGCCGGCTGCCCGCTCCGGCCAGGACGACGTCCGCGGCCAGAGCCCGGCCGACGCCGGAGGCGGGCACCGCCTCGGGCACGGGGACGGTGGTCACGCTGCCCGGGGTGCGGCCGCCGCGCAGCCTGCGGTAGACGGGGGCGCTGACGGAGCTGAAGGCGACGTCGGCGGTGGCCACGGGGTCGCCGTCGCGCAGGACGCGCGCGCTGTAGCGCACCGCGGCAGGGTGCCGGCCCCGGTACCGGACGTCGGTGAAGGCGAGTTCGACCTCCGGTTCGGCGGGCAGCGGTCCGACGCCCAACTTCCCTGCTACCGTGGCGATCCGGAACTCCTGGAGCACGAACTGGTGGTCCAGCGGCACGTCGTACTCGGTGTGCGCGACCAGGGTGCCGCTCTGCCGGACGGTTTCGACGACGAGCAGCGGATCGTAGGCCGACCGGTCACAGGACACGTGCACGGGGTGGACGCGGGGCCACTGGGCCGAGACCGAGA
Source organism: Streptomyces sp. NPDC002566 (assembly GCF_042889585.1). Classification (NCBI taxonomy): domain Bacteria; kingdom Bacillati; phylum Actinomycetota; class Actinomycetes; order Kitasatosporales; family Streptomycetaceae; genus Streptomyces; species Streptomyces sp. NPDC002566. The sequence continues at coordinate 314,271 of NZ_JBIARD010000001.1, read as the reverse complement.
AGCGGTCGGTTCCGGTGCGCCGCCAGCCGGTGAGGAACGTCTCGGCGACGGCGGCGCGGTGCACCAGTTGCCGGGGGACGGTCGCCGTGAGGGACGGGGCGTCGGCGAGCTGCCGCGGTCGAGTCATCTCTCTTCCCCCGGGTCGGCCACGGCAGACGGAGATCCGTCCGCTTCGTCGAGCGTTAGAGTACGAGGCGACCGGTTTGTTTTCAATGAGATCAGTCGACGGCATCCCATGAACGGGCCGCGCCCGCGCACGATCGCGGGTGAGGTCAACTCGCCGCCGTGAAGGGGCTGTTATGGCAAGACAGGAGCGCGCGATCAGGACGCGGAGAGCGATCCTGGAAGCGGCCGGCGCGGTCTTCGACGAGTACGGCTACGCCTCCACCACCATCGCGATGGTCCTGGAGCGCGCCGACGTCACCAAAGGCGCCTTGTACTTCCACTTCCCGTCAAAGGAGGCGCTCGCGCGGGCGGTCCTGAGCGAGCAGGTTCCCTTCGGGGCGGTCCCGCCGCAGCCGTGCAGGCTCCAGGAGATCGTCGACATGACGTTCGTCGTGGGCCAGCGGCTGCGCGACAACGCCTTGTTGAGGGGCAGCATGCGGCTCGCGGTGGACCAGGAGACGCCTTCGGGCGTGGACCACGCCGAGCCGTTCCTGCAGTGGGCGCGCCGGTTGACCGAGCTGCTCGAACACGCCGGGGAGAAGGGCGAGTTGCTGCCCACGGTACGGGCGGCGGCGACCGTCGAGCTGCTGGTGGGCTCCTTCACCGGCATCCAGTTGATGTCGCGGGCGCTCACGGACCGGGCGGACCTCGGGGAGCGGCTGGCGGTGATGTGGTCCCACATCCTGCCGAGCATCGCCGTGCCGGGGCTGCTGCCCGGCCTCGACACCCGGGCCGACCGGGGGGTCCGGGTGCTGGCCTCGCTGGAGCGCGCGGCTTCCTGAGGGGGTCTCGCACGGCGCCGTCCCGGGGTGTACGGCCCGCGAGCGGACGTGCGGCGGGCCGGCCGGTGTCCATCCACACCGGCCGGCCCGCCCGTTCACCGGCAGCTCACGCTGCCCGGGCTCAGAAGGTCAGCTGCCAGCTGTTGAGCCGGCCCGTGTCCTGCGCCGCCACGTCCTGGACGCGCAGCTTCCAGGTGCCATTGGCGACCTCGCTGGAGGCGTTCACCGAGTAGGTGGTGACCACGTCGTCCGCCGAGTCCGAGCTGGACGACTTCAGGCGGTACGCCGTGCCGTCCGGGGCGATGAGGTCGATGACCAGGTCGCCGCGGTAGGTGTGGGTGATGTTCACGCCGACCTGGAGGGCGGCGGGCGCGTTCCCGGTGCGGCCGGTGACCGCGATGGCGGACTCGATCGCCGCGCCGTTGTCCGGGACGGCCACTGCGGTGGTGCTGGAGAACGTGGCTCCCGGGGTGGAGCCGGCGCCGGTGACGGCCGCGACCGTCTTGGCCGCGTCCGCGAGACCCGCGCCGCAGCCGCCCGAGCAGGCGCCGGGCAGCGCGCGGGCGTTGGCCTTGATGGCCGACTCGATCTGGGCCGGGGTCAGCGAGGACTTCGCCGACTTCAGCAGCGCGGCGAGGCCCGCGATGTGCGGGGTGGCCATGCTGGTGCCCTGGTAGTAGGCGTAGTTCTCGCCCGACGGCGTCTTGGTGCCGGAGTTCAGCGTGGACAGGATGCCGTTGGCGGTGCCGGTGCTGGTCTGCCCGCCGGGCGCGGAGATGTCCACCAGGGAGCCGAAGTTGGAGTAGGACGCCCTGGCGCCGGTGCGGCTGGTCGCGGCGACCGAGATGACGTTGTTGCAGTTGCCCGGGGAGTGGTTGGCGACGTTGTCGTTCTCGTTGCCCGCGGCCACGACGACGGTGGTGCCCCGGTTCACGGCGTTGTTGATCGCGGTCTGGGTCGCCGAGGTGCAGGCGCCGTCGCCGCCGAGGCTCATGTTGATGACCTTGGCGACGTTGGTGTTGGCGGGCACGCCGGAGACGGTGCCGCCGGACGCCCAGGTGATGGCGTCGATGATGTCGGAGTCGTAGCCGCCGCACTTGCCGAGCACCCGGAGCGGGGAGATCTTCGCGCCGTGGGCGATGCCCGCGATGCCCTTGCCGTTGTCGGTGACGGCGGCGATGGTGCCGGCCACGTGGGTGCCGTGCCAGGAGGAGGTGGAGGCGGGCACGCCGGTGCCGCAGTCGCCCGCGTTGTACCAGTCGCCCGGGTCGGCCGGGTTGCTGTCGCGGCCGTCGCCGTCCACCGAGACGGCGGTGTCGGCGATGAAGTCGTAGCCGCCGACGATGTTGGCGGCGAGGTCGGAGTGGGCGACGTAGCCGGTGTCGATGACGGCGACCGTGACGCCGGCGCCGGTGGCGGTGTTCCAGGCGGCGGGGACGTTCATGCCGGCGGTGGGCTCGAACAGGTCCCACTGCTTGGCGTACTCGGTGTCGTTCGGGTCGGCCTTCGGGGTGTTCAGGCGGTCCGGGACGACGTAGGCGACCTGCGGGTCGGCCCGGTACTCGGCGACGACGTCGGCGACGTCGGCGCTGCTGAGGTTCTCGCCCAGGTCGACCAGGGCGGCGCCGGTGCCCAGGCGGCGCTGGAAGTCGACGTCCTCGCCGGTCTCCTTGCCCTTGGCCGCGGCGTCGGCCTCGGCGGCCGGGTTCGACTTCGCCTCGGCGGCGTCCGACTTGTAGCCGACGATGAGGCGCTCGGCGGGGGCGCCGGGCGCGGCCTCGGTCTGGGCGGCGGGGACGGCGGCGGCCTGCGGGTCGCCGTCGGGGGCGGCGGAGACCGAGGCGGTGGAGGCGGCGGTGAGGAGGGCCGCGGAGAGGGCGGCGACGGATATCAGCTTGCGTCTCAGGGCGGGGGAGGTGCGCAACGGCGTGCCTTTCGTGGCCTGCTCCGGACAGGGCGGAGCGGCAGTCGATTCGCTTCGGCGTCGAAGCGGCGGGGGTGAATCGAAGAGCGACGCATGGGCCGGCCAGGCGGAGGAACCGCTCCATGTAGGGGTTACCTGTGGGGCGGTTGTGGGGGAACATTAGGCAAAGGAATCGGCAAGCGGATACCGGGGAAACCCTCGATCGGGCCGGAACAGCACCCTCGACGCCGTCAACGGGCCCGCGAATGGGCCGGTTTGCTCGGGTGAGACCCGGTGCGTGGGCGTAGTGAACGCGTCACACCGGTTTCCCGTACTGCACGGCAGACCGTATCCGCGCCGGCCGAGGAGACGTCCCCGATGCCCCGCACGACCGCACACCGCACCGCCGCCCTGGCCGTCGCCTCGCTCGGCCCGCTGCTTCCGGTCCTGTGGGCCGCGGGCCCCGCACAGGCGCACGGAGCGCCCACGGACCCGGCGAGCCGGGTCTACGCCTGCTCCCCCGACGGCGGCTCGGCGTCGCGTTCGGCCGCGTGCCGGGCCGCCGTGCGGGCGAACGGCGGGCAGTTGGGCGCCTGGGACAACCTGCGGGTCGCGAACGTGAACGGCCGGGACCGGCAGACGATCCCCGACGGCGAGCTGTGCAGCGGGGGTCTGTCCGCCTACAAGGGGCTGGACCTCGCGCGCGCCGACTGGCCGTCGACGCGGGTCGCGCCGGGCGGGACGCTGCGGATGACGTACGTCTCGACGATCCCGCACAAGGGCACGTTCAAGCTGTATCTGACGAAGCAGGGCTACGATCCCGCCAAGCCGCTGACCTGGGCAGATCTCCCGCAGCGCCCGTTCGCCGAGATCAAGGACCCGGCGCTGACCGGTGGCGCCTACCGCTTCTCGGCGAAGCTGCCCGCCGACCGGACGGGACGTCAGGTGCTCTACACGGTCTGGCAGAACAGCAGCACGCCGGACACGTACTACTCGTGCTCGGACGTGGTGTTCCCGGGAGCCGAGACCGCCTCGCCGGCCGCGCCCACGTCCGCCGCCCCGTCCACCGCGCCCACACCGGCCGCGTCGGCCCCCGCGGCGGGCGGGGCCTCCGGGCGGCCGTCGGCGAGCAACCCGGTGAGCGGCGTCCCCTCGGCGGCGGCCGCGCCGGCACGCGGGAGCGTCGGCGCGGGGAATCCCGCGGCCCCTGCCGCGGACACGGCGAGCACCCCGGTGGCGGATGCCACCGGGGCCGGTTCGGGGCCGTCCACGCCGCTCGTCGCGGGCGGCGCCGCGGCGGCACTGCTGCTCACCGGCGGCGTCGCCCTGGTACTGCGACTGCGACGGCGCTGACGTGAACGGTCCCGGTGAACTCGTCGCCGGCTGCTACTAGCTGACGATGACCGGGCCGCCGGCGGCGGTCACCGGGGCGTACTTGGCGCTGAAGAAGGCGTTGGCGAAACACAGCGAAGAGCCGGACACCTTGGCGAACGGCTGGTTGACGAATCCGATGCTGCTGTCGGCGTTGTCCGCCGTGCCGACCAGGCTGGCGCCCTCGTAGACGCAGCTGACGCTGCCCAGCAGGGTGCGCAGGCTGACGGTCGTGCGGATGTGGGCGCCGGGCGCCGCGGTGACGTTGAGGCCGCCGCCGGAGGTGACCGCCGCGGTGTACGGGAGGTTGTTGACGGTGATGCTGTTGACGCCGAGCACGCCCAGGACGTTCGACGTGCAGCCGGTGAAGTTCTGCTGCGTGAGCGACTCGGAGGCGGTGCCGGGGGCGGCCGGGTTGTCGGTGACGGTGGCGGAGAAGCTGGACGTCGTGCAGGAGATGCCGCTGGTGCCGGTGGCGCTGGAGTAGAACGTGGCGTTGGTGCCGGCGGCCAGGGACGCGGTGAGGCCCTCACCGACGGCGATGTCGCCGCCCGCGGTGGAAAGGACCGCGGGGTCGGCGGCCGACGCGGGGCTGACGGCCGTCAGCGAGAGGGCGGCGACGGAACCGACGGCGGCGAGGAGGGTACGGACGCGCATGCGGGTGCCTCGTTTCTGAAGTGGGGGGGTCGTTCGGGGAAGTCGGCCGAACGAGAGGGATCGGGTGGGGGGTCGGTCGGACACGGTGGTCGTGGGAACAGAGGGGACGCGAGTCCGCGTCGGCCGGAACCGGCCCGTCACGCCTTCTCCGTACGTGACGGACCGGCAGCGGTGAGAGGCGTCGGACCCCACGGACAGGGGGGTGGTGGCCGTGGGCGGCGCCGGTGGACGAATGGGACTCGGGACGCAGAAAGCCCGTGCTGGATGCCCGGGCGGGAATGCCGGTACTGACAGGAGGTCCGGCCGCCGGCTGACGGCGGCCGGACCCGTGTCCGGGAGCGCGGCCGATGTCACCACGCTGCGGATCCGGCGCCACGGATCCGGTCTGAGCCACGAGAGTTGTAGACCTGATGGTCAGTCAACGTCAAGCATTTGAAGTCAAGTTGATGATCCACTCGACATAAACGTGCACCTGGGCGACAGTGTGGATCACAGGCGATACACAATGGACACCGTTTTTCCACATCTCCCTTGACCCCTAGGTGTAACCATCGGTAACTTCCGAAGAGGCTACTGACGCGTAACGGGTAAGCCCTTGCGACAACATCCGGGAGTTGTGAGGAGCGGTGCGCGACAGTCCGCTGTCCGCGCCAGGACAACGACGCCACTGAAGCCCAACCCGCATGACTATGCCCATGGGAGCAGACATGGCCTCGTCCCCGGACGTCACGTCGTCCGCCGACAACACCCCCGAGAACCCCGACAGCGGTTCGGCCGTAAGACGCGGCCGGGTCCGGCTTCGCCGGGCCGCCGTGATGGCGGTGCCCGCGACCTTCGTCGCGGCCGGCCTCGCGGTCCTGACCGCCCAGGGAGCGCTGGGTGTGCAGTTCGCTATTTCCGGCATGCCGTTCGTGGTCACCGCCGACAAGCTCGAGGGCGACGGCTTCGCCCAGTTCGGCGCGCTGGACCACATGATCGAGAACAGCCCCAACGAGGGCGACACCGGCGGCCAGGTGCTGGTCGTCACCTCGGTCGTGAAGAAGGGCAAGCTGACCAACCTGTGTCAGAGCGTCGACCTCGGCGGCATCCAGCTCGTCCTCACCGCGGGCGACAAGGGCACCAAGGTCGACGTGGAGAACCTGGCCATCGACTCCGACGACATCACCGGTGACGCCGCCTTCAACAACATCGAGATCGGCCGCGACTCCAGCACCTTCGACAAGGTCGGCAAGCAGGGCCCGGCCGGCGTCTACGGCCAGCAGGCCGACAAGGTCGTCATCACCGACCTCTACCAGCACAACTACGCCGCCACCGCGGCCGTGTTCAAGCTCCCCGACCTCCACATGAGGTTCGGGGGCAAGGGCTGCCCGCAGTGAACCGCTTCCAGGACTGGAAGAGGCACCGGCCCTTCGCCGGCGGAGTGCTGCTCGTCCTGGGCGGCGCGGAGATCCTGCTGACCATGAAGGCTCCGCTGCCGGTCCTGCTGCGCATCGGCATGCAGGGACTGGCGGGCTATCTCCTGCCGTCCGTGATGCTGCTGTGCGGGCTGCTGATCCTGTTCAACCCCTCGCAGCGCCTCTTCTACTCGATCATCGGCGTCCTGTGCTCGCTGGGCTCATGGGTCACCTCGAACATCGGGGGCTTCGTCATCGGCCTGCTCCTCGGCGTCACGGGGAGCTGCATGGCCTTCGGGTGGGTGCCCGACCAGGAACCCCGGCGCAGCCGCCGTCAGCGGCGCAAGGACGCCCTGGCGGACAAGGCCATGGCCTTCCACCGTCACGGGGAACCGGCCTGACCCCGTACGGCACGGTCGCCGTCGTCGTCCCCTGTGCCGGCGCCGGCGACGGCGCCGGCACAGGCATGCGCCGTCCTGGGGCTCCGAGACAGGCATGCGCCGTCCGCTCCGGGCCGCCGCGCGCCTTCCACTTTGATTGACAGTCAGTCAATTCACCTGCGGTGAGCTCTCAGCGCGGGCCCGTCGTGTCCGTTCCACATCACGATGCGGCAGCAGCACCTCACCACGAGTGGTCGTTCACTTGACTACCGGCGGTCACACGCGGTTGGCTCCGAGCCAGCGAAACCTTTCGCCGGTACGCGCCCCTTCGTTCCGGCAGCGCTCGCCCGTCCTCCTGCTCTGCCGCACAGCGAGGTACAGCCCTCCATGAACACTCCCCCGCCCGCTCGCTCGCCCTCCGCTTCCCCCGGAGCCGCGCGGGCGGCCGCCTCCGCCGCCCTCTGTCTCCTCCTCGTCGCCGGCTGTTCCGACGCGACGGCCTCCGGCCCGGACCCGGACACGGCCGGACGCCCCGGCGACCGGATCAGGGTCGCCCTGGTCACCCACGGCGCACAGGGCGACGCCTTCTGGGAGTCGGTGCGCAGGGGCGCGGAGACGGCCGCCGCCAAGGACGGCGTCGAGCTGACCTACGCGAGCGACGCCGACGCCGCCGGACAGGCCGCGCTGGTGCGGGACGCGGTCCGCGACAGGGTCGACGGCATCGCGGTGACCCTGGCCAAGCCCCGGGCGATGAGAGGCCCGGTGACGGAGGCCAGGGCGGCGGGCATCGCCGTGGTCGGCCTCAACTCCGGGATCGACGCCTGGCGTTCCGCCGGGCTGCTGGCGTACTTCGGGCAGGACGAGAGCGTCGCCGGCCGTGCCGTCGGCGACAGGCTCGACGCTCTCGGCAGGAAGCACGCGCTGTGCGTCATCCACGAGCGGGGCAACGTCGCCCTGGAGGCCCGCTGCGCCGGGGTGAAGAAGGCGTTCGCCGGCGAGACCGAGATGCTCTACGTCGACGGCACCGACCCGGACGCGGTGACCGCCGCGGTGGCGGCCCGCCTCGGGCAGGACCCGTCGGTCGACCAAGTCGTCGCCAACGGCGCGCAGTTCGCGCTGGCCTCGGTGAAGGCGGCGAAGGACGCCGGCAGCGGTGCCGAGGTCGCCACCTTCGACCTGGACAAGGATCTGGTCGCCGCCGTCCGCGACGGCAGGGTCCGGTTCGCGGTGGACCAGCAGCCGTGGCTCCAGGGCTATCTCGCCGTCGACGCGCTCTGGCTCCACGAGACGAACGGAAGCGTCAGCGGCGGCGGCACGGCCCCGGTCCTGACCGGCCCCGCCTTCGTCACGAAGGCCGATGTGGCCGACGGGACCCGGTACGCCACCGCCGGAACCGGCTGACCGGCCGCTGCCCGACCGCCGAACGACCGCTGACCGGTCCGCACGCCCCGCCCCGCTCCCCCGACTCCCCCGCCGCTCGCCCAAGGACGACCATGTCACCACGGACAGGTGCCCGGCGCCGCCGTCTCGGCTCCATACGTCTCTCCCTCATCCTCCTGGCGCTGGTGCCCGGCGTCACCCTCGCCGCCATGTGGAGCGTGACGACGATCCAGATGTTCTCCGAGGGCATGCGGCTGCGCGCGCAGACCGAACTGAGCCGCTCCACCGGCGCCATGGGCACCGAGGCCACACTCGCGCTGCAACAGGAACGCAGCCTGTCGGCCGTGTGGCTGGCCGCGCCCCACGGCTCCCGCGCGGCGCTCCAGGCGCAGCGCGCGAAGACGGACGCGGTGGTCGCGCAGCTGGTCGCCCGCGCGAACGACATCCAGCGGGCGCCCGCCCGCGTCCGCGAGCGGATGTTCTCGGTGATCGCCTCCGTGGGCAGCCTGGAGTACTACCGGGGTCAGGTGGACGACCCCACCGACATCACCGCCGCTCAGGCGCTGGACCAGTACACGTCGATCATCGACGACCAGATCCACGCCTTCCAGGAGCTGTCCCAGGTCGACGACGGCGACCTCACCTCGCAGGCCGGCCCCCTCGTCGCCCTGGAGCACGCGGCCGAGCTGGTCTCCGAGGAGGACCTGTACCTCACGCTCGCCGGCCCCAAGGGGCACATGGACCAGAAGGAGTGGGCCGCGTTCGCGCAGACGGTGAACGCCCGCCGCTGGCTGGTGCAGGACCAGATCGTGCCCTCCCTCACCGGCTCGACGAAGACGCAGGCCGAGAAGATCCTGCGCAGCCCGCAGTGGCGCACCCTGGAGTCCGTCGAGGACAGGGTGCTCGCCGCCCGCTCCGACCAGCGCGAGAACGGCGACGTCCCCCTGCCCGACGTGCGCGGGCAGTGGCGCGCCGCCCTCATCGAGGTCTCCGGCCAGTACTCGGCGCTGATCCGGCAGCGGACCGAGGCGCTGCTCGAAAGCAGCGCGGTGGAAGCGCGCGATCTGCTGGTCAAGGCCGCCGCGCTGAGCACCGCCGGGCTCGTGGCGCTGCTGCTGTGCGTCGGGATGTCCTGGCGGATCACCCGTTCGCTGTTCCGGCGGCTGCGCGGGCTGCGAATGGCCACGCTGAGTCTGGCTCGGGAGACGCTCCCCGAGGTGGTGGCCCGGCTCGACCGCGGAGAGACTGTCGACGTGGACTCGGCGGCCCCGCCCCTCGACTACGGCGGCGACGAACTCGGCCAGGTGGCCGAGGCGTTCAACACCGCGCAGCGCACGGCCGTGCACACCGCCGTCGAACTCGCCGACACCCGGCGCGGGTTCCAGAAGATCATCCTGGGCATCGCACGGCAGAGCCAGAACCTCGTCAACCTGCAGCTGAGCAAGCTGGACGCGCTGGAACGCGCCCACCAGGACCCGGACGTCCTCAAGGGACTGTACGAACTGGACTCCGCGGCCTCCCAGTTGCGCCGCTACGAGGAGAACCTCGTCATCATCAGCGGCGGACGGCCGGGGCGCAGCTGGTCGGAGCCGGTCGCGCTGGTCGACGTCCTGCGCAGCGCCGTCGGCGAGGTGGCCGAGTACGCGCGGGTGGAGGTGCACACCGAGGAGGAGGTGTGCGTCGCCCCTCCGGCCGTGGCGGACGTGATCCACCTGCTGGCCGAGCTCATCGACAACGCGACGTCCTACTCCCCGGCGCCGAGCCCGGTCGCGGTGCGGGCGACGACGGTGGCCAAGGGCCTGGCGGTCGAGGTGGAGGACCGCGGTCTCGGGCTGTCCGAGGAGGACTACGCGTCGTTCAACGCCCAGTTGGCGGTGGAGCCGCAGTTCGACGTGGTGGCGCTCGCCGACGATCTGCGGCTGGGCATGTTCGTGATCGCCCGGCTGGCCACCCGGCACGGCATCGCCGTGACCCTGCGCCCCTCGCCGTACGGCGGCACCACGGCGATCGTGCTGCTGCCGAAGGACATCGTGGTGCGGGAGACGGCGGACGGCGAGCGCGCTGAGCCCGACGGCTCCGGGGCGACCGGGCCGACCGGGCCGACCGGGCCGACCGGGCCGACCCGGCCGACCCGGCCGACCCGGCCGACCCGGCCGACCGTCGAGCCGGACACCCCGCACTCCGCCGTGTCATCACCCGCGCCGGGCGTGCTGGAAGCGGTGCGCGAGGCGCTCACCGCACCGCCCGTCACGACCACGCGGGACGCCGGCGCCCCGGCGCCCGACGAGGCGCACGCGTCGCAGCCGCCGGACGCGTCGGACACGCCGGACGAGTCTCAAGCGCCGAGCGCGACCGACGGCCCGGGCGGCCCGCCGCCCTCCCCGCCGGCTCCCGACACCGGCCTGCCCGTCAGGACGCCCGGCGCCGCGGCGGTGCGGACGCGCAAGGAGACGCCCGCCGCGACGGCCGCGAGCCCGCCCGCGCCCGGTGCGGCCGGCTCCGGCCGCTCACCCGGCGTCTCGCCGCTGCCCCGCCGGGTCCCGCAGACCAGCCTCGTCGCCGAGTTGCGCGAGGAGCCGGCACGCGACGGGACAGGCGGTCGCACCGACGACGGCGACGCGTTCGAGGAGTTCACCGCCGAGCGCGCCGCCTCCTCCCTCGCCGGTTTCCAGCGCGGCACCCTGCGCGCACGCGACGACGCCGACGGGCCGCCCTCCCGCCCCGAGGAGACGGCCGCAGCCGCCCCGACCCCGACACCGCCCGCCGACCGCTCATGAAGGACACCGCGATGACATACTCCACGCCCGCCACCGACACCAAGCTCGACCAACTGCTCACCGGACTGGTGGAGAAGGTCGCCGATGTGAACCAGGCCGTCGTGCTCTCCGAGGACGGGCTGGTGGTCAGCAAGTCCCTGGGCTTCACGCGCGAGGACGCCGAACGGCTGGCGGCGACCGCGTCGGGCCTGATGAGCCTCAGCAAGGGCGTCAGCATGGACTTCCGCGGCGGCCCGGTGCGCCAGGCGCTCATAGAGATGGCGAACAGCTACCTGATCCTCACCTCGGCCGGCCCGGGGGCCCACCTGGTCGTGCTGGCCGGCTCGCACGCGGACGTCGGCGTGGTGGCGTACCAGATGAACATGCTGGTGAAGAAGATCGGCGAGCACCTCAGCGCGGCGCCGCGGACCGGTGTCGGTCCCGCCTCGCGCCGCCTCGGCGGGTGAGGTGAGCGGAGGCGACGAAGCGGGCCGGCTGGTACGGCCGTTCGCCCTCACCGGCGGGCGGACCCGGCCCAGCCGTGCCGACTTCACGCTCATCACGACGGTGACCGCGGCGGACCCACCGCCGGAGCGGGCGACCCGGCCGCAGCCCGAGCACGCGCGGATCGTGCGGATGTGCGCCCGGCCGGTCGCCGTGGCGGAGCTCGCGGCGCTGCTGGACCTGCCGGTGAGCGTGGTCGTCATCATGCTCTGCGATCTGCTGGAGGCGGGGCTGATCACGGCCCGGCCGCCCCGTCCCGTGACCGGTGACGGCGGCCGGGACCTGGAGCTGCTGCAGAAAGTGAGGGACGGCCTTGACCGCATCTGACCCCACCGCCGCCGGGGCCCCCGCGGCGCCCGACGCGGTGAAGATCCTCGTCGCCGGCGGTTTCGGCGTCGGCAAGACCACGATGGTCGGCTCGGTCAGCGAGATCGCGCCCCTGCGCACGGAGGAGCCGCTGACCGTCGCGGGGCTGGACGTGGACGACCTGAAGGGCATCGAGGAGAAGCGGTCCACCACCGTGGCGCTCGACTTCGGGCGGATCACCATCGGCGACGACCTGGTGCTGTACCTGTTCGGCACGCCGGGGCAGCAGCGGTTCTGGTTCATGTGGAACGACCTGGCCGTCGGCGCGCTGGGAGCGGTGGTGCTGATCGACGTGCGCCGGACGGACGCCGGTTTCGCGGCGATCGACTTCTTCGAGCGGCGCAGGATCCCGTTCGTCGTCGGGGTCAACGGCTTCCACGGGCTGCACCCTTATCCGGCGGACGAGATCCGTCAGGCGCTGGCGCTTCCGGCAGGCGTTCCCGTGCTGCTGTGCGACGCGCGGGAACGTCAGTCGTGCCGGGACGTGCTGATCGCGCTGCTCGATCTGCTGATCGCCGACGCGGGTAGCCGGAACCGGTGTTGACGCTCCGTCAGACCGTGGCTCCCGCCGCGCGCAGTACGGCGATCGTCTCCGGGTACGGCCCCGTGGCCGCCCATTCCAGCGGGGTGCGGCCGGTGCCGTGGTCCTCGCGGCGGGCGGGGTCGGCGCCGTGGGCCAGGAGGACGCGGACGGTGTCGGTGTGCCCCCAGCAGGCGGCCGCGCACAGGGGTGTTCCCTCGGAGCCGAGGCCGCCGCTCTCCACGTCGGGCGGGGCTCCGGCGGCGAGAAGGAGCCGGGCGGTCTCCGCCGCCCCGTGCACGGAGGCCGCGTAGAGGGGGGTACGGCCGTCGGTGTCGGCCACCGCCGGATCGGCGCCGGCGCGCAACAGCGCGGCCACGCCCTGCCGGTCGCCGGAACCGGCCGCGCCGACCAGGCGTGCCGTCAGCTTCTTCCGCCGTCTTCTGTTCACGGCCGCCTAGGGTAGCGGGGGCCGCGTGCGGTCGCCTCCCGTTTTCCGGCGGACCGGGAGCAGGTCACGACTCGGCCCGCCCCGGCCGCCGCGGACCTCAGGACAGGCCTGCCGACTTCAGCCACGCCTTGGCGACGTCCAGCGGGTCCTTGCGCTGGAGCTGCACCTGATCGTCCAGTTCGAGCAGCGTCTTGGTGTCGAGCTTGGCCGAGACCGCGTTGAGCGCGTCGACGCCCTCCTTCGAGAGCCCGCTCTTGTAGACCAGCGGGGTCACGTTGGCGAAGCCGAAGAGGTTCTTCGGGTCCTTGAGGACGACGAACTTGTCCCTGTTGATGGTCGGGTCGCTGGTGAAGATGTCCGCGGCCTGCACGGTGTCCTTCTTCAGCGCGGCCTGGGTCAGCGGGCCGCCGGCGTCGAGCGCCTTGAAGGACTTGAACTTCAGGCCGTACACCGCTTCGAGGCCGACCATGCCCTGCTGCCGGGTCTGGAACTCGGGCGAGCCGCCGAGGACCAGCTGCGGGGCGATGTCCTTGATGTCGTCGAGGGTGGACTCCGCGGTGAGGTTGTGCTTCTTCGCGGTCTCCTGGTTGAGCGCGACGGAGTCCTTGTCCTCGGCCGCGGAGGACTCCAGCAGCGTCAGCTTGGGGTCGAGCTTGGCCTTCACGGCGGCGTTGACCGCCTCCGTCGACTTCTGCTCGGCCTTCGAGTCGAAGTAGGCGAGCAGGGAGCCGTTGTACTCGGGCAGAACGGTGATGGAACCGTTCTTGAGCAGGCCGTACGTGGTCTCGCGGCTGCCGATGTTGGGTTTGTAGGACACCTTGATGCCCTTGGCCTTGAGGGCCTCGCCGTAGATGTCCGCGAGCAGGATGCTCTCGGCGAAGTTGTTGGAGCCGACGACGACGGTGCTGCCGTCCGCCTTCCCCTCGGCGAGCGGGTCGGTGGTGTCGTCGGAGGAGGAACATCCCGCCAGCAGGACCGTCGTCGCGACGAGGGCGACGGCTGCCGCGCCGGGGTGGTGCCGGAGGGACCTGCTGCTGTGGGCGTTGGAAGTCACGGTTGCCGTTCCGGGCTCGGGGGTCGGTGAGAGGGAACTGAAGCACGCTGCAACTGATCCAATCCATCCGCTTCTCCATCAGTCAAGTGCCTCCGGGTTACCGATCGGCTTCGATTCGTGACCGATCGTGTCCGCGAAAGGGGCGCTTCGTAATGGATTCTTGACTTAGGGCGACAACCCGACCGCACAAAGGCGCGATAGTGTCACGGCAGTTGACGTCGGTCGCGACGGCGTGTGCCTGCGAGACCCTGAAGGAGGCCTGGTGTCCACGAAACCGGTGGACGCGCCCGCCCGGTCGTCCGGGGCGGCCTCACCGGTCCGCCGGGGCCTGCGGGGCTTCGCCGACAGGTGGCCTTTCCAGCGCAAGCTCAACGTCCTCGTCGGCGTACCGATGACGGTGATCGCGCTGCTGCTGACGTACCTCATCGTCAACCTGGTCGAGGAGTCCGACCGCGCCGAGTCGGCGGCCCGGCTGGTCCGCGACAGCGCCGAGGTTGCCCAACTCGTCACCGACGTACAGGCGGAGCACCAGCAGGCCATCCTGCTCTCGGTGCGGCACGAGGCGTCCTTCGACGGCGGCACCCCCTCCACCAGCGCCTACCGGATCGCCCAACTCGCCGTGGACTCACAGGTGCAGAAGGTGCGCGACGCGTTCGGCGGGCGGCTGCCGGCCGGCGAGGCGCAGGCGCTCAGGGAGATCGAGGGCCTGGCCGGCCTGCGCGACACCATCGAGCAGGGCTTCCTCCCCGCCGACAACATCGACCCCGCGTACACGGGCGCCGCCGACGGCCTCATCGACGGACTCGGCCTGGACCGCAGCGCCGACCTCGCGACGACCTTCACCGGCAACCTGCTCGACTCGCTGCTGCGCGCCGACGCCGCGCACGGCGCCTTCGAGACCGGTGTCTTCTCCGCCCGTACCGGCGACAGCAACGCCCTCATCGAGTTCATGAACGCGGTGGGTTCCGCCGAGTCGTACGCCTACCAGTCCGGGCGGTTCGCCCGGTTCGCCACCCAGGCGCAGACCGACCAGCTCGGCGGCATCGAACACAACTCCTCGATGGCCGCGATCGGCCGGCACTACGCCGAACTGGCCGTCGACCCCAGCGCCTTGCAGGCCGGCTCCCACGACGAGCTGCGCACGGCGTTCCGGGAGGCGCTCGACTCCTACCACCTCTACAACCAGCAGGCCTCGACGCGGGTCGAGATCACCGGCTCGCTCATCGGCCAGATCGCCGACCGGGCCGACGACGCGTCGACCGGCGCCCAGTGGCGTGCCGGTCTGCTGCTCAGCCTGGCGCTGCTCGGCTTCGCCCTGTGGATCGCCCTCGCGGTCCTGGTGCGCCGTAGCGTGATCCGCCCGGTGCTGGCCCTGACGGGGGCCGCTCAGGAGGTCGCCGACGTCGCCGGGCGCGAGCTCGCGCGGGTGGCGGACGACGACGCCGAGGAGAGCGGGCCGCCCCGTCTGCGCGAGCTGCCGGTCACCGCGGACGACGAGATCGGCGAACTCGCCGAGGCCTTCAACAACGTTCAGACGACGGCGGCCGCGCTGCTGGAGCGCCAGGTGCTCAGCCGGCGCAACGTGGCGGAGATGTTCGGCAACGTGGGCCGCCGCGTCAGCAACCTGACGACACGTCAACTCGTCCTGATCGACGCGGTGGAGCGTGGCGAGACCGACCCCGCGCTGCTCGAACGGCTCTACTCCATCGACCACATCGCCGTCCGGTTGCGCCGCAACGCCGACAGTCTGATGCTGCTGGCCGGCATCCGCGAGGCCGTCCTGGACTCCGGCCCCAGCGCGCTGACCAACGTGGTGCGTGCGGCGCTCGGCCAGATCGAGGGCTTCCAGCGGGTACGGCTGCACGCCGGGACCGAGGTCATGGTGGAGCCCGACGTCATCGGCGACCTGACGCTGATGGTCGCCGAACTCCTGGAGAACGCCGTGTCGTTCTCGCCGGAGGGCAGCCCCGTCGAGGTGGCCGTCGACTCCGTCGACGGCGGTGCGACGATCACCGTCGCCGACCACGGTCTGGGCATGAGCGCGGAACGCCTGGCCGAGGAGAACGCCCGTCTGGTGCGCCGCGAGCGCCTCGACGTGGTGCCGACGAAGGTGCTCGGCCTGTTCGTGGTGGGCGCGCTGGCGCGCCGCTGGGACATCGCCGTCACCCTCTCGCGCACACCCGGCGGGGGTGTGACGGCGGAAGCGGTGATCCCGTCCGCCCTGCTGCTGAAGCCGGCCGGCACGAGCGATGCCAGGACCGCGCGAGCGCTCACGGGGGCAGACCCGGACGCAGGGCCGAACCCGGACGCGGAGGCGCGCGGTTCGCTTCCCACGCCCTCGGCGCCCTCGTCCGGCCCCTCCCGTGCCCTCTCCGTCCCGGCCTGGGCCGCCGACGACGGTGAGCCGGCCCCGCTCCCCCGCCGCGTCCCCCGGCGCGACCCGGCGTCGGCCGACGAGACGCGGCCCCCGCATCCGGAGCCCGCGGCCGCGGAGGACGAGCAGCCCCCGGCCCACGCGAGGACGTCCGACCCGGATCTCCCCGACGGCACCGGAGCGCACGGCGAGGAACAGGCCCCGGCCCCCGCCGAAGCCCACGAAGGCGCGCCCGCCCCCGCCCACACCGGCACCGCGACCCACCAGGCCGCCCCGGCCCCCCGCACCGAGGCTCCCCGAGCGGCCCCACCCCAGGCCCACCACACCGCCCCGGCCGCCACCAGCGGCTCCACCGAGGCCCGCCATCCCGCCCCGGTCCCCCACCCCCGTACGGAGGGCAGCACCTCCGGCCGTCCCGCCCGGGCCGACCGCCCGGCGGACGCGTCCCGCCCCGCCGGATCCTCCCCGGCGGAACCCACCCCCGACGGCCCCCGCCCGCTGCGCCGCAGGGTCCGCGGCGCCACGCTGCGCACGACCGCCGACGCCGCCCAGCAGGCCGCGCGCGGCCCCGCACGCCCCGCGGACGCGGACGCGGTCCGCAGCGCGCTGGAGGAGTTCGAGGCGGCCGTGGAGCGCGCCCACCGCGACACCGGCGAGCACCCCCGCCCCGCCGCCACCCCCGACACCGAAGACACGCAGGACACCGACCACCGGAACCCCGCGCACCGCCAGAACCACCTTCCGGAAGGAGCCGAGCAGTGAGCACGTCGACAGGTGAGACTCCCCCGGGAGACGCCACGCCGACCGACCTGCGGGCCGCCGCAGCCGACTTCACCTGGCTGCTCAACCGATTCGCCACCGAGACCGCCGGGGTGGTGGACGCCATCGCGGTGTCCTCCGACGGCCTGCTGATCGCCGTGTCGGAGCTGCGCGAGCACGCCGACTCCGAGCGGCTGGCCGCGATCGTCTCGGGCATCACCAGCCTGGCCGCGGGCGCCTCGGGCAACTACGGCCTGGGCGGGCTGAACAAGGTCATCATCGACCTCGAAGGCGGCCACGTCCTGGTCTCCGCGATCGGCAGCGGCGCCGTCCTCGGCGTGGTCACCGACAAGGAGGCCAAGCTGGGCAACATCGCCTACGAGATGACGGTGTTCGCCAACCGCGCGGGCACCGCATTGAGTCCGCAGCTCGTCCTGGAGCTGAAGAACAGCGTCGGCGCCGTCAGGTCGCGCTGAGGCGGCCGTCGGCGACCGGCCCGCCGGTCCAGAGAGGAAGCGAAGCAGCGATGGCGGACGGCCGCACCGCGCCCGACGCCGGCGAGGACGGCGCCGCACCGGTCGGTCCCGCGTCCGCCGTCCGGCCCTTCCTGGTCACCGCCGGGCGGGTCGCGGGCGCGGGCGAGGCGTCGTCCGGGCGGACGATGCCCGTCGAGACCCAGTTGGTGGCCACCGCCGACGGGCTCGGCGCCCTCGACCGGCTGTGCTTCGAACAGCACGACATCGTCGCCGCCTGCCGGGTGCCGCAGTCGATCGCGGAGATCGCGGCCCGGCTGCGGCTGCACCTGAACGTGGTGCGGGTCCTCGCCGAGGACCTGCGCGCGGCGGGGCAGCTGTCGGTGCACGTGCCGGACGCCGGCGTCGCCCACGACGCGTCCGTCCTGCGCAGGCTCATCGATGGCCTCCGTGCCATCCCCGACTCCCGGGGGGTACTCCGTGACTCCGACTGAACCACTCGTACGGCACACCGCCGACCAGGCCGCCGTACGGCCCCCGCTGCCGGTGAAGCTGGTGATCGCGGGCGGCTTCGGCGTGGGCAAGACCACCGCCGTCGGTGCGATCTCCGAGATCGAGCCGCTGACCACCGAGGCGGCCATCACCGAGGTCGCCGCGGGCGTGGACGACCTCAGCCACACCCCACGCAAGACGACGACCACCGTCGCCATGGACTTCGGCTGCATCACCATCGACCCCACCCTGAAGCTGTACCTGTTCGGCACGCCCGGGCAGGAGCGGTTCGGGTTCATGTGGGACGACATCGTGGAGGGCGCGGTCGGCGGGCTCGTCATCGTCGACACGCGCCGCCTGGACGACTGCTACGCCGCCGTCGACTACTTCGAGCACCGGCGGATCCCGTTCGCGGTGGCCGTGAACGCCTTCGACGGCCAGGTCGCGCACACGCTGGAGGAGGTCCGCTGGGCGCTCGACGTGTCCGAGGGCGTGCCGGTGCTGGTCTTCGACGCCCGTGAGCGCGGCTCGGTCCGCGACGCGCTGCTGGTGGTGCTGGAACAGGCGCTGGCGCGGACCGAGGGGTGAGGGCGCCTGCCCTCGCGGGGCGGTGGCGCGCTTCCCGTCGCGGGCGTCAGTGCTTCGGGTCGCCCCGGCGCACTCCCGGCGACACCGCGACCCGGGCCACCGCCCAGAACACGGCGAGGGTCGCCAGGGCCATGACGGCGGTCAACGTGGCGCCGCCCACCACCTTCTCGTAGTCGCGCTGGTAGAGACCGTCGACGATGTAGCGCCCGAGGCCGCCGAGGCTGACGTACGCGGCGATGGTGGCGGTGGAGACGATCTGGATGGCGGCGGAGCGCAGACCGCCGAGGATCAGCGGGAGCGCGACCGGCAGCTCCACCCGGAAGAGGATTCCGCTCTCCCGCATGCCCATGCCCCGGGCGGCGTCGACCGGGGAGGGGTCGACGGAGCGCACGGCCTCGTAGGTCGTGACCAGGATGGGCGGGACGGCGAGGACGACCAGCGGGATCATCACCGGCAGCATGCCGAAGCCGAGCAGCAGGGTCATCAGCACCAGCAGGCCGAAGGTGGGCAGCGCCCGCCCCGCGGTGGCGACCATGGACAGCGCGTTGCCGCCGCGGCCGTAGTGCCCGGTGAGCAGACCGACCGGCAGTCCGACGGCGGCGGCGAGGGCGAGCGCTTCGAGGGTGTAACCGGCGTGCTCCCCCAGGCGGGCGGGGATGCCGTCGTAGCCCTGCCAGTGGGCGCCGTCGCTGAAGAAGGCCTGGACGAAGTTGAGGACGTTCACCGGGTCGCGACCGCCTTCCGGGGCGTACGGGCGCCACTCGGCATCCACGGCGTGAGCAGGACGCGCAGGAGCACCAGCAGGCCGTCGGCGAGGATCGCGAGGACGGCCATGGTGAGCACGGCGTTCCAGGCGAGTTCCGGCCGGTTGTAGATGGTGGCGTCGTGCAGCAGGTTGCCGAGGGCGCCCTGGTTGCCGATGAGGGCGCCGACGCTGACGAGGCTGATGCTCGACACGGTCGCCACCCGCAGCCCGGCGATGATCGCGGGCACGGCGATCGGCAACTGCACCTGGAGGTAGCGGCGTACGGGCCCGAAGCCCATGGCGGTGGCGGCGGCGAGCGTCTCCTGCGGCACCGAGCGCACCCCGTCGACGATCGCGGGGACGAGGACGACCAGCGTGTAGACGGTCAGCGGGATCATCACGGTGAGCTCGGTCTGGCCGGTGTAGTCGATGAGGACGACGAAGAAGGCCAGCGAGGGGATCGCGTACAGCACGGTCGTCACCCACAGTACCGGCGGGTACAACCAGCGCAGGCGCACGCAGAGTTGGGCGAGCGGCAGGGCGAGCAGCAGGCCGGCCAGGACCGGCAGCAGGGCCTCGCGCAGATGCAGCCCGATGAGACCGGCCCAACTGTGCTGGAGGTCGCTCGGGATGTCGAAGAACCCGTTCACCGGACGGCCTTCACCGCGGTCTTGCCCGCCTCCTCGCGGCCTTCGGCGTGGGCGCCCCGGATCGCCTCGCCGATGCTCTGCTGGGAGACGACGCCGGCCGCCCTGCCCTCCTCGTCGACGGCGACGGCCCAGCCGGTGGGCGAGAGCACGGCGCAGTCCAGCGCGGCCCGCAGCGAGTCCGTGCCGGCGGTGAACGGCCTGCCGCAGGAGAGCAGCCGGGCGGGGTCGATCCGCCCGGCGGTCAACTCGCCCGGCTCGCCCCAGCCCAGCGGCTTGCCCTCGAAGTCGGTGACGAGGAGGTAGGGGGCTCCGGCGCCGGCGCGGGCGGCGATCTGCTCGGCGCTCGCGTCGACGGCGACGATCGGCGCGGTGAGCAGGTCGAGTCCGGCGCAGGTGAAGAAGGACAGGCGCCGCACGCCGCGGTCGGCGCCGAGGAAGTCCTCGACGAACTCGTCGGCCGGATGGCTCAACAGCTCGGCGGGCGGCGCGAACTGGGCGAGCCGGCCGCCGGTGCGCAGCACCGCCACCATGGTGCCGATCTTCACCGCCTCGTCGATGTCGTGCGTGACGAAGACGATCGTCTTGCCCAACTCCTCCTGCAAGCGCAGGAGTTCGTCCTGGAGTCCCTTGCGTACGACGGGGTCGACGGCGGAGAACGGCTCGTCCATCAGCAGGACCGGCGGATCGGCGGCGAGCGCCCGTGCGACGCCCACGCGTTGCTGCTGGCCGCCGGAGAGCTGGTAGGGGTACCGCTTGGCGAGCGAGGCGTCGAGACCGACCCGTTCCATCAACTCCCGTGCCCGCGAGCGGGACTTGTCCTTGCTCCAGCCGAGCAGGCGGGGCACGGTGGCGATGTTGTCGACGATCGTGCGGTGCTGGAAGAGACCGGCGTTCTGGATGACGTATCCCATGGACCGGCGCAGGGTTTCGACGGGTTGCCGCTGGATGTCCTCGCCGTCGAGGAGGATGGCGCCCTCGGTGGGCTCGACCATCCGGTTGATCATGCGCAGGGTCGTCGTCTTGCCGCATCCGGAGGGGCCGACGAGGACGGTGATGGAGCGGTCCGGTATGTCGAGGGAGAGCCGGTCGACCGCCACGGTGCCGTCCGGGTATCGCTTCGTGACTGAATCTATCCGTATCAAAACGCCGAATGCCCTTCGGGTCTGACAGTCTCCGCCCGCTCTCGACCTTTTGAGGTCGGGCCGTTGCGGAGAGAGTCTAGACCTGTCGTTTTTCGGCAGGGTGCGGGGCTGCGGCCGTCAGGAGGTCCTCGCGTCGATGGCGGCCTGGAGGGACTTCTTGTAGCCCTCGCTGGTCACCGTCGCCCCTGACACCGTGTCGATGTCCGCGCTCTGCGCCTGAAGCGTCCCCGCGACCAGCTTCGGCACCGCCGCCGTCGTCTGCGGGTGGTCCGGCTGCTTCAGCATCCTGACGGCCGTGATCCGGTCGCCCTCGTAGGTCACCTCGACCTGCACGTCCCCCTTGTCGGTGCTCACGACCGTGCCCTTGACGACGACGGACGAGCCGGACGCCGAGCCGGACGAGGACCCGGCGGCAGAACCGCCCGGCGAGGTCGTCTGCGCCGGCACCGCGACCGCGCTGGACGACGACGCCCCCGAGGACGGCTCGTAACGCCACACCGGGATGAGCCCGGCGATGCTCAGGACCAGGACAGGCAGTGCTCGCTTCACGGTCTTCCTCTCATCCCGCCAGGCTGAAACGCTCGAAGTGGACCTGCGTGCGGGGCACGTCCAGCGCGCGCAGGCTGCCCAGCACCGCGTTCATCATCGGCGGCGGTCCGCACAGGAACACGTCCCGCTCGGCGATGTCCGGCACCAGCCGGATCAGCTCGCCCGGGGCCAGCCTGTCGGGGACGGGCGGGCCGGTCACGAGGTGCAGCTCGGCGCCCTTGGCGTGGGCGAGGTCGCACAGCTCGTCGTGGAGGACGGCGTCCCGGTCGGCGCCCACGCGGTAGATCACGACGGCGTGGCCGTGCAGTTCCTCCAGCAGCGCCCGGATGGGCGTGACCCCGACGCCGCCGGCGATGAGGACGGCCTCCGGCCGGGTGCGGTGCATCGCGGTGAAGGCGCCGTAGGGGCCCTCGGCGAAGACGCGGGTACCGGGCTGGAGGTGCCGCAGCCCGGCGGAGCCGTCGCCGGCGGCCTTGACGGTCAGGCGCAGGGTGCGCCCGTCGGGCGCCGCCGACAGCGAGAACGGGTTGGCCTGCCACCAGCGGTCCCTGGTGAGGAACCGCCACAGGAAGAACTGCCCCGCGCGGGCCGGCAGCCGGTCCAGGTCACGTCCGGTGACGTAGACGGAGACGACGTCGTCCGACTCGGGGACGACCGCCTCGACGCGCAGCCGGTGACGCAGGTTGCGCCACAGCGGCAGGACGATCCGGCCGGCGAACACCGAGCCGAGGGCGACGCCCCACACGCCGTACCAGTACGCCGTCGCGGCGGACGAGGCGGTGAAGGTGGTGCCGGCGGCGACCTGGTGGGTGAAGGCGAGCACCACGGCGACGTAGGCGTACAGGTGGACGAAGTGCCAGGTCTCGTAGGCGAGTCGGCGGCGGGCCCAGCGGGCGGAGGCCCCGCCGACGACCAGCAGGAGGCCCGTCGCCACGACCGCGCGGAAGACGCCCTCGACGGTCTCGGCCAGGTCGACCACCTGGCTGACCGGGTCCAGGGAGGACGACTCGGCGTAGCCGAAGGCGATGAACACGACGTGCCCGACGAGCGTCCACAGCAGGCCGAAGCCCGTCCAGCGGTGCCAGTTCGTCAGCCGGTCCATGCCGATGCGGCGGTCCAGCCAGGGCAGCCGGGCGACCAGCAGCAACTGGAACGCCATCAGCAGCGCGGCGTACAGACCGGCGAAGCGGCCCACCACGACGAGGGCGTTGGAGGCGAAGCCCGCCTGGAGGGCGAAGAGGGTCACGACGGCCGCGTTGGCGGCCAGCACGGCGTACAGACCGGTGCGGGCCACGGCCCGGGGCCGTATCGTCGCGGTGCGCGCGGGAGGCGACTGGACGGTCGTCACGGACGGGAACTCCTCGGTCTCAGGGGCCCTTCGGGGTCCTCAGGACACCGAGCCTGGCCGCCGGAGCTGTCGATCTCCTGTCGTACAACTTTCAAGTGTGTATCGATCTGCGCACGGGTGCGGAACCGGGCTCCGGTCCCGCCGGGTCGGTGACGCAGTATGACCCCGTGGACAAAGTGCGACTCCTCGTGGTGGACGACGACCCTCCGATCGCCGATCTCGTGGCGACGGTCGCCCGTTACGAGGGCTGGGAAGCGGTCACCGCGAACACGGGCGAGGAGGCGCTGCGCCGCGCCGCCGAGTTCCGCCCCGACATCGTGGTGCTCGACCTGATGCTGCCGGACGTCGACGGCTTCGGCGTCCTGGACCGTCTGCGGCGGTCCGGGACCATGGTGCCGGTGGTGTTCCTGACCGCCCGCGACGGCGTCGCCGACCGGGTCGCGGGGCTGACCCGCGGCGGGGACGACTACCTGGTCAAGCCGTTCGCGGTGGAGGAGCTGATGGCCCGGCTGCGCACCGTGCTGCGGCGCAGCGCGGGACCCGCCTTCCAGCGGTCGGTGCTGCGGGTGAGCGATCTGACGATGGACGAGGACACCCGTGAGGTGCGGCGCGGCGAGCGGCTGCTGACGCTGACGCCGACGGAGTACGAGGTGCTGCGCTACCTGATGCGCAAGTCGCCCACCGTGCTGACCAAGGCGCAGATCCTGGACCATGTGTGGGAGTACGGCTTCGGCGGGCGCTCCAACGTCGTGGAGCTGGTGGTGAGCCGGCTGCGGCGCAAGCTCGACGCGACGGGCGCGCCGCTGATCCACACCGTGCGCGGCTTCGGGTACGTGGTCCGGCAGGCGGCCCGGTGATCCGCAGGGTCCGGCAGGCGTACCGCAGGCTCCGGCTCGGCACCCGGCTGGCGCTGGGCCTGGGCGCGCTGGCGCTGGTGGTGTTCGCCATCGTCGGCACGGCCCTGACGACCTACATGCGCGACTATCTGTCGGCGCAGCTCAACGAGCAGCTGAAGCTCGCCCAGGTCGCGCAGTCCAGGAGCATCGCCGACTCCGGCTCGCTGACCGGCAAGAAGTACTACCGCTGGTACTACGCGGTGTACGACGTGTCGGCCGACGGCACGCCGGTGCTGCGCAGGCCCGAGGACGCCGGCGACCTGCCCGGCGACCCGGCCGGCGTCGCCGACTTCACCGCCCTGGCGAGGGCGCAGACGTCCACGGGCGAGGAGGTCCTGCGCACCGAGCACCTCAGGGGCGAGGGCGTGTACCGGCTGCGGGCCTGTTCGGCGGGGCCCGGCGTGGTGCTGGTCAGCGGCGCGCCGATGGACGCCATCGAAGGCACCGTACGGCGGCTGGTCACCGTCCAGGTCGTCACCTTCGGCCTCGCGCTGCTGGCGCTCGTGGTGTGCGGCCGGGCGATGCTGCGGCGCGGGCTGAAGCCGCTGAGCGACATGGCGCACACCGCGCACGGCATCGCCTCGCACGATCTGACGGAGTCGGCGGCCCGGCTGCACCTGCGCGCCCACGCGCCGGGCGGCGGCCCGGAGGTGGAGGAGCTGCGCACCGCGTTCAACACGATGCTGGAGCACATCGACGACTCCCTCGCGGTCCGCGCCCGGGCCGAGCAGCGGCTGCGCAGCTTCGTCGCGGACGCCTCGCACGAGCTGCGCACCCCGCTGATGTCGGTGCGGGGCTACGCGGACCTCTTCCAGTACGCGGCGGCCAACGCCCCCGAGGAGCGCGACCGGCATCTGGCCCGGCTGCGCGCCGAGGCCGCGCGGATGGGCGTCCTCCTCGACGACCTGCTGCTGCTCGCCCGGCTGGACGCGGCGGAGGTGGAGACCCCGCTGCGGATGGCGGACGCCGACCTGGTCGCGCTGGTCGAGCAGGCCGCCGACGCGTTCCGTGCGAGCCATCCCGGCCATCCGCTGACCGTGCTCCCCGGGCCGGATTCGGTACGGCTGCGGCTGGACGCGCACCGGGTCCGCCAGGTGCTGGACAACCTCCTCACCAACGCGGCCGTGCACACCCCGCCGGGCACCCCGGTGTCCGTCGCGGTGTCGGTGACGGGGGACGCCGCGCTGGTGCGGATCTGCGACGAGGGGCCCGGTGTCCCGCCCGGCGACCGGGAGCGGGTCTTCGACCGCTTCTACCGCGTCGACAAGGCCCGCAGCCGCGACCGGGGCGGCAGCGGACTCGGTCTGTCGGTGGCCCGTTCGCTGGCCGACGCCCACGGCGGCTCCCTCACCCTGGCCGGCGCGGCGGGCCCGACGGTCTTCGCCCTCGCCCTGCCGACGACGTCGTCCGGATGACGCCGTCGGGGCACCTTTGAGCTGTGCGGGGCGCGGGCAGAACTCTCCCAGCCCCCGCCCGCGGACATGACGCGAAAGGACGCCGTGCGCCGTGCCCCCGCTGCCGCTCGACGGTCCCGCTGCCCCGCTCCCCCGCGCGGACGACCGCCCCCCGCCGACCGTCACGTCCGCCCGCCCCTCTCCGGCCCGCGCCTCCGGCTCGTCCGTCGTACGCCGGGTCCTCGCCCTGCTGCCGCTGCTGATGCTCGCCGGGTGGGCCGCGCTCGACCGGCACTCCCTGAGCGAGGGCGCCGCCCGTCTCGCCGCCGCCGACCCCTCGTGGCTGCTGGCCGGGTGCCTGTTCACCGGCGCGGGCTGGATCGCCGCCGCCTGCGCCCGCCAGGGGGCGATCGCCGACCGGTTGCCCAAGGGACTGCTGCTGGTCTCCCAGATCGCCGCGGGCGCCGCGAACAACCTGCTGCCCGCGGGCATCGGCGCCCACGCGGTCACGGTCCGCTTCCTCCAGCGCCGGGGCGTCCCCCTCCCCCGCGCCACCGCGTCCATCGCCCTGTACTCCCTGGTCAGGGCGGTGGCGAAGATGCTGGTGCTCCTGGCGCTGCTGCTGGCCGCGCCGACCTCGGCGCCCCCGGTCGAGCTTCTTCCCGAAGGGCGGACGCTGCTGACGGCCGCCGCGGGGGCGGTCCTGATCCTCGCCGCGGGCGCGGCTCTCCTGGTTCTCGTACGGCCCCTGCGCCGGCCCGCCGTGGACTTCGTCCGCACGGCGCTCACCGACGCCCGCCGGCTGCACTCCCGCCCGGCCCGCTTCCTCCCCCTGTGGGGCGGAGCGACGGCGGCCCCGCTGCTCCAGGCCTGCGTCCTCGCCTCGGTCGGCACGGCACTGGACGTGCCGCTGACCTGGCCGCAGCTGCTGTTCGCGTTCCTCGCCGCGAGCACCGCCGCCGGCGCGGTCCCGGCCCCGGGCGGCATCGGGCCCGTCGACGCGGCCCTGGTCCTCACCCTGGCCGGCTACGGCGCCCCGCTCTCCCTGGCCACCGCCACCGTGATCGGCTACCGCGTGCTGACGGTCTGGCTGCCCATGCCGCCGGGCATGCTGGCGCTCTCGGCCCTGGTGCAGCGCGAGGCGCTGTGAGCGCCCGGCCCCTCGGACCGGACGCTCACCCATGCTCCCGTGCCGGCGTCAGCTCTCGGCCGGCGTCAGCCGCAGCGACACGCTGTTGATGCAGTACCGCTGGTCGGTCGGGGTGGGGTAGCCCTCGCCCTCGAAGACATGGCCGAGGTGCGAGCCGCAGCGCGCGCAGCGCACCTCGGTGCGCACCATGCCGTGCGAGCGGTCCTCGATCAGCTCGACGGCATCGCTGTCCTTCGGGTCGAAGAACGACGGCCAGCCGCAGTGGGACTCGAACTTGGTGTCGGAGGTGAACAGTTCGGCGCCACAGGCCCGGCAGGAGTACACGCCCCGCGTCTTGGTGTCGGTGTACTCACCGGTGAAGGCGGGCTCGGTGCCCGCCTGGCGCAGCACGGCGTACTCGGCCGGGGTGAGCTCCGCCCGCCACTGCTCGTCGGGCTTTTCGACGTCGTACGACATGATGGCCAACCCCTCTGCTTCTCTCTACCGCTGTGCGAGACGGTCCAGGATCCTCGGGCCCAGGTCGGTCACGTCTCCCGCGCCCATGGTGAGAACGAGATCACCGGGCTTGGCCATTCCCGCGACGAGGGCCGGGGCCTCGTCCTTGTCGTGGACCAGGGTGACGTCCGCGCCCGCCGCACGGCCCGCGGCGATGATCAGCTCGCTGGTCACACCGGGGATCGGGTCCTCACGGGCCGGGTAGATGTCGAGGACGAGGGAGGTGTCGGCCAGGGCCAGCGCCTCGCCCATCTCCTTGCCCAGCTCCTGCGTGCGCGAGAACAGGTGGGGCTGGTAGACGACGACGATGCGGCCGTCGCCGGCGGCCCCGCGCATCGCCTCCAGGTCGGCGGTCATCTCGGTGGGGTGGTGCGCGTAGGAGTCGATGACCTGGACGCCCGCGGCCTCGCCCTTGAGCTGGAGGCGGCGCTTGACGCCGGTGTACGCGCCGAGCGCCGTCGCCAGCGCGGTGGCCGGGACGCCGAGGGCGACGCCGGCGGCGAGCGCGGCGACCGCGTTGTGCGCGTAGTGGCGGCCGGGCACGGAGACCGTGAAGGTGATCTCCTGGCCGTCCAGGGCGACGGTCACGCTGCTCTTCAGCCCCTGGGCCGTCACGGACAGGATCCGCACGTCGGCGTCGGCGGACTCGCCGTACGTCACCACGCGCAGGCCGCCCTCGATCCTCCGCGTCAGCTCGCGCGCGCCCTCGTGGTCGGCGGAGATCACCAGGGTGCCGCCGGGGACGATCTTGCGGACGAAGGTCTCGAAGGACTCGTAGATCTCGTCCATCGAGGCGTAGTTGGCGTGGTGGTCCAGCTCCACGTTGAGGACGATGGCGACCTCGGGCGCGTAGGTGTGGAAGCTGCGGTCGGACTCGTCCGCCTCGGCGACGAAGATCTCGCCCTCGCCGTGCTCCGCGTTGGAGCCGGGGACGTCCAGGTCGCCGCCGATCGCGTACGAGGGGTGCAGGGCCAGCTCGGTCAGCGCGACCGCCAGCATGGACGTGGTGGTGGTCTTCCCGTGGGTGCCGGCGACCGCGATCGGGCGCAGACCGTCCATCAGCCGGGCGAGAGCGTCCGAACGGTGGACGACCGGAATGCCCAGCTCCCCCGCGCGGGTGAGCTCCGGGTTGTCCGCGCGGATCGCCGACGACACCACGACACAGGTCGCGTCGTCGGCCAGGTGCCCGGCCGCGTGCCCGATGTGCACGGTGACGCCGAGCGCGCGCAGCGCCTCGGCGGTCGCGGTCTCCTTGGCGTCGCTGCCCGCCACCCGGGCCCCGCGCCGAGCGAGGATCTTGGCGATGCCCGACATCCCGGCGCCGCCGATGCCGATGAAGTGCGGTCGGTCCATGGCGGTAGGAAGGCCAGGTGCCATGCGTGTTCTCCCAAGTTCCGTACGACACTGAACGCGCCCCCGGGCGGGAGCGCGCCCCCAGACTATTGCGTACAGAACCGACGCGTCCCGGTAGGTGCCCGGAGCGCGCCCGCGTGCCGGGTCACGTCTTGCTGTGTGAGAACAGTTTGAGCACGGGCACGCCGACCTTGTGGCGGGCGCGGGAGGCCCAGTCGCGGTGGAAGAACTCCTCCACGTAGTGCGGATCGGTCAGGACGATCACCTCGTCCGCGTTCACCTCGTCGACGAGGGACTTCAGCGCGTCCAGCGGATGGTCCTCCACAAGCCGCCCCGACGCCCCGCTCCCGGCGGCGTGCAGCGCCTGAAGGGACACCTCCAGGGCGCGCTCGCCGAACCCCTTCGCCTCGTCGCCCTCCGGCGTCTCCCCCTCGCGCGCGGCCTCGTCGATCTCGCCGAGCGCCACGTCGTCGATGGCCCGCAGCAGCCGGTCCGCCTGGTCGCCGCGCGGCTGGAGCAGCACGTGGAAGGCGACCTGCTCGTCGCCGTGCAAGGTGGTGACGAACTCCACGTCGGCGGACGTCAGGGCCTTCTCGATCATCAACACGCTTGTGAACACCAGCGCCCCATTCTCCTATGAGGACCCCCGTGGCCCTCAGTCCTCCGTGAGCCGTGCCCGGCCCTGCCGAAACCATCCTTCCCCGTGCGCGCACGGGAAGCGCGCGGCGTGGTCCACCCGCGCGCCGTGCCCGCCTGCCCCGGATCCGGCCCGCCACACCCGGGTGCGTCCAGCCGGCGCCTGCACGTCAGTCGCCCCGCTCCCGGCGGTAGCTGCCGTACAGGAAGCCGTCCTCCTCCAGGAGGGAGGCCAGCGCGTACCGCTGCGGCACGGCGATGGCGGGGCCGCCCGCGATCCGCTGCGCGTCGCCCGCCGTGAGCAGCGGCGAGAGGGTCACGCACAGTTCGTCCAGCACGCCGGCGGCGACGAGCTGCCCCAGCAGCCGGGGGCCGCCCTCGGTCAGCAGCCGGGTGTGCCCGAGGCCGGCGAGGGCCGGCACGACCCGGTCCGGCTCGACGCCCGTGCCGTCGCCGGCGACGACCACCCGGGCGCCGGCCTTCTCGGCGGCCGCGACCCGGTCGGGGGCGGCCGCCGCGCCCGTCAGGACGAGGGTGGGGACCAGCGGCGAGGTGAACAGCGGGAGGGAGAAGTCGAGGTCCAGGCTCGCGGAGACGATGGCGATGGCCGGGGCGGGCCCCTGCCCGGCGGCCTCCCTCCGCCGCGCGAACTCCGCACGCGCGCGTGCCGGGCGGTACCCCTCCTGGCGTACCGTCTCCGCGCCGACGAGCACCACGTCGGCGAGGGCCCGCAGGGTGCCGAAGATCCGCATGTCGGTGGCGTTGGAGATGGGCTGGGAGCGCCCGTCGTGCTGGGCGGCGCCGTCGAGCGTGGACACCATGTTGGCCCGCAGCCAGGGCGCGGGCCCGCCCGGCCCGGGCCGGGGGTAGGCGTAGGCCTCGGCGATGTCGTCGAGCCCCCACTCCCGGGGCTCGGTCGCTGTCTGGTCGGTCACAGGGAACAGCCGTCGCATGCCAGGCAGTCTGGCACGCCCCGTACCGCCCCGGCGGGCGGCGTTCGCCGCGGCAGTACGATGGGGAACCGTGTCGTCCTCCACTCCCGCCTCCGCCCAGACCTCCCCTCACGGGCCGATAGCCGACGCCGCGCCGGTGTCCCTGTGCGCTCGTGAGCCGCGGGTCCCTGCGGACCGGCTGGTCGCCGAGATGGTTCCGCCGCCGCGGTTCGACTCGGTCCGCTTCAGCACGTACATCCCGGACCCGAACCAGCCCAGCCAGACCGAGGCGGTCGGCGTGCTGGAGGGCTTCGCGGCGGGGCTCGGCGCGCGGGCGGCCGCCGGTTCCGCCAAGCGGGGGTTCTTCGGGTTCGGCAGGGCGAAGGCGCCGAGGGCCGCGGCCGGCCCGCGCGGCGTCTACCTCGACGGCGGCTACGGCGTCGGCAAGACGCACCTGCTGGCCTCGCTGTGGCACGCCACCGAGGCCGAGCCCGAACTCAAGGCGTTCGGCACGTTCGTGGAGCTGACCAACCTGGTCGGCGCGCTCGGCTTCCAGCAGACCGTGCGCACGCTCTCCGGCCACCGGCTGCTGTGCATCGACGAGTTCGAGCTGGACGACCCCGGCGACACCGTCCTCGTCTCCACCCTGCTGGGCAAGCTGGTCGACGCGGGCGTCGCGCTCGCCGCCACCTCCAACACCCTGCCGGGCAAGCTCGGCGAGGGCCGCTTCGCGGCGGCCGACTTCCTGCGCGAGATCCAGGGCCTGTCGGCCCACTTCCGCGCCCTGCGCATCGACGGCGAGGACTACCGCCACCGCGGTCTGCCCGAGGCGCCGGCGCCGTACTCCGACGAGCAGGTGAAGAAGGCCGCGTACGACGTCGAGGGCGCCTCGCTCGACGACTTCCCCCGGCTGCTGGAGCACCTCGCCAAGGTCCACCCCAGCCGCTACGGCGCGCTGACCGACGGCCTGGAGGCGGTCTGCCTCACCGACGTGCGGCCGGTTCCCGACCAGTCGACGGCGCTGCGTCTGGTCGTCCTCGCCGACCGGCTCTACGACCGCGAGGTGCCGGTGCTGGCCTCCGGGCTGCCCTTCGACCGGCTGTTCAGCGAGGAGATGCTGAACGGCGGTTACCGCAAGAAGTACTTCCGGGCGATCTCGCGGCTCACCGCGCTCGCCCGTGACGCGGGCCGCCTCGTCGAAGGCGGCTGACACACCCGGCCGACAGGCCCACTACCCCGAGAGACCGAAGCGGATCAAGAGGCTTTTCCAGCCGTCCACCCCGCACGCTTCAGCCTGTCTTCAGCTCGAAACGTTAAGTTAACCCTGCAAACGACTTTGCAGGGCTAATGTGTTTCTTGACCATCCGTTGACCAACCGTTGGTCCGGACTAGAGGCGTGAACGGCCGGGAGGGGGGCGTGTGTTCCGAGGTACGACCGTCAAAGCCCTGCTGGCGCTCCTCGCCGCCGCCCTGCTCGCCCTCCCGCTCCTCACGCCCGCCGAGTGCTTCGCAACCGCGCACACGGCCCGCCATGTCGAGGCCAAGACCCAGTCCGGAACCAAGCTCTCCGGCAAGGCGCTCCGCGACACGAGCACATCGCCCCGCCCCTGCGACCCCTCCGGGGACCCGACCGGTCCCCTGCGCGCCCGCGACCGGCACCGCGCCGCCGACCTCCCCCCACAGGGAATCGAACGGCCCCTGCCGGCCCAGGACCGGACGGACCCACCCCCACCCTCCGCCCGCGCCGCGCTCACCCTGTCGAGACCGTCGGCAGCACACTCCCCGGCCGCACTCCAGGTCTTCCGCTGCTGACCGCACAGAGCAGTTCCCCCCACCTCTGTCACGCAAGCCCGACGCGCCGTTCGGCGCGCCAGGAGGAGTCAACACGCCATGCAGCCCCTCATCGACAACGCCCGCACGCACGGACAGCGCCCTGAGGAGTTCGCCCCGCTGGCCCAAGGCCAGTCACCGCAGGTCCTGTTCATCACCTGCTCCGACTCCAGGGTCGTCCCGGCCCTGATCACGGGCGCCCGGCCCGGCGAGCTCTTCGAGCTGCGCACCGCGGGCAACATCGTCCCGCCGTACGCCTCCGAGCACCCCACCAGCGAGGCGGCCACCATCGAGTACGCCGTGGAGGTCCTCGGCGTCAGCGACATCGTGGTCTGCGGGCACTCCCACTGCGGCGCCGTCGGCGCCCTGGTCCGCGGCGACGACCTGACCGCCGTGCCGGCCGTGCGGGAGTGGCTCGCGCGGGCCGAGCCCCGCCCCTCCGGCGCGGCCGAGGACCCGTGCGTGGCCGAGGGCGTGCAGAACCACGTCCTGGCCCAGGTGCTGCGGCTGCGCTCGTACCCGTTCATCGACAAGAAGCTGTCGGCCGGTGAACTCACCGTGCACGCCTGGTACTACGAGGTCCACACCGGTGCGGTGCTGACCCACGACACCGCCACCGACACCTTCCGCGCGCTGTGAGGGGCCCCGTGAACATAGCCAGGTTCCCCCATCTGAAGGCGGACTTCGCCGCCTCCCTCGTGGTCTTCCTGGTCGCGCTCCCGCTGTGCGTGGGCGTGGCCGTGGCCTCCGGCGTGCCGGCCGAGCTCGGGCTCGTCACCGGCATCGTCGGCGGCATCGTCACCGGTCTGATGCGGGGCAGCAGCCTTCAGGTGTCCGGTCCGGCGGCCGGTCTGACCGTGCTGGTCTTCGAGGCGGTGCAGGAGTTCGGGCTGCCCGCGCTCGGTGTGATCGTGCTCGTCTCCGGGATGCTGCAGATCGCCATGGGCGCGCTGAGGCTCGGGCGGTACTTCCGGGCCATCTCTGTCTCCGTCGTCGAGGGCATGCTGGCCGGGATCGGCCTGGTGCTGATCGCCGGGCAGCTCTACTCGATGGCCGGCGCCAAGGCGCCGGAGTCCGGGCTCGCGAAGATCGCGGGGCTGCCGGAGGCCCTCGTCACGTCCCTCGGCGACACCGGCGCGCTGGCCTCGCTGGGGCTCGGCGCCGGCACCATCGCCGTGCTGGTGCTGTGGAAGCGGATGCCGGCCAAGGTGCGCACGGTGCCCGGGCCGCTGGCCGCGGTCGGT
The DNA here is from genome assembly GCF_042889585.1 of Streptomyces sp. NPDC002566. Classification (NCBI taxonomy): domain Bacteria; kingdom Bacillati; phylum Actinomycetota; class Actinomycetes; order Kitasatosporales; family Streptomycetaceae; genus Streptomyces; species Streptomyces sp. NPDC002566. The sequence continues at coordinate 281,538 of NZ_JBIARD010000001.1, read as the reverse complement.
CTCGCGACGCTGGCCGTGCTGGTGTTCTCTTTGCCGGTGGCCACCGTCGAGGTGCAGGGGCTGCTCGGCTCGATCCAGCCGCCGCCGCTGGGCGAGTTCGGCGAGCTCGCGAGCGTCGGTCTGCTCGGCACCGTCATCGCCTTCACGCTGATCGCGTCCGCGGAGTCGCTGTTCAGTGCGGCGGCGGTGGACCGGCTGCACGACGGGCCGCGCACCGAGTACGACAAGGAGCTGATGGCGCAGGGCGCCGGCAATGCGGTGTGCGGTGTGCTCGGCGCGCTGCCGATGACCGCGGTGATCGTGCGCAGCTCGGCCAACGTCGCGGCGGGCGCCCGCACCAAGGCCTCCCGGGTGATGCACGGCGTCTGGCTGCTGCTGTTCGCGGCGCTGCTGCCGAGCGTGCTGGCCTACATCCCGCTGCCGGCCCTCGCGGGCGTCCTCGTGCACGCCGGCGCCAAGCTGGTGCCGCTGCGCGCGATCGCCACGCTGTGGCGGGAGCACCGGGGTGAGGCGCTGATCCTCGTCGTCACGGCCGTGTCGATCGTCGCGGTCAGCATGTTCGAGGGCGTCCTGATCGGCCTCGCGCTCGCCGTCGTCAAGACGGCCTGGGAGGCCTCGCACATCAGGGTCCAGGTGATCGACAAGGGCGCGGGCCCGGTCCGCGTGTACCTGTCGGGCAACGCGACCTTCCTGCGGCTGCCCAAGATCCTCGACGACCTGGAGGCCCTCCCCCAGGACCGCCCCGTCGAACTGGACCTCACCGGCCTCCACCACCTCGACCACGCCTGCCGAACCGCACTGGAAACCTGGGCAGAACGCCACAGCGCGGTAGGCCCGGAACCGGTGAAGGTACGAGAACCCCACCCGGAGCCGGCCACAGCAGCGTGACGCCCTGCCGGGCGGCCCAACGGGTACGGGGGCTGGCCCAGTTGGCCGGTTCAGCCGGTCCGGCAGGCCCGGCAGGCCCGGCAGGCCCGGCAGACCCCGGGTCTGGCCCGCTGACCCGGCCGACGCGACTGAACCGTCAGCCCCGTCTGGCCCACTGGCCCGGCTGGCCAGCTGAACCGACTGGCTCGGCTGGTCGCTGGCCCGGCTGGTTGGACTGGCCGAGCTGGGTTCGACTGGTTCGGCCGTTACGCCGGTCCGCCGGGACCGGCTGGTCCCGCTGGTTCGACTGGTCCCCCGACGGCTGGCCCGGCGGACGCCGATTCGGCCGGCAGGGCCGGCAGCCCCAACCCGTTCAGCGGGTTCCACCGATTCCGCTGGCCCGGCTGAGACGGCTGGCCCGTGGCCCGACTGGCCCGGCTGGCCCGACTGGCCCGGGTGGCCCGGGTGGCCCGGCGGCGCAGACCTGGCAGGCGGCCTCGGCCGGTTCGGCCAGTTCAGCCATTCCAGCTGGTCGGGCCGGTTTGGCTGGGGCAGGCCCGGCTCGTTCGTGCTCGTTCGGCCGGCGGGACCACGGCGGTTCGGCCGGGGGCGGTCGTTGTGGCAGCGCGGCCCGTTTGGGAGTGCTGCGGGGTGCTGCCGGTCTCGTTGGTGCGGCCGACGCTCCGGTCCCCCGTGTCCGTCCCCACGGACACGGCCGCCCACCTGTTCCGGCCGGGCGGCTCCGCCAGGCTCAGCCCGCCGGTGTGCCGGCCCCACCTCCCGGCGGTTCTCCTGCCCTCCGGCTACCTTCCGAACGGCGGTCCCTTCGGTACAGCCGCCCTCGTCGGACCGCCCGACCGACCTGCCGGCCAGCCCCTCCCCATGCCTGCCCCGCCGGACCACTGGGTCCCGAGTCGGCCTGGCCACCTCCGCCTGCCCACCCGACAGCTCGCCCGGCCTGCCGGAGCCGCACCCGTCGGGGGTGCATGGCTCGGGGGACACCTCGGGGCATATCGTTGCATAGCAGGCTTTGGGGCGGGGGTGGGGTGAGGAGGTCGTCATGCTGGAGGATCTGCTGGCGGCGGGCGCGGCGGTCGGGATCGCCGGGGTGGCGTATCTCATCGCGGGTGCGCGGGTGGTCAAGCAGTACGAGCGCGGGGTGGTCTTCCGGCTGGGCCGGGTCCTCGGCGACATCCGCAAGCCCGGCTTCACTCTGGTGATCCCCGCCGTCGACAAACTGCGCAAGGTCAACCTGCAGATCGTGACGATGCCCGTGCCCGCCCAGGAGGGCATCACCCGGGACAACGTGACCGTGCGGGTGGACGCCGTCGTGTACTTCAAGGTCGTGGACCCCGAGGCGGCGATCGTCAACGTCGAGGACTACCGCTTCGCCGTCTCGCAGATGGCCCAGACCTCCCTGCGGTCGATCATCGGCAAGAGCGAGCTGGACGACCTTCTGTCCGACCGGGAGAAGCTCAACCAGGGCCTGGAGCTGATGATCGACAGCCCGGCGGTGGGCTGGGGCGTGCAGATCGACCGGGTCGAGATCAAGGACGTCTCCCTCCCGGACACGATGAAGCGGTCGATGGCCCGGCAGGCCGAGGCCGACCGGGAGCGGCGGGCCCGGATCATCAACGCGGACGCCGAACTCCAGGCGTCGAAGAAGCTCGCCGAGGCGGCACAGCAGATGGAGGACACGCCCTCCGCGCTCCAACTGCGGCTGCTCCAGACGGTGGTGGCCGTGGCCGCCGAGAAGAACTCGACGCTGGTGCTGCCCTTCCCGGTGGAACTGCTGCGGTTCCTGGAGAAGGCCCAGCAGCCGGCGCCGGCGACGCTCCCTCCGTCGAAGAGCCCGCAGAACAGCCCGCCGCATCCTGAACGCGCCACGCCGTGACACGTGCTACGCGCGTGGTTCCCGGGGCGCGCGGCGAGTGATAGACACGGGCGGGTCAGTGTGTTCCTGTCCGCCAGCAGGAAGGTGACTGCCCGTGCCGCAAACCCCTCGCCCCACGCCCCCCACCGCCCCCGCGCCGGAGGCCTCGCCCACCACCCGCCGCCAACTCCTCGCCCGCACCGGAGCGTTGGGCGCCGGCATCGTCTTCTCCGGGGCCCTCTCCGAGCTGTTCCCGGCCACCGCCGCCGCCGAGGACCTCGGCCACAGCGGCTACGGCCCCCTCGTCCCCGACCCCGACGGCCTGCTCGACCTGCCGAAGGGCTTCCGCTACCGGGTCCTCTCCCGCGAGGGCGATCCGCTGCGCTCCGGCGAGGGCCCGGTGCCCTCCAACCACGACGGCATGACGGCCCTCCCCGCCCGCGGCGGCCGCGTCCACCTCGTCCGCAACCACGAGAACCGCCCCACCGCGAAGATCGGCGTCCCCACCGTCGAGGGCCTGACCTACGACCCCGCCGGCAAGGGCGGCTGCACGGCCCTGACCCTCGGCCCCGGCGACAGGGTGCTCTCGGAGCGGGTCGCGATCGCCGGCACGGCCGTCAACTGCGCGGGCGGGCCCACCCCTTGGCGCACCTGGCTGACGTGCGAGGAGACCGAGGACAAGGCCGGCGTGAACGGCTACACGAAGGATCACGGCTTCATCTTCGAGGTGGACCCGGCGGACCCGCACCGCACCGGCGCCGTCCCGCTGACCGCGATGGGCCGCTTCCAGCACGAGGCGATCGCCGTCGACCCGGTGCGCGGCATCGTCTACGAGACGGAGGACGCGTTCCAGAAACCCTTCGGCCTGTTCTACCGGTTCCTGCCGAGGAAACCGCTCGGCGGCGTCGGCTCGCTGCGCGCGGGCGGCCGGCTCCAGGCGATGCGGGTGCCCGGCGTACCCGACCTGTCGGCGGTGAAGGAGACCGGTGCGTCCTTCGGCGGCGTCGAGTGGGTCGACGTACCGGACCCGCTGGCCGTCGGCACGCCAGTCCGGCTCCAGGACTTCGGGCCGGGGGGCATCACGCACGCGCAGAAGCTGGAGGGCTGCTACTGGGGCGGCCGGTGCGTGTACTTCGTGTCCTCGTTCGCGCGCGGCGCGGACGGCTCGGCGGCCGACCACTTCGGCCAGATCTGGCGCTACGACCCGGAGCGCCGCCGGCTGACCCTGGTGATCGTCTTCGGGCCCGACACGGACGTGCAGCTGCCCGGCGAGTCACCCGACAACATCTGTCTCGCGCCCAGCGGCGGCCTGATGGTCTGCGAGGACGGCAACGGCGCCCAGCACGTCTACGGGGTGACCCGCGGCGGCGAGGTGTACGCGATGGCCCGCGGACGCCAAAACATCGGCACTCAGGAGCCCGAGTGGGGCGAGTTCGCCGGCGTCACCTTCTCCCCCGACGGCCGCACGATGTACGTCAACTGCTACACCCCGGGGACGACGTTCGCGGTGACGGGCCCCTGGCGGCGGTAGCTCCGCCGGCCCGGTGATCCGGGCGGGTGACGGGACCGAAGACGCGAGCATATTTACACACGAGTGATCGCTCGTTTCTCGTACTTTCATCGGGTGATCACTCCTGTACGTCGTCTCGCCGTGGTCTGTGCCCTGGGCGCCGCTCTGGCCGCCTGCGGCCAGGCCCCGGCGCCCCCGGCCGGCCGCCCGGCCCCCGACCGCCCCAGCCCGTCCGGCTCCCCCACGGCACCGCCGTCCGGCGCACCCCCCGCCACGGCGCCGCCGTCCCCCACGAGCCCCTCCCCCGCGCCCACGCTGGCCCCGGGGCCGGCCGGCCTGACCCCCGTCTTCGAGCACGGCCCCCGCACCGGCGGCAAGACCGTCGCCCTCACCTTCGACGCCGACATGACCGCCGATCAGGGACCGCGGGCAGCGGCCGGGGAGCGTTTCGACCACCCGCAACTGATCGCCGCGCTGCGCGAGCTGAGGGTGCCGTCCACCGTGTTCATGACGGGCCGGTGGGCCGAGGAGTACCCGGACCAGGCCCGTTCCGTGGGACGCGACCCGCTGTTCGAGGTCGCCAACCACTCCTACAGCCACTACGCCTTCACCGACGACTGCTACGGCCTGCCCACGGTGCCGAAGGAGCGGATGCGGGCAGACGTGGAGCGGGCGTACGCGGCCTTTCGCGCGGCCGGGGTGCCGAACGCGATGCCCTACTTCCGCTTCCCCGGCGGCTGTCACGACCGGCGGGCGCTGCGCGAGGTGAGCGGCGCGGGCGTCACCGCCGTGCAGTGGGACGTGGTGAGCGGCGACGCGTTCGCGACGGACGCGGACGCCGTGGCCCGGCAGGTGCTGGACGGGGTGAGACCCGGGTCGGTGGTCGTCATGCACTGCACCCGCAGCGCAGCCCCCACGACCGAGCGCGCGGTCCGCGCGATCGTCCCCGAACTGCGCCGCCGGGGCTACCGCTTCGTCAAGGTCTCCGAGCTGATCCGGGCGGCCGGCGAGCGGCGCTGAGACACACCCGCGCGCGTGCGGCGCGTTCGTACCCTTGGAGGCATGAGCGACGAGAGCGGCAACGACTACTGCCTGATCGACGACGCCCGGCCGCCCCGGGCCGACGGGCCGCCGTACGCGGCCTGCGTGCTCTGCCAGGAGCCGACGGAGTACCCGGAGTCGTACAAGGGCATCACTCTGTGCCCCGTCTGCGAATGGCAGGAGGCCCAGCGCACGGCCTGCTCGGGCTGAACGGGCACAGCCGCGTCGGCGGCTTCAGGCCGACCGCCGGGACGTCAGCGCGCACGCCACCGCGGTGGCCGCGGCGCAGACCAGCGCCGCCGCGGCCAGCGGCAGCAGCGGCGGATGCGCTGTCGCCGACCGCGACCCGCTGACCAGGCCCTCGACCGCGGCCTGCGCCGGAGAGCCGGTCGCCACCAGCGCGAGCAGCGCCGCGAGCAGCAGCGAGGGCACCGCCCGGCCGGGCGTGCGCAGGACGGGCCAGGCGGTGAGCGCGCCCACGGCCGTGCCGAGCAGCGCGCAGGTCAGGGCCGCGAGCAGCCCCGCCGCGGCGGCCTCGGGCAGGGGGATCCGCTGCTGGTGGTCGGCGCTCACCGGGTCGCTGATCAGCGCCAGGACCGCCGTCGCCGCCGTCCCGAGCACGGCGGCGGCCGTCAGCGCCGCCAGCACGGCGGCCAGGTGCGCCCGCGCGGGTCCGGCCGCCGCCGCGACGACGGTACGGGCCGCCGGGGGCTCGTCGGTCACGCAGATCCGCACCAGCCAGGCGGCGACGGGCAGCAGGGCCGCGGCCGCGTAGCCGAGCGAGTCCAGCACGGGCTGGCCGCTCTGCACGCCGACGCCCAGGAACACGGCGTACAGCAGGAACGGCGGCAGCCAGCGCTGGGAGCGCACGAGCAGGGCGGCCCGGTACCGCAGGAGGGCCTTCACGAGGTGCCTTCACGGTCGGGTGCGGTCGCCGCCGCCGGGCCGACGCCGATCACGTGCCACGGCGGGCGGGCGGTGAGCAGGGCGCGGAGCAGCACGTCGGAGCGGGAGGCGGGGACGGTGAGGCGGTGGACCCCGGGGGCCGTCTCCTCGGCGGTGACGGCCAGGCGCAGCGCCTGAACCGGCAGCGGCCCGGCGGGCGGCCCCTCCACCTCGACGGCCACCTGCGGCCCCGGGACGGCGGGGGGCGGTTCCGTACGGGGGTGCAGGCCGCCGTCGCGGACCGTGTACTCGGCGTCGGTGGTCCCGGCGAGCCGGCGCGGGTCGTGGTCGACGAAGACGACGGCCGCTCCGGACGCCGTCCTCTCGGCGACCGCCCGCTCCAGTTCGGCCCGCGCGCCGGCGTCCAGTCCGGTCCACGCCTCGTCCAGGACGAGCAGTTCCGGCTCGGCGAGGAGCGCCTGCGCCACGGCGACCTTCTGGCTGGTCCCCTTGGACAGCCGGGCCATCGGCACGCGCGCGTGGGCGGTGACGCCCAAGCGGTCCAGCCACTCCTCGGCGGCCCGCCCCGCGGCGGGGCGGGTGAGGCCGTGCACGGTCCCGAGGTGGGTGAGGTAGCCGACGGCGGTGAAGGGCAGGGCGGCGGGGAAGCGTTCGGGGACGTACGCGGTGCGGGGGCGGCCGGTGAGCCGTCCCTCCGTCGGGGCGTCGACGCGCGCCAGGACGCGGAGCAGGGTGGACTTGCCGGTGCCGTTGGCCCCCTGGACGCGGGTGAGGGCGCCGGGCGTCAGCTCCAGGCTCGCGTCGCGGAACACCCAGGGCCCCCGCACGCCGTAGCGGCGGCCCACCCTGTCCAGACGTAACACGTAGGTCATCGCCACATCCTCCCGTACGCGCCCCCCGCGGACGAGGAGGGCGGCCCCTCGCCAGGAGGACTGTCCGGGGCCCCTTAGGGTTGGCCGGTGTGAGCTCTGATCGTGCGTCCGCCGGTGACAGTCCCTTCCGGTCCGAGGTGAGCGCGCGCGACGCCGCGCCGCAGTTCGTGCTGCCCCTCGTCCTCCACCTGGAGAAGGCGGCTCCTCCCGCCCGTACCGACGCGCTGGAGACGGCCGCCCGGGCGGTGCTCGTGCTGCTCAGCGACGAGCGGGCCGCCGGGGACGGGGAGTGGGCGCAGGCCGTGCGGGACTGGCAGGACGCCCGGATCCGGAAGGTCGTGCGGCGGGCCCGGGGCGCCGAGTGGCGGCGTGCCGAGGCGCTGCCCGGGATCACCGTCACCGGGAAGGCGGCCGAGGTGCGGGTGTTCCCGCCGGTGCCCCTGGACGGGTGGCCGAAGGAGCTCGCGAAGCTCCAGGTGTCCGGCACCGAGCTGGACGACCCCGAGGCCCCGGCGAAGCCGGATCCGGACGCGCCGGTGTTGTGGATGAGCCCGGAGGTGGAGATGTCCGCGGGCAAGGCGATGGCGCAGGCCGGGCACGGGGCGCAGCTCGCCTGGTGGGAGCTGACGGACGACGAGCGGTCGGCGTGGCGGGAGGCGGGGTTCGCGCTCTCGGTGCGGACCGCGGAGCCCGCACGGTGGCGTGAACTGACCGCGAGCGGGCTGCCGTTGGTGCGGGACGCCGGTTTCACCGAGATCGCTCCCGGCAGCTGCACGGTCGTCGCGGACCACCCGGCCCTGCGGGCGCGGTCGACGCGGTGAGCGCACCCCGTCCGGCTCCCCTGCCTTGACGTGCACGCGGTCGATTCCTCTCCGCTCCTTTGAACCCGCTGTGCCCGGCGCGCGTACCAGACGGTGACGGGGACCGCGGGCGCTGCCCGCACGCCCCGGGCCGAACCTCAAATGTTGCTCTGAAGGACGGCGGCGGGCGGTTCGGGGAGCGGTGCCCGGGTCATATCCCCGTCACCGCGGTGGGGGCCGGACGGAGGAGGGGACCATGACGCGACTCGGGACGGGAATCGGCTGGCGGCCGGAGATCGCGGACGCGGTCGAGCGGATGCCGGGCATCGACTGGGTCGAGGCGGTGGCGGAGAACGTCTGCCCCGGCCACCTCCCCGACTCCCTGCTGCGGCTGCGCGAGCGTGGCGTCACCGTCGTACCGCACGGCGTCTCGCTCGGGCTCGGCGGCGCGGACCGGCCCGACGAGGGGCGGCTCACGGCGCTGGCCGAGCGGGCCGAGGCGCTGGGCTCGCCGCTGGTCACCGAGCACATCGCGTTCGTCCGCGCGGGCGGTCCGCTGACGGCCTCCCCGCGACTGGAGGCCGGGCACCTGCTGCCCGTGCCCCGCACCCGCGACGCCCTCGACGTGCTGTGCGAGAACGTGCGCATCGCTCAGGAGGCGCTGCCCGTGCCGCTCGCCGTGGAGAACATCGCCGCGCTCATCTCCTGGCCGGGCGAGGAGATGACCGAGGGCCAGTTCCTCTACGACCTCGCCGACCGCACCGGAGTGCGGCTGCTGATCGACGTCGCCAACCTGCACACCAACCACGTCAACCGTGGTGAGGATCCGGCCGAGGCGCTCGCCGAACTGCCCCTGGAGGCCATCGCGTACGTCCATGTCGCGGGCGGCTTCGAGCGGGACGGCGTCTGGCACGACAGCCACGCCCACCCGGTGCCGCGCCCCGTCCTCGACATCCTGACCGACCTCGCCTCCCGCGTCTCCCCGCCCGGGGTGCTGCTGGAGCGCGACGAGAACTTCCCCGAGCCGGCAGAACTTGAAGGGGAGTTGAGCGCGATCCGGGAGGCGGTGGAGCGGGGCGCCCGCACCCGCCCGCAGGCGGAGAGCCGCCCGGAGCGGCAGGCCCAGGACCACACCGCTCCGGCGCCTCCCGGCGGCGAAGCGGCCCGGCAGCGTCTCGCCCTGGCCCAGGCCGCGCTGCTGTCCTCGCTGGTCGCCGGGACTCCCGTCCCGGAAGGGTTCGACCGGGTGCGGCTCGGGGTGCAGTCGCGGGCGCTGGCGGCCAAGCGGGCGGACGTGGTGGCGAAGGTCGCCCCGGAGCTGCCGTCGATCCTCGGCACGGAGTACCGGTCCGCCTTCGTCGGCTACGCCCAGCGCCACCCGATGCGCGGCGGTTACCGCCAGGACGCCCTGGACTTCGCGGAGTCGCTGCTGCTGGGCGAGAAGCTGACGGAGGGCCGCGCACGGCGTGAGCTGCGCCGGTGGTGGCTGGACCGGTCGGGGCCCGCGCCGCGGCCGCTGTCGCGGCTGGCCCGGGTGGGGCAGGTCGGCCGATCGCTGATCGGACGCTGAGGCGGCGCTGGGACTGGCCCCTGGCCCGGGGCCCGGCCCGGCGCCTGGTCCGGCGGCCGGCCCGACGCCTGGCCCGATGCCTGGCCCGGGGCAGTAATATGCCTTTCCCGCACGTACCCGAAGCGCACTGGCGTGCGGTGCGTGTGCAGGAGGCTCCATGCGACCGCGACCCCCGATCAGGGGCAGAGGCATGTTCACCGGCACCGGGCTCATCATCACGGGCCTGGTGGCGACGCTGGCGGCGTTGATCCTCCCGCTCTGGTCCTACGAGGGCCGGTCCTCGCCGGGGACGAGCGTCGACACGCTGAACGCCGACACCGTGCCGACGCTGTACGGGCCGCTGACCGCTCTCGACCGGGACTTCCTCGTCAAGGTCCGGCTGGCCGGGCTCTGGGAGCTGCCGGCGGGGCGGCAGGCACAGCAGAAGGGCGTCGGCGAGGCCGTACGGACGGCGGGCCGGCATCTCGTCGAGGGGCACACCCTCCTCGACGAGCGGGTGCGCACCGTCGCGGCGCAGTTGAACATCGCGCTGCCCGACCAGCCGAACGACCAGCAGAAGGCCTGGCTGTCCCAGCTGGACTCGGCTCAAGGCACGGACTACGACCGTGAGTTCGCCAACATCCTGCGGCTGGCGCACGGCCGGGTCTTCCCGCTCGTCGCCCAGGTGCGGGCGAGCACCCAGAACGCGCTGGTGCGCGGCCTCGCCGACGACGCCAACACCACCGTCCTGGACCACATCACGGTCCTGGAGGCGACCGGTTACGTCGACTTCGCCGCTCTGGCCCGCGAGCTGGCGGCCACCGGCGCATCGCCGACCACCGCCGCCACGACGCCCGCCGCACCCGCCTCGCCCGCCGACCTCGGTGCTGCGACGCCCGCCGACCCCACCATCCCCGCCGATCCCGCCGCCCCCGCCGTCTCCGCCCCGGCCGCCCGGTCCGTGCCGGTGGATCCCGGCACCGGGCCCGGGCAGGTCGTCCCGGTCACGCCGTGACGCCGTGACGCCGACACAAACGGAACATCACGTACCAGCAACGCTCTGGGTCCGAACAGTGAACGAGGCATGGTGCTCCCGTGTGCGTCCGGCATAGAAACACGGCATGTTCTGGCTTCTTCTCCTCCTCCTGGCCTGGGCCGGCGCCGGTGTGACGTGCACCCGGCTGTGCCTGGCCGCCGTCCGGGCGGCGGCCGTCGGCACGGACGCGGGACGAGCATATGAACTGACCCTGTACGAGGCGGCGTTCCTGTCCGGGGGACCCACCCGGGTCGCCGACCTCACGCTGGTGGCCATGGCCCGGCAGCGGCGGCTCCTGCTCGCCCACACCGGCTGGGCGACCGTCGTCGACCCGTACGGGCGCGACGAGATGGAGCGGTCGGTCATCGGAGCCATCGGACCGGCCGGGCAGTCCCGCACAGCCCCGGTGCGCGCCGCCGCGGCCGCCGCCGACGCCGTGCGCGGACTGGCGGACCGGCTGGTCGCCGCGGGCCTGGCCGTGCCCGACGGCGCCCGGACGACGGTCGCCACCGGAGTGCGGCAGGTGCGGGCGGCCGCCGTGGCCGTCGTCGCGCTGGGCGCCGTCGCGCTGCTGCTGCCGGTCGCCCAGGACGTGCCGCGCGCCCATGTGGCCCTGTGGTTCGCGCTGCCCCTGGCGCTCACCCTGAGCTGCCTTGCGATCGCCCGGTTCGAGGCGCACCCGTACACCCGCTGGGCCTCCCCGGCCGGTATGCGCCTCCTGAGCGCACTGACCGTGCCCTCGGCCGGCGCGGGCGACGACGGCGCCTACCTGGCCTCGATCGCCGTCCACGGCGTCCACGCCGTCCGCGAGCCCGGGCTGCGCGCCGCGCTGGCGCACCGTCACCACTGAGCGGGGCGCTCGGATCCCTCGGGGGCGCGCCGACATTGAAGGGGCGCACCGGGGGCATCGGATGCGACACCCGGGTGCGGTGCTTGCCTTCGCCCACGGCCGAACCAACCATCCCTTCTGTCGCCGCCGTGCACCGAAGGGACACCGATGAGAGCCGCCGTCCTCTACCCGGCCGCCGGAGCCCTGCTCCTGTCGACCCTGACCGCCGCGCCGGCCGGCGGCGCCCCGCGCACCGCGGGCGTCTCCGGCGTCGCGCTCGCCGCCGCCCGGGCCGCCGCCACGGGCATCGCCTTCGGGAAGTGCTCCGCCGCGCAGGACCTGCCGGGCGACCTGCAGTGCGGCAAGGTCTCCGTCCCGCTGGACTACGCCCGGCCGGACGGCAGGCAGATCGAGCTGACGGTCAGCCGGGTGCGGGCCACCCACCGCGACCCGCACAACAGCAAGCGCCGGGTGCCCCGGCAGGGCGCGCTCGTCTTCAACCCGGGCGGGCCCGGCGCCTCCGGGCTGTTCTTCCCGCTGGTCGGGCTGATGCCCGAGTGGAAGCGCATCGGGGGCGCCTACGACCTCGTCGGCTACGACCCGCGCGGCGTCGGCCGCTCCGCGCCGCTGTCCTGCCAGAAGCCCGAGGACTTCTTCAAGGGCCCCTCGCCCGCCCCGGCCCACCCCTCGGAGGCGTACAAGCGGGAACGCGTCGCGCGGGCCAAGAAGCTGGCGCGCGGCTGCGCCGAGCGGACGGGCAGCGCCCTGCGGCACTACAACTCGCTCAACAACGCCCGCGACCTGGACGTGCTGCGCGCCGCGCTCGGCGAGGAGCGGCTGACGTTCATGGGGGCGTCGTACGGCACCTACTTCGGCGCGCTGTACGCGACGATGTTCCCCTCACACGTGCGGCGGATGGTGTTCGACGCGGCCGTGAACCCCGACCCGGCGAAGGTCTGGTACCGCAACAACCTCGACCAGTCGGTGGCGTTCGAGAGCCGCTGGACCGACCTGCGCGAGTGGATCGCCGCCAACGACGAGGTGTACGGGCTGGGCGGGACCGCCGAGGCGGTGCGGGGGAGCTACGAGCGGGCGCTGGCCCGGCTGGCCGAGAAGCCGGCCGGCGGCGCCGTCGGCCCCGGCCAGTTGCAGGGCGCGTTTCTCCAGGCCGGCTACTACGACGACCTCTGGCCGTCGCGGGCCGAGGCGCTGTCGGCGTATCTGAAGGGCGATCCGGAGCCGCTGGTCGCGCTGGCCTCGCCGGTCCGGGAGGCCGCCGCCGAGGCGGAGAACGCGAGCGCCGTCTACACGGCCGTGGAGTGCAACGACGCGCCCTGGCCGACCGACTTCCGGGTGTGGGACCGCGACAACACGCGGCTCGCGCGGGTGGCGCCGTTCGAGACCTGGGACAACGTGTGGGCGAACCTGCCGTGCGCGTACTGGACCGCGCCCCGGCAGCGGCCGCTGGACGTGCGGACGGGGCCGGGCGAGCTGCCGCCGACGCTGATCCTGGCCGCCGAGCGGGACGCCGCCGCGCCGTACGACGGGGCGCTGGAGATGCACCGGCGACTGTCGGACTCGGTGCTGGTGACCGAGCGGGACGCCGGCACGCACGGCATCGCGGGCGGGCCCAACCGGTGCGTCAACGGCCACCTCGACGCGTACCTGCTGGAGGGCCGGCTGCCCTCACGGCGGGCCGCCTGCGCGGGACACGCGGCGCCTTCGGCCACGGCCCCGGAGGCGGAAGCGGCGGCGAAGTGAGACCGTGAGCGGCCTCCGGCCCGCCCGCGCGCGTGGAGCCGCACGGTGATGCGGCTCCACGCGCGTGCGGGGCGTTCTAGGCGAGGCCCGCGATCAGGTCGGCGACCGACTTGCGGCGGCCCGTGTAGAACGGGACCTCCTCGCGGACGTGCATACGGGCCTCGGAGGCGCGCAGGTGGCGCATGAGGTCGACGATGCGGTACAGCTCGTCGGCCTCGAAGGCCAGGATCCACTCGTAGTCGCCCAGCGAGAACGAGGCGACCGTGTTGGCGCGCACGTCCGGGTAGCCGCGGGCCATCTTGCCGTGATCGGCGAGCATGCGGCGGCGGTCCTCGTCGGGCAGCAGGTACCAGTCGTAGGAGCGCACGAAGGGGTAGACGCTGACGTAGTCGCGGGGCGTCTCGTCGGCGAGGAACGCCGGGATGTGCGAGCGGTTGAACTCGGCGGGGCGGTGCAGCGCCATGTTGGACCACACCGGCTCCAGCGCGCGGCCGAGCCTCGTGCGGCGGAAGAGGTTGTACGCCTCCTGGAGCTGGTCGGCGGTCTCGGCGTGCCACCAGATCATGACGTCGGCGTCGGCGCGCAGCCCGGAGACGTCGTACGTGCCGCGGATCGTGACGTCCTTGGCGGCGAGCTGGTCGAACAGCTCCTGGACCTCGTCGGCGTAGCAGGTGCGGTCCTCGGGCAGCACGTCCTTCAGCCGGAAGACGGACCACAGGGTGTAGCGGATGACCTCGTTGAGGTCCTTGGCCAGCTTGCCCTTGTTGGGGATCCTGCCGGGCTCGGTGGTGGAGGCGTCGTCACTCATGGTCCTCATTCTCCCGCTCCGCCGTGCAGGCTCTGCACCGGGTGGGCGGTGAGCTCCTGCACAGCGCGCAGGTCGCCGTGGATCTGGTCGACCGCCGCGTGGGCGCTGGCGACGCAGGCGGGGATGCCGACGCCGTCGTACTGCGCGCCGCACACGGCGAGGCCGGGCAGCTTGGCGACGTGGTCGCGGACGCGGGCCACGCGCGCGTGGTGGCCGACCGGGTACTGGGGCAGGCCGTCCGTCCAGCGGGTGACGCGGGTCTCCACGGGGGCGGCGGCGAGACCGGTGGCCGCCTCCAGGTCGCCGCGGGAGACGGCCACCAGGTCGGCGTCGGAGCGGTCCAGGATCGCCGTCTCGCCGTGGCGCCCCACGGAGGTGCGCACCACGACGACGTCCGGGTCCTGGTCGGCGATCCAGCCCCACTTCTGCGAGGCGAACGTGGACGCCTTGATGGTGCGTCCGTCGACGGGCGGCACGAGGAAGCCGCTGCCGTCGGGCAGCGCGGCGGCCTCGGAGCGGCGGTAGGCGAGGGTGATCAGGGCCATGGAGGCGTACTCGACGGCGCGCAGTTCGGCGGCGGCCCCGGGCGACTCGGCGGCGAGCAGCGCGGCGGCGGCGGGCGCGGGGACGGCGACGATCACTGCGTCGGCGTGCAGCACCCGGTCGCCGGCGACGACCCGCCAGCGCGCCGGGCCCGCGTCGCCGTCCGCGCCGTCGGCCGGTGCGGACGTCCTGCGCAGCCCGGTGACCGGCGTGCCGGTGACGATCTCGCCGCCCCGCGCGCGGACCGACTCGGCGACCGCGAGCGGCAGGGAGCCGACCCCGCCCTCGATGCCCATGAACACGGGTCCGGTCTGCTGAGCGGCGGCGGCCTTGGCCTGGATCTCGCGGACGGCCTCGGTGAGCGAGGTGTGCGTGCGCGCCGCCTCGAAGAGCTGGGGGACGGCCGACCGCATCGAGAGGCGGTAGGCGTCACCGGCGTAGACGCCGCCCAGCAGCGGCTCCACGAGGCGGTCGACGACCTCACGGCCGAGGCGGGCCGCCACGTACTCCCCCACCGCCACGTCCTCGCCGACCTCCGTGCGGGGCAGGTCGGCGTCGCGCTCGACGCGCGCGAGGCCCTCGTCGGAGAGGACGCCGGCGAGGGCGGAGGCGGTGCCGGGGACGCCCATGACGTGGCCCTTGGGCATGGGGCGGAGCGCACCGCGGGTCCACAGGGACGCGGTGGCGGTGGCCGGCGGCCGGAGCCGGTCGGCGAGGCCGGCCTCGCGCGCGAGGGCGACCGCCTCGGGACGGCGCGCCAGCATCGACTCCGCGCCGAGGTCGACGCGGACGCCCGCGATCTCGCCGGGCAGCAGCTTGCCGCCGACCCGGTCCGACGCCTCCAGCACGGTCACGCGCGCGCCGCGATCCAGCAGCCGGTGGGCCGCGGCCAGGCCCGCGACACCGGCTCCCACGACGACGACATGCCCGCTGCTGGTGCCCGTTGCGCTCATGTCCCCACTCTCTCAGACCCCACTGACACTCCCGCCGCGCCCCGGTGTCCTCCCCGCGTCCCGACCGTGACCTGTTCGGGACCGTCGGCCGCCAACGTTCCGGTCCGCCCCGGCGTCGAAGGACCGTCAGCCGTTCCACGACTCTCGGGGGTACGCCCGCATGCGCACACGACGATCCGTACGAACCGTACGACCGGCCCGGGCCCTGGCCGGACTCCTGCTCGCCGCCGTCGCGCTCGCCGGCTGCGGCGCCGGGGGCGACTCGGGCGACGCGCCTTCCCAGATGAAGGACGCGGCCGCCGCGCCGGGCGAGGCCGACGGCGCGAAAGCGGACGCCAAGGAGGGCGCGGGCCCGGCGGCGAGCGGCGCGCGGCCCGGCGCCGCGCCGAAGCTCCCGGTGGACCACGTCATCCGCACCGCCACCCTGACCGTGCAGGTCAAGGACGTCTCCAAGGCCCTCGACACCGCCCGCACGGCCACCGAGAACGCCGGCGGCTACATCGGCGACGAGACCACCACCCGCGATGTGGACAGCGCCGAGCAGACGCGGGTCGTACTGCGCGTGCCCGTCGAGAAATACGACGACGTCCTCACCGCCCTTCAGGGCACGGGCACGCTCCTGGAGCGCACGGCGAAGGCCCAGGACGTCGGCGACCAGGTCGTCGACGTGGACAGCCGCGTCGCCTCGCAGCGGGCCAGCGTCGCCCGGGTCCGGGCGCTGATGGAGCGGGCCACCAAGCTGACCGACGTGGTCGCCCTGGAGGGCGAGCTGAGCCGCCGCGAGGCCGACCTGGAGGCCCTGCTCGCCCGGCAGGCGTCCCTGAAGGACCGCACGAGCCTGGCCACCGTGACGCTGACGCTGACGGAGACGCCGGTGAAGAAGGCCGCCGAGGACGAAGACCCCGGTTTCCTGGACGCACTGGCCGGCGGCTGGCACGCACTGCTGACGACCCTGCGCTGGATCGCCGTCGCAATCGGCGCGGCCCTCCCGTTCGCCCTCCCGGCCTTGGCGATCCTGCTCGTGTGGCGGCGCCTCAGGCAACCCCGCCACGAAACCCGTCCGGACAAGCCCACCGAGGACTGACCCGCCCGCCTCCCCGGCCCGGGAGGCACCCAGGCGGAGGCCAGGGTGCGGCGGCGGTCGCCGTCCGGGCGGCGTGGGACGTGGACGGGCGAGCCCGCCGGCGATTGACCCGCCCGGCCCCACAGCGGAGCCGCAGGGTGCTGCGGCGGCTCTGCCCGGGGCCGCCGGGGCTGGCCCGACCGGACTCACGAGCTGAGCCGCCCCGTCAGCGGCCAGAGTGTTGCATCGGCCGCCACCCGGGGCAGCGCAGGACGCGGACGGGTGACCCACCGGCGACTGCCCCACCGACGCCCCCGGCCGGGGCCCCCGGCGGAGACCAGGGTGCGGCGGCGGCCGCCGCCCGGGCAGCGGGGGACGCGGGCGGGTGACCCACCGGCGACCGGCCCGCTGACACCCCCGGCCGGGGCCACCCTGGCCGAGACCAGGGTGCGGCGGCGGTCGCCGTCCGGGCGGCGTGGGGCGCGGGCGGGGGGACCGGTTCGAGAATGGCCCGGCCGGGCCCCGCGGTCCGGGCCGGCCCCGGCGGGGAGTGGCCCGGGCGGGAGTGAAGTTGCGGGCGGTCGTAGCGTGTTCGCATGAGTTCGAGTGAGAGCGTGCGGGGTGGGGGCAGTGGGCGGGAGCGTCTCGTCGTGGTCGGTGGGGACGCCGCGGGGATGTCCGCGGCGTCCCGGGCCCGGCGGCTGAAGGGGCCCGGGGAGCTGGAGATCGTGGCCTTCGAGCGCGGGCACTTCACGTCCTACTCGGCGTGCGGCATCCCGTACTGGGTGGGCGGTGACGTGCCCGACCGGGACGACCTGGTCGCCCGCACGCCCGAGGAGCACCGCGCCCGCGGGATCGACCTGCGGCTGCGCACGGAGGTCACCGAGATCGACGTGCCCGGACAGCGGGTACGCGCGCGTGACGTCGACTCCGGCGCCGAGTCCTGGACGTCGTACGACAAGCTCGTCATCGCGACCGGGGCCCGGCCGGTCCGGCCGGACATGCCGGGCGCGGACGCCGACGGGGTGCACGGCGTGCAGACCCTGGACGACGGCCAGGAACTGATCGACACGCTCACGCGTGCGCGTGGCCGGCGCGCGGTGGTGGTCGGCGCGGGCTACATCGGCGTGGAGATGGCCGAGGCGCTCATCAACCGCGGGTATGAGGTGACGGTCGTCAACCGGGGCAGCGAGCCGATGTCCACGCTGGACGCGGACATGGGCCGGCTGGTGCACGAGGCCATGGAGGGCCTCGGCATCACCATGGTGAACGACGCCAAGGTCACCAAGCTGCTCACCGGCGAGGACGGCCGGGTGCGGGCCGTCGTCACGGACGACGCCGAGTACCCGGCGGACGTGGTGGTCCTCGGTCTCGGCGTCCGTCCGGAGACGAGCCTGGCGGAGGCCGCCGGCCTGCCCCTGGGCGCCCACCGCGGTCTGCTCACCGACCTGGCGATGCGGGTGCGCGGCCACGAGAACATCTGGGCCGGCGGCGACTGCGTGGAGGTCCTGGACCTGGTGTCGGGCCGGGAGCGCCACATCGCCCTGGGCACGCACGCCAACAAGCACGGCCAGGTCATCGGCACCAACGTCGGCGGCGGTTACGCCACCTTCCCCGGCGTCGTCGGCACCGCCGTCAGCAAGGTGTGCGACCTGGAGATCGCCCGCACGGGCCTGCGGGAGAAGGACGCGCGCCGGGCCGGACTCCGGTTCGAGACGGTCACCGTGGAGTCCACCAGCCGCGCCGGCTACTACCCCGGCGCCTCCCCCATGACGGTCAAGATGCTCGCCGAGCGGCGGACCGGCCGCCTGCTCGGCGTGCAGATCGTCGGCAGGGAGGGCGCGGCCAAGCGCGTCGACATCGCCGCGGTGGCCCTGACGGCCGGTATGACGGTGGAGCAGATGACCGCCCTGGACCTGGGCTACGCCCCGCCGTTCAGCCCGGTGTGGGACCCGGTGCTGGTGGCGGCCCGCAAGGCGGCGGCGAAGGTACGGGGCGACTAGGCCGTCCCGGACAGCCTCGGCAGCGTGGAGACCGGTGAGCCGGACGTGGGCGGCTGCTCCGCCGGCTTGGCGTGCGCGGCGGTCGCGGGCCGGGAGCGCAGCCGGTGGCTCACCGCCTCGTCCAGCGTGACCGGCCGCTGCGACTGGGAGGCGAGCCGTGCCGCCTCCTGGCCGAGCCTGGCCACGTCCTCCCAGGGGAGTCTGATCACGAGCGCGATCTCCGCCTCGCCGTCGGGCAGAGCGTGCATCGGGGGAGTAACCCGGTCGTTCATCGCCTGATCCTCACGTCGTCCCCGCGGCCCGCATCCCCGTGCCGCGGACGGTTGACGCTTGATACGCGGTCACGGGAGGGCGCGTTCACCGATTCACCGAACGGATCGGGGGCAGTACTTCCTTGTGGTCATCCCCGTCCATGACGTGAACCCTGTGCGCCGTACTCCGGTGGTGACGTACGCGCTGATCGGCGTGAACGTCTTCGTGTTCTTCTTCATGCCCGGCCTGTCGGGCTCCGTGGCCGGCGACA
Organism: Streptomyces sp. NPDC002566; assembly: GCF_042889585.1. Taxonomy (NCBI): domain Bacteria; kingdom Bacillati; phylum Actinomycetota; class Actinomycetes; order Kitasatosporales; family Streptomycetaceae; genus Streptomyces; species Streptomyces sp. NPDC002566. The sequence continues at coordinate 262,601 of NZ_JBIARD010000001.1, read as the reverse complement.
GCACCCTGGTGCAGACGTGCAACCTGCACGCGTTCCTGGAGCAGTACGCGGCCGTGCCGACCGAGTTGATCCACCATCAGCTGCCGCAGCTCGTGCCCACGGGCGACGCGCGCGACGGCGGCTGCGTGCTGGGCCCGCCCGGCTACGACAAGTCCCCGGCGCTGAGCGTCCTCACCGCGATGTTCCTGCACGGCGGCTGGCTGCATCTGCTGGGCAACATGCTGTTCCTGCTGATCTTCGGCAACAACATCGAGGACCGCATGGGCCACCTGCGCTTCGCGCTGTTCTACGTCGCCTGCGGTTACGCGGCGTCGTACGGCTTCGCGCTGCTGAACGCCGACTCCACCGATCCGCTGATCGGCGCGTCGGGGGCGATCGCGGGGGTGCTGGGCGCCTATCTGGTGCTGTATCCGAAGGCCAGGGTGTGGGTCCTGGTGCCGTTCCTGATCTTCCTGCCGCTGCGGCTGCCGGCCTGGCTGGTGCTCGGCTCCTGGTTCGTGCTGCAGGCGGTGTACTCCTCCGGCGAGGGCGTCTCCGAGGCGGGCACCGTGGCGTACGCGGCGCACATCGTCGGTTTCCTCGCCGGCATGCTGCTCGCCTGGCCCCTCAAGCCGGGCACGCCCCCGCCGCCGGAGCCGGGCGGCCTGCTCTTCGGCAGGCGGGCCCGGCCCCGGCAGACGTGGTGAGCGACTCGCCCGCCGGTCAGCCGGCGGTCTGGGTGTGGACGTAGTCCACGAGGCGGGTGAGGGCGTCCGGGTCGGTGGACGGCATGACGCCGTGGCCGAGGTTGAAGATGTGGCCCTCCAGACCGGCGGCGGCGTCGAGGACCTCGCGGGTCTTGGTCTCGACGGCCTCGCGGGTGGCGAAGAGGACGGTCGGGTCCAGGTTGCCCTGGAGCGCCTTGCCGGGGCCGACGCGCCGGGCGGCCTCGTCCAGCGGGACACGCCAGTCGACGCCGACGACGTCCGCGCCGGCCTCGCCCATGAGCGTCAGCAGCTCGCCGGTGCCGACGCCGAAGTGGATGCGCGGGACGCCGTACCCGGCGACGGCGTCGAAGACCTTCGCGGAGGCCGGCAGCACCGAGCGGCGGTAGTCGGACGGGGCGAGGGCGCCGGCCCATGAGTCGAACAGCTGGACGGCGGAGGCGCCCGCCTCGATCTGCACCTTCAGGAACGCGGCCGTGATGCCGGCGAGGCGGTCGAGCAGGTCGGCCCAGAGCTCCGGGTCGCCGTACATCATCGCCTTGGCGTTCTCGTAGGTGCGCGAGGGGCCGCCCTCGACGAGGTAGCTCGCGAGGGTGAAGGGTGCGCCGGCGAAGCCGATGAGGGGGGTGGCGCCGAGCTCCCGGGTGAGCAGGCCGATCGCCTCGGTGACGTAGGAGACGTCCTCGGGGGTGAGTTCGCGCAGCCGGGCGAGGTCGGCGCGGGTGCGGACCGGCTGTTCGACGACCGGGCCGACGCCGGGCTTGATGTCGAGGTCGATGCCGATGGCCTTGAGCGGGACGACGATGTCGCTGAAGAAGATCGCCGCGTCCACGTTGTGCCGGCGGACCGGCTGGAGGGTGATCTCGGTGACCAGTTCGGGCCGCATGCAGGACTCGAGCATCGGGATGCCCTCGCGGACCTTGCGGTACTCCGGCAGGGAGCGCCCGGCCTGCCGCATGAACCACACGGGCGTGTGCGGCACGGGTTCACGCCTGCACGCCTTCAGGAAGGGGCTGTCGTACGTCGCTGTCGGCTGCCGGCCCGCGGGGCCCTCGTTCACGCTCACGACGGCAAGTCTCGCACGGCGCCGGAACCGGTGCGGCCGCCCTCTTGCGGGCCCCCTCCCCCGCGCTCCCCGGGGCCCGCCGCCCGCGCGCGTGTTCGCCCAGCGCGCATCCGCCCGCGGCCCGCGCGCGGGTGTCTTGCCCTGCGCGAAGGCCCCGTTCCCTTTAATCTTCCCCGCATGGCTGCGGCTCAGGGACGACTGTCGGACGGCACGGACGGAATGGACGACGGGAACGAGGAGGACCGGAATGGGACCAGTTCGGCTCCGCCGCCCTTCCGGGCCGCCGTCGACGCGCTGAGGGCCGCCCGGCTGCGACCACAGATCGAGGTCGAGCCGACGCCCGCCCCGCAGCGGCTCGCGCCGCACGCGTACGCGTTGGAGGCGACCGTCGTGGACGGCGACCTGGACCTGGCCGACGGCCGGCTGGTGCTGCTGCACGACCCCGCCGGGCACGAAGCGTGGCGCGGCACGTTCCGGCTGGTGACGCTGATCCGGGCCGAGCTGGAGCAGGAGATGGCCGTCGATCCGCTGCTGCCGGAGGTGTGCTGGTCCTGGCTGACGGGCGCGCTCCAGGCCCGGGGGCTGACCTACGGCGAGCCGAGCGGGACCGTGACGCGCGCGAGTTCGCACTACTTCGGCGGGCTGTCGGAGCGTCCGGCGGCCTCGCAGATCGAGATCCGGGCCTCATGGACGCCCCGGGAGGGGCTGGGCGGGGTGCCGGACACGGGGGCGCATCTGGCGTCCTGGTGCGATCTGCTGGCCCAGGTGGCGGGGCTGCCGCCGGCCGGGCCCGGGGACGCCTCGGTGGTGACGCTCCCCCAACGACGGGATCCCCAGGCCCGCTGACCCCCGGCGGGACCCCGGGGGGCGCCCCCCGACGAGACCTCAGGCGCGCTGCCCTCGTGGCAGCGCGCTTTGTCGTTCCGTACCCCAGTCCGGGGAACCCCTGTGCTGCCGGAAACCTCGCGCCGCCCTCATTGACCATCTCTTTGTCGATACGACCACTTTCGATCTCGTACGACACCCACTCAAACCGACTCGATCTTCGGATGATCGATCGCGTGTCCGAATTGCACAGATTGTTACTCACTAGATCGTGATCATCCCCTAAAGGACACCGGGCCCGGTGCCGAAGACGACTGTGACCTTGAAAGCACGGTTCGCCCCGGCTCCACTCCCCACGAGCCGGCCCGTCCCGCAACCCAGGAGGCCTGGTGTCCGTTCTCCTCGAGCAGCCCGCAAGCCTGGTCGCCTACCGCCCGAACAAGCCCACCGCCATGGTGGTCGTGGCCGACCCGCGCGTCCGCTCCACCGTCACCCGCCATCTGTGGGCGCTCGGTGTGCGCGATGTCATCGAGGCCTCGTCCGTCGCGGAGGCTCGTCCCCGCATCGGCAACCCCCGCGACATCTGCGTCGCCGACGTCCACCTTCCCGACGGCTCCGGCCTGACCCTGCTGTCGGAGACCCGTGCCGCCGGCTGGCCCAACGGGCTCGCCCTGTCCGCCGCCGACGACATCGGAGCCGTGCGCAACGCCCTCGCGGGCGGCGTCAAGGGCTACGTCGTCACCGGCACCCGTACCAACGTCGGGCTCCCCACCCGGCCCGGCGCCGCCCCCATCGGTGCGGCCGCCGCCCGCCTCCACCGCCGCCCCCCGGGCGCCCCGAGCCACCCGGGCGGCTACCGCGAGCTGTCAGGCCGCGAGGTGGAGGTGCTCAGACTGGTCGCCGAAGGCCAGTCCAACAAGGCCATCGGCGTCTCCATGGGCCTGTCCGCGCTGACCGTCAAGAGCCACCTCGCCCGCATCGCCCGCAAGCTCGGCACGGGCGACCGCGCCGGCATGGTCGCGGTCGCCCTGCGGACCGGCATCATCCACTGACCCCCACCCCCACCCTGACCTCACCCGTGACCTCGCACCGACCGCTCCGCCTTGCGACCATTGCCCTGAACCGACCGACCGCCGTCCCGACCCTTACGGGACCGCCCGATCGATCACCGATCTGACCGGTTTACGACCCCGCGAAGCCCGCCGACGGAACGTTCCGTCGGCGGGCGACGCCCCCACACGGATACCCTTGACAGGTGACCGACGCCCAAGAAACCGCAGCAGCCAGCTCACTGCGAACCACCGGAGGCGCCCCTCCGGACGACGGCGGATCGACTGCTTCCGGGGCGCCGACACCTCTCCTCGAACCGCGCGAGGGCATCCCCGAGGTGATCGCCGACGAGGCCTCGCTCGCCGAGGTGATCGCCGCGTTCGCCGCCGGCTCCGGCCCCGTCGCCGTCGACGCCGAGCGCGCCTCCGGCTACCGCTACGGACAGCGCGCCTATCTGGTGCAGCTGCGCCGCCAGGGCGCCGGCACCGCGCTGATCGACCCCGTCGCCTGCCCCGACCTCTCCGCGCTGGGTGAGGCGCTCTCCGGCGTCGAGTGGGTGCTGCACGCCGCCACCCAGGACCTGCCCTGCCTGCGCGAGATAGGCATGGTGCCGACGCGGCTGTTCGACACCGAGCTGGCCGGACGGCTGGCCGGGTTCCCGCGGGTCGGCCTCGGCGCGATGGTCGAGGGTGTCCTCGGCTTCGTACTGGAGAAGGGGCATTCCGCCGTCGACTGGTCGACCCGCCCGCTGCCCGAGCCGTGGCTGCGCTACGCCGCTCTGGACGTCGAGCTGCTCGTCGACCTGCGTGACGCGCTGGAGAAGGAGCTCGACCGGCAGGGCAAGCTGGAGTGGGCCCGCCAGGAGTTCGACGCGATCGCCTCCGCGCCCCCGCCCGAGCCCCGCAAGGACCCCTGGCGCCGTACGTCCGGCATGCACAAGGTGCGCCGCCGCCGGCAGCTCGGCGTGGTGCGGGAGCTGTGGCAGACCCGGGACCGGATCGCGCAGCGGCGGGACGTCTCGCCGGGCAAGGTCCTGTCGGACGCGGCCATCGTGGAGGCGGCGCTCGCCCTTCCCACCACCGTGCAGGCGCTCGCGGCGCTGAACGGCTTCGGGCACCGGATGGGGCGGCGCCAGCTGGAGCAGTGGCAGGCCGCCGTCGACCGGGTGAGGTCGCTGACGGAGGCGCAGCTGCCGCTGCCGGGGCAGTCGGTCGCCGGGCCGCCCCCGCCCCGGGCGTGGGCCGACAAGGACCCGGCGGCCGCCGCGCGGCTGTCCGCCGCGCGGGCCGCGGTGTCGGCGCTCGCCGAGGAGCTGAACATGCCCCAGGAGAACCTGATCGCGCCGGACAGCGTGCGCCGGGTCTGCTGGGAGCCGCCCGCACAGGCCGACGAGAGCGCGGTCGCGGCCGCCCTCGCGGGACTCGGCGCGCGTCCATGGCAGGTGGAGCAGGTGACACCGGCCCTGACCGCCGCCCTTTCCGCCAAGCCGGCCTAGGCACCGCGGGCGAACGGACGGCGGTCGGCAGCGGCACAGGGGCGGCGAGATCACGCCAAGATCTGCGACGGACGCACCCGTCGGTGTGACCTTCGCCGCTCGCCACGCGAGGACTGGGCAGCTACGTTACTCAGAAGTAGCATGGTCTGAGCAAGCGCTCAGCGTCCCGCACCTGGAGGAGAGCCATCGTGCCTCGTACCGTCAGGGACGTCGTCTTCGTCGACGGCGTCCGTACCCCGTTCGGCAAGGCGGGCCCGAAGGGCATCTACCACGAGACCCGCGCCGACGACCTCGTCGTGAAGGCGATCCGGGAGCTGCTGCGCCGCAACCCCGGGCTCGACCCCGCGAAGATCGACGAGGTCGCCATCGCCGCGACCACGCAGATCGGCGACCAGGGCCTCACCATCGGCCGCACGGCCGGGATCCTGGCCGGTCTCCCCCAGTCGGTCCCCGGCTACTCCATCGACCGCATGTGCGCCGGCGCCCTGACCGCCGTCACCTCGGTCGCCGGCTCCGTCGCCTTCGGCGCGTACGACATCGCCGTCGCCGGCGGTGTCGAGCACATGGGCCGCCACCCGATGGGCGAGGGCGTCGACCCCAACCCGCGCTTCGTCAGCGAGAAGCTGGTCGACGAGTCCGCGCTGTTCATGGGCATGACCGCGGAGAACCTGCACGACCGCTACCCGCAGATCACCAAGCAGCGCGCCGACGAGTACGCCGTGCGCTCCCAGGAGAAGGCCGCCAAGGCGTACGCCAACGGCAAGATCCAGGCCGACCTGGTGCCGATCTCGGTGCGCCGCACCAACCCGGAGGCCGGTGAGACGGGCTGGGGCCTGGTCACCGCCGACGAGCCGATGCGCCCGGGCACCACCCTGGAGAACCTCCAGGGCCTGAAGACCCCGTTCCGCGTCCACGGCCGGGTCACCGCCGGCAACGCGGCCGGCCTGAACGACGGCGCCACCGCCTCGCTCATCGCCTCCGAGGACTTCGCCCGCGCCAACGACCTGCCGGTCAAGATGCGCCTGGTGTCCTACTCCTTCGCGGGCGTCGAGCCCGAGGTCATGGGCTACGGCCCGATCCCGGCGACGGAGAAGGCGCTGGCCCAGGCGGGCCTGTCCATCTCCGACATCGGCCTGTTCGAGATCAACGAGGCCTTCGCCGTCCAGGTCCTGGCGTTCCTGGACCACTACGGCATCGCCGACGACGACGAGCGCGTCAACCAGTACGGCGGCGCCATCGCCTTCGGCCACCCGCTCGCCTCCTCCGGCGTCCGTCTGATGACGCAGCTGGCCCGCCAGTTCGAGGAGCAGCCGCAGGTCCGTTACGGCCTGACCACCATGTGCGTCGGCTTCGGCATGGGCGCGACGGTCATCTGGGAGAACCCGCACTTCGAGGGGGACAAGTGAGCACCACCGCTGAGCTGTTGAAGGGTGCGGCCGAGCTGTTCCCGGACGAGGTCGTCACCCAGGCGCACGTACGCCACCTGGACCTGCCGTTCGGCGCAGGGCGCTTCGCCCTGATCACGCTGGACAACGGTTTCGACCACACCAAGCCCACCACCTTCGGCCCCGCGTCGCTGGCGAACCTGAACCTCGCCATCGACCAGGTCGAGAAGGAGGCCGCGGCCGGCGACATCGTCGGTGTCGGCATCACGGGCAAGCCGTTCATCTTCGCCGTCGGCGCGGACCTCAAGGGCGTCGAGCTCCTCAAGGAGCACAAGGACGCGCTCGCCATCGGCAAGGGCGGCCACGAGGTGTTCAAGCGCCTCGCGGGCCTCGGTGTGCCGACCTTCGCGTACTACAACGGCGCGGCCATGGGCGGCGGCGTCGAGGTCGGCCTGCACTGCACCTACCGCACGGTGTCCGCGGCGCTGCCCGCGTTCTCGCTCCCCGAGGTCTTCCTCGGCCTGGTCCCCGGCTGGGGCGGCTGCACGCTGCTGCCGAACCTGATCGGCGCCGAGAAGGCCGTCTCGGTGATCATCGAGAACTCGCTCAACCAGAACAAGCAGCTCAAGGGCGCCCAGGTCTACGAGCTGGGCATCGCCGACGCGCTGTTCGAGGGCGCGGACTTCCTGGAGCAGTCCCTGCTGTGGACGGCGTCCGTCCTCAAGGGCGAGATCGTCGTCGACCGCCCGGTGATCGACCGCGGCGAGGCCTGGGACCAGGCCGTCGCCAAGGGCCGTTTCGTCGCGGACTCCAAGGTGCACGGCGCGGCCCCGGCCGCCTACCGCGCCCTCGACATCATCGCCGCCGCCAAGAACGGCGACCTCCAGCAGGGCTACGACGCCGAGGACAAGGCGCTCGCCGACCTGATCATGGGCGGTGAACTGCGCGCCGGCATCTACGCGTTCAACCTGGTGCAGAAGCGCGGCAAGCGTCCCGCGGGCGCCCCGGACAAGAACCTCGCCCGTCCGGTCACCAAGGTCGGCGTCGTGGGCGCGGGCCTCATGGCCTCCCAGCTCGCGCTGCTGTTCCTGCGCCGCCTGGAGGTGCCGGTCGTGCTGACCGACATCGACCAGGAGCGCGTCGACAAGGGTGTGGGTTACGTCCACGCCGAGATCGAGAAGCTGCTCGGCAAGGGCCGTATCAACCAGGACAAGGCCAACCGCCTCAAGGCGCTGGTGTCCGGCGTCCTGGACAAGGCCGAGGGCTTCTCCGACGCGGACTTCGTGATCGAGGCCGTGTTCGAGGAGATCGGCGTCAAGCAGCAGGTGTTCGCGGAGGTCGAGGCGGTCGCCCCGGCGCACGCGATCTTCGCCACCAACACCTCCTCGCTGTCGGTCTCCGAGATGGCGTCGAAGCTGAAGCACCCCGAGCGGGTCGTCGGCTTCCACTTCTTCAACCCGGTCGCCGTCCTGCCGCTCCTGGAGATCGTCCGCGGCGAGAAGACCGACGACGCCTCCCTCGCCACGGCGTTCGCCGTCGCCAAGAAGCTGAAGAAGACCGCGGTGCTGACGAAGGACGCCCCGGCGTTCGTCGTGAACCGCATCCTGACCCGCTTCATGGGCGAGATCCAGAACGTCATCGACGAGGGCACGCCGGTCGAGGTCGCCGAGAAGGCGGTCGAGCCGCTGGGCCTGCCGATGTCGCCGCTGGTGCTGCTGGAGCTCGTCGGCCCGGCCATCGGTCTGCACGTCTCGGAGACCCTCAACCGCGCTTTCCCGGAGCGGTTCACGGTGTCCCCGAACCTGGCCGCCGTCGTCAAGGCGGGCAAGCGCGGCTTCTACGTCTACGACTCCGGCAAGCCGGAGCTGGACCCCGAGGTCGCCGCGCTCCTCAAGCAGGGCGATGTCGTCCTCACCGAGGAGCAGGTCCGTGACCGCGTTCTGGACGCCGTCGCCCAGGAGATCGGGCTCATGCTCGACGAGGGCGTCGTCGCCGAGGCCCAGGACATCGACCTGTGCCTGATCACCGGTGCCGGCTGGCCCTTCCACCTGGGCGGCATCACGCCGTACCTGGACCGCGAGGGCGTGTCGGAGCGGGTGAACGGCAAGCGTTTCCTGGCCCCCGGCGTGGCGTCCGTCCCGGCGTAACCGCCGTACGGCACACGGGAGCACGACCGTGAAGAGGGCCTCCGCCGGTTCGGCGGGGGCCCTCTTCCGTACTCGCCCGTCCCCTCAGACCTCCTGCCAGGACGCCGGCGCGGGGCCCGGCTCGCCGGCGTGGAGGCGGGCGACGAGGAGGCGGCCGGTCGACGGGGACAGGGCTGCCGCGACCACCCGGCCCTCGTCGTCCTTCGCGAGGGCCACCTCGGTGTCGTCGGGCAGCGTCGGCCCGGACTCGGTCCAGCCGCCGGCCGCTTCCTCCCCGGCGCGGTACGCGATGAAGGCGACGCGGCCGTCCGTCGAGCGCTGGGCGAGCAACGTGACGTCCCGGCCGTCGAGTTGGCACCGCACGGCGGCCACCGGGCCGGGGCCCGCCACCGGCGCCACCGTGACCGGCTCGCTGCCCGGACGCCAGGCGCGCAGGTCGCGGGAGTCGTCGGCGTAGAAGAGCGTGGTCTCCTCGGACGAGGTGGCCAGGGCGCGGAGGGTGCCGGGCCGGACCGGCGCGCGAAGAAACTCGGCCGCCGCCACCCGCTTGGCCGGCGCGTCCTGCCGTCGGCGCAGGATCCCGCCGCCGACCACGGTGTACACCTCCACGCACCCCGACTCCCCGACCATGGCGGCCGGCGGCCCCTGCGTCTGGGCCCCCTCCGTCTCCGGTAGGTCCTCCAGCACGCGCCAGGGCCCCCAGCCGCCCTTCTCCTTCTGCGCGATCATGCGCAGCCCGCCGTCGCCGCAGCGCACGAAGACGTGCGCCCGCCCCTGGTGGTCGACGGCCACCGCGGGCGGGCCCGTGCGGTCGCCCTTGGTGTCCGGGTGGCCGAGAGGGGTCCAGTCCATCGGGGAGAGCAGCGGACGGAAGTGGGTCGAGTGCACCACGCCCGCCTCGCCCTTCCCCAGGGGCCGCCAGGAGACCAGGTGTGCGTAGCCGTCGACGCCTCGGCCGACGGCGAGGACCGGGTGCACCTTCTGGTCGCCGCCGACTTTGCGGGGTGTCTGCCACGAGCCGCCCGGGGCCTGCTCGGCCCGGCACAGGACGCCGTCGTCCGACGTGAGGTAGACACAGAGCCGCCCGTCACGCCCGCGTATAAGCCAATCGCCGTTCATCGGCACACTGTAAGCCGCGGACATCGGGTGCCGTGCGCCGCCCGTGCGACCCTGGGCGCATGGACGACGACAGTGACCCTGTGCTGGTGATCGTGGACGCCGCGAACGTGGTCGGGTCGGTGCCCGACGGCTGGTGGCGGGACCGGCGCGGCGCCGCCGAGCGGCTGCGGGACCGGCTGGCGGCGGACGGGCTGCCGGGGCACCCCGGGCCCACGGAGATCGTCCTCGTCGTGGAGGGCGCGGCCCGCGGGGTCTCGACGGTGCCCGGCGTACGGGTGGAGTCGGCCCCCGGCAGCGGCGACGACCACATCGTCGCCCTGGTGTCCGACGCGACCGACCGCCGCCGCCTGGTGGTGACGGCCGACCGGGAACTACGCCGCCGGGTGACGGAACTGGGCGCGGAGGTGACGGGCCCCCGCACGGTACGCGGCTGACCCCCGCACGGGAGCGCCGCCGCACGCAGCGGGCTGCCCGTTCCGCAGGTGCGCATCCCGCGGGCATCCAGCCGCCCCGGGTCACGGCCCGGCCCGCAGGCATCCAGCCGCCCCGAGGACGCAGCCCACTCAGCGGACCTTCCAGCCCCACCTGCGTCGCGCCCCGACCGGCGAACCGGCTTCGCAGCTCGCACAGGGCATCCAGCCGCACCCGGGCGCCTCATGCTCAGCCGGCAAGCAGGGCCGTATCCCGGCTCGCGGGCATCCGGCCCCACGGCCGCATCCCGGCGCGGGTCCAGCCTCCCCCGGGGGGCAGCCCACTCAGCGGGCCTGCGGGCGCCTCTGGGGCGCAGAGCCATCAGTGGGCTTGTGGGTTCGCCGGGGGCGTTCCCTGGGCCGTTGCGGCCTCGGCGCGGCCCAGGCGGCTGTGGGAGCGGCCGTAGAGGAAGTAGACGGCGATGCCGATGACCATCCAGACGGCGAAGCGGAGCCAGGTCTCGGCGGGCAGGTTGAGCATGAGCCACAGGGAGGCGGCCACCGACAGGATCGGGATGACCGGCACCCACGGGGTGCGGAAGGCCCGGTGCAGGTCGGGGCGGGTCCGGCGGAGGATGATCACGCCGATGGCGACGACCACGAAGGCGAACAGAGTGCCGATGTTGACCAGTTCTGCCAGCTCGCTCAGCGGCGTGAAGCCGGCCAGGACCGCGATGAGCACACCGAGCAGGATGGTCGGCCGGTGCGGGGTCTTGAAGCGCGGGTGGACCTGGGAGAAGAAGCGGGGCAGCAGTCCGTCGCGGCTCATCGCGAAGAAGACCCGCGTCTGGCCGAGCAGCAGGATCATGCAGACCGTGGTGAGGCCCACGGCGGCGCCGAAGCTGATGAACCCGGCGAACCAGGGGTGCCCGGTGGCCTTGAAGGCGTCGGCGAGCGGCGCGGTGACGGACAGCCTGCTGTAGTGCTGCATGCCGGTCACGACGATCGACACCAGCACGTACAGCGTGGTGCAGATGACGAGCGAGCCGATGATGCCGCGGGGCATGTCCCGCTGCGGGTTCCTGGTCTCCTCGGCGGCCGTGGCGACGACGTCGAAGCCGATGAACGCGAAGAAGACGACCGAGGCGGCCGTGAAGATGCCCAGCACGCCGAAGTTGGACGGCGCCCAGCCGAACATCAGCTGGATCAGCGGGGACTGCAGGCTGTCCCCCGCCGGCACCGGCTGCGACTTCGGGATGAACGGCTTGTAGTTGTCACCGTTGATCAGGAAGGCCCCCGCGACGATCACCGTGAGCACGACGGTCACCTTGATGGCGACGACGACCGTGGTCACGCGCGCGGAGAGCTTGGTGCCGACCACCAGGATGGCGGTGAGCACCAGCACCAGCAGCGCGGCGAGGAGGTCGAAGCCGAAGCCCGTGGCGCCGTCCCGCACGCCGAGCGCGGCCGGCAGGTGCACGCCCACGTTGTCCAGCAGCGAGTGGATGTACCCGGACCAGCCGACGGCGACCACCGCCGTGCCGAGCGCGAACTCGAGGACGAGGTCCCAGCCGATGATCCAGGCGGGCAGTTCCCCCAGGGAGGCGTACGAGAACGTGTACGCGGAACCCGCCACCGGGACGGTGGAGGCGAACTCGGCGTAGCAGAGCGCGGCGAGCGCGCAGACGACGCCGGACACCACGAAGGCAAGGGCGACGGCGGGGCCGGCGTTGTTCTTGGCCACGGTGCCGGTGAGGACGAAGATGCCGGTGCCGATGATGACGCCGACGCCGAAGACGGTCAGGTCCAGCGCGGACAAGGACTTCTTGAGCGCGTGCTCTGGCTCCTCGGTATCGAGGATGGACTGCTCGACCTTCTTCGTCCGGAAGAGGGTGCTGCTCACGGGGTACCTCCCACGCTGTGTCGTCCTCGACATGATCGAGAGGGGGCGTATTGCGTATGCCCCGGCGCGGGCGCGTTAACGCGAATGGGCCGGTGCGACCACTCCTTACAGTGGCCGCACCGGCCCATCCGGGCGTGTCGGGTGGCGTCAGTCGCGCGCGGACTCCACCGCGTCGGCCGCCGCCGTCGTCCCGCCGTACCGGCCGTCGAGCCGGGAGACCAGGCCGGTGACCTGGCGGGCGATGTCGGGGGCGGTCAGGCCGATCTCGGCCATGACCTCGGCGCGGGAGGCGTGGTCGAGGAAGCGCGGCGGGATGCCGAAGTCGCGCAGCGGGACGTCGACGCCGGCGTCGCGCAGGGCCTGGGAGATTGCGGAGCCGACGCCGCCGACGCGGGAGTTGTCCTCGACGGTGACGACGACGCGGTGGCGGTCGGCGAGCGGGGCCATCGCCTCGTCGACGGGCTTGACCCAGCGGGGGTCGACGACGGTGGTGGTGATGCCCTGCCGGTCGAGCAGCGCGGCGATCTCCAGGCACATCGGGGCGAGGGCGCCCACGGAGACGAGCAGCACGTCGGGCCGGTCGGTGCCGGGCTCGCGCAGCACGTCCATGCCGCCCACGCGGCCCACGGCGGGCACGGCGGGGCCGACGGCACCCTTGGAGAAGCGGACGACGGTCGGGGCGTCGTCGACGGCGACGGCCTCGCGCAGCTGGGCGCGCACCTGGTCGGCGTCGCGCGGCGCGGCCAGCCGCAGGCCGGGGACGACCTGGAGGATCGACATGTCCCACATGCCGTTGTGGGAGGCGCCGTCGGTGCCGGTGACGCCGGCCCGGTCCAGGACGAAGGTGACGCCGCACTTGTGCAGGGCGACGTCCATCAGCACCTGGTCGAAGGCGCGGTTGAGGAAGGTGGCGTAGACGGCGAAGACGGGGTGCACGCCCGCGTGCGCGAGGCCCGCGGCGGAGACGGCGCCGTGCTGCTCGGCGATGCCGACGTCGTAGACGCGCTCGGGGAAGGCCTTGGCGAACTTGTCGAGGCCGACGGGCTGGAGCATCGCGGCGGTGATGGCGACGATGTCCTCGCGCTCCTTGCCGAGCTCGACCATCTCGTCGCCGAAGACGGAGGTCCAGTCGGCGCCGGAGGTGGAGATCGGCAGGCCGGTGTCCGGGTGGATCTTGCCGACGGCGTGGAAGCGGTCGGCCTCGTCCTGGAGGGCAGGCTGGTAGCCGCGGCCCTTCTCGGTGAGGCAGTGCACGATGACGGGGCCGCCGAACCGCTTGGCGCGGGCCAGGGCCGACTCCAGGGCCTCGAGGTCGTGGCCGTCGATGGGGCCGACGTACTTCAGGCCGAGGTCCTCGAACATGCCCTGGGGGGCGACCAGGTCCTTCAGGCCCTTCTTGGCGCCGTGCAGGGTCTCGTACAGGGGCCGTCCGACGACCGGCGTGCGGTCGAGGATCTCCTTGGTGCGGGTGAGGAAGCGCTCGTAGCCGTCGGTGGTGCGCAGCGTGGCCAGGTGGTTGGCGAGGCCGCCGATGGTGGGCGCGTAGGAGCGCTCGTTGTCGTTGACGACGATGACGAGCGGGCGGTCCTTGGCCTCGGCGATGTTGTTGAGCGCCTCCCAGGCCATGCCGCCGGTCAGGGCGCCATCGCCGATGACGGCCACGACGTGGCTGTCGCGTTCCAGCAGCTGGTTGGCCTTGGCGATGCCGTCGGCCCAGCCGAGCACCGTGGAGGCGTGGCTGTTCTCGATGACGTCGTGCTCGGACTCGGCCTGCGAGGGGTAGCCGGACAGGCCGCCCTTCATCTTCAGCCGGGAGAAGTCCTGCCGCCCGGTGAGCAGCTTGTGTACGTAGGACTGGTGGCCGGTGTCCCAGAGCACCTTGTCCTTGGGGGACTCGAAGACGCGGTGCAGGGCGATGGTGAGCTCGACCACGCCGAGGTTGGGGCCGAGGTGGCCGCCGGTCTTGGAGACGGCGTCGACGAGGAAGCTCCGGATCTCCCCGGCCAGCAGGGTCAGCTCCTCCGGGCTGAGCCGGTCCAGATCGCGCGGTCCCCTGATGCGGGTCAGCAGCGGCACCCGTGCCTCCTTGCAGTAGAGCTGATCGAGCTGTTTCCGGGCGCATCGAGTCTAATGTTCCGCCCGGGCGGACGGCGCCCACCCCGTGCGTAGTGCGTCACGCCGGGTCAGTACCCGTGACGGCGGTCCCCGTCACACGGGTCGTGCCCGGGCCGCCCGCACACGACCCTGCCCGGCACCGAGGACGGTGCCGGGCAGGGGTGCGGGGCTTCGTCGTGCCTCGTGAACCGCTATCCGCGGCCCGCGGCCTTCTGGCTGCGGCGGGAGACGGAGTCGATGACGACCGCGCCGAGCAGGACACCACCGGTGATCATGTACTGGATCGAGGTGTTCATGTTCAGCAGGTTCAGTCCGGTCGTGATCGACTGGATGACGAGCATGCCCAGCAGCGCGGACCACACGGAGCCGCGGCCGCCGAAGAGGCTGGTGCCGCCGATGACCGCCGCGGCGATGGCCAGCATCAGGGTGTTGCCGCCGCCCGCGTTCAGCGTCGCGGACGCGGTCTGGCCGGCGAAGAACATGCCGCCGATCGCGGCGAAGCCGCCGGAGATGGCGAACACCGTGATGCGGATCATCGGCACGTTGATGCCGGCGCGGCGTGCGGCCTCGATACCGCCGCCGACCGCGAACACCTTGCGGCCGTAGGTGGTGCGGCGCAGCACGAAGTCCACGATCACCAGCGCCGCGAGGAAGATCACCAGCGCGTTGGAGACGCCCTGGGCGTTGTTCAGCACGGCGGCGGCGACGAAGGAGGCGACGGCCAGCAGGCCGACCCGGACGAGGATCTCGCCGGTGGGCCGGAAGGGCACGCCGGCGGCCTTGCGGCGGCGCTGCTCGCCGAAGTTGCCGACGAGGGAGAGCACGACGCCGAGGCCCGCCAGCAGGTAGGCGCCGACGATGGCCTGGTCCATGAAGAAGGAGCTCTGGCCGAGGATGTGGACGGGGCCGTCGTCGGAGGGGATGTTGATGGTGCCGGTCGAGCCGAGCAGCCACAGCATCAGGCCGTTCCAGCCGAGGAAGCCGGCGAGGGTCACCACGAACGCCGGCACGCCGATCTTGGCGAAGAACCAGCCGTGCAGCGCGCCGATGCCGAGGCCCGTGACGATGGCGAGGATCAGCGCCAGCCAGCCGTTCATGCCGTGCTCCACGACGAACACGGCGAAGAGCGTGGAGGCCAGACCGCTGACGGAGCCGACGGACAGGTCGATCTCGCCGAGCAGCAGGACGAACACCAGGCCGATGGCGAGCATGCCGGTGGCCGACATGAAGTAGCTGACGTCGGAGAGGTTGTCGGCGCTGAGGAAGCGGTCGTTCTTCGACTGGAAGATGACCCAGATGATGATCAGGCCGAGGACGACCGGGAGCGAGCCGAGCTCGCCGCCCTTGATCTTGCGCTTGAACTCGGTGACGTATCCCTTGAGTCCCTCTTCGCGGACCAGCAGGCGCGGGTCGACGACGGCGACCGGGGCGGCCGTCGGGTCGTCGGCGGGCGCGACCGTGGTCTGGTCCTCCACGACGCCGTCGGTCTTGACGTCCCCGGCGGCGCTCTTGACGGTCTTGGACGTGTCGCTCACTTGGCCGCCTCCGTGGTGCGACGTCCGGCACGACGGGTGACGGCGTTGTCCGTGGCACCCGTGATGGCGGCGATGATCTCTTCGTGGCTGGTGTCCTTCACGGGGAAGGAACCGTTGTTCTTGCCCAGGCGCAGGACGGCGACGGTGTCCGCGACCGCCTTCACGTCGGCCATGTTGTGGCTGATGAGGATGACGCCCAGGTCGCGCTCGCGCAGCCGCTCGACCAGGTCGAGGACCTGCGCGGTCTGCTCGACGCCGAGGGCGGCGGTGGGCTCGTCCAGGATGACGACCTTGGGGTCGCCGATCAGGGCGCGGGCGATGGCGACGACCTGGCGCTGGCCTCCGGAGAGGCTGGCGATCGGGATGCGCACGCTCGGGATGCGGATGGAGAGCGTGGACAGCAGCTCGCGGGCGTTCTTCTCCATCATCACCTCGTCGATGACGCCGCGGTGCAGCAGCTCGCGCCCGAGGTAGAGGTTGCCGACCACGTCGAGGTTGTCGCAGAGGGCGAGGTCCTGGTAGACCGTCGCGACGCCGAGTCCCTGGGCGTCGTGCGGCTTGTTGATGCTGACCGGCTTGCCCTCCCACTCGATGACGCCCTCATCGATGGGGTGGACACCCGCGATCGTCTTGACCAGGGTGGACTTTCCTGCGCCGTTGTCGCCGACCAGCGCGACGACCTCTCCGGCGTGGACCTCCAGTTCGACGTCGGTGAGGGCCTGGACCGCACCGAATCGCTTGGAGACTCCGCGCAACGCCAGCACGGGCGTAGCGGACACGTGAACCATCTCCTTCGCCGCCTGACCGGCGGGGATGCCGCGCTGTGGGACAGGCGCGGAGGGATGTGCGGGGCGGTCGCGGGTGGGCGGCGCCGGCGCACGAGGTTTACAGAATGAACATGCGCGAGACCGTCTGCGTTGGCAACGGTTCCGTTCGGTCGTCGTCGGCGACGGTTTTCGCGTCGTCGTCGGCGGCGGCGGTTCCGTCCGACGCCCGCCCCGCAGCGGGGTGTTGGGCGGGGCGGGCGTCGGCGGGGTCTCGCGGGGCCTTACGGCGTGAGGCCGTCGGCGTGGGCCGTGCGGCGTGGGGCCGTGCGGCGGCCGGGGGCCCGGGTCCCCGCTGAGGGGCCCGGGCCGCCGGCGCGGTGCGGGCGCCTACTGCAGGCCGGCGGCCTTGCAGGCGGCGGCGTACTCGGCGGTGCAGATCTCGCCGACGGTGTACACCTTGTCCTTGAGGACGGTGTCCTTGATGTTGGTCTTGGTGACCGACACCGGAGTCAGCAGCTGGGAGGGCACCTTGTCGCCGGAGCCGCTGGTCAGCTCCTGCGAGGCGAGGGACTTGATGTCCTTGCCCTGGAGCAGGTTGACGGCCATCTGCGCGGCGGCGTCGGCCTCCGGCTTGAAGGCCTTGTAGACCGTGGCGGACTGGGTGCCGGCCACGATCCGCTGGATGGCGGCGAGTTCGGCGTCCTGACCGGTCAGCGGGATGGTGCCGATGCCGGCGCCCTTGAGGGTGTTGGCGATGCCACCGGCCATGCCGTCGTTGGCGGCGTAGACGCCGGCTATGTTCTTCGCGCCGATCTGGGTGATCGCGGCGGACATCTTCTCGGCGGCGACCGTGTCCTTCCACAGACCGGACTGCTCGTAGTCGATGGCCACCTTGCCGTCGAGGGCCTTGTGGGCGCCTTCCTTGAACTGCGCGGCGTTCGGGTCCTGGTCGTCACCGTTGATCATGACGACCTTGGCGGCCGGGGTGGCCTTGGCGCCCAGGGCGTCGAGCAGGGCCTGGCCCTGGAGCTCGCCGACCTTGACGTTGTCGAAGGAGACGTAGGCGGAGACGGGGCCCTGCGCGAGGCGGTCGTACGCGACGACCTTGACGCCCTTGTCCACCGCGGCCTTGATGGAGGACTTGATCGCGGCGGAGTCCTGGGCGGAGATCACGATGACCTTGACGCCCTTGGTCACCATGCTGCTGACCTGCTGGGCCTGCTTGGCGGTGTCGGCGGCGGCGTTGGCGTACTCGACGGTGCAGTCGGAGCAGAGTTCCTTGACCTTGGCCGTGAACAGCGGCTTGTCGAACTTCTCGTAGCGCGCGGTGACGCTGTCGGGGAGCAGCAGGCCGATGGACTTGCTGTCGGAGTTGCTGCTGCCGGAGTCCTTGTCGTCGCCCGCCTTGCCACACGCGGCAATCGACAGGGCCATGGAGACGGCGGTGGCGCCGATCACGACTCTACGCATCGTTGCGTTCATTTGGGGTGTGCCTCCCTGACAGGGCCGCAACGCTGCGGCCGAGGTGGCTCGAAGTCAACTCGGCCGCAAGTTCGACGTCAAGAAGTAAATACTTAACGAGATGGCAACGGCGTCATGCGTTCTCTAAGTGAAGGCGGGTGCCGCGACGGTGAGGGTTCCGTCCAAAAGGGTTGAATCGCCCATCTCGCTGAGGGCGAGCGCGAGCGCGCCGAGCACCTCCGCACGGCCCCCAAGTGCCCCTGGGAGCACGGAGAGCTGCCGTGCCGCACTGGGGATCGCGTAGCGGCCCACGGACTCCCTTATGGGCCCGAGCACCAGCTCACCGGCCTCGGCGAGATCGCCGCCGAGGACGACCCGGCTCGGGTTCAACAGGTTGCAGAGGTTGGCGACTCCGCTGCCGACGTGGCGGCCGACGTCGGCGATCACCCTGCGGCAGCCGGGGTCTCCGTCCCTGGCCAGCCGCACGACGCCCTCCATGGTGAGGTCGGTGCCGTGGCTCCCCTGGAGCAGCGGCAGGACGTACCGCGCGGCCGCGAAGGTCTCCAGGCAGCCGCGGTTGCCGCAGCGGCAGACGGGGCCGGACTCGTCGAGGGTGATGTGCCCGATCTCGCCGGCGGTTCCGCCGGGACCGCGGTAGATCTTGCCGTCTATCACCAGCCCCGCGCCGACGCCGCTGGCGACCTTGATGTAGGCAAGATCACGTACGCCCCGGCCGCTGCCCCAGACCATCTCACCGAGGGCGCCGAGGTTGGCGTCGTTGTCCACGTGCACGGGCACGCCGAGGCGGCCTCTCAGTTCCTCGGCGGGACGGGTGCCGATCCAGCCGGGCAGGATGGCGGAGGAGCCGAGCGTGCCGGACTCCAGCTCGATGGGGCCGGGGACGCCGAGGCCCACTCCGGCGACCTTCGAGCGGTCCACGCCGGTGGCCTCGATCAAGCGGCTGACCAGCTGTTCCGCCCGGTCGAAGCCCTGCTGTGCGGAGGCGTCGACGTCCAGCGGCTCGGACTCCTCGGCGAGGACCTGGTGGGCCAGGTTGCCGACCGCGACCCGCAGATGGGTGTGGCCGAAATCGACCCCGATGACGATGCCGGCGTCCCCGCTCAGCGATACGCTGCGAGCCCTTCGGCCGCCCGCGGAGGTGGGCGTGACCTCGACGGTTCCGCCGTCCTTCAGCTCCCGCACGATGTTGGACACGGTCGCCGCCGACAGCCCGGTCGTCCGGGCGATCTCCGCCTGGGTGAGTGACCCGGCCAGACGCACGGCCCGTACGACTCGCTCCAGGTTGGCTCGGTGCAGCGACGACTGCGACCCCGGAGTCTCCACGACGACCTCCTGCGCGCGGGGCCGCTTCGATGAGACCCCGTCCATGTCCAACTAGTGAACTCTAAGCTGAGCTGTTCGGGTCGCCTCCCGTCAAGAGGTTGAACGGTTTCCGCGTGGTCGAACACTTGGGCGCGAAGCGACCCGATCGGTGGTCGCGGGGTGTACGGGGGCAGGTGCGCGGTGTCGCCGGACGGGCCCTGCGCGGGCAGTTCATACCGGCACGGATACGGGCGCAAGCGGACAACACGCGGCGCGTGCGTGGCTCCGTGGCCGAGGGGGGCGCGTACGCCGCCTGAAGGCACGGGGTTCGTTCCAGCGCTCCCGCCGCCGAGTTCCGTGAATCAGCCCGGGAAAGTGCGCCGGAAAAGCACGAGCCGTTGGCGCGACAGGCCTTCTTGACACCCTCCGTCGCCGGGCCGCTACTGAAGTCTGCGTGTCCCGCGGGACAACGTTGTCCGGCACCGTGAGCGTGCACGGTTTCCCGAAGGGGAGTTGTCGTCTTGAGTCGAGCGGATGCGGCGGACGTCGACCCGGCCTGGCTGCCGCCCGAGGCGTTTCGCGCCCTGGGGGCGCGGCGGACCCTGGTCCGTGGGGCGGGGCCGCTGGTGGACACCGTACGCGGCGAGGTGGCGGACGCGTGCGGGCGGTTCGGCGGGCGATTGGTCGAGGACGGCGGCTCCCCCGACCTCCTGCTCGAAGTGGTCGACTCGGAAAGCGAGTCGGGATCCGAGGGCTTCACGTGCGCACGGGACGGCGGCACGACGACGGTCACGGCCTCCGACGGACGCGGGCTGCTGTACGGCCTCTTCCACGTCGTACGGCTCGGCGAGGCGGCGTTCGACGGCGAGTCCCCGCGCGAGACGCACCGGCCGGCGACGGCGCTGCGGATGCTGGACCACTGGGACAACGTCGACGTGCACCCCGTCATGGGCCAGGTCGAGCGCGGCTACGCGGGCGGCTCCCTGTTCTGGCGGGACGGACGGGCGCGGGGCGATAAGGAGCGGATACGGGCGTACGCGCGGCTCCTCGCGGCCTGCGGGATCAACGCCGTCTGCGTCAACAACGTCAACGTGCACGACGCGGAGGCCCGTCTGCTGACCGACCGGATCGGCGAAGTCGCCGACATCGCCGAGGAGTTGCGGCCGTACGGGATCCGGACACATCTGTCGGTCACCTTCGCCGCGCCGATCGTGCTGGGCGGGCTGCCCACGGCCGACCCTCTGGACGCGGCCGTGCGCGACTGGTGGGAGCGGGCCGTGCGCGGGGTGTACGCGGCGATCGGGGACTTCGGCGGGTTCGTGGTGAAGGCGGACTCGGAGGGCCGTCCGGGGCCGTTCGCCTACGGCCGCTCGCACGCGGACGGCGCGAACATGCTCGCCGCCGCGCTCGCCCCGTACGGGGGCACCGTGCACTGGCGGGCGTTCGTCTACGACCACCGCCAGGACTGGCGGGACCGCACCACTGACCGGGCGAGGGCTGCGTACGACCACTTCGCGCCGCTCGACGGGGAGTTCGCCGGCAACGCGGTGCTCCAGGTGAAGCACGGGCCGATGGACTTCCAGGTGCGCGAGCCGGTCTCGCCGGTGCTGGGCGCGATGCCGCGGACCCGGCTGGCGCTGGAGGTGCAGGCCACTCAGGAGTACACCGGCCAGCAGCGGCACGTGTGCTGGCTGGGCCCCATGTGGAGCGAGGTGCTGCGGTTCCGGCTTCAGGAGGAGGCCTGTGTCGGGGAGACGGTCCGGGGCGGGATCGTGGCCGTGTCCAACGTGGGCGACGACCCCTTCTGGACCGGGCATCCGCTGGCGCAGGCCAACCTCTACACCTTCGGGCGGCTCGCCTGGCGGCCGGACGCCGACCCGCTCGGGATCCTGGACGAGTGGATCGCGCTGACCTTCCCGGCCGCCCCCGAACGCCTGACGGCCGGCCTGCACCGGGTGCTGGACGGCTCCTGGGCGACGTACGAGAAGTACACGGCGCCGCTGGGCGTCGGTTTCATGGTGCAGCCGGGGCACCACTACGGGCCGAGCGTCGACGGCTACGAGTACAGCCCTTGGGGCACCTACCACTTCGCCGACCGCGACGGCGTGGGCGTGGACCGCAGCGCCGCCACCGGGACCGGTTACGCCGCCCAGTACGCCAAGCCCTGGTCCGAGCTCTACGAGACGCCCGGCACGTGCCCGGACGAGCTGCTGCTGTTCTTCCACCACGTCCCCTACGGGCATGTGCTGCAAAGCGGGAAGACGGTGATCCAGCACATCTACGACACTCATTTCGAGGGCGTCGAGGAGGTCGCGGAGGCCCTCCGGGTGTGGGAGGGCCTCGAGGACCTGGTGGCGCCGGCCCGGCACGCGCGCGTGGCCGAGCGGTTCGAGGAGCAGCTGCGCTGTGCGCGGGAGTGGCGGGACCAGGTGAACAGCTACTTCCTGCGCAAGTCGGGGATCGGGGACGAGCGGGGCCGGACGGTCTACTGAGGTCTGAGGACCGCCACGCCCAGCGGGTCGAGGGCGAGGGGCTCGCCGCGCGCGTACCGCTTGCCGGTGAGCAGGTCGGTGGCGGCGGTGTGGGCGGTCAGGTGCGCCGGTGCGGCTGCGTGGTTGAGGAGGAAGAGGAGGTGCTCGCCGGCGGGGGTGACACGGCCGGCGGTCTCGACGGTGGGCAGGTGGGCGTAGGGGCCGACGAGGCCGTGGCGGTCCAGGACGCGCCGGACGACGTCGTCGACGCCGCTCGGGTCCAGGGCGGTGGCCACGTACCAGGCCTCACCGTCGCCGAACCGGTTGCGGGTCACGGCGGGCGTGCCGGCGTAGAAGTCCGCGCCGTAGGTGGCGACCGGTTCGGCGCCGCGCGGCTGCACGATCTCGAAGACGAGATGGGCGTCGTGGCGGGCCTCCCCCATGCGCACGGGCTGTACGACGTCCTGCGGGCGGGCGTCCCACTCGTCGACGCGGATGCCCAGGAGGCCGGCGAGCGGGCCGGGCACGTCGGTGGGGAACGCCCGGTCGTGCTCGTCGCAGCGCGCGGTGAGGAAGGTCGCGAGGAAGGTGCCGCCGCGCCGGGTCAGCTCCTCCAGGCGGGTGGGCAGGTCGCCCCGGATCAGATGCAGGACGGGGGCGAGGACCACGTCGTAGCGGGTCAGGTCGGCGGTCACGGGGACGACGTCCACGTCGGCGCCGGCCTCCCGGGCGGCCCGGTAGTAGGTGTGGACTACGTCCGGGTAGCGGACCAGCCGGGAGGGGCCGTCGGAGATCTCCAGGGCCCACCAGCTGTCCCAGTCGAAGAGGAGCGCGGTGCGGGCCGGGGTGCGGGCGCCCAGGGTGAGGTCCCCGAGCTGCGCCAGCTCCTCGCCGAGGGCGGCGACCTCGCGGAACACCCGGGTGTCGGCGCGGCCGGCGTGTCCGATGACCGCGCCGTGGTATTTCTCGCAGGCGCCGAGCGAGGCCCGCAGCTGGAAGAAGAGGGCGGCGTCGGCGCCGTGGGCGACGGCCTGCCAGGTGGCGAGGCGGAGCTCGCCGGGGCGTCTGAGGGGGTTCACGTCGCGGCAGGCTGTCGTGGACGGGGTCTGCTCCATCAGCCAGAAGGGCGCGCCGTCCTTCAGGCCGCGGATCAGGTCGTGGGCGAGGGCCGGCCGGGTGGGCGGCGCGTCGAGGGGCGGGTAGTTGTCCCAGGAGGCGAAGTCCAGGTGGGGCGCCCAGCGGTGGTAGTCGAGCGGGCGGTAGGCGCCCATGAGGTTGGTGGTGACGGGGGTGTCCGGGTCGTGGACGCGGATCGCCTGCTTCTCGGCCGTGAAGCAGCCGAGCAGGGCGTCGGTCATGAAGCGCTGGTAGTCGAGGGTGATGCCCTGGAAGGCGGTGTGGTCGGGGCCGCGCCAGTGCTCGGTGAGCGCGCTCGGGGGCTCGATCTGGTCCCAGTCGGTGTAGCGGTGCGACCAGAAGGCGGTCCACCAGGCGTCGTTGAGCCCGTCGAGCGTGCCGTGCCGCTCGCGCAGCCAGCCGCGGAAGGCCTCGGCGCACAGGTCGCAGTGACAGGCGCCGCCGTACTCGTTGTTGATGTGCCAGGCGAGCAACGCCTCGTGTCCGGCGTACCGTTCGGCGAGCCGGCCGGCCATCGCGGTGGCGAGCCGGCGGTAGGCCGGCGCGGTGGGGCAGAAGTTGTGGCGCTGGCCGTACCGGTGCCGGCGGCCCTCGAAGTCGGTGCGGTTGACCTCCGGGTACCGCTTGGCGAGCCAGGGCGGGACGGCGGCGGTGCCGGTGGCCAGGACGATGTGCCGGCCCGCACGCGCGGCGCGGGCGAGGACGCGGTCCAGGAGGCCGAAGTCGTAGGTGTCCTCGGCGGGTTGGGTGAGGGACCAGGAGAAGACGCCGACGGTGAGGGTGTCCACGCCGGCCCGGGAGAACAGGCGGTGGTCGTCGTCCCAGACCCGCTCCGGCCACTGTTCGGGGTTGTAGTCGCCGCCGTAGGGGATCTTTCCGGTGCGCGGGAGGCGGCCGTCGTCTCCGGTGTCGGGGGCGGTCATACGGTGAAGTCCTCCTGGGTCTCGGCGATCACCGTGCGGCTCGTGTGCAGCAGGGAGAGCAGCAGCGGCGCGGCGAGCAGGGCGGGCAGGGCCTCGGTGAGCAGGGCGGTGAGCGCGCCGGCCAGCACGAGCAGGGAGGCGGCGGCGAGGGTGGCGCGGCCGTGCCGGAGCAGGAAGTACGCGGCGAGGCGGGCGGTGTCGCGGGCGCGGAAGGCGAAGAGCGAGGTGAGGACGAGGGCGTGGGCGCCCCACAGCAGCAGTGTCACGCCGATCGCGCCGAGCAGCGCCGCCCACCAGCCGGGCAGTCCGGTGGCGGTGAAGCGGGTGAGGGTGAAGGCGATCACGGTCAGCCAGGCCAGCAGCGGCGTGAAGAGCTTCAGCGCGGGCAGGGCGTTGAGGCGCAGGCCGCGCAGGTAGGCGCGGGCCGGGTGGAGGTCGGTGAGGTCGCGGCCGCGGTGGTGCAGGGCGTAGACGGCAGCGGACAGTGCGGGGCCGAGCGGCAGCAGACAGAGGGCGGCGAGCGGCAGACTGCCCGGGTCGGTGCCGAGGGACAGCAGGGCGGCGAAGCCGGGTGCGGCGGTCAGGAGCAGCAGTGCCTCGACGGTGAGCAGCGTGTGGACGAGGGCGGCGGCGCGGGAGAGGGGGCCGGCGCCGAAGGCGATCGGCGGGGTGCTCATCGCGGGTCCCTTCCGAGCAGCCGGCGGTCGTCCGACCAGGGCGGGGCCTCCTCCTCGACGGGGCTGATCTCGACGAGGGTGATCTCGTGGCGGGTGAGCGTGAGGTCGAGGGCGGTCCGGCCGTCCTCGACGGGCAGCCGGAGGTGGGCGCGTGCGGGCTCGGCCGCTTCGTGCAGGACGTCGAGCTGGTGCGGGCGGGGTGAGCGTGGGCTGCCCATCCGCTGCCATGCGGTACGGGCGTTGCCGTGCTCCTCGTCCACGGTGGACCGGCGGACGAACGCCTCCGGCCCGCGCAGGGGGACGGACAGCCGCAGGGTGTGCCGCTCCGGTCCGGGCGTCGTGCCGCTCGGGTCGACGGGCGCCCAGGCCAGGACGGTGACCCGGCCGTCCGGGTGCCGTGTCACCAGGTGGTCCGGGCCGCGCGTCAGCAGTTCCTCGCCCATCCGCGCCATGAACGCGTACAGGTGGTACGTCGGCTTCCTCACCTGCCGGTGGGTGAGGAGCCCGAAGCCGCCGTGGAAGAGCGCGGTGGGGACGCCGGCCTCCTCGAACATGTCGCTGAACGTCCAGTAGGAGAAGGAGTCGGCGTGCTCATGGCCTCCCGCGAGAACGGGGGCCAGGTACGCGGCGTTGAAGGCGGTGTCGTGGACGGGGTTGTCGGGGCAGTACGAGGAGTTGAACTCGGTGATGTGGACCGGGAGTTCCGCCAGACGGGTGCCTTTGAGCAGCTCACGGGGCGGGGCGAACTGGTCCAGCAGCTGCCGCGCCGGCGCCAGCGTCTGGTACGAACCGAACGGCACGTGCTGGGCCGGCCCCGAGGTGTAGGCGTGCTTGGACACGAAGTCCACGGGCACGTCCCGGCGTTCGGCGAACTCGGCGAAGCGGAGCAGCCAGTCGTCGGCGCCCGGTGAGATCGCGGGACCGCCGACCTGGAGGCTCGCGTCCACCTCCTTCACGGCGTGCGCGGTCACCTCGTAGAGCCGGTGGTAGGCGGCCTCATCGGCGCCCTGCCAGAAGTCGGACAGGTTGGGCTCGTTCCACACCTCGATCGGCCAGGTGCGGACCTCGTCCAGGCCGTAACGGTCGACGAGATGGGCGAGGGTGGCGCGGACGAGGGCGGCCCACTCCCGGTCGGAGCGGGGTGGGGTGACGTTGCCCTTCCACCAGAAGACCGTCTGCTCGCCGGAGGCCAGTCCCGTCGGCATGAAGCCGAGTTCGAGGAAGGGCCGGATGCCGAGTCCGAGGTAGGCGTCGACGACCTGGTCGACATAGGTGAAGCAGTGGTGGACGTGCCGGGCGCCCTCATGGTCGTAGGGGCGGTGTACGCCCATGCCGTCACTGAGGAGGCCGTGGCCGCGGATGTACCGGAAGCCGATCTCGCGCTGGAGCAGGGCCAGGGAGTCCTGGTAGTCGCGGCGCAGGGCGAGCTCGATCCGGCCGGTGCCGACGCAGGTCCGCCAGGCGTCGGGGAGCCGGCCGGTCGCCTCGGCGGGGACGCGGATCACTTGCTCTCCTTCGTGAAGCGCTCATGGGCCTTGTTGTGCAGGTCGACGAGCCGGTCCATGTTCTTGGCCTTCAACTCCCGCACGTAGGACTCCCATTCGGACAGCGGGCGCTTGCCGAGGACGAACTTCAGCGTGTTCTGGGTGACGTGGTCCCTGAGCGGGGTGTCCCACAGGGTGGCCTGTTCCTGCTCGACGGACTGCAGCGGGTGCGCGGGCGCGATCGGCAGTTGCCGCCGCTCGGCCATGGCGTCCTGGAACTTCTTCTCGTCCGGGCTGAAGGAGGAGGAGACGAGGGCCCAGCTGCCGCCGTAGGTGAAGACGCCGTTGAAGAAGCCGTAGTCCTTCTGGAGGTCCTTCGGGGCGTCGGCGTCGGAGCCCATGAGGGAGATGCCGTCCTTGAGCCGGTACCGGCCGCCGGCGTCGGTGTAGGTGAGGCCCTCCACGCCCCACTTGGCGAACCGCTGCCCCTCGTCGGAGTACCAGAGCCAGTCGACGAACTGCATCATGGCGACGAAGGTGTCGCTCTCCAGCGCCTTGCTGGAGATCATGACGCCGTTCTCCAGCCGGGCGCCGCCCAGCACCACGGGCCCGGCGGGTCCGAGCGGTACCGGGATCATCTCGATCCGCGCGCCCTTGACCTGCCTCTCCAGGTTGTAGCGGTACTTCTGCACCAGCTCCTGGGGGTTGGCGCTGATCACGAAGGACTTCTCGGACAGCAGCTTCGTCACCGCGTCGTCGTCGGTCTGGGTGAAGCTCTCCGGGTCCATGAGCTTCTCGGCGACCAGTCTGCGCACGTAGTCGATCATCTGGCGGAAGCCGTCGGTGGCGCCGGTGAAGACGAACTTCTTCGTGCCGTCGTCCCAGCTGATGTTGTCGTAGGTCCAGCCCGCCCGAACCCCGTACGCCTGGCCGAGGTAGCTGAAGAAGGCGCCCGCGGGGAAGGGGGTGTTGGTGCTCCAGCGGTCGGTGAAGGGGTAGCGGTCGGGGTACCGGTCCTTGATCGCCTTGAGGACGGTGTACACCTGGTCCCAGGTGGTGGGCGCGGTCAGGCCGAGCCGGTCGAGGACGTCCGTGCGCAGCGACAGCGAGTAGCCGGACTTGACCTTCTCGTGCAGGCCGGGCAGCAGGTAGTACTTGCCGTCGGACTGACGGATGGAGTCCAGTTCCGGTTCCAGCCGCCACTTCCGCACCTTGTCCTGGAAGTTGGGCATCAGATGGACGTACTCGCTGACCGGGAGGATCGCGCCCGACGACACGAACGCGACCTCGGAGGGGTGGTACGTCTTGGGGATCAGGAACGGGGCGTCGCCGGCGCCGATGAGGAGGCTGCGTTTCTTCTCGTAGTCGCTCAGCGGGACCGACACCGGTTTCAGGGTGATCCCGGTGCGTTTGGTGAGCTCCTGCCAGAACGGCCAGCCGCTCTTCATCGGGTAGGCCGGGTTGTCGTTGTGCAGCATCGAGAAGGACAGCGGCCGGGCCGCCTTGAACTGCTGGCCGACGCGGTACTCCTTCATCGCGCCGTTCTGCTTCTTCGACAGGTCCTTGCCGTCGCCGTCTCCGCCGCTGCCGCAGCCGGTGAGGGCGGCGAGGCCGACGAAGCCGGCGGCCGCGAGGATCTGACGCCGCGACAGGTTCCCTTGGTTCTTCACGGACGCTCCTTTGTTCGTCGAGCCGTTGCGAGCCCTCGGTGGCGCTCAGCCCTTCACCGCGCCGAGCATCACGCCCGAGACGAAGTAGCGCTGGACGAAGGGGTACACGCTGAGGATGGGCAGGGAGGTCAGCACGATGGTGACCGCCTGGATGTTCGCCGCGACCTGGCTGCCCTGTTCCGTCGTGGCGCCGGCGTTGGTGGCGCCGGTGGCGCCCGCGATGAGGTTGCGCAGATAGACGGTGACCGGCATCAGGTCGGTGCGGTCCATGTAGAGGAAGGCCGAGAACCAGGAGTTCCAGAAGGACACCGAGTAGAACAGCACCATCGTCGCGATGACCGCCTTGGACAGCGGCAGCACGATCCTGAGCAGGATGCCGTAGGTGCTCAGCCCGTCGATCTCGGCGGCCTCCTCCAGCTCGGCCGGCAGGCTCTCGAAGAAGGCCTTCATCACCAGCAGGTTGAAGACGCTGATCGCGTTCGGCAGCGCGATCGCCCACACGGAGTTCTTCAGGCCGAGGCTGGTGATCAGCACGTAGTTCGGGATGAGACCGCCGGAGAAGAACATGGTGAACACCGCGACCCCGACGAGGAGTCCGCGCCCCCGCAGCTGCTTCTTCGACAGCACGTAGGCGTAACAGGTCGTCAGGACCATGGCCACCACGGTGGAAAGCACCGTGTACAGCACGGTGTTGCCGTAGTTGCGCCAGAACACCCCGTCCCGGACGACGATCTCGTACGTGGTGAGGTTGAACCCCTTGGGCCACAGGGTCACTTCACCGGCCCGGATCTGGCGTTCGCCGCTGAGGGAGCGGGCGACGATGTTCACGAACGGGTAGAGGGTCACCACCACGACCAGGGTGAGGATGACGCCGTTCACACCCTGGAAGGCACGCTGGCCGCGCGTCGGCCGGCCGGCGCTCACCATAGGCTCGTTCCCACCGTGCGGCGCGACAGCTGGTTCGCCGAGGTGATCAGCACCAGCCCGATGACCGCCTCGAACAGGCCGATCGCGGCGGCGTAGCTGAAGCTGTTGGACTCCACGCCGGCGCGGTACAGGTAGGTGGAGACCACATCGGCCGTCGGGTAGGTCAGCGGGTTGTAGAGCAGCAGGATCTTCTCGAACCCGACCGCCATGAACGTGCCGATGTTGAGGATCAGCAGCGTGATCATGGTGGGCCGGATGCCGGGCAGGGTGACGTGCCAGATCTGCCGCAGGCGGCCGGCTCCGTCGATACGGGCTGCCTCGTAGAGGTCGTCGTCGATCGTGGTGAGCGCGGCGAGGTAGAGGATGGTGCCCCAGCCGGCGGTCTGCCAGATCTCGGAGCCGACGTAGATCGTGCGGAACCACTCCGGTTCCTGCACGAAGCGGATCGGGTCGTGCCCGAACCAGCCGAGCGCGTGGTTGACCGGACCGTCCGTGGCCAGCATCTGCATGGTGATGCCGGCGACGATCACGATCGACAGGAAGTGCGGCAGGTACGACACCGTCTGCACGAACCGTTTGAGCGCCGTGCGGCGCACCTCGTTGAGCAGCAGCGCCAGCACGACCGGGACCGGGAAGCAGAAGACCAGGGTGAGCGTGCCGAGCCACAGGGTGTTGCGGAACACCTGCCAGAAGGTCGGGTCGGTCAGGAACATCTCCACATAGCGCAGCCCGACCCAGCGCTCCCCCAGGATGGAACCGCCCGGCTCGAAGCGGCGGAAGGCGATCACGTTGCCGATCATCGGCAGGTAGCGGAAGACCAGGAAGAACAGCAGCGGCAGCACGGCCAGCGAGTACAACTGCCAGTCCCGGCGCAGGGAACGCCGCCAGCCGCGCCGGGCGTTCGGGGCCGCCGGTCCGTGCCGGGTCTTCGCCGGCTGCTGCCGGGTGCCCGGCGGTGGGGCCGATGTGGTGGAGGTGCTCATGCTCGGGCCTCCCGGGGCGTCATCAGAAACGCTCGATCTCCGGACGCCCCGACACGGCGCGCCTCGAAACTTTCGTGCCCTTACCGGTAACTGTGCGGAAACGTAAGGGCACTCGGAAAGCGCTGTCAATGGGTGCTGCACGGCGGGCGGTTGGGGCCCGACGGGCGTTGGAAACCCCGTCGGGCGGGGTAGGACCGGTGAGTCGAGTGGTACTGTCCTGGCGCAAATTTCTGGACGACGCACGCAACGATCGATCGCCCACGACCTGCGAGGTGCCGCCCGTGCCCGCGTTCGACCTGCCCCTGCCCGATCTTGAGCGCCACCGTCCCGACATCGACGAGCCCGCCGACTTCGACGCGTTCTGGCACGACACGCTGAAGGACGCCGGGCGGCACGAACCGCTGGTCTCGGTCCGGCCCGTGGAGACCGGTCTGCGACTGACCCGGACCTGGGACGTGACGTTCCGCGGCTTCGCGGGCGATCCGGTGCGCGCCTGGTACAGCCGGCCCGCGCGGCCTCGTGACGAGGAGCCGGCCGAGCCCCTGCCGGCGGTCGTCGAGTACGTCGGCTACGGCCGCGGCCGGGGTCTGCCCCATGAGCGGCTGACCTGGGTCAACGCGGGCTGTGCGCACCTGCTGATGGACAACCGCGGTCAGGGTGACCAGTACGGCAACGGCGGCGGCACCCCGGATCCGCACGCCACCGCACCGGGCGGCCCCGGCCCGGCCGTGCGCGGGATCCTCTCCCCGCACGACTACCACTACCGCCGTCTGATCACGGACGCCGTGCGCGCGGTGACGGCGGTGCGGGCGCTGCCGGGGGTGGACGGGACACGGGTCGTCGCCGCCGGCAACAGCCAGGGCGGCGGCCTCGCCCTGGCCGTGGCGGGCCTGGTGCCCGACCTGGCCGCCGTCCTGGTCACCGCGCCGCTGCTGTGCGGCGTGCGCCGCGCGCTGGATCTCACCGACGCCGGACCCTACGGCGAGATCGCCGCGTACCTGGGCGTTCACCGGGGGGCCGAGCGGGCCGCGTACCGCACCCTCTCCTACGTCGAGGGGGTCTCCTTCGCGCGCCGCGCCCACGCCCCGGCGCACTTCGGCACGGGGCTGCGGGACACGGTGTGCCCGCCGAGCGGGGCGTACGGGGCGTTCAACCGGTACGGGGAGCTGACGGGCGGGGCCGTCCGCAAGGAGATGCACGCGTACCCGTACAACGGGCACGAGGGAGGCGAGGCGGAGCAGGTGCGGCGTCAACTGCTCTGGCTGGGCGAGGTTTTGGAGAAGTGAGCGTGCTCACCGTTCGCCGGTGACGGCGGCCCGCCGGCAGTCCTCGGGCCGCACCAGCGGATCCGGTGGGCGGAGAGGCACATCCGCCCACCGGATCCGTGTTCCGTCGTCCGCCGGGGCGGACCGAGCGGAACGGCTCAACCCACGCGGCAGGGAAGGCCGGTGGCGCTGTCGCCGCCGCTTCCGGAGACCACGTATCCGAACGTCGCGCTCTGGCCCGGACTCAACGAGCCGTTCCAGCCCGCGTTGTGGACCATCACCGCCTGGCCGCTGTAGGTGGCGGTGCCGTTCCACAGGCTGTCGACCTTCTGGCCGGCGGGCAGGGACCAGTCGACCATCCAGCCGAGCATCGGCACGTCACCGGAGTTGGTGACGGTCACCTCGGACTGGTAGCCGCCGCTCCAGGTGCCGGTCGTCCTGCGGGTGGCGGTGCAGGCGCCGGGGACGGGCTCGGTCGGGTTGCCGGGCTCGTGGATACCGGTGACCTCGCCGTTGCCGCCGTCGAAGACGACGTCGGAGCAGGAGTAGAAGGTCTCCTGGCTGTCGGAGCGCTGCCAGACCATGTAGATGATGTGGCGTCCCGACTTGCCGGCCGGAAGCCGCCCGTTCCAGCTGTAGTTGGCCTCGACCGTGCCGGGACTGCCCTTGAGCGGCGGGTGGTCGACGGAGAGGAAGGGGCGGTCCTCGATGTCGTTCCAGGTGAGGGTCCTGGTCGGGTCGAAGCCGTCCTTGGTGACGTAGACGTAGAACCAACCCGGGTGGGCGGCCCAGGCGTTGTAGGAGAAGTCGACGGACGCGCCGGCGGTCAGGTGGGTCAGCGGCCAGTCGTTGCGGGCGGCGTTGAAGCCGGTGAAGTTGGTGTTGCCGCCGCTGCACAGCTGCCCGTCGGGCACGAAGCCGCGGGTGCGGCCGGCGCCGTCGGAGCGCAGCACCGAGAACCAGTTGTAGAACGGCGTGGTGCCGCTGACCTGTTGGGCGTTCTTGCAGGCCGGGTTGACGGGCTTGATCTCGCCGGTGTCGGTCAGTGCGTCCTGCCAGCACAGGAAGGTGCGGCTGCCGGGTTTCATGGGGGTGCCGTGGGCCTCGGCCCTGCCGCCGGTGCTGAGGATCAGGCCGATGGCGGGGACGGCGGCGAGGAGGGAGACGAAGACGAGGAGGAGGGCTCTGGCGCGTAAGCCCGGTCCTCTTTTGGCCATGATCATGACACTTCGCATGACGG
The DNA here is from genome assembly GCF_042889585.1 of Streptomyces sp. NPDC002566. NCBI lineage: Bacteria > Bacillati > Actinomycetota > Actinomycetes > Kitasatosporales > Streptomycetaceae > Streptomyces > Streptomyces sp. NPDC002566. Next base: position 230,519 of record NZ_JBIARD010000001.1, on the reverse strand, counting down.
AGTCCGTCCTTCCGTGTACGGACCGTGCGGGTGGGGGGCGGTGCCGGTGGAACGACGCGGCCCGAGGGCCGACGCGGGCGTGCGTGTGGGGGTGCGGAAGAGACGTGAAGCGGGAGCGAACCCGGGCGGGTTCCGGTCCACCGGATGGGAGCGCTCCCACCTCACCTGAGCCGGAAGATAACCGCAGAGCGTGAGTTTGTAAACGCCTGCCGCGGCTACCGACCCGTCGGGGGTGGACCGGGGCGTTGTCTGGGCGGTGTCGGAGCTTCAGCGCGGGCGTCGGCCGGCTGTGATCGGGGCCGTCGTGTGGCCATGGCCGGAGCCGGGGGTGTGCGGTCGCCGCAGGATCGGCGCAGTACGGCCGCAGGCAGAGCCGGGCCTTCCGCCGCCCTCGGGGCCGCCGCCGTCCGGCCGCCGTCGGGGCCGGCATCGGTCGACTGCGGGCCGGGGCCATACGGCCGCCGTCGAAGTCGGCGTTGTACAGCGGCGGTCGGGTTCGGCACGGTCCGGCAGCATCACAGCGCCGTCGTGCGACCTCAGTCGCGGTCGGAGGCGGGCGGACTCGGCCGCGCCCTGCGCCGTACGGCCGCCCTGGGAGCCGGCCCCGTCCGGCAGCATCACAGCCCCGTCGTGCGACCTCAGTCGCGGTCGGAGGCGGGCGGACTCGGCCGCGCCCTGCGCCGTACGGCCGCCCTGGGAGCCGGCCCCGTCCGGCAGCCGTCAAGGCCGCCCTCGTGCGGCCGTAGTGCGGGTGGAGTCGTGCGACCGCGGTCGGAGTTGGCGTCGGACGGCCGCAGTCCAGTCGGCATCATCCGGCCACCGTCGGAGTCGGCACCGTCCGCCGGCGGGCGGGGCCGGCGTCGGGCGGCCGCCCTCGGGGTCAGGTCGGGCGGTCGCTGTCGGGCCGGCGTCGTACGGCCACCGTCGGAGACGACGTCGGCGCCGCCCGGTCGCCGTCGGGGTCCCCGGCGGCGGCGTCGGCGGCCCTCTCACACCGGCGGGCCCTGCGACAGGCCTCGGACCAGCGCCAGTTGCCTCCCACTTGCGGCATCGCCGTTCGGTCTGCTCATCAGCCACCAGACCAGCACGGCGGCCACCGCGATGACTCCCAGGCAGACGTAGGGGTCACCCCTGGTCTCCATGTAGAAGGCCACGCCGGCGAACGCGAAGCCGAGCAGGCCCGCGATCCACGCCCTGCGTCGGTCCTCCCGTTCGCCGGCCTGCACCCGCTGCCTGATCAGATCGAGAACACGACCCTTGTCGCCCTCGTTCAACTTGCCCAGGGCGTCCAGGAATTCGGCCGGTGGCCAGATGGAGTCTGCCGACGTCTCCGATTTCACGCGCGCCATGACGGCCCCCCTCGCTCCTCTGCAGGAAGGTACAGGTGGCGCGATGCTCCTTCCATCCGAATGAGCGATCCCCCACTCCTCGGGGTGAAACGGCGCAGGGCCGCACCCCCGGGGTGGGGGTGCGGCCCTGTGGCGGCCAGGGGCCGCCGTGGCGGGTGTCGCCGCTTACTTGCGGATCAGGCTGCGCAGCACGTACTGCATGATGCCGCCGTTGCGGTAGTAGTCGGCCTCGCCCGGGGTGTCGATGCGGACGACCGCGTCGAACTCGACGCCCGTGTCGGTGATGACCTTCACCGTGCGCGGGGTGGTGCCGTTGTTGAGCTCCTCGACACCGGTGAAGGAGAAGGTCTCCTCGCCGGTCAGGCCGAGGGTCTCGGCGGACTGGCCCTCCGGGAACTGGAGCGGCAGCACGCCCATGCCGATCAGGTTCGAGCGGTGGATGCGCTCGTAGGACTCGGCGATGACGGCCTTCACGCCGAGCAGCGCGGTGCCCTTGGCGGCCCAGTCGCGGGACGAGCCGGAGCCGTACTCCTTGCCGGCCAGGATGACCAGCGGGATGCCCTGCTCGATGTAGTTGCGCGAGGCGTCGTAGATGAACGCCACCGGCGCGTCGGCCTGGGTGAAGTCGCGGGTGTAGCCGCCCTCGGTGCCCGGCGCGATCTGGTTGCGCAGGCGGATGTTGGCGAACGTGCCGCGGATCATGACCTCGTGGTTGCCTCGGCGGGAGCCGTAGGAGTTGAAGTCACGACGCTCCACACCGTGCTCGGTGAGGTACTTGCCGGCCGGGGTGTCGGCCTTGATGGCGCCGGCCGGGGAGATGTGGTCGGTGGTGACCGAGTCGCCCAGCTTGGCGAGCACGCGCGCGCCGGTGATGTCGGTGACCGGGGACGGCTCGTGCGCCATGCCCTCGAAGTACGGGGGCTTGCGGACGTAGGTCGACTCGGCGTCCCACTCGAAGGTGTTGCCGGTCGGGATCGGCAGCGCCTGCCACTGGGCGTCGCCCGCGAAGACGTCCTGGTAGGACTTGGAGAACATGTCCTCGCCGATGGCGTTGGCGACGACGTCGTTGACCTCGGCCTCGGAGGGCCAGATGTCCTTGAGGAAGACCGGGTTGCCGTCCTGGTCGGTGCCCAGGGCGTCGCGCGTGATGTCGACCTTCATGGAGCCGGCGAGGGCGTAGGCGACGACCAGCGGCGGGGACGCCAGGTAGTTCATCTTGACGTCGGGGTTGATACGGCCCTCGAAGTTCCGGTTGCCGGAGAGGACCGAGGTGACCGCGAGGTCGTGGTCGTTGACGGCCTTGGAGACCTCCTCCGGCAGCGGGCCGGAGTTGCCGATGCAGGTGGTGCAGCCGTAACCGACGAGGTTGAAGCCGACCTTGTCGAGGTACGGGGTCAGGCCCGCCTTGTCGAAGTAGTCGGTGACGACCTTCGAGCCGGGCGCGAGGGTGGTCTTGACCCACGGCTTGCGGGTCAGGCCCTTCTCCACGGCCTTCTTCGCGACGAGCGCGGCGGCGACCATGACGTACGGGTTCGAGGTGTTGGTGCAGGAGGTGATGGCCGCGACCGTCACCGCACCGTGGTCGATCTCGTAGGTCGAGCCGTCGGGGGCGGTCACGGTGACCGGGTTGGACGGGACGGCGGAGGCGGGGCCGTCGGCGTGCTGCGGCGCGCCGGCGCCGTTCTCCTGGCTGCCGTAGGCGGGGGCGTCGGAGGCCGGGAAGGACTCGGCGCTGGCCTCGTCGACCGGGGAGGCCGCGGCGGCGGGCGTCTGCGCGACGGGCGCGTCGACGTAGTTGAGGACGTCCTTGGCGAACTGCTCGGCTGCGTCGGCGAGGACGATGCGGTCCTGCGGGCGCTTCGGGCCGGCGATGGAGGGGACGACCGTCGAGAGGTCCAGTTCGAGCTTCTCGGAGAAGTCCGGCTCGGCCTTCGGGTCCAGCCAGAGGCCCTGCTCCTTGGCGTAGGCCTCGACGAGCGCGACCTGCTGCTCGGAACGGCCGGTCAGCTTCAGGTAGTTCAGGGTCTCGTCGTCGATCGGGAAGATCGCGGCGGTGGAGCCGAACTCCGGGGACATGTTGCCGATGGTGGCGCGGTTCGCCAGGGAGGTGGCGGCGACGCCCTCGCCGTAGAACTCGACGAACTTGCCGACGACGCCGTGCTTGCGCAGCATCTCGGTGATGGTGAGCACGAGGTCGGTGGCGGTGGTGCCGGGCCGGAGCTCACCGGTGAGCTTGAAGCCGACGACGCGCGGGATGAGCATGGAGACCGGCTGGCCGAGCATCGCGGCCTCGGCCTCGATGCCGCCGACGCCCCAGCCGAGGACGCCGAGGCCGTTGACCATGGTGGTGTGCGAGTCGGTGCCGACGAGGGTGTCGGGGTACGCCTGGCCGCCTCGGACCATGACCGTGCGCGCCAGGTGCTCGATGTTGACCTGGTGGACGATGCCGGTGCCGGGCGGGACGACCTTGAACTCGTCGAAGGCGGTCTGGCCCCAGCGCAGGAACTGGTAGCGCTCCTTGTTGCGGCCGTACTCCAGCTCCACGTTCTGCGCGAAGGCGTCGTGGCTGCCGAACTTGTCGGCGATGACGGAGTGGTCGATGACCAGCTCGGCCGGGGCCAGCGGGTTGATCTTCGCCGGGTCGCCGCCGAGCTCCTTGACGGCCTCACGCATGGTGGCGAGGTCGACGACACAGGGGACGCCGGTGAAGTCCTGCATGATCACGCGGGCCGGCGTGAACTGGATCTCCTGGGAGGGCTGGGCCTGCGAGTCCCAGTTGCCGAGGGCGCGGATGTGGTCGGCGGTGATGTTCGCGCCGTCCTCCGTGCGGAGCAGGTTCTCCAGCAGGACCTTGAGGCTGTACGGCAGGCGGGCCGAGCCCTCCACCTTGTCCAGCCGGAAGATCTCGTACGACTCGTCGCCCACCTGCAGCGTGCTGCGGGCGTCGAAGCTGTTCGCCGACACGACAGTCTCCTTCATTGATGTGCGCGTACCACCGCATCCTGCCGCCACGCGAGCTTGTCCGATCCGCTGAGGTCAGGCTAAGTTAGGTAACCCTTACTGCCAGACCGGGATGCGTGCGACTGCGGTGCGCCTCGGCAGATATCTCGATGTCGAGATAACTCTAGTACATGAGGGCTGATTGGTCATGCCCGGGCCCGGCGTCCCGCCCCGGTGACCCCGGGGAGTCCCGGTCCTTCCTAAAGGGATTGCGCACCGGGGACGGGGTCGGATAGACGTTGCGACCGAGCCTCCGCCGCAAGGGCGGCGGGCAACGGCAGCGAGAGGAGGGACAAGCCGATGATCCGCATGATCACCGCGCTCACGTCCTTCCGGGGCGCGGATCGCGTCTGACCCCGGAGCGGACGGGCGCCTTCACCGGAGCGTGCCTGAACGTGGAACACGACAGCGTGACCCTGCGTCCCATCAAGGGACGCGAAGAACTCGACCTCTTCTCCCGACTGCCCTACGTCCTCGACGCGGAACTGGCGGACGACCTGGCCGCCGGCCGCCGACGCCCGGAATGGATGTGGATGGCCCTGCGCGGCGACCGCCTGCTGGCCAGAGTCGCCTGGTGGGGTCGGGCGGGCAGCGGCACACCCCTCATCCTGGACGTCCTCGACATCGACGACCACGGCGCGCGTTCCGATCATGCGGACATCGCGGCGCGACTCCTGCACACCGCGATGGCCGCCACCCTTCCGCACGGATCGCGTCCCCCGGAATACAGCCGTCTCGTCCCGCCGGACTGGCGCGCGAACGCGGCGACCAGACAGGCCGTCGAGGACCGCATGGCGGTACTGGAGAGGGCCGGCGCCCGACTCTTCGTCGAACGGCTGCGGCTGGAGTGGCGTCCGGAATCGCCGGTGCCCACACACACCGAGCGCCTTGCGTTCCGGCCGGCCCCTGACACCGGGGAGCTCGTCGCCTTGATGACCCTGGCCCTGGACGGCACCCTCGACGCACACGGCTGTGACGATCTGACCCGGATGTCCGCTCAGGACGCGGCTCTCAAGCACTACGAGGACGAACTCGCGCGCTACACCAGTCCACGAGACTGGTGGCGGATCGCGACGCTGCCCTACGGAGAGCCGGTGGGGTTCGTCCTCCCCGCCCACAACGGCTACAACGCGATCATCGCCTACATCGCGGTCCTACCCGCGCACCGCGGCAACGGCTACGTCGACGACCTTCTCGCCGAGGGCACCCGCATCCTCGCCGAACAGGACGTCCCCCGCGTCCGCGCGTCCACCGACCTCGGCAACGTCCCGATGGCGAACGCCTTCCGGCGCGCCGGGTACGTCGGCTTCGGCGGTGAGATCAACATGACCTGGAGCTGACCGGGCACCGGGCGGGGCGCCTCGAACGCCTACGCCTGAGGCCGCGTGGCCATGACAGCGCGGGGCGGGGGTAGACGACGGCGGAGAACGCTTTCCGCTGCACGACCCGACGAAGGAGGCCCGATGGCCCTCACGTTCCGCAAGAGTTTCCGGATCCTGCCCGGTGTGCGCCTGAACATCAACCGGCACTCCTGGTCCATCACCACCGGCGGCGGCTCGCACGGCCCCCGGCACACCCACAGCAGCACCGGCCGCCGTACGACCTCCATGGACCTGCCCGGCCCCTTCGGCTGGCGTCGCACCCGTACCGCCAAGCGACGCTGACGGGTCCTCACCCGAACGGCCCCCTCGGTGAGGCGCAATCTCATATCTGAGATAACCTCAGCCTCATGGCAGACGACTACCTCGTACGCATCGGCAAGCTCATCCGTGACGCCCGTCAGCACCGGGGCTGGACTCAGGCACAGCTGGCCGAGGCGCTAGGAACCAGCCAGAGCGCCGTCAACCGTATCGAGCGCGGAAACCAGAACATCAGCCTTGAGATGATCGCTCGAATCGGCGAGGCGCTGGACAGCGAAATCGTCTCTCTGGGCTATGCGGGACCGATGCATCTGCGCGTCGTGGGGCGCCGGCGGCTGTCCGGCGCCATCGACGTGAAGACCAGCAAAAACGCCTGCGTCGCCCTGCTCTGCGCCTCCCTGCTCAACCGGGGACGCACGGTACTGCGGCGGGTGGCCCGCATCGAGGAGGTCTACCGCCTCCTGGAGGTGCTCAACTCCATCGGCGTGCGCACGCGGTGGATCAACGACGGCGTGGACCTGGAGATCGTCCCGCCGGCCCGGCTGGACATGGACGCGATCGACGCCGAGGCCGCCGTGCGCACCCGGTCGATCATCATGTTCTTCGGCCCGCTGCTGCACCGTATGGACCACTTCAAGCTGCCGTACGCCGGCGGCTGCGACCTCGGGACGCGGACCATCGAGCCGCACATGATCGCGCTGCGCCGGTTCGGGCTGGACATCGCCGCGACGGAGGGGCAGTACCACGCCCAGGTCGACCGGACGGCCCGCCCGGACCGGCCGATCGTGCTGACCGAGCGCGGCGACACCGTGACGGAGAACGCGCTGCTGGCCGCCGCCCGGCACGCCGGCGTGACCGTCATCCGCAACGCCTCCTCCAACTACATGGTCCAGGACCTGTGCTTCTTCCTGGAGGCGCTCGGCGTCAAGGTCGAGGGCATCGGCACGACCACGCTCACCGTGCACGGCGTTCCGGACATCGACGTCGACGTCGACTACTCCCCCTCCGAGGACCCGGTCGAGGCGATGAGCCTGCTGGCCGCCGCCGTCGTCACCGAATCGGAGCTGACAGTGCGCCGGGTGCCGATCGAGTTCCTGGAGATCGAGCTGGCCGTCCTGGAGGAAATGGGGCTCGACCACGACCGCACCCCGGAGTACCCGGCCGACAACGGCCGCACCCGCCTGGTGGACCTCACCGTGCGGCCCTCCAAGCTGGAGGCGCCGATCGACAAGATCCACCCGATGCCGTTCCCCGGTCTGAACATCGACAACGTCCCCTTCTTCGCGGCCATCGCGGCCGTCGCCCAGGGCAAGACCCTCATCCACGACTGGGTCTACGACAACCGCGCGATCTACCTCACCGACCTCAACCGCCTGGGCGGACGGCTCCAGTTGCTGGACCCGCACCGCGTCCTGGTCGAGGGCCCCACCCGCTGGCGCGCCGCCGAGATGATGTGCCCGCCCGCGCTGCGCCCCGCGGTGGTCGTCCTGCTGGCGATGATGGCGGCCGAGGGCACGTCCGTCCTGCGCAACGTGTACGTCATCAACCGCGGTTACGAGGACCTGGCGGAGCGGCTGAACACGATCGGCGCCCAGATCGAGACGTTCCGGGACATCTGAGCCGCCGCCCCCCTGACTCCCTTGTCATGAGCAGCGGGACGAACGCGGCCGTGAGCCACCGCGCGCGGCGGAGGCTCACGGTCGTCGTCGCGTTCGGCTCACCAGGAGCAGTCGGGCACGCCGGCGATCTTCTCGCCGCCCTGGATGTAGATGTTGTTGACCCAGCCGACCCTGCCGTCGGCCAGTTCGAGCAGGGTCCACCAGCGGTTGCTGTAACCGCTGTCGCGGATGGTCTCGCCCTCGCGCTGGCAGTGAGCCTGTGCCGTGGTGCGCGAGACGGTGGCGACGACGGTCGGGCAGGTCCCCCGCGACGGGTAGAAGACGCAGTCCGCGTCGGCCCCGTCATGGCGGACGTTGACGCCGGTGGCCCAGATGTAGACGGAGGTCAGGGCCGCGCGGGCGGGTGCGGGTCGCGGTGTCGCGGGGGCCGCGGAGGCCGCGGTCGGCGACGCGATCAGGACGGTGGCGGCCAGGGCGGCGGCCGTGGCCGCCACCCTGGTCAGGCTTCTCGTGTTCATGGGCCTCCGTGGTCCGGGGTGCGCGACGGGTGCGGGGAGCGTGGTCTGCCGGAAGGGCTAGACGTACTCGCAGTCGATGGTGGGGTCCGAGGGGCCGTCGACCGGGGCGCCGGGCACCGGGGAGTTGTTGGAGCCGCCGCTGACGTAGACCGCCGAGATCCAGCCCAGTGTCCGGCCCGGCGTGATGACCTGCACCCAGTAGGTGTTGGTGTACGGGCCGTCGGTCACGCGGCCGGCCGCGCCGTTGCCGACCTGGCAGTACGCCTGGACCCTGACCCTGGTGAGCACCTCGTCGGTCGCGAGGGAGCAGGAGGTGCTCTGGCACGAGCGCACCCGTACGTCGCTGGCCCACACGTACACGGACCCGGTGGGCGGGTGCGCGGCGGCCGGCTGCGCGCCGACGACGAGGAGCGACGCGACGACCGCCAGCAGGCCGGCGAGCGTCCTGAGCGCCCTGCCGGCGAGGCCTCCCCTGCCGCGGTCGCGTGCCCGGCCGTCGTCCTCCGCGCGGCCCTCGTGTCCGCGTCGTGCGTGCTCGCTCGTCGCCGGTGACGTGTGCGTCATCGTCATCGTGGGTTCCTTCCCCGAAGCGGCAGCGGCGGCGGGCGCCGCCCTGTCCGTGTGAGGGACGGGCGGTGGGCGGAGCCCGTATGACCGCCGCCGCGCGCCGCCGGCGGCGGGGGCTCAGCCGGCCGGGGCGTCCTCGGTCGCCTCGCGGCTGCCGAGTTCGAGGAAGACGCGCCGGGCTTCCTTCCTCAGTTCCTGTGCCGGCCCGGTGTCTCCCCGGCCCTGGGCGGCGGAGGCGAGGTCGCGGAGGGTGCGGGCGCGCCACAGGGGGAGGTCCAGCTTCTCCCAGAGGCCGATGGCTCGGCGCAGGTCATCGGTCGCGGAAGACCAGTCGGACGCCGCGAGGTGCCATTCGCCGAGCGTCCGCAGGACGAGGGCCTCACCGAACATGTCCTGGCGCTCACGGGTGAGGTCCAGGCACCGGTCCAGGCGTTCGCGGGACTCGGCCATCCGGCCCTGCCGGAACTCGACCTTGGCGAGGGACTGGCTCGCGTACATCACCCCATACGCGTCGCCCGTCTCCTCGAAGAGGGCGAGCGACCTGCGCAGCAGCTGCTCCGCCGCGCGCAGTTCCCCCCGCGCCCGGTGCCACAGGCCCTGTGCGCGCAGGGTGAGTGCTTCCCCGTGCCGGTCGCGGGCCGCCGTGTACAGCCGGTGGGAGCGGGACAGGGCGTCCCACGCCTCCTCGTAGCGGCCCTGGTCGCGGTGCACGCAGCCCATGCCGTACAGCACATGGGCCGTGAAGGCGTCGTCCTCCGGCTCCCGGTTCTGAGCGAGGGCCGCCGTCAGCAGGGTCAACGCCTCGTCGAAACGGGCCTGTTCGCGGCGGGCCGCGCCCATGCCGGCCAGTGTCTGCGCCCGCCCGCGCGGTACGTCCCTGTCCTCGAAGAGCCGCAGCGCCGCGGCGAACAGGGCGTACGCGTCGTCGAAGCGGTCCTGTTCCAGGCGGAGTTGCCCGAGGCCCTGCAACAGCCAGGCCTCGCCCTCGACGTCGCCGCCGCGGCGTGCCGCGACCAGGGCGACGTCGTGGGAGCGGGACCAGGCGTCGAAGCCGTTGTAGAGCGCGGCGGAGGCCGCCATGAGGGCGGTGGCCAGTTCCCGCGCCGCGTCGAGCATGCCGTGCTCCGCGCAGTGGGTCACCGCCGCGAGCAGACATCGTTGTTCGGCGGCGAACCAGGCGGTGGGCTCGGCGGCCGGGTGGGAGCCCTGGTCCTGCCGGCCTGGTGCGAAGGGTGACGCCGAGCGGGAGGCCAGGTTCAGCGTCTCGTACAGCGCGTCGTGTGCCGCTCCGGTGGTGAGCGGGAAGAGGCGCGACGCCCCGCCGGGGCCGCGGGCCGCCGCGCTGCGGGCCATGTCCAGCCAGCGGTCCACGAGCCGGCGGACCGCCGCCTCCCGCTCGCCGCGGTCCTCGTCGGCCAGGCAGCGTTCCCGGGCGTGCTCGCGCGCGAGATCGTGGATGCGGTAGCGGGTCCTGCCGGTCTCGTCGGTGCGGACCACCTCCACGAAGTAGAAGTCGACGAGCCGCTCCACCGCTTCCTCGGCCTCGTCGGCGGTGACGTCTAGGAGCGGGCCCGCGACCCAGGCCGCGAAGTCCGGCAGGTCCATCAAGGCCAGTCGGCGCAGGGCGCGTTGCTCTTGCGCGCCGAGGTCCGCGTAGCCGAGTCCGAGGCTCGCGCGCACCTCCAGGTCGCCGGCCTGGAGTTCGTCCAGTCGGCGGCGCTCGTCGCGCAGCCGTGCGGCGAGCCGGTCCGGCGTCCAGTGCGGGCGGGCGGCGAGGCGGGCGCCGGCGACGCGGACGGCGAGCGGGAGCCGTCCGCACAGGGCGACGATCTCGGCGGCCCGCGCGGGCTCCACTCCGGCCCGCGCCGGTCCCGCCACGCGGGCCAGCAGGTCGAGGGCCTCCGCCTCGGAGGGCACGTCGAGATCGAGGTGGGCGGCGCCCTCGATCGCGACCAGCCGGCGCCGGCTGGTGACCAGCACGGCGGAGCCGCCGCCCGGGGGCAGCAGAGGGCGCAGCAGCGCCTCGTTGACAGCGTTATCGAGGATCAGCAGCACCCGGCGTCGTGCGATGTGGGTGCGGTAGAGCCCGAGGAGGTCCTCCTCGTCCCGGGCGGGGGTGTCGGGGTCGACGCCGAGGGCGCGCAGCAGCCGGGCGAGGGCGTCGGCGGTCCGTACGGGCTCCAGGTCGGAGGCACGCAGGTCCACGAAGAGCCGGCCGTCGGGGAAGAGCGCGGCGGTGCGGTGGCCCACGTGCACGGCGAGCGCGGTCTTGCCGGTGCCCGAGCGGCCGGAGACGACGCCGATGGGTGGTGCGGTGCGCTCGGGGTCTCGGACCCGTTCCAGTACGGCGGTCGCCCAGGCGATCTGCTCGGAGCGCCCCGCGAAGTCGGCTACGTCCGGAGGCAGTTGGGAGGGCGCGGGGCGTCGGTCCGTGGTGTCGCGGGGTGGTTCGGCGTCCTCGTGGGGCGGTTCGGCGCCGTCGCGCGGGTGCGGGAACGGAGGGTCGTCACCGGGGGCGTGCGGCGGGGCGGCGCTGTGGGCCCGCTCGGGAGCCGTGCGGGCGGCGGGCGTGGCGGGCCGTCGGGCCGGGGCGCCGAGCACGTCGGTGTCGGCTCGGAGCAACGCCTGGTGCAGGGCGCGCAGTTCCGGCCCGGGATCGATGCCGAGTTCGGTACGCAGGAGGCGGCGGCCCTCTTCGTAGGAGCGCAGCGCGTCGGCCACGCGGCCGGCGCGGAACAGCGCGGTCATCAACTGACCGCGGGGCCGCTCACGCAGGGGGTTGGCGGCGACATGGGCGACGAGTTCGGCGACGAGGTCGGTGCCGCGGTTCAGGTCCAGCTCGGCGGCGAATCGGAACTCCTTTGCCTCCAGCCGCAGTTCACGCAGACGCATGGCCTCGACGCGGGCGAAGGACTGGCCCAGGCCTTCGAGGGCGTCCTGGCCGCGCCACAGCCGCAGGCCCTCCTCCAGGGTGTCGACGGCGTCCTCGGGCCGGCCGTCGAGCGCCGCCCGGCGTCCGGCGGCGCAGGCCTGTTCGAAGCGCCGGGCGTCGACGGCGGCGGGCGGCAGGTCGGCGACGTATCCCGGCGAACGGGTGCCGATCACGCCGTCGCCCTCGGTGCCGGCCAGGGCGCGGCGCAGGCCTGACACATGGGTGGCGACGAGCGCCCGTGCGGTGGCGGGCGGCTCCTCCTCCCACACCAGGTCGACCAGGCGCCCGGCGGAGAGAACTTCACCCGGATGAATGACGAGAGCGGCCAGTATGGCCGTCGGTTTACCGCCGTTGAGCGGAATCCGCTTTCCTTCGCTCCATACCTCGACAGGGCCCAGAAGGCGAACGTCCACCGTGATCCCCCGATTTCGCGTTCCCGCAGTCGGGGACAAGATACCGGCGGCCGACGGCGGGCATGCCTCATGCCGGACCGCCCTTTTTCACACGGCGGACCGGCGTGAACGTCACTTGGCCGGAATTCGACGGGGACCCGGTGGGATTACCTCCTCATGCGAAGTGGCGACTGTCCGATGTCGAACGGAAGACGCTGTAGGCGGGGCGCCCGTATGAGGGACCGGCCGTATTACGCGCATACCGGCGCGGCGGATTCTCATGCCGTCTGCAGAGGTTCTGCAGGCTTTCTGCAGGGCTTCTGCAGACGGCGTACAGGTGCGCTGCAGGTGTTCTGCAGAGGCCCTTCAGACGCTGTGTGCGTGACAGAACTCATCCTGCTCTCGGACCGGCGCGTGGCCGAGACCCCCGTGGTCGACAACGGCGAACGACTGGTCGACGCCCGCGACTCGGCCGTACTGCGCGTCGACGCCCGCAAGGCCGACGCCGACGGTTCGTACGCGCACGTCCGGGCCGACGTCCTGCGCCGGCTGCTGCTCGCCCAGGGCGCGTTGCCCAAGGGCGTACGCCTGCTCCTGGTCGAGGGGTTCCGCCCGCCGGCGTTGCAGCGCAGCTACTTCGACGCCTACTCGGCCACGCTGCGCCGCGCCCACCCCGACGCCTCACCGGCCCGCATCCGTGAGCTGGCCAGCGCCTACATCTCGCCCCCGGAGGTCGCGCCCCACGTCAGCGGCGGCGCGGTGGATCTGACCCTGTGCACCGAGGACGGCAGGGAACTCCCCCTCGGCACCGAGGTCAACGCCACGCCGGAGGAGAGCGAGGGCGGCTGCCGCACCGCCGCGACCAACATCGACGCCGAGGCACGGGCCAACCGGCTGCTGCTGCACCGGGCGATGACGGCGGCGGGCTTCGTCAACTACCCGACCGAGTGGTGGCACTGGTCGTACGGCGACCGGTACTGGGCGCTGCTGACCACCGCGCCCGCCGCCGAGTACGGGCCCGCCGACCGGTAGCGAACGTCACGCACCCGACCGCACAGCGCCTCACCGCAGCCCGCATCACCGCACAGCACCTCACCGCAGCCCGCACCACCGCACAGCACCTCACCGCAGCCCGCACCACCGCACAGCACCTCACCGCAGCCCGCACCACCGCACCGCACCGTGAGACAGACCCGGGGGAACACCGTGCAGACCATCTCCGACCCGCCGCCGACGACGACCACGACCGACACGCCCACCGCCGGAGCCGCGGCCGCCTCACCTACCGCGGTGGAGGCCGGCCGCGCCGACCACATGACCGCGGCCGAGTTCGACGAGGCGTTCACGGCGGTGATGCCGAGACTGCGGCGCCGGCTGCTGGCGCTGACGGGCGACCCGCACGACGCCGACGACCTGCTCCAGGAGACGTACGTCCGACTCTCCCACCGGGCTCGCGCCCGCACCCTGGCGCGTCAGCAGCAGCCGTACGCCTACACGTGTGCGGCGGCGCTGAACCTGCTGCGCGACTCCTGGCGGCATCCCGCACGCCGTGAGCACTGCACCGACCGGCTGCCCGAACGGGGCTGGGACGGCGGCTTCGCGACCAGGGAGGCGGAGTCGGCGGCCGCTTCCCTGCTGAGCGGGCTGTCCCCCAAGGAGGCGGCCGCCGTGATCCTCGTCGACATCGAGGGGCTGACCCACGACATGGCGGGCGAGCGGCTCGGCGCGCACCGCGGCACCGTCCAGCGCAACCGCATGCGCGGGCTCGCCAAAATGCGCGCCGCGCATACGAAACCGGCGCCACAACCGTCTCCACGACGAAAGCCATGAAAGCCACGAAGCCCATGAAAGCTGCGAAGCCCGTGGCAGCTGCGAGAGGTGCGAAAGCCGCGTAGGCGGCATGCGCCTGAGGCGGACCGACCAGCCGTCTCACCCGTCCGCGGGCCTCACCATCCACCCACCTCGTCCGTTGACCCGGTGATCCAGTCGTCTCGCTGATCACCCGCCACAGCGCCACATGAACCAGGGGGACCCCACCATGCGCCGTGCACACCGCACTCAGCGAACCCACCGAACCCACCGAACCCACCGCACCGTCGCGTCCGCCGGCGGGCTGCTCCTCGCCACCGCACTGGCCTGCACCGGCACGGCGTACGCCGCCCCGGCCGGCGTGCCCGCGGCGTCCACCGCCTCCGCGGCCGCCGCCGACTGCCGTGCGCTGACCGGCGCGCCGGCGCAGGCGCAGGCGATCGTCAACGCCGCGTGCTCCCAGATCGGGGTGCCGTACTCCTGGGGCGGCGGCTCCATCCACGGGCCGACGTACGGCCAGGACTACCCGGGCGGCGGCCCCGGCGCCCACGACAGCCAGGTGAGGGGCTTCGACTGCTCGCACCTCGTGCAGTACGCGGCATGGCAGGGCGCCGGGATCAGCCTGCCCGAGGGGTCGTGGAACCAGGCCCAGTGGAGCGGCGCCACGGCCCGGTTCTCGCGGGCCGACGGCCTCGCCCCGCTGCAGCCGGGCGACCTGCTGCTGTGGGGGACGAACCCGTCGAACCTCAACAGCGTGCACCACATCGCCGTCTACCTCGGCAACGGCAAGATGGTCGAGGCGCGGGAGTCCGGCACGCTGGTGATGGTCAGCGACGTGCGGATGAACGCCCAGTACGCGGGCGCCCTGCGCATCGTCGGGGGTGGCGAACAACCGCCGGCGAACACGAAGCGGTTCATGACCTGGGGCACCGACGTGAGCCTGCGCCCGGACCCCGGCACCGCCAGGCCCCCGGTCGGCACGCTGCCCCGGCCCACCGCGGTCGACGTCCTGTGCCAGACGCACGGGGAGGTGGTCAGGGCCGAGGGATACGTCAACGACGCCTGGTCCTACCTGCCGAAGTACAACGCCTGGATCTCGAACATCTACATCGACGACCCGGCTGCCTGGCTGCCCGGCGTCCCCAACTGCTGAGCCCGGCCCGCCCGGTGACCCGTCGCCGGCCGGTCACCCACGTCCCGATCACGCACGTCCCGATCACCACGCACGTCCCGATCACCACGCACGTCCCGATCACGCACGTACGGAGAAGAACCGCCATGCGCGTACTCACCCGCACCAACCGCACCAAGGCCTTCGGCCTGTTCGCCGCCGCGCTCGCCGCGGCCGGGCTGGTCCCGCTCACGGCGGGCGCGGCCGACGCCGCCCCGCCCGCCAGGCCCGCCGAGGCCGGCTCCTGTCCGGCCGCCGGCACCGTGACCCAGTGGTGGCACTCCGGCCACGACGGCGTCGACATCGCCAACAACCGCGGCACGCCCATCCATTCGACCGGATCCGGCACGGCGACGGAACCGTCACCGAGTACGGCCACATGTACGAGCGGCTCGTCTCCGTGAACCAGCGGGTGAGCAGCGGTCAGTTGATCGCCCGGATGGGCTCCGAGGGCGACTCCTCCGGCAACCACCTGCACTTCGAGGCGCACGCGTCCACGTCCAGCACCCGTGGCATGGACCCGGTGCCGTACCTGGCGGCGCGCGGCGTGAACCTGCCGTGCACCCCGGGTGGCGGCGGGGGTCAGCCGGGGACCAACTTCACCACCTGGGGCACCTCGGTGCGGGTGCGGCAGGAGGCGCGGCTGAACGCGGCGGTCGTGCGCACCCTGACCGGGCCGACGCCGGTGTACGTGGAGTGCCAGAAGCACGGCGACCTGGTCAACGCCGAGGGGTACAGCAACGACGCCTGGTCCTACATCCCGGCGCTCGGCGGTTACATCACCAACATCTACATCGACGACCCGGCCGCCTGGCTGCCCGGCGTGAGGGAGTGCTGACCGCACACCCCGGGCACTGCACCGCGTGCCCGTGAACCACGTGAGGGGCGTCGCGACGGTCCGTCGGGCCGGCGCGGCGCCCCCGGCGCGTGTTCGCTCGTTCAGCGCTGGACCAGCGTGACGTCCTGCTCCTGGTTGGCATGGAACTCGGGCAGGGGCAGCAGGCCCTGGGGGCGAAGTTCCAGGACCGTCGCCTCGACCCGGGCGGCGCCGGCCTTGAGCGAGCCCGGCATGGGCTTGCCGGTGTTCACCCAGCGGTGCTCGACGCCGTCGCACACGGCGCGGCTGCCGCCGATGCCGTACCGCACCGTCGAGGAGTCCTGGCCGATGGAGGAGGCGACGAACACCGGGCCGGTGCTGTCCACGCAGCGGTAGGTGCCGGAGAGGGTGACGGTGCCGTCCGCCGCGATGCTGCCGGCCGGGTCGACGGTGACGGTCTCCGCGGCCGCGGCCGCGGCCGGGGCCGGGTCGGCGGCGGACGCGGCCGGGACGGCCAGCAGGAGCAGAGCGGCGCCGACGGCCGCGGTGAGGGCGGGACGCAACGACATGGATGACCTCCGGGGGTGAGGAACCTCAGACGGTTTCCACTGGTACCGGGCGGCCGCCCTCCCGCCGGTGACCGTCACCCCTTCGGTGGCGAGTCCGCACCGGGCGTCGGCATACGGTCGTGGAGCCGTCCCGGTGCTGTCACATTCGGCGGCGGCGTCTGGCGGCGGCCGTCCGGCAGGCGCATCGTCGGAGCACGGGGCCCGCCGAACGGCCGGTCCCCCGACGTGGAGGTGCGCCATGTGTTCCCACCAGTCTCCGAGCGTCCCGGCCGGCGTCCGCCCCGCGCACGTCGTCGCCGCCCACCCCGAGCAGGGCTGGAACCTGCTGTGCGACGGCACGATCGTCTTCGACGACTCCGGTGAACTGCTCCCCGACGGCCGCATCGTGGCCCCGCACCGCGCGACGCCCGACCGGCTGACCGTCGCCGCCTGATTCAGGGCCGTTCGTCGAGGACCGCGAACCCGTCGAGTTCGACGAGGGCGTCCTCGTCCCACAGCCGTACGATCCCGACCACCGCCATCGCCGGGTAGTCCCGCCCCGCCAACCTCCGCCAGACCCGGCCGAGTTCGGCGGCACGGGAGCGGTAGTCGGCCACGTCGGTGACGTGGACCGTGACCCGCGCCAGGTCCGAGGGGGCGCCGCCCGCCGCGGCGAGCGCGGCCAGCAGGTTGGCGAGGGCCCGCTCGAACTGCTCCGTCAGCGTCCCGCCGACCACCTTCCCGGCCTGGTCCAGCGCGGTCTGGCCGGCCAGGAACACCACGCGGGAGCCGGTGGCGACGACGGCGTGGGAGAAGCCGGCGGGCGGGGACAGCTCGGGCGGGTTGACGCGCTCGACACTCACCGGCTCTCCCCCGCCCCGACGATCGCGCCCCCGCCCGAGCCCGCCCCGGCGACCCGGCCTTCACGCAGCTCCCTGTACAACTCCCTCGCGATGATGCCTCGTTGCACTTCGCTCGCCCCCTCGTAGATGCGTGGCGCCCGCACCTCGCGGTACAGGTGCTCCAACAGGTGGCCTCGGCGCAGCGCCCGCGCTCCGTGCAACTGGACGGCTGTGTCGACGACATACTGCGCGGTCTCGGTGGCGAGCAGCTTCGCCATGGCGGCGCGACGCGGGACGTCCGGGGCGCCGGCGTCGTACGCGGCCGCCGCCGCGTGGACCATGAGGCGGGCGGCCTCGGTACGCAGGGCCATCTCGGCGACCTGGTGAGACACGGCCTGAAGGTCACTCAGTGGGCCGCCGAAAGCGGTGCGTCGGGCCGTGTGCGCGAGGGTGGCGTCCAGGGCGGCCTGTGCCATTCCTACGGCGAAGGCGCCGACGCTGGGGCGGAAGAGGTCGAGGGTGGACATGGCCACGCGGAAGCCGTGCCCGGGTTCGCCGAGCACGTCGGCCGCCGTGACCGGGACGGCGTCGAAGCGCAGCGTGCCGATCGGGTGCGGGGAGAGCATGTCGAGGGCGGAGCCGGTCAGGCCGGGGCGGTCGGCGGGGAGCAGGAACGCGGTGACGCCTCGTGCGCCCGCGGCCTCGGCTGTGCGGGCGAACACGGTGTAGAGGTCGGCCTCGGGGGCGTTGGAGATCCAGCACTTCTCGCCGGTCAGGCGCCAGCCGTCCGGGCCGTCGGGCTCGGCCGCGAGGGCGAGGGCCGCCGCGTCGGAACCGGCGCCGGGCTCGCTCAGCGCGAACGCGGCGACCGCGCTGCCGTCGGCGACGCGGGGCAGCCAGCGCTCCCGTTGCGCGGCGGTGCCATGGGCGTGCACGGGGTGTGCGCCGAGGCCCTGAAGGGCGAGGGCGGTCTCCGCCTCGGTGCAGGCGTGCGCGAGGGACTCGCGCATCAGGCAGAGGTCGACGGCTCCGGAGGTGAACAGGCGTGACAGCAGGCCCAGTCGGCCGAGTTCGGCGAGAAGCGGGCGGTTGACGCGGCCCGGTTCGCCCTTGTCCGCGAGCGGGCGCAGTCGGTCGGCGGCCAGTGCGCGCAGTTCGGCGCACCAGGCGGTCTGTTCCGGTTCGAGTGAGAATGCGGACATCGTCGGCCCTTCTCTGCGACGGCTCCCTCGGACTCTCCGCGCGCCTCCCCCGCGCGCCCGCCCCGGTCTCTTTCCTTCGCGCGCCTCAACGGTATCGCGAACCGTTGACTGTCGTCACGGACACGATACGCTCGGTGGGCGAGCCCACCACGACGCCCACCACGGCGCTCCAGGCGCCCATCACGGCGCTTCCCGGCGCCCACCACGGCGCTCCCGGGCGCCCACCCAAGGCAAGGGGGCGACCCGCCATGAACGTCCCACCACCCGCCGGGCACCGCTCGGCCCACGTCGACACCTTCGCGCGCGACCACCTCCCGCCGCCCGACCAGTGGCCCGACCTGCGCTTCGACCTGCCGGAGCTGCGCTACCCCGAACGGCTGAACTGCGCCGCCGAGCTCCTCGCCGGCCCCGACGCCGGCCGTCCCGCGTTCCGCACCCCCGCCGGGCCTGTGTGGACGTACGGCGAGCTGCGCGCCCGCGTCGACCGGCTGGCGCATGTCCTCACCGGCGCCCTCGGGGTCGTCCCCGGCAACCGGGTGCTGCTGCGCGGGCCCACCACGCCGTGGCTGGCGGCGTGCTGGCTGGCGGTGCTCAAGGCGGGCGCGATCGCGGTCACCGTGCTGGCCCAGCAGCGCCCGCACGAGCTGCGCACGATGTGCGAGATGGCCCGGGTGCGGCACGCCCTGTGCGACGTCCGGGCGGTCGACGACCTCGCCAAGGCGGAGATCCCCGGGCTGCGGATCACCACGTACGGCGGCGACGCCCCCGACGACCTGCTGCGCCGGCCGGCGCCGGACGTGCCGTACGGGGCCGTGGACACCGCCGCCGACGACGTGGCGCTGGTCGCCTTCACCTCCGGCACCACCGGTCGCCCGAAGGGCTGCATGCACCTCCACCGGGATGTGCTCGCGACAGCCGACACCTTCTCCAGGCATGTGCTCAGACCCCAGGCCGACGATGTGTTCGCCGGCAGCCCTCCGCTCGGCTTCACCTTCGGCCTCGGCGGGCTGCTCGTCTTCCCGCTGCGGGCCGGCGCGAGCACCCTGCTGCTCGAACAGGCGGGCCCGAAGCAGCTGCTGGCGGCGATCGCAGCCCACCGGGTGTCCGTGCTGTTCACCGCGCCGACCGCGTACCGCGCGATGCTGGCGGAACTCGACGGAGGCGACGGACCCGCCGTGCGGGACGCCTCCCCTGCGCACGACCTGTCCTCGCTGCGGCGCTGCGTCTCGGCCGGGGAGAACCTGCCCGCCGCCACCTGGCGGGCCTGGCACGAGCGGACCGGGCTGCGGCTGATCAACGGCATCGGCGCCACCGAGCTGCTGCACATCTTCATCTCCGCCGCCGACGAGCACATCCGGCCCGGCACCACGGGCGTGCCCGTCCCCGGCTGGCAGGCGCGCGTGCAGGACGAGCGGGGCGTCCCCGTCCCCGACGGGCGGCCCGGGCTGCTCGCCGTGCGCGGCCCGGTCGGCTGCCGCTATCTGGCCGACGCCCGGCAGCGGGAGTACGTGCGGGACGGGTGGAACGTCACCGGCGACACCTACGTCCGGGAGAGCGACGGCTACTTCCGTTACGTCGCCCGCGCGGACGACATGATCGTCTCCGCCGGGTACAACATCGCGGGCCCGGAGGTCGAGGAGGCGCTGCTGCGGCACCCGGACGTCGTCGAGGCGGCCGTGATCGGGCGGCCGGACGAGGCGAGGGGGCACGTCGTCGTGGCGTTCGCGGTCCTGCGGGCCGGCGCACGGTCGGACACCGAGGCGCTGCGGGCCTTCGTCAAGGCGGAGCTGGCGCCGTACAAGTGTCCCCGCGAGATCGTATTGCTGGACTCGCTGCCGCGCACCGCGACCGGCAAGCTCCAGCGGTTCCGCCTGCGCACAGGCGCGGAGACCGGCGCCGACGCCACCGCGGACACCCACGATGACCAGCGGTGATACCGACAACCTAAGATGATCAACGTGTCCGACCAGCCTGCACCCCGGTCTCTCATCGTCACGCTCTACGGCGCGTACGGCCGTTTCGCGGCGGGTCCCGTGCCCGTCGCCGAGCTGATCCGGCTGCTCGCCGCGGTCGGCGTGGACTCGCCCTCCGTGCGCTCGTCGGTGTCCAGACTGAAGCGCCGCGGGCTGCTGGTGCCGGCCCGTACGGCGCGGGGCGCGGCCGGGTACGAACTGTCACCGGACGCACGGCAGATGCTCGACGACGGCGACCGGCGGATCTACGCCGCCGCGCCGCCCAAGGACGAGGGCTGGGTGCTGGCGGTGTTCTCCGTCCCGGAGTCGGAACGGCAGAAGCGGCACGTCCTGCGCTCCCGGCTGGCGGGGCTGGGCTTCGGCACGGCCGCGCCCGGCGTGTGGATCGCCCCCGCCCGGCTCTACGAGGAGACCCGGCACACGCTGGAGCGGCTGCGCCTGGAGGTCTACGTCGACTTCTTCCGCGGCGAGCACCTGGGTTTCGCGCCGACCGTCGACGCCGTCGCCCGCTGGTGGGACCTGACCGCCCTCGCCGAGCGGCACGAGGCGTTCCTCGACCGGCACGCCGGTGTGCTGCGCGCCTGGGAGCGGCGTGCGGACACCCCGCCGGAGGAGGCCTACCACGACTATCTCCTCGCTTTGGACTCCTGGCGCCATCTCCCCTACGCCGACCCCGGCCTGCCCGCCCACCTGCTCCCCTCGGACTGGCCGGGCACGCGTTCGGCGGCGGTCTTCCGGGGCCTGCACGAGCGACTGCGGGACGCGGGGGCGGAGTTCGTCGCGGCGGGGCCGCCCGGGTGACGGGCGGGCGGCCCCTCGCGTGCTTCAACTCCGCAGGGTGAGGCGGGGCTTCGGCGCGTCGGTACGGCCGGTGCGCGGCGGGCGGCTGCCCGCGCGGTACGGCGCCGGCCACAGGACGCCGGGGCCGTCGTAGCCCTGCTCGGCGGCGGCGTGCAGCGTCCAGTGCGGGTCGTAGAGGTGGGGGCGGCCCAGGGCGCAGAGGTCGGCCCGGCCCGCCAGAATCAGCGAGTTGACGTCGTCCCAGGAGGAGATCGCGCCGACCGCGATCACCGGCAGGCCCACCGTGTTGCGGATGCGGTCCGCGAAGGGCGTCTGGTACGACCGGCCGAACTCCGGTTCCTCCTCGGCGACGACCTGGCCGGTCGACACGTCGATCGCGTCGGCGCCGTGCGCGGCGAAGGCGCGGGCGATCTCGACGGCGTCCTCCGCCGTGGTGCCGCCCTCGGCCCAGTCGGTGGCGGAGATCCGGACGGTCATCGGCTTCTCCTGCGGCCATACGGCCCGTACGGCGTCGAAGACCTCCAGCGGGAAGCGGAGCCGCCGGGCCAGCGAGCCGCCGTAGGCGTCGGTGCGGCGGTTGGCGAGCGGGGAGAGGAAGCCGGACAGCAAGTAGCCGTGTGCGCAGTGCAGTTCGAGCAGGTCGAAGCCGGCGCGGGCGGCCCGTCCGGCCGCCGAGGTGAACTGCTCGCGCAGGTCGGTGAGTTGCGCTCGGCTCAGCTCGCGGGGCAGTTGACCGCCCGGCTTGTACGGCAGCGCGGAGGCGGCCACCAGCGGCCAGTTGCCGTCGGGCAGCGGCTCGTCCATGCCCTCCCACATCAGCCGGGTCGAGCCCTTGCGGCCGCAGTGGCCGAGCTGGACGCCGATAGCGGCGCCCGGCGCCCGGGTGTGGACGAAGTCGGTGATCCGCCGCCACGCCTCCGTCTGCCTGCCGGTGTAGAGGCCGGTGCAGCCGGGGGTGATCCGGCCCTGCTCGCTGACGCACACCATCTCCGTCATCACCAGCGCGGCCCCGCCGAGGGCGCGGGCGCCGAGGTGGACGAGGTGGAAGTCGCCGGGGAGGCCGTCGGCCGCCGAGTACATGTCCATCGGGGAGACGACGACCCGGTTGCGCAAGGTCAGGCCGCGCAGCCGGAACGGGGTGAACATCGGGGGCGTGCCGGGCGGGCAGCCGAACTCCCGCTCGACGCCGGCCGTGAAACGGGGGTCACGCAGGCGGAGGTTGTCGTGGGTGACGCGGCGGCTGCGGGTGAGCAGGTTGAAGGCGAACCGGCGGGGCGGCTGGCCGACATGACGGGCGAGGTCCTCGAACCAGTCAAGGCTGGCGCGGGCGGCGCGCTGGGTGGAGGCGACGACGGGGCGGCGCTCGGCCTCGTAGGCGGCCAACGCCTCCGGCAGGGAGGGCTGTTCCTCCAGACACGCCGCGAGTGCGAGGGCGTCCTCGACGGCGAGCTTGGTGCCGGAGCCGATGGAGAAGTGGGCGGTGTGGGCGGCGTCGCCCAGCAGGACCGTGTTGCCGTGCGACCAGCGCTCGTTGACGACCGTGCGGAAGGTCGACCACGTCGAGTGGTTGGACCTGAGCGGCCGGCCGCCGAGCGCGTCCGCGAAGATCTTCGCGCAGCGCGCCACGGACTCCTCCTCCCCCAGCTCCCCGAAGCCGGCCGCCCGCCACACCTCCTCGCGCATCTCGACGATCACGGTGGAGGCGTCCGACGCGTAGGGGTAGCCGTGCAGTTGCATCACGCCGTGCTCGGTCTCGGCGATCTCGAAGCGGAAGGCGTCGAAGGCGAAGTCCGCGGCGAGCCAGATGTAGCGGCAGCGGTGGTTCACGATGGTCGGGCGGAAGAGGTGGGCGTGGGTGTCGCGGGTGGTGCTGTGGACTCCGTCGGCGGCGATGACGAGGTCGTGCGTCTCGGCGAGGCGCTCCGCGGGTGGGGCGGGGGTGTTGAAGCGGAGGTCCACTCCGAGGGTGTGGCAGCGGGCGTGCAGGATCTGGAGGAGCTTCTTTCGGCCGAGGGCCGCGAAGCCGTGGCCTCCGGCGGTTTGGCGGGTGCCTCGGTGGACGATGTGGATGTCGTCCCAGCGGGTGAACTCCCGTTCCAGGGCGGCGTGGACGACCGGGTCCGCGTTCTCTATGCCGCCTAGGGTCTCGTCGGAGAGGACGACGCCGAAGCCGAAGGTGTCGTCGGGGGCGTTGCGCTCCCAGAGGGTCACCTCGCGGTGGGCGTTCAGGTTCTTCAGCAGGGCTGCGGCGTAGAGGCCGGCGGGGCCGCCGCCTATGACTGCTATGCGGTGGGGGTGGGTGGGGTCGCATGGCGGGTGCGGGTGCGTTGGGGCTTGTCGCGCAGTTCCCCGCGCCCCTGGGGTGGGTGTCCTCGCGTCGGGATTCGGGCGCATCAGCGGCCCTGCCATTTCGGGGGGCGTTTGGCTGTGAAGGCTGCGTGGAATTCGGCGTAGTCCTCGCCGTTCATCAGGAGGGCCTGGGTGGCGGCGTCCAGTTCGATCGCTGCCGCCAGCGGCATGTCGAGTTCGGCGGTCAGGAGGGCCTTCGTCTGGGCGTAGGCCAGGGCGGGGCCGCCGGCCAGGCGGTGGGCGAGGCGTTGGGCGGCCTGGTCTGCGCCGCCGTCCTCGGCGAGTTCGCTGATCAGGCCGATCCGCTCGGCCTCGGGCGCCCGCACGGGTTCGCCGAGCATGAGCAGCCGGGTGGCGTGACCGAGGCCGACGACCCGGGGCAGCAGATAGGCGGCGCCCATGTCGCCGCCGGAGAGGCCGACGCGGGTGAAGAGGAACGCGAAGCGGGCGGTGGGGTCGGCGACCCGGAAGTCCGCGGCGAGGGCGAGGACCGCGCCGGCGCCCGCGGCCACCCCGTGCACCGCGGCGATCACCGGGAACGGACACTCCCGTACGGCCCGTACGACCTGCCCGGTCATCCGGTTGAAGTCGAGCAGCTGGGCGGTGTCCAGGGCGAGGGTCGCGCCGATGATCTCGTCGACGTCCCCGCCGGAGCAGAAGCCACGCCCCTCGCCCGCCAGGACCAACGCGCGCACGGACCGCTCCCGGGACAGTTCGGCGAGCAGGTCGCGCAGGTCGGCGTAGGCGCCGAAGGTGAGGGCGTTGAGCTTCTCGGGGCGGGCGAGGGTGACGGTGGCGATGCCGTCGGCCCGGGTGACCCGGAGGTGGCGCCAGTCGGAGGTGCGGGCGGCGGAGCCGGTGAAGGGACTCATGAGGGCGGCCTCCTCGACGAGTGGTCTCCTCGAAATTATCACCTTTGCGTGACTGTCGTCAGGAGTGCGCGATAACACGAGGGGGTATGCCACGGACGTGTCACTGCGTGACCGGGCCACGTCACATGCGTCACCGCTCGTCAATAGGGCGGTAACAAGCGGAGCAGGCGTGCGAGGGAAGGCGTTGTGCCGGGTAGGCCGCCGACGACGGGGTCGACGGCCCTGTGCGGCGACCCTCGTGCGACTGAGCCGGAGGCCGCCGTACCATTCCTGGAAGTTGAGAGCAGGACTGCCTGATGTCGAGCACGGGACCCTGCGCCATGAACGGAATCGCCTTGCACGAACGTCCTGCCTCGCCCGCCTCCTGGCGCATCGCGCTGCCGCACTCCGCCGCGGCCGTGCCGGTGGCCCGCGCCCTGATCCGCACGGCGCTGGCCGAGCTGAAGCACGGGGCGGACAGCGACACGGCGGAACTGCTGACAGCCGAGCTGGTGGCGAACGCCGTGGAGCACACCTGCGGGGACGCCCCGATAGAGCTGGTCGTGGAGTTGCAGCCGACCGGCTGCCAGGTGGAGGTGCACGACCCCGACCCCACCCCGCCGGGCGACCTGACCCGCCCGCCCGTCGTCGAGCCCGACCCGTGGCAGGAGCACGGGCGCGGGCTGCTGCTGATCCGCGCCCTCAGCTCCTCCTGCGGGCACCGGCCGACGGAGACCGGCAAGGCGGTGTGGTTCAGGCTGGCTGCCGTTCCCCGGCAGTGGCGTCCTCACCCGGCGTGAGAGCCTCGGCCTCGTCGGCAGCCGCCAGCCGGGAGTTGCGACGGCCGTACACCCCGTACAGCACGAGTCCGGCGGCGAGGAACACGGCGAACTGGAGCCAGGTCGCCCACCCGGTCTCGTACATCAGGTAGAGGCAGAAGGCGACGCCGAGCAGCGGAACGGCGGGGTAGAGCGGGACGCGGAAGGTGCGGGCCAGGGACGGCTCGCGGCGGCGCAGGGCGATCACCGCGATGTTGACGACGGCCATGATCGCGAGGGTGCCGATGGTGCACAGGTTCATGACGGCGTCCAGGGAGGCGAAGGCCGCCGGGACCGCGAAGACGATCGCCACGATCAGGGTGCCCGCGACGGGCGTGGCGGTGCGGGGCGAGACCTTCTCGAAGACGCGCGGGACGAGTCCGTCGCGTGCCATCGACATCAGGATGCGGGTCTGCCCGTACATCACCGCGAGGACGACCGAGGCGATCGCGACGACCGCGCCGAAGGCGACGATCCCGCCGCCGACCGAGGAGCCGGTGACCTGGTTGACGACGTAGGACAGGGCGGCGGGACGGCCCGCGACCTCGTCGCCGCCGGCGGCGCCGATCGCGGCGAGCGCGACCGCGCAGTACAGCAGGGTGACCAGGCCCATGCAGACGAGGATCGCGACGGGCACGTCCCGGCGCGGGTTGCGGGCCTCCTCGCCGGCCGTGGTGATCGCGTCGAAGCCGATGTAGGAGAAGAAGGCGGCGGTGGTGCCCGCGCCGATGCCGCCGAGGCCGGCCGGGGTGAACGGGGTGAGGTTGCCGTCCTTGAAGGCGCTGAAGCCGATCGCGCAGAACGCGACGAGGATGGCGAGCTTGAGGACGGCCATCGCGGCGGTGGCCCGGGCGCTCTCGCGGATGCCGCGGACCAGCAGCACGGCGGCCATGGCGATGACGAGCACGGCCGGGAGGTTGACCACCCCGCCCTCGCCGGGCCCCGCGGACAGGGCGGCGGGCAGGTGCAGACCGGTGAGGCTGTCGAGGAGTTCGTTGACGTACTGGCTCCAGCCGACGGCGACGGCGCTCACCGACACGCCGTACTCCAGGAGCAGGCACCAGCCGACGAGGAAGGCGGTGCGCTCGCCGAGGCTCGCGTACGCGAAGGAGTACGAGGAGCCGGAGACGGGGATCGCGCCGGCCAGCTCGGCGAACGCGAACGCGGTGAACACGCAGGTGATCGCGGCGAGGACGAAGGAGACGACGACGGCCGGGCCGGCCTGGGCGACCGAGTCGGAGAGTCCGACGAAGATGCCGGTGCCGACGATCGCGCCGAGGCCGAAGCAGACCAGCTGGAAGAGGCCCATGGTGCGGCGCAGGCCGTGGCCCTCGCGGTCGGCGCCTGACTCGGCCACCAGGCTGGCGGGGGACTTGATGCGGTGAGCGGGCATGCGGGTGGTGCTCGTTTCTGGTGGTGCGGGGCGACGGGGTGTCGTCGCGGGACGGTCACGGAAGGGGTGGTTCCGGACCGCCCGACAGCATAAGGGCAGGTCGGTCAGGCGAGTGTGGCGACGAGCACAGCCTTGATGGTGTGCAGACGGTTCTCCGCCTCGTCGAAGACGACGGAGTGGGCCGACTCGAACACCTCGTCGGTCACTTCGAGGGAGTCCAGGCCGTACGTCTCGTGGATCTCGCGGCCGACCTTGGTCCCGAGGTCGTGGAAGGCCGGCAGGCAGTGCAGGAACTTCACGTCCGGGTCGCCGGTGGCGCGCAGGACGTCCATGGTCACGGCGTACGGGGCGAGAGCGGCGATGCGCTCCTCCCAGACCTCCTTGGGCTCGCCCATGGAGACCCACACGTCGGTGGCGACGAAGCCGGCGCCGCGCACGCCGTCGGCCACGGACTCGGTGAGGGTGATGCGCGCCCCGCTGGCCTCGGCGAGCTCGCGGGCCCGGTCCACGACCTCCTGAGCGGGCCAGTAGCTCTTGGGAGCGACGATGCGCACGTCCATGCCGAGCAGGGCGCCGGTGACCAGGTAGGAGTTGCCCATGTTGAAGCGGGCGTCGCCGAGGTAGGCGAAGGCGATCTCGTGCAGCGGCCGGCCGGAGTGCTCGGTCATGGTGAGCACGTCGGCGAGCATCTGGGTGGGGTGCCAGTCGTCGGTGAGTCCGTTGTAGACGGGCACGCCGGCGTACGCGGCGAGCTCCTCCACCTTCTGCTGGCTGTCGCCGCGGTACTCGATCGCGTCGTACATCCGGCCCAGGACCCGCGCGGTGTCCTTCACGGACTCCTTGTGCCCGATCTGGGAGCCGGAAGGGGCGAGGTAGGTGGTGGAGGCGCCCTGGTCGGCGGCGGCGACCTCGAACGCGCAGCGGGTGCGGGTGGAGGTCTTCTCGAAGATCAGCGCGATGTTCCTGCCCTGGAGCCGCCTGTCCTCGGTCCCGGCCTTCTTCGCGGCCTTCAGCTCGGCGGCCAGCTCGATCAGGCCGCGGAACTCCTCGGCCGTGAAGTCGAGCTCCTTGAGGAAGTGGCGGCCGGCGAGGGCGCTCGGGGACGTCGCCATGGGGGCGCTCCATAGGTACGAGAACAGGACCGTGGAAGTATATACGACAACTGGAATTTCTATACAGCCCCGCGTCCGTTCCGTTCCACCCCGCGCTCCCTTCTACACAGCCCCGCGTTCGACCGGGCAGCTCATGCAGCGCGGTCCGCCCCTCCCCCGGCCCAGCTCGCTGCCCGGGATCTCTATCACCTCGATGCCCTGCTTGCGCAGGTGCGTGTTGGTGGTGGAGTTGCGCTCGTAGGCGATGACGACGCCGGGCTCGACGGCGAGGACGTTGCAGCCGTCGTCCCACTGCTCCCGCTCGGCGGCGTGCACGTCCTGGGTGGCGGTGAGCACCCGGATCTCGCTCAGCCCGAGGGCGGCGGCGATCGCACGGTGCATGTGCTCCGGCGGATGGTCGGTGACCTTGAGCTCCTTCTCGCCGGCGCCCGGCTCGATGGTGTACGAGCGGAGCATGCCGAGGCCCGCGTACTGGGTGAAGGTGTCGCCGTCGACCATGGTCATCACGGTGTCGAGGTGCATGAGGGCGCGGCGCTTGGGCAGGTCGAGGGCCACGATGGTCTGCGCCGAGCCGGCGTCGAAGAGTTTGTGGGCGAGCATCTCGACGGCCTGGGGCGTGGTGCGTTCGCTCATGCCGATCAGGACCGCGCCGTTGCCGATGACGAGGACGTCCCCGCCCTCGATGGTGGAGGGGTAGTCGGCCTGCCCCTCCGACCAGAGGTGGAAGGTCTCGGCGCGGAAGAGCGGGTGGTGCCGGTAGATCGCCTCGAAGTGCACGGTCTCGCGCTGCCGGGCCGGCCAGCGCATCGCGTTGATGGAGACGCCGTCGTAGATCCAGGCGGAGGTGTCGCGGGTGAAGAGGTGGTTGGGCAGGGGGCGCAGGAGGAAGTCGTCGAGTTCCATGACGTGGAAGCGCACGGACGTCGGTTCCGCGTGCTCCTCCAGGAACTCCCGTTTGGTCATGCCGCCGACGAGGGCCTCGGCGAGTTCGGGAGCGGGCAGGGTCTCGAAGGCGGCGCGGAGGTGGTCGGTGGCCAGCACTCCGTACTCCTTCTCGTCGAAGACCCGGTCCAGGACGAGCGATCTGGCCGCCGGGATGTCCAGTGCCTCGGTGAGCAGGTCGCCGAAGAGGTGGACGGCGACGCCTCTGTCCCGCAGGACGTCCGCGAAGCCGTCGTGCTCGGCGCGCGCCCGGCGCACCCACAGCACGTCGTCGAAGAGGAGGGCGTCCTTGTTGCTGGGGGTGAGCCTTTTGAGCTCGAGATCCGGCCGGTGCAGGATGACGCGGCGCAGTGGCCCGGCTTCGGAGTCGACATGGAATCCCATGCCTCCATCCTGGCCGCCGGGGACCGCCTTCACCCGCATGTGGACAGATTCCGACCGAGCTTGTTCTCGTCTGCTTGACGACAAGCGGATCGACCGATTATCGTCGCACTGACGAAAAATCGGGTCGCGTGAGTTCGAACGAGGGGGACTTCCATGGCCGACATCACCCGGCGCCTGGGCTGGCGCCATCTGCGGGGCGCGCCCACGGCGCACATCCGTCACCACCGCTCCGGCAAGCTGGCGCACGACGGGCCCGGACTCAGCTTCTGGTTCCGCCCGCTGAGCGCCGCGCTCTCCGAAGTTCCGGTCGACGACCGCGAGTTGGCCATGACCTTCCGGGCCCGCACTTCCGACTTCCAGGACGTGGCGGTGCAGGCGACGGTCACCTACCGCGTCAGCGACCCCGCTGTGGCGGCCGCCCGCCTCGACTTCTCCATCGACCCGGACACGGGCGTCTGGCGGGGCGCGCCCCTGGAGCAGCTCGGCACACTGCTCACCGAGACGGCGCAGCAGCACGCGCTGGACGTCCTGGCGCGTACGCCGCTGTCGGCGGCGCTGGTGGACGGGGTGAGCTCGGTGCGCGAGCGGGTCGCGGCCGGGCTGGCGGCGGAGCCGCGGCTGCCCGCCACCGGCATCGAGATCGTGGCCGTGCGGGTGGTCGCGCTGCGTCCGGAGCCGGAGGTGGAGCGGGCGCTGCGCACGCCGGCCCGGGAGCAGATCCAGCAGGAGGCCGACCGGGCGACGTACGAGCGGCGGGCGGTCGCGGTCGAGCGGGAGCGCACGATCGCCGAGAACGAACTCGCCAGCAAGATCGAACTCGCGCGCCGCGAGGAGCAGTTGGTGGAGCAGCGCGGCACCAACGCCCGCCGGGAGGCGGAGGAGAGCGCGGCGGCGGACAAGGTGCGGGCCGAGGCGGAGGCGACGCGCACGGTGCGGCTCGCGGAGGCGGAGGCGGCGCGGGCGGTGAAGCTGTCCGAGGCGGAGGCGGCCAGGTCGGTCAAGCTCGCCGAGGCGGAGGCCGAGCGGGCGGTGAAGCTGTCGGAGGCGGAGGCGGCCAAGCAGCTCCGGCTCGCCGACGCCGAGGCGCAGAGCACGCAGCGCCTGTCCCAGGCGGAGGCGGCCCGCACGGTGGCCCTCGCCGAGGCGGAGGCGGCCCGTTCCGTACGGCTCGCCCGCGCGGAGGCGGAGGCGGCGCGCGAGGTGGGCGAGGCGCGGGCGCAGGCCCAGGCGGCCTGGCTGCGGGTGCACGCGGACGCCGGGATCGACGGCGTGGACACCCTGCACGCCCACGCGGCCACGCGTCTCGCGGAGAACCTGCCGCAGATCGACAGCGTGACCATCTCGCCGGACGTGCTGACCGGCCTGCTGGCCAGGCTCGGCGGCGGGGACCGGGCGTGAGCCTCGCTCCGCGTGCCGTCCTGGTCCACCGGAGAACGGAGTACGAGGAGCTGGTGGCCCGGCACGGCACGCACGGCCAGGCCGCCTTCTTCCTCGCCTCGCGGGGCCGGGACATCGAGGAGGTCGCCGAACGCCACCGGCGCACCCGCCGGGCACTGGCCGAGGTGACGGCGGCGGTTCCCCTGACCTGGCGTCAGATGCAGCTGGAGCGGGCCGATCTGGACCGTTTCCTCTTCGGCCCCGAGGACGTGGTCGTGGTCGTCGGCCAGGACGGTCTGGTGGCGAACGTCGCCAAGTACCTCGCCGGGCAGCCGGTGTTGGGCATCGACACGGACCCCGGACGCAACCCGGGCGTCCTGGTCCGGCACCGACCGCGGGACGCCGGCGCCCTGCTGGCGTCGGTCCATGCGGCCGGCACGGGGGTGTCGGAGCTGACCATGGTCGAGGCGGTCGCCGACGACACCCAGCGGCTGGTGGCCCTCAACGAGATCTATCTCGGCGCGGCCGGCCACCAGACCGCCCGCTACCGCCTGGGCCTCGACGACGACGGGGGTGTCGTCGAGGCCCAGGCCTCCTCCGGGGTGCTGGTCGGCACCGGCACGGGGGCGACCGGCTGGATCCGCTCGGTCTGGCAGGAACGGGGCGGCGACGGCCCCGCCCTGCCGCAGCCCTCGGAGCAGCGCCTCCTGTGGTTCGTCCGCGAGGCCTGGCCGTCCCCGGCGACGGGAACGTCCCTGGTCGCGGGCGAGTTGTCGGCCGAGCGGCGACTGACCCTCACCGTCGAGTCGGAACGGCTGATCGCCTTCGGCGACGGCATGGAAACCGACGCGCTGGAACTGACCTGGGGACAGCGCGTACGGGTGGGGGTGTGCGGGGAGAGGCTACGACTGGTGGGGTGACGCCGCCGCCTGGGTACCCGCGGAGGCGTTCCCGCTGCGGTCGGCGCCGGGGACGCCCCGGAGGTGCTTCTGGGACGGCGATTCCGCCCCGGGTCGGAGCCGGGAACGCACCGGAGAGGTGCCTCCGGGCGACATCTCCGCTTCGGATCAGATCCGGGAACGCCCGGGAGAAGCCCTCCGGGCGACGTCTCCGCTTCGGGTGAGCGTCGGAACGCCCCGGAGGGTGTCCCCGGGCTGCAATCCCCGCCTCGGCTCGAAGCCGGGAACGCCCCGGAGAAGCGCCTCCGGGCGCCGTCCCCGCTTCAGACGGAGCCGGGAACGCGGAGGGGTGCCTCGGGCGGCGCTTCCGCCTGGGGTCGGAGCCGGGAACGCACCAGAGAGGTGCCTCCGGGTGGCGTCTCCGCTTCAGACGGAGCCGGGAACGCGGAGGGGTGTCTCGGACGGCGCTTCCGCCTGGGATCGGAGCCGGGAACGCACCAGAGAGGTGCCTCCGGGTGGCGTCTCCGCTTCGGTGAGCGTCGGAACGCCCCGGAGAGTGTCCCCGGGCTGCAATCCCCGCCTCGGCTCGAAGCCCGGAACGCCCCGGAGAAGCGCCTCCGGGCGTCATCCCCGCGTCGGGATGGAGCCAGGAGCTTCCCCGGGGGGTGTCCCCGGCTCGGGTCGGAGCCGGGAACGCCCTTGGCGGGTGTCCCTGGGCAGCCCTCCGCCCTCGGATCGAAGCCGGGGCCCCCGAAGGGTGCCCCCGGGTGCCATCCCCGCCTCGGGCCGAAGCCGTGGCCTCTCGGGAGGCGCCCCCGGGCGGCACCCCCGCCCTCGGATCGAAGCCGGGAACCCCCGAAGGGCGCCCCGGGCGCCGTCCCCGCCTCGGCTCGAAGCCAGGAACGCCCCGGGTGGGTGGCCCCCGGTGGCGATTCCGCCTCGCCTCAGAGCCGGGGGTCGACCGGTTCTGATTCCAGGGCCAGGACTCCGAAGACCGCCTCGTGGACGCGCCACAGGGGTTCGCCCTCCCCCAGTCGGTCCAGCGCCTCCAGGCCGAGGGCGTACTCCCGGATCGCCAGGGAGCGCTTGTGGTTGAGGAAGCGCCGGCGCAGCCTGTCGAGGTTGTCGGGCCGGGTGTACTCCGGGCCGTAGATGATCCGCAGGTACTCCCGGCCCCGGCACTTGACGCCCGGCTGGACGAGACGCCCCTCCCCGTCGCGGACCACCGCGCCGACCGGCTTGACGACCATGCCCTCGCCTCCGCGGCCGGTCATCTCCAGCCACCAGTCGACGCCGGCCCGCACCGACTCGGGGTCGGCCGTGTCGACGTACAGACGTCGGGTGGTCTGGAGCAGCCCCGTCGCGTCGTGCTCCACCAGCCGGTCCAGCAAGGCCAGTTGCTCGTCGTGGGGTATGCCGGCGAGGCTGCGTCCCTGGACCGCGAGGATCTGGAACGGCGCCAGACGGACGCCGTCCAGGCCGTCCGTGGTCCAGCAGTAACGCCGGTAGGCCTGTGTGAACGCGGCGGCGTCCGCGGCGCGTTCACGCTGCCGGGCCAGCAGGTCCGACACGTCGACCCCGCGCGCTGCGGCACCCTCCAGGGCGTTCAGCGCGGCCGGGAGGGCCGCTCCGGACGCGGCGCCGACCGCCGCGTACTGCGAGCGCAGCAGACCGGACGCCTTCAGCGACCACGGCATCAACTCCGCGTCGAGCAGGAGCCAGTCCGTGTCCAGCTCGGTCCACAGGCCCGCCTCCCCGACGGCCGCGCGCAGCCGCCCGAGGATCTCCTCGGTCATCGACGCGTCGTCGAAGAACGGACGGCCGGTGCGTGTGTAGAGGGAGCCCGTCACGCCGTCCACACCGAACCGCCGGCGCGCCGCCTCCGCGTCCCTGCACACCAGGGCGACGGCTCGCGAGCCCATGTGCTTCTCCTCGCACACGACCCGCGCGACGCCGTCCCGCGCGTACTGCGCGAAGGCCTCCGCCGGGTGCTCCAGGTAGCCGTCCACGTCGCTGGTCGGCGTGGGCGCCATGGTCGGCGGGAGGTACGGCAGCAGCCGGGGGTCGACGGCGAACCGGCTCATGACCTCGAGCGCGGCGGCCGCGTTCTCCTCCCGGATCGAGATCCGGCCCTGGTGGCGGGTCTCGACGACCCGCCGGCCGTGCACGTCCGCGAGGTCCAGCGGCCGCCCGTCCCGTCCGCCGGGCGCCTCTGCCCGCAGCGGCTTCACCGGCTCGTACCAGACCTGCTCGGCTGGTACGTCGACCAGCTCCCGCTCGGGCCAGCGCAGCGCCGTCAGCTTGCCGCCGAACACGGCGCCCGTGTCCAGGCAGATGGTGTTGTTGAGCCAGGTCGCCTCAGGGACGGGCGTGTGACCGTAGACGACGGCCGCTCGGCCCCGGTAGTCCTCCGCCCACGGGTAGCGCACCGGCAGCCCGAACTCGTCGGTCTCACCGGTGGTCTCGCCGTACAGCGCGTGCGAGCGGACCCGGCCGGAGGTGCGGCCGTGGTACTTCTCCGGCAGACCGGCGTGGCAGACGACCAGCCTGCCGCCGTCCAGCACGTAGTGGCTGACCAGTCCGTCGAGGAACTCCCGCACCTCGGCGATGAACTCCTCGCTCTCGCCCTCCATCTGCGCGATCGTCTCGGCGAGCCCGTGCGTGTGCTGCACCTTGCGGCCGCGCAGGTGACGGCCGTACTTGTTCTCGTGGTTGCCGGGCACGCACAGCGCGTTGCCCGACTTCACCATCGACATCACGCGGCGCAGCACCCCCGGGCTGTCCGGGCCGCGGTCGACGAGGTCGCCGACGAAGACGGCGGTGCGCCCCTCGGGGTGGACGCCGTCGACGTAGCCCAACTTGCCGAGCAGCGACTCCAGTTCGGCTGCGCAGCCGTGGATGTCGCCGACGATGTCGAAGGGACCGGTGAGGTGCGTCAGGTCGTTGAAGCGCTTCTCGGTGACGACGGTGGCGTGCTCGACCTCTTCGACACCGCGCAGCACGTGCACCTTGCGGAAGCCCTCGCGCTCCAAGTGCCTCAAGGAGCGCCGCAGTTCACGGGTGTGCCGCTGGACGACCCGGCGGGGCAGGTCGGCGCGGTCGGCACGGCCCGCGTTGCGCTCCGCGCACACCGACTCCGGCACGTCCAGGACGATCGCGATGGGCAGCACGTCGTACTGCTTGGCCAGCTCGATCAGCTGCCGTCGGGACTCCTGCTGCACGCTGGTCGCGTCGACGACCGTGCGCCGGCCCGCCGCGAGCCTCTTGCCGGCAATGTAGTGCAGGACGTTGAAGGCGTCCCGCGTGGCGCTCTGGTCGTTCTCGTCGTCGGAGACCAGCCCGCGGCAGAAGTCGGACGAGATGATCTCGGTCGGCTTGAAGTGCCGCCGCGCGAAGGTGGACTTGCCCGAGCCGGACGCGCCGACCAGCACGACGAGGGAGAGGTCGGTGACGGGCAGGACACGGCCCTGCTTCACGGGAACCGCGACGTCGGTGTCGGTCATGCCGCCTTCGCCTCCTTCTCGTTGCCGGCGCTCAGGGTGAACACGGCCATCTGGGTGGGGGATCCGACCTCGGGGTCGTCAGGGCCGACCGGCACGAACTCGGCCTCGTAGCCGTGCCGTTCGGCCACGGAGGTCGCCCAGGCGCGGAACTCCTCGCGGGTCCACTCGAAACGGTGGTCGCCGTGCCGGACGTGCCCGGCCGGGAGGGACTCCCAGCGGACGTTGTACTCGACGTTCGGGGTGGTCACCAGGACCGTGCGCGGGCGGGCCGCGCCGAACACCGCGTACTCCAGGGCGGGCAGCCTGGGCAGGTCGAGGTGCTCGATCACCTCGCTGAGGACGGCCGCGTCGTAGCCCTTGAGCCGGTTGTCGGTGTAGGCCAGGGAGCCCTGCATCAGCTTGACGCGGGAGGCCTGCCGCTCGCCCATGCGGTCCAGCTTCAGCCGGCGCGAGGCGATGGTGAGCGCGCGCATCGACACGTCGACGCCGACGATCTCGGTGAACTTCGGGTCCTTGAGCAGCGCCTGCACCAACTGGCCCTGCCCGCAGCCGAGGTCGAGCACCCTGGCGGCGCCCGACGCGCCGAGCGCGGCGAGGATCGCCTCCCGGCGCTGCACGGCGAGCGGCGTCGGCTTCTCCTCCGCCTCGGTCTCCGCCGCGACCGCGTTGTCGATCTCCTCGACCTCGCTGTCGTCGGCCTCGGCGAGCCGCACCAGCTCCAGCCGCTCCATCGCCTCCCGGGTCAGCGACCAACGGCGCGAGAGGTAGCGGCTGGTGATCAGCTTCTGCTCGGGGTGTTCGGGAAGCCAGCCCTCACCGGCCCGCAGCAGCTTGTCGACCTCGTCGGAGGCGACCCAGTAGTGCTTGGCGTCGTCGAGGACCGGCAGCAGCACGTACAGGTGCCGCAGGGATTCGGCGAGGGTCAGCGTCTGCGACTCCAGGACGAGACGGACGTACCGCGAGTCGCCCCACTCGGGGAACTCGGCGTCCAGGGCGACCGGTTCGACGTCCACCGCCCAGCCGAGCGGCTCGAACAGACGCCGTACGAGCGCGGGGCCACCGCGTGCGGGCAGCACCGGCACCTCGATCCGCAACGGCCTCGGCTGCGAGGGCAGTTCCGGCTTGGCGTTGCACACGCCCCGCATGGCACTGGAGAACACCGCGCTCAACGCGACCGCGAGCAGTGAAGAGGCCGCGTACGGACGGTCGTTGACGTACTGCGCGAGCGCGGCGTCGGGAGCGCCACCGCGCCCCTTGCCCTTGCCGCGCCTGACCAGCGCCACGGCGTCCACCTCCAGCAGCAGCGCCGCCGTGCAGCGCCGATCGTCCGCCTCGGGGTAGAGGACGGACGCCCGGCCGTAGGAGGTGGAGAACGCCTGCGCGTTGTCGGGATGCTTGT
This sequence comes from Streptomyces sp. NPDC002566, assembly GCF_042889585.1. Lineage (NCBI taxonomy): Bacteria > Bacillati > Actinomycetota > Actinomycetes > Kitasatosporales > Streptomycetaceae > Streptomyces > Streptomyces sp. NPDC002566. The sequence goes on along the minus strand of NZ_JBIARD010000001.1, from coordinate 194,312 downwards.
GCAGCAGGAAGCCGAGATCGGTGGCAGGGCGTTCGGGGGCGCCGGTGGTGCTGATCGTCAGGAACACGTGAGTCGCCTCGAAAGGGTTCGGAAAGGAGCGAAAGCGCTGGTAGTGCGCTTGTGCGCGGCACCAACGTACCGAGAAAGGGCACGACGGCACCCCGTATTTTCCGGGGCCGCTAGCCGGGCCGCTGCCAGGGCGTGACGCCGAGCTTGCCGGTCGTCCCGAGGTCGAGGCGGGGCGTCACCGTCACGGGTGCGCCGCCGGCCTTGGCGCGGACCCGGACGTACGGGACGTTCACGGGGGTGCCGGACCCGGTGGTGTTGCGCCACACCAGGCGAGCGATCGCTGTCTCGCCGGACTTGAGGGTGACCGGGCGGGGCGTCTCGTCGCCGAGGCCGGTGGTGATCTCCTTGCTGCCCTTGAGGATCTTCACGCCGTCGACCGGTTCACGGTCGTCGTCCAGCAGCTCCAGCAGCGGATATCCCTCGACGGTGTACTCGCCCTTCCCGCAGTACTCCACATGCAGTCCGACGACACGCAGGCCCATGGCGGCGTCGCCCTCGTCGGCCCACAGGCGGGTCCCGGAGGCGGGGCAGTCGCCGGTCCCGCCGGGCGCCTCGGCCGCGGGGACCTTGGTGACGCCGGCGACCTTCACCCGGGTCACGAGGGACGCGCCGGGCGCGAGGGCGCCCAGCCCCACCTGTGAGCGCACGGTCTTGCCGGGGGCGACCGCGCTCACGGTCTCCCGCCTGGTCTCCACCACCTCCCCGGTGCTGGTCATGAAGGCGAAGGCGATCGTGTACGTGAGCGCCTCGGGGCCCTCGTTGGTGACCGTGTAGACGGCGTAGCCGCGGGAGGCGCCGGAGTCTGTGGGGCGGTCGAGCCGGTCGGGCCTGACCCGGAAGTCGCTCGGGTCGGAGGGCGAAGGGGATGGCGCAGATTCCGCGGGAGAAGAGGAGTGCGACGGGAGCGCCAGCGCGACGATCCGCACACCGTCGACGGCGGGCTCGGTGACCTGGATCGGGGACGGCTGTGAGGCCGCGCGGGGGTCGCTGTTCCCGTCGCCGGTGCGTTCCGATCCGCACGCCGAGAGCAACAGGGCGGCGGCGAGGGCCGGGACGAGGAGGGGGGCGGGTCTGCGCATCCGGCCACCTCATCAGGGCGGTGCGCCAGCGACTGTGGTGGAGGCCATAGTTCCGGTCACAGGAGTGTCACAGGCGGGGGCGAGGTGGGGGTGCGCGGCGTTCGGGGTGCCGGAGGTAGGGGTTCCGGACGGACGGGTTCCCCGTGTTCCGGACGGAAGGGTTCCGGGCGGGAGGTTCGACACCCCGAACGCGGAGCCTGCGGGCGATGCGCCGGAGGCGTTACGGCAGCTGCGCCTGCACCTCGGCGGAGATCAGCTCCAGGTGGTCCAGGTCGTGCACGTCGAGGATCTGGAGGTACATCCGCCGCGAGCCGATTTCCATATAACGGCCGATCTTGTCGACGACCTCGGCAGGGCTGCCGGCCAGACCGTTGGCCTTCAGTTCGTCCACCTCGCGGCCGATCGCGGCGGCGCGGCGGGCGACCTCCGCGTCGTCCTTGCCGACGCAGGCCACGAGGACGTTGGAGCAGGTGATCGCGTCCGCCGGGCGGCCCGCGGCCTCGGCGGCGGCCCGGACGCGGCCGAATTGCCGCTCGGTGTCCTCGACCGAGCCGAACGGCATGTTGAACTCGTCGGCGTACTGGGCGGCCAGCCGCGGCGTACGGCTCGCGCCGTGGCCGCCGACCAGCACGGGGATCTTCGACTGGGCGGGCTTGGGCAGCGCGGGCGAGTCCTTGAGCTGGTAGTACTCGCCCTGGAAGTCGAAGGTCCGGCCGGCCTCCGTGCCCCACAGGCCGGTGACGATCGCCAGCTGCTCCTCCAGGCGGGCGAACTTCTCCTTGGGGAACGGGATGCCGTACGCCGCGTGCTCCTCCTCGAACCAGCCGGCGCCCAGGCCGAGTTCAACCCGGCCGCCGGACATCTGGTCCACCTGCGCGACCTGGATGGCGAGGACGCCGGGGAGGCGGAAGGTGGCGGCGGTCATCAGCGTGCCGAGGCGGATGCGGCTGGTCTCCCGGGCGAGGCCGGCGAGGGTGATCCAGGCGTCGGTGGGGCCGGGGAGGCCGTCCACGTCACCCATTTTCAGATAGTGGTCGCTGCGGAAGAAGGCGTCGAAGCCGAGATCCTCGGTGGCCTTCGCCACGGCGAGGAGGGTGTCGTAGGTAGCGCCCTGCTGGGGCTCGGTGAAGATACGCAGATCCATGGCCTCCATCCTGCACCCGACGCCTCCGCGGCCACCGGGCGACCCGTCGGCCCCACCACGCTCGGTGACCCCGGCGGGCCCGCGCGCACCAGTGCGGGGCGGCGAGGCGAGCGGGCCAGGCCGGAGCCCCGCGCCCCCCGCCCCTCCGGGCCCCGCCCCGCCACCGCTTGGACCCACTGCCGCCGCTCCACCGGGCCCCCGACCCCGCCACCCCTCCGAACCCCGTAACCGCCGCTCCTCCGCGGGCCCCGGCTCCGCCGCCGCCCCCCTCCGGGCCCCAACCCGCCACCGCTTGGAGCCACTGCCACTGCTCCACCGGGCCCCGATCCAGCCGCTCCTCCGAACCCCGTAACCGCCGCCCCTCCGGGCCCCGGCCCGCCGCCCCTCTTGGCCCCGCAGCCGCCCCCCTGCGGGCCCCAACCCGCCGCTCCTTGGACCCCGCTACCGTCACCCCTCCGAACCCCGTAACCGCCGCCCCTCCGGGCCCCTACGCCGCCGCCTCTCCGGCCCCCGCCCCCGCCGCTCCTCATGGCCTCGCAGCCGCCCCCCCTCCGGGCCCCAACCCGCCGCCCCTTGGAGCCGCAACCGCCGTTCCTCTCTCCCCCCGCCCGCCGCCCTCCCAGGCCCCGCCCCCCGCGCCCTCACCTCTCCCGCAACGCGCCTTCCCGCGCGGCCAGCTTGCGGAGCATCTCCCGGACCCGGTCCCGGGACTCGTCCGCCGCGTCGATGGCCTCCATGCACTGCCAGTACGTGCCCTCGTCGGCCGCCGCGCTGGCCAGACCGACGAGAGCGATGCCGACGTCGGTCAGCAGCACGCCCAGGCAGAGCAACGCCTCGCGGGCGTCGTCCAGTTCCGTGAGCTGGGCGGCCCGCAGGTCGCCGGGATCGAGGTCCGGGGCGTCCAGCACCCCGCATCCCCGGCCCGCCAGCTCGGTCAACCCCAGTGCCTCGCCACGCAGTTCGGGCGGTCCCGAGACCGCGAGCCGACTGCCGATCGCCTGGGCCAGCGCCTGCGCCTGCCATACCTCCTCGAGTGTCCGAGACCCGTCGTCGCCGCCTGAGAGAGCACGTCTGCTCATCAGGATGAGCCGCACCGCGTCCATGGGCCGCCCCCGTCTGTCCGGACGCGCCTCTCGCACGTCCGCCCGAACTCTGCCGTCCACTACCCAGAGTGAAGGCGTGTGGGGCGAAAAGCCAGAGGAAGGCGGAAATCTGCGGACAACAAATCGGTTTCGACTCGTCGAACAACTCCGGAGAGTGACATCGGGGTGTCCCGTCGCCCGACAACACGACGAACCGACGCTCCGTCAGGACGCGTCGACCCGCCACCGGCTCACGGCGCAGGAAACCGCCGCTCGTTGCGGTCGATCTTCGCGTCGAGCGCCGCCAGCGGGTCGATGCCGAGCACCTCGCACAGTTGCAGCAGATACGCGAGCACGTCGGCGACCTCGTCGGTCACCCGGTGCGCGGTGTCCGGCTCCTCCATCACACGGGCCGACTCCTCAGGGGTCAACCACTGGAAGATCTCGACCAGTTCGGACGCCTCGACGCTCAGCGCGGAGACGAGGTTCTTGGGGGTGTGGTACGGCTGCCAGTTCCGCGCGGCCGCGAACTCGGCCAGCCTGCGCTGCAGCGTCGCCACGTCCAGGTGTTCAGTCACGGCTCCAGGTGTACCACCGTGACGACGAGGGACAGGCAGACCCCTGCCCGCCCGCCCTCCCGGTCGCCCCCGGGAGCGCGCGGCGGCCCGCTCACACGCCCGGAACCCCGGCCTCGCCCATGAGCCCGCTCACCTCCGTGCCCGCCGGGGTCAGCAGGAACACGTTCCGGTCGACCCGGTGCATCCCGCTGGCCAGGCCGAAGACGACGCCGGTGGAGAAGTCCAGGACGCGCTTGGCGACCTCCGTCTCCGCGCCGGTGAGGTCGAGCAGCACCGGGATGCCCGCCATCAGCGTCTCCGCGACGTCCCGGGCGTCCGCGAAGACGTTGACCCGCAGCACGACGAACCGTCGCCGGGATTCCGTCGCCGCCTCGGGCAGCGAGCGGTGGTTCACCGCCGACGGCCAGGCGTCCCGGCCGCGCAACGGAACGACCTGAGCGAGCCCCTCCCACTGTTCATCGGTGACGTCGTACCGGTTCACCGGGACCCCCAGAACTGACTCGCACTCATTGCCTGCACCAGCCAATTCTTACGCCAAGTCACCCGTCCGGCCCAACAGCGACACGGACCGCGACCGTGCGGCCCTGTTCAGACGGGTTGTAAGTCCCGTACGCGGGGGCGCTGCTGGCGTCGGAAGGGGGGCTTCAGGACGCGGTGTAGCCGAGCTGACGTCGCATGTACGGGGTCATGAGAGTCTTCGCCTTGGCCAGGACGGACGTACGGCTGCCGAGGACCGCGGTCTCGCCGCCCGGCACCGGCAGCATCGTCAGCCCGTCGGCCGGCCCGAACGGCACGATCACCGGGGTGCGGTGGACGGGCCGGTAGAGGCGGGGCTCCCTGCGATGACGGCCGGCGCTGTTCAGGTAGGTGCGGATGTTCCAGGCGGCGAGGTCGGCCTGGGCGAGCGCGGCCGGGGTGATCTTGAGCTCGGTCGCGTCGTTGACGTCGCCGACGGCGAACACGTCGAGCCGCCCCTCGACCCGCAGCGACCGGTCGACCTTGATGTGCCCGGAGGGGTTGAGCCAGTCACCGTGTCCGGCCAGCCGGAGCCACAGGGTGTTGGGGGTGGTGCCGGTGGCCCAGAACGACAGGTCGGCCTCGATGACACCGCCGCGGGCGTCCCGGTAGGCGCCGAATTCGTGGCCCGGGGACATGAAGGAGTCGAGCCGCACCTCCACGCCGTGATCCTCCAGCCAGGCCTGGGACTTGCGCGAGGCCTTCTCGCACCCGGCGTTGCCGAGCAGCGCCGGCCCGGAGTGGGCCAGCGTGACACGCACGTCGGGCCGGGCGAGACGGATCTCCGCGCTGAGCTCGACGCCGGAGGGCCCGCCGCCGACGACGAGGACGTGCTCGGCGGCGGCGATGCTCTGCTGGTGCGCGGCGAACGCCTTGACCGCCTCCTCCGTGGTGGTGCCGAGGAAGCGGGCCGGCTCCGGGTAGTCGGCCCCGGTGGCGATCACCACCACGTCGAAAGGGAGCCGCTCGCCGGTGGCCAGCACCACCTGTCGTTCGACGGTGTCGACACGGACCGCCTTGCCGAGCACCACACGGCCGTTGCGCAGCAGCCGGTCGTACGGGATGAAGGGGGTCACCGTCCACTCGGGGCGCACGCCGGCGCGCAGGGAGGCGATGCGGTGGAAGAAGATCTCCTTGCGGTCCACCAGGGTGACCCGCGCCGTCGCGTCCAGCCGCTTCGCCAGCCGAACGCCCGCGTAACCGCCGCCGATCACCACTACGTCGCCGTCGCGCACATGAATCTCCTGTGCCTCGTGGGGGGATGCGAGTGCCGGGAGGCGTGGGTTTCCCCCGGCACTCGACCGCGACGAGCGTAGCGCTTGAAGATTAAAGTTCGGGTGTCGGTGCGTGTGCGTTCTGTGAAGTGATGGCCGAAAACAGCGACCCGCAACGCACACCTGACAGACCTCCGCAGGGTCGGCACGATCATCTACTCGACGGGCCGGGAGACACGCGAGAAGCTACGCTCGCTCGTCCGCCCCGGGACAGGGGTGTGGGAGGCCGCACTCACGTAGAGCCGACGCCCTCGCCCGTTCGTCGTCCTCCCCCACCGGACCGTGCAGCCAGCCCGCCCACGACCCCAGGGAGACCGGACCCATGCCGCCCCGGACGCTCAGCCTGCTCCTGGCCACCGCCCTGCTCACCGTGGGCCTGACCGGCTGCTCCGCCCTCTCCCCGTTCAACACCTGCGAGGACACCGCGACACGGTTGCGGGACCTGCGCTCCCAGCCCGTCCTCGGCTTCACCCCCGAGGGCGCGACCGCCCCGAAGGGGCTCGACCAGGTCGACGCGCGCTGCGTCGACGACAGCGGCGACGCCTGGCTGTACGCCGCGCGCGTCTACGCGTTCCCCGGCCCCCGGCAGAAGGTCGTCGACTTCTACCGCACCACCGCCGAGGCGGACGGCTGGCACCTGCCGTCCGCCCCTCCGGGCCTGGGCGCCCCCGAAACGGTGGCGGGACTGTGCTTCACCAAGGGCGGTGACGGCGACGCCCTCATGCTGACCCTGCGGTTCACCACGGCCGACCAGCTGAAGATCGAGTACGGCTACGACGCCGGGCCGGAGTTCGGCTCGGGCTCCGGGTTCGAGATAGAGGTCGGCTCCGAGACGGACGGCGCGAAGACCGGCTGCTGGGACTGACGCCCCGGGGCTGTCCGAACCGGCGGACCGGCGGGAGCGGGGGCCACACTGGATGGCGTGGTGGAAACGGATCGGCAGCTCGCCAGGCGGCTGGAGCAGGTCATCATGGACCTGCTGGAGCGACGTGCGGCCACTGCTTCGATCTGTCCGTCCGACGCCGCACGCGAGGCCTATGAAGGCGACGACGAGGGCTGGCGAGCCTTGATGGAACCGACCCGCCGAGCCGCCTGGCGCTTGGTGGCGGCCGGCAAGGCCGAGGTCACCCAGGCCGGCCGCCCCGTCACGGAAACAGAGGTCCACGGCCCCATCCGCATCCGCCGCACACGGTGACACGCACGAGGGCCGACCGGATCAGGGGCGGGCATCTGTCAGCCCGTTCCCGGCGAATATCGTCGGCGCTGACGCTCGCCCAGTGGTGCCCGCAGCAGCGCGCGCACCACCGGCAGACGCGTCACGAGTGCGCGCTTTACGCGGTCGGGTCCCAGTCCGCGAGCCGGTCCATCGGCTCGGTGTCGCCGGTGGTCTCCAGGCGGTCTTGCGGGACACGCTCGTAGAAGTAGAGGACCATGTCGCTCGCCGCGCCCCGCATCGCCATGTCGCCCGGCTCCGCGTCGGCGGCGAGGTCGTCGCAGCGGACGCCGTCGGCGTCGAGGGTCAGGCGCCAGGAGCGGCCCTCGGTCGTGTGCAGGTCGATGGTCGCCGGCTTGAACGGCCAGGGGACGGTCGTCGCCGAGACGGTCGTCAGGAACTCGTCGACGCCCTCGACCGCGACGTCCGTCGGCAGCGGCTGTGCGGCGCCCTGGGTGAGCTGGACGTCGTAGGTGTGGACGGCGATCTCCTGGACCTGGTGCCGGGCCACGGCTCCGCTGGTCGCCGGGGCCTGCGAGCGGCCCCACCAAGTCCAGCAGCCGCGGTCCGGGCCGGCCTCGCGCAGCGCGTCGAGCATGAGCTCGGTCGACTCGGCGAGCCAGGCGTCCAGGGCTTCGCGGTCGCGAGGCGCGGTCGGGGCGCCCTTCGGGTCCGTCTTCGCCGGGGGCTCGGCACCCGGGCCCGCCGCGACGATGGCGGCCTGGCGACGGCGGCCGTCCCCGAGGTGCTGCGCCAGTTCGCGCAGCGTCCAGTCCGGGCAGGTCGGGACCTGGACGTCGAGGTCGGGGGCGGCGGCGATCGCGGCCCGGAACGCGTCCGAGCGGTCCTCGATCAGCCGCAGGACCTCGGGAAACTCCAAAATGTTCGGCACGTCGGGTTGTGTATCACGACACTCCGTCCACCGGACAGCGAATTTGTCGGACGAACGCATCAACGGGCGGGCGGGCGGAGCACCGACGCTGCCGCCGTTTCTTCGCCATCGCCACCGGCCTCATCGGCAGTCCCACCGAACTGGTCGACGAGAACGGTGACATAGCCTGGCGCACCCGGACCGCGCCACGGGGTACCACCGCATGGACCAACGCCGGGTCCGCGTACACCACTGGAACGTCTTCCTCCACTTCCGACTCAGTGACGAACGGATGTTTCAGATTGAGGTCCCACCACTTCATCACCATTGCGCGAATGATCCTGCAAACCGACGCGCACGCAAGAGAACGCGGGGCCGACGAAGCGTCCGATCACGTGGGGCATACACGCCCGCTCAGGCCTCAGCTCTGGCGACACTGCTGGCGGCGAGTGCTGCCGCCGAGAAGGAGACTTCCGCCTTGGAGGCAGAATTGCACGCCATCACCGAACTCACATCCACCGGCCATGTCGACCCCGACCACCTTTCACCTCTGCATGAGATCGTCCTCAGCGACCTTCCTTCCCAACTCCGCGACTATGTCAACGATCTGCTGGAAGGCTGAACGCCAGAGACGGCCAGACAGCGCCGTTGCGTCACGGAACACTTCGTTCAACAGGGACAGCAACACGAATTCACACAACTCACCGAGGGGTGAATCTCAGCCGGAATCAGAGCAGGGCTTCACGTTCCCTCCCCCTGCGTACCTCAGCGCGCACCGGCAGTGACCGACAGCTTTCCCAGCAGAGGGCTGGGATCGCCGTGCCAGACGATGGTGAGCGCGTCCCTGGCCCGTGTCGCTGCGACGAAGAGCAGTGACCGGGCCCGCTTGCACTCCGCCTGGTACCGGGCTGGGTCGGTGCGGCGCAGCGCCTCCACCGAGGCCCTGGGCACGAGACCCCGTTGCACGCCCGCGATGACCATCCGCTGGTATTCCAGCCCCTTGAACCGGTACATCGTGCCGATGTGCACACCCTCGTCGCCCCGCGGACCGTCGGCCGTGATTTCGGTCGACACGATGCCGTTCTTCGCCAGGCGATTCGCCACCTGGGTGACCATGTCGTTCGTCGGGACGCACACCGCGATGTCCTCACGACGGATGTCGTGCCAGGCCTTGATCTGTTCGGTGATCGCGTCCAGTTCGTCCTCGAAGGAGCCGGTTCGGCGCACCACCGGCTCGCTCCCGTACAGCACCGAGCGGTAACCGGCCAGGGTCTCCTCGTCGCCGTCGAGATCGTCGTACTGTTCGTCGCCGAGCACCACGAGGGCCGACTTGAGGATTTCGCGGGTGGTCCGATAGCTCAGCGTGAGCTTGGCGGAGCGGCCGCGGATGTGGACGCCGAGGCTGCCCAGGGTGACGCGGTTGTCATAGATGCGCTGGTGGGTGTCGCCGACCAGGAAAATGTCGTCAGGGCCGGCGGCGACCATGGCCCGCAGCATCTTCCAGTGGGCGGCGGCCAGGTCCTGTGCCTCGTCGACGACGATGTGCCGGTACCGGTACCGCCGCCAGGCGCCTGTTGCGGACTCGGCATGCACGTTGCCGAGTCCTCCACGTTCCTCCTTGGTCCGCACCGCTGCCTCGATCCGCGCCGTACGTTCGATCTCCAGGCGAGCGGCCCGTTCGGCGACCTGGCGGTGGGTCTCCAGGTTCTTCTCGTCGAGGCGCTGGGTGAACCGTTCCGTCAGCTGCCAGATCTCGGCACGGTCCGCGCGGGTGATGCTCCTGCCCCGTCCGGCCCGGCGTGCTTGGAAGTATCCGGCCCGGGAGTTGACCGCCTGGCCGAGGATGACCTGCGTCCACTCGTCCATGAGGAAGTCGGCGTCCCACTTTGTCTCGCCGGTTTCGAGTAGTGTCTGCCGCCACTCGTTCAGGGCGCGTGTGTCGTCGATCCGGCTCTTGACGCTGCCCGGGTCCGCCTCCCGGACCACGCGGGACGCCAGCTGGTCGACGTGCGCGATCTCCACCCGGGCCAGGGTCTCGGGACCACCGAGCGCCAGCAGCCGCGCGCGCAGGTCCGCGGCCAGGTTCTTGTTGAAGGTGGTCAGCAGGACCGGCTTGCTGTTGCCGGGGCCGAGCCGGTCCACGAGATGCTTCACCCGGTGCAGGGCGACGATCGTCTTGCCGGTGCCCGGGCCTCCGCCGACGCGGGCGGGGCCGGAGTACCGGCGGGCCACGAGCCGTTTCTGGGTGGGGTGCAGGAAGACCTTCCAGCGCCCGAAGTCGCCCCCCTCGATGATGCTTTCGAGGTCCTTGTCGGTCGTGATGACCGTGGTGTCGGTGCGTTCGGCTGCTGCCTGGTAGTCATCCGGGTCGACATCCTTGACCTCCACAGGACGGGTGACCTCTTCGAGGACCTGCTCGTACGGGGCGTCTCGCAGCCGCAGAAGTACCTCGCCGGTGTGCCGGGGCGCGTACTCGACGAGGCCGAGCAACTCCTCGTCGGCGGTGAGTCGTCCGACGACCGGGATGAGTGGTTCTGCCACGCCGAGCTTGGCCAGCTGGTCGGGTGTCACATCCGCGAACAGCGGCCGCTCCGGCGTCGGTGAAGGCGTGGCCGGCGCCGGCGGGGACACGGCCGGTGTCGCGGGCGGCCGCCCCTTGCGCAGCATGCCGGATTCCACGATCTCCAGGTCGACGTAGTCGATGCTGCCGGTGACCTGGTTGATGCCGTACGAGAGACGGTCCAGGTTCTCGTAGACACTGCCCCGGTGCTTGACCGCGACCAGCAGCCACTCGGCTTCGCTCAGCTGGAGCAGCAGGGCTCGATAGTCGGCGTTCACGCGGGCGGAGTGCAGACGGTCGTGGCCTTCGAGCGGCTTCAGCCGCAGACTCGGGTGCCGGGGGTTGGCCCGGAAGTCGTGCTGGAACTTGTAGACGGCGCCGACGATCGCGCGGTCCAGCTTGACGATCTCCCGGTCGGTCTTCTCCAGCAGGCGCAGCGTGACCTTGGTCGGTGCGGCGGAAGTGTGGGCGGTCATCGTTCGTCTGCTCCCCTGCGGTCCGTGCCGTTGATACGTCGTGCGAGGTCGGTGGGATTCCACCGGGCGGCGGTTCGGGCGTCCCAGCCGGCGTCCGCGAAGGCCCGATCGCGGTCGGCGGCCTCGTAGTCGGGTCCGTCGTCCTCCTGGGCGGCGAGGACCACGGCCGCCCTCACGGCGGGCCAGGCCAGTTCTGCCTGCCAACCCGCATCGCCCAGTTCGTAACCCGCCTGGCCGGCGGGCACGCCCGCCTCGGCCAGGCGGCGAGCGAGGTCGAGGAGGCCCGGTTCCTCGTCGTCGAGGAGGGAGAGCACCTCGTCCCAGGCCTGATCCCCGGCCACCTGATGCCGACCGCCGCCCTGCCCGCCGACACCGGCCGCGACCGAGAGCTGAGCGGCGTCGAAGAGGGGCAGCTCGCTCGTAGCCAGCTGCCGCGCGTCTCCCTCACCCTCACTGAGGAATTGGAGGAGGTTGCCCCAGTACAGCCAGGCCTGCCAGCGACGCTGGTGGGCTGTCGGGTCCTTGGTGAGGGCGTCACGGCTGTCGTCCAGGACGGCGAGCGCGGTCCAGGCCGCGTCGACAGGGCCAGGGGACATGTCGACCGCGAGGACCAGCGTGCAGCCATTCGCGTCGGCCACGCGCACCACCTGGAGAGGCCCCTGGCCGGTCGTGATCGCCACGTCCTCACCCAGCAGGTGACCGTTGATCACGTCAGCGGCTTCCTGAAGCGGCACCGCCGTCCGCACTGCCTCCGGCAGTGCGATCAATCCGGAGAGCGCGGCCTGCGTGCGCAGCCGCCAGCGCCCCGGGTCGGGGTCGGCGAGGAACTTCAGCAGCGTGACGACCGGGTTCTGCCAGACGGTGTCGCGCAGTTCGCGGGGGTCGCCGCCGTACTGTCCTTCGAGGACCTGTCCTGCTGTCCGCATGGCATTGTTCTGGTACGGCTCCCAGGCGGGTCGGTCGGTCACCGCCCCGTCGCCGTCCCAGCGGGCCAGGTCGGTCCAGGTCAGCTGGAAGACGAGCCAGCCCTCGGCGCGGAGCCGGGCCCGGCGCGCGGCGTCCTCGGCGATACGGTTGTGGTCCGCCGAGGCGTGGTACTGGAAACCGTCCAGGTAGAGCGCGACGCGCAGGGGTTCGGCGTCCAGCCGGCGGATCACGAAGTCCGGCCGGGTCCAGCCCAGATCCTCCTGGGGCTTGATCTGCCAGTGGACGACCGTGCGCCCGTCCGGTGCAGTGAGCCTGAGGTCCGTGGCGATGGTGCCGGACGGGTCCTGAGCGTGCCGGACGCTCGCCTGGGTGTCCTTGCGGCGGGCCCAGGCGACGACGCCTTCCAGGAAACGGGCTTCGAGTTCGCTCTCCACCTGGCGTCCCAGGGGGATTTCGTGGGTGGCGGCGACGGGGGCGATCTGCCAGCCCTCGACCGTTTCTCCCAGGACCTCACGCAGCATTCCCAGGGCCGAAGCCCGGCTGACGTGGGCGTATTCCGTACCCGAGACGTGTCGCAGCAGACAGCGGTGGCAGGCCGCCTTGCCCTCCTCCTTGCAGGGGCAGGTGTCGATGCGGTGGCGCGCCGCCACGAGGACGTCCCGGAAGGTGTCCGGGTCGGCCAAGCGGTGCAGGTAGCCGGTTCCGCCGGGGAGGCTGTCGTACACCACGAGGAAGCGTCGCCGGATCTCTCCGCCGCCCGACTGGTCGGGCATAGAGGCGACCACGGCCTCGAGGTGGTCGGGGTTGCCGCCGTAGGTTTCCGCGATGCCCGCCCGCAGCAGCGCCTTGAAGGAGGAGAGCCGCTCCTCGACGTGCGTGGTGGCGGCGGGCAGGAGGATGCGCAGGGCCTCGGTGTGCAGTTCGTGGGCGAGCAGCAGGGAGACGTCGGCGTCCGGTCGGCCGCGGCCCCGGAAGCGCGGGCACCAGGGCCGGTGGTGGGACCGGTCGGGGCGGCGCGCGAGGGACGGGCTGAGGGCGTCCGGAGACTGGTCGGGGGCGGGTCGTCCCTTCGCCGTGGCCCCGCCGCACTGGGTGCACACGTAGAAGGGGTTGAGCCGAACGTCCTCGCCCGCGAAGGAGTCGGTGGCGGGGACGTCGAAGCGGGCCTGTCCGAGATTGAACGCCCGGACCGCGGCCCGCCGACTGAAGTCCCAGCCGAAGGTGGCCTCTTGGTGCCGCCACGCCGACTCGATGTCCTCGGTGGGGATGTCCACGGCGGTGACGACCGTGTAGCTGAGCCTCTCCCGGTCGTCCGACTCGTCGCGGACCCGGGCGTCGTCCCGCCGGTCGCGGGACGTGACGCGGGTGGGCTGGAGCACCCGGTGCAGACAGCCGCGGTCGCCGATGGCGGCGCCGTGGCAGCGCGGGCAGGGGGCGGTGTCGTCCTCGGCCCGGTGCGTACGGACATAGCCGCAACTGGGGCAGACCCGCCAGACCAGCCATTTCGGGCGCTCGACGCTGCCGATGTCCAGACCGGAGATCCGGTGCTTGTATCCCTTGAAGTAGAAGAGGTTGCCCGGCGCGTAGTCCGTCAGCGCCAGCCGGGCCGCCCGCTCATGGCTGACGACCTTGCTGCGGTAGGCGGTGGTTCCGTCCTCGGCGTCCTCGCTCCAGGTGAGGGTGGCCTCCAGTTCCGTGCCGCCGTCCACCAGGCTGTAGTTGGGCAGCAGCCCGAGGTCGACCAAGGTGCCGTGAGCACTTTGGCTGCCGATGTCGGCGAACCGGCGTGCCACGGCGGCTCGTTCGGCTCTCAGTTCGCGGTCCTGCCGGGCGTGCTCGGGATCGCCGGCGATGAGCTGGGCGCGGGCTTCGTCGATCGCGGCGAGGCGACCGCGCAGGTCGGTCAGGCGCTCTTCCCAGGTTGCGGCCGCTCGGTCGACGGCCGGTCGCAGTCCCTCGGTGGCGAAGGAGCGCAAGGCGTCCGCGGTCTCCTCGTCCACGGCTGACACGTCGTCCTTGTCCGCGAAGAGGTCCAGGAACTCCTCCACGAGGTGCGCGCCACGGGCCAGCGCCGCGTCGGTGAAGTCGTGCAGCCAGCCGGTGTCGCCGAACAGTGCGGAGGCCAGTCGGGGCAGTGGAAGGACTTCGGGGGCGCCGTCCTCGTCGGGTCCGCGCAGCAGGCCGCGGGCCGCGACGTCCAGGAGGCGGGCCACGTACTGGCGTCGCAGGATCTCGGCGGCCGACAGGTAGCACCCCGGCGGGTGGATGTCACCCGCGATCATCTGCCGCGGTTCCTGAAGGTAGTAGAGGTCTCGCGGGCCGCGGTCGACGAGCGTGAGGAGGTAGGCGTTGCCACTGGACCGTCCTGCGCGGCCGACCCGCTGCACGTAGTTCGCCGGCCCCTTGGGGAGGGAGGCGAGCACGACGGCCGACAACGCGCCGATGTCGATGCCGAGTTCCAGGGTGGGGGTGCAGGACAGCACGTTGGGGTCGGTGTAGCGGGTGCCGCGCCGGAAGGCGGCCTCGACGGTCTCCCGTTCCTTCCGGGTGAGGGCACCGGTGTGCTCGGCGGTCACCACGGTGTAAGCGCCGGTCTCTCGGTACAGCCGCCGGTAGTAGTCCTTTGTGTAGTCGCGTAGGCGCACCGCCGAGCCGCTGCCGGGCTCGGCGCCGTCCGATCCAGCGGTCAGGCTGCCGGGGCACTGGTAGCGCGGGCAGGGCTGGCGGTGCCAGCGGTCCAGGCGGTCGGGGTGAACCGTCTGCTGCCAGGCACACACGGAGCAGCGTGCGTAGGCGTCGCCCACGATGTCGTCGGCGAGCCCACGGACGCGTATGTGCCCGGGCTGGAGGCCGTAGACACGGGTCGCGCCGTCCCTGGCGGTGCGGACGCACAGGATGCCCGCTTCGGCGAGGCGGGGCAACAGCGCCCTGACGAACTCCGCTGCCGCGTCGCGAGGCAGGCCCAGACAGCGCGTGGTCCAGTCCTGGTACCAGTTCTGTGCCGAACCGAGGCTGTCGAACTGGGTCCTGTCCTTGGCCCGGTCGAGGAGGAAGGCGGGCGCCGAGATACCGGGCGGAAACGCGGGCATGCCCGCCGGCCGACCGCCCCACACCAGCCAGCGGCGTACTCCGGCCTCGTCGAGCCAGGGGTCGAGCCAGCGGTGGCGTACGGCGCCACGGATACGGAGCCGTTCCAGAATGCCGCGGACATAGCCCTGGTACCGCTCTTCGTCGGGCACACCTCCGTCCGGGAGGACCACCAGGGCCGGAGTCCGCTGCAACAGGTCCCGGACCACATCGGTGGCCACTGCGGGGTCGGGGAGGTCGGCCTCGGCCGCGGCGGTGCGGGTCAGTTCGAGGGTGCGGCCTTGGCGGGATCGCAGTCCGAACTCGAGTACGGCTGCGAAGTAGAGGCGCTCGCCGATCAGCTGCCAGGTGGCGCGGCTGCCCTTGCTGCCACCGGACAGCAGCAGGTTCACGCCGTGGATGTCATGCAGGTCGGGTGGCGCGACGGCGGCGAGGACATCGCGGTCGACGACCTCGGCCAGACAGTCCGCCACGATGTCGTTGAGCGGTCGTTCGGTTTCCTCGTCCAGTTGGGCGGCCAGCAGGGCGCGGAGGGAGAAGTCGTAGGCCCGGCTGGCGACGAAGCCCGCACGGTGGGCGGCGTCCTGCACGGAGTCGTTGAACAGCAGCGTGCGCCGTTCCGGGCCGGGGGCCAGCTCGCCTCCGGTGAACAGCTGCGTGACGGAGGCCGCGGCCAGGGGGGCGAGGCCGCGGCCGAGGAAGCGGATCGCGTTGCCGGTGGCGCAGTTGGGGCAGCGGTCGTCCGCAGCGGCCTGGTCGTTCATCAGGTCGACGTGGACGAACGCGGCGTCCCTGAGCCCCTTGGCCGCGCGGACACCGTGGCGGTCGGGCCGTTCGAAGTCCCTGGCGGGGTCGATGGGCCGGATGCGGCCCTGTTCCCCGTCGAGGACGAGGACGGATCCGCGCCGTCCCGTGTCCTCCGTAGGGTCGAAGGCGGCCCGGTGAGCCTCGGCGACCGTGGCGGAGATCAGGGCGCGCACCAGGCGCTTGTCCCGGCTGAGAGAAGCCTGCCGGATCTTCGCCGGGTTCATCTCCAGCTCGGCCCGGTCGTGTTCGCGGGACAGAGCGGCCCAGCCCGACCGACCGCACTGCCGGCAGTGCACGGCGGGCAGGAAGATGTTGGCGGGGGGTACGGCGGAGTCGAGCGCCACGGTTCCCCCTGGCTCGTCGGCCGCCGGGGTGTCGTCCGCACCGGCAGAGGCCGTCCGCTCGTCCCGGGGCCGGTCCTCGTCCCAGCGGAATTCCGGCCTGGGGCCGATACCCCGCAGCACCCGCGAGACCGACCGTACCCACTGGTGGACCTCGACCGTCAGCAGCGGACGCGGCCGCTCCGGCGTACTGTCCGGTGCCTGCGCGACGGAGAGGAGGGCGATGAACCGGGACAGGGCCTGCGCGGCCTCCTCGGGCTGCTGCTGGACGGCCATGCCCCAGTGGTAGGCGTAGCGCGGCAGCGCGTCCATGATCTCGGTACGGGTCTTCGGCCGCCCGTCGAGGATTTCGAGGACGGCCGACGTGAGCCGGTGGGTGCGCAGGATCTCGCCCAGTTCGACCGGGGTCGGCGGGCGGTCACGGTGCTCACCGGGCCGACGGGTGAAGGCGTCGACGAGGCGGTCCATGGCGTCGGGGTCGCGCAGCGGATCGCCGTGGGTGATGACGTCCTGCGGGGCGGGGAAGGGCAGAGTGAAGTCCGACTTGCCGGCGAACTGCTGGACGCTCAAGCGGTCCTCGCCGATCACCGCGTCCGGACCGAACGACGTGCCGAAGACCTGGGCCGCCACGTCGAGGATGGTGCCCCCGCCCTCCGCGGCCGGGAGATGGAGCGCCCCGGTGGCCGAGGGAGCACTCTTTCCGAGCGTCGCCGAGGTGGCGACCGGGCAGACGTCGCCGAGCGGGCGGCCGGGCTGTGCCTTGCCGGTGGCCGCGCCGAGACGTCGCATCAGCATGGCCACGTCCGTGCCCTGGGCGCCGTCGTAGGTGTGGAACTCGTCGACGACGACGTAGGAGAGGGCTCCGTCCTGCCAGAGTGGGATGTCCTCGGCGCGCTGGAGCAGCAGGTCCAGCATCTTGTAGTTGGTGATGAGGATGTCGGGCCGTCCGCCGCGGATGCGCGCCCGGTCCGTCTCGACTCGCGCATAGCCGGTGGCGGGCTCGTCGCCGATGTAGAGGGCTGCGGACACCTGGGCCAGACGCGGATCCTCGAGCTGGTCGTTGAGGCGCTGGGCCTGGTCGGTGGCGAGCGCATTCATGGGGTACAGCAGGATCGCCTTGACGCCGTCCTGGCCGGCCGCACGCGCACGTCGGCAGTGGTCGAGCACGGGTACCAGGAAGGACTCGGTCTTGCCCGATCCGGTGCCGGTAGTGATCAGCGTGGGCCGGGCGGACCCACGCAGGGTGGACAGCCGCTGCCACGCCTGCGCCTGGTGCCGGTAGGGTTCGAAGCCGTCGGGCACCCACTCTAGTGCCGACTTCCAGCTCTTCCCCGCCGGTTTGAAGGGGGTACGGATCCGCAGGTACGGGCCGCGGAAGATGCCGTCCTCCTCGTCCCGAAGGAAGTCCTCCAAGGCACGCCGTTCGCCCTCGTCCGCGAGGGCGAAGGTGGTGGTCAGGTACTGGGTGAGGCTGTCCCCGACCTGTTCGGCGGCGAGTGTGGGGCGCACCCGGGCGGCTCCTTGTCTTCGCGGGTCTGTGGCTGCTGTGAAGTCTCTTGTACGACGTCTCTCATACGGCACGGGCCAACAGGTCCGCCCGGATGCCGGCGATCGGCGGCGGTTCCCGCTCCCCCTCGTATCCGAGGTGAACCTCTTCCCGCGCCCGGGTGAGGAGCACGTAGTACGTCATCTTCAGGGCGGCGGCTCCCGGGTCGCCGCCGTCGGTGTGGGCGTCCGGCACGAAGACGCTGTCGAACTCCAGCCCTTTGGCGCTGGCCCGGCTGATGACGCGGATCCCGGGCCGCCGCAGGTCGAGCGTGCGGTGGCGGCCCTCGGCGGCGGCGCCGACGTACACCTGGGAGCGCAGACGGGGTGCGGTGCGCTCCAGCTGCTCGTGCAGGGCGAGCTGCTGGCGTGTCGTGCGCAGGACCACGCCGATGGTGCGCTGCGGATGCCGTTCGGCGTGGGCGACGAGCTGGGACACCAGGGCGCGCTGGTCGGAGTACCGCCACAGCCGGGGCACGGGCCCTGCGCGGGAAGGCAGGGAGGGCGCCGCGGCCCCGGTGTGGAAGCGGGCGGCCAGGGCCGCGATGGGCCGCGTCGTGCGGTGCTGGTGGATGAGCTGGTGACGTGCGCAGTCGCCGCCCAGAGCCGTGCTGATCTCGTCGAGGGTGGACTGGGTGTCGGTGATGCGCTGGCATTCGTCGGCGAAGACGGTGACGGGCACACCGAGCAGGCGGCACAGTCGGTAGAAGGAGCGGGGCAGATCCTGGCCTTCGTCCACCACCACGGCGCCCGGCGCGGTCGGCTCCTCCACTGCGGCGAGGGCGAACAGTGCACGCCAGTCGAACCAGTCCTCGGCGGCCTGCGGAGCGGGTTCGCCGGTGCGGGCCCGGTGCCATGCCTGGATCCACGCGTGCACGGTGGAGATCTCGACGTCGCCGTGGACCTGCAGGGTCTGACGCAGCAGGTTGGACCGGGTGAGCAGCTGGACACGTACGCCGGTGAGGGCGAGCAGGTCCGCACGCTGGGCGGCGAGCACGCTCTTGCCGGAGCCGGGCGGCCCGGTGACAAGGTGATTGCCCTCGAAGGGCAGGTCCCGCAGCAGGTCCTGCTGCTCCTCGCTGAGCTCCAGGTAGGTCAGGCTCACCGGACGTCGTCCTCGATCTCCCGTGCCGCGAGTTCCCGGGCCGTCGTGATGACGTCCTCGAAGTATCCGGGGACGTCCGCCCCGCCGACGAGCAGGACGCGGTCGAGGAGTGCGTTGCCGGTCTCGCAGCTGGTCTCAGGCAGGAGACAGCAGGCGTGGCAGGCCGCGCGGTTGAGGTTGGCGTATCCCTGTCCGGTGTGCTCCGCGCACAGCGGGTCGGCCGAGCACCAGGCGGCGGTCTCGGTCAGGCGCAGCAGGGTCTCGGCCAGCCTGGGCGGCTCGCCCTGCCTGACGAGGCCGCCGAGGGTGCCTTCGGCGTCCCCGGCCGCGGTGTAGACGAGAACGCCGGCCTGGGAGGAGCCGCCCGACCGGGCGTACACGCGCTCGCGCAGGGACGCGGTGGAATAGCCCGACTCGAAGGAGAGCTGTCGTACCAGCAGGTGGGCGAGGGTGTGCAGCAGGACGAACCGGGGCATCAGATCGGGCCCGGTGAGGGCTTCCAGCCGGTCCTTCTGGAAGGCCCGGTCGAGGTCGTCCCGCAGTCCGCGCACCCGTTCGCGTACGGCGCCGTCCCGCTCCCACTGCGCCAGCCGGCGTTCGTCCAGGGCCAGGAAGACTCCCTCGCCGAAGACTTCGACGGCGGGCAGCCAGCGGGCCCGCCGCCCGGTGTCCACGGGCACGAACTTCGCGGTGGGAGTAACGCGGCTGAAGCCCTGGATGGCGCGGACCTCGCGCAGCCGGTCCGCCACGACCACGCGCGCGACCTTCTCCCGCAGGTTCGCCCAGGGTGCCTCGAGCTCGTCGTCCAACCCGAGTCCGACCTCCCGGATGACGAAGTCCCGGGTGGGCTCGGGGGCGGGAGCGGTGAAGGCGGCCCATTCGTCGCTGCTGAGGTCCGGATACACCACCTGCTGGGAGCGGTCTCGGGGGCCGTCGACCGGAGTACCCGTCTCCTCCGCCAGCAGCGCGTCGAGCAGGGCGTCACCGGCCCCGGTGTCCTCAGCGATCATCGACCGGATGAGCGGGGCCCGGGGGCCGTCGGGCGCCTTGCACAGGGCGAGCCACATGTCGTGGAGGCGTACACGTTCGGCGAGTTCGCCGCCCGTCGCGGACTCGC
The DNA here is from genome assembly GCF_042889585.1 of Streptomyces sp. NPDC002566. Taxonomy (NCBI): domain Bacteria; kingdom Bacillati; phylum Actinomycetota; class Actinomycetes; order Kitasatosporales; family Streptomycetaceae; genus Streptomyces; species Streptomyces sp. NPDC002566. Next base: position 174,521 of record NZ_JBIARD010000001.1, on the reverse strand, counting down.
CGCTCTCAGGAATGTCGAGGGCGGAGTGGACGACGGGGTAGTACAGGTTTCCGGCGGTGCGCTGGACGATCTGGATCGGCCCCGGGCAGTCCTTGATCGCTTCGCTCCGCCGCTGCCACGGGTTGCGCCCGGTGCAGCGCAGCCGCTTGGCGCCGAGGACGTCGAGCAGGTCCCGGGACGCGTCACGACACCCCTGTGCCGTGCAGGCGACGGAGAGGGCTTCCAGGCCTGTGGCCCGTTCCTCGAATCGGAACCGCAGGTGGTCACGGTCGGGGCAGGCCTCCCGCTGTTCCGGGGTGAGTTCCGAGTGCGCCCAGTACCACCAGTCGACGTCGCCGAGGTGACCGGACGGGCAGATCTGGACGAACCGCATGGGGGTGAGCTGCCGTTGAGGCGAACAGGTGCGGCAGCGCGGCGGCATCCCAGGCCGTTCGTCCGCCACACGCCAGTGGGTCATGCGGCGGCACGCCGGACAGAACAGCCAGGCGGGGAAGCGGATGTACGGCGGCCCGGCGGCGTCCGGGATGTCCCAGGCGTCGTGCGGGGCGGGCGGCGCCGCGCGGAAGCCACTGACGCCGAGGCGGGCGGCCAGCCGGGGTGAGGAGACGGGCTGGTGGGCTCGGGGCCAGTCACCGATGCCCGCGGCGACGAAGGACTCGCCCTGGACGTCGAGGACGGCACCGGTGCCGAAGGGCACCACGGTCTGCGCCTGGCGCACCCTGCGGCGGCTCATGCGTCGGCTCCCTTCACCACGACCTGGCATTCCCGGTCGACGTTGCGCATGGAGTGCGGGGTCTCCCACAGGCCCCCGCCGCGGTCGAAGTCGCGCAGCAGGTTGTGCTGGCCCTTGCCCTGGGTGCGGTAGTGCAGGCGCTTGCCGTCGTTCTGCGCCTCCCGTGCCGCCTCCAGCCACTCCTGAAACAGGCGGAAGAGGTCGTCGCGGACCCCGGGTGCCGCCTCCGGGTCACTGCGCGTGACCCATTCCACGAGCCGTTCCGCCTGCGTACTGACGTCGGCGACCCGGTCCAGGACGTCACCGGCGGCGTCCTCGGCGCCCAGCCCGAGGCCGTGCCGGACGAGCACAACCAGGGCCGCGTGCAGCGCGCGCCTGCGCGAGGGCACGGACCAGGGGGTGACGGTCGTCGGTTCCACGTGCCGGTACAGGGCGGAGTGGTAGGTGCCGAACGTCTCGTAGTGCGAACGGTCGCGGGGCTTGGTGGCGTTGAGGAACGTGACGACGAGTCCGGGCACGCCGTGCCGTCCCACCCGGCTGGTGGCCTGGATATACTCGGCGGTGGCCTTGGGCTGGCCGAGCATCAGCATCAGGGCGAGACGCTTCACGTCCACGCCCACGGACAGCATGTTGGTGCAGGGCAGCAGGGAGATGGCGGCCGGGTGGTCCCAGGGCTTCTCCAACCGGTCGAGGACAAGCGGCTGTTCGCTGCGGTCCAGGCTGCTGGTGAGTTCCTGCACCTGCCCCTCGGTGAGCAGGCGCCGCTCGTCGACCGGGCCGATGCCCGCGAGCTGCGCCGGGATGTCGTCGGCCGCGGCGGTGACGGTGCGGCCCAGCTCCCGGAGGCTGTGGTGGTACGCGACGAGGGTCCAGTAGTCGTCCCGGTGTTCCTCGGGGAGTTGCAAAGGCCCCTGGAGCAGGGTCGCGGCGGCGGCGACGGTGGCACGACCGGCGGTGTGTCCCTGCGCCATGACACCGACGTACATCCGGCCGGGACGGTCGGTGTCGGGCTCGGCGAAGTAGGACGAGCGGGCGTCGAGGCCGGCGGGCGGGAAGAGCTGCACGGGCCGGCCGTACAGCCTGCGGACCTGCTCGCCCGAGCGACGGATGGTCGCCGTCGAGGCGACGATCTTCGGCCCCTGCTCGGCGGGCGAGCACAGTTGCAGGATGGCCGCCTCGTACAGGCCGACGGTGGTGCCGAGCGGGCCGGTGAGCAGGTGCAGCTCGTCCTGGATGACGAGGTCGGGCGGCAGGTGACCGCCGCCGCCGAAGAGGCGGCCCGCGTCGCGTTCCCAGGCGAGGCGGGCGAACTTGTCGACCGTGCCGAGGAGGAACGTCGGCGGACGGTCGTAGAGATGGTCGTCGACGACCGCGACCGGCAGTTCGTCGTGGAAGGCGCAGTCGTCACGGGGACAGAAGAACCGGAAGGACGAGGCACGGGCGTCGATCCCGTAGTCGGAGCGGTCCGGGGACTTGCGCTCGGGCACGATCCGGGTGCCGCACCAGGGGCAGCGGTCCAGGATGAAGCGGTCGTCCGGGGTCGCGGCGGCGCGCACCTCGTCGAAGGCCTCCACGGCCGCCTGGTACGAGTTCGGAGTCGTCGCCTCGCCGACCCAGAGCCCGATGGAGAACGGCTCGCGCCCGAGCGCCGCCGTATCCGCACTCCTGAGACGTTCCAGGGCGCACACGGTGGTCGCCGCCCGCTGGAACTGCTGCGTGGTCAGCAGTGACAGGGTGTACCGGCTCAGTACGGCGGTCCCGCCGCCGGAGGTGCCCCGCAGCCGGAGCCGGCGCAGGACCATGACGAACGCGGCGAGCAGGAGATACGCCTCCGTCTTGCCGCCGCCGGTCGGGAACCAGATCAGGTCGACCGTCTCACGGTCGGGATGCGACGGGTCGGCCGCGCCTTCCAGTGCCATGAGGAAGAAGGCGAGCTGGAAAGGCCGCCAGGCCGCGTTCGGATCAGGATCCGGGTCCAGCTGAACGGCCGCTCCACGGGCGTGCCGCTCCCCTGCCTGGTCGGGTTCGCTGTGCCGCATCTGGAGCGCCATGGCGGCGTTCGCGGTACGGAACGCCCGCCGCAAGTCCTCGTTCTCCCTGGCGCACAGGGCCTGTACGCCCGACTCCATGCGCTCTACGGCGGTTTCGATCCGTTCGAGGATCCGCCGGGCGGCGGCCCGCGCCCAGGCGGGTACTTCAGCGGCGCGCTGCTTGTCGCACCATGTGCGGTATCCCCCGACGAACTCCCTGAGCTCCGCGTGGAGTTGCGCAACAGGCAGTGCGTCGTCGGCAAGTCGCTTCAGCAGGAGCACGGGTTCCCTCGGTCCCGCCGCCCGGACGGCGGGCACCTCGGTCTGCGGCATCACCTCGGCGTGGACACGCGTCACCCGACCGTCGTCGGCGTGTTCCTCCCGCGCGGCGCAGCCGTGGCCGACGGCGTAGGTCCTGACATGCCGGTACTGGAGGCGGAGTTCCTGCTCCTCCTCGTCGCGGCTGGCGAGCCGGACGCCTGGGTACGGCAGGACCTCCCCGTCGATCGCCTCGACCCCGAGTCCCACCTGGAACAGCATGCTGTCCCACTGCCGCTCGCGTTCGGCGCGACTGAGGGACTGGCGGGGAGCGCGGGCCGTGTTGACGAGGGCGACGGTGACCAGTCTGCCGTGCCCGAAGCTCCGCCACGTCACGCGGATCTCACCGCGCCCTTCGAACACGAGGGCATGCGGCTCGCCAGGCTTGAAGGAGTGCGGCTCGGCAGGCAGCGGGATGCGCTGCCAGCGCCGCCCGCGCTCGCCCCGCTCGGTCAGGTAGCGCGCCCCCTCGACGGTGACGCGGAGTTCGGTGGCCGTGGTGAACAGGGACAGTCCGAGGGACGAGGGCAGCCACGAGTTCGCCTCGGGCACGGGGTCGTCCCGGTGGGCGGTGTCCTCCCGCCGCTCCTCCGCTCCCGGTGCGTCGAGCATCTCGGCGGAGAGCGTCAACTGCCGGTGCAGATCGGCGTCCTGGGGGTAGAGGGTGCCCATCAGGTACTGCCGGTCGGGCGGGGAGGTCACCGTCTCGTGCTCGCCCCGAGCGGGCCCGACGAGCTGCCTGCGTACGAATGCGACGAGTTCGTCTCTGGGCCCCATGGCCCCCGTGCCCCCCATGCCACCCCCTGGCGACCGAACGTACCGGCCCGCAAGATCGTATCCGGCATATGCAGGATCGCGCCCACCGTAACAGGGAAAAGCTCACTTCCAGCCACAGGAGATGAACACAGCGTCTCCTCATCCGGAGTCGATTGTCAGTGCCCTGTGTCACAGTCCTTCCATGACGGCGGACGCACCGGGCACCCGGGGGAACAGGGTGCGTGAACTGCGCGGCGCCATGGGGGCGTTGCTGGCCGAACTGCACGGCTGCGCGCGCGGCGGCAGGGTGACGGCGGACGACTTCAGGGCGGCGACGGCTTCGCTGAGGCTGGATGCCGAGGGTCTGAAGAGGCTGGAAGTGGCACTGGCTCAGCAGGGGTTGGTCGTGGAGCGGGCTGCCGCTCCCTCCCGGGAGAAGGCGCGGATCGGCCGGGTGCTGGGGCTCGCCCGCAAGTATGTCGCAGCCGGTGTGGTCCCCGCCCCCGCGTTCACCGGGCTGGTCTCGCTGTGCGGGCTGGACGCGGCCGAGCGAGAGCTGCTCAAGGCGGCTCTGCGGGGCGAGGGGGTCGTGATCGGCGGCGTACCGAGCCCCAGGCCGGCTGGGCCTGCGGAGGCCTCGGGAGCCCCGACCGACGCGCCCGGACATTCCGAGGAGGACGGACCGGACGAGGGGCCGGGGGCGGAAGAGCTCGGCGGAGCGGGCGAGGTCCTCACGGACCTGGAGGCGGCGATGGCCGCCGCGCGGGCCCGCATGAACGAGGACCGGTTCCGGAAGACGGCGTGGCAGACACTGCTCACCGCCGAGCAGGAAGTCGGACTGAGCATCCTCCTCAAGGGCGGACCCGAGCATCTCGACCACAAGCCGGAGGAGGCGGAGCTGGCGGCCTTGCCCACCACCGATATCCGCCGCCGGGCCTACGAGACGCTGGTCATGCACAACGTCCGGCTCGTGCACAAACTGGCCCTGCGGCTGGGCGGGCAGGGCCTCGACCACGAGGATCTGGTGCAGCACGGCGTGACCGGGGTGATGCACGCGGCTTGCCTGTTCGATCCGGCCAAGGGCTTCAAGTTCTCGACGTACGCGACCTGGTGGGCCCGGCAGGCGCTGGAGCGGGCGCTGGGCAACGAGAGCCGGCTGATCCGCATCCCGGTGCACATGCACGAGAAGGTGCGCAAGGTGGCGGTGGTCGAAGCGCGGCTGGCCGCCGAGGGGAAGTCCCTCTCCGCCGGCGCGGTGGCCGTGGCGGCGAACCTCACCGTGGCCGAGGTCGACGCGGTGCGCCGGATCAGCCGGCCCACAGACTCCCTGGATCGCGAGATCGGCGACGGAACACATCTGGGCGAGCTCATCGCGACGCTCCACCTGGCGCCCACGCCGGAGGAGGTGCTGCATCCCAAGCACTCCCGGCAGCGTGTGGAGGAGTTGCTGAATCGCGCCCGGCTCACCGAGCGTGAGGCCGATGTGATGCGGCGGCGCAGTGGTCTGGTGGGCGGCGAACGTCAGACGCTGGAGGAGATAGGCGAGGAGTACGGCGTCTCACGCGAGCGCATCCGGCAGCTGGAGACGCGTGCGCGGGACCGGCTGAAGGAGGTGCTGGCGGGAGGGGTGCCGGAGCCGCGTGGGAGACGGAAGCGGAAACCGAAGCCGCCGGTGCAGGAGAAGAGGCCCCCCACACCGATACCCGCCCCCCGAACCGTAGAGCCGACATCGGTGCCCAAAGCCAAAAAGCCGCTGGTGCCGGAAGGGCAGGAGACGCTGTTCTGAGGCGGATCACAGGTCTGGTCGGATCTTGCCACCGATGTGCGCGATGCGGACCTTGCCGTTCTCCCCGACCGGCCGGAAGTGGATGCGGCCGGCCCCCGGAGTGAAGCGGGCGTGCAGATGGAACGTCCGCATCTTCCCGTCCAGGTCCTCGAACCGGCACACCCGCTTGCGGGTCTCGCCCTCGGGAGTCACCTTGCTCTGCCATTCCGGCTCATGCGTCGCGGCCGGATCCCAGGCGGCAGCCGAGGCGTCGAGCCGCTCCAGGCAGCGCCTCACGGGCACGACCCAGCGGAGGTCCAGGTCATCGAGCTGGGCCTCGGTGCGGGGCAGGAACTGGAGGTGGGGGTACAAGTCGGCCCTGCGTTCCCAGATCTGACGGCCGGTGGCGGCTCTGGCCAGGCTTGACTCACGGATCCAGGCGAGGTGGTCGGCGACGTGCGGCGGTCCGGAGATGTGCCGGACGTCGACGGTCTCGTGCTCGAACTCCAATGACTCGTTGTCGAGTTCGACGAGTTCACTGCGTTCCACGCTGACTGCGGACGTCTGCCACTCATGCGCCACCGGGAGGCTGACCGCGATGCCGTCCATGAAATGCGCGGCCCCCAGGCCCAGGACCTCCTCACCCCCATAGCGGTATTCGAGGTGGCCGTCGGCATCCGGGGTCGGGAAGACACTGCGGACGGGGGACCTGCTTCGCAGAGCCAGGAGACGCTGCCAGCGAACATGGTTCTTCGGACTGCTGCCGATCCACTTGCCGATCGGGTACCCCTCGGCGATTTCCAGTGACTTGATTTCAGCTTCGCTGACTAACGACGTATCAGCCGGGTCGTCCTTGGCGACCGCGCGCACGGCGTCGACGAAATCAGCCATGGCCCGCTCGGCGCGGGCCGGGTCGCAGGCCGTTTTCCAGGACTTTTCGTTCAGGAACAGCAGTGGCACTTCTCCCCCTTGGTCACCGTGACGCCTCGTCAGTCAAGCAGCTGGTCGAGCGAGTTCTCCCACTCGTCGAAGAACCCTTCGGGCCACTGGGCGAGCATGCCGTCCCTGTCGACGCGGGGGCTGATGACTTCGGCACCCGAGCCGTTGCCACGGAAGAAGTGGATGACGGCGTCGTCCGCCGCCAAGGCCCCCTGCTTCACAGCGATCCGGACGCCGTTGAGGACGTGGTCGCTGTGGGTCTCGACGACCAACTGCGCTCCGGAGGCGGCGGCCGCGGAGATCAGGGCCGCCATCCTGCTCTGCCCCTTGGGGTGGAGGTGGGCCTCGGGGTTCTCGAGCAGGATCAGGCTCTCGGGGGTCGCGGTGAGGCAGGCGACGACGATCGGCAGGGCGTACGTGAGTCCGAAGCCGACGTTGGTGGGGCGTCGACGGCGGGTGGAGTTGATGCCGGCGGTGCCGCCGAAGCCGTAGGAGAGGCGGACGAAGTCGGTGCCCTCGATCGCGGAGGCCTGGAGGTTCACACCGGGGCAGAGTTCCTGCATCCAGGCGACGGTCTGGTCGCGCAGCTGGGGTGAGGAGGCCTCGGGGTGGCGCAGCGGGCCGTCAAGCACCTCCCTTTCGCCGTAGTGGCGAAGAAAGTTGACGGTGTGTTCGCCACGAACACCGAGGAAACCGCTGTTGATGGCATGCCGGGACCGCGGGTAGGTGACGGCCGGCGTGATGCGGTCGGCATGGAGGTACTGGAAGGGCTTGAAGACGAACTGCGGGGGCCCGGGACTCAACCGTGTCTCGATCACGTCCTCGTCGGGCTCGTCCGGATCGAAGAGGCCCAGGCCTACGGAACGAACCGGCGCGCCTGCTTCGACCACAATGCCGACCACAGGATCATGCCCGGGCAACAGATCGTCCGTGGGGCCGAAGTCGTCATGCAAGACATCCCGGGCACTGCCCAACTCCACTAATTCTCCGTTGAGCAGCATCCTCTGATAGATCGCCGGCCGAGGCGGTGCGGTCTCGAACGACTGCCGGAACAGTCCGAGGGCCTGCAGAACACTGCTCTTGCCGGACGAGTTCAGGCCGGTCAGGAGGGTCAGCGGGCCCATCGGTAGTTCGAGGCGGCGGAACGCCTTGAAGTTGACCAGGGTGAGTCGGGTGATCACTGTGTGGAGTCTCCGTGGTCGAGGAGGTCTTCGAAGAGTTCCTGTACGGCGTCGAACCGCTTCCGCACCTTCTTGGGGTCGCCCGTGGCCACGGAGATGGACCGTTCGAACTCGGTGTCCTCCATGAGGTCCGCGAAGGCGTCCAGCGTGTCCAGCTGACTCAGCCTGTCGTGCTGCTCCGGGCCGAGTTCCGCCAGGTTCACCGCGATGGTCTCGAACAGGGCCTTGTTGATGGGCGACTTGCGCTGCTGCCCCGAACGGTACTTGCGGAAGGCATGGGCACCGAAGATCGCTCCGGCCGCGTCCATGGCCCGGCCGAACTCGCGCCGCAGGTGCTCCTCGTCCTCCGGCTCGAAGCGGTTGATGCGGTGCATTGCCTCTGCCAGGAACTTGTCGAAGTCTCCGGTGCGGTATGCCTCCGGAGAGGTGAGCCGGAAGGCCAGGAAGCGCAGCACCATCTCACGGTCGACCATCCGGTCTCCGACCACGCTGTTGCCTGTCGCCCGGCGGAACGCCTCGGACTCGGCGAGCTCGGCAAGGAAGGTCCTCGCGCGCCCCGGGATCAGCGCATGCCGGATCTCTTGCCGGGTGAGCGGTTCGCCGCCGGTGTTGATGCGGGCGAAGACATTGAACATGACCGCTTCGGGTGTGCCCCGCCGGATCACGTGGACGACGACCTCCGTCTCACGCAACCGGATCTGCAGCTTGCCGGAGAGGTCGTGAAAGCCCGCCCCCGTGAAATTGAGCAGGTACTCCAGCCCTTTGAGCCGCAAGGGCGCGGCACCGACCGTCTCGGCGTCCAGGAAACGCGCGATCGAGGTCAGCCGCTGGATGCCGTCCACGATGGCCCAGCTGCCGTCCTTCTGCTCCGCGGCGTAGAAGGACGGGATGGGGATGCGCAGGAGGAGCGACTCGATCAATCGGCTCTGCTTCTCGTCGGTCCAGATGCCGGCCCGCCGCTGGAAGTCGGGAGCGAGATCGATCATCTCGTTGCGGAGCCGGGAGAGCAGCAGGTCAACCGTCGTGTTACGGGTCTCGATGTCGATGTGCTCGGGGTCGAAGGGTGAGGTGATCTGGTAGACGCCCTCGTCGGTGTCCTCCCGCTCGACGTCGGTCGGCTGGCCGTCGGAAGTGGTCTCCCTGGCCGTGAGCATGAGCTCATCCAGGGTGGGGAAGCCGTCCTCCCCCGGAGCCTCCTGGTACCGCTCGAACACCGAGCGTCGGTCCCGTGTGCGCCCCTGGCTGCTGTCCTCCAGCGCGGCCATGTCTTCTCGTCGCCCTCGCCCTCGTGTTGTGCCGGGTCACCCAGTCCGTAACGGCCTCTCAGCCTACCGGCCGTGAGCCCCCGGTGACGGATGAGTGGTCGGCGCAGTAAGGGCAGGGGCCGGTCGAAGCGGATGGAGGGGCACTCGGCTCGTCGTCCGCCGTCTCCGGTCCCCTGTCGCCGGCGGGCGGGCCTCCGACGAGAAGCTCCTTCGCCCGGTGCAGGGCGTCCCGCAGCGGCGGGCAGACGAGGGCGACGGTCGCCAGCCCCGCGGCCGCCAGCAGATCCGGGACGGCTCCCCCACCGGGGAAGAGGACGGCCCCGGCGAGGAGGCCCGCGGCCACCGCCAGTCGGCCCGCCCCCGCGAGCAGGCGGCTGCGGAGCGGCTCGGCCGGCCCGCCCGCCGCGTCCGGCTCCGGTGCGTCCGCGAGGAGTACGGCGTCGACGACCACCAGGCTGTCGCGCTGTGCGCGCGGCTGGCAGCTGTGGCGCAGAGCGCCGGCGACGAGCCGGGACAGGTCGCGCACGGCTGCCTCACGGTCGGCTCCCTCGCCGAAGAGGTAGCGCTGGTCGGCGGCGGCGAGTGCCGCGATCAGCCGTTCGGTGCCCTCCCGCACCCGGGCGCGGGCGGCGGACGGCATGGTGCGGGTCCCGTACCGGGCTTGGGCGCGCAGGGCGTTGCGGAGACGTCGGAACAGCTTGCCGTGGACGTCGAGTGCGGAGTCCTGCGGACGGCGGCCGGACGGGACGAGCAGCATGTTCAGGAAGCGGATCGCCTCGACCGTGACGACCCCGGACGGGTCGGAGACCGCGGTGGCCCGTTCGTCGGCGGCCATGAGCGCGAGGGAGACGGCGCCGAACCCGGCGGTCGCGGCGAACATCCAGAGAGGCGTGACCGAGGTCCTGGCGAGCGAGGCCGCCCACCAGAAGGGGAGGACGACGGCCAGGAGGGGCACCGCCTGGAGCAGCACGGAGACGAACCGACCGGCGGCGACACGGTGCCACCGGTCGACGAGTTCGTCCTTGTCCGGCCCGCCCTCCGCCGGTAGGCCCCTCCGCTCCAACTCCACGAGCAGCGCCTCGACGCGCCGCACACAGTCAGCCCGCCCGATGCGCCGGGCACCGGGTATCCGGTAGAGCCCACCGCTCAGCACACGAGAACGGCTCTGCCACAGTACGGCGATCCACACGGCCTCGAAGAAGGTCCACCAGCCCCAGAAGAACGAGAGGTTGCCGAATTCCGTCCGCGTCATGACGTACAGAGTCGCAGACCGCACTGACAGTCACTTCAGGGCGACTTCGCACCACACCGTCTTGGTGTACGGGTCACCGCTGGTCGTTCCCCAGTGTGGGTGGAGAGGGCTTCGACGAGGAGGAGGCCCCGGCCGGAGTCCAGGTCGGGGGAAGGGGGAGGGAGGGTGCCGGGGACGGGCGGGCGGCGGTCGGGGCGCGGGTCCGTGAGCTCGATGCGGAGGGCGGGGTCCTGCGGGTAGAGGGTGAGGCGCAGACGGAAGTCACGGCCTCGCGCCCGGCCGTGCAGGACCGCGTTGGTGGCGAGTTCGGCCACGAGGAGGGTCGCCGTGCGGTTGGCGTCCGTGCCGTACGGCCAGCCCCAGCGGTCGATCTGCTCGGCGGCGAGGCGGCGGGCGAGGCGGGCGCCTCTGGGGGTGGCCGAGAGACGGATGGTGAAGGGGCGGGCGTGGGCGGTGTGTTCGGCGGGCTCGGGGCGGGGTGCCGGCGAGTGGGCGATATCGGCGTTCATGTGACTTAGCGTGGTCACCCGCCTCTACTCTGACCAGTGACAACGGTGGTACGCAGCGTCACTGTCCGGCCGCTGTCCGGCTCTGTCCGGGCGGCGTGGCGTGACGCGCGGCACCGGCGGGGAGTTGGGTACGGGCGGAACGTGGAGGTGTCCGGGCATGAGCGGTGACGGGATGGAGCCGTACGGCGCCGACGACGAGGAGTCGGCGGCGGTACTGCGGACGGTGGGCAGGGTCGTCAAGTCGTGCCGGGAGCGAAGGGGGCTCACACAGGCGGAGTTGGGGGCGGCGATCGGGTACAGCGAGGAGCAGGTGTCCTCGGTGGAGAGGGGGCGGCGGGCGCCGAGTCCGACGTTCCTGGAGAAGGCCGACGAGGTGTTGGAGGCCGGTGGGCTGATCCTCGGGCTGAAGAAGGACGTGGAGGAGGCTCGGTATCCGAAGAAGGTTCGGGATCTGGCGAAGCTGGAGGCGGAAGCGGTTGAGCTGTGCGCCTACGCCAACTCCGTCGTCCACGGCCTGCTTCAGACACCGGAGTACGCGAGGGCGCTGTACGGCATGCGGCGTCCCCCCTTCGCCGAGGAGGAGGTTGAGCGCCTCGTCGCCGCACGCCTGGCTAGGCAGGAGATCTTCGATCGGCAGCCCGCGCCCGTCTTCAGTTTCGTGCAGGAAGAGGTGACGCTGCGACGGCCGCTCGGGGGCACAATGGTGATGCGGAAGCAGCTCGAACGCCTGTTGGAGGTCGGCCAGCGGCGGAACGTGGAGATCCAGGTGATGCCCACGGATCGCAAGGACCATGCCGGTCTTGCCGGGTCACTTCAGCTGCTCCGGCTCAAGGAAGGGGACACCGTGGGACACAACGAGGTACAGCTGACCAGTCGGCTGATCTCCCACCCCAAGGAGGTCCAGATCCACGAGATCCGCTATGGCATCATCCGGGCCCAGGCCCTCACGCCTAGTGAGTCGCTGGCCTTCATCGAGAAAGTGCTGGGAGAGACATGATGACCAACCCCTCGACGGGGAACGGTTCCCCGCTGGAGTGGTTCAAGAGCAGCTACAGCACGAATGACGGCCCAGAGTGCGTGGAGGTCGCCTTCGCCCCCGAGACCATTCACGTACGGGACTCGAAGCGGGCGCAGGGCCCTCAGCTTGCCTTCAGTTCCGAGCAGTGGGCCGCATTCGTCTCGTACGCCGCCGATCACTGACGTACGACGTGTCGACGCCCCGCGTCCGGTTCCGTACCGGGCGCGGGGCGTCGGCGTATCCCGGTCAGGTGGGCGGCGGTGACCACTTGCCCTGATCGATGGCCTCCTGGAGACGCGCCGAGAAGTAGGCGTGTGCCTCGCGCATCTCAACCTCGCGGTTCGCCTTGTAGAAGGGGGCCGTGTAGCCGTCCGGCGGGTCCTTGCGTTCGCCGTCCAGGTGGGCGCGGAGTTGTTCGTAGTGGTCCTTGGTCTGGCCGTGGCCGTAGGTGTAGCGGTTGCCTGCGATACGGCGTTCCTCAGCGTCGAACCAGGTCACCGCATCGAAGTCCTGCATGATCGGGAAGCGAGCCTTGTACATGGCGACGAGCGCGTCGGCGTCCACCCCAAGCCATACAGCCACCAAGGCATCCAGCTCTACCAAGGTTGCACGTCGGGCGCGTTCGGTACGCAGAGGCGTTGCACGAGTCCATTCGGGACCGATTTCATGCAGGGGCTGCAAGTGGGGCCATCTGCAAGCCCAGGCCTCGTACGCCGGCCAAGTGGGATCGTAAAGCTCGGCCCAGAGAGCTGAGTAGGCGGACGTCAGGCAGTTAAGCCTCAATGTACGCAGCAACAAGGCGGACGCCAGCGGATGTCTCACCGACGGGGCAGGCAGCTCTTTCGCTCCCCCAGCTTGAAGGTCGCCTCGCCCCGTCGTTCGCAGGAAGTAGTCGACAGGTAGGCCTGACCAGAAACCCGCAACGAGCGCAGTCAGTTGGTTATCACCCATGGCAAGACTATGGACCGTGTTGATATGCGCAGCCCCCGGGGGAATCAACGCCGTATAGAGAGCACGCTCCGTGTCAGGTGCAATCTGGCGCCGCCACGCAACCCGGTAGAACTTCGTGTACGGGCGAGTCGACCGCTCCACAAAATGTCGATCGACAGCCTCGTCCCCAACCTCGTCCTCCGGCACCCCCTTAGCGTGCGCCAGCACCTGCCGAGCCTTGGCCGCGGCCCCTTCCGATGCGAGCAGTCGCGCCAAGCCGCCTCGGTCAAGCCACCTGTCCAGCTTCTCGGCGTACCTCTCTGGTGTAGCAACCCGCAGATACCCCGTCTCCGGCACCACATCGTCGGGAATCACCAGATGGTTGAGTCCGAGAACCTCCCCACCACCCTGACTGGGCTGCTTGAACAGCGGATTCGCGAGGCCCAGTTGAGGTCCCTTGAGAATGACATCGTCCCACTGCTTAGGCCGGAAGACCGAGCCGTCCTCCATCGGGAGGTTGTAATCGATAAAGCCTTCCTTCTTGGCACCACTCTCGTCGAAGCCTCGGGTGATCTGCGGGTCCAGCGCCCCCAACCTCAGCGGGTAATCCGCCAACGCCTTGATGGCCTTACCCTCCGCTACACTCACCGGCGACAGCAATCGGCCCTGCTCTGGCTGCCCCTCGTCACCCATCAACCGCTGCCACTGCTCCAGCGTCGCCCTGTCCACCCGGATGATCCGCTTCTTGTGTGGCCGCTCGTCCCACGTGTCCCCGTACCGGACCCCCGGGTCCGGCCCCGAACCGTCGTGCTGAGCGGAAAGCCGTAGTGCGTCCACCGAGAACAGCCACGACAGGTGGTCGAACCCGATCTCTCCATCAGGCCCATAGACGTGCACGCCGAAGTGGCTGGACCGGCCGACCGGCGGCGGAAAGAAGCGGTTGCCAGCGTTGACGAAGTCGCCGTGCACACGCAGCCGCCTGTAGGTCGCCTGCCTCAGCTGAGCTTCCTTGTCACCGCTGAGATGAGTGTCGGGATGGACAAGACCGACCGTGCCCAAGCGGCCCGCATGGGACCAGGTTTGACACATGAACGCCCGATACAGGTCCGGCTGCGTGCCTATAAGCAACGGATACGCGACCGGCGAGCCGAGCAAGGCCACCATGCCCGTGTTGGATACAAGTTCGGCCGACAGGTAGGAACCGACCTCGGCCCGCTCGGTCAGCTCAGCCCGCCGCCGGTCCTTCTCCGACCTTGCCGGCTTCTCCTGCAGCACGAACCACGGCTCGAACTCGGCGAGCAGGATGTCCTCCTCCCATCTGGGCCGCACCCAGGGCGGATTCCCCACCTGCAAGTCGAAGCCGGCCGCCTCCCCGGCGAAGACATGAGCGAACTGCAACTCCCAATGGAAGAAGCCCAGCCCCACATCGGCCCCGAGGTCATCCCGGTCCTCACTCCCCGCCACGTCCTCCACCGTGTCCAGCCACGGAAACCGCGCCTTCAGCCGGAACGGCGAGTCCATCCCCATGAACCCGTCGAGGTTCACCTCGAAGTCCCGCAGCGCCTTTAGGTTCTTGAAGCCGGCCACGAGGGAATCCGCCGGCACGTCCTTCGCACCGAGCGCGCACTCCAGGAAGTCGATCCAGTCGTCCAGCGTGGCGAGGGGAATCACCTCGCGCCGCTCCTTGGACCGTGCCGCCGCCCTCTTCCGCGTCGGCTTCGACTCCGCCGCGCCCTCCATCTCCAGCTGCTGAGGAAGCCCGTCGTCGAAGAGCCCGTCCTTCACCCAGAGCTGGTCCCCGGGGGCGGGACCGGCCGACTCGACCGGCACCTCCTCCGACGGCAGCTGCTCGGCCCCGGCCTCGACGCCCTCACCGCCGTCTCCGGCCAGCTCCTCCACCCGGTCCAGCGGCCAGAACCACAGTGCGCACCACACGTCCATGACCGTCTTCAGCCGCCAGTACGGCGTCCCGGGACGCGTGAGGTCGCCGTACACGACCTCCTTCGGCACCGCCTGTTTCGGATGGTCCAACCAGTCCGCGCCCCAGACGTCGATCTCGCGCGAGATCTCCCTCTCGGACTGCCTCAGCCGCTCGACGACCAGCCCCCACAGGAACTCGGCCCGCCGCGCGACCCCCTGGAGCCGGCGCCGCTGCGTCAGCGTCTTCGGTGCCCGCTGAATGCCGGAACGCCACTTCTCCATCCGCTGGACCGCCGCCTTGTCCAGCTCCTCGGCGATCTTCTTGGACTTGGCGTCGCCGACCACCGCTCCCCACCCCAGCGCGGGCAGCAGGAAGTGATGGACGGCTCCCTCGGGCAACGCCCCCGCGCGGAACGGGAGTTCCTTCGGAGCGAGCGTGTCCTTCTTCGACAGCCACTTGCCCTTGCCCAGCGCCTCCTTGTCGTAGATCTTGCGGCCCGCGCCGATGAGGGAGTTGCCGCGCCGCAGGTGCAGACCGAACCAGGGGGCCTGCATCCCGGGGTGCATGGTGTTGAGCCAGAGGGAGACCTCCGCCAGCTCCACCGCCGTGGCGTTGAGGTCGACGCCGTACGCGTTGTGCAGGGCGACGTACGCCTTGACCTTCTGGAGTTCGGCCAGCCTGTGGTCGGGGTCGATCTCCACGCCGGTCTCGGCCTGCCGGCGCTTCAGATACTCCGCGGCGACCTGGTTGATCGCCTCGTTGAGGAACGCGCCCGAGCCGAGGGCGGGCTCGCAGATCTTCCAACTCAGCAGCTCGCGAGCCGACGTCACCTCACCGTTCTGGTCGAGGCGGTGCTTGAGCGCCAGCTCGACCGTGACCTGGGTCAGGGACTCCGGGGTGTAGTACGACGCCGTGTTCTCGCGGTCCCGGCCCGCCAGCCGGTAGACGAAGGAGCCCGGCGGGTACTCGGCCCGCTCCGTCAGGCCGGTCTCGTCGTTCTCCCGCTGGACGAACACCTCGTTCGGGTAGTCGTTGGCGCGGGACTCGGGGATCATCCAGCTGCCCTTGGAGGCGTCGCCGCCCTTGGCGACCTCGAAGAGGGTCTCGTCCGCGATGAAGCCGGTGTACGACATCAGGCCCTCGTACACGGCGCCGAGCTGGTTGATGCCGAGCTGCGCGTAGGAGATGAAGCCGCCGCGCTCGCCCTTACGGCCCTTGGTGAGCATGAGGCGGCGCAGCACCTTGTGGAGGGTGGCGTTGCGCAGCCTGGTGTCGAAGAACTCCGGTCCCGAGGACGGGTCGTCCTCGTCGTACGCCGGGTTGGGGACCTTCGGGCCGATCAGCCGGATCGCGCCCGGCTCGAAGAGGTCGGAGCGCAGCGGCTCGAAGCGCAGTCCGACGTCCTCACTGCGCCGGGCTCGCCGCGCCCGTTCGAAGCGGCGGGCGCGCAGGTTCAGCTGCGCCTCCGTCAGGTCCCCGCCCGATGCCGCGAGTTCGGCGGCCTCCGCCTCTTCCGCCGCACGGTCCGCCGCCTCTTCCGCCCGGTCCTCGGGCTCGGTGCCGTGCGGGCGGTGGCCCTGGTTGACCATGCGGGTGAGCAGGTCGATCGACTGGTAGAGGTGGAAGCCGTCGCGGGCGGTCGGGCCGACCAGGTCCCGAACGGCCAGGTCGCCCAGACGTTGAAGGCCGTAACCCGCGCCGTACTCCGGATAGTCCGAGGGGAGGATGCCCAGCTCGGGGCGGGCCTCGGCGTAGAGCAGGAACAGGATCCGGTAGAGGTAGCGCAGTGACTCGCGGGTCAGGCGGCGGGCCAGCCGCTGGAGGTCGTCGAGGTCGGCGGGGGTCACGCCCTTCTCGGACAGCCGCTTCAGCACGGCCTGGGCGATGAGTTCGACGGAGTCCTTGAGGCCCTCGCGGAGCTCGGTCGAGACGCCCACGGCGTGTTTGCCCGACTTGGAGACGAGGTCGGCCAGCGGATTCGTGCCGCCGGTCTCCGGGACGCGGAGCGAGTCCGCGCCGAACAGGGCGGCGATCGTGTCGAGTTCGCCGCCGGGGCGGTCGTCGCGGCGTTCCAGGGCCGAGTCGAGGCTGACGGCCAGGTAGCGGCCCTCGCTCCAGGCGGTGCGGTCGGCGAGGACGACGACGCCGCCGACCAGGACGAGGATGTAGCGGGGCGGGTCGTCGGCGGCGAAGAGGAAGCGGACCAGGGCGTCGGCGTCGGTGATCGACTCGCCCTGCTGGATGTCGACGGGGTGCAGGAGCCGGCCGGGGCCGGCGGGGTCGCGGGCGGCGTCCGGTTCGGCGGCCCAGCCGCAGGCGATCGCGACCAGGCCGGGTTCGGCGTGGGTGACCTCGATGTCGTAGGTACGGCCTGCTCGTTCGACGGTGAGGGTCGCCGGAGTGGGGGTGTAACCGAGTGCCCGCAGAACGCGTTCGTGGAGTTCGGCGACCGTCTTGATCCAGCGCGGGTCGTCGTGTGTGCGCCAGCCCGACTCGTCCTCGGGAGCGTCGACTTCCGCCTGGGCCCGCTCCGCGAGGTAGGCGCGGCCCGCGAAGTACGGGGTGCGCAGGGCCCGCAGGCCCTGGCGAGGGGTGAGGGTGCGCGGCTCGTCCGCCGGCTTCTTGTTCTCCTCGGCCTCGCGTTCGGTCCAGCGGGCCAGCAGCCCGTCCTTCGCCTTGAGGTCCTTGGGGAGGACCTCGGCGAGGTAGTGCGCGGAGAAGTAGTCGCCGTGGTTGACCAGCGAGTCGTACGTCACGTCGAGGACCGTTTCTGCGGGTGGCTGCGGAGAGGAAGGGGGCGGGGGCTGCCGTCAGGCGCGGTCGAGGACGGCCAGGACGCGCAGCAGCGGGCGGCCGCTGGCGGTGAGCTTGTCGGCCAGTTCCGTCTGGTGGCGGATGGTGTCCTCGACGATGCGGCCGGGCAGGAGGGACTCCTGCTGCCAGCGGCCGAGGCGTTTGCGGTAGTCGTCGAGCTGGGCGCTGATCTGCCGCGTCCAGGCGTCCTTGCGTTCCTCCAGGTGCTCGCGGGCGGCGGCGACGGCGGCCGGGACGAGGGACTGGAGGGCGGCCAGGTCGCGGGGCGGGGCCGGGTTGGCCATGTCGGGTCCGACGCCGGCTTCCGTCAGGGCGTCCGGCATCGGCACCACCTCGGGGGTGCCGGGCAGGCCGCGGACGGCCATCCATTCCACGACCGTGGGGCGGCCGAGCCTGTTGGAGTAGATGCCCTGGACGAGGAAGGTGGGGCCGGGTGCTCGGGGGGTGAGGACGACGGGTGCCTGCTGGCGGCCGAACTGGACGAGAACCTTGTCGACCAGCCACTCCACCAGGGGGTGGATGTCGGTGAGGTAGCCGATCGCGGGCCAGCTGGAGCCGGACTTGCCCCGGGCCTCGTCCAGGCTGACCTGCCCCAGGCCCCGGTCGAAGGTGACCAGCAGTCGTTCCTTCAGCTTCTGCTCCCGCAGGTAGTCGGGAGGCAGGAAGTCGAGGCGGTGGAGGAGGTCGGGAGCCTTCGCGGTGGCGAGGCTGAGGTAGGGGGCCCGTTCGCCGCTCGGGCCGGTGCGGAAGTGCTCGGAGAGGTCGAGCGCGTCGTGCGGGCGCTCGTCGTAGACCTCGTCGAGGGCCGCCCGGACGAACCTCTCGGTGTCGCCGCCGAACAGGGACGGTACCGAGGCCTTGGGCACGGGGCGGTGCTCGGGCAGGACGGACGGCTGGGAGAAGAGCGCCGTCAGCGGGTCGCCGAAGGTGGGCGAGGCGGCGAGGGACTCCTCCACCGTGCGGCCGGCGAGAAGGTCCTTGATCAGGCGGCGTTCCTCCTCCTCCGCGCGGTAGAGGCCGGTGACCGCCTCGGCGGTGCCGTCGAGGCGGTAGGCCTCCTCTTCCCGCTCGAGGAGCTTCTCGGCGACCGTACGGTCGTCCTTGGCGCCCTCGGTCTCGGAGTGCAGGATCAGCGCGCGGAAGCGGGGGTTGTGCTTCTGGCCGTAGCGGTCGATGCGCCCGTTGCGCTGCTCGATGCGGATCAGCGACCAGGGGATGTCATAGTGCACGAGGTCGTGGCACTGGCGGTGCAGGTTGACGCCCTCGGAGGCCACGTCGCCGGTGAACAGGATACGGACGGGGTGGTGGGCCAGCCCGAAGGCCTCCACGACGTCCATCTGCTCCTTGTCGGACAGGCCGCCGTGCATGATCCGCACGGCCTGCTTCGCCTGGTCCTCGGTGAAGCCGAGCCGGGCGGGGACAACCTTGGCGAGCCACTTGAGCGTCTCGACGCGTTCGGAGAAGACGACGACCCGGGTGGCGGAGCCGGGACGTATGCCGATGTCGATGAGCTGCTCCACCAGGGCGTCCAGCTTGGCGGAGTCACCCGGCGCGCCGGTCTCCCCGATGGCGGCCGTCAGTGCGGACAGGCGCTCCAAGGCGGTGAGTTCGGTGGCGATGCGGCCGGCCGCCGGAGTGCCGGGCGCCGTCTTCGCCGCCTTCTCGGTCAGGTTGTTCCTGCGGGTGGCGACGGTCTTGGCGAGCGCCCGGTGCGAGGAGAGGAAGGCCTTCAGGAGCGTGTACGGGAAGAGGCGGTCCTCGGTGAGCGCGGTACGGCCGGACGAAGCGGTGCCGAACTCGGTGGAGGAGTCCGGGGCCGGGATCCAGTGCTCCGTGAGCTCCGCGAAGATCCGCTCCTCGGCATCGGTGGCGGTGCACGGCACGGAGACGGTGGGGTCGCGGTCGGCCCACTCCTTGCCGATCTGGTCGCGCACCTCGGGATGGACCTTCGTGCGGCGGATGAAGAGATGGCTCAGGTCGTTCTCGGCGTCGTAGTCGTTCGGGTCCGCGATCGCCACGGGGTCGAGCAGGCTGATCAGCTCGGCGAAGGACTTGCCGTCGCCATTGTGCGGGGTGGCGCTGGCCAGCAGCAGAGCGTCGGTGTTGGGGGCGAGGACCCGGGCGAGCGCGTTGCGCTGGCTGCCCCGGTTGATCAGGTTGTGGGACTCGTCGATGACCACCGCGTCCCAGTGGATCTTCTCCAGGTGGTGGCGGTACTGCCCGATGTTCTTGAGCGTGTCGACGGAGACGATGACCCGCTTGTAGTGGGTGAAGGGGTTGCGGCCTGCCGGGATCTCCCGCTGGATGCGCTGGATGCCGACCGAGTCCAGGCGGATCAGCGGGATCGAGAAGCGGGTCCACAGTTCGTGCTGGAACTGCTCAAGGACGTGCTGCGGGGTGACCACGAGAATGCGCTCGCCCCGGCCGCGGCGGATCAGCTCGGCCAGGGTGAGACCGATCTCCAGGGTTTTGCCGAGGCCCACGACGTCGGCGATGAGCAGACGGGGGCGCAGGTTAGCGAGGGAGAGGGCCAGCTCAGCGGGGCGCTGCTGGTAACTGAGCGGGTCGACGAGGAAGCGGTCCGCGAGGGCCAGGCCGCGTTCGGTCTGCGGCAGCGGCGTCTTGCGCAGGAGGGCCTCGAGGAAGAGGCGGCTGCGCCGGAAGTGGTCGGTCGGGTCCTCGACCAGCTCGGTGTCCTCGGGGTCGAGCAGCCTGACCCCGTCACCGGCCAGGCGCTCGATCTCGGTGAAGAACACGGCCGGCTCGTCGCGGACGAACTCCGAGACGCCGACCGCCTCGATCTTGGCACCGTCACGGCTCGGAGTGACGTTCTTGACCAGCCACTCCTCGTCCCGGACGAGGATCTGGGCACCCGGCGGGAACCTGCTCTCCGATGCGTCCGCCGCCTCCGCGACTGCCGACTGCTGTGGCCGCCCGTCCGGCTGGTGGGTCACGCTGCTGCCTCCGCGTCCTGCGCACACTGTGTCTGCCGTCGCCCGGATGGGGACGAATACCGCGCAAGTCTTCCACGGCGTGCGGTGTTCGTGCAGGTCGCTGCGGGAAGTGCGCCTTCTCCGGGCGATCGGTCAGCGTCCGCCGACGCGGGCCGGGGCGAAGGATGCCTCCCGGGCATAGGCGGAGCGCAGGGCTTCGGCGACGGAGTGGGCGGTGGCGGCGTCCGGCATGCGTCCTCGTGGAAGGCGTGCGGGGGGTGCGGGCCGAGGGCCTGGCGGTGGAGCGACGGCGTCGCCCGCCTCGTCGGGGAGGGCGGCATCACCGGCGTCCGGCTGCTGCTCCTTCGAAGGCTGCGCGGCCGGGTCGACGACCGTGGGCTCGTACTCGGCGATCGGTCCCGGAGGCGGAATCAGCCGGCCGTCGGCGTGCGGTGCGGTCCGGGTGATCAGCATCTGCCGTGCCTGCCAGGCGGTGACGCCCGCGCTGTTGAGGACGGCCACCAGTGTCGCCGTCACCTCGGGGAGAGCAGGCCGGTCCGCCGGGTCGAACGCGAGCATCGACGACACGACGGGAACCAGCTCCTCGGCCAGCCCCGTCAGATCCGGGGCCTGGTTCGGATCGCCGATGCGCGCCGCGACCGTCAGCCAGTTGTCGCCGTCGTACGGGTAGTGGCCGGTGGCGGCGAACAGCAGGACCACGCCCAGGGCGTAGACGTCCGCGGCCGGGGTCAGACGGTGGCTTCCCTCCGCCTGCTCGGGCGGCATGCACAGCACGCTGCCGACCACGACACCCGTCGCGGTCAGCGTCGTACGGCGTTCCGCGAGCACGGCCAGGCCGAAGTCGATCACCTTGGGGCCGTCGGGGCCGAGGAGAATGTTCTGCGGTTTCAGGTCCCTGTGCAGCAGCTGCGCCTGGTGGACGGAGGTGAGTCCCTCGGCCAGCAGGGCACCGAGACTGGCGGTCTCGACGAGCGGCAGGGGGCCGTGGTCGCGGGCGTGCCGCAGGAGGTCGGGGCCGGGGACGTAGTCGACGGCCAGCCACGGCCGCTCGGCGAGCGGATCCGCGCCGGCGAAGGCCGCGACGCGGGGACCGAAGACCTTCTTGAGGTTCTCCACTTCGAGGACGAATCTGCTGCGGGTCTCGGTGTCGAGGACCGACGTCTTGATGACCTTGACGGCGACCTGCTGACCGGCGGGTGACTCCCCCAGGTAGACGCGGCCCATGCCGCCGGAGCCGATCCGGCCGCGCAGGGTATAGCCCCCGATGTGGGTGGGGTCGTCATTCCTCAGCGGTTCCACGGCGTCCTCGCTCCCCCTCGGCGTTCCGGTGAGGCACATTACAGGGGCGACTCCCCGGCCAGGTCTGCCAGCAGGACGTCGGCGACCAGCTCCTCCACCACGGCGGTGCCGTGTTCTGCCATGGCCCGGGTCAGCTCGGTGTCCCAGGGGGCCTCGGTGAGGCGGCCGGGCCGCGGACCTCGCGGAGTGCGGGCGATCGCGGCGCGGTAGTCCGCCGCCGTCATGCGCCAGGGGCGGGCCGGTGTCTTGTTCAGGACATACGCGGCGATGCGGATGCCTTCACCGTCGAAGTCGCCGTGATAGCGGAGGGTGGCGCCTTGGTCCGCGAGGAGGCGGAGGAGACGGATGGCCGCGCTGTTGGGCCAGCCGGAGGTGCACACGAGCGTCGGGCAGTCCGGTCCGAAACGGCGTACCGCGAGGGCCAGGATGCTGGGGTTCTCCACGGCGTGGACGACAGGTGCGGGGCCTGCGGGGAAGGTGAACTCGCCCGGGCTGCGCAGTTGGGCGAGGGTCAGGCTGGCGGCCTGTCCGCTCTCGGCGCAGACGCGGGACACTCGGGCGAGCGGGCCGTCGCCCGCAGGGCGTAGTCCCCCGACGAGAACGGTCGGGGACAGGTCGTCGTCGGCAACGCCTGCGCGTGCCCACAGGGCACGCCGGTCCGCGGCGGACTGCGGTGGGGCGAGGTCGTACAGGGTTGCCAGGGCACGCAGGACGAGGGTGGACAGGGGGGTTCCGTCGTCGAGTGCGTGCGCATGGCCGTTCAGGACTCGAGCGGCGAAGACAGGCAGCGGTTCCGCCTGGGCGGGGAGCTCCGCGAGCACCGTGAGCGCGTCGGCGAGCAGCGATCGCGTGCGTTGCGGTGAGCCGCCGACCAGACCGGCGGCTCGGCAGGAGGCGGCCCAGCCGGAGAGCGCCGGCTGCGCCCGCACGGTGTCATGGTCGGCCAGCCAGGCCCACAGCTCCGCTCGTTCGCCTTCCTGGCGACGGCGTTCGCCCGCGCGGTCGCCGAGGGGACCCACGAGTTCGATGACGGTCTCGCGCACCGTACGGCCGCACAGCTCGGTGACGGCTTCCTCCAGCCGGGCCAGGGCGACGGAGGGTCTGGCATCGGGCAGGCGGTCCAGGCCGAGGAGGTCGGCGAGAGCCTCGCGCTGGGCGTCGTCGAGCGGTCCGAGGCGCACCCGTGTGACGGGGCGGCCCGAGGAGAGGCGGTCGTGGAGCGTGTGCCAGAGCGGACGGAGTTCCGGGCGGCGCAAGGCCCGTTCGCCGGAGGTCGGATCCAGGTGGGTCATCCCGCGTCCAGGTCGGTGCCGTTCCAGACGAAGCGGGCGCTGGTGACCGCGTCGTCGTGCCCGTCGGTGAGGAGCTGGTGGACGGCGATGCCGGGCAGCTCGCCGTAGGTGCACCATTCGTGGTCGGAGGTGACGATCAGGTCCAGGTCGAGCGCGGTAAGCAGGGCGAAGACCTGCCCCCGGTTGACCGTGTCGACGCCGACGAACACCTCGTCCAGCAGGATCGGCCGGGGGGCCATGGGCACGGCCTCGTAGTGGGCGGCGACGGCGGCGAACAGGGGAAGGTGCAGTGCGATGGCCTTCTCTCCGCCGGAGAGCGCACCGTGCAGCTTTTTGGTGAGGGGCTGCCAGCCGGTTCCGTTGGCCCGGTCGAGGCGGACGGTGAAGCGGTGCCAGGCGGTGTAGTCGAGGACCTGGCCGAGCTGTTCCTCCCAGCCGGCGGCCGTGTTGCTGCCCTTGGCCTCCTCGATCCTGGCCCGGAAGAACGCGTGGAGGGCTTCCCGGTCGGTCTCGGTGACCCGGCCGGGATCCTTCAGCAGCAGTTGGCGGGCGGTGCGGGTGCTGTCCGGAAGGTCTGGACGGACGTCCCAGACGAGTCGGACGGCGACCTTGGATGCGGTACGGACCCGTTCCAGGTGCCCGTTCATGCGGTCGACGAGTTCGCCGGCCTGGCGGATGCGCGCCGCGAGGTGACGGCGGATGTCGCCGGTGAGGATCTGGTCGAACAGGCGCCGCTCGGCGATGGTGATGTCGTCCCGGCTGCGGTCACGCTCCTGGGTCAGCGTGGTGAGCAGACCCGTCGCCCCCACGCGTACTCCGTCCAGGGTGGCGGTGAAGAGCTGGATGTCGTCGTCCGGTTCCAGGTCCAGGTCGGCGCGGGCGCCGAGGCGCTGGCGTGCCTCGTGGACCGCTTCGGAGAGACGGGTCGCGGCGTCGCCCAGGTTGCGTGGGGCGTGCGGGATGCCGGGCCACTTCGCCGCTGTGGAGCGGGCGGCCTCCAGTGTGGCCTTGGTGCCGTCACCGGCATCGAGTTCCCGTGTGATGCCGGCGTCCTCGGCCAGCCCGGCCAGGCACAGGTGCCGGAACCGATGCGCTGCGGCGTCCCGGATCGCGACGCCCTGTTCCCGCCGCTCGGCGTCCTGGCCGCTGGTGGCCCGGAGTTCACCGATACGTCCTTCCAGGCGCAGTAGGAGATCAGCCGCCCGGCCGGCCTCCTCACGGCAGCGCCGCAGCTCGGCCCGCGCCTCGGCGACGCGTGCGACGATCTGCCGGTAGTCCTCGCCGACGCCGGCTTCCACCGCCTGCAGGCGCGCCTTCAGCCCCGCCGCCTCCGCTTCGGCGGCGGTGGCCCCCTCGGCCTCTCCCTCGGCGATCCGGCGCGATCGGTCCGCCTGCGCGGCCCTCTGGTGGGCCAGGTCGGCAGCGGCGGTCGCGGCGAGCCGGGCGTCCACCCAGCTGTCGGCGGTGTCGCGGAACTCGTCTACGGCGGCGGAGAGTTCACGCAGTCGGTCGCGGTCGGTGGGCAGTCCGTGTTCCACGGCCCGGCGGTCGAGCGTGCGCAGCGCACCGGCAGCCTCGCTCTCGCACCGCGCCAGCCGCCCGGCGGCGTCACGCACGGCGTCGTCCCGAGCTGCCACCCTTTCCTCGGCGCGGTCCCGGTCACGGCGCCGGCCATCGAGCTCCCGGTGGTCGGGTCGGGTTGCGCGGTCGGCGTCCAGCCGGGCGCGGCGGGCGGCGAGACCGCGCAGCTGGTCGTCGAGCGTGGCGAGAGCCGGCTTCGTCTCGCCGATGCGGTCGGTCAGTTCGCCGATCCTGCGCTGCCGGGCCCGCTGCCGCGCCAGGGCTCCGATGTGGGCCGGTTCCGGCTTGCTCCAGGTCCCGGTGGCGAGCGCGAGACGCCAGGATCCGTCGGCGGAGACGGCCGCGGGGTGCCCCCCGGGCAGCGCCGAGCCGTACGCGATGCCGGCGAGGATACGGGTCACGGTGTCGGCCGGGACGGGGATGTCCGCCTCGGGCCCCAGCACCTCCAGCAGGCTGGAGCCGGGGGCGGTCATGGCCAGGGCTGCCTCGGCGCGGGTGTCGTGCCCCGGCAGTGTGATCCCGTCGTACGGGCTGACCCAGGCGTCAAGGAGACCCGACGCCTCCAGTGCGGCCTCCACCGCGGCCTGAACCGCGGGCGGGACACCTTCATGGAAGGCGACCAACCGCCACAGGGGTGCTCCCGCCGTCGCCGTGCGGACGGTGGTGCGGGTGGGCGGGGGCACCGGCGGCAGGTCGGTTTCACCGCTCAGCCGTCGTACCTCCTCCTGAAGTCGGCTCCGCTCGTCCCGCAGACCCTGACATGCGGTTCGGGTGGTGGCCTCCGCCGTGGCGATCTCCTGTTCCAGCGGGCGTGCGGCAGCTTCGGTCAGGGCCGTCACCTCGGCCTCGGCCGCTGCTGCGGCCAGGAGTTCCCCGGGGTCGGTGATGCGCAGTTCCGCGCAGCCCTCCACCCAGGCGAGCAGCCGTTCAGCCTGTGCGGCGAGGGCCTCGTCCCAGGCCACGGACGCCTCGTCCCGCCGGACGATCGCCTCCGCGAGTCGGGTGCGGGCCTCGTCCAGCAGTTCCTCGGCGGCACCTCGGTCGCGTACGGCGCGATCGTGCTCATCGATCGCCCCGGTGACGAGGGTGATCTGCTGACGTCGGGCGGTTTCCGCGCCACGCAGCAGCCGACGGGCCTGTCGCGCCCCGTTCTCGGCCGTCGCACGCGGGCCGCCGTAGCCCTGTTCGCGTCCCATGCCGCCGGGGATGGCCACCGTCGGATCCGCGTCTAGGATCGTCTGCACCTCGTGGTGGATGGACTCCAGCCCAGCTGGCCGGGCCGACCTGTGCGCCTCCCCGGCGGCTTCGTGTGCGTGCTCGCCGAGTGTGCGGGCCCGGCCCGCTGCCTCATCGGCGTGCAGCTGGTCCTCCTCCGACTGGGCCTGAGCAGCTTGGGCAGCGGCTCGCTGCCTCCCGGCGGCGGCTGTCACGTCTTCGGTGCGGCGGCGGAGCCGGTCGAGTTCCTCGCCCTGCTTGTACTCGTCACTCTCGCGCAGGCCCTCGACGGTCTCCTCCAAGGCGTGTGCGCGCAGCTCATGCTCCTCGCGCCGCCCCTGAGCCGACTCGCGCTCCGCCAGCGCCCGCTGGAGCTCCTCGGCGCTCTGGCGGGCGACGCGGGTGAGGTTGTCCATCTCGGTGGTCACCGAGATCAGCACGGCGGAACCAGCACGCAGGACCCGTCGCGCGTAGGCGCGCTGCCGCGATGCGACCGTCTCGGCGGCCGTCACCTCTTCGTCGAGCCGCTTGAGGTGTTCGCGCTGGCGGTCCAGCCGCTCGAAGCCCTCGGCGAGTTCGGCGATCTCTCCCTCGCCCAGCGGGGGCAGAGCGCGGGACAGCAGGATGGAGAGCAGGGACGGATCGAGCCGTTCGGACAGTTTGGGCTGGCGCAGCTGGAGCAACGCGGACAGCAGCGACTCGTAACGCTGCTCCCCCATGCCAGCGAAGAGTTCACGCCGCACGGCCGTGCGGTAGTCGGTGGCTGAGGCATGCACGTCACCGCGCTCGCCCAGCGCTTGCGCCAGGGCGGCCCGGGTCAGTGGCTGTCCCGCCTCGTTGACCAGGAGGACACCGTCGGGGTGGGCGAGCCGGGAGCCGGTGGTGAAGTAGTCGGCGTGCACCGTGCTGGTGTGCACGCTCGCCTGCAGGCGCGCCCCGCAGCCGAACCACCGCTCGGTGCCGTCCTCACCGACGCGGCGGAACTCCATCCACACGTATCCGACGCGGGTCTTTCCGGAGGCGCCCTCGCCCAGCAGGTTCCAGTGCATGGTGCGTTCCGAACCACCGAACGTGGACAGGCGGTTGGGACGCAGGCTGGCGTCGAAGAGGAACGGCAGCAGAAGCTCCAGGGCCTTGGACTTGCCCGAACCGTTCTGGCCGCGCAGCAGCAGACGGCCCTGGTGGAAGGTGAACGTCTCGTCGTAGTAGCGCCAGACGTTGAGGATGCCCGCACGGTGCGGCTGCCAGCGGCTGCGGGTGGCTTCCGCCCCTTGTGCCGGCGCCGCAGCCGGCTCGGTCGGCTCCGGCCGCCGCGGGAGGGGGAGCTCCGTCACGCTCACTGCTGGTCTCCTTCTGCGGCAACGTCCCTGGAAGTCGTGCTGTCCGCTGCCCCGGGCGACCGCGCGTCCTCCTGCGGTCCGGGCCTGTCGTCCCGGTCCTGACTCGTCGTCTGCGTCAGGCGGTAGCGGTAAGCGGCCGGGCACGCGACGACACGGCCCCCCGCCCGGCGGGCCAGGCCCACGTCACGCAGTACGCGCACGGCATCGTCGGACAACCGGGTCGCGCCGTCCTCGGACTGATACGCCCTGGCCCACCGCGGGAAGCGCCGCAGCAGACCCGCGCCGACCTCGGCGAGTTGCTCGGGCAGCAGCCCCGCGGGCGCGTCGCACAGGGGCTCCAGGAGGAGCAGCGCGGCGACCCGGGCGGTGGAGGTGTCGTCGGGGAAACGGGCATCGGTGGCGAGCCCGTCAGGGTCCACGAGCAGGAAGCCTTCGGCTCGTTCTTCCAGGAGGAAGCCGGCCTGCTCGACCGAGCGGCGCAGGATCTGCCGTCCGGTGAGGGAGGTGACGTACGCCAGTTCGTCCTCGGTGAGGTCCGTCCGGTACAGCACGGGGTCGTCGAAGAGGCGGCGCAGCACCGAGTGGCGCAGCCTCAGGTTGCGTTGCGCGTCCGTCGCGGTTGTGTCGCTGTGTGTCTCGTCCGAAGTGCCGTCGGCGACCGCGCCTCCGTAGCGGCGCTCCCGTACGAGACCCGTGAGGAGGTCCTCGAACCGCCCGGGCACCTCGTCCGGAGGTACGGCGAGCCGGGAGGCGCCGACGGGCGCGGCGGGCAGCCGCATCAGCAGTGTGGTGTCAACGCGGTACAGGACCTTTGCCTCCGCGGACTCGACGTACGCCTCGGTGCTCCCGTCCACCGCGCGCAGCACGTCGTACGACTCCAGCAGTTTCAGGACGTCGACGAACGCCATCCGCTCCGGCTTGTGGACCGGGTCGAACGCGGTCAGCGCCCGGTCGGCCGCCATGGCCTGCACGACACGGTCGGCGAGCATGCCGATGGTCGTCATCGGCATGGACAGCAGCTCGGCCGCGGTCACGCACAGCAGCACGTAACGCCGGCGGTCGAACGGGGCCCGGCCGGAACGCGTTCTGCGGGCCGGTCGGGAGTCACACGGGTCGGCGCGGACCTTGGCGAGGCGGGCGTAACCGCGGCGGGGCTCCACCACCAGGCTCCAGCCGCACGTGTAGTCGAACCACTGGGCCAGCGGTTCGCGTCGGCGCCGTACCAGTTCGAAGCCGGCGGGGTCGGCGGCCTCGGTCAGCAGGGGGTGGACCAGCAGAAGACGGATGGCACGGGCCACGTCCTCCCGTTCGGCGGTGGCCAGTTGGTTGGCGAGGGTGCTCATCCGGCCGCCTCCTGCCGCTCGGCACGCAGGGCGGGGAAGACACCGGCTCCTCCCGCCGCCGTGATGTGAACGACGTAGTCCGGTGCGGCCAGTGAACCCTTCGTGGTGCGCAGGACGGCGGTGCGCTCGTCGGGAGGCGGCGACAACGCGATCTCCACCCGGCCGTCCCCTGTCGTGGCGCGTCGCAGGCCGCCTGCGTCCGGCCTGGCGGACAGGGCCCGGCCCAGCAGGTCGAGCAGCCGGTCGAAGACGGCGGGATCCAGTGTGCCGAATGTGGACAGGCGCACGGGGCCGTCCCTCTCCAGCGCCCGCCAGGCACGTGCGAGTTCCGCTCGCTCCGCGCGGGCCCGCTCCGCACGCTCGGCCCTGACCGCCGCGACGTCCCGCACTCTGGCCGTGCGGGTGAAGCGCTCCGTCCGCCCGCTGGTCCGCAGCAGCGCCGACACCTCCACGGGCGGGGCAGCGGACCAGGACAGGGACGACGGGATCAACTCCGGGTCGGGGTGGGCGAGGTGAGCGTGGCGCGCAGGGCCGAGTCCGAAGGCCGCCGACCACAGCCGGTGCAGGTCCTCCTCCGCGGGAGCGGCGGCGAACCAGCGCGCCAGCTCCCGGAAGTCCTGCACCGCGCTGGAGGAGCGGCGCCGTGACTCGTTGATCCGCTCCAGGACCTGAAGGAGCGAGACGATGGCCCGCCGGGCGATGTCGTGCAGCTGCTCGATCCGGGGTCGTGCCCCGTCGTCGGGAAGGAACCACACTCGCAGTCCCGCCCAGCGAGCCCGCCTGCTCTCCAGCCAGCCTGCCGTGGGATCCGCACCGGCCACCGGTGGCAGCTCGGCCCCGCGCAGGGCTCGCTCGCGCAACACGGCGGTGCCCCGCTCCTCCACCCGGGCCACGGCGGCGGCGACCGCTTGGCCGCGCCGGTCGAGGTTGACCAGGAACTCCTGCAGATAGGCAACGGTCGCGGCCTTGACCTCGCGGAATACCTCCAGGTCCGCGCCCTCGGCGCGCAGGAGCCGTTGGAGTTCGCCGTTGAACGCCTTGGTGTTCTCCACCAGGGCCTCCAGGTGCCCCTCCAGCTCTCGCAACGTGCTGAAGATCCGCCGATCCGCCGACGCGGGTTCGCGGGACAGCAGGCACAGCTCGTCCAGCCGGTCGGCGATGGCCTCCAGCACGGCGGTCTGCAACGCCCCCGTGGAGGCCAGCGCCTCGAGCGCGTGCCGCACGCCGGCGAGAGCGGCCTCGCCCCGGCGGGTCAGCGAGTACTGGAGGTTTCGCCGCTCGTACTCCTCGGCCGTGCGGTAGTTCGCCGCGTGGTTGTGCACCACGTCCAGGAGCTCCCACTGCACGAGCTTCCTGAGCGCGTCATGCAAATCCTCGTCCTCGATCGCCGCCGCCCAGCCCACCGCGCGCAGCCGCTCACGCACCGCGTCGGGCCCCAACGCCGTCTCCAGGTGCTCGCCTGCCACCCCGAAGGCCTCCAGCACCGCCCCGTACAGATCGGACCTCTCCACCGTCGTGAACCGGAACATCTCCGGTGGAACCCTGCGCACGCCCGTGGCCCCCTCCCCCACCGCCTCGACGGCTTTCAGATCTCCACCGTAAAGGGCGGTGCCGACATTCAGAGGCGGGTCCAGGGAGATCGAGGCGCGAGACGGACGGGGCGTGTGCGCTGTGGTGTCCGCACCCGGACGAACACAAGACGGTCGCCCCCGAGACCCTTCGACTACCGGCCTCGCCCCGAAACGCAGGTCACAGCGCCCCGGACCGCCCGACCCGTTGCCCCCTGGGAAACAGGTCGAGAAACGAACCTGAAACAGAAACCCGCAGGTCAGGCACCCTTGGCAGCCGGCTCCAGAATCGCCACGCACTCCACGTGATGCGTCATCGGGAACAGATCGAACGCCCGCAGCGTCCGCACCCGGTAGCCGCCCTCGCGGAAGTACGCCAGGTCTCGGGACAGGGCCGCCGGGTCGCAGGCGACGTAGGCGATCCTGCGGGCGCCGAGGGAGGCGAGGTGGGTCACCGTCGTGCGGCCCGCACCGGCGCGGGGCGGGTCCAGGACGATGAGATCGACGTCGGTGATGCCCGTGCGCGGGAGGACGGTCTCGACCTTGCCCTGTTCCACGCGGACGCGGGGGAAGTCGGCGAGGTTGTGGCGGGCGTCCTCGACCGCGCGCTTGCCGGACTCGATGCCGAGGACCGCGCCCGTCTCGCCCAGGCGGTCGGCGAGGGCGCCGGCGAACAGGCCGACGCCGCAGTAGAGGTCGAGGGCCATCTCGCCCTTGCGGGGCAGCAGGCCTTGCATGACCGCCGTCACCAGCGTGTCCGCCGCCTTCGGGTGCACCTGCCAGAAGCCGCCGCTGCCGACGCGGTGCGTCCGGCCGTCGGCGCGTTCGCGGACGAAGGGGCGGCCGTGGACGCGGTGGACGCCGCCGTCCTTCTCCCCGACCCGCATGACGGACACCGGCCGGTCCAGTTCGACGATCGGCAGGCGGGCGCCCGGCCGGGGCGTCAGGATGACCTGGCGGTCCTGGGAACCCGTCGCCGCGATCGCCTCGACCGACTCCATGCCGGTCCACTCGCGCTTCTCGATGCCCAGCTCGTCCACGCCCGGCGCCGCGATCATGCAGTGGTCGATCCGCTCCACCTCGTGGGAGCGGTGCTTGCGCAGACCGGCGTGGCCCTCGGCGTCGACGGCGTACTGCACGCGCGTGCGCCACGCGGGCACCTCACCGGGCGGCAGCTTGTCGCCCTCGGCCGGCATCACGGTGCCGTCCCAGCCGGCTTCCTCGGGAGTGAGGCCGGCGAGCCGCTGGAGCTGCTCGGCGATTACCTCGCCCTTCATCCGGCGCTGCGCGCCCGGCTTGGCGTGCTGCCAGTCGCAGCCGCCGCAGCGGCCGGGGCCGGAGAACGGGCAGGGCGCCTCGACCCGGTCCTTGGACGCCTCCAGGATCCGCACGGCGTCCGCACGCAGGAAGCGGGCGCCCTCCTCGCCCTCCGTCACCCGGGCCACGACCCGCTCACCGGGAAGGGTGTGCCGGACGAACAGCACCTGGCCCTCCTCGGTACGGGCGATGCAGTGGCCGCCGTGGGCGACAGGGCCGATCTCGACCTCGTACTCGGTCCCCACCAGCGTCTTCTTCGGTTCTTCCTGCATGGCGGGGTGACTCCAGGGACGAGGGTGGACGAACGGCCGGACAACAGCCCACCAGTCTACGTGGGCGCCGTCCGGCCGTTGACCGGGGTGCTGTGCGCAGGGGGCGGTCAGCTCTTGGTGTCCGACGACTCCTTCGCCCGTCCCGCGTCCGCCGGACCACGCCGGACCGATCCCGGCGCGCTCCAGTCCTGCTGCCTGCGGGCCCGCTTCTTGGCCGCCTCGGAGGACTGCAGCTGGTACGGGACGGACGTGACCATGACGCCCGGCGTGAACAGCAGCCGGCCCTTGAGCCGCAGAGCGCTCTGGTTGTGCAGGAAGTGCTCGTACCAGTGGCCGACCACGTACTCGGGGATGATCACGGACACCGCGTCACGCGGCGACTCCCGGCGCAGGCTCTTGACGTACTCGATGACCGGCCGCGTGACCTCCCGGTACGGGGAGTCGAGGACCTTCAGCGGTACGTCGATGCCGCGCCGTTCCCATTCCTCGCGCAGCGCCTTCGTCTCGGCCGGGTCGACGTTGACGGTGAGCGCCTCCAGGGTGTCGGAGCGCATCAGCTTGGCGTAGGCGAGGGCCCGCAGCGTCGGGCGGTGGATCTTGGAGATGAGCAGCACCGAGTGGACGCGGGAGGGGCGGACGCTGTCGTCGCTCGGACCCTCGGGCGCGGCCAGCTCCGCGGAGACGCCGTCGTAGTGCCGGCGGATCGCGGTCATCGTGCCGTAGAAGATCACCATGCCGAGCAGGGCGACCCAGGCGCCGTGGGTGAACTTGGTGACGAGGACGACGACGAGGACCAGGCCGGTGAAGAAGGCGCCGAAGGTGTTGATCGCACGGGAGCGGATCATGTGGCGGCGCTTGTCGGGGTCGGTCTCGGTCGTCAGGTGGCGGTTCCAGTGCCGGACCATGCCGGTCTGGCTCAGGGTGAACGACACGAACACGCCGACGATGTACAGCTGGATCAGGCGGGTGGAGTCGGCGCCGTAGATGCAGATCAGCAGCACCGCCGCGCCGGCCAGCAGCACGATGCCGTTGGAGAAGGCGAGCCGGTCGCCGCGGGTGTGCAGCTGGCGGGGCAGGTAGCGGTCCTGGGCGAGGATCGAGCCGAGGACGGGGAAGCCGTTGTAGGCGGTGTTCGCCGCCAGGAACAGCACCAGGGCGGTGGCCGCCGCGAGCACGATGAAGAAGAAGCTGCCCTTGCCGAAGACCGCCTCGGCGACCTGTGTGATCACCGGGTTCTGCACGTAGTCCGCGCCGACCGCGACACCGTTCTTCAGCAGGTCGGCGGCCGGGTTCTCGGCCATGCGGACGTCGGTGACCAGGGCCAGGACGATGATCCCGCAGAACATGGTGACGGCCAGCAGGCCCATCGCCGCGAGCGTGGTCGCCGCGTTCTTCGACTTCGGCTTGCGGAAGGCCGGGACGCCGTTGGAGATCGCCTCGACGCCGGTGAGCGCGGCGCAGCCGGAGGAGAAGGCGCGCAGCAGCAGGAAGACCAGCGCGAAGCCGGCGAGGCCCTGGTGTTCGGCCTTGACGGTGTACTGGGCGGTCGGCGCCCGCATCGTGTCGTCGAGGACGAGCCCCCGGAAGGCCCCCCAGGCGATCATGATGAAGACGCCGGCGACGAACACGTAGGTGGGGATCGCGAAGAGCTTGCCGGACTCCTTGACGCCCCGCAGGTTCATCAGGGTCAGCAGCACGACGACGGCGACGGCGCAGACCACCTTGTGCTCGACGACGAAGGGGATCGCGGAGCCCAGGTTCTCGATGCCGGAGGAGATGGAGACGGCGACGGTCAGGACGTAGTCGACGAGGAGCGCGCTCGCGACGGTCAGGCCCGCCTTGGGGCCCAGGTTGGTGTTGGCCACCTCGTAGTCGCCGCCGCCGCTGGGGTAGGCGTGGACGTTCTGCCGGTAGGAGGCGACCACCGTGAACATCAGCACGACGACCGCGAGCGCGATCCACGGGCTGAAGTGGTAGGCCGACACGCCCGCGATGGACAGGACCAGCAGCACCTCGCCGGGGGCGTACGCCACGGAGGAGAGCGGGTCGGAGGCGAAGACGGGCAGGGCGATGCGCTTCGGCAGGAGCGTTTCTCCGAGCCGATCACTGCGCAGTGCGCGCCCGATCAGGATCCGTTTGGGCACGTCGGTCAGTTTGGACACAACAGAGGATCGTAGGCCTTCGAACACCGGGCCGCCCACCCTCCCCCGGCCTCGGCCGGGTGATGCCGTGTCACGTCTGCCTCACGGGTGAAATCGGCCACGGCGCGACGGGGGATTCTGCAGGCGCACCAATCGTCATGCCTATATGACAATCCCCGCTCGCCGTAGCCCTTCGGAGGTTCCATGCACACGACCGCGGAGTTGATCGGTGCCGCCGGCAGCGTCGTCGGCCTCGGAATCCTCACCTTCCTCAGTGTCTGGAGCATCAGCCGTCGCTGACCGCACGACGGTGGCCCGGGCCGTCGCCCGTCGCCCGGCGGCGCGGCCCGCACTCGGGGTGCCCCGCGCGTGTGTAGCCCGGG
Organism: Streptomyces sp. NPDC002566; assembly: GCF_042889585.1. NCBI lineage: Bacteria > Bacillati > Actinomycetota > Actinomycetes > Kitasatosporales > Streptomycetaceae > Streptomyces > Streptomyces sp. NPDC002566. The sequence goes on along the minus strand of NZ_JBIARD010000001.1, from coordinate 140,385 downwards.
CGGCGGTCTGAGACCCTGTGAGGGGGTCCTCGGACGCTCGTCGTGCGCGGACCCCCCAAGCCACCCCAGCGATTTCTGACCTCGGAAGGACGGTCGTGCACATCGTCATCATGGGCTGCGGCAGAGTGGGTTCCGCTCTCGCCCAGACCCTGGAGCAGCAGGGGCACACGGTCGCCGTGATCGACCAGGACCCCACCGCCTTCCGACGTCTCGGCTCCTCGTTCGGCGGCCGCCGGGTCACCGGTGTCGGCTTCGACCAGGACACCCTGCGTGAGGCGGGCATCGAGGAGGCCGGCGCGTTCGCCGCGGTCTCCAGCGGCGACAACTCCAACATCATCGCCGCGCGCGTCGCCCGCGAGATGTTCGGCATCGAGAACGTCGCCGCGCGTATCTACGACCCTCGCCGCGCCGAGGTCTACCAGCGCCTGGGCATCCCGACCGTGGCCACCGTCCGCTGGACGGCCGACCAGATGCTGCGCCGGCTGCTGCCCTCGGGGTCGGAGCCGCTGTGGCGCGACCCCACCGGCGGCGTCCAGCTCGCCGAGGTGCACGCCTCCGCCGCCTGGGTCGGCCACAAGATCAGCAAGCTGCAGGAGGAGACGGGCGTGCGCGTGGCGTTCCTGACCCGCCTCGGCGAGGCCATCCTGCCCACCTCGCAGACCGTGCTGCAGGAGGGGGACCTGGTGCATGTGATGATGCGCAGCGACGAGGTCGAGAAGATCGAGGCGTCGTTCGCCGAGGGCCCGAAGGAAGGCGGTCACTGATGAGGGTCGCCATTGCCGGAGCCGGCGCCGTCGGCCGCTCGATCGCGGGCGAACTGCTGGAGAACGGCCACGAGGTCCTGCTCGTCGACAAGGCGCCGACCGCCATCTCGGTCGAGCGCGTCCCGCAGGCGGAGTGGCTGCTCGCCGACGCCTGCGAGATCACGTCCCTGGACGAGGCGGCCCTCCAGCGCTGCAACGTCGTGATCGCCGCGACGGGCGACGACAAGGTCAACCTGGTCGTCTCGCTGCTCGCCAAGACGGAGTACGGCGTCCCGCGCGTCGTCGCCCGCGTCAACAACCCGAAGAACGAGTGGCTCTTCAACGAGTCCTGGGGCGTGGATGTCGCCGTCTCCACCCCGCGTCTGATGTCCGCCCTCGTCGAGGAGGCGGTCAGCGTCGGAGACCTCGTCCGCCTGCTGCGCTTCAGCCACGGCGACGCCAACCTCGTGGAGCTGACCCTCCCCGAGGAGTCCGCCCTGGCCGGCACCCAGGTCGGCGATGTGGAGTGGCCTGAGGACACCTCGCTGGTCACCATCATCCGCGGCACCCGGGTACTGACCCCGACTCGCGAGGACTCCCTGGAAGCGGGTGACGAGTTGCTCTTCGTCGCCGCTCAGGCCAGGGAGGAGCAGTTGGAGGACCTGCTGTCGGTCCGCCGCGAGGACACGGTGGGCTGAGCCGCGCCCGCCCACGGCGACGCCGAGCCGCCTCGGCCGACGTGACGGGGGGCGCCCGGAGATCTCCGGGCGCCCCCCGTCACGTGTGTTCGGCGGCTGTGCGCGTCGTTCGGCCGGGCCGGGACTATCCGTCGCGGCGGTGCCGCCCGCCGGCCTCGGAGGACGCGGTCTCCGTGCCGGTCTCCGTCCGCGCGGCAGCGGCTTTCTCCTCCGCCTCCATCTCCGCGAAGACGTCGATCGGCGCGGGCGCCTTCGCCAGGAACACCCACGTCAGCCATACCGCCAGCAGGAACGGCGGGATCTTCAGCGCGACCAGCACCCAGCCCAGCTGCGTGGTGTCGGCCCACCAGTACAGCGGGAACAGGATCGCGCACTTGCCGAGCAGGATCAGGCCCCAGGCGTAGCTGGCCTTGGCGTACGCCTTCTTGCGGCCGGGGTTGCGGGTCCGCCAGGAGAGGTTCTCCTTGAACACCGGCCCGAGGATCAGGCCGAGCAGCGGCACCCCGCACAGCGTCGTGATGATGTAGGCCAGCGCCAGGCCCACCGTGTAGAGCATGCCGGGGAGGTAGAAGTCCTTGGCGTTGCCGGTCATCATCGCGAACACGACGCCGAAGGCGACGCCGAAGACACCGCTGAAGGCGTGCTTCACGGTGTCCTTCTTGACGAGGCGCACCACGACCAGGACGAGCGACACCGCGAGCGCGGCGATCGCCGACATGTGCAGGTCTTTGTTGATCGTGTAGATCGTGACGAACAGCAGGCCGGGCAGCACCGTCTCGACCATGCCGCGCACTCCGCCGAACGCCTCGAACAGCGCGGCCTCGGTCACCGCCCGGGCGTCGTCCTGCTGAGTGTCTTCGGTCGGCTTGTCGAGCGACGTCACCGGCTACTCCCTACCGAGGGGTCTCAGTTCGTACTTGGGATTGAACAGCACCCGGCGGCCCCGGCTCATCGAGATCCGGCCCGATGCGATGAGTCGGCGCCCCGGCTCTATGCCGACTATGGAGCGCCGGCCCAGCCACACCACGTCCAGCGCGGCGGAACCGTCGAACAGCTCCGCCTCCAGGGCCGGGACTCCGGCGCGCGGTCGCAGGGTGACCGTGCGCAAGGTACCAGTAACCGTCACGATCTGGCGGTCCTGGCAGTCTCCGATCCGTGTGCAGCCGGCGGTCTGCGCGTCCTCCCGCAGCTCCTCGGACTCCAGGTCCTCCTGCGACGAGGAGAGCCGATCGAGCATGCGCCGGAACCGGCCCACCGGCTTCTCGGAACGAGGAAGAGCACTCATATCTGAAGCGTACCGGGGCCCGGCGTCCACCCCGCACCCGCGTGACGCGCCCGCGCCCGGCCCACTTCCGCGCCCCGGGCGGCCCGCGGCTCACTTCTCGAACCGGTATCCCATCCCCGGTTCGGTGATGAAGTGCCGGGGATGCGACGGGTCCGCCTCCAGCTTTCTGCGCAGCTGGGCCATGTACACGCGCAGATAGTTGGTCTCCGTGCCGTACGACGGACCCCACACCTCCTGGAGCAGCTGTCTCTGGCTGACCAGCCGGCCGGTGTTGCGCACCAGCACCTCCAGCAGATGCCATTCGGTGGGCGTGAGCCGTACGTCCCTGCCGCCCCGGTCGACCTTCTTGGCGGCGAGGTCGACGGTGAACGCGTCGGTCTCCACCAGGACGTCGTCCTCTCCGCCCCCGGCGGGTTCGGCACGGCGGACGGCGGCCCGCAGCCTGGCCAGGAGCTCGTCCATGCCGAAGGGCTTGGTGACGTAGTCGTCGGCGCCGGCGTCGAGCGCCTCGACCTTCTCGTCGGAGGAGTGCCGGGCGGACAGCACCAGGATCGGCACCCTGGTCCAGCCGCGCAGGCCCTTGATCACCTCGACGCCGTCCATGTCGGGCAGCCCCAGGTCGAGGACGACCACGTCCGGGTGACGGGCGGCGGCGAGCTGGAGGGCGGTGGTCCCGTCGTGGGCCGCGTCCACCTCGTATTTCCGTGCTCTGAGGTTGATCACCAGGGCGCGCACGATCTGCGGCTCGTCGTCGATCACGAGCACCCGGGTCATGAGGCCCGCCTTTCCGGTCGTACGGGGACAGGTTGCGCTGGGACGCCGCCCGGGGCGTCCGTGTCGAGGGGGCCCGCGCGTGATCCTGCCGCACGCAGGGTGAGGACCATGGTGAGGCCGCCGCCCGGTGTGTCCTCGGCGGTCAGGGTGCCGCCCATGGCCTCGGCGAAGCCGCGCGCGACGGCCAGACCGAGGCCCACGCCGGTGCCGCGGGGGGCGTCGCCGTAGCGCTGGAAGGGCGCGAAGATCCGCTCCTTGGCCTCGTCGGGCACGCCGCGCCCGCGGTCCACGACCCGTACCTCGACGCGCTCGGCCATGGCGCTCGCCGAGACGAGAGCCCGCTCACCCTCCGGGCTGTATTTGACGGCGTTCTCCACCAGGTTGGCCACCGACCGCTCCAGCAGCCCGGCGTCGACGGCCACCATGGGCAGTGTCTCGGGGATGTCGAGCTCCACGCTGTCCTCGGGGACCCCGCCGAGCGCCATCGGGACCACCTCGTCGAGGTCGATCTCCCGGACGATCGGCGTGACGGTGCCGGTCTGGAGGCGGGACATGTCGAGCAGGTTGCCGACCAGATGGTCCAGCCGGTCGGCGCCCTGCTCGATCGACTCCAGCAGCTCCGCCTCGTCCTCCTCGGACCACTCCACGTCATCCGAGCGCAGCGAGGAGACCGCCGCCTTGATCCCGGCCAGCGGGGTCCGCAGGTCGTGGCTGACGGCGGCCAGCAGGGCGGTGCGGATCCGGTTGCCCTCGGCGAGCGTGCGGGCCCGGTCGGCCTCCTCCTGAAGCCGCCGCCGGTCCAGGACCACGACGGCCTGCGCCGCGAACGCGGCCAGCACCCGGCGGTCCTCCGCCGGCAGCACCCGCCCGGTGAGCGCCAGCGCCACGCGGTCGCCGACCGGCACGTCCACGTCCGCCTCCTCCGGGCGCTCCACCGGCTTCCCGGCGCCGGCCCGGCCCGCGCACGTCCAGGGCGCGACGTCGCTCTCCCGCTCCAGCAGGGCCGCCGAGTCCATGCCGAAGGTCTCCCGGACCCGCTCCAGGAGCGCCTCCAGGCTGGTCTCGCCGCGCAGGACGTCGCCCGCGAGGAAGGAGAGGATCTCGGACTCGGCGCGCAGCCGGGCCGCCTGCTGGGTGCGTCTGGCCGCGAGGTCCACCACGGAGGCCACCGACACCCCGACCCCCACGAAGATCACTATGGCGACGATGTTCTTCGGGTCGGCGATGCTCCAGTGGTGCAGGGGCGGTGTGTAGAAGTAGTTCAGCAGCAGGGAGCCCAGCGCCGCCGAGGCCAGGGCCGGCAGCAGCCCGCCGAGCAGCGCCGCCGCGACGGTCACCGCCAGGAACAGCAGCATGTCGTTGGCGAGACCGAGGTCGACGGTGGTCAGCAGCACCGTCAGCGTCACCGGGCCGGCGAGCCCGACCAGCCAGCCCCACAGAAGCCGGGCCCGCCCCAGCCGCGCTCCCCGGGCCACCGGCAGTCCCCGCCCCTTGGCGGCCTCCTCGTGCGTGACGATGTGCACGTCGAGGTCGGGACCCGACTCCCGGGCGACGGTGGCGCCGACGCCGGGGCCGAAGACGTACTGCCAGGCCTTGCGGCGGGAGGAGCCCAGGACGATCTGGGTGGCGTTCGCCCCGCGGGCGAAGTCGAGCAGCGCGGCCGGTATGTCGTCGCCGATCACATGGTGGAAGGTGCCGCCCAGGTCCTCCACGAGGGTGCGCTGCACGGCGAGTTCCTTCGGGGAGGCGGCCGTCAGCCCGTCGCTTCGCGCTATGTAGACCGCCAGCACCTCGCCCCCGGCGCCCTTCTCCGCCAGCCGCACCGCCCGCCGGATGAGCGTCCGCCCCTCCGGGCCGCCCGTGAGCCCCACGACGATCCGCTCCCGCGATCCCCAGATCGCCGACACCCGGTGCTCGCTGCGGTACTCCTGCAGGTACTCGTCGACCCGGTCGGCCACCCACAGCAGCGCCAGCTCGCGCAGGGCGGTGAGGTTGCCGGGGCGGAAGTAGTTCGACAGGGCCGCGTCGACCTTGTCCGGCTTGTAGATGTTGCCGTGCGCCATCCGCCTGCGCAGGGCCTCGGGCGACATGTCGACCAGCTCGATCTGGTCGGTCCGCCGCACGAACTCGTCCGGGACCGTCTCCTGCTGCCGCACCCCCGTGATCGACTCCACGACGTCGCCCAGGGACTCCAGGTGCTGGATGTTCACCGTGGAGACGACGTCGACGCCGGCGGCGAGCAGTTCCTCGACGTCCTGCCAGCGCTTGGCGTTGCGCGAGCCGGGGACGTTGGTGTGGGCCAGTTCGTCCACCAGGGCGACCTGGGGATGCCGGGCCAGCACGGCGTCCACGTCCATCTCCGTGAAGAGGGCGCCCCGGTAGCTCAGCTCCCGGCGCGGCACCTGCTCCAGGCCTTGCAGCATCACTTCGGTGCGCGGCCTGTCGTGGTGCTCGACGAACGCCACGACGCAGTCCGTGCCCCGCTCCAGACGGCGGTGCGCCTCCGACAGCATGGCGTAGGTCTTGCCCACGCCCGGTGCGGCACCGAGGTAGATCCGAAGCTTGCCGCGTCCCATGGCCCCATTGTCTTCCCGTAACCACTGCCTACGCAGCGTCGACCTTACGGCCAAGGACTCGGACAATGGGGGCGAGAAGCAGGCCACGGGACGCCTTTGACGCAACCCTGACGCGCTGGGCGCCCTCCTGGTCGACACGATCATGACGCGCTCCCCCCTCACCGCTCCGCTCTCCGGCCTTCACCGCTTCATCGGATGAGGCCCCTCGATCGGTTCACGCCGACGGAAGCCGAACCGGATCGGGCGCGGAGGGCGGGCCACGGCGACGGCGCGCCGGCACAGACAGGCAGACAGGCAGACAGGCAGACAGGCAGGCCGCCAGCCGGCCGGCCAGAGAACCAGTCAGTCAGCCAGTCAGCCAGAACAGCGAAGGGCCGCACCCCTTCCGGGATGCGGCCCCACTCGCTCTGGGTCGGCTCGCGCCGCGTCCTAGCGGACCTCGGTGATCTCCGGCCCGCGCTGCAGCTGGCCCATGCCGCCGGAGAACCGGGAGCCGGCCTCTTCCTGCTGGACTCCCTCGGGCACCATCTGGGCGTCGTTCGGCAGCTTCAGGACGATCGGGTCCCTGGGGGCCATCGGGCCCTCGCCGCGGACCACGACCGTGTCGCGGAAGATCTGCTCGAGCAGGCCGGCGGCCTGCGGCTGCACCGCGCCCTGGCCCGAGATGACGCCGCGCAGGAACCAGCGGGGTCCGTCGACGCCGACGAACCGCACGACGTGGAACCCGCCCGTGCCGTCGGGCAGCTGCACCGGCACCTGGGCGCGCAGCTCCCAGCCCAGCGGGCCCTCGACCTCGTCGATGATGCCGCCCTGCTGGGTGATGCCGGAGGCGATCTCCTCACGGACCTCGCCCCAGATGCCCTCCCGCTTGGGCGCGGCGAAGGCCTGCAACTGGATGGCGCTGTCGCGCAGTACGACGGTGGCCGCGACGATCGCGTCGCCCGCGACCTCGACCCGCAGCTCCATGCCGTCGACGCCGGGCACGAAGATGCCGCCCAGATCCACGCGCCCCTCGCCGGGGTCGCGCACCTCCGAGCTGTCCCAGGGCCCGTCGGGCCGCGGTTCGGGCTCGAGCCGCACTCGCTCGCGCTGGCCTTCTACCTCGTCCGCCTCAGTGTCGACACTGTCGACGACCTGCTCGGCCTCGCCGGCCGCGTCCTCGGCGGCACCCTTCTTGTTGCGACGTCCGAACACGTCACTGTCCTTCCCGGTCGGATACGACCGAAGCGTATCGATTCCCACCCGTCGGACCGCCTGCGGCGGCCTGACCACTTGTGCCGCTTCCGCCGTCCACGGCGGCGTGACCACCGGTGGACCCGAAGCCCCCCTCGGCCCGCGCCGAGTCGGGAAGTTCCGCCACCTCGTGGAAGCGGACCCTCTCGACCTGCTGGACGACCAGTTGGGCAATCCGGTCGAAGCGCTCGAACCGCACGGACTCGCGCGGGTCGAGATTCACCACGATCACCTTGATCTCCCCACGGTACCCGGCATCAACCGTCCCCGGGGCATTCACGAGGGCCACGCCGCACCGGGCGGCGAGCCCTGAACGAGGGTGCACGAAGGCCGCGTACCCCTCGGGCAGCGCGATGGACACCCCCGTCGGCAGTACGGCCCGCTCCCCCGGGGCGAGTTCACGGGCTTCGGTGGTCCGCAGATCGGCGCCCGCGTCACCGGGGTGCGCGTACGTCGGAAGCGGTACGTCGGGGTCGACGCGCCGAAGGAGGACCTGCACGGGAGAGTGGCTCACGGAGTGGCTCACGGGTTCACCTCGAAGGCGCGGGCGCGTCGGGCCTGGTCCGGGTCGCTCATGGCGGCCTGGATCTCCTCCTCGCGGCCGTGGTCGACGAAGTGGTCGACCTTGACCTCGATGAACAGGGCGTCGGCGCGGACGGCGACGGGACCCTCGGGGCCGCCGATCCGCCCGGTGGCGGTCGAGTAGATCTTCCGGCCGGCCACCGCCGTCACCTCGGCCTCCAGGTGCAGCGTGGCGCCGACGGGCACGGGCCGGACGAAGTCGGTCTCCAGCCGTCCGGTGACCGCGATGGTGCGCAGCAGCCAGTTCAGCGAGCCGAGCGTCTCGTCGAGCGCGGAGGCCAGGACGCCGCCGTGGGCGAGCCCCGGCGCCCCCTGATGGGCGGGCTGCACGGTGAACTCTGCGGTGACGGTGACGCCTTCGCCGGCCCGCGCCTCCAGGTGCAGCCCGTGGGGCTGCCCCCCGCCGCATCCGAAACACTGTTCGTAGTGGGCACCGAGAAGCTCCCCGGGCACGGGGGCATCGGGGTGCCGAACGGGTTTCACCGCGTCGGCCGGAGGTTGAAGAACCGGGGAAGTACCACTCACAGCCGCAGACCTTACCCGCGCGTCGGAGAGATGCGGACACCGTGCCAAGCTTGGCTTCATGCAGCTCTCCGCCACCCCGTACGAAGAACGCCTCACCGCCCCCCGTTCGTGGTGGTTCGTCTCGTTCCTCGTCGGGGTCTCCTTCGCACTGATCCTGCTGCCGTTCGGCACCCTGCCGCTGCTTGGCGGCCTGGTCGGCGGGACCGCGGCGGCGGCGGTCGTGGCGAGCTCGTACGGGTCCGTCCGGATCCGGATCGTGGGGGACTCGCTCGTCGCGGGCGAGGCCAGGATCCCGGTGTCGGCGCTGGGCGAGGCGGAGGTCCTCGACGCCGAGGAGGCGCGCGCCTGGCGCACGTACAAGGCGGACACCCGCGCGTTCCTCCTGCTGCGCGCCTACATCCCCACCGCCCTGCGCGTGGAGGTCACCGACCCGGACGACCCGACGCCCTACCTGTACCTGTCGACGCGCGAGCCGGAGCGGCTGGCGGAGGCGCTGCGGGCGGCACGGCAGACGGCGGCTTGAAGCGTGGCGACGGCTCAGGCGGCGCTGCGCGAGGGCTCGGCGATCAGCGGACACCGGACGGCGCCGAGGACGCGGGGCGGCTGAGCGGCTCGGAACCCGGTCACCGCGCCGAAGACCGGCATCGGCCGGGGCTACTGCGCCGCGCCGGTGCTGCGAGGCGGCGAGCGGCAGCCCCTGACACGCGGCACCGGACTGCGCCCAGGCCGCAGGCCGGCGGCGAGGGGGCGGCGGGGCAAAGGTTTCGCCCGTGCCGCGCAAAGACCTGGCGGCTCTGCGCGGAAGCCGCTCCACAGGATGACCGGGGTGGGCGGCGGGTCGATCAGGCCGGCCCGCCGGCCCACGGGGTTCAGGGCTTCTCGGGGTCTTCCCCCTGCCCGCGCAGAAGCTCCCTGGGGTCGCCTGTGAGGGGCAGCGGATGCTCCGGTGTCTCCAGGGGCGGCAGTTCGGGCAGCGCGTCCCAGGGCACCTGGCGCTTGCGCAGGTCCGTGCGGATCTTGGCCGCCAGTCTCTTGGTGTCCCGCCGGTTCATCATCGCGCCGACGGCCGCGCCCACCAGGAAGGGCATCAGGTTGGGCAGGTCGCGGACCATGCGCTTCATGATCTGCTGCCGTAGCTCGCGCTTCATCTGACCGCCGAGGGCGGAGTTGAGGGAGCTGGGCTTGAGCGGGTCCACCCCGCGCTCGCCCGACCACACGCGCAGATACGTGGTGCTGCGGTCCTTGAGGTTCCCGGGCGGTCGTACGCCGTACACCTCGTGCAGTTCGGCGATCAGCTTGAGCTCGATCGCGGCGACGCCCGTGATCTCCGCGGCGATCTCGGCCGGCATCGCGGGCGGCACGGGGAGCATCGCGGCCGCGCCCACGCCCGCGCCGACGGTGGACGTGGCCTTCGCCGCGCCTGAGACGAGCTTGTCGGCGAGCTGCTCCGGGCCGAGGCCGGGGAACTGCCCGCGCAGTGTCCGCAGGTCCCGTACGGGAACCCGCGGCGCGATGTCGATGATCCGGTCGGCGAGGTGGGCCAGGCCGGCCCGGGCACGGCTGCCGCTCTTGCGGACGCCGTCCTTGGCCAGGTCCACGGCCTTGTCCCGGATCGCCGCCGCCCGTCGTCTGGCGACGGGCGCGGCGTCTTGAGCGGCGGCCGGGAGGTCACCCCGGTCGTCCGCCGATGCGAGCGAGGCCGATCCCGCGGGAAGCACTCCCGCACCGGATGAGCCTCGCTCGTCGTCACGCACGCCGTGAGGGCCGTCGGACGGCCCCTTGTCCGCTCCCGGGCGAAGGAAGCGGCGCTTCCGAGGAGGGGTCGAGCCAGTCACGGCCGACCCGCCCTCAGTCGCAGTCGCGGCAGATCGGCTGACCGTTCTTCTCCCGGGCCAGCTGGCTGCGGTGGTGCACCAGGAAGCAGCTCATGCAGGTGAACTCGTCCTGCTGCTTGGGCAGCACCCGGACGGCCAGCTCCTCATTGGAGAGGTCCGCGCCGGGCAGTTCCAGTCCCTCCGCGGCTTCGAACTCATCGACGTCCACGGCGGAAGCGGACTTGTCGTTCCGTCGTGCCTTCAGCTCTTCAAGGCTGTCGGAGTCGACATCGTCATCGGTCTTGCGTGGGGTGTCGTAATCGGTTGCCATTTCGCCTCTCCCCCTCTGGGTGTCTGCGGTGTCTCCAGCGCACGTAACGCGTGAGAGGCCGGACTTGTGCCCGCCTCGAGGCGGAGATTTTGCCTCACATCAAGGTCTGTTACTCAATCGACACCCAACCGGACTCCTCACGGGTGATCGAGTTGGATGGCGATCGGGACCGTACACGGTCCGAATGTCGCACCTCAAAGGCGCCTCACCGTGTACTTCCCGTGATCAGGACCCCCGAAAACCCGGAGTTTCCGGGCTTTCCGAAGGCATTCATGATCACGGAGAGTAGATGGCCAGAAAATCGCCCTTGTGATCGATCACACACGGCGGGCCCGGATCGCGGTCTTGAAAATTCCGCGCAAAGCGAACATCCCCGCGTGTGTCGGCGACATGATCTCAGACGGGAAGGGTGACTCGCATCAGGAGCCCTCCTCCCTCGCGTGGTTGCGCGGCGATATGACCGCCGTGCGCACGGGCCACGGACCGCACGATGGACAGTCCGAGCCCGACTCCCTTGTCGCTTCCGGTGCGTTCCGTGCGCAGCCGCCGGAAGGGCTCGAAAAGATTGTCTATCTCGTACGCGGGAACGACCGGCCCCGTGTTCGACACCACGAGGACTGCCTGGCCGTGCTGGATCTCGGTGGTCACCTCGACCCAGCCGTCCGCCGGGACGTTGTACCGCACGGCGTTCTGTACGAGGTTGAGCGCGATCCGCTCCAGCAGCACGCCGTTGCCCTGCACGACGGCCTTCTGGCGTGTGCTGCGGATCTCCACGCCCTTGGCCTTCGCCTCGCCGAGCACCTGGTCGATGGCCTGCCCGGCGACCTCGGCCAGATCGACGGGCTTGCGCTCGACGATCTGGTTGTCGCTGCGGGCGAGCAGCAGCAGACCCTCCACGAGCTGTTCGCTGCGTTCGTTCGTCGCCAGCAGCGTCTTGCCGAGTTGCTGGAGCTCCACGGGCGCGTTCGGGTCGGAGAGGTGCACCTCGAGCAGCGTGCGGTTGATCGCCAGCGGCGTCCTCAACTCGTGCGAGGCGTTGCCGACGAAGCGCTGCTGAGCGGTGAAGGCGCGCTGGAGCCGCTCCAGCATGTCGTCGAAGGTGTCGGCCAGCTCCTTCAGCTCGTCGTCGGGCCCGTCCAGCTCGATACGGCGGGACAGGTCCGAGCCGGCGACCGAACGCGCTGTGCGCAGGATCCGGCCCAACGGCGACAGGACGCGGCCGGCCATGGCGTAGCCGAAGGCGAAGGCGATCACCGCGAGGCCCAGCAGGGCCAGCAGGGACCGGCTGAGCAGGTCGTCCAAGGCGTGCCGGCGCTGTTCGTTGACGCAGTCGTTCAGCGCCTGATTGAGCTCCGCCGCGGGCAGCCTGTCGCTGCGCAGCTGGCAGATGTCGCTGCTCACCCCGCCGGAAACGATCTTGAACGGAAGGTCGCTGCCCACGTTCAGCGCGTTCGCAGCCAGCAGGTAGATGATCGACAGCAGCAGGATGCCGGCGATCAGGAACATGCCGCCGTAGAGCAGGGTGAGCCTTATCCGGATGGTCGGGCGCAGCCAGGGGAAGGGCGCCTGCGGCCTTCTCGGGTCCCAGGTGGGCTTCGGAGGCGCCTGGGGAGGCGCGGGTGTCGTGGCCACGGTGCGTCAGATCCGGTAGCCGGAGCCGGGCACGGTGACGATCACCGGGGGTTCGCCGAGCTTGCGGCGCAGGGTCATGACGGTCACGCGCACGACGTTGGTGAACGGGTCGGTGTTCTCGTCCCAGGCCTTCTCCAGGAGCTGCTCGGCGGAGACGACGGCGCCCTCGCTGCGCATCAGCACCTCCAGGACGGCGAACTCCTTGGGGGCGAGCTGGACCTCCTTGCCGTCGCGGAAGACCTCGCGGCGGTTGGGGTCGAGCTTGATGCCGGCGCGCTCCAGGACGGGCGGCAGCGGCACGCTGGTGCGCCGGCCGAGGGCACGCACGCGTGCGATGAGCTCGCTGAAGGCGAAGGGCTTGGGGAGGTAGTCGTCGGCGCCGATCTCCAGCCCCTCGACGCGGTCGCTGACGTCGCCGGAGGCCGTGAGCATCAGCACGCGCGTGGCCATGCCGAGTTCGACGATCTTGCGGCAGACGTCGTCGCCGTGCACGAGCGGGAGGTCGCGGTCGAGGACGACCACGTCGTAGTCGTTGACGCCGATGCGCTCCAGAGCGGCCGCACCGTCGTACACGACGTCGACGGCCATGGCCTCCCGGCGCAGACCGGTGGCCACCGCATCGGCGAGCAGTTGCTCGTCCTCGACGACGAGTACGCGCACGTCGCTTGTCCTTCCTGTGTCCACCCGCGCAGCGCTCAGTGGGCGCACGCGGGCAGGGGTCTTGGTGGGTGTGTGCTTCCATCCTGCCCTTTTGGTCCATAAGTCGGCGGTAAGGCGGGTGAGTGAGCCATGAAGGACCGGTGTGAAGCCGGGGACTGCCGAATTTTCTCGTTCGGTCGAGGTTTCCGGCGGAGGGAGCGGGGGGAGGACGGCTTTACACCCCGCGATCACGCTCTGCATGTGCCGCAGCACCATGCGGCACTCCGCGGTCTGCTTCCCCGCAGAGCGGCGTGGTTGTCCGGCACCGTGGCCGCCCGGCAGGGCAGCGCCGGGCACTCACGGGAGACGTGATCGTCTCTTCTCCATCCCCGGCACACCCCCGTGCCATCGACCCACGACCCAAGGACGAGGGGGCGCAGCATGGACGCATTCACCGCAGGACTTCTGCAGCGCATAGAGGCGACCGAGTCCGATCTGACGCGGGCTCGCGACGAGGGCGACGACTTCCTCGTCGAGGTGGAACTGGCCGAGCTCGACGACCTGCGCCGCCTCGCCGCCAACCACGGCGTGGAGGTCGCGACGAGCGTCTGAGCGGTTCGCGCGTGAGCACGACGGAGGGGCCCCGGCGAATCCAGCGCCGGGGCCCCTTCGCGTCGTCCGGCCGGAGCGGCCGGCCACGGTTCAGTCGTGCCAGGCGCCGAAGTCCTCCAGGAGTCGCTGGAGCGGCTCGAAGACGGCCGGGGTGGCGGCGATCGCCAGTTCGCGTGAAGGGCGTTGTGAGGGGCGTCCAGAGGTCAGCGCGCCCGCCTCCCGGGCGATCAGGTCGCCCGCGGCGAGGTCCCAGGGGTGCAGGCCGCGCTCGTAGTAGCCGTCGAGGCGGCCGGCGGCCACGTCGCACAGGTCGATGGCGGCCGATCCGCCGCGGCGGATGTCGCGCACCAGGGGGACGAGCCGCCGGGCGACCTCGGCCTGGTGGGCGCGTACCTCGGTGACGTAGTTGAAGCCGGTGGAGACCAGGGCTTGGTCGAGGGGGGCCGCGGGGCGGCAGGCGAGGACGCGCTCGCCCTCCCAGGCGCCGGTCGCCCGGGCCCCGGCGCCGCGCACCGCGTGGTACGTCTCGCCGCGCATCGGCACCGCGACGACGCCGACGACGGTCTCGCCGTCCTGTTCGGCCGCGATGGACACGGCCCAGGCGGGCAGCCCGTAGAGGTAGTTCACGGTGCCGTCGAGCGGGTCGATCACCCAGCGGACGCCGCTGCGGCCCTCGCTGGCGGAGCCCTCCTCGCCGAGGAAGCCGTCGTCGGGGCGGCGGTCGGCGATGAGGCCGGTGATCAGCTTCTCGGCCGCGATGTCCATCTCGGTGACGACGTCGATGGGGCTCGACTTGGTGGCGGCGACCGAGAGGTCGGCGGGGCGGCCGTCGCGCAGGAGTGCGCCGGCCTTGCGGGCGGCCTCCTGGGCCAGGTCGAGCAGTTCCGTGTGCAGGGGGTCGGTCACGGCGCTCCTCACGCGTAGGGGCTGTCGGCGCCCGCGGCGGCGGGCCGGGGGGCGCGGGCCGGGCAGCAGCCGACCGGGCAGAGGTCGTGGGAGGCGCCGAGCGATCCCAGGGCGCACGGGGTGGCGGCCTTGCCGTTCTCGGCCGCTGCGCGCTCCAGGACGAGCTCGCGGACGGCCGCGGCGAAGCGCGGGTCGGCGCCGACGGTGGCCGAGCGGCGCACGGGCAGGCCGAGCTCGCCCGCCTTGGCCTCGGCCTCGGTGTCGAGGTCGTAGAGGACCTCCATGTGGTCGGAGACGAAGCCGATGGGCGCCATCACCACGGCCGGGGCGCCGGCGGCGTGCCGCTCCTCCAGGTGGTCGCAGATGTCGGGCTCCAGCCACGGGATGTGCGGGGCTCCGGAGCGGGACTGGTAGACGAGCTGCCAGGGGTGGTCGACGCCGGTGCGCTCGCGGACGGCGTCGGCGACGAGCCGGGCGACGTCCAGGTGCTGGGCGACGTACGCCCCTCCGTCACCGTGGTCCTCCACGGGGCCGGAGGCGTCGGCCGCGGCGACGGGGATCGAGTGGGTGGTGAAGGCGATGTGGGCACCGTCGCGGACGTCTTCGGGGAGGTCTGCCAGGGACCGGACCACGCCGTCGATCATGGGCTCGAGGAAGCCGGGGTGGTTGAAGTAGTGCCGCAGCTTGTCGATCTTCGGCAGGGGCAGGCCCTCGGCCTCCAGGGCGGCCAGCGAGTCGGCCAGGTTCTCGCGGTACTGGCGGCAGCCGGAGTAGGAGGCGTAGGCGCTGGTGGCGAGGACCAGGATGCGGCGGCGGCCGTCGGCGACCATCTCGCGCAGGGTGTCGGTCAGGTACGGGGCCCAGTTGCGGTTGCCCCAGTACACCGGCAGGTCGAGGCCGTGGCCGGCGAAGTCCTTGCGCAGGGCGTCCAGCAGGGCGCGGTTCTGGTCGTTGATGGGGCTGACCCCGCCGAACAGGAAGTAGTGCTGCCCCACCTCCTTGAGGCGTTCCTTGGGGATGCCGCGCCCGCGGGTCACGTTCTCCAGGAACGGGACCACGTCGTCCGGGCCTTCGGGGCCGCCGAAGGAGAGCAGGAGCAGGGCGTCGTACGGGGTGGCATCGAGCGCGTCTGGCATGCCTTCGATCCTGCCACCCGCGACTGACAGCGGGGAAACGGCGGGTGCCGGAGGGCCGCGCGGACCGCGACCGGGGGCGGGTGCGCCCTTGCCGGGAAGCCGGTCCGGAATCTGACCGGGAACAGACGTGCGAGGCGTGCGTTAGGGTTGCCTAACTTCGTAAGCTGTATGAGCGGAATTCGCGCCTTACGGACCCTGTCACGCTCTTCACCGGAGACCCCCGTGCCCAGCCCCTACCGCGCCCTGTTCGCCGCCCCCGGCTCCAAGGGCTTCTCCGCCGCGGGGTTCGTCGGCCGGATGCCGCTGTCGATGATGGGCATCGGCGTCGTCACGATGATCTCCCAGCTCACCGGGCGCTACGGTCTCGCGGGCGCGCTGTCGGCGACCATCGCGCTGTCGGCCGCCGTCCTCGGGCCGCAGATCTCGCGCCTGGTGGACCGGCACGGCCAGCGCAGGGTGCTGCGCCCGGCGACGCTGCTGGCGCTCGCCGCGGCGGCCGGGCTGCTGCTGGCCGCGCACTTCGACGGGCCGGAATGGCTGCTCTTCGTGTGCTCCGCCGGGATCGGCGCCGTACCGAGTCTCGGCGCGATGATCCGGGCCCGCTGGGCCGCCCTGTACCGGGGGACTCCGCAGCTGCACACCGCGTACTCCTTCGAGTCCGTGGTGGACGAGGTGTGCTTCATCTTCGGGCCGATCGTCTCCATCGGGCTGTCCACGACCTGGTTCCCGGAGGCGGGGCCGCTGCTGGCGGCCTGCTTCCTCGCCGTCGGCGTCTTCTGGCTGACCGCGCAGCGGGCCACCGAGCCGGCGCCGCACCCGCGCGCGCGGCGCGGCGGCGGTTCGGCGCTGCGCTCGCCGGGACTGCAGATCCTGGTGGCCACGTTCGTGGCGACCGGAACGATCTTCGGGGCGGTCGACGTGGTCACCGTCGCCTTCGCCGAGGAGGAGGGCCACAAGAGGGCCGCCAGCGTCGTCCTGGCGCTCTACGCGGCGGGTTCCTGCGTCGCCGGGCTGGTCTTCGGCCTGCTGCGGCCGCAGGGGCCGCCCGAGCGCCGCTGGCTGTTGGGCGTGTTCATGATGGCCGTGAGTATGATCCCCCTCCTACTGGTCGGGAACTTGTCGTTTCTGGCCGTGGCGCTGTTCGTAGCGGGCCTGGCCATCGCTCCCACGATGATCACCACCATGTCCCTCATCGAAGAGCACGTACCACGCGCGCAACTGACCGAGGGCATGACCTGGGTGAGCACCGGGCTCGCGGTCGGGGTCGCGCTCGGCTCCTCCATCGCCGGCTGGGTCATCGACGCGGCCGGCGCGCGGGCCGGGTACGGGGTCCCTGCGGTGTCCGGGGCCGTCGCGGTCGCGGTCGGTTTCCTGGGGTACCGCCGGCTCAGCAGGCCGGCGCCGGGTCGGGGAGGCACCGTTGAGCAGCACAGCGAGCGCGAAGAACGGAACGTGGCGTAACTGGGGCGGCAACGTCGTCGCCCGGCCCGCGCGGGAGGTCACGCCCGCCTCCGTCGACGAACTGGCCGCCGCCGTGCGCCGCGCCGCGGAGGACGGGCTGAAGGTCAAGGCGGTCGGCACCGGCCACTCGTTCACGTCGATCGCGGCGACCGACGGCGTGCTGATCCGCCCTCAGCTGCTGACCGGCATCCGCGACATCGACCGGGCGGCCATGACCGTCACGGTCGAGGCCGGCACGCCCCTCAAGAGGCTCAACATGGCCCTCGCGCGCGAGGGGCTCTCGCTCACCAACATGGGCGACATCATGGAGCAGACGGTCTCGGGCGCCACCAGCACCGGCACCCACGGCACGGGCCGGGAGTCGGCCTCGATCGCCGCGCAGATCAAGGGGCTGGAGCTGGTCACGGCGGACGGCTCGGTGCTCGTCTGCTCCGAGAAGGAGAATCCGGAGGTCTTCGCGGCGGCCCGGATCGGCCTGGGAGCCCTCGGCGTCGTCACCGCCATCACCTTCGCGGTGGAGCCGATCTTCCTGCTCACCGCGCGCGAGGAGCCGATGCCCTTCGACAGGGTGCTCGCCGAGTTCGACGAACTGTGGGCCGAGAACGAGCACTTCGAGTTCTACTGGTTCCCGCACACCGGCAGCACCAACACCAAGCGCAACAACCGCAGCGCCGGTCCGCGCCGGCCGGTGAGCCAGGTCTCGGGGTGGATCGAGGACGAGTTCCTGTCCAACGGCGTCTTCCAGGTGGCCCAGTGGGTCGGCCGCGCGGCGCCCGCGACGATCCCGTCGATCGCCCGCATCTCCAGCAAGGCCCTGTCGGCGCGCACCTACACCGACATCCCGTACAAGGTGTTCACCTCCCCGCGCCGGGTGCGGTTCGTGGAGATGGAGTACGCCGTCCCGCGCGAGGCGGTGACCGAGACGCTGCGGGAGCTGAAGGCGATGGTCGAGCGCTCGGGCCTGCGCGTCAGCTTCCCGGTGGAGGTGCGCACGGCCCCCGCCGACGACATCACCCTGTCCACCGCCTCCGGCCGCGACAGCGCGTACATCGCCGTCCACATGGCCAAGGGCACGCCGTACCAGGGGTACTTCACCGCCGCCGAACGGATCTTCACCACGCACGAGGGCCGGCCGCACTGGGGCAAGGTGCACACGCGCGACGCGGAGTACTTCGCCTCGGTCTATCCGCGCTTCGCGGAGTTCACCGCGCTGCGGGACCGGCTCGATCCCGAACGCCGTTTCCAGAACGACTACTTGCGGAGGGTTCTGGGGGCGTAACGGGCACGGTGGGCGCCTGGTCCCGTTTCCGTCGTTCGCGTGAAACGCACCACGTTCAAGATCGCGGAAATCGGGCATCAGGGAGTCAAGTCCCGTCCGCCGTCAGAAGTTGCGCGGCGCGCCGATCCACGCAGGTGGCCCGAATGGAGTACTGTTGCGAGCCCTGGGTCCGGTCTCCCGCCAGGGCGTCCGGGGCCTCGCCGGACCGCCAGGAGGGGGGACAGGTTGCACAGGGTGACGGAGTTGGTCACTTAGCGTGGCGAAAAGGTAACCGTGCCATAACGGCGCGTCAGGGCGCGTGCCCGACACGCCGGGCAACTCGGCAAGGTTGTGGCAGGCTGCACCCGGGCAGGCCACACTCGACTAGCGGAAGCAGCGACGCACGTGACGTCGGCAGGCACCACCCGGGAGGTCCCCATGCCCGAACTGCGTGTCGTGGCCGTCTCGAATGACGGCACACGGCTGGTGCTGAAGGCTGCGGACAGCACGGAGTACACGCTTCCCATCGACGAGCGTCTGCGCGCCGCGGTCCGCGGCGACCGTCCCCGCCTCGGCCAGATCGAGATCGAGGTGGAGAGCCATCTCCGCCCCCGTGACATCCAGGCGCGTATACGAGCCGGTGCGACCGCGGAAGAGGTCGCCCAGATGGCGGGCATCCCCGTCGACCGCGTGCGCCGCTTCGAGGGGCCCGTGCTGGCCGAGCGCGCCTTCATGGCCGAGCGGGCCCGCAAGACGCCCGTGCGCCGGCCCGGCGAGAACGCCGGCCCCCAGCTCGGCGAGGCCGTGCAGGAACGGCTGCTGCTGCGCGGCGCCGACAAGGACACCGTCCAGTGGGACTCCTGGCGCCGCGACGACGGCACCTGGGAGGTCATGCTGGTCTACCGGGTCGCGGGCGAACCGCACTCGGCGAGCTGGACCTACGACCCGCCGCGGCGGCTCGTGCAGGCCGTCGACGACGAGGCGCGCTCGCTGATCGGCGAGTCCGACGACCTCGCCGCGCCGGAGCCCAGCTTTCCGTTCGTCCCGCGTATCGCGCGGCTGCCGCGCGAGCGGACGATGGACCGCGCCCTGGAGCGGCCGAGCCTGCCCGCGCCGGCCCCCGAGCCCCCCGAGGAGAGCAGCGCCGAACGGGAGCGCGACTCGCTGACCAGCCTGCTGGAGGCGGTGCCGAGCTTCCGTGGCGACCTGATCGTCCCCGACCTCCCGTCGGAGGAGCCGGACGAACCGGTCGAGGAAGAGGACGTCGAGGAGCCACCGGCGACCGCCGCGTCCGCCGGCTCCGCCTACGCGGACGTCCTGATGCCGCGTTCGGTCAGCAGTCACCGGGACCGGCTCGTCGGCGCCACCGACCGCCAGGCCGAGGCGGACGGCGTCCGCCCGGGCCGCCGCGCGGCGGTGCCGAGCTGGGACGAGATCGTGTTCGGCACCCGGCGCAAGAAGCAGGAGTAGAGCGTCCTCTCACCGGCCCCGGGCGGCGACCCGCCCGGGGGGGGGGCCGCCTGTTCGGCGGTTTGACGCGCCGTCGGCCGGCTTCGGGTCGCACCGGTCATGCCTTCGGGAGGGCCGCGCCTGTTCGGTGCGGCCCTCACCCCTGTGCCCGCGGGGCAGGGCTCACTGAGGGTCGGGGCCCACCGCGACCGGGCGGGACGGGTCCGAGGACCACTCCGACCAGGAGCCGACGTACAGGGCCGCCGGAACGCCCGCCACGGCCAGTGCCAGCACCTCGTGCGCGCCGGAGACGCCCGAGCCGCAGTACACGCCCACCCGCGCGCCCTCGGTGGCTCCCAGCGCCTTGAAACGGTCCCTCAGGTCCCCGGCGGGCAGGAAGCGGCCGTCCGGCCCGACGTTGTCGGTGGTGGGCGCGGAGAGCGCGCCCGGGATGTGCCCGCCCACCCTGTCGATCGGCTCCACCTCACCCCGGTACCGCTCCCCCGCGCGCGCGTCGAGCAGCACACCGGAGCGGGCCAGCGCGGCGGCCCCGTCCGCGTCGAGGAGCTCCGCGGCGACCGGCGCCGGCTCGAAGTCGCCCTCGGCGGGCACGGGCACGTCGGTCTGCAACTCGCCCTGCCAGGACGGCAGACCGCCGTCGAGGACCCTCACGTCCGGATGGCCCGTCCAGCGCAGCAGCCACCACGCGCGTGCCGCCGCCCAGCCCTGCCCGCCGTCGTACACGACGACCGGGCGGGCCGCCGACACGCCCGCCCGGCGCATGGCGGCGCCGAACTCCGCCAGGTCCGGCAGGGGATGCCGCCCGCGCGTGCCGGGTGTTCCGGCCAGCTCGCGGTCCAGGTCGACGTAGACGGCGCCGGGCACATGTCCCGAGGCGTACGCGGCCCGGCCGTCGAAGGCCGGCTCGCCCGCCGCCTTCGCCAGGGTGAGCTGCCAGCGGACGTCGAGAACGACCGGAGGGGCGTCGCCTGCCAGGCCGTCGGCGAGTTCGGATGCGGAGATGATGGCGTTCATGGCCACCATCCTTGCGCACAGGGTGGTCCCTTCGTCCCCGTCCGGCTACTGTGCTCGGCCGGTCGGCCCCGGTCACGAGGCGTACGGCACCGGGCACACGGCGTAGGACAGGCCGTCGTCCGGCGGCCGTCGCGCGCGGCCGGAAAGGGGTGACGATGACCGAAGGGCGTGCACCCGGAAGAGCTGCCGGTCCGAGGGACGGGGCGTCCGCCCGGCCGGCTCTCGGCACCCCCTGCTGGGTGAGTCTGATGGCGCACGGACCGACCGCCGCCCAGGAGTTCTACGGCGAGCTGTTCGGCTGGGAGTTCCGGGCCGGTCCGCGGCAACTCGGCCCTTATGTGCGGGCGCTGCTGGACGGCCGAGAGGTGGCCGGCATCGGACGGCTCCCTGCGGACTGGCACCTCACCGTCGCCTGGACGCCCTACCTCGCCTCCGACCGTGTGGACGCCACGGCCGACGCGGTGCGCCAGTGCGGCGGCACTGTGGGGGTCGGCCCGCTCGACGCCGGTGACGCCGGGCGCCTGGCCATCGGCTCAGACCCCTCCGGCGCGGTCTTCGGCGTCTGGCAGTCGGCGGCCCACCTCGGCACCGCCGTCGCCGGCGTGCACGGCACGCCCGCGTGGCATGAACTGGTGACTTACGAGGCCGCCGGCGTCGCCGCGTTCTACGAGACGGTGTTCGGCTACGGGCGGCAGGCGGCGGAGTCGGCCGACACGGATCACGTCACCTTGCTCATCGACGGCCGGCCGGTGGCGGGCGTGCGGGGCGTGGGCGGCGCATTGCCCCGGGACCGGGGGCCCCACTGGGTGACGTACTTCGAGGTGGACGACGCGGACGAAGCGCTCGCACGGGTTGTCGGACTGGGCGGGCGTGTACTGCGTCCGGTGCGCGACGGTGCGCACGGGCACGTGGCGGACGTGGCCGACCCGGAGGGAGCCCGCTTCGCGCTGATCGAGCGCTCTCGCTGAGACGGTGCCCCGGCCGGTCCGTCAGACCTGCTGCACCGGCAGCACGTCCGGCGACAGCGCCGCCGCCCGGGCCGTGGCCGCCGTCATACGGCGCCGGTGGTGCCGGCGGCACAGGACCTCGTAGCCGATGGTGTTCGCCTGGTTGACGTCGCCGATGACGACCTGGGCGCCCTCGACGACCATCACGCCGCCGACGGTGCGGGCGTTGTGCGTGGCACGGGCGCCGCACCAGCACAGGGCCTCGACCTGGAGCACCTCGACGCGGTCGGCGAGTTCGACGAGCCGCTGGGAACCGGGGAACAGCTTGGAGCGGAAGTCGGTGGTGATACCGAAGGCGTAGACGTCGATGCCGAGGTCGTCGACCACCCGCGCGAGCTGGTCGATCTGCTCCTCGGCGAGGAACTGCGCCTCGTCCGCGATCACGTAGTCGGCGCGGCCGCCCTGCGAGAGGTGGTCGACCAGGTAGGCGTACAGGTCGCGGCCGTCCTCGACCTCGACCGCGTCGGTGACCAGGCCGAGACGGGAGGACAGCTTGCCCTCGCCCGCGCGGTCGTCGCGGGTGAAGATCATGCCCTGGAGTCCGCGCGCGGAGCGGTTGTGCTCGATCTGGAGAGCCAGCGTCGACTTCCCGCAGTCCATGGTTCCGGAGAAGAACACCAGCTCGGGCATGGGGGGTTGCGCACCTTTCGGCGGGGTCGATGGCGTGTCGATGACGGGAGGGCCGGGGCCGTCAGGAGCGTACTTCGAGGAGCGGGACGAGTTGTTCGGCGGGGGTCATGGAGCCGTGGTTGCCGACCATCGCCGACTCCTTCGGCTCCCGCTCGGAGGCGATGACCAGGACGTCGTCCCGGGCGGCCGCGATCACGTCGCCGAGGCGGGCGTGGACGCGTTCGTCGATGTGCGGGCCGAACCAGCCCGCCGCGACGGCCTCTTCGCGCGAGGCCACCCAGAACTGCTCGCCCAGGACCTCGCGCCAGCAGGTCAGGACGTCGCCCTCGGCGCCCGGTACGGCGTAGACGTGACGGGCGCGGCCCTCGCCGCCCAGCAGGGCGACTCCGGCGCTCAGCTCCCAGTCCTCGTCGAAGTCGATGCGGTGCTGCTCGTCGAAGGGCACGTCGAGCATCCCGTGGTCGGCGGTGACGTAGAGCGCGCTGCGCGGCGGGAGTTGCTCGGCCAGGCGCTGGACGAGCCGGTCGACGTACATCAGCTGGCCGCGCCAGGTGTCGGAGGCGACGCCGTAGCGGTGCCCCGCGCCGTCGAGTTCGGCGTAGTACGTGTACACCAGGGAGCGGTCGCCGGCGGCGAGTTGCTCCGCCGCGAAGTCCACGCGCTCCTCGCCGGTGAGGCGGCCGTGGAACCTGCCGCCGCTGAGCGCCACCTTGGTCAGGGGGGTGGTCTCGAAATGGGGGGAGGACACCTGCGCGGCGTGCACCCCGGCGGCGTCGGCGAGCTGGAAGACCGTGGGGTACGGCTGCCAGGTGTGCGGCGGCGTCCACGGCTGCCAGCGGAGCTGGTTCATCAGCTCGCCGCTGCCAGGATTGCGCACGGTGTAGCCGGGCAGGCCGTGCGCTCCGGGCGGGAGGCCGGTGCCGACGGAGGCGAGGGAGGTCGCGGTGGTCGCGGGGAAGCCGGCGGTGATCGGGCGTCCGGTGCCGCCGCGGGAGGTGCCGAGGAGGGCGTGCAGGTAGGGGGCCTCGTCCGGGTGGGACCGGATCTGCTCCCAGCCGAGGCCGTCGATCAGGAAGACGCAGTTGCGGTCGGCCGGGGTGAGTTCCGTGATCGACGCGGTCATGCCGGGGACGCCCATGCCGGCGGCCAGGGTGGGCAGCAGGTCGGCGAGGGAGCCGGAGCCGTACTCGGGGACGGGCGCGGAGGAGACGGCGAGGGGCTCCGGGTCGTCCCAGGCGGCGGGCGCGGCCATCAGCGGGTGACGTCCGCGGTCGCCTCGGAGAGGGACTGCGCGAAGGCGAGCGCCTGGCGCACCGTCTCCGGGCCGTCGCCGGCCTCGCTGACACGCAGGCTGAGGTCGTCCGCCGTGGAGTTGCCGGTGTAGCCGTGGTCGGCGTCGCAGTTGGGGTCGCCGCAGGCGGCGGGTTCCAGGTCGATGCGGGAGACGGCGCCCCAGCCGATGGTCAGGACGACCTCGCGCGGGACGCTGCCCGCGGTGTACGACTCCGGGTTGGCGACCACACGGCTGACGACGACCGACGAGATCCGGCCGATCTTCACGGACTCCGTGGACGTCGTGGCGTAGGGCGTCGGGGAGGTGCTGTCGGCGGCCTGCTCGTCGGTGTGGCTGACGATGAAGCGGTTGCCGGTGAGGACCAGCACGGTCACATGCCGGCGGACCTCGTTCTGGTCGAAGGTGGTCTCCTGGTGGACCAGGTACGACCGGATGGGCTCGCCGCCCACGGCGGCCTCCACCGCCTCGGCCACGAGGGCCGGGTAGTAGCCGCTGCGCTCGATCGCCGCACGCAGCCCCTGGGTCGTCGTACTGGTCTTGGCCATGCGGTCCATCCTACGGGGACCCGCTGACTGCACGGGAACGCTCGCGTTCAGTAGACCGGGAGGGTGCGCGGGCCGAGGTCGTCGCGGGCGGGCGGGGGCGCGAGGCGGACGGAGGCGCCGAGGACGCTCAGGCCGTGCGGGGCGACGACGACCGGTTCCAGGGTCACCGCGACGACCTCGGGATGGTCGTCGACCAGCCGGGAGACCCGCAGCAGGAGTTCCTCCAGGGCGGGGGTGTCGACGGCGGCGGATCCGCGCCAGCCGAACAGGAGCGGAGCGGTCCTGATGGAGCGGACCAGGGAGGCTGCGTCGCGGTCGGTGACGGGGACCAGGCGGTGGGCCATGTCCCCGAGCAGTTGGGATGCGGCTCCGGCGAGACCGAAGGAGAGCACCGCGCCGGCCGCCGGGTCGATCACCGCGCGGACGACCGTGTCGACTCCGCGCGGCGCCATCGCCTGGACGACCGGGCGCAGTTCCTCGGCGCTGCCGAACAGCTCCGTCAACTCGGCGTAGGCGCGCCGCAGTTGCTCCTCGTCGGCGAGGTCGAGGCGGACGCCGCCCAGGTCGGCGCGGTGACGGAGGTGGGGGACGGTGGCCTTGAGGGCGACGGGGTAGCCGAGGGCGCCGGCGGCTCGCGCGGCCTCGTCGGGGGTCGGCGCGGGGACGGCCGGGCGCAGGTGGACCCCGTAGCGGCCGAGGAGCTCACGGGTCTCGTCGGCGCCGAGGGTGAGGCCCTGCCCGCGCGCGAGGAGCCCGTCGATCAGCTCGGCGGCTCCCCTCTCGTCGATGTCGTCGTACTCGGGCACCTTGCCGGGGTCGGCGGCCTCGCGGCGCCAGTGCGCGTACTTCACGGCTTCGGAGAGAGCGCGGACCGCGCGTTCGGCGGCGGGATAGGCGGGGATGAGGTGAGCGTCCTCGGGGGCGCCGGCCGGGGAGGTCGCGGAGCCCGGCGGCTGGGGCGCGGGGGGCACGGGCGTGTCAGGAGTGGGCACGTCGGGCACGGGCGCGTCGACTGTGTGCGCGCCGGCTGTGTGCGCGTCGGCTGTGTGACTTTCGGCTGCGCGGGGCGGGGCGGAGTGGGCCTGTGGGTCCGTGGTCGCGGCGGCACGCGCGCGGGGGGCCGTGCTGGAGGCCGCCGAAAGGGCCTCCGCGAGGCCGCCGAGTTCCACGTGCACGACGAGCACCGGCTTGGCGGGGCCGGCGGCCGCGGCGGTGCGCAGCGCCTCGGCCAGTTCCGCGTCACCGGGCGACGCCTCGCCGATCGCGGGGATCGCCGTGACCACCACCGCGTCGCAGGCGTCGTCGGCCAGGGCGCGGGCCAGTGCCGCGTGGAAGTCCTCCGCCGTGGCCTGGGTGGTCAGGTCCCGCGGCCGCAGCGGGCGCAGGCCCTGGGAGAGGCACGCGTCGTACGTCAGCAGGCCGAGCGACTCGGAGTTGCCGAGGATGGCCACCCGGGGGCCGTTCGGCAGCGGCTGGCGGGCGAGCAGCAGGCCGGTGTCGACGAGTTCGGTGATGGTCTCCACCCGGATCACCCCGGCCTGCCGCAGCAGCGCGGACACGGTCGCGTGCGGCAGCCGGGTGGCCCGTACCGCGTGGCCCTGCGGCGCGGATCCGGCGCCCTGCACGACCACCAGGGGCTTCGCCGCCGCCGTACGGCGTGCGAGGCGGGTGAACTTGCGGGGGTTGCCGATGGACTCCAGGTACATCAGGGCCACATCGGTGTCGGGGTCGTCGTACCAGTACTGGAGGACGTCGTTGCCGGAGACGTCGGCGCGGTTGCCGGAGGAGACGAACGTGGACACGCCGGTGACGCCGGTGACGCCTCCGCCGCGCCGGTGCAGACGGGACAGGAGGGCGACGCCGATGGCGCCGGACTGGGCGAACAGGCCGATGCGGCCGGGCCGCGGCATCTCCGGCGCCAGTGAGGCGTTGAGCCGCACCGTCGGTGCGGTGTTGACGATCCCGAAGGCGTTGGGGCCGATGATCCGCATGCCGTACGCGCGCGCGTGGCGGACGAGTGCGCGCTGGCGCTCGCGCCCTTCGGGGCCGCTCTCGGCGTAGCCTGCGGCGAGCACGACGAGTCCCTGCACCCCGTGCTCACCGCACTCGGCGACGACCTCGGGCACGTGTTCGGCGGGGACGGCGACGACCGCCAGGTCGACGTGTCCGTCGATCTCCCCCACGGAGCGGTGGGCGGGTACCCCGTCGATCTCCTTGAGGTCTTCGGGGAACGCCTTGTTCACCGCGTAGAGGGGCCCGGTGAAGCCCGCGTCCCGCAGGTTGCCGAGGACGCCGCGGCCGACGCCGCCGGGCGCGCGTCCGACGCCGACGACGGCGACCGAACCGGGGGCCAGGAGCCGTCGCACGGAACGGGCCTCGGCGCGCTGCTCACGCGCGCGCTGCACCGCCAGGGAGCGCTCGGTGGGTTCGAGGTCGAACTCCAGACGGACGACGCCGTCCTCGAAGCTGCGCTTCTGGGTGTACCCGGCGTCCGTGAACACCTTGATCATCTTGCTGTTGGCGGGGAGCACCTCGGCGGCGAACCGGCGGATCCCGCGCTCGCGGGCGACGGCCCCGATGTGTTCCAGCAGCGCCGAGGCGACGCCCCTGCCCTGGTGGGCGTCCTGCACGAGGAAGGCGACCTCGGCCTCGTCGGCGGGTGCGGAGGCGGGCATGCCGTCGGCGCCGATGCGGTCATAGCGTACGGTGGCGATGAACTCGCCGCCGACCGTGGCCGCGAGTCCCACCCGGTCCACAAAGTCGTGGTGCGTGAAGCGGTGGACGTCCTTGGCGGACAGACGCGGGTAGGGCGCGAAGAAGCGGTAGTACTTCGACTCGTCCGAGACCTGCTCGTAGAAGCTGACCAGGCGCTCGGCGTCATCGACGGTGATGGGGCGGATGCGCGCGGTGCCGCCGTCGCGCAGCACCACGTCGGCTTCCCAGTGGGCGGGGTACTCGTGCCGGTCCGGCGCGCTCTGCATGGGGCCCAGAGTACGGCTCGCGTACGACAACGGCGCGAGGCAGTCTGTGAGGACGAAACCGTGGGGTCGAGGCCGCGATCCCACGTCCACCGGCAGAACGGGGCGACCCCGTTCCAAGGTGCTTCACGTGTGGAACACTGGTCTAGACAACCCTGAACAGCGAAGGGCAGCATCACATGGCTGAGCGCCGCGTCAACGTCGGCTGGGCCGAGGGCCTCCACGCCCGCCCCGCCTCCATCTTCGTCCGAGCCGCCACGGCCGCAGGCGTCCCGGTGACGATCGCCAAGGCGGGCGGCGACCCCGTCAACGCGGCGTCCATGCTGGCCGTCCTCGGTCTGGGCGCCCAGGGCGGCGAGGAGATCGTCCTCGCCTCCGACGCCGAGGGCGCGGACGCCGCCCTGGACCGGCTGGCCAAGCTGGTCTCCGAAGGTCTCGAGGAGCTTCCCGAGACCGTCTGAGCCCACGCTCGCGGCACCCTTGGAGCCGCGTCGCCCCACCCGGGCGGCGCGGCTCCGCCGTTTTCGCCCCGCACCGGCCACTCGCCGGCCAGCCGCAATTTCGGCAATTTTCGGCGGGGGAAATCCCGTTCCTCCGAGAGGTGCGAAAAAGGCCGGCGTACGGGTTCGCGGACGCGCGGAAAGCACGACCGGTCAATTCCGGGCGCGCAACATGAAAAGGCAGCGGAAATACGTCTCCGCCGAATATCCCCTCTTTGTATACGGCTCCCGTGTTAATGCCGGCGGCCTGACGTGTTGACGGCGTGTTGCGAAGTCCTCACACGCTCCGCCCCGTCCCCGCCGGTGAAGCGCAGCCGGTGCGCGGCGGCGGCGCGCTCGGTGTGCAGCGCCGTGATCGCCCGCGCGCGCTCCCCGTCGCCGCGCGCCACCGCGTCCACGATCGCGCCGTGCTCCGCCCAGGACTCCACCGGGTCGGCCGGCGCCTCCACCGCGTACATCCAGACGATCTTGTGACGCAGCCCGGTCAGCGTGGAGGACAGGGCGTGGCTGCCGCAGGCCTGGGCGAGCGTCTCGTGGAACCAGCCGCCCAGGGAGCGCAGGTCCTCGCTGCCTCCCCGCCTGGCGCGCTCCTGGCCCAGCCGGACCAGGCCGCGCAGCACCTTCAGATGCGCCTCGGTGCGCCGCTGGGCGGCCCTGGACGCGCCGAGCGGCTCCAGCAGCAGGCGCATCTCCAGCAGGTCGGCGGCCTCCTGCTCGGTCGGTTCCGCCACGCACGCGCCCGCGTGCCGTCGCGTGACGACGAAACCCTCCGCCTCCAGCGTGCGCAGCGCCTCGCGGACGGGGACCCGTGAGACTCCGTAGCGGCGGGCGAGCAGTTCCTCGGTGAGGCGGCTGCCGCGCTCGTAGACACCCGCGACGATGTCGTCCCGGATGGCCGTGCACACCGAGTGCGCCGGAATACGCATGACCGACCTCCGCCTTTGTCCCCGCGAAACGTCGACGAGTGACGTCCGTTCCGTGACTCTATTGCAATGTGCGGGAATTTCCGACGGCGGGCCGGAATCCATGGATATTTTTTGGACAGCGGAGGCGGTGAAGCGGGGAAAACGGCAAAAGCCCGGCCCCCGGGGGACGCTGTCGGTGCGTCCCCCGGGGGCCGGGCTTTTGGTTCGGTGCGCCGTGCGGCGTCAGACGTTCAAGCCGTGCTTGCGGAGGTAGGCGACGGGGTCGATGTCCGAGCCGTACTCCGGGCTGGTGCGGGCCTCGAAGTGCAGGTGCGGGCCGGTGACGTTGCCGGTGGCTCCCGACAGGCCGATCTGCCGGCCCGGGGTGACCTGCTCGCCCACCGAGACGCTGATGGACGACAGGTGGCCGTACTGGGTGTACGTGCCGTCGCTCATCCGGATCACGACCTGGTTGCCGTAGGCGCCGCCCCAGCCGGCCTCGACGACGGTGCCGAGCCCGACGGCGTGCACGGTGGTGCCGCTGGAGGCGTGGAAGTCGATGCCGGTGTGGCTGCCGGAGGACCACAGGGAGCCGCCGGACTTGTAGCTCGTGGAGACGTACGAGCCGCTGATCGGCGGGACGAAGGTGTTCAGGCGCTTGCGCTCGGCGGCGCGGGCGGCACGCGCCCTGGCCGCGCGCTCCTCCCTGACCTTCATGGCTGCCATCACGGCGGCCTTCTTCACCTCGGCGGCCTCCTCGGCCGCCTGCTGCTGGGCGGCGGCCTGGTCGTCGACTCGCTGGGCGACGGAGTCGCCGACGGTGACGACCGGGACGAGGCCGGTCTGCTCGACGGAGGGCGTGGGCTCGGCGGCGACGGCGGAGCCGGAGGCGACGGTGGCGATGACGCCCGTGGTGGTCAGTGCGGCGATGCTCGCCGCGCGCGCAGAGGTGCGCCGCATCCGACCGGGACGACGGTGCTTCCCGGTGGCGCAGGTGAACGCCATGAAGTTGAGCGGTCCTTTCCTTCCCTCTCGCCTACCGGGTTAGCTGACGGGTTCGGAGCAGGAAGGTCTCCTACGGACCCCCTCGCGACTCGCGCGGGCGTCCGATTCACCCCAGGGACTTCGCAGTTGGGTCCCCGGCTCCCCTGGCTCGCGCCGTACGGGGACTCGGCGATGACTGTCCGGTGCCGCGGGTGCGGCGCAGTGCCCGACGGACAGCCCGGACGAACCTAGACGGGGCCGCTGTCAATTCCCAAACGTAAGCCGCCTTTTGTAGCGCATCCCACAGGGCAGACAGGCTGTCACTCCCTCAATTCGGACATCATCCGGACAACAGGGAGTCCCGGTGACACATCCGTCACCGGGACTCCACGCGCGCGTGCGGGTGGTTCAGTCGGCCGTGACGACCTTCACCTCGCCGATGCCGAGAGCCTCGACCGGCTCCTTGATCTGCGCCGCGTCACCGACGAGCACGGTCACCAGACGGTCCACCGGGAAGGCGCTCACGGCGGCCGCCGTGGCCTCCACGGTGCCGGTGGCGGCGAGCTGCTGATAGAGCGTCGCCTGGAAGTCGTCCGGCAGGTGCTGCTCGACCTGGTCGGCGAGCGTGGCGGCGACGGCCGCGGCGGTCTCGTACTTCAGCGGCGCCACGCCGACGAGGTTCTGCACGGCGACGTCGCGCTCGGCGTCGGTCAGCCCGCCCTCGGCCAGCGTGCGCAGCACCTTCCACAGGTCGTCCAGCGCGGGGCCGGTGTTGGGGGTGTCGACCGAGCCGCTGATGGCGAGCATGGCGGCGCCCGAGCCGTCCGGAGCGGACCGCAGGACCTGCCCGAAGGCGCGCACGCCGTAGGTGTAGCCCTTCTCCTCCCGGAGGACGCGGTCCAGACGGGAGGTGAGGGTGCCGCCCAGGCAGTACGTGCCGAGCACCTGCGCGGGCCACACGCGTGCGTGCCGGTCGGGTCCGATACGGCCGATCAGCAGCTGCGTCTGGACGGCGCCGGGGCGGTCCACGATGACGACCCGGCCGTTGTCGTCGGCGGTGACCGGCGGCACCGGGCGCGGCTGAGCGGCGGAGCCCGTCCACGCGCCCAGGGTGTCGCCGAGGAGCGCCGCCAGGTCGACGTCGGTGAGGTCGCCGACGATCACGGCGGTGGCCGTGGCGGGGCGGACGTGCTTCTCGTAGAAGGCGCGCACGGCCGCGGAGTCGATGTTCTCGACCGTCTCCGCGCTGCCCTGACGCGGGCGCGACATGCGCGCGTCGGCCGGGAACAGCTCCCTGGAGAGCTCCTTGGCCGCACGCCGGGAGGGGTTGGCCAGCTCGTGCGGGATCTCGTCCAGGCGGTTGCGGACGAGGCGCTCGACCTCGCTGTCGGCGAACGCGGGCGCCCTGAGGGCGTCGGCGACCAGACCGAGGGCCTTGGCCAGCCGGGAGGCGGGCACCTCCAGGCTCACACGGACGCCGGGGTGGTCGGCGTGGGCGTCGAGGGTGGCGCCGCAGCGCTCCAGCTCGGCGGCGAACTCCTCGGCGGAGTGCTTGTCGGTGCCCTCGGAGAAGGCGCGCGCCATGATCGTGGCGACGCCGTCCAGGCCGGCCGGCTCGGCGTCCAGGGGCGCGTCGAGGAGGACCTCGACGGCGACGACCTGCTGGCCGGGGCGGTGGCAGTGCAGGACGGTCAGCCCGTTGTCGAGGGTTCCGCGCTCGGGCGCCGGGAACGCCCACGGCTTGGCGTCGCCCGCCTGCGGCTGGGGGTGGAAGTCCATCGTGGCGAGCTCGGTCACTTGGCCGCCTCCTCGTCGTGGTCGTCGGCGGTGGTCGCGGCGGCTTCGGCGCCGTCGGCGCTCTCCGTGCCCTCAGTGGGCTCGGTGGGCTCGTACACCAGCACCGCGCGGTTGTCGGGGCGCAGCCGGGCCTTCGCGACCTCGCGCACCTCCTCCGCCGTCACGTCCAGCACGCGCTGGACGGCGGTCAGGGCGAGCTGCGGGTCGCCGAACAGCACGGCGAACCGGCACAGTTCGTCGGCGCGGCCGGCGACCGTGCCCAGGCGGTCCAGCCACTCGCGCTCCAACTGCGCCTGGGCGCGCTCCATCTCCTCGTCCGTGGGGCCCTCCTCGGCGAACCGGGCGAGCTCCTCGTCGATGGCGGTCTCGATGACGGGCACCTCGACGTCGCCGGAGGTCTTCACGTCCAGCCAGCCGAGCGAGGGCGCTCCCGCGAGCCGCAGCAGACCGAAGCCGGCCGCCACCGCGGTGCGGTCGCGGCGCACCAGGCGGTTGTAGAGGCGGGAGGACTCGCCGCCGCCGAGGACGGTGAGCGCCAGGTCGACGGCGTCGCACTCGCGCGTGCCGTCCTGCGGCAGACGGTAGGCGGCCATCAGGGCGCGCGCCGGGACCTCCTCCTCGACGACCTCGCGCAGCTGCTCGCCGATGACGTCCGGCAGGGAGCCGTCCCGGGGCGCGGGCTTGCCGTCGTGGCCGGGGATGGACCCGAAGTACTTCTCGATCCAGGCGAGAGTCTGCTCGGGGTCGATGTCGCCGACGACCGACAGGACGGCGTTGTTCGGCGCGTAGTACGTGCGGAAGAACGCGCGCGCGTCCTCCAGGGTCGCCGCGTCCAGGTCGGCCATGGAGCCGATCGGCGTGTGGTGGTAGGGGTGGCCCTCCGGGTAGGCGAGGGCCGTGAGCTTCTCGAAGGCGGTGCCGTAGGGCACGTTGTCGTAGCGCTGACGGCGCTCGTTCTTGACGACGTCGCGCTGGTTCTCCATCGACTCGTCGTCCAGGGCGGTCAGCAGGGAGCCCATGCGGTCGGCCTCCAGCCAGAGGGCGAGCTCCAGCTGGTGCGCGGGCATGGTCTCGAAGTAGTTGGTGCGCTCGAAGCTCGTGGTGCCGTTGAGGGAGCCGCCCGCGCCCTGGACCAGCTCGAAGTGCCCGTTGCCCTTGACCTGGGCGGAGCCCTGGAACATCAGGTGCTCGAAGAGGTGGGCGAGTCCGGTGCGCCCCTTGACTTCATGGCGCGATCCGACGTCGTACCAGAGGCACACCGCCGCGACGGGGGTCAGGTGGTCCTCTGAGAGCACCACGCGCAGGCCGTTGGCCAGGCGGTGCTCGGTCGCTGTCAGGCCCCCGGAGCCTGCCTGGGCTGTGGCCGTGTGACCCATGGGCATGTACGTCCCTTCCGATCGCGGACGCGGTCGTCGAAACCGCGGTTTTCCTGCCGGTCCTGCCACTGTATGCAAGCGCGCGGAGCGTCGGCGAAGTTCCCGGGGGACGTACGCCGAGAGCGAGATCGCGTAGCCTGCGGGCAGCCGTGGAGAAGGTGCCTCCCCCACAGGGCACCGGGCGACGCCCGGGTCCCGGCCCGCACTGTCAGTGCCACGGTCCACAATGGTCCGCGTCAGATCCCGTCACACGCCTCAGCACGCGAGCGCCCCGCAGGCGAGCGACCAGAACACAGGAGGAGCCGGCAGCGATGGCCCGCCGCAGCACGAAGACCCCGCCTCCCGACGACTCGTACGAGGAGAAGATCCTCGACATCGACGTCGTCGACGAGATGCAGGGCTCCTTCCTCGAGTACGCGTACTCGGTCATCTATTCGCGCGCCCTGCCGGACGCCCGCGACGGCCTCAAGCCCGTGCACCGCCGCATCGTCTACCAGATGAACGAGATGGGCCTGCGCCCCGACCGCGGCTATGTGAAGTGCGCCCGTGTCGTCGGCGAGGTCATGGGCAAGCTGCACCCGCACGGCGACGCGTCGATCTACGACGCGCTGGTGCGCATGGCCCAGCCCTTCTCCATGCGCGTGCCGCTGGTCGACGGCCACGGCAACTTCGGTTCGCTGGGCAACGACGACCCGCCGGCCGCCATGCGGTACACCGAGTGCCGTCAGGCGGCGGCGACGAGCCTGATGACCGAGTCGATCGACGAGGACACGGTCGACTTCGCGCCCAACTACGACGGCCAGGAGCAGGAGCCGGTGGCCCTGCCCGCCGCCTTCCCCAACCTCCTGGTCAACGGCGCCTCCGGCATCGCGGTCGGCATGGCCACCAACATGCCGCCGCACAACCTGGCCGAGGTGATCGCGGCCGCCCGCCATCTGATCCGGCACCCGAACGCGGATCTGGACGCCCTGATGCGGCACGTCCCGGGTCCCGACCTGCCCACCGGCGGCCGCATCGTCGGCCTGTCCGGCATCCGCGACGCCTACGAGACGGGCCGCGGCTCCTTCAAGATCCGTGCGACGGTGTCGGTGGAGACGGTGACGGCCCGCCGCAAGGGCCTGGTGGTGACGGAACTGCCGTTCGCCGTCGGCCCCGAGAAGGTCATCGCCAAGATCAAGGACCTGGTCGGCTCGAAGAAGATCCAGGGCATCGCCGACGTCAAGGACCTCACCGACCGCGAGCACGGACTGCGCCTGGTCATCGAGATCAAGAACGGCTTCGTGCCGGAGGCGGTCCTGGAGCAGCTCTACAAGCTGACGCCGATGGAGGAGTCCTTCGGCATCAACAACGTGGCGCTGGTGGACGGTCAGCCGCTCACGCTGGGCCTGAAGGAGCTTCTGGAGGTCTACCTCGACCACCGCTTCGAGGTCGTGCGGCGGCGCAGCGAGTTCCGCCGCGGCAAGCGGCGCGACCGCCTCCACCTGGTGGAGGGCCTGCTCACGGCGCTCGTCGACATCGACGAGGTCATCCGGCTGATCCGCTCCAGCGAGAACAGCGCCGAGGCCAAGCAGCGCCTGATCGAGCGCTTCTCCCTGTCCGAGGTGCAGACGCAGTACATCCTGGACACGCCGCTGCGCCGGCTCACCAGGTACGACCGCATCGAGCTGGAGGCGGAGAAGGAGAAGCTCAACGAGGAGATCACCGAGCTGACCCGGATCCTGGAGTCGGACGCGGAGCTGCGCAAGCTGGTCTCGGCGGAACTGGCGGCGGTGACGAAGAAGTTCGGCACCGAGCGCCGTACGGTCCTGCTGGAGTCGTCGGGCACGTCGGCGGCCGTCGTGCCGCTCCAGGTGGCCGACGACCCGTGCCGGGTGCTGCTCTCCTCGACGGGCCTGCTGGCCCGTACGGCGAACGGCGAGCCCTTCGCCGAGGACGGGGACGTCCGGCGGACCAAGCACGATGTGATCGTCTCCGCCGTTCCTGCCACCGCGCGCGGGGAGATCGGCGCGGTCACCTCCGCGGGCCGGCTGCTGCGGATCAACGTCGTGGACCTGCCGCAGCTCCCGGACACCGCCTCGGCGCCGAACCTGTCGGGCGGCGCGCCGGTCGCGGAGTTCGTCTCCCTGGAGGGCGACGAGACGCTGGTCTGCCTCACCACGCTCGACGAGTCCTCCCCCGGGCTCGCGATCGGCACCGCGCAGGGCGTGGTCAAGCGGGTGGTGCCGGACTACCCGTCCAACAAGGAGGAGCTGGAGGTCATCACCCTCAAGGAGGGCGACCGGATCGTCGGCGCGGTGGAGCTGCGCACGGGCGAGGAGGACCTGGTCTTCATCACGGACGACGCCCAGTTGCTCCGTTACCAGGCCGGGCAGGTCCGTCCGCAGGGGCGTGCGGCGGGCGGCATGGCCGGCATCAAGGTCGCCGAGGGCGCCAAGGTGATCTCGTTCACCGCGGTGGACCCGGCGGCGGACGCGGTGGTCTTCACCGTCGCCGGCTCGCGCGGCACGTTGGACGACTCCGTCCAGACGACCGCCAAGCTCACCCCGTTCGACCAGTACCCGCGCAAGGGCCGCGCCACCGGCGGTGTGCGCTGCCAGCGGTTCCTGAAGGGCGAGGACTGCCTGTCCCTGGCCTGGGCGGGGCCCGCCCCGGCGCGTGCCGCGCAGAAGAACGGCCTGCCGGCCGAACTGCCGGAGATGGACCCCCGCCGCGACGGCTCTGGCGTCTCCCTGGCCAAGATCGTGTCGGTGGTGGCGGGGCCGGTGTAGGGATACCGCATCCCAGGGTTCCCTTGGGCGGGTGGCCGGCCCCTCCAGGGGGTCGGCCACCCGCCGTCTCAGGGCTGTGCGAGGCCGGTCTCGAGGCTTTCGACGTCCTCGAGCGCCTGCGGCTCGGGATCCCGTACATAGCGCAGGACGCCCCACATGGCGTGCTCGTCGGGCTCCCGGGCGTCGCTCACGCAGGCCTCCAGTTCGCCCGTGAGGGCGGTGGCGTCGATGCCGGCACCGATCAGGACGAGCTGGGTGCGGCGTGGCTCGGCGGGCGGCCAAGGCTCGGGGTGGAAGCGCAGGAAGCGGCCCACGGCGTGCACGGCGTAGCGGTTGTGGGGGTCGTGCGGGCCGAAGTCGACGTACCCCTTGATCCGGTACAGGCCCTCGGGGCGGCTGTCCAGGAACGACATCGTCCGGCGCGGGTCGAGGGGCGCTTCGCGGGCGAAGGAGAGGCTGTCGTAGGCGGCGTGCAGATGGTCGGCGTGGCCGGCGTCGTCCGTGTGGCGGTGCAGGTCGTCGAACGACAACTGCCCGATGCGCTCCTCGCTCGGCCGGCAGTCGAAGAGGAGCTCGGGGTCGATGCGGCCGTAGGTGGCGGGGACGACGGCGGCCCGGTCGGTGAGGGACCGGACCAGGCCGAGGACCCGGTCGGCGTCGGGCGCCCGGTCCAGCTTGTTCACCACGACCAGGTCGGCGAGGGCGAGGTGCCGGTCGATCTCCGGGTGCTTGGTGCGGGTCTCGTCGAACTCGGCGGCGTCGACGACCTCCACGAGTCCGCCGTACACGATCGCCGGGTGCTCGCTGGCCAGCACCATCCGGACGAGTTCCTGGGGCTCGGCGAGGCCGCTGGCCTCGATGACGATGACGTCGACGCCGGTGGCGGGCCGGGCGAGCCGCTCCAGGTAGACGTCGAGTTCGCTCGCGTCGACGGCGCAGCACAGGCAGCCGTTGCCGAGGGAGACGGTGGAGTCGCCGAGCGCGCCGGCGACGGCCATGGCGTCGATCTCGATGGCGCCGAAGTCGTTGACGAGGGCGCCGATCCGGCTGCCTCCGCTGCGGTGCAGCAGGTGGTTCAACAGAGTCGTCTTGCCGGAGCCCAGGAAGCCGGCGAGAACGACGACCGGGATCTGCTGCGGGGTTCGGCTCTGCGTCAACGTGCGACCTCTCTGACACCTGGGGGCATGCCGGGCCAGGATACGAGCCGGTGAAGACACCACGAGAAGATCGCCCGTCAGCAGCGTCCGGCCGCTCTCGGAACGGTCCGGCTCACGCTGCGCCGGGAGTCGCCGCCGGCACCTCCACCGGCGCCGCCGGGCCCACGTACCGCGCGGCCGGGCGGATGATCTTCGAGTCCTGGGCCTGTTCCAGGATGTTCGCGCTCCAGCCCACCGTCCGGCCCGCCGCGAAGGTCGGGGTGAACATCTCGCGGGGCAGACCGCACAGCTCCATGACGACGCCGGCGTAGTACTCCACGTTGGTGTGCAGTTCCCGGCCCGGCTTCAGCTCGGCGAGGATCGCCTCGACGCGTCGCTCGACCTCGACGGCGAAGTCGACGCGCGGGCCCCCGAAGCTCTGGGCGATCTCCCGGAGCATCCGTGAGCGCGGGTCCTCGGTGCGGTAGACGGCGTGCCCGAAGCCCATGATCCGCTCGCCTGCGAGGACGCGGTCCCGGATCCAGGAGTCGACGCGGTCCGGCGTGCCGATCGCGTCCAGGGTGTCCAGGGCGCGGCTGGGCGCGCCGCCGTGCAGCGGCCCCGAGAGGGCGCCCACCGCTCCGACGAGACAGGCGGCGACGTCCGCGCCGGTCGAGGCGATGACCCTGGCGGTGAACGTCGACGCGTTGAAGCCGTGGTCGATGGTCGATATCAGGTACTGCTCGACGGCCCTCGCCTGCTCCGGCTCCGGCTCTGCCCCCGTCAGCATGTGGAGGTAGCCGGCCGCGTACGGCAGGTCCTCGCGCGGCTCGACGGGTTCGAGCCCCTTCCCCAGCCGGTACAGCGCGGTGAGCAGCGTCGGAACGGCCGCGGCCGCCACGACGGTGTCCTCGCGGCGCTGGTCCGCGTCGATGTCGTACACCGGGCGGAAGCCGCGTGCCGCGCCGAGGAGGGAGAGCGCCGTGCGCATCCCGGCGAGGGGGTTGCCGTTCGCGGCGGCGGCGATGGCCGGCAGCGCCCGCGTCACCTGGTCGGGCAGGCGGCGAAGGGCCGCGGTCTCGGTGGCGAAGGCATCGCCGCGAGGCCCGTCGGGCAGCTCGCCGTGGACGAGGAGGTGCCAGACGTCCTCGAAACGGCGGGTGCGCGCGAGTTCCACGGCCGAGTACTGCCGGTAGTGGTAGAAGCCCTCGCGGCCCCGGACGTCGCCGACCTCCGTGTCGGCGACCACGACTCCGGCGAGTCCTCGCGGTGCTTCGACGGGTGCGGCTGCGGACCTGTTGACGGACATGTTTTCCTCCCTGAACTTGATTCGACTGTCCATGATTGATTTGATGGTGTCAATATTGATTGAATCAATATATCGAGCTCCTGGATACGGTGATCCCATGCGCGATCAAGAACACGGCCGGACCGGCGGTCCCGGCCGCCCCGAGCGGCGGCTGAGCACCAAGGAGGCCGCCGAACTGCTCGGCGTGAAACCCGAGACCGTGTACGCCTACGTCAGCCGCGGCCAGCTCAGCAGCCGGCGCGCGGCAGGCGGCCGGGGCAGCACTTTCGACGCCGACGAGGTCGAGGCGCTCGCCCGGCGCAACCGGCGGGACAGCGGGACGGGCCAGACGCCCGGCGCCGAACTGTCCGTGCGCACCCGCCTCACCCTCATCGAGGACGACCGCTACTACTTCCGCGGCGTCGACGCCGCCGAGCTCGCCGTCCGGCACTCCTACGAGGAGGTCGCCGAGTGGCTGTGGACCGGGCGAATGCAGCGCGGGGCCACCTTCACCGCGCCGCCCGCCTCCATCGACGCCGCCCACCGCGCGGCCAACGCGCTGCCCGCGCACACCGGCCCCACCGACCGGCTGCGCGTCGCCGCGGTCGCCGCCGCCGTCGCCGACCCCCTGCGCTTCGACCTGTCCAAGGACGCCGTCCTGGGCACCGCGCGCACCCTCATCCCCACCCTGGTCGCCGCCCTGCAGCCCAGGAACCCCGCCCATCAGGACGGCCGGTCCATCGCGTACCGCCTGTGGGGCCGGCTGAGCCGCCTGCCCGCCACCGAGGCCTCGCTGCACGCCCTGGACACGGCCCTCGGCCTCCTCGTCGACCACGACCTGGCCGCCTCGACGCTCGCCGTGCGCGTCGCCGCGAGCGCCCGCGCGCACGCCTACGCGGCCGTCTCAGCGGGGCTGGGCGTGATCGAGGGGCCGCTGCACGGCGCGGCCAGCGGGCTCGCCCACCGGTTGCTGCTGGAGGTGCTCGACCACGGCTCGGCGGCGCCCGTGATCGCCGAGGAGCTGCGGGCCGGCCGCCGCATCCCGGGGCTCGGACACCGGCTCTACCCGGGCGAGGACCCACGCGCGCGCGTCCTGTTCGCCCTCCTGGAGGAGATCCCAGAGGCGGCGCCCGCACTGGCCGCGGCCCGCGACGTCGTGATCACGACCGCGCGGCACACCTCGTTGCACGCCAACGTCGACCTTGCGCTCGCCGTGCTCACCGTCTCCTGCGGCATGCAGGCCTCGGCCGGCGAGGCCGTCTTCGCCGTCGCCAGGACGGCGGGCTGGATCGCCCACGCCCTGGAGGAGTACGGCGAGCAGCCCCTGCGGATGCGCCCGAGCGGCCACTACGTCGGGCCGAAGCCGACCCGGGCGCTGCCGGAATGACACTCGGGGCGTCACCGGTTGGTGCGGCGAGAAGCACCGGGCAGGCGACTGCGACACGCGCTGACCTGGGGTCATGTGCAGGCCGCCGGACAGCGCGGCGCACGCGTACGTGCCCGCCGCGCGAGGACACTCGGCGGACCGGGAAGTCGCTCCGGGCGAAGTCAGGTTAGGCTCACCTCTGTGAGTACGTGCACGTCTGTCGCGCGGGACCTCGACGAGCCCATGTCCGGGACCGCGCCCACGGCGAGGACCTGGCTCCTGGTGGAACAGCCCGGCCCCTGGGGCGCCAAGGCGCTCGTGTCGAGCCACCTCGACCCCGTGCTGGGCCGCGCCCTTGAGGCCGCAGCGAAGGACACGGGCGTACGCGTCGTGCTCATCCGGCGTCCCGGACCGCACGCCGACTTCGGCACGCCGCGGCTGCGCCGCGTGTACGCCGCCCACACGGTCCCCGGGCGGGTGTGGATCCGCAGCGCCACGACCAGCGACCCGAGCCGGCTGCTGGACCTCGACTACGCCGCCCTGGGCCGCGGGGAACCCCGCTCCTTCGAAACGGCGCTGGACGGCCGTCCGCACACCGGCGGTCCGCTCGCCCTCGTCTGCACCAACGGCAAGCGCGACCGCTGCTGTGCGCTGCTGGGCCGCCCGCTCGCCGCCGAACTCGCCGCCTCGAATGCGGACGGCGTCTGGGAGGTGACCCACCTGGGCGGGCACCGCTTCTCCCCCACGGCGCTCGTGCTCCCGTACGGCTACGCGTACGGCCGCGCCGAGGCGCACGCCCTCAAGGAGGTCCTGCACGGAGCGCAGGAGGGGCGGATCGTCGTGGAGGGGAGCCGCGGCTGCTCGGCCTGGGAGCGGCCCGGCCAGGCGGCGGAACTCGCCGTGCGCGCGGCGGTCGGCGAGTACGGAGCGCAGGCGCTCACCGTCGTCGCCACCCAGGGCGGGGCGCCGCGCTGGGAGGTGACGGTCGCGCACGCCGACGGGCGGCACTGGCGTGTCGTCGTGGCGCAGGGCGCGTCGCTGCCGCCGCGTCCGGAGAGCTGCGGGGCGTCCGTGCTGGGCTCCCCGTCGCGGATGGACGTGGAGTCGGTGCGCGAGCTGTCGCCCGCCGGGGCGCTGGCGGGCTGACGCCGCCCCGCGCGTTCCCGGGCCCACGAGACGCCTCCACAGGGCCGCTCGGAAGTCGCCGCGGCGGCCGCTCGACAGCCGCCCGGGAACCGGCCGGCGGAGACCCTCGCGAGATCCCCGCCACACACCCCTACGGCTGGACCGGCACGTCCACGTACCGTCATGGGTATGAGCCCCGCTCCCCCCGTTCGACGCCTGCGCCTCGGCATGCCCCGCCGCATGGTCTCGCAGGTGTTGCTCATGCAGCTCGCGATCGCCGCGGGCGTCGTGGTGCTCGCCACCGGGCTGTTCCTCGCCCCGCTCAGCGACCAGCTGGACGACCAGGCGATGCGCCGCGCGCTCGCCATCGCCCAGACCACCGCGGCGGTGCCCCAGCTCGCCGACGACCTCCGCGACACCCCGCCCTCGGTCCACGGGCCGGTGCAGCGGGAGGCCGAGCGCATCCGCGAGGCCAGCGGGGCCGAGTACGTCGTGATCATGGACCTTCACGGCACGCGCTGGTCGCACCCCGACCCCGCGCAGGTCGGCGGCCATGTCTCGACGGACCCCAGCGAGGCCCTCGCCGGCCGGGAGGTCATGGGGATCGACAGCGGCACCCTGGGCCGCTCGGCGCGCGGCAAGGTGCCTCTGAGGGACAGCGACGGCAGGATCGTCGGGGCGGTCTCGGTCGGCATCGAGTACGACAGCGTGCGCGCGCGGCTGATCCACGCGATACCCGGACTCTTCGCCTACGCCGGGGGCGCCCTGGCGGTGGGCGCCCTGGCCGCCTGGCTGATCTCCCGGCGGGTCCACCGGCAAACCCGTGACCTGGCCTTCTCCGACATCTCGGCGCTGCTCTCCGAACGCGAGGCAATGCTGCACGGCATCCGGGAGGGCGTCGTCGCCCTCGACCGCGCGGGCCGCGTCCGCCTCCTGAACGACGAGGCGCAGCGGCTCCTCGGCATCGGCGAGGAACGGGCCGTCGGCCGCACTCCCGACGAGGCGCTCGGCGAGGGCCGCACCGCCGACGTCCTGGCCGGCCGGGTGACGGGCACCGACCTGATCACCGTGCGCGGGCAGCGCGTCCTGATCGCCAACCGCATGCCCACCGACGACGGCGGCGCGGTGGCCACCCTGCGCGACCGCACCGAGCTGGAGCAGCTCGGCCGTGAGCTGGACTCGACGCGCGGCCTGATCGACGCGCTGCGCGCCCAGGACCACGAGCACGCCAACCGGATGCACACCCTTCTCGGACTGCTCGAACTGGAACGGTACGACGACGCGGTGGAGTTCGTCGGCGAGGTGGTCGGCGACCACCGGGCGACCGCGGAGCAGGTCACCGAGAAGATCGAGGACCCGCTGCTCGCCGCCCTCCTCGTCGGCAAGGCGACCGTCGCCGCCGAACGCGGGGTGGCGCTGCGGGTGTCGGAGCGCACACAGCTCCCGGACCGGCTGGTGGATCCGCGCGGGCTGGTCACCGTCGTCGGCAACCTGGTGGACAACGCGCTCGACGCCGTCGCCGGGACCGCGCACGCACGCGTGGAGGTCGAACTCCGCGCCGAGGGACGCACCGCCGTCCTCAGGGTGCGCGACACAGGGCCCGGAATCCCGGTGGAGCACCGCGAGTCGGTGTTCACCGAGGGCTGGTCCACCAAGAAGCCGCCCGCGCACGGCAAGCGCGGCATCGGCCTCTCCCTGGTGCGCAGGCTCGCCGAACGGCAGGGCGGCAGCGCCTGCGTCGACGAGGCGCTCGGCGGAGGCGCCGAGTTCACCGTCGTCCTGCCCGAGGCACTGGCCGAGCCCGCACCCGAACCGGCCCTCGAACCCGCCCTGGCCGCATCCGCGCAGGGCACAGCCGAAGAGGAGTCGCGATGATCGAGGTCCTGGTCGTGGACGACGACACCAGGGTCGCCCAGGTCAACGCCGCGTATGTCGAGAAGGTGCCGGGCTTCCACGTCGCGGGCGAGGCGCACAGCGCCGCCGAGGCGCTGCGTCAACTGGAGTCGCTGCCACGGCTGGACCTGGTCCTGCTGGACCACTACCTGCCCGACGAGACGGGCCTGGACGTCGTCCAGGAGATGCGCCGGCGCGGCCACCAGGCGGACGTGATCATGGTGACGGCGGCGCGGGACGTCACGACGGTGCAGTCGGCGATGCGGCACGGCGCCCTCCAGTACCTGGTCAAGCCGTTCAACTTCGCCGGTCTGCGCGCCAAGCTGGAGGCGTACGCAGAGCTGCGCCGGACGCTCGACGGCGGCGGTGAGGCCGAACAGGCGGACGTGGACCGGATCTTCGGCGCTCTGTCCGCCCCTTCGGAGCCGGGACTGCCCAAAGGGCACTCCCCCACCACGGCGGAACTCGTGCGCCAGTCCCTGATGAGCGCCCAAGGGCCTCTGTCGGCCCAGGAGATCGCCGACCGCACCGGGGTGAGCCGCCAGACCGCCCAGCGCTATCTGAAGCTCCTGGAGCGCACCGGCAGAGCCCGGCTGACCCTCAAGTACGGAGACGCGGGCCGCCCGGAACACCGTTACGTGTGGGTGACCCGCGCCTGAGGACAACAGAAGCGGGGGCGATGGGGCTAGGCCGCGCCCGCTCCCGTCAGTGAGCGGACCTCGGTCTCCGCGTGCTTGGCCTCGTCCGGCCGCTCGCCCGAGGTGAGGGTGCCGAGCCAGCCGGCGAGGAAGCCGAGCGGGATGGAGACCAGGCCCGGGTTCTGCAGCGGGAAGACCTGGAAGTCGGCGGCCGGGAACAGCGATTCGGGGCTGCCCGACACGACGGGCGACAGCACCACGAGCGCCACGGCGGGGATGAGTCCGCCGTAGACGGCCCACACCGCGCCGCGGGTGGTGAAGTTCCGCCAGAACAGCGAGTACAGCAGGACCGGCAGGTTCGCGGACGCGGCGACGGCGAAGGCGAGGCCCACCAGGAAGGCGACGTTGAGGTCGCGGGCCAGCAGTCCGAGGCCGATCGCGACCGCGCCGACCCCGACGGCGGCGAACCGCGCGACCGCGACCTCGCCGCGGGGGTCGGTGTGCCGGCGCCGCAGCGAGGCGTACAGGTCGTGGGCCACGGACGCCGAGGAGGCGAGAGTGATCCCCGCGACCACCGCGAGGATGGTGGCGAACGCGACGGCCGCCACGACCGCGAACAGCACCGTGCCGCCCGTGGAACCGGCTCCGCCGCCCAGGTCCAGGGCGAGCAGCGGCACGGCGGTGTTGCCGGCCGCGTTGGACGCCCGGACGGCGTCGGGGCCGACGATCGCCGCCGCGCCGAAGCCGAGGACGATCGTCATCAGGTAGAAGCCGCCGATGAGCCCGATCGACCAGACCACGGAACGCCGGGCGGCCCGCGCGGTCGGCACGGTGTAGAAGCGGGACAGGATGTGCGGCAGACCGGCGGTGCCCAGAACCAGCGCGAGTCCGAGGCTCATGAAGTCGCACCGCGCCGTCCAGTCCCCGCCGTACTTCAGCCCGGGGGCGAGGAACGCGGCGCCGTGCCCGCTGCGTTCGGCCGCCGTCAGCAGCAGCCGGTCGAAGTCGCCGTGGAAGCGCAGCAGGACGAGCACGGTGAGCGCGACGGTGCCGCCGAGCAGCAGGACCGCCTTCACGATCTGGATCCAGGTGGTGGCCCGCATCCCTCCCAACGACACGTAGATCACCATGAGCGCGCCGACGCCGATGACGGTCCAGGCCCGCGCCGCCTCGCCGTTCTGGCCGAGGAGCAGCGCCACCAGGCTGCCCGCGCCCACCATCTGCGCCACCAGATACAGAACGGACACCGTGACCGAGGAAGTTCCCGCCGCGATCCGCACCGGCCGCTCGCGCATGCGTGCCGCCACGACGTCGGCGAGCGTGAACCGCCCGCAGTTGCGCACCAGTTCGGCGACGAGGAGGAGCACCACGAGCCAGGCCACGAGGAAGCCCACCGAGTACAGCAGGCCGTCGTAGCCGAAGAGGGCGATGAGTCCGGAGATGCCGAGGAAGGAGGCGGCCGACATGTAGTCGCCGGCGATGGCGAATCCGTTCTCCATCGGCGAGAACAGCCGCCCGCCGACGTAGAACTCCTCCGCCGAGCCGTGCCGGTCGCGGCTCACCCAGGTCGTGATGCCGAGGGTGACCGCGATGAAGGCGCTGAACAGAGCCAGCGCCAGCGTCTGGTGGTCGCCGGTCACGAGGCACCGCCCTGCGCCCCGCGCGTCAGTTCCTGGGTGTCCCAGCGCAGTTCGAGGGCCGCGCGGTCCCTGCGCAGCCGTGCGTGCCGGGAGTAGGCCCAGGTGAGCAGGAAGGTGGTGAGGAACTGGCCGAGGCCGGCGAGCAGCGCGACGTTCACCGCGCCGGCGACGGGCCGCGCCATGAGGC
The DNA here is from genome assembly GCF_042889585.1 of Streptomyces sp. NPDC002566. NCBI lineage: Bacteria > Bacillati > Actinomycetota > Actinomycetes > Kitasatosporales > Streptomycetaceae > Streptomyces > Streptomyces sp. NPDC002566. The sequence continues at coordinate 95,639 of NZ_JBIARD010000001.1, read as the reverse complement.
CGGGCGCGGTGGTCGCGGCGGCCACGTAGGCCACGTACCAGAGGAGGAATCCGGCGGTCGCGGGGACGACGAACCGCCGGTAGCGGCCCCGCACGTCCCGGAAGGCCTCGCTGCGCTGCACTTCGAGGTAGACCTGTGCGGCCGCCTCGGCGGCGTCCTCACGCGCCCGGCGCGCGGCCGGGACGCCGGGCGCGGGCGGGGGCGCGGTGGGGGCGCCCGCCTCGGCCCAGGCGGAAGCGAGCGCGTCGTACCAGGGGTCGTCGTAGCGCACGTCCGCCGGCGCTTCGTCGAACGCCAGACCGTGGCCCTGCCGATGGTCGCCCGGACTTTCGGAACCGTCCCCGCTGCCGAGGGCACGTCTGTTGCTTGACTGCATGCCCAAGGATGGACAGAACGGGAAGATCCCTGACTTCTCTTCCCCGTGCTCTTCACTCCATCAGGTGACCAGGAGCCTGAGCGCCGCCCCGGAACGACGACGAACCGGGGCGCCGCGGGCTAGGCGTCGATGCGGGAGCGGTCCAGGGTCGCCGCGGAGCTGGAGATGAACTCCTTGCGCGGTGCCACGTCGTTGCCCATCAGCAGGTCGAACACCTGCTCGGACGCTTCCAGGTCGGAGAGGTTGATCCGGCGCAGGGTGCGGTGACGGGGGTCCATCGTGGTCTCGGCCAGCTGGTCGGCGTCCATCTCGCCGAGGCCCTTGTAGCGCTGGATGGAGTCCTTGTAGCGGATGCCCTTGCTCTGGAACTCCATGAGCTTGTCGCGCAGTTCGCGGTCCGAGTACGTGTAGACGTACTTGTCCTGGCCGCGCTTGGGCTGGATCAGCTCGATGCGGTGCAGCGGCGGGACCGCGGCGAACACCCGGCCTGCCTCGACCATGGGCCGCATGTAGCGCTGGAACAGGGTCAGCAGCAGGCACCGGATGTGGGAGCCGTCCACGTCGGCGTCGGTCATCATGATGATCTTGCCGTAGCGGGCCGCGTCGATGTCGAACGTGCGCCCGGAGCCGGCCCCTATGACCTGGATGATCGCGCCGCACTCGGCGTTCTTCAGCATGTCGGTGACGGACGACTTCTGGACGTTGAGGATCTTGCCGCGGATCGGCAGCAGCGCCTGGAACTCGGAGTTGCGGGCGAGCTTGGCCGTGCCGAGCGCGGAGTCGCCCTCGACGATGAACAGCTCGCTGCGGTCGACGTCGTCGCTGCGGCAGTCGGCGAGCTTGGCCGGCAGCGAGGACGACTCCAGGGCCGTCTTGCGGCGCTGCGCGTCCTTGTGCTGCCGGGCCGCGATACGCGTGCGTGCGGCGGCGACGGCCTTCTCCATGACGACCCGCGCCTGAGCGGCGGCATCGCGCTTGGTGGAGGTCAGGAACGCCTTGAGCTCCCGGGCGATCACCGTGTTGACGATCCTGCGGGCGGCCGAGGTGCCGAGCACCTCCTTGGTCTGGCCCTCGAACTGCGGCTCGGCGAGCCGCACGGTGACGACGGCGGTCAGGCCCTCGAGTGCGTCGTCCTTGACGATGTCGTCCTCGGCGACGCGCAGCATCTTCTTGGTGCGCAGCACCTCGTTCATCGTCCTGGCGACGGCCTGCTCGAAGCCGGCGACGTGGGTGCCGCCCTTGGGCGTGGCGATGATGTTGACGAACGACCGCAGCGTCGTGTCGTAGCCGGTGCCCCAGCGCATCGCGACGTCGACGCCGAGCTCGCGGGTGACCTCGGTCGGCGTCATCTGACCGTGGTCGTCCAGGACGGGCACGGTCTCCTTGAAGGTGCCCTGCCCGGTGAAGCGCAGCACGTCGCAGACGGGCTTGTCGGTGGCGAGGTACTCGCAGAACTCGCTGATGCCGCCGTCGAAGCGGAAGGACTCCTCACCCTTGCTGCCGCCCTCACCGAGGCCGTACTCGTCGCGGACGACGATGGTCAGGCCGGGCACGAGGAACGCGGTCTGGCGGGCCCGCTGGTGGAGCGTGTCCAGGGAGAGCTTGGCGTCCTTGAGGAAGATCTGCCGGTCGGCCCAGTAACGCACGCGTGTGCCGGTGCGGGTCTTGGGGATCCGCTTGGTCTTGCGCAGGCCACCCGCGGCCTCGAACTTCGCCTCCGGTCCGCCCGCGGCGAACGCGCCGGGAACGCCGCGGCGGAAGCTGATCGCGTGCGTGCTGCCGCCGCGGTCGACCTCGATGTCCAGGCGGGCGGAGAGGGCGTTCACCACGGAGGCGCCGACGCCGTGCAGACCGCCGGAGGCGGCGTAGGAGCCGCCGCCGAACTTGCCGCCGGCGTGCAGCTTGGTCATGACGACCTCGACGCCGGAGAGGCCGGTCTTGGGTTCGACGTCGACCGGGATGCCGCGGCCGTTGTCGCGCACCTCCACCGAGCCGTCATCATGGAGGACGACCTCGATGTGGTCGCAGTAGCCGCCCAGGGCCTCGTCGACGGAGTTGTCGATGATCTCCCACAGGCAGTGCATCAGGCCACGGCTGTCGGTCGATCCGATGTACATGCCCGGGCGCTTGCGTACGGCCTCGAGCCCCTCGAGGACGAGCAGGTGCCGCGCGGTGTAGTTGGAACCGTCCCGGTCTGCTCCTGCCAGCAGCGCAGTGGACGGCACGGACGTATCGGCGGTCACGCGGTTCGCTCCTCGCTGAATTTCACGGTGGGCCCTTGTGGGTAAGGGCGCGGCTTCGGTCGCCGCCAAGAGGGTACCGAGGCCTGGTAGAGCCGTTGTAACGCCACCCTCGTCCGAAACTCACAGTAGTCCAGACTCGCATGGATGTTCGATCCCTCGATGGGGTGAAGTACATATCACGTTCCCTTCGAGGCATGAACCATTTAGGCTCCGGGCACGTCCTCATGAGCAAACCGGCAATCCAGCCGGGAGGACCGGACCATGACCGACAGCGCGAAACCGTAAGACACATCAGACACGCAATACGGCACATTCGCCGCCAAACCGGCAGCAGACGGCCGCTTCGGAAAAATTTTTCCGAGGAGAAGCCACGAGCGGGAACGTTTTGGGGCTGGTTGGATGTTGACCCTGGTACGACAGCTCGTCGAGCTAGAGAAGAGGCGACGTGACTACTGTTCTGACCCCCGCGAGCCCGCTGACGGCCGCTGACCGCTGCGACCGCTGCGGCGCACAGGCGTACGTGCGCGTCGTCCTGCTCAGCGGCGGAGAACTGCTCTTCTGCGCCCACCACGGCCGCAAGTTCGAGCCGGAACTCAAGAAGATCGCCGCTGAGATACAGGACGAGACGGAGCGGCTGACGACCGTTCCCGCATCCGCCTCCGAAGATGAGCGCTGACAACCGACGCGTTCGACGACGAGCCAGATCCGGCTAGGCCGGCACGCGGGCGGCCGCCCCTGATCGCCAGGGGCGGCCGCCCGCACTCGTGTTCCCCGCTTCAGTGGGCCGCGCCTGACCGGCCCACGGCTGCGCCCTCGGCGGGCGTGGAGCCGGAGCCGGCGGCCAGGGCCTCCTTCCAGGCCCGTACGACGTCGGACACACGGGTGTAGACGCCCGGGTTCCCCGCCTCTCCGCAGCCGCTGCCCCAGGAGACGAGCCCGATCAGCCGGCCCTGCGCGATCAGCGGGCCGCCGCTGTCGCCCTGGCAGGAGTCGTGCCCGCCCTTCGCCTCCCCCGCGCACACCATCGTCTTCGCCATGTACTTGCCGTCGCGGCCGCCGGGGTAGGCGGACTCGCAGGAGCTGTCGGGCAGGACGTGCACACGGGCCGCTCTCAGGCTGTGCGGGTAGGAGCCGCCGCCCGTGGTGTCGCCCCAGCCGTAGACCAGGGCCTCCGTGCCGGGCTGGTAGGCCGGGTCGCCCGCGGCGGCCATGGCGACGACCGAGGTCTGCGGGAGGGGTTCGGCGAGCGTGAGGACGGCGAAGTCCCCGGAGTTGCTCTCGCCGTCGTAGGCCGGGTTCACCCAGACGCTCTTGACGGCGATCTCCCGGCCCGCACCGGTGGAGAGGTCGGTGCGGCCCTCGACGACCTTCAGATCGCGCGCTCTGGGCGCTCCGAGCACCTCCTGGCCCATACAGTGGGCGGCTGTCAGCACGGCGGACGTGCCGACCACCACGCCTCCGCAGAACTGCCCGGACCTCGTACCTCCGAACCGGTCACGGCTGGACAGCGCGACCGTCCACGGCGAGGTGGACACATCGACCGGGAACCCACCCACGACCACCCCGTCGGCGGCCGCCGGTACGGCTGTCACCAGGGGTATGGCCATCGCCGCGGTCGCCAGGACCAGCGGCCGGGTCAGCGCCCGGACCAAGGGACGACGCATGCGCGCTCCTCACTCTGAAGTGATCGATGAACACCCAGGGTGATCCAGTGCGCGCCGACGCGCACCCGCGCGCCCACGGCAGGCCGAAGGCCCGGCTCCCAGGGGAACCGGGCCTTCGGCGTCGCTGTGACGTCGACGCCGGCCGGGCGGCGTCGGTCGCCGTTTAGTCGAGGTAGTCGCGCAGCACCTGCGAGCGCGACGGGTGGCGCAGCTTCGACATGGTCTTGGACTCGATCTGGCGGATGCGCTCGCGCGTGACGCCGTACACCTTGCCGATCTCGTCGAGGGTCTTCGGCTGACCGTCGGTGAGACCGAAGCGCATGGAGACGACGCCGGCCTCGCGCTCGGAGAGGGTGTCGAGGACGGAGTGCAGCTGCTCCTGGAGGAGCGTGAAGCTGACCGCGTCGGCCGGGACGACGGCCTCGGAGTCCTCGATGAGGTCGCCGAACTCGCTGTCGCCGTCCTCACCCAGCGGGGTGTGGAGCGAGATGGGCTCACGGCCGTACTTCTGGACCTCGATGACCTTCTCCGGGGTCATGTCGAGTTCCTTGGCCAGCTCCTCCGGGGTGGGCTCGCGGCCCAGGTCCTGGAGCATCTGGCGCTGCACGCGCGCGAGCTTGTTGATGACCTCGACCATGTGCACCGGGATGCGGATGGTGCGGGCCTGGTCGGCCATGGCTCGGGTGATCGCCTGACGGATCCACCACGTGGCGTACGTGGAGAACTTGTAGCCCTTGGTGTAGTCGAACTTCTCGACCGCGCGGATCAGACCGAGGTTGCCCTCCTGGATGAGGTCCAGGAAGAGCATGCCGCGACCGGTGTAGCGCTTGGCCAGGGAGACCACCAGACGGAGGTTGGCCTCCAGGAGGTGGTTCTTGGCGCGGCGGCCGTCCTCGGCGATGATCTCCAGCTCGCGCTTGAGCTTGGGAGCGAGCTTGTCGGCGTTGGCGAGCTTGTCCTCGGCGAACAGGCCGGCCTCGATGCGCTTGGCGAGCTCGACCTCCTGCTCGGCGTTGAGCAGCGGGACCTTGCCGATCTGCTTGAGGTAGTCCTTGACCGGGTCGGCGGTGGCGCCGGCCGCGGCGACCTGCTGCGCGGGCGCGTCGTCCTCGTCCTCGTCGGAGAGGACGAAGCCGGCGTTCTCGGTGCCCTCGGGCTCGTCGCCGGCCTTGGGGGCGGCTTCCTCGAGGACCTCTTCCTCGATGAGCTCGACGTCGTCCTTCTTGGCGGCGGTCTTCTTGGCCGCCGTCTTCTTGGCGGGGGCGGCCTTCTTCGCGACCGTCTTCTTGGCGGTGGTCTTCTTGGCGGCCGCCTTCCTCGCGGGGGCGGCTTCCTCGGCGGGGTCGTCCACAGCGGGCGCGGCCGGGGCGGCCGGGGCTCCGGCGGTGGCCTTCCTGGTGGTCACCGTCTTCGCCGCGACCGTCTTGGTGGCGGTGCGCTTGGCCGGACTCTTCGCTGCGACGCTCTTTCGGGTGCGCTTGGGCTCCGCGGCACTGACCATCAGCGTCACACCCTCTTCCTCGAGGATCTGGTTGAGGCTGCGCAGTACGTTCTTCCACTGAGTGGCCGGAATCTGGTCAGCTTCGAAGGCCCGACGCACATCGTCGCCGGCGATCTGCCCCTCAGCCTTTCCCCGCTCAATGAGCGCCATGACAGAGACGGACTCGGCGATCTCCGGCGGGAGCGTACGGGATGTGCTGGCCGACACGAACAACCTCTCGGAACGTTGGAAAACGGCTTCCGGCCCCGTCCACTGCGGACAGGAGCCGACCACCGGCCTCGGGGACGGGCCGACGGTGCGGGCGGGGGGCCGGGAAGATGCACAGCGCCTTGTACGGCGTCCGTATTCCCTCCGCGGCTGTCACCTCTTAGGTCATCGCGTTGTTTCCATGAGCGTTACGCCTAATCTTCGTGGCCCGAGTCACACCGCGTAAGCGCTCAAAAACGGTCAGACACGGGCACATAAGGTCACCCGCGACGTCTACCCACGCGACCGCCGCCCAACCGGCCTCCTCGCGCCGTCGGACCCCGCGGTCCCGGAGGCGGGCACTGCGGGGTCCGACGGACGGGGCGGGGCGCCGGCCGGGGAGAGGGGCCGGGAGACGACGGGACACCAGACCCCGACCACACCGCCCGCGGGGCGGGTGCGGTCAGTGCTCGCGCGGCGCCGGCACGACTCGCTCGACCTCGGGGTGGACGGTGAGGAGCTGGCGCATGGCCACCTCGGCGCCGGTCCCGTCGCCCGCGGCGAGGGCGTCGACGATTCTGCCGTGGTGCGACAGGGACGCCTCGTTCGGCCGGTCACAGCCGGTGACCGGTCCGCCGGAGACCTGGAGGGCGGCCGACACGATCCCGGAAAGGTGCTCCAGCATGCGGTTGCCCGCGATCTGGATGAGCAGGGAGTGGAACTCGGCGTCGGCACGGGAGTAGGTGAGCGCGTCGCCCTGACCCATGGCGTGCCCCATGATCTCGACCATGTCGGACAGCCGCCGCTGGACGTCCTCGCGCCCGTGCCCCGCGGCGAGGCGGGCGGCGAGCGGCTCGATCGTCCAGCGCAGCTCGGTCAGCTCGCGCCGCTGGTCGTCGCGCTGCGGACCGAAGGCCCGCCATTCGATGATGTCGGGGTCGAGGAGGTTCCAGTCGCTCACGGGACGCACGCGCGTGCCGACGTTCGGCCGGGCGCTGACCAGGCCCTTGGCCTCCAGGACGCGGAGCGACTCACGGACGACGGTGCGGGACACCTCGAAACGCTGGCCGATCTCCTCCGGCACGAGCGGGCGGTCGGCGCCCAGGTCACCGGAGACGATCATCTGGCCGAGCTGCTGGACGAGTTGGCCGTGCAGCCCGCGGCCGCGGCTGCCCGCGGCACGCCGGCCCACACGGCCCAGCTCGGGGTCCGCGCCCTCCCAGACGGGAGCTCCGACGCGCTCGGTGACGGGCGGCTCGGCATAGGGGTAGCGGTCGAGTTCGCCCGGGCCGGCCAGACCGGAGTCGGCGGAGCGGGCGGCGGTCATCATGGTGTGCGCAAGGGTACTCACGGATCCTTTGTCGGCGCTGCCTCCAACTGCCTTGAGGGCTTTGGTGAAAAGCACACGAAAGGGTGATCGCTCACCCCGTCGGAATTGACGCCTTATCGGAAAGAAATGGGCTTTCTGTGGGGAAGTTGCGCACATGTCGGGATCGGGTGCGCACGGTCCGCGGTCATCGCGCGCGGCTCCGCACGGTCGTGAGCAGGTAGGCGCCGAGCAGGCAGGTCAGCGACAACGCCAGTGCGCCGCCGAAGGGTTGACCGATCACGCGGACCACCGCGGCGAGGTAGCGCTCGCCTCCGAAGGGCCACTGGAGCAGGAACACCTCGCGCATCCGCACCGAGAGCCCGGCCGCCGTCCGCACGGACACGCCGTGGACGACCTTGTGTACGACGGGTACGACGACCACCGGCACGGCCGCCACCGCGGCGAGCCCGGCCGTGGTGGAGCGGAAGACGCCGGCCGCCAGGACGCCGGCCCAGGCGCAGCCGACCACGAGTCCGATCCAGCTCACGCTCAACTGGGCCCAGTCCGCGGGAACCTGCGCGTGCTCCCGCCCGTAGAGGAGGTAGAGCACCTCGGCGTCGCAGCCCACGGTGAGGAAGGCCAGCGCCAGCGCGGTGAACGCGGCGACGGCCAGCTTCGCGGTGAGCATGCCCAGCCTGCGCGGGACGGTGCCGCGGTCGGCGGCCAGCGCGGGGTAGCGGAACTCGTCGCCGAAGGCGAGCGCCCCGAGCAGTCCCGCGCCGAGCGCGGCGGGGGGCAGCGGCAGTTCGACGGGCCAGGCGGCCAGCAGACGCGCCTGAGAGGTGTGACCGGCGCGCGCCAGGAACACGGCGGTGACGGCGGAGAGGACGAGCACGACGGCGCCGGTGACGAACCCCGTGCCGACGCCGGCGGCCCGGCGGAGTTCGTAGCGGAGGGGGCGAAGGGGGCTGGGGGCGGGGCGCACGGAGATGGGGGGCGGCAAGGTGACACCGCGGCCGCCGGGGTGGCGGCGGGCGGCCCTTCTCGGGGGGTGCTGCGCCGGGGGGTGGGTGGGGCGGTGAGCGGAGTTGGGTGAGCGGCCGGTGGTGCTGGTGACGGTGTCGGGCGCGATGGGGGTGCCGGGAGCGTTGGGGGGCGTTGCGGCAGGCGGTTCGTCGGGCGACGCGCCGGACGGTCGGGTTGCCGCCGGGACGTCGGCGGCCGGCACGGCGACCAGGGAACGGCCTGGGGCACTCGTGGCGGCCTCAGGACGGGCGTCAGCGCGGGCGTCGGGGCTCTCGTCGGCCGGGGCGGTGGTCTCGGCGGGGGCCGAGGCACGTGCGGAAGGGGCATCGGACGACGGGCGAGCGAGGGCTTCGGCGGTTGCTGTGACGGCGGTGTCGGCGATCGGGGCGTCGGCCGGGACGCCTTCGACTGAGACGTCGGCCGGGTCGGCGGCCGAAACGCCTGAGGCTGAGGCGTCGGGTCGGGCCGCGGACTGGGCGGCTGTGGTCGCGGCGCCGGCCGAATCGTCTGCGGGGCGGGTGTGGGCGGTCGACGGAGTCGCCGGCCGGGGCGGGGCCGGCAGAAGTTCGGCGAGCTCCGGGTCGGTCACTCCGGCTCCTGGGCCCATGTCGCCCACTTCGTCCGCGAGTTGATGGACGAGAACGCCGTGCCGGAAGGCAGTGTCGCCGACGGCGGCGCAGGTACTGCCGTACACCGACAGCCGGTTGCCGTCCTCCTGGACCACCTCGACGGAACGGTGTCCGGTGCGGGCCTCCTTGGTCAGGAGGGCGGCGAGACGGGCCGCGTGGGGGCTGCGTACGGCGACGCGTGGACGCAGCCGGGTACGGGCGAAGTCGCCCACCTCCTGGTCGGCGACGAGCCGGCCCTCGTCCAGCGTGACGACCCGGTCGGCGATGCGGATGGCCTCCTTGGGGTCGGTCGTGGTCGACAGGACCGTGCCGCCGTGGTCGGCGTGGGCGCGCAGCATGCCGTGCAGCCAACGGCTTTCGCGCTCGGAGAGCCCCTCGGCGGGCTCGTCGAGCACGAGGCTGTGCGGGTCGGCGAGGAGCGCGCAGGCGAGTCCGAGGCGACGGTCCATGCCCCGGGAGAGGGTGCCGAGTCGTTCCTCCCGGAGGCTGACCAGCCCGACCGCTTCCAGGACTTCGTCGGCCCGCCGGGCAGGGACGCCGGCGGCCGCGCACAGCATGCGCAGATGACCGCGGACGGTGCGGCCGGGATGCCCGGGCACGTCGCCCAGCAGGACGCCGACCTCGCGTGCGGGGTGAGCGACGCGGTGCAGAGGCCGGCCTCTGAAGTAGGTGATGCCACAGCCCTGTTGGAGTTCGAGCATGAGTCTCAGCGCCGTGGTCTTCCCCGCGCCCGGCGTGCCGAGCAGAACGGTGACGCGCCCCGAGCGCGCCTCGAAGGACACGTCGTCGAGGGCGGGCGGGAGCTCCTTGCGCGGTTCGCTGGTCAGTCCGAAAGCCTGGATCACCCGTAGCAAGATAGCGCGTTATGTCCGTTTTCTTCGGTGCGACTCCCGTTTCACACCTCGGGCCGCAGCATCGGCGGATTGAGCAGGGTCGCACCGCCGGCGCGGAAGAGTTGGGCGGGACGGCCACCCTGCCGTGTGGTGGTGCCGCCCGTCGGCACCAGGAAGCCCGGGGTGCCGGTCACCTTGCGGTGGAAGTTGCGCGGGTCCAGGGACACCCCCCACACCGCCTCGTAGACGCGGCGCAGTTCCCCGACGGTGAACTCGGGGGGACAGAACGCCGTGGCGAGCGAGGAGTACTCGATCTTGGAGCGGGCGCGTTCCACTCCGTCCGCGAGGATCCGGGCGTGGTCGAAGGCGAGCGGCGCGACCGGTTCGCCGTCCCGGCCGTGACCGCCCTGCTGGAGCAGTTCCTCGACCGGCGCCCAGCGGGCGTTGCTGGCGTCGCCGCCGGCTCTGGGAGCCGGCAGGTCGGGGGCGAGCGCGAGGTGGGCGACGCTGACGACGCGCATTCTGGGATCGCGGTCGGGGTCGCCGTAGGTGGCGAGCTGTTCCAGGTGGGCGCCGTGATCCTGGGCGGGGGCGGAGGGATCGTGCGCGTGCAGCCCGGTCTCCTCGACCAGCTCGCGTGCCGCGGCCTGGGAGAGGTTCTCGTCGGCCCGTACGAAGCCGCCGGGGAGAGCCCACCGGCCCTGGAACGGCGGCTCGCCCCTGCGGACCGCCAGAGCGCACAGGGCATGGCGGCGCACGGTCAGTACGACCAGGTCCACGGTGACGGCGAAGGGCGGGAACGCTGACGGGTCGTAGGGCATGCGGCGATCATAGTCGTCTTCCTGACGATAAACAGGCCACGCTCCCCATTTGCAGTCCGTCGGGCGCTTCCTCGACGCGGGCGGTTCCGGCCGTCAGGGCGGGTGTGTCCCCTGGTCTGCTCGCGCGCTCACCCCGTGCCCTCCGGGCAGTTGTCGCGCCGCCGGGCGGCCTTGCCCAGGGGGCGTGGGCGCGGACGTGCAGCGGGGCGCCCTGGGGCGGGGCGATCCGAACCCGGGCGATCCGTGCTCGGGCGTTGCGAAGCCGGGCGTTGCGAGGCCGGGCGTTGCGCGGCCGCACGCTCCGAGGAGGCGGGGCGGGGTCGGCGGCGTCGGCGGTCGGGCCGGGGGCCGCTCTGCGGGTCCTCCCCGCCCTCGGGGCCGTCGTCTTCCGGTGCGGTCCGCTCGGCGCGCTCCTGCCGTTCGGTGCGCAGGAAGCTTCGTACGGACTCGGGGTCGAGACCCTCGTTGCAGGCCTGGTGCAGAAGCCGGGCGAAGAGGTAGCCGGGGTCGGCGCCGAGAGCCATGGCGAGGGCCTCCCGGGCTTCGAGTTCGTCGCCGGCGGACCAGGCGACCCAGCCCGCGAGGGTGAGGGGCGCCGCCGCGTGCTCGCCGTAGGGTCCGACGCAGCGGCGGGCGAGGGCGCGCCAGAGACGCAGTGCGGGGGCCGCTTCGTCGCCCTCCATCCACTGCGCGGCACGGTCCCGGGTGGTGCGGTCCTGGAGGCCCAGAATCAGCGCGGCCGCCTCGTCGGCGGAGAGCAGCCGGTCGTCCCGCCGGTCCGCTTCCAGGGCGTCCGCCACCGGAGGAGCCGCCGCCAGACGGCTCATGATCAGCTCGGCCAGCTCGATCGTCTCGTCGGCCACGATCGCGCGGTTGTCGTCCTCGACGATCCTGGGCACCAGCGCCATGCTCGCGGTGTCGAGCGCGACCTCCTGTTCCAGCGCCGCGCCCGTCTCCAGCGGGAGCAGCCGGGCCCGCAGCTCGCGCAGGGTGCCCCGGACCTGGATGCCGGCGTAGGTGGCCGCGGCGGCCACCACGGACGTGCCCGGGAGGCCCATCGTGGCACCCTCGGGCGGGCAGCAGCCCTTGCCGCTGCAGCAGTACGACCAGAAGCGGCCGTCGGAGATGCACAGTGCCTCGATCACGGGGACGTCCAGGTCCCCGCACTCTTCGCGCAGCCGCTGGGCCAGCGGACGCAGCCGCTCCATGATCTCGCGCCCCGTCTCGCCGTCGCCCGGCTCCTGACAGAGGTAGGCGACCATCTGCGCGGGCCGGGTTCCGCGGCGTTCGCTGCCCCGTACGAGGCCCTGCGCCAACTGGCGTGCCGCGGCCCGCCAGTCGTCCGGGTTGGGTGGGATGCCCAGGCGGGCCCGGCCACCGAACCTGCCCCGCCCGCCCCGGTCGTGCAGGGCGACCAGGACGATGCTGTCCTCGGGCCGGTAGCCGAGCAGGTACGGGATGGCGTCGGCGAGTTCGGCCGGGGTGCGCAGGGTCACGTGGTGGGGTGCGACGGTGCCCCCGTCGCCCATCGGGCCTCCGTGGAACGGGACATGGCTTCCGGTCGTTTCGCTGTGATTCGTCATGCCCAGACGATCTCGCGGATCGCGATCCTCCGCTTCGACCTGTGGATAACTCCGGTCAGGGCCACGTCACAACGGTCCCGCACCTGCCCCTGTGCGCGACGGCCTTCGGCCGGACGTTCAGCGGGCGGTGCTCCCGCTGTCGGCGGCGTCGGCGCGGGCCTGGTCGTCGATGCGTCGCTTGGCGTCCTTCCAGTCGATCGGCAGCCGCTCGACCGGCGTCTCCCAGAAGGTGAACGTCGACTCGCGCATCGTGGAGCGCAGCCCGGCCATGATGCTCTTGTGGGGTTCCGCCCGCGCGTACGCATACAGGGCGTCGCGGTCCTCCCATGCCGACAGCGTGAAGAACACACCCTTGGCTAGCTGGGCCTCCAGCGAGGCCCCGAGGGCGCCGGGCGCCTTGCGGACCTGGCCCCACGCCGACAGGGACTTGAGGAAGAAGCGCGGCACGTCCTTCAGGGATCGCACCTCGAACCGAGAGGCCATCACGAAGGCGGTGGTGTGGGGCCGGGCCGGGTTCGGCTTCACCCAGGGAAGAGTGGGCACGGTAGTCTCGCCTCCACAGTTGGTGAGTGACACTATCCATATTAGAGAGTGACGCTTCCCAATGGCAGGGGAAGGAACGGAAAACCTGTGCGCATCTCAGAGCTGAGTCGTCGCAGCGGTGTGCCCACCGCGACGATCAAGTACTACCTGCGAGAGGGCCTGCTGCCGCCCGGTCGTGCGACCGCCGCCACGCAGGCGGAGTACGACGAGCACCATGTGCGCAGACTGCGGCTGATCCGCGCCCTGATCGGGGTGCGGGGACTGTCCGTCAGCGCGGCCCGCCATGTGCTGGACGCCGTCGCCGGGAGCCCGACCGACATGCACTCGCTGCTCGGCCTCGTCTTCGGACTGTCGCCCACCGGGAAACCCGGCGAGGAGAGCGCCGAAAAGAGCGCCGACGAGGACTCCACCGACCCGGGCGGCTCCGAAGCCGGCTCGCTGCTGGCCGAATTGGGCTGGGACGTCACCGAGCACAACCCGGCCCGGCACGTCATCGACCAGACACTTGAGACGCTGCGCTCCCTGGGCGTGGACTACCACTGGCAGTCGCTCCTGCCCTACGCACGGCTCGCGGAACAGACCGCCGTCCTCGACCTGGACCAGTTGCAGGAGCCGTCGGACCCGCTCGAGAAGGCCGAGCGCGCGGTGCTCCTGACGTTCCTCCTGGAACCCGCGCTGCTCGCACTGCGCCGGCTCGCCCAGGAAGCCGAGTCCCACACCAGGTACGGCAAGCCCGAACCGCGCGAGTGAAAGGCACTCAACCACACCCGTTGGCTTCCCATGTCACTCGCGCGGACGTCGACGCTCAGGCCCCTCACGACACCGCCAGGGTCACTCCAGCGGCCGCTCAGCCCGCGGTGGCCAGGACCAGCGGCAGTACCGGTCCGCTGCCCGCCCGGCGCAGCAGGCGCGCGGCGACGGCGAGGGTCCAGCCCGAGTCCGTGCAGTCGTCGACGAGCAACACTGGTCCGGGGGCGAGGGTCAGCGCACGCGACAGTTCCTCGGAGACGGCGAAGGCATCGGTCAGCGCCCGCAGCCGCTGGGCGGAGTTGCTGCGCCGCGCCGCGTGCGCGCCGTCCGGTCCGACGTGGCTCAGGGTGCCCAGGAAGGGCAGGCGGCCGACCCTCGCGATGCCCTCGGCGAGGGAGCCGACGAGTTGCGGGCGGGACAGCGACGGCACGGCGACGACGCCGACCGGCCGGGCGGAGGCGTCCGGGCCCCCCGACGCCCATCCTCCCGGGGAGCGCGCCCAGTCGGCGAGGACCGCCACCGCGGCCCGCAGGACGTCGTCGGGGACCGGTCCGTCCGGCGCGTTCTCCGCCAGCAGCGGGCGCAGCCGGTTGCCCCAGCCGATGTCGGAGAGCCGGCCCAGGGCCCGCCCGGTGGAACACTGCTCGCCCGCCGGGATGCGCCCCTTGAGGTCGACACCCAGGGCGGGCATGCCCGTGGGCCACATCCGGCGCGGCTCGACCTCCACTCCCGGACGGTCCAGCTCCTTCACCGCCCCCGTGAGCGCGTCGGCGGACACGGCGGCGTCGGCCCAGGCACCCGCGCAGGTGTCGCACCGCCCGCACGGGGCCGCGCCCTCGTCGTCCAACTGCCGGCGCAGGAACTCCATGCGGCACCCGGTCGTGCTCACGTAGTCCCGCATGGCCTGCCGCTCGGCCGCCCGCTGTTCGGCGACCCAGGCGTAGCGCTCCGTGTCGTAGACCCACGGCTCGCCGGTGGAGACCCATCCGCCCTTGACCCTCGTGACCGCGCCGTCCACGTCGAGGACCTTGAGCATGGTTTCCAGGCGGGTGCGCCGCAGGTCGACCAGGGCCTCCAGGGCCGGCACGGACAGCGGCCGGCCCGCGTCGGCGAGGGCCGAGAGGGTCTGGCGGACCTGTGCCTCGGGCGGGAAGGCGGTGTCGGCGAAGTAGCGCCAGATGGCCTCGTCCTCCTTGCCGGGCAGCAGCAGCACGTCCGCGTGGGCCACACCGCGCCCCGCACGCCCCACCTGCTGGTAGTAGGCGATCGGCGAGGAGGGTGAGCCGAGGTGCACCACGAAGCCCAGGTCCGGCTTGTCGAAGCCCATCCCGAGCGCCGACGTCGCCACCAGCGCCTTCACGCGGTTCCCCAGCAGGTCCGCCTCCGCCTGCAGCCGGTCCGCGTTCTCCGTGCGTCCCGTGTACGACGCCACCCGGAAGCCGCGCTGCCGCAGGAACGCGGTGGCCTCCTCCGCCGCCGCCACCGTCAGCGCGTAGACGATTCCCGAGCCCGGCAGCTCGTCCAGGTGCTCGGCGAGCCAGGCCAGCCGGTGCGCCGCGTCCGGCAGGCGCACCACCCCGAGCCGCAGGCTCTCGCGCTCCAGCGGGCCGCGCAGCACCAGGGCCTCGCCCGCGCCGGTGCCCAACTGCTCGGCCACGTCTGCCGTGACCCGCGCATTGGCCGTCGCCGTCGTCGCCAGCACCGGCACCCCGGGGGCCAGCTCGGCGAGCATCGCGCGCAGCCGGCGGTAGTCCGGGCGGAAGTCGTGCCCCCAGTCGGAGATGCAGTGCGCCTCGTCGACGACCAGCAGCCCGGTCGTCGCCGCGAGCTTGGGCAGCATGTGATCGCGGAAGTCCACGGAGTTCAGCCGCTCGGGACTCACCAGGAGCACGTCGGTCTCGCCCCGCTCGACCTCCTCGTGGATGGCGTCCCACTCCTCCGGATTGGCCGAGTTGATCGTCCGCGCCCGGATGCCGGCCCGCGCCGCCGACTCGACCTGGTTGCGCATCAGCGCCAGCAGCGGCGAGACGATCACGGTCGGTCCGCCACCGCGTCGGCGCAGCAGCGCTGTGGCGACGAAGTACACCGCGGACTTGCCCCAGCCGGTGCGCTGCACCACCAGGGCGCGCCGCCGCTCCCGCACCAGTGCGTCCACCGCCTGCCACTGGTCCTCCCGCAACCGCGCCTCCCCGGGGGAGGCGCCGACGAGGTCGGCGAGGATGGCATCGGCTTCGGCGCGCAGCTCCGTAACGTCCATGCCCCCATGCAACCCGACGCCACGGACAATCGGCCACTTCTCCCGACTACCGTGCGCAACCGGCCGGGTGCTCTCACGGCTCCCCCGCACCACCTTCCAGCGGCCGGACCGGGGGAAACTCACCTCCCACTGGGGGTTAACAGAGCGTGTACGGCGGGCACACGCGTCACGGCGCATCTCATTGGGTAGGGATATATGACTCGCACCGCCGCATAACGGTCGGTGGCCCCAATTGCTCGTTGCCGCATCCAAGTTCGACAGGAAGAATTGAGTTCCGCTCCCCGCACGGTTCGTCCGTGGTCCGGCAGGGCCCTGCTGCGGTGTGCGCTCCCCCCGAATCCGACCCGCCCCCTGTGTGGGCCGTAGCCGAAGGGAGGCTCGTGACCTTCGGATTCGCTCCGTCCTCGGCGGCATCATCGTCATCCTCCACGTCCGCCGCTTCCGCCAATCGCTTGCTCGAGCCTGCCGAGTGGGCCGCGGCGGGGATTCCGCTGCTGCGCAACCCGCGCGAGGTCGTCAGCGGGCTGCACGCGCGGCACCGGCCCCGGCCGGCCACCGCGGTCGTGGCCGTGCTCGATCCGGACGAACGGTTGCTGGCCAGCGCCTCGTTCACCCGCCGCCAGGCTCCCGCCGACGGCTGGATGTTCCGCAACGCGCTGCTTTCGCAGCTGCGCCGGGTCATCCCGCACGACCTGCGCCGCCGCACCCCGGTCCGCACCGCCGTGCTGCTTTACTGCCGTGACGGCGACGCCCGCTGGACGGAGGAGGACGGCGCGTGGATGTGGGGCCTGCGTGACGCCTGCACACTGCACGGTCTGCGCTGCGGCTCGTACATCACGCTGACCCGGGACGGCTGGCAGGTCCTCGGCGAGGGCCGCGGCGGCCGCCGCCCCAACGCGGACTCCTCTCCGGAGCCCTTCGCCCTGTCCGAGGCACCGCCTCCGCTGCCCCGCACAGGCGGGGCCGCCTCGGAGGTTCTGCGCCGCGCCGCCGCCCGCTGAGCGCAGACGCCGGCGCGATCCGGACGCAACACGGGCGCCGCGCCCCCGTACGAAGCAGCCACCCCGTCCCCGGAAGGCCGACCGTTGTCACGGCCACCTTCCGGGCAGAGGGGACAGCTTGCTCAGCACGATCGCCTCGCGGCGGAACGCAAACCCGTTGCCCGCGCCCGGTGCCCACCGCCGCACAGCACTGTGCACGGCGCTGCTCACGGCAACCCCACACGACCTACCGCCGACCCGGCGGACCGGACGGAACCACTTGGTCACCTACGCGGCTGCCCGAGTCGCCCGCGACCGGACGCCGCGCCCCGTCCACCGGCTGAAACATGATCCCCCGTCAACCGGTCGCGCTTGGTTGCGCCTTGGAGGCAGCCGCGACCGCGACGCCTCCTCCGCCCCGCTTGCGCACCCCGGTGTTCACACCCGGGGTGGCCGCAACCGGCTCGCCTCAGACGCCCGCGCCCAGCACGGCGTTGATCTGCTGCGGGTCACCGCAGACGATCAGCAGCGTGCCGGCCCGCTTGTGGGCGAGGGGCAGAGCGGTGGCGGCCACGGTGTCGGGACCGCCGTTGACGGCGACCACGACGACGGGCCGCACGGCGGCGCGGTCCACAGCGGCGGCAGCGGCGTAGAAGACGTCGTCTCCCGCGTCCTGCTGCGCCCAGTAGGACGCCTCGCCGAAGCTCAGCTCGTGGGCCGCCCAGGGGTGCTGCTCGCCGGTGGTGAGCACGAGCACCTCACCCGGGGCCCGCCCCGAGTCCAGGAGCAGGTCCACGGCCTCCTCGGCGGCGTCCAGTGCACCTTCGGCCGAGGCCGGGATGAGCTGGATCTGAGGAGTCGCCGGGGCGGCCGGCGGAGCGGCGTGGGCGGCCGGGGCCGAGGGCCCGGGCTTGGCGGCGTCACGCTGCGCGCGCTGCGCGGGCGGCGTGGGCCGGACGGGACCAGGACGTCCCGGACGCG
The DNA here is from genome assembly GCF_042889585.1 of Streptomyces sp. NPDC002566. Taxonomy (NCBI): domain Bacteria; kingdom Bacillati; phylum Actinomycetota; class Actinomycetes; order Kitasatosporales; family Streptomycetaceae; genus Streptomyces; species Streptomyces sp. NPDC002566. Next base: position 77,957 of record NZ_JBIARD010000001.1, on the reverse strand, counting down.
ACGGAGCCGCGGGACGGGGACCAGGTACGGGTCGAGGGGTCGGCGCGGTGCGGCCGCTGGCCGGAGTGGCGCGGGGACCCTGGGCACTCTCGTGAATCTGAGGCTCCTCGGGAATGAGAGGCATGGGCTGTTGTCTATCAAACGTTGGTGCGGCTCGCGCCAGCAGGTGGCACATCAGTGCGAGCGGAATCGTCAGAAGTCGAAGCCGAGCTGACCCTCGATCTCCGGAACGCTTCCGTCCGCCCAGCTGCGGGTCTTCTTGAGGTGCCGCCACTGGGGCAGCGCATCAAGATACGCCCACGACAAACGGTGGTGCGGGGTGGGTCCCCGTTCCGCCAGTGCGGCCTTGTGCACGGGTGACGGATACCCGGCATTGTCCGCAAAGCCGAAGTCTGCATGGTCGATGCCCAGTTCGGCCATCATTTTGTCGCGCCGAACCTTGGCGATCACCGATGCCGCCGCGACCGCGACGCACGACCGGTCCCCCTTGATGACGGTGCGGACCTTCCACGGGGTGCCGAGGTAGTCGTGCTTCCCGTCGAGGATCACCGCGTCGGGGCGTATCGGCAGAGCGTCCAGTGCGCGCACCGCGGCGAGCCGCAGCGCGGCCGTCATCCCGAGGTCGTCTATCTCCTCCGGAGAGGCGTGACCCAGGGCGTAGGACGTGACCCACTCCTCCAAGGCCACGACGAGTTCGTTGCGGCGCTTGACGGAGAGGAGCTTGGAGTCGGTGAGGCCGACGGGCGGCCGGCGCAGTCCGGTGACCGCCGCGCAGACGGTGACGGGTCCGGCCCAGGCACCGCGACCCACCTCGTCGACACCGGCAATGACCTTCGCCCCGGTCGTGGCGCGAAGGGAGCGCTCGACGGTGTGAGTGGGTGGTTCGTACGGCATGGCGACCTTAGGGTACGCCGCCTGGATCCCCTCGCGACACCCCGGTTTCCCCACACGCGGGTGGAAGGCGGCGGGAGCCCTCCCCAAATCACCCCAACTCCCCTACAGGTCATCACAGTTGCCCAGCCGATCACACCCCGGCCACCACCCTCGGTCCGCCCACCGAAGGGACGCCGGGGAGGCAGTCGCCCGGCCTCCCCCGCGGCGATCGCCCCGACGGCGGAGCGAGTTGGCGGACCCGCCGCCGACCGCCCGCGTTCCGCGACGGTCTGACCCCTTACCGGCCGCCACCGGGAGTCCCCGAACAGAACGAACACCACCGCACCCCACAGCGCCCGCAACAACAGCACCGACCGCATGACCATCCCCCGACACTCCGCATCACTTCACACCGCCTCGGACACCACCGCCGGTGCGGCACTCGCCGCGCACACAGCGGATACTCGAAGAACGGGCGCCGGTCACTCAGAGTTCCCATTGAACACGGAGAGTTTTCGCCTATCCGGTCCGAGGCGTCCATCCGGGCAGTTGCTCCACCTGCTCCACCCAAGCGCCGGGAGGGGCCCCGGCCTTGTCCGACGCCAGCACACCGCCCACGATGGCGCAGGTCGTGTCCACGTCCCCGCCCACCTGGGCCGTCGTCCAGAACCCGTTCTCGTAGTCGCCGAGAGCGCGGGCGGCGGACCACAGCGCGAAGGGCACGGTGTCGTGCGCCGTCGTGCGCCGGCCGCAGCCCAGAACGGCCGCCACGGTGCTCGCGTCGCCGTAGTCGAGCATGTCGCGGGCCCGCCGCAGACCGGCGCCGACGGCGCTCTTGGGGACGAGGGCGATGACGCCGTCGAGGAGGGCCTCGGGAGCAGGCGGGCCGCCCGGAGCGCCGACCAGCGCGGCCGCCGCGGCGACCGCCATGGCCCCGACCACGGCCTCCCGGTGCTGGTGCGTGGGGTAGGCGGAGATCTCCGCCTGATGGGTGGCCTGTTCGGGATCGTCGGCGTACCAGGCGCCCAGCGGGGCGATCCGCATGGCGGCGCCGTTGCCCCAGGAGCCCTGTCCGTTGAAGAGGGCGGCGGACAGCTCACGCCAGTCGCCGCCCTCCCGGACCAGCCGGAGGAGTCGGTTGACGGCGGGGCCGTAGCCGCGGTCGAAGTCGTGGTGCTCGGCGAACGAGCGGGCCAGCGCGTCCTGGTCGATACGGTGGTGGCCGGCCAGCACGGCGACCACGGAACAGGCCATCTCCGTGTCGTCCGTCCACTGCCAGGGACCGGGCGGCAGTTCCCGGCGCTTGAGCAGCGGATAGTTCACCGGCACGAAGAACTGCGAGCCCAGTGCGTCCCCCACCGCGAGCCCGCGCAGGGAGGCCAGAGCGCGCTCCAGGCGCCCCTCATAAAAGAAGTCAACGGTCATCGCTCTGCCACTCTAATTCGTCACCGCAAAATCGTCACCGAAGAATCCGCCACCACCAGCGCAACTCCACCGGTCCGGCCCTCCCACTCAGCCCAGGTCAGCGCAAGCCGAAACAAGATCCGAAGCGCCGCTTCGCGGGGGTCCGCGACTGCGGCGACATGTCGAGCCCGAGAGCCGCCCCGTACCCGACGACGCTGTCCTCGGGACCGTTCGCGAATCGCTTCATCAAGCGTTGCACCGGCCATATGACGGCCCCTTCAGGCAGCCGGATCTTGACGTTGATCTCGCCTTCCGGATCGCCGTCGTCCGCCTCCCAGCTGCCGCCGAGAGCGCGCCGCACCGTCTCACCCACATAGCAGCCCAGGGCGAACAGTCGAGATCCCAGGCCGGTGGCGAGGAGCCCGCCCTCGACCGCCGTTCCCGCGTCGCTGTGGTCGATCATGAACTGTTCGACGTCGCGCAGACTGGCGGGCGACAAGTCGGCGCGGTAGCCCGAACTCTTGAGCGCTCGCGCGACCCATCGCGCGCTCGCGTCCACATCCTCAAGCAGAGTGGCCACCGGTACCGTCCTCGCGCCAAGTAAAGCCGTCAGCAGGGGCCGGGGGCGGCCCCTGGGAGCGTCTATCCGGAGATCCCGTACGGCTCCGGGTCTCGCCAGCGGTCGAACGGGCGGTTCAGGGTGTATTTGCCGTCGTCTCCGAGAACGAGCATCCGCATCTCGGCGTTCCCGGGGTTCGACAGTGACTCGAACTCGGCGACGGTCCAGTGGAACCAGCGCATGCAGAACAGACGCATGGCGAGGCCGTGGGTCACGATCAGGACGTTCGGCGGGTGGTCGGGGTCCTCGAAGCTGCGGAACAGGCTCTCCAGGAAGCCGCCGACCCGGTCGTACACGTCGGCCCCGCTCTCCCCCTGCGCGAACCGGTAGAAGAAGTGCCCGTAGGCGTCGCGATAGGCCTTCTGCAGACGGACGTCGTCGCGGTCCTGCCAGTTGCCCCAGTCCTGCTCCCGCAGCCGTGGCTCCTCACGCACCCTTATGTGGTCGGGGTCGAGGTGGAAAGCCTTGAGGGTCTCGTGCGTGCGTCTGTAGGGCGACACGTACACGCTGACGCGCTCGCGGCCGAACAGTTCCCGCAGGGTCTCGCCCGTCTTCTCCGCCTGCCGCACACCCCGTTCGGTCAGGGCCAGAGCGTGGTCGGGTTCACGCTCGTACACGCTGTCATCAACATTGCCCGTTGACTCCCCGTGCCGGACAAGGACGATGCGCCGTGGTCGTGCCATGCCAAAACCCTAGATCGGATGGCGGCCGATCGAGCACTTGTAAGCCCTTCATACAGCGTAGGTCACACGAAGTCTGCACCGTGTGACATCGCGGAACGCTCGGGTAGGCGGCCGCGGATCAGACCGTCCAGGCCGGTTCGAGCCGCACGATGTCGCCGGTGAGTGAGGAGATGTCCGCCTCTGTCTGGGCCCGCAGCGCGAGTCGCTCGATGCGTTCGGTCCGGTACTTGCCGTGCTCGGCCTCCGAGCGCCACATCGACAGCACCAGGAACTCGTGTCCCGGCGCTTCCGCGAACAACCCGCGGATCATGCCCGGCGAACCGGCCATCGCCGGGTTCCACACCTTCTCCTGCATCAGCGTGAAGTGCTCGGCACGCTCCTCGCGCACCCTGCACAGAGCGACCCGGAGCAGGTCGGAGTCGGTGAAGCGGGGCTCGAAGCCCGTCTTCACGTCGAAGCGGTAGTCGAAAAGCCGCACCTGGGCGTCCTTGAAGGTGCCCGCCTGGGCCGTCGCGAGCCGGTCGTGGGAACGCGCCATGAAGGAGTCGTAGAAGGCGCGGCTCTCCCAGAAGGCGAAGACGTGCGCGACCGAGGGCCGCGCCCTGCTCCAGCCGCCGCCCTGCCCGCGGAACCCCGGCTCGCCCAGAAGCCCCGCCCACTTCCGCTGCCCTCGTTCGAAACCGCGGCGGTCCACCACGGTGCAGCGAATCCACTTGACCAGCACCGCGCCATGGTAAGGCCCCAGGACGTGGCGTCGGTCACGTTCGGATGTGAAGCGGCCGTGCGGGCGCTCGCACGCGCGTGGCAGGATGGACAACCGGCCCTGGTGATCAGGGAGTTCAGGGCGGCACACCCGCGACGGGGAGGGAAGTGACGGTGAACGGCCTCAACAAGGCGATCGGCAAGGTCGAGACGGCGGTGAAGTGGGACCCGAGTCCGGCGGGGGAGCCACCCACCGACCTGGACCTCGTCGCCGCGACCTACCTGAGCGAGGACCCTGAGGCGGAGCCCGCCTACGTGGTGCACTTCGACAGCCGCTCCCCCGACGGCACCATCTTCCTCAACCGGGACAGCAGGGACGGCAAGGGCTTCGGCTGGGACGAGGTCATGACGCTGGAGCTGGACCGGCTCGACGCACGGTACGTGCGCGTGGTGGTCGGCGTCGTCATCCAGCAGCGCCCCGCGCACCGCACCTTCGTCAGCGTGATCAACCCCGCCGTGCGCATCCGTGAGGGTTACACGGACCTGGCGACGGACGACTTCGGCGGCGTCCTCGGTTCGACGGCCGCGACGATCGCGGAGTTCGTACGCGTGCCCCCCGTCGGCTGGACGTTCCGCCCCGGAGTCCAGGGCTACGAGGACGACCCGGCGGACTTCAGCCGCATCATGGGCCGTACGCGACGCGCCTGAGCCCGCGCCGGGGCTGCCCGCGCCACCCCCGCGCCGGGGCTGCCCGCGCCACCTGAACCACGCGAGGGCGGTGGAGCCGCACATCGGCTCCACCGCCCTCCGCCAGGTCACTCACCCCTGGCCGGCGTGCCCGGGATCAGCTGCAGCCGCTGGTCGAGCCGCAGCCCTCGCAGATGTAGCAGGAACCGGCGCGCTGCATCTTCGTGCCGCAGGAGAAGCACAGCGGGGCGTCGGCCTGGATGCCCAGCTGCATCTCCACCAGCTCGGCGCTGGTGTGGGCCTGCGTCGGGGCGGGCTTGGCCGCCTCGGACTCGGCCTTGGGCGTGGCCACGGCCTTCAGGTCCGTCTGGCGCGGAGCCGACTGGGCCAGACCCTCGACGTCGACGTCCTCCTCGGTCGGCTCGTACGAACCGGTCTCCAGGTGACGCTGACGCTCCTCGGCGGAGTGGATGCCGAGCGCGGAGCGCGTCTCGAAGGGCAGGAAGTCGAGCGCCAGGCGGCGGAAGATGTAGTCGACGATCGACTGGGCCATCCGCACGTCCGGGTCGTCCGTCATACCGGCCGGCTCGAAGCGCATGTTGGTGAACTTCGAGACGTACGTCTCCAGCGGCACGCCGTACTGGAGGCCGACGGAGACCGCGATGGAGAAGGCGTCCATCATGCCCGCGAGAGTCGAGCCCTGCTTGGACATCTTCAGGAAGACCTCGCCGAGACCGTCGTCCGGGTAGGAGTTGGCGGTCATGTAGCCCTCGGCGCCACCGACCGTGAAGGAGGTGGTGATGCCGGGACGGCCCTTGGGGAGGCGCTTGCGGACCGGGCGGTACTCGACCACCTTCTCGACCGCGGTGCGGATCGCGTCCTCGGCCTTCTCCGTGATCTCGGCCTTCTCCTTCTCCTTGGTCTTCGCGGAGAGGGGCTGGCCGACCTTGCAGTTGTCGCGGTAGATCGCGAGCGCCTTGACGCCGAGCTTCCAGGCCTCGAAGTAGATCTCCTCGACCTCCTCGACGGTCGCCGACTCCGGCATGTTGACCGTCTTGGAGATGGCGCCGGAGATCCAGGGCTGGATCGCGGCCATCATGCGCACGTGGCCCATCGGGGAGATGGCACGCTCGCCCATGGCGCAGTCGAACACCTCGTAGTGCTCCGGCTTGAGGCCCGGGGCGTCGATCACATTGCCGTGGTCGGCGATGTGGGCGACGATCGCCTCGATCTGCTCCTCCTGGTAGCCCAGGCGGCGCAGGGCCTGCGGGACGGTGCCGTTGACGATCTGCATCGAGCCGCCGCCGACCAGCTTCTTGAACTTGACCAGGGCGAGGTCGGGCTCGACGCCGGTGGTGTCGCAGGACATCGCCAGACCGATGGTGCCGGTCGGGGCGAGCACGGACGCCTGGGAGTTGCGGAAGCCGTTCTTCTCGCCGAGGCGCAGCACGTCCTGCCAGGCCTCGGTGGCGGCCGCCCACACCGGGCTGTCGAGGTCGTCCATGCGGGTGGCGGTGCCGTTGGCGTCGGCGTGCTGCTTCATGACGCGCTTGTGGGCGTCGGCGTTGCGGGCGTAGCCGTCGTAGGGGCCGACGACCGAGGCGAGTTCGGCGGAGCGCCGGTACGACGTGCCGGTCATCAGGGAGGTGATGGCGCCGGCGAGGGCGCGGCCGCCGTCGGAGTCGTAGGCGTGGCCGGTCGCCATCAGCAGGGCGCCGAGGTTGGCGTAGCCGATGCCCAGCTGGCGGTACGCGCGGGTGTTCTCGCCGATCTTCTGGGTGGGGAAGTCCGCGAAGCAGATGGAGATGTCCATCGCGGTGATGACGAGCTCGACGACCTTCTGGAACCGCTCGGCCTCGAAGGACTGGTTGCCCTTGCCGTCGTCCTTGAGGAACTTCATCAGGTTCAGCGAGGCGAGGTTGCAGGACGTGTTGTCCAGGTGCATGTACTCGCTGCAGGGGTTCGAGCCGTTGATGCGGCCGGACTCCGGGCAGGTGTGCCAGTGATTGATCGTGTCGTCGTACTGGATGCCGGGGTCGGCGCATGCCCAGGCGGCGTCGGCCATCTTGCGGAAGAGCGACTTGGCGTCGACCTCCTCGATGACCTCGCCGGTCATGCGGGACGTCAGGCCGAACTTGCCGCCCTGCTCGACGGCCTTCATGAACGTGTCGTTCACGCGGACCGAGTTGTTGGCGTTCTGGTACTGGACGGACGTGATGTCGTCCCCGCCCAGGTCCATGTCGAAGCCCGCGTCGCGCAGGGCGCGGATCTTCTCCTCTTCCTTCACCTTGGTCTGGATGAAGTCCTCGATGTCGGGGTGGTCGACGTCGAGGATGACCATCTTGGCGGCGCGGCGGGTGGCACCGCCCGACTTGATGGTGCCGGCGGAGGCGTCGGCGCCGCGCATGAAGGAGACCGGGCCGGAGGCGTTGCCGCCGGAGGAGAGCAGTTCCTTGGAGGAACGGATCCGGGACAGGTTCAGGCCGGCACCGGACCCGCCCTTGAAGATCATGCCCTCTTCCTTGTACCAGTCGAGGATCGACTCCATGGAGTCGTCGACGGCCAGGATGAAGCAGGCGGAGACCTGCTGGGGCTGCGGGGTGCCGACGTTGAACCAGACGGGGCTGTTGAAGCTGAAGATCTGGTGCAGGAGGGCGTAGGCCAGCTCGTGTTCGAAGATCTCGGCGTCGGCAGGCGAGGCGAAGTAGCTGTAGTCCTCGCCGGCCTTCCGGTACGTCTTCACGATCCGGTCGATCAGCTGCTTGAGGCTGACCTCGCGCTGCGGGGTGCCGACGGCGCCCCGGAAGTACTTGCTGGTGACGATGTTGACCGCGTTCACCGACCAGAAGTCGGGGAACTCGACGCCACGCTGCTCGAAGTTGACCGAGCCGTCGCGCCAGTTGGTCATGACGACGTCCCGACGCTCCCACGCGACCTCGTCGTACGGGTGTACGCCGGGCGTGGTGTGGATGCGCTCGATACGCAGCCCCTTGGTGGCCTTGGCGCCCTTCGCTCGGGAACCTCGTGCCGGACCGCTCGCCGTCTCTGTCATGCCGCCTCCCTGTACAGGCAAAAACGCCCTGAAATGCCACGATGTTCCCGTGGCGCGGTGTTGTGTCTGTGATGTCGCGGGCGCCCTCGCCTGTCGCCCGTGACACGTCTTCGTCCGCCGCCGCCCGGCCGGCCCGGGGTGTCCGCCCGGTTCCGGCCCGTCGGTCAGTCGGCGGCGTGCGCGGGCTCGGGGACCTGGACGGTCCCTCCGGGTCCCGCGTCGTCTTCCCGGCTCCCCGTGACAGCGCCCTTGTCGTCCGCGCGGTCGTCGTCGTCCGCGGCGGGACGCCCCGTCTGCCTGAGTTCCGTGATCGCGGTCTCGAAGTCCTCGAGCGAGTCGAAGGCCCGGTAGACCGAGGCGAACCGCAGATAGGCGACGAGATCGAGTTCCTGCAGCGGACCGAGTATGGCCAGGCCCACGTCGTGGGTGGTCAGCTCGGCGCTTCCGGTGGCCCGCACCGCCTCCTCGACCCGCTGCCCGAGCTGGGCGAGCGCGTCCTCGGTGACCGGCCTTCCCTGGCATGCCTTGCGGACGCCGTTGATGACCTTGGTACGACTGAACGGCTCGGTGACTCCGGACCGCTTGACCACCATGAGCGAACACGTCTCCACGGTCGTGAAACGACGGGAGCAGTCAGGGCACTGGCGGCGCCTGCGGATCGACGTGCCGTCGTCGGTCGTACGACTGTCGACGACGCGGCTGTCGGGGTGCCTGCAGAAGGGGCAGTGCATGGAACTCCAACCCTCCTCACAGCAGACTCAATAGCCTCGCCGGGCCTCAGGAGCCCCGCGAAGCAGCTCCAGCATAGGCGATCCGCGACCATCCGAAGACCCGGGGGACCACAACACTTGGGCTGCTGCCGCAATCCAACCACTACATATGGGGCTTGGCCCATACGACCAGGCAGTAGCGCGTGTCGCAGCCACACGGTTTCACCGCACGCGTCCTCGCCGTCACGCGCAGCACCCGGCGACGCACAGGCACGCGCACGCGTGCACGCCCGTTTCGCGGGCGCGCTTGCGGGGATAGCGTGAGCGCCACAAGGGGGAGAGGTGGGACTCTCGGGCAGAGCCAGGCCTGATCCCCGGCCCGCGAAAGGACCGATGGCAGACTGAAGCGACACCCCCGAGGAGATGCCGTCGGCCCGGCGGTGAAGAGTACAACGGCGAGCTCGCTCAGACCTGCCGGGAAGCACGTCAGCTATACACCCAGACACATGATCAAGTCAGACAGTCCACGCTTTTTCACTCGAACGTGTGTTTGGCGCAACCTTTCGAAAGCAACTACCGTTGTCCAGCAGGGAGACAACCGAGAGGGGCCGACGTGACCACCACCGCAGACAGTGCCACCATCACTGCCCAGGACCGCTCCCAGGGCCGAATCGATCCGGTGCACGCGATGAACGAAGCCACGAATCCCGAGGGGCACAAGCGCTCCCTGCCGGGCCGACCTCCAGGCATCCGGGCGGACAGCTCGGGGCTCACCGACCGGCAGCGCCGGGTGATCGAGGTCATCAGGGATTCCGTGCAGCGGCGCGGATACCCGCCGTCCATGCGGGAGATCGGCCAGGCGGTCGGACTGTCCAGCACGTCCTCGGTCGCACACCAGCTGATGGCTCTGGAGCGCAAGGGCTTCCTGCGCCGCGACCCGCACCGCCCGCGCGCGTACGAGGTGCGCGGCTCGGACCAGGCGGCCTCCGTCCAGCCCACCGACACCGCCGGCAAGCCCGCCGCTTCCTACGTCCCGCTGGTCGGCCGGATCGCGGCCGGCGGCCCGATCCTCGCCGAGGAGTCCGTCGAGGACGTCTTCCCGCTGCCCCGGCAGCTCGTCGGCGACGGTGAGCTCTTCGTCCTGAAGGTCGTGGGCGACTCCATGATCGAGGCCGCAATCTGCGACGGCGACTGGGTCACCGTCCGCCGCCAGCCGGTCGCGGAGAACGGTGACATCGTGGCCGCCATGCTCGACGGCGAGGCGACCGTCAAGCGTTTCAAGCGCGAGGACGGCCATGTGTGGCTGCTCCCGCACAACGCGTCCTACGAGCCCATCCCCGGCGACGACGCGACCATCCTCGGCAAGGTGGTGGCCGTACTGCGCCGCGTCTGAGACGGCGGCGGACGGACGTCTCGATCCGCCTCCCTGACTGGGCCCCGGAATCCCTGCGCCGATTCCGGGGCCCTGTGCCGTTCGGGGCCCATCCCGTCAGCTCACGCCGTCGGCAGCCCCATCCCGTTCAGGCAGGTCGAACGCCGTCAGGCCCCCGCCTCCTTCGCCACCGCGTCGATCGCGGCGAGCGACTTGCGAACCTGGTTGCGGTCGGTCGTGTACCAGAAGTCGGGCATGGACGCCTTCAGATAGCTGCCGTAGCGGGCCGTCGCCAGCCGCTGGTCCAGCACGGCCACCACACCACGGTCCCCCGACGCGCGCACCAGCCGCCCCGCGCCCTGAGCCATGAGCAGCGCGGCATGCGTCGCCGCGACGGCCATGAAGCCGTTACCCCCCGCGTCCTCGACCGCCTTCTGGCGAGCGCTCATCAACGGGTCGTCCGGACGCGGGAACGGGATCTTGTCCATCACCACCAGCTGACAGCTGGGACCCGGCACGTCGACTCCCTGCCAGAGCGACAGCGTCCCGAACAGACACGTCCTCGGGTCCGCCGCGAAGTTCTTGATCAGCTCACCGAGGGTCTCCTCACCCTGGAGCAGGATCGGGAACTCGGGGATGCGCGTGCGCAGTTCCTCGGCCGCCAGTTGAGCGGCCCGCATGGAGGAGAACAGCCCGAGGGTGCGCCCGCCGGCCGCCTGGATCAGCTCCGTCAGCTCGTCCAGCATGTCCCCGCGGTCACCGTCCCGCGCGGGGCGCGCCAGGTGCTTGGCCACGTACAGGATGCCCTGCTTGCGGTAGTCGAAGGGCGAGCCCACGTCGATGCCCTTCCACGGCGGCACGTCCTCGCCTTCCGCGCCCTCCGGCGCCAGGCCCAGGGAGGCGCCCACACCGTTGAAGTCGCCGCCGAGCTTCAGTGTCGCGGAGGCCAGGACGACAGAGCGGTCCGCGAACAGCTTCTCCCTCAAAAGGCCCGACACGGACATCGGGGCGACGCGCAGAGAGGCCCCGAAGCGGTCGTGCCGCTCGTACCAGACGACGTCGTACTCGGAGCCGTTCACGATGCGCTCCGCCACGTCGTGCACGCTCTCCACGGAGGCGAGCGCCTGCTTGCGGACCGCGTCCTCGTCCTGGACGGACTTGTCACGGGTCGCGCCGATCGCGGAGATGACGGTGCGCGCGGCGTCGCGCAGAGCCATGAGCGCGTAGCCGAGATCCTCCGGAATCTCCTCCAGGCGGCCTGGCAGCGCCAGCTCCATCAGCCGCTCGAAGCCCTCGGCGGCCGTCTGCAGCTGGTCGGCGGCCTTCTCGTCGGCCAGCTTCGCCGCCCGGCGCACCGCACGGTTGACCTGGCCCGGGGTCAGCTCGCCGGTGGCCACTCCGGTGACCCGCGAGACCAGCTCGTGCGCCTCGTCGACGATCAGCACCTCGTGCTGCGGGAGGACCGGGGCGCCCTCGATGGCGTCGATCGCCAGCAGGGCGTGGTTGGTGACGACGACCTCGGACAGCTTGGCCCGCTCACGGGCCATCTCCGCGAAGCACTCGGCGCCGTAGGCGCACTTCGAGGCGCCCAGGCACTCCCGGGAGGACACCGACACCTGGCTCCAGGCGCGGTCGGAGACGCCCGGCGTCAGGTCGTCGCGGTCTCCGTCCTCCGTCTCGTCCGCCCAGTCGCGCAGCCGCAGCAGGTCCTGGCCCAGCTTGCTGGTGGGGGCGGCCGCCTCGAACTGGTCGAAGAGCCCCTCGTCCTCGTCCTGGGGCATGCCTTCGTGCAGGCGGTGCAGACACAGATAGTTCGAGCGGCCCTTGAGCATCGCGAACTCCGGCCGGCGGCGCAGCAGCGGATGCAGCGCGTCGACCGTGCGCGGCAGGTCCCGCTCCACGAGCTGGCGCTGCAGGGCCAGAGTCGCGGTCGCCACGACGACACGCTCCCCGTGCGCGAGCGCGGGCACGAGGTACCCCAGGGACTTGCCGGTGCCGGTGCCGGCTTGCACCAGCAGGTGGGTGCCGTCGTCGATCGCCTCCGCGACGGCTTCGGCCATGGTCACCTGGCCGGGGCGCTCCGTGCCGCCGACGGCGGCGACGGCGGCATGCAGGAGTTCGGGGAGTGAGGGCTTCGTCATAGCGCGACCACCCTACGGCGCGGCACTGACAAACGTGTGGTCGTGCAGGTGGACGGAGGTGCGGACGGGGACGGAATCAAGGTCGGGCGCTTCCCGGATCGAGGGGGCGGAGAGGACGGAGGAGGAAGGAGACAGAGAAGAGCGGGGAGGGGAGGGGAGGGGAGGGAACGGGTCGAGAGGGAGGGCCGAGGGGAGATGGAAGGCCCGAAACGCTCGCTCGGGCCTCCCGAAAAAAAATACGGCGGGACATCGGGCCACCGGGAACCCGGCAGCGCACCGGACCGTTCCACCTGTGACGGCGCAATCACTCAGCGTCACAGATGTAGGAGGGCGGCCGGTCTCTGATCATGAGGGCCGCCCGTTTGTCGGGGAGGTCGATCTCGGTGGAGAAGCGGAAGCCTGCGTCGAGGAAGGCGGCGATGGAGGGGGTGTTGCGGAGGTCCGGTTCGGCGATGACACGTGCGCAGGCGGGCCGCCTGTCCAGCACGAGGCCGACGACGGCCCTGAGCAGACGGCCACCGAGGCCCCGGCCGCGGTCGGCGGCGCCCCCGATGAGGAGGTGGACGCCGGTGTCGTGCGGCCGGGCGCGGTAGTGCCGGGACAAAGGGTCGAGGTCTGCCCGGTAGATCTCCCAATAACTCATCGGTGTGCCGTCCAGCACGCCGAGACAGGGAACGCTGTGCCCGTGGCCGGCCGACTGGCGGCGCAGGTGGGCCGCGGTCACGGACTCGGGTCCGGCCAGTTCCCAGAACGCGGCAACCGCGGGGTCGTTCATCCACGCGGAGATGAGGGTTAGGTCGCGCTCGGGTTGTACGGGGACGAGGCGGAAGTCACCGGCGGGGGTGACGGCAGGCCCCCAGTCGGCGATGCGGTCGAGCGGGTCCGACACGTCGAGGCGGGACATCGCGCGGCTCCTCTCGTCAGCGGGTGTCGGCAGGTGCGTCCGACAGGGGTGTGTTCATACGTGCAGGGGGTTGGCGATGGTGACGTACACGGACTGGGTGTCGACCGGGCCGACGAGCTCGTCGAGACCGTGCAGCCGGGTCAGCAAATTGGCCTTGCAGCGCAGGACGGGTGAGTCGAGCAGAAGGCCGGGCAGCGAGCTGCGCAGTCGGCCGGGGCCGCACGCCGCGCCGGTGAGGAAGCGGCGGAAGGCGGCGAGCAGCAGGCGTTCGTCGGCGAGCCGCGGGGAGCCGAACGCGCCGATGAGACCGAACACGTTGTTGATCGCGAGGTAGTAGGCGAAGCGCTCGTCGGTGACCTCGTCGGAGACGAAGGTGTCGCTCGCCGCGCCGATGCCCGGCAGCCGGGACTCCAGTTCCGCGCGGTGGGACGCGCGGAAGTAGTAGCCCTGGTTGTCGCGGTACCGGCCGCCTCTCGGCCAGCCGTCCGGGTCGAGCAGAACCAGCGTGTTCTGCTGGTGCGCCTCCAGGGCGATGCCCGCCTCCCCGTCCAGCCAGAGCACGGGGCGGACGACGTGTTCCAGGTACCTCAGGAACCATTCGACGGCGACGGCTGAGCGCGGACGAGCGGTCCTGCCCGTGAGACGTGCGATGAGTTCGGCGAGTCGGGAAGGAGGGAGGTCGCGCTCCCGGTCGGTGCCCTGTCCGACATGCGACCGATGGGCGACGAGACCGGCGACGCAGGAGACGTCGTCGCCGGGGCTGAACGGGTTGTGCCGGATCACCGCGTCGAGTCCGGTCACCGGGAGACCGTCCGGCCCGTCCACGGCGATCCAGGCCGGGTCGCGGACGATGTCGAAGCCCGGATGGGCCGCCTGCCACTGCGGGCCGAGGCCGGCACGCAGGAGCCGGTGCACCTCGACACCGCGGTGGAGTTCCTTGCGGAGGTTGTGACGAAGGGAGTTGGTGATGCGCAGCCCCAGCGACAGTTTGAGCATGGCCGGGGCGTCGGAGCGGTGGACGGTGCGTACGGAGGAGGTGGGGTGCCAGGACGAGCCGTGGGCGCCGAGGTCACGGAGGAGCCCGGCGTCGAGCAGGGCGGCGACCTCAGGCCGGTGACGGACCTCGCGCGCCTGCCAGGGGTGCAGCGGCAGGGCGGTATGGCCGGCGGGCAGCGCGAGCCCGGCGCCGGCGAGCCGGAGGGTCAGCCGGTCAGCGCTGACGGGACGGCCGCGCTCGGTCCAGGCGGAGTCGGTGGCGAGGACGGAAGGGGCGACGGCGAACCAGTGCAGGGCGAAGGAGCCGTGCGATTCGGGTGAGTACAGGAGCGCTTCGGCGTCGGAGAGGCCTTCTCGGCTCTTGGGTGTCGGGTGCAGGGGGTGTCCGAGCAGCAGCGCCTGCTCGGCGGACAGGAACAAGTGGGGCGTGTTGGCGGGGCGTTCCCGGCGCACGGTGACGAACGCCTCGGTGCGGCGTAGGGAGTCAGCGACACGGGCGACGAGGTCGACGGCGTCGCGGGGCGCGCCCGCCGTCGGGGCCTCGCGAGTCAGCAGGGCGGCGAGGGTGACCGCGTCGACGGGCGGGGCCGATTCCGGAGCGGCGGCCAGGTGAGGGAGGCCGAAGCGGTGCCAACCGGTGGGTGACCAGTAGCGGACGGGGACGAGCAGCGCGGTGCCGGAGGCGGGCAGTGGAACACGCAGCACGCCGTCGACGGGGGCGGACAGGCCCTTCTCTCGGACCCAGCAGCGCAGCAGGTTCTCGACGGCAGCCGCCTGGGCCGCGGTGTGCGGGTCGGGATGGTCGAGGAGGTCGGCGGCGGCCTGGGGCGACGGTTCGTGCAGGGCGGCGAATCCCTGCTGGCGCGGGACGAGTCCCTGCTGGTGAGGGATGCGGACGGATTCGGACGAGGGTGACGGAGCGAAGGAGGTGGACGTCTGTGTGGCGGGACTGGTGGATGTCAGCGCCGGCGAAATGGCGTGCTGTGGGGGCGTGTGCAAGGTCGCTCCTCGTCGGGTGGGGGGTGAGGCCGATGGTTCAGGCGAGTCGGTGGGGGCCGCCCGGGGCGTGCCTAGGGAAGCGCGCGGGCGACTGCCTCCAGAGCGTCCGCGAGCCGGTCGAGCAGGGCGTCCGCCTGCTCGTCGGTGATCGTCAGGGGCGGGAGCAGACGGACGACGCCGGAGTGGCCTGGGCAGCGGTCGAGGATCAGTCCGCGTTCGAGGCACTCGTGCTGGACGGCGGCGGCCAGTTCGGAGGCGGTGGCGTGAGGACGGCCGGCGGATTCGGCCAGGGGCCTCGGTGGTGGAGCCGCCATCTCGACGCCGATCATGAGCCCTCGGCCGCGCACCTCGCCCACGCAAGGGAAGCGCCGGGCGAGCGCGTGCAGTTGGTCCAGCATGCGGGCGCCCAGGACGGCCGCGCGGTCCGCGAGGCCGTGGGTGCGGACGTAGGCGAGGGTGGCCGTGCCGGCGGCCATGGCGAGTTGGTTGCCACGGAAGGTGCTCGCGTGGGCGCCGGGTTCCCAGACGTCGAGGCCCTCACGGTGGACGATGACCGACAGGGGCAGGCTGCCGCCGATGGCCTGGGAGAGGACCATCACGTCGGGGACGATCCCGCTGTGTTCCACCGCCCAGAAGGCACCGGTCCGCCCGACGCCCGTCTGGACCTCGTCGGCGATGAGGGGGACGGCGCGGTCGGCCGTGATCTGCCGTATGCGCCGCAGCCAGGCGTCCGGCGCGGGAACGACCCCGGCGTCACCCTGGACGGCTTCGAGGATCACCCCGGCCGGGGGTTGCCGACCCGGCCCGGAGTCGTCGAGGGCGGACTCGGCCCAGCGGGCGGCGAGTTCCAGGCCGCGTTCGTCGCCGATGCGGAAGGGACAGCGATCGTCCTGCGGACGGGGCGGCCGGGACACCCCTACGCCGGCGCCGACTTCGGCGTGAGCATCGGCACCTGCACCGGGGCCGACGTCGGCATCGAGGGAGCCCGCGCTCAGCTCGGGGCAGGTGTCCGTGAACCTCAGGATGCGGCTTCGGCCGGTGGCGGTGCGGACGAGTCCGAGGGCGGCGTCGACGGCGTCCGCGCCGGTCGGCCCGCAGAACCGCACCCGGGCGTGGTCGGCGAGGCCGGGCGGCAGGGTGTGGAGCAGTTCGGTGACGAAGGCGTCCCTGACGGGGGTGGCGAGGTCGGGCGCGTGCAGGGGTGCGCCGGAGTCGAGGACGTTGCGGATGGCCTGCAGCACGACGGGGTGGTTGTGTCCGAGTGCGAGAGTGCCGCCGGAGAGGCAGTCGAGGTAGCGGCGGCCGTCCGCGCCCTCGATGGTCAGTCCGCGGGCCCGCACCGGCACGATCGGCAGGGCGCGTGCGTAGGTGCGCGCCGCCGACTCGCGTGGGGGCTGCCGTCGAAGCACGCCCTCGCTGGCGGGACGCCCGCGCAAGCCGGCGAGAGCCTCGCCGCCCAGGCCGGCGTCCTCGGGAGCACCGCCCGCGCCGGTGGAACGACCTCCGGGTGCCTGCCCCTCAGGCGCAGGCTCGGTCACGGCCACGGCTCTCCGTCCTCCCGCTCCCCGCATCCCGTCACACCGAGGGCAGTTGACCCCCCGTGGCTACCAACCCCGGACGGTGCGACGGGTTACGGGTTGCTTCAAGATCCGTGCCGTGACGGAACCGTTGCCGTCCCGTCGGAAGTCCCCCACGGCGAGCGCATATCGTGTGAGGCCGTTCCACAAGGCCGGAAGGCCGCGTGAACCCTGGGTGAGATGCCGGGAGTTCTCGAGGCGGGGACGGCCACCGCTCCAAGTTCGTTGACAACAGGGGGAGTCAGACCATGCGATCCATACGACCGTCGTCCGGGATTCGACGGGGGAGGAACGCCCGCCGCAGAACCTCCCCCATGCTGGGCGCCGTGGCCCTCGTCTCGGCGCTCGCGCTCACCGCGACCGCCTGCGACTCGGGTGAGGCCGACGCGGGAGGCCGCGCGAGCGCGTCGGCGTCCGCCTCGGCCGCAGACGACGGGAAGATCACGATCCCGGACGACATCAAGGACCGGCTCAAGGAGCACGGGATCGATCTCGACAAGTGGCGCAACGGCGCCTGGAAGGACTGGAACCGGGACGACTGGCTGCGCGAGGCCAAGGACTACGTCAACCCGATCATCAAGGGTCTGTGGGACCCGGACCGGATGCGCAGGGCCGAGGAGCCGGACCGGGCCGTCGACGACAGCGACCTCTCGGGCGACCAGGGCGTGACCGACCCGACGCCGGCGGCGGTGGAGGCGGCGGCCGTGCCGACCACGTACCACGCGAACGCGCCCGAGGCGGGCAAGCTCCTCTTCGACTCCCCCGAAGGCACGAGCGTCTGCTCGGCGACGGTCGTGGAGGACCCGGCCCACCCGGGGAAGTCCAACCTGGTGTGGACGGCGGGGCACTGTGTGCACGCCGGCAAGAAGGGCGGCTGGTACCGCAACCTCGCGTTCGTGCCCTCGTACAACGACGCGGGCATGTCGGCGAAGCAGTTGGAGACGGCCTCCAAGAAGCAGATCGCGCCCTACGGGGTCTGGTGGGCGGACTGGGCGCAGACCTCGGACCAGTGGATCGCGCAGGGCGGGCCGACGGGCGGTGACGGCGCCTCGTACGACTTCGCGGTGATCCATGTGACGCCCGAGGAGGGCGACTCGGGCAAGTCGCTGGAGGAGACGGTCGGTTCGGCGCTGCCGGTGGACTTCGCGGCGCCGGCGGTGCCGAAGGTGCGGAGCATCACCGCCACCGGCTACCCGGCGGCCGCGCCCTACGACGGGCAGCGGCTGTACCGGTGCGAGGACAAGCCGGGGCGGCTGTCGCTCAACACCACGGATCCCACGATGTACCGCATCGGCTGCACGATGACCGGGGGCGCCTCCGGCGGCGGATGGGTGGCGACCGGCTCGGAGGGCGAGCCGGCGCTGGTGTCCAACACGTCGATCGGCCCGGTGAAGGCGGGCTGGCTCGCGGGGCCGCGGCTCGGCGGGGTGGCCAAGGGCGTGTACGACTCGGTGAGCAAGAAGTTCGCCGGTCAGTGATCGCAGCACGGTAGCCACGACGAGGGCCCGCCCCTGCGGGGAGCAGGAGGCGGGCCCTTGTGCGGGGAGACGTCAGGCGAGCTGGGCGGGGGCGTACGGCGTGAGGTCCGCCGCGAGTTCCTCGTGCACCCGTGCCTTCAGCAGGGTGCCCTCCGCCGTGTGCTCCGCGGAGATCACCTCGCCTTCGGTGTGGGCACGGGCGACCAGCTTGCCGTGGGTGTACGGCACGAGCGCCTCGATCTCGACCGACGGCCGGGGCAGCAGGCCGTCGATGAGGGCGAGCAGTTCGTCGATGCCCTTGCCGGTACGGGCCGAGACGGCGATGGAACGCTTCTCGATCCGCATCAGCCGCTGGAGCGTCAGCGGGTCGGCCGCGTCCGCCTTGTTGATCACGACGACCTCGGGCACGTCGATGGCGCCGACGTCCCGGATCACCTCACGCACGGCGGCGAGCTGCTCCTCCGGGTTGGGGTGCGAGCCGTCCACCACGTGCAGGATCAGGTCGGACTCGCCGACCTCCTCCATGGTGGAGCGGAACGCCTCGACCAGGTGGTGCGGCAGGTGCCGGACGAAGCCGACGGTGTCGGCCAGCGTGTAGAGGCGGCCGCTCGGGGTCTCGGCCCGGCGCACGGTCGGGTCGAGGGTGGCGAACAGGGCGTTCTCCACCAGGACGCCCGCGCCGGTGAGGCGGTTGAGCAGCGACGACTTGCCGGCGTTGGTGTAGCCGGCGATGGCGACCGACGGCACCCTGTGCCGCTTGCGCTCCTGGCGCTTGATCTCGCGGCCGGTCTTCATCTCCGCGATCTCCCGGCGCATCTTCGCCATCTTCTCGCGGATCCGGCGCCGGTCCGTCTCGATCTTGGTCTCACCGGGGCCACGGGTGGCGAGGCCGCCGCCCTTGCCGCCGCCCATCTGACGGGACAGCGACTGACCCCAGCCTCGCAGCCTCGGCAGCATGTACTGCATCTGCGCGAGCGCCACCTGCGCCTTGCCCTCTCGGGACTTGGCGTGCTGGGCGAAGATGTCGAGGATCAGGGCCGTACGGTCGATGACCTTGACCTTGACGACGTCTTCGAGGTGGATCAGCTGGCCCGGGCTGAGCTCACCGTCGCAGATGACGGTGTCGGCGCCGGTCTCGAGCACGATGTCGCGCAGCTCGTCGGCCTTGCCGGAGCCGATGTAGGTGGCCGCGTCGGGCTTGTCGCGGCGCTGGATCACGCCGTCGAGCACGAGCGCGCCCGCGGTCTCCGCGAGGGCGGCGAGCTCCGCGAGGGAGTTGTCCGCGTCCTCCGCGGTCCCCGAGGTCCAGACGCCGACGAGCACGACCCGCTCCAGGCGGAGCTGACGGTACTCGACCTCGGTGACGTCCTCGAGTTCGGTGGAGAGGCCCGCGACGCGGCGCAGCGCCGCCCGCTCGGAGCGGTCGAACTGGTCGCCGTCCCGCTCTCCGTCGATCTCGTGGCTCCAGGCGACGTCCTCTTCCATCAGGGCATCGGCCCGAAGACCCTCGGGGTGGCTGTGCGCGAAGCGCTTGGTGTCCTGGGAAGGGGATGAAGAGGAGGTCATTGGGTCCTTACGTCGTTGGGGATGCCGTTGTGGCCGTCTGTACGGCGGGCACTGTGGACAACGCACGAGTACCCCGGGAGATTCCCGTGTCCCGTGCCGCGCCGACCTGACGATGTTCGCACGGTACGGCCCGTCTCGTCATCGCCTTATTCCGGGGTTCAGGCGGCGGGCGGCGCGGGCTTCCAGTCGGGGTGGCCGGGCATGGGCGGGGTCTTCTCGGCGTACAGCCAGTCCTTGAAGAAGGCGCCGAGGTCGCGTCCGGAGATCCGTTCGGCGAGACTCCGGAAGTCGGCCGTGCTCGCGGTGGCGTCGCGGTGCTCCTGCACCCAGGTCCGTTCCACCTGCTCGAACGCCTTCTCGCCGATCTCCTGGCGGAGGGCGTAGAGCACGAGGGCCGCGCCGTCGTAGACGTTCGGGCGGAAGATGCCGATCTTCTTGCCGGGCTCGGGCGGCTTGGGGGCTCCGGGCGGGCCGCCGGCGGCGCGCCAGCCGTCGGAGGCGCCGTAGGCCGCCTTCATACGCGCCTCAAGCGTGCGGCCGGCCTTCTCCTGCGCGTACAGCGCCTCGTACCAGGTGGCGTGGCCTTCGTTGAGCCACAGGTCGGACCAGGTGCGGGGGCTGACGCTGTTGCCGAACCACTGGTGGGCCAGCTCGTGCACCATGATCGACTCGATGTACCACTGGGGGTAGGCCGGTTCGGTGAACAGGTCCTTCTCGAAGAGGGAGAGGGTCTGCGTCTCCAGTTCGAAGCCGGTGCTGGCCTCCGCCATGAGCAGGCCGTACGTCTCGAAGGGGTAGGGGCCGACCCTGTTCTCCATCCACGTGATCTGCTCGGGGGTCTTGGCGAGCCAGGGTTCGAGGAGGTCGCGGTCCCCGGCGGGGACGACGTCGCGGAGCGGCAGCGCGTGCGGTCCCTCGCGGTGCACGACGGCGGAACGGCCGATGGAGACCTGGGCCAGTTCGGTGGCCATGGGGTGCAGTGTGCGGTACGTCCATGTGGTCGCGCCCGCGGCCCTGCGCACGCCGGTCGGCACGCCGTTGGCGACGGCCGTGTAACCGTCGGGCGCGGTGACCCGGATGGTGAACAGCGCCTTGTCGGAGGGGTGGTCGTTGGACGGGAACACCAGGTGGGCGGCGTCGGCCTGGTTGGCCATCGCGAGGCCGTCGGAGGTGCGCAGCCAGCCGCCGTCCCGGCCGGTGCTCACCGGGTCGCTGGTGTGCCGCACGGTGACGCGCATCCAGTCGCCCCGGGGCAGCGGGTTCTGCGGGGTGATCACCAGGTCCTCGCCGGCGCTCGCGAAGGCGGCGGGTTTGCCGTCGACCTCGACGGAGGAGACCTCGCCGTGGGCGAAGTCGAGGTTGATCCTCTCCAGTGCGTCGGTGGTCCAGCCGTCGATGACGGTGACCGCCTGGAGCGGCTCGCTGTTGCTGCCGGAGTAGGTGAACGACAGGTCGTACGAGGCCACGTCATAGCCGGGGTTGCCCAGGTGGGGGAAGAGGCGGTCGCCGACGCCGAGCGGGGTCGCCGGGGCGCTCGCGGCGACGAGGCACACGGCGACCGCCGAGGCGAGGAGGGCGGGCTTGAGCCTGCGACGCCGGGAGGCGGCAGGGCGCGGGCCCGGTGACGCGGGGAGGCCGGTGTGGGCGCGAGGGGTGAGCAGCATGCCCCACCGCTATCAGCGCGCGCGTGCGCCTCGGCGACGGCGCGCGACCGGCCCACCCGAACGGGTTGTCCGGGTGCGATGGGGGCCACCGAGGCGGACGCCCGCCACCTCGCGCCCCCAGGGAGGCCTCACGGCGGACGCCCGCCACCTCGCGCCCCCAGGAACCGCGGACGCCCGCCACCACACACCCCCGGCGAAGCGTCACAGCGGACGCCCGCCACCACACACCCCTCGGCGCGTGTCCGCCTCAGGGCGCCGGCGCGTGGTGCGGGGTGCGGCTCACGTCGTACACGCCGGCGACGTCGCGCATGGCGCGCATCAGGGTCGGCAGGTTCGCCGCGTCGGGCAGTTGCAGAGTGTAGGTGTGGCGTACGCGCTGCTGGCTGGGGGGTTCGACGGTCGCGGAGACGATCTCCGCGCCTTCCACGGCGATCGCCTCGGTGAGGTCGGCGAGCAGATGCGGGCGGCCGAACGATTCGGCGACCAGGGTGACACGGCACTCGGTGGTGTCGCCCCAGCGCACGTCGACCTCGGTGCGCCCCGCCTTCGCCAGCCGGGCCACGGCGGCGCACTCGGCGCGGTGCACGGTGACCACTCCCCCGCGCACGGCGAAGCCGGTCACCTCGTCGGACGGTACGGGCGTGCAGCAGCCGGCGAGCCGGACGCCGGCGTCCGGGCGGTCCACGACGGTGATCGCGGTGTCGGGCCGCGCCCCGGGCTCCCCGGAAGCCGCACGCACGCCCGCCGGCCGTTCGGTCGCGGGACGCCCGGTGCCGCCGCCCTCGCCGTCCGTCCCGTCGGCCCCGCCGGGCGCGGGCCCGTCGGCGGGCTCCCCGGACGCGGTGCCCGTCCCGGGGTGCGCCGCCAGCCACCGCTGGATGGCGATGCGGGCGGCCGGGGTCTGGGCGTGCTCCAGCCACTGACTGGAGGGCTCCGAGGCCGGGTCCTGGCCCATCAGGAGCTGGACGGTGTCACCGTCGCGCAGGACGGTGCTCAGGGTCGCCAGCCGGCCGTTGACGCGCGCTCCCATGCAGGCGTGGGCGTCGTCGCCGTACTGCGCGTAGGCAGCGTCCACGCAGGTGGCTCCCTCCGGCAGGCCGAGGGTGCCGCCGTCGGGACGGAAGACGGTGATCTCCCGGTCCTGGGCGAGGTCCTCGCGCAGGGTGGACCAGAAGGTGTCGGGGTCGGGCGCGCCCTCCTGCCAGTCGAGGAGCCGGGAGAGCCAGCCCGGGCGCGTGGGGTCGACGCGCTCGCCGTCGCCGACCGGGCCCCCCTCTGCCCGGGATCCCTCGGCCGCGCCCCGCTCCGTCCGTCCTGCCTCGCCGCCCTGGTCCTCGGTGGGCTGGGCGTAGGGGTTGCCGAGCGCGACCACTCCGGCCTCGGCGACCTTGTGCATCTGGTGGGTGCGGATGAGGACTTCGGCCACCTGGCCGTCCGCGCGGGCGACCGCCGTGTGCAGCGACTGGTACAGGTTGAACTTGGGGACGGCGATGAAGTCCTTGAACTCCGAGACGACCGGCGTCATGCAGGTGTGGAGTTCGCCGAGGACCGCGTAGCAGTCGGCGTCCTCGTTGACGAGGACGAGCAGCCGGCCGAAGTCGCAGCCGCGCATGCGCCCGCGCTTGCGGGACACGCGGTGGACGGAGAGGAAGTGCCGTGGCCGGATGAGGACTTCGGCCTGGATGCCGGCGTCGCGCAGGACCGTGCGCATGGCCTCGGCGAACTCGGTGAGGGGGTCGTCCTCGCGGGCGGCGTTGTCGGCGATCAACTCCCTGGTGTGCGCGTACTCCTCGGGGTGCAGGATCGCGAAGACCAGGTCCTCCAGCTCGGTCTTGAGGGCCTGCACGCCGAGGCGTTCGGCGAGCGGGATGAGGACCTCGTGGGTGACCTTGGCGATGCGGGCCTGTTTCTCGGGGCGCATCACGCCGAGGGTGCGCATGTTGTGCAGGCGGTCGGCGAGTTTGATCGACATCACGCGGACGTCGTTGCCGGTGGCGACGAGCATCTTGCGGAAGGTCTCGGGCTCGGCGGCGGCGCCGTAGTCGACCTTCTCCAGCTTGGTGACGCCGTCGACCAGGAAGCGGACCTCCTCGCCGAACTGCTCGCCGACCTGATCGAGCGTCACATCGGTGTCCTCGACGGTGTCGTGGAGCAGCGAGGCCGTCAAGGTGGTGGTCTCCGCGCCGAGTTCGGCGAGGATCAGCGTCACGGCGAGCGGGTGCGTGATGTACGGCTCGCCGCTCTTGCGCATCTGGCCGCGGTGGGAGGACTCGGCCAGGACGTAGGCGCGGCGCAGCGGTTCGAGGTCGGCGTCGGGGTGGTGGGCGCGGTGCGCCTCCACGACATGGCTGATGGCGTCGGGGAGGCGGCCGCGGGAGGTGGGACCGAGCAGCGCGGCCCGGCCCAGGCGGCGCAGGTCGATCCGGGGGCGGCTGCGCCTGCGGGTAGAGGCAGGCGCTACCGGGCCTGGGGTCGCGGGGTTCGTGGCCTCCGCACTCATGGGCACCTCCGGCTGCGTGGACCGGCGGACGGAGTGCCCCAGGGCGGACACGGCTCAGGGGGCTGGCGTCTCCCCCGTCCGGGCCGGTGCTTGATGCTACCGAGCCCATCACGCCCAACTGGCCGCCTCTCGCCGAGCGTGAAACGGATCACCCATTCGAGCGACGATTTCGAGGTTTACCTTTTACGCCAGCCGACTTTGAGCCTGTCGTGCTTTCCAACTCGCGACAGCGTCCCGGGCGGCGGTCCCGCACCCGGGCGGGCTCCGCCGCCTGCGATGCCAAGCCGGCGGCCGGCTCAACGGGCGGCGCTTTCCAGCCATTCGGGTTCGATCTCGCCTTCGGCGACGATGACCGCGGGTCCGGTCATCTCGATCTCGCCGTCCGGCTGCTCGGTGATCACGAGGCGTCCGCCGGGGACGTCCACGGTGTAGGTGACGGGGGATCCGGTCGCGGTCGGGTCGGCGCCGTCCCTGCGCGCGGCCGCCACGGCGACGGCGCACGCGCCCGTGCCGCACGACCGGGTCTCGCCGGAGCCCCGCTCGTGCACGCGCAGCGCGACGTGCCGCGGGCCGCGGTCGACGACGAACTCGACGTTCACGCCGTCCGGGTACGCGGAGGCGGGGCTGAAGGGCGGCGGGGAGAACAGGTCGCCCGCGTGCGCGAGGTCGTCGACGAAGGCCACGGCGTGCGGGTTGCCCATGTTCACGTTGCGTGCGGGCCAGCTGCGCTCGCCGACGCTCACGGTGACGTCTCCCTCGGGCAGGCGCGCCCTGCCCATGCCGACGGTGACGTCGCCGTCCTCGGCGATGTGCACGCTCTTCACTCCCCCGCGCGTGGCGATCGCGAGGTCGCCCTCGGGGACGAGGCCCGCGTGCTGGAGGTAGCGGGCGAAGACGCGGACGCCGTTGCCGCACATCTCGGCGACGGAGCCGTCGCCGTTGCGGTAGTCCATGAACCACTCCGCCTCGGCCGCCATGTCCTTCGCCTCGGGATGGGCGGCGGAGCGCACGACGTGCAGCAGCCCGTCCCCGCCGATGCCCGCACGGCGGTCGCACAGGGCGGCGACGGCGGCCGGGGGGAGGTCCAGGGCGTTCTCGGGGTCCGGGACGATCACGAAGTCGTTCTCGGTGCCGTGCCCCTTGAGGAAGGCGATCCGCGTGCTCATTCCTCGATCGTACGGGGTGGGTACGACACGGCACGCGGGACGGGGCTCAGCGCAGCCTGGCGACGCGCAGGACCGCCAGGACCACCACGGCGGCCACCAGGACGACGTAGGCGAGGACGACGCGCCAGTCGGGTCGGCGGCCCGAGCCGCGCGGAGGGAGTCCGGGCCAGGTGTGGCCCACGCGGCGGGCGGCCGTCATGCCCCACCCGGCCGCGCAGAAGCAGATCAGCAGCCCCAGCATGGCGATCACGGCCCCGCTGTCGCCGAAGTCGAAGGCGAGGGGGAACGCGAACATCAGGGAGCCGGTGGCGGCCAGGGCCACGATGGGGGCGAGCTGCCAGATCCGCAGGCGGCGCTGCGGGCGCAGTTCGACCTCGACCTCGGGGCCGCTGGCGAACATCTCGTCGGGCTCGGGACCGTCCTCGGTCACGCCGTCCAGAGTGTCGTCCACACCGCTCCCGGCGTCGTCCGGCCCGTCGGGGCTCAGACGCACGTCCTCCGGCTCCGGTTCCACCCGTTCGGTGGTCAGGTGCTCGGTGCCTTGTGCGGTGTCACGAGGGCCGGCCTCCATCGCCACGCGCCCTCCCAGTTCGGACTCCACTTGGTCGATCGAAGCTCGATGATGGCACGCTGCCGGGGGCCCGGAGGACGGCCTGCGCGTCCCGATGCCATGACGTGATCAGGCTGTGACCGGTCGTTCGAGCAACGTCAGTGCGAGCCGCGGAAGTTCCGTGCGGTCCGCGGCGGCCCCACTCAACCAGTGCACCCGCGGGTCGCGCCTGAACCATGAATCCTGACGGCGCGCGAAGCGCTTGGTGGCTCGCACGGTCTCGGCGCGCGCCTCGTCCATCGTGCACTCGCCGGCCAGCGCCGCCAGGACCTGCTGGTAGCCGAGTGCGCGCGACGCCGTACGGCCCTGGCGCAGGCCCCGCGCCTCCAGCGCGCGCACCTCGTCCACGAGCCCCGCGTCCCACATGCGGTCGACGCGGCGGGCGATGCGCTCGTCGAGTTCGGGGCGGGCCACGTCGACGCCGATCTGGACGGTGTCGTAGACGGAGTCATGGCCCGGCAGGTTGGCCGTGAAGGGCCTGCCGGTGATCTCGATCACCTCGAGGGCGCGGACGATACGGCGTCCGTTGCTGGGCAGGATCGCCTGCGCGGCCTCGGGGTCGGCGGCGGCGAGGCGGGCGTGCAGCGCGCCGGAGCCGCGCAGGGTGAGCTCCTCCTCCAGCCTGGCGCGGACCTCGGGGTCGGTGCCGGGGAACTCCAGGTTGTCCACGGCGCCGCGGATGTAGAGCCCGGAGCCGCCGACCAGGATCGGCCAGCGCCCCTCGGCGAGCAGCGCGTCGATCCGGGCGCGGGCCAGCCGCTGGTACTCGGCGACGGAGGCGGTGACGGTGACGTCCCAGACGTCCAGGAGGTGGTGCGGGACCCCGGCGCGTTCCTCGGGCGTCAGCTTGGCGGTGCCGATGTCCATGCCGCGGTAGAGCTGCATGGAGTCGGCGTTGACGACCTCGCCGCCGAGCTGCTGGGCCAGGAAGACGCCCAGATCGGACTTTCCGGCCGCCGTGGGGCCGACGACCGCGATGACGCGAGGGGTGGAGGATGCGCTGCTCACCGTGACAGTCTCCCAAACCCCGCAGCCTGCCCCCGAACGAGTGAGGTGACGGGGCTGGTCCGGCGTCGTTTCCGGCCCGCAGCGGGCGACGCGGGAAGCCGCCCGCGCGAGTACCGTATGGAGTGATTGCGGGCGTTATCGCACATCTCGTTCTGCTTCTGCGGAGAAGGTGACCCATGGGTCTTCTGCACAACTTGAAGTCCAAGCTCGCCCCGGCCAAGGACAAGGTCTCGGACCTGGCGCACCGGCACGAGGAGAAGATCCATCACGGGATCGACAAGGCCGCCAGGACCGTCGACGAGAAGACGAAGGGCAAGTACAGCGACAGGATCCATTCGGGCACCGGCAAGGCGAAGGGCGCCATGGACCGGCTCGCCCACAAAGACGGACCCCACGCGCACAAGGACGGGCC
The DNA here is from genome assembly GCF_042889585.1 of Streptomyces sp. NPDC002566. Lineage (NCBI taxonomy): Bacteria > Bacillati > Actinomycetota > Actinomycetes > Kitasatosporales > Streptomycetaceae > Streptomyces > Streptomyces sp. NPDC002566. Next base: position 50,834 of record NZ_JBIARD010000001.1, on the reverse strand, counting down.
CGGAGCCGGCGACACGTTCACGCCGCCGACCACACCGCCGCCGCCGAACTCCTGAACCCCACCCGCACACCCCAGCAAGGCGTCAGGACCAGGCGGCGACCATGTAGCCCACGCCGTACGGGGCGTCCTCGTACAGCAGCGTGCCCGTGAGACCCGCGGCCTCGGCCGCGCCCGCGAGCACCTGCCACGGGGCCCGGCCGGAGGCTTTCAGCTCACGTGCCACACGGACGTCGAGCGCCTTGAGCGCCTCGACGTCCGCCGCGCCGAGCGCCCGTGCGACGGCGGCGTCGAACGGGGCGGCGCGCTCGTCGAGGTAGCCCGGCGCCTTCACGGTCCGGCAGGCGCTGGCGTCGCCCATGACCAGAAGGGCGACCCGGCCCGACCGCGCGCCGATGTCCCTGCCGACCTCGACGCAGCGCTCGGCGGCCAAGGGCTCGCCCACGCCGAGACCCTCGACGGGAACGTCGGGCCGTCCGGCGTGCTCCAGCAGCCAGGCGCCGACGACGAGGGACGGCGGCAGCTCCACCGCGGGGCCCGTGCCGTCGACGGCACGGCCCAGGCGTACGGAGAGGTCCACGCCGAAGCCGCGGAAGGAGCCGTGCGCGCCCTCGGGGTGCGCTCCTCGTCCGGGCTCGTCGGCGGGGCCGACGATCACGAGGCGGTCCGGCCGGGCGGCGGCGAGCACGCCCACCGCTTCGGCGCACGCGGCGCGCGCGCCGTCCAGCTCGGACGCGGCGCCCGCGGCCACCTCGGGCACGAGCAGGGGCGGGCAGGGGCAGACTGCGGCGGCGACCAGCATGATCAGTCGCAGCCGCACCCGCTGCCGACGGCCACCGGGAGCGGCGCGGGGGCGCCGATCCCGGGCAGGCCGAGCATGACGCCGGCGGAGCGGGCGGCCTTCTCGGCGTGCCGCTTCTCCCAGGCGTCACCCGCGCGCGTGCGGCGCACGTCGAGGACCGCGCCCTCGGCGAGAAGGTGGTGCGGAGCTGCGTAGGTGACCTCGACGGTCACGACGTCGCCGGGACGCACCTCCTGCTCCGGCTTGGTGAAGTGGACCAGACGGTTGTCGGGGGCGCGGCCGGAGAGGCGGTGGGTGGCGCCGTCCTTGCGGCCCTCGCCCTCCGCCACCATGAGGTCGAGCTTGCGGCCGACCTGCTTCTTGTTCTCCGCCCAGGAGATCTCCTCCTGGAGGGCGACGAGACGCTCGTAGCGCGCCTGGACGACTTCCTTGGGGATCTGGTTCTCCATGGTCGCGGCGGGGGTGCCGGGGCGCTTGGAGTACTGGAAGGTGAACGCCTGCGCGAAGCGGGCCTCGCGCACGACGTGCAGGGTCTGCTCGAAGTCCTCCTCGGTCTCGCCGGGGAAGCCCACGATGATGTCGGTGGTGATCGCCGCGTGCGGGATGGCGGCGCGCACCTTCTCGATGATCCCGAGGTAGCGCTCCTGCCGGTAGGAGCGGCGCATCGCCTTCAGGACGGTGTCCGAGCCGGACTGCAGCGGCATGTGCAGCTGCGGCATCACGTTCGGGGTCTCCGCCATGGCCGCGATCACGTCGTCGGTGAAGTCGCGCGGGTGCGGGGAGGTGAAGCGGACGCGCTCCAGACCCTCGATCTTTCCGCAGGCCCGCAGCAGCTTGCTGAACGCCTCGCGGTCGCCGATGTCGGAGCCGTAGGCGTTGACGTTCTGGCCGAGCAGGGTGATCTCGCTGACGCCCTCGCCGACCAGGGCCTCGATCTCGGCGAGGATGTCGCCGGTGCGGCGGTCCTTCTCCTTGCCGCGCAGCGCCGGGACGATGCAGAAGGTGCACGTGTTGTTGCAGCCGACGGAGATGGACACCCAGGCCGCGTACGCGCTCTCCCGGCGGGTCGGCAGCGTCGAGGGGAACGCCTCCAGCGACTCGGCGATCTCGACCTGCGCCTCCTCCTGCACGCGCGCGCGTTCCAGCAGGACCGGCAGCTTGCCGATGTTGTGCGTGCCGAAGACGACGTCCACCCAGGGCGCCTTCTTGACGATGGTGTCGCGGTCCTTCTGGGCCAGGCAGCCGCCGACGGCGATCTGCATGCCGGGCCGGGAGGCCTTCTTCGGCGCGAGCCGGCCGAGGTTGCCGTACAGCCGGTTGTCGGCGTTCTCGCGGACCGCGCAGGTGTTGAAGACGACGACGTCCGCGTCCCCGTCCGATCCCTCGGGGGCGCGCACGTATCCGGCGTCCTCGAGCAGCCCGGACAACCGCTCGGAGTCGTGGACGTTCATCTGGCACCCGTAGGTGCGGACTTCGTAGGTCTTCACGCCCTCTGCCCGGGTCCGGTCGCTGCTGCTGGTCATGGGACAAGGGTAGGCGCTCGGGAACGGTGCCCCGGATCGCCGTTCGACGCGGGAGCCGGCGGGGCCTCACGGGTGCTCGCAAGGCCCCCTCAGGGGTAGATCAGGCTGGCGCGGATCGCGTGGCGGGGGGCGAACCGCCGGCCCTGTGGTGGTCGCGGCGGCGCGGCGACTTCGACCGCAGAGCGCGCCCGAGGTGTGGGAGGAGACGCCGGTCGGCGACCGGGACGGGCCCGCGCGCGACGATCCCGCGACCGGGCCGCGCCTCAGGCCGCGCCGCCCGGCTGCCATCCCTGGCGGCGCAGCACCGCCGACACGTCCGGCGCCTCGTAGTGCTCCCCTTTGAGGACCTTGCCGTCGGCTCTGCGGGCGACCTGCCCGTCGGGGCCGATCTTGGTCATGTTGGAGCGGTGGATCTCGGCGATCACCTCGTCGAGGTCGATGCCGTGGACCAGGGCGGTGCCGTAGGCGACGTAGACGACGTCGGCCAGTTCGTGCGCGAGCCGGTCCAGCGGGCCGTCCACCGCCACTTCGGCCACCTCGGCCGCCTCCTCGGCGAGCAGCTCCCCGCGATGCCGGGCGAGGCGGGGCGACACCGTCGAGGGCGTGCTGCGGGCGTCGAGTCCGAAGGCGAGGTGGAACGCGCGGACCAGGTCGGCGGGCGAGGACGAGCTCATGCACCGACTGTAACGACGGCCACTGACAACGCCTCCCGCCCCGCCTCCGGCGCCCGCTCCCGTCGCCCTGTGTGACCCTCGCCCTGGTCACCGTCGCCTCCTGCCTGGCAGGATCGCGCGCATGTCCAAGGTGTTCCCCCGTGCCGGCAGGGGCCGCGTCCTGTCGGGTGCGGCCGGCGTCGTCGTGCTCGGGCTGCTGCTGTGGTGGCTGCTGCCGCTGGGCGAGGAGCCGCCGAGCGGCGCGGTCACCCTCAGCACGGGCACCACGAGCGGCGTCTACTACGAGTACGGCAGCCGCCTGCGCAACGAGCTCGCCGAGGACATGCCCGACCTGGACGTGGACCTGACCGCGAGCAACGGCTCGCAGGAGAACGTCGCGCGCGTGGCGGCGGGCCAGGCCGACTTCGCGATCGCCGCCGCCGACGCCGTGGAGACGTACGAGGCGCAGCACACCGACGCCACCGCCCGGCTGCGCGGCGTGGCCCGGCTGTACGACGACTATGTGCAGCTGGTCGTGCCGCGCGACTCCGCCGTCCGCTCCGTCGCGGACCTCAAGGGCAGGACGGTCGCCACGGGGCTGGCCCGGTCCGGGGTGCGGCTCATCGCGGAGCGGGTGCTGCGGGCCGCGGGGCTCGATCCCGCGAAGGACATCACGGCGATGGCCGAGGGCATCGACACCGGGCCCGAGCAGCTGCGGCAGGGCAGGATCGACGCGTTCTTCTGGTCCGGCGGGGTGCCGACGGCCGGTCTGCAGGACCTCGCCAACCGGTTCACCTTCCGGTTCGTGCCGATCGGCCCCGAGCTCGTGGCCAAGATGCACGAGCAGGACGACGCCACCGGCTACTACCGGGCGACGAACATGCCCGAATCGGCTTATCCGACCATCCAGAACGGCGCGACGGTGCCGACGATCGCGGTCTCCAACCTGCTGATCACGCGGGCGGACATGGATCCGAGGCTCACCGAGTGGCTGACCCGGACCGTGATCAAGAGCCGGGACGGCATCGGCCGGCACGTCCACTCCGCGCAGCTGGTCGATCTGCGCACCGCGATCTACACCGACCCGCTGCCTCTGCACGAGGGCGCCAAGCGCTACTACAAGTCGGTCAAGCCGTAGAACGCACTCGCTGGGAACAACTCGCTCTCACCACGTGGGAGGCCTCAGCCCGTCGGCCGTGACCTGGGCACCGACACCGTCACCCTGAGCCCGCTGGGCTCGTGGTGCTCGTAGGTCAGGGAGCCGCCGCCGGCCGCGAGGAGGGCGCGGGAGATGGACAGGCCGAGTCCGGAGCCCTTGATGTTCTGGTGACGGCCGCTGCGCCAGAAACGGTCGCCCACGCGCGCGAGTTCCTCGTCGGTCAGCCCGGGCCCGTTGTCGGTGACGACGACGGTCGTGGCGTCCCCGTCGCAGGCGACCGCCACCTCGACGCTCTCGCCCTCGGGCGTGAACTTCACCGCGTTGTCGATCACCGCGTCCAGGGCGCTGGAGAGCGTGACCGGGTCGGCCCAGGCGGTGGTGGCCGGGCAGTCCCCGACCAGGCTCACGCCCTTGGCCTCGGCGGTCGGCGCCCAGGCCGCGACGCGCTCGGCGGTGAGCGCTCCGATGTCGGTGACCCTGAGATCGGCCTCGGTGTGCTCGGCCAGTGCCAGGTCGAGCAGGTCGTCTAGGACCTGGGCGAGGCGCTTGCCCTCGCTCTGCACGGAGGCGATCTCCTCGTTGCCCTCGGGGAGTTCGTACGCCAGCAGTTCGATGCGCAGCAGCAGCGCCGCGAGGGGGTTGCGCAGTTGGTGCGAGGCGTCGGCGACGAAGGCGCGCTGCTGTTCCAGGACGTCCTCGACGTTGTCCGCCATCTCGTTGAACGACCGGGCCAGCCGCCGCAGTTCCGGCGGTCCGCTGGCGACGGCGACCCGGGACTTCAGACGGCCGGTGGCGATGTCGTGGGTGGTGGCGTCCAGGACCCGGACGGGCCTGAGCACCCAGCCGGTCAGCCGGAGGGCCGCGCCGATGGCGAGGAGCATCGCGGCGATCTCGCCGGCGCCGACGACGAGCCAGCCGTGCAGGATCCGTGAGCGCATCGCCCCGGTGGGCGAGTCGGTGACGACGACGGCGACGACGTCGCCGTCGCGGATGACCGGTGACGCCACGACGAGCCGGTTGCGCTGCCATGGCCACACCTGTCGGGGGTCATGGCTGCGGCGGCTGAGGAGCGCCTCCTCGAAGGCGTCCCGCACCTCGCCCGACTTGGGGAGGTACCAGTCCCTCGGCGCGTGGGCCATGGGGGCGTCGGTGCCGTAGAAGACGCCGGCACGGATGCCGTAGACGTCGTAGTAGCTGGCCAGTTCGCGGACGAGCGCCTCGCGCCGTTCGTCGGGGGACGTGGGCTCGGCGGCGCTCGGCGCGGTGACGAACTGGGCGAGGGCGGCGAAGCGGGCCGTGTCGTCGATGCGGTCGACGACCACGTCCTGCTGCTCGGCCCGGGCCACGCTGACGGCCAGCGGCACGCCCAGCGCGAGCAGGACGGCCGCCATCAGGACGATGAGCAGGGGGAGCAGCCGGGTCCGCACACCGTCCCCGCTAAGCGGCCGGGGCGACGAGCCGGTACCCGACGCCGCGCACGGTCTCGATCAGGGCGGGCATGCGCAGTTTGGCGCGCAGCGAGGCGACGTGCACCTCCAGGGTGCGCCCGGTCCCCTCCCAACTGGTGCGCCACACCTCGCTGATGATCTGTTCCCGGCGGAAGACGACGCCGGGGCGCTGGGCGAGCAGCGCGAGCAGGTCGAACTCCTTGCGGGTGAGCTGGATCACCGAGCCGTCGACGGTGACGCGTCGGGTGGGCAGTTCGATGTGGACGGGGCCGAGGCGCAGTTCGTCCTCGCCGGCCTCGGCCGGGTCCTCGGGCGCGGTGCGCCGGCTGACGGCGTGGATACGGGCGAGCAGTTCGCCGGTGTCGTACGGCTTCACCACGTAGTCGTCGGCGCCGAGGTTGAGCCCGTGGATGCGGGAGCGCACGTCGGAGCGGGCGGTCACCATGATGACCGGGGTCGAGGTGCGCTTGCGGATCTTGCCGCAGACCTCGTAGCCGTCCTGGTCGGGCAGCCCCAGGTCGAGCAGGACGACGCCGAAGCCGGGGCCTTCCGGGACGAGCGCCTGGAGCGCCTCCTCGCCGCTGCGCGCGTGGGTGACGTCGAACCCGTGCCGCTTGAGGACCGCTGACAGCGCGGCGGCGACGTGGTTGTCGTCCTCGACGAGCAGCAGTCTCACCCCGGCCTCCTTCGGTTCATCGGGCGTACGATCTGATTCTGTAGAAAGTCGTACGAACTGGACGTGTGGTTTCAGCACACCACCGGCGCGGCGCACACGCGCGTGCACGGTGGAAGTCACGCTGATGGACGAGGACGCCGTCAAGTGGGTTCCGGTTGCGCGGAGCTTCCGTTATCCGCCCGATACGCGCCCAGGTCACAAGTGCTACGACACGTGTCCGATTGCTATCGGATCGTGATGCTCAGATTCCCCTCAGATGTAATGACGCTGGTCGCGAGTGGTTACTACTGTCCTCCGAAACCGAGGAGGACGGAGCCTTAGAGCGATGACCGAAGTATCGGTGGCCAAGGAAGACGCGGCCGCGCCCGGCGAACTGGTCGTCCTGAAGAGCGTCAACAAGCACTTCGGCGCGTTGCACGTTCTCCAGGACATCGATCTGACGATCGAGCGCGGTGAAGTCGTCGTCGTCATCGGACCCTCCGGGTCCGGCAAGTCCACCCTGTGCCGCACCATCAACCGTCTGGAGACGGTCGACGCGGGGACGATCACGATCGACGGGAAGCCGCTGCCCCAGGAGGGCAAGGAGCTGGCCCGGCTGCGCGCCGACGTCGGCATGGTCTTCCAGTCGTTCAACCTGTTCGCGCACAAGACCGTGCTGCAGAACGTGATGCTGGGCCAGATCAAGGTCCGCAAGGCGGACAAGAAGAAGGCGGAGGAGAGGGCCCGCGAGCTCCTCGACCGGGTCGGTGTGGGCACCCAGGCCGACAAGTACCCGGCCCAGCTCTCCGGCGGTCAGCAGCAGCGCGTCGCCATCGCGCGGGCCCTGGCCATGAACCCGAAGGTCATGCTCTTCGACGAGCCGACCTCGGCCCTCGACCCGGAGATGATCAACGAGGTGCTGGAGGTCATGCAGCAGCTCGCCCGGGACGGAATGACCATGATCGTCGTCACCCACGAGATGGGCTTCGCGCGATCGGCCGCGAACCGCGTCGTCTTCATGGCGGACGGCCGGATCGTCGAACAGGCCACGCCCGACCAGTTCTTCAGCAACCCGCGCAGCGACCGCGCCAAGGACTTCCTGTCGAAGATCCTTCACCACTGACGGCGCGCCGCCCGGCGCACCGCCCCGGCGCATCCCGCGCCGCCCCGACGACGATCCGCGCCACAGCACCCGGAACACCGGTCCGCGTCACCCGGCCCGGATCACCGACCCTCGTCACCCGCCTTTCGACGGCCCGCATTCCTTCGTCTCCCGAAGGCATCATCCAAAGGAAGTTCACCATGAAGCTTCGCAAGGTCACCGCCGCCTCGGCCGCCGTCCTCGCCCTCACCCTGAGCGCCACCGCGTGCGGCGGCGGCGACAAGGACTCCGGCTCCGGGGGCGACAAGGTCAAGGTCGGCATCAAGTACGACCAGCCCGGCATCGGCCTGAAGAAGCCTGACGGCTCCTTCTCCGGCTTCGACGTGGACGTGGCGACGTACGTGGCCAAGGAGCTCGGCTACGAGCCGAAGCAGATCGAGTTCGTCGAGACCAAGAGCGCCGACCGCGAGAACGCGCTCGCCCGCGGCGACGTGAAGTTCATCGTGGCCTCGTACTCGATCAACGACAAGCGCAAGGCCAAGGTCGACTTCGCCGGCCCCTACCTGCTGGCGCACCAGGACCTGCTGGTCAAGTCCGACTCCAAGATCGCCAAGGGCGCTGACCTCAACGGCAAGAACCTGTGCTCGGTCGCCGGGTCGACCTCGGCGCAGAACATCAAGGACAAGATCGCCCCCAGCGCCAACCTGCGCCAGCTCCCGGGCTACTCGGAGTGCATCGCCGCCCTCCAGAGCGGTGCCGTCGACGCGGTGACCACCGACGACTCGATCCTCGCGGGCTACGCCTCGCAGGACAAGTACAAGGGCAAGTTCAAGCTGGTGGGCGAGCAGCTCAGCAACGAGAACTACGGCATCGGCGTCAAGAAGGGCGACAAGGCCACGGTCGACAAGATCAACGCCGCGCTGAAGAAGATGGTCGACGACAAGTCGTGGCAGAAGGCCGTCGACGAGAACTTCGGCCCGGCCGGCTACAAGAACGAGCCCGCCCCGAAGATCGGCGTCGTCGTCAAGTAACCCGGCGCCCGCCGCCTCAGGAATCCCGCGGCCGACGTGGGGTTCCGCGGGCGGGCCGCCCGCCGTCGCGATCACGACGGGCGGCCCGCCACGCCCTCCACGTACGCCACCCACCCGGAAGCGCGGGAGATCGTGTTCGACTTTCTTGAAGGCTACGACGTCCTCGGGGCGTTCTGGATGACGGTCAAACTGACCGTCTTCTCCGCCGTCGGCTCCCTGGTCTGGGGCACCCTGCTGGCCGCCATGCGGGTCAGCCCCGTACCGATGATGCGCGGGTTCGGCACCGCCTACGTCCACATCGTCCGGAACATCCCTCTGACCGTCATCATCGTCTTCACCTCGCTCGGCCTCGCCGACATCTTCGGTATGACGATGGGCGCGTCGAACGACTTCGAGCTCCAGGGCTTCCGGCTCGCGGTGCTCGGACTGGTCGCCTACACCGCGGCCTTCGTCTGCGAGGCGATCCGCTCCGGCATCAACACCGTGCCCCTCGGGCAGGCCGAGGCGGCGCGCGCGATCGGGCTGGGCTTCAGCCAGACGCTCACGCTCGTCGTGCTGCCGCAGGCGTTCCGTGCGGTCATCGGCCCGCTGACCAACGTTCTGATCGCCCTCACCAAGAACACGACCGTGGCGGCCGCGATCAGCGTGCCCGAGGCGGCGTTCCTGATGAAGGAGATGATCGAGAACGAGGCCCAGACCCTGGCCATCGGCGCGGTCTTCGCGTTCGGCTTCGTGGTCCTGACCCTTCCCACCGGCCTGCTGCTCGGCTGGCTCGGCAAGCGACTGGCGGTGAAGCGATGAGTTCCGTCCTGTACGACTCCCCCGGCCCCCGCGCCAAACAGCGCAACGTCATCCTCTCCGTCCTCTTCGTCGTCCTGCTCGCTCTGGCCCTGTGGTGGGTCTGGCAGAAGATGGACGACAAGAAGCAGCTCGAGTGGGCCCTGTGGGAACCGTTCACCACCTCCGAGGCCTGGACGACCTATCTGCTGCCGGGCCTCGGTGACACCCTGAAGGCCGCGGCGCTGGCCATGGTCATCGCCCTCCCGCTGGGCGCCTTCCTCGGCATCTCCCGGATGTCCGACCACCGCTGGGTGAGCATCCCGGCCGGCGCGGTGGTCGAGTTCTTCCGCGCCATCCCGGTGCTGCTGCTGATGCTGTTCGCCAACGAGTTCTTCGTCCGCTCGACGAACGTCACCAGCGAGGACCGGCCCCTGTACGCGGTCGTCACCGGCCTGGTGCTCTACAACGCCTCGGTCCTCGCCGAGATCGTGCGGGCCGGAATCCTCGCCCTGCCCCGCGGGCAGACGGAGGCCGCGTACGCCATCGGTCTGCGCAAGGGGCAGACGATGAGCAGCATCCTGCTGCCGCAGGCCGTCACCGCGATGCTGCCGGCCATCGTCAGCCAGCTGGTCGTCATCGTGAAGGACACCGCGCTGGGCGGCGTGATGCTCGGTTTCACCGAGCTGCTGAACGCCCGCAGCACGCTGGCGGCCAACTACGCCAACGTGGTGCCCAGCTTCATCGTGGTCGCGATCATCTACATCGTGCTGAACTGGCTGCTGACCTCCTTCGCCTCCTGGCTGGAGGGGCGGCTGCGGCAGAGCAAGCGCGGCACGGGCGCGGTGCTGGCCGCGGACGACGTCGAGGACAACCCGGCCGCGGTCCCGGGCACCGCGGGCACGGGCGCGGGCGGCGGCGGCTGACGCCGGCTCACTCCGTGTGACCCGTGCGGCCCTCTGGGCCCTAAGGAGGCAGTGGCGTGCGCGCCGCTGCCTCCTTCGCTTGACGCGGGAACCGGCAATAGGTTGCATACGTTCTGTGATCGTGCACCCTGCTCCTACCTCTTGTTCGCTTACGTCCCCGAGGACACCGTCGCAGGCAGGGGGCATCGCACCGTGGACCCGGTGATCATCGTCGGAGCGGGGCCGGTCGGGCTCACGCTGGCCCTGGCGCTGGCGCGTCAGGAGGTGCCGTCGATCGTCCTGGACGAGGGCCCCGGCAAGGACGAGCCGCGGCTGGCGCGCACGGTCGTGCTGCGCGAGGACACCACCGCCCTGGTGGAGCGGCTCACCGGCGCGTCCCTGGCCGGGGCCGGTGTCCGCTGGTCCGGATGGCGGGCGATGCGGCGCAAGCAGGTGACGCGCGAGATCGTCTTCGGCGACGGGGAGCCGGCTCCCCTGCACATTGCCCAGCACGTGCTGACGGGCGTCCTGCGCACGGCCCTCGCGGACGAACCGCTGGTGCGGATCGCCGTGGACAGCCGCCTCGACACCGTCGAGCAGGAGTCCTCCGGAGTCAGCGCCCACACCCGCGGTCCGGGCGGCACCTGGTGGCGCGGCAGCTACCTGGTCGGCTGCGACGGCCCCCGCTCCACGGTCCGCAAGCTCCAGGACATCCGCTTCCCCGGGCGCACGGCGGTCGAGCGGCACGCCGTCGCCGCGCTGCGCACCGAACTGCCTTGGGAAGATGAGGCGCTGCTGCACCGGGCGCCGCCGTGGCGCACGTCGGGCCCCTCCGCCGGAGAGGTCCTCGGACGTCCGCTGCCGGACGGTGTCTGGCGGCTGGACTGGCTGCTGCCGCCCGGCAACGACCTCGTCACACCCGAACTGCTGGTGGCGCGGGTCCGCGAGACCCTGGCGGGCTGGAGCGGCGGCTCGACCCCGGCGTACGAACTGCTCGACACCGGCGTCCACACGGTCCACCACCGGCTGGCGCGCCGCTGGCGGGCGGGGCGGGTCTTCCTCGCCGGGGACGCGGCGCGTCTGCTCGGCGCGCTGGGCGCCCAGGGCCTGGACGAGGGGCTGCGCGACGCCGACAACCTCGCCTGGAAGCTGGCGCTGGCCTGGCACCACGGGCCGCGCGAGGCGCTTCTCGACAGCTACCAGACGGAACGGCGGGCGGTGGTCGCCGCCCGGCTGCGCGCCGCCGACCAGGCGCTGCCGCTGCTGCGCGGCGGCAAGGGCATAAGGGCGTACGTGCCGGGCGCGGCGCGGGGTCATGACGCGCTGCTCACGGAAGGCCACGTGGGGCGCGGCGCGCTGGGCGCTCCGGGCACGTACGCCGACTCCCCGCTCTCGCCCCGCCGGCTGGAGGGCGAGACGCCGGTGGACACTCCGGCGGGGTCGCCGGTCGAGGACGTGCGGGTGACCGCGGAGGACGGTTCCTTCGTACGACTGCGGGACCGGCTCGGGCGGGGCGCCCTGCTCGTGGTGCTGGTCGCGCCGGGGACGGGCGTCTGGGAACGCAAGCACTGGGTGGGCGCGGGCGTCATGCCCCGTCTCGCCGCCGCGGTGACGGCTCTGCCGAGCCCGGCCGAACTGCTGGTGGCCGAGAGCTACCCGGGGGCGGCCGCGCACACCGTGCTGCTGGTCCGCCCCGACGGGCACCTGGTCACCGCGCTGAGCGGGGTCCGCCCCGCCGACCTGCACGCGGCCGCGGAGGCGGCCGTGGGCGGGGCGGTCGACGCGGAGACGAAGGGGCAGGGGGAAGCGGAGGCTCGGAGCGAGGCGGGGGCGGGAGCGAAGTGAGGGCGGGAGCGAAGTGAGGGCACTCACCGTCACCCTGGGGTCCACATCGTGACAGTGAGTTGACCGGTGTGCACCGGCGTGGTCTACTCCGAATCGTGACCGACACCGATGTGCGCCTGTGGCGGAGGGTCCATATGGACCTCGTCCGCTATGCGGGCTGCGTGTGTCGTCCGTCCTGCTGACTTCGCATCCCCTTCTTCACCGGCGCGCGCCGTCGAGCGCTCTCGCGCTGCCGCGCGCCGTCCGCGAACGCTTTCAGGACGGTACTCGTGTCTGCCTCTCTGTCTCCCGCTGTCTCCTCCACCCCGCTGTCTTCCACCGTGCCCGCCTCCGTCTCGTCTTCCGCGTCCAACGCCGGCGCGGGAAGCGGGCCGACGCAGGCGGAACTCCTCGACTTCGTCCGCAGGACTGCCGCCGACGCCGAGCTGATCGCCTCACTCCCCCTCGATCCCGAGGGCCGCACCTGGGTGCGCCTGGAGGGGCCCGGCGGCAGTGAGGCCTGGCTGATCGGCTGGCCGCCCGGCACCGGCACCGGCTGGCACGACCACGCCGACTCGGTGGGCGCGTTCCTCACCGCTCGCGGCGAGCTGCGGGAACACGCGCTGGCCGTGCGGCTGCCCACGGACGGCTGGCAGAGCCTGGAGTTGTCCGAGGGCGTGGACCGCGAGCGCCGGCTCGGAGCGGGCCAGGGCCGCGCCTTCGGACGCCACCACGTCCATGAGGTGCTCAACGCCTCGGCCGACGAGCACGCGGTCTCCGTCCACGCCTACTACCCGCCGCTCCCCCGCATCCGCCGCTACAGCCGCACCGGCCAGGTGCTGCACCTGGAGCAGGTCGAGCGCCCGGAGGACTGGCAGTAGGCGCGCCGGGCGAACGGCCACCCGGCGTCGGCGAGTTCGACGGCAGGGCTACGAGGCCGCCCCGCGTGGGACCCGCGTCAGAACTCCCCGTCCTCGCCCAGGAACTCCGTGTCCTCCCCCTCCTCCTCGAGCGCCTGCCGGACCACGCGCAGGGCCATCCCCTGCGAGTAGCCCTTGCGCGCGAGCATCCCGGCCAGGCGGCGGATCCGTTTGTCGCGGTCGAGGCCGCGGGTGGCCCTCAGTTTGCGGTCGACGAGTTCGCGCGCGGTCGTCTCCTCCTGCTCGGAGTCGAGCTGGGCGACGGCCTCGTCGATCAGTGCGGGGTCGACGCCCTTGGTGCGCAGTTCCTGTGCGAGCGCCCGCCGGGCCAGCCCCCGGCCGTGATGGCGGGACTCCACCCAGGCGTCCGCGAAGGCGCTGTCGTCGATCAGTCTGACCTCCTCGAACCGCGACAGCACCTCCTCGGCCACGTCGTCCGGGATCTCCCGCTTGCGCAGGGCGTCGGCGAGTTGCTTGCGCGTGCGTGGGGTCCCGGTGAGCAGGCGCAGGCAGATCGCCCGCGCCCGCTCAGCCGGGTCCCCTGAAGACGCCTCCCGCTCGGCCCTCGACGAGGAGGGAGCGCCTTCGTCCTCGGCGGACGGTTCCCCGAAGCCGCGCCGACGGCGTCCGCGCCCGCCGCGCGGACGGGAACCGCCCTCGCCGTCCCCTGCTCGGCGGCCGCCGAAGGAACGGTCCTCGCCGTCCTCACGCCCGCCCCCGTGCGGGCCGCCCCATGAACCGCCGTCCGGCCAGGTCTCACCGACCCCGGCGGGTCCGCCGGGGTGCGCGTCGCTCTCGGCCCAGTCCGTTCGTCGTGTCACGGATCAGCTCTTGGCAGCCGCGGCCTTGTTCCTGGCGGTTTTGGCGGCGGGAGCGGTGACGGCCTTGGCGGCGTCGTCCGCAGGCGCACCCGTGGCGGCCGCGGTGTCCGCGCCCGGCTCGGCGGCGGGATCCTGCGGGCGCACGCCGACGCCCAGCTTCTCCTTGATCTTCTTCTCGATCTCGTTGGCGAGGTCGGGGTTGTCCTTCAGGAAGTTGCGGGCGTTCTCCTTGCCCTGGCCCAGCTGGTCGCCCTCGTACGTGTACCAGGCGCCGGCCTTGCGGACGAAGCCGTGCTCCACGCCCATGTCGATCAGACCGCCCTCGCGGCTGATGCCCTGGCCGTAGAGGATGTCGAACTCGGCCTGCTTGAAGGGCGGCGCGACCTTGTTCTTGACGACCTTGCAGCGGGTGCGGTTGCCGACCGCCTCGGTGCCGTCCTTCAGGGTCTCGATGCGGCGGATGTCGATGCGCACCGAGGCGTAGAACTTCAGCGCCCGGCCACCGGTCGTGGTCTCCGGGGAGCCGAACATGACGCCGATCTTCTCGCGGAGCTGGTTGATGAAGATGGCGGTGGTCTTGGACTGGTTGAGCGCGCTGGTGATCTTCCGCAGGGCCTGGCTCATCAGGCGGGCCTGCAGACCGACATGGCTGTCGCCCATCTCGCCCTCGATCTCCGCGCGCGGGACGAGCGCGGCGACGGAGTCGATGACGATGAGGTCGAGGGCGCCGGAGCGGACCAGCATGTCCACGATCTCCAGGGCCTGCTCGCCGTTGTCGGGCTGCGAGAGGATCAGGTTGTCGATGTCGACGCCGAGCTTCTTCGCGTACTCGGGGTCGAGGGCGTGCTCCGCGTCCACGAAGGCGACCTGGCCGCCGGCCTTCTGGGCGTTGGCGACGGCGTGCAGGGTCAGCGTGGTCTTACCGGAGGATTCCGGTCCGTAGATCTCCACGACGCGGCCGCGCGGCAGGCCGCCGACGCCGAGAGCCACGTCGAGGGCGGTCGAACCGGTCGAGATGACCTCGATGGGCTCCATCGACCGCTCGCCCATGCGCATGACCGCGCCCTTGCCGAATTGCCGTTCAATCTGTGCGAGAGCGGCGTCCAGGGCCTTCTCGCGGTCGGTTCCTGCCATGGGTTCCACCCGGTTTGCTTGAGTCGATCGCTTCACGTCAAAGACGCTAACGCCTGCCACTGACAATGCGCCCCGACGCTGGTCCGGCCTGTGGATAACTCGGGCACTTATCCCCTCGAACCGGGACGAAGTCCCCGTCGAGAGGCTCGCCGGAGCCTCCATGAGAATAGATGTTCGATTTTCGTGTCAAGCGGGCCCCGCACCCCCGAGCGGCGCCCCCACGACCCCGACAACCCCCGCCGTCCGCCCGCGCCGGGAGACCCCTCACCCCCGTCGACCTCCCCGCCGCGGTCAGCCGGACCGTTCCCCCCGGCCGCCCGCGCGTTCCCTCGTCGCCGCCCACGCCTTCCGCGCCCGGTCGAGCAGCCCCGGCCCCTCGCCCCGGCGGCGGTGCCCGTGGACACGCGGGTCGTCCGTCACGTCGTAGCGCTTCACATAGGCGCCCAGGAAGGCCTGGAGCGTGGCGACGGCCGGGATGGAGATCAGCGCGCCGACCGCGCCGAGGAGCGCGGTGCCGGCGATGACCGAGCCGAAGGCGACGGCGGGATGGATGTCGACGGTCTTCGACGTCAGCTTCGGCTGCAGCATGTAGTTCTCGAACTGCTGGTAGACCACGACGAACACCAGCACCCACAGCGCGTACCAGGGGTCGACCGTGAAGGCGATCAGCATGGGCAGCGCGCCCGCGAGATACGTGCCGATGGTGGGGATGAACTGCGAGACCACGCCCACCCACACCGCGAGCACGGGCGCGTACGGGATGCCCAGGGCCTCCAGGAGGATGTAGTGCGCGATGCCGGAGATCAGCGCCATCAGCCCGCGTGAGTACAGGTAGCCGCCGGTCTTGTCGACGGCGATCTCCCACGCGCGCAGCACCTCCGTCTGCCGGGCGGGCGGCAGCACCGAGCACAGGGCGCGCCGCAGCCGGGGCCCGTCGGCGGCGAAGTAGAACGAGAACAACGCGATCGTCAGCAGCTGGAAGAGACCGCCGAGGACCTGCGTGGAGACGTCCAGGACGCCGGCGGCGCTGTTCTGGGCGTACTTCCGCAGCCAGTCGGAGTGGAGCAGGCCCTCCTGGATGTCCACGCGCCGCAGCTCGGTGTGGAGCGTGGTGTTGATCCAGCTGATCACGGAGTCCAGGTAGTCCGGGAAGTCCTCGATCATCTTGATGATCTGCCCGGCGAGCATCGAGCCGAGCAGCGTGAAGAAGCCCGCGAACGCGATCAGCAGACCGAGGAATACCAGGAAGGCCGCGAGGCCCCGGCGGACGCCGCGGGCGGCCATCCGGCTCACCGCCGGTTCCATGGCGAGGGCCAGGAAGAACGCGATGAGGATGTTGATCAGCAGGCCGATGAGCTGGTGGAACGCCCAGGTTCCCAACTGGAACAGGGCGACCAGGGCGAGCGCGAGCACCATCGCGCGCGGGAGCCAGCGCGGCATGCGCGCGCCCGGCGCGGTGTCGGTGCCGGCGCCGGACCGAGGCCCGGCGGGCGGCGCGGTGTCCGACGGGGTCGCGGGTGGGGCGACCTGCCCGTTCTCGTCAGTGGGTGCCACGGCTCAAGTCTCGCCCACGGCACCGACAACCGGGGACCCCGGTGCGATCTTCACCCCGGATTCGGTGCGACCGGCACGCCGGCAGGGATCAGCGCTTCTCCTGCGGCACGTTCATCACCGTGCACACCACGCGCCACACGTCCTTGGCGTCCCAGCCGGCCGCCAGCGCCTCGTGCACGGTGCGCCCGCCGAGCTCCGTCATCACGTGATCGCGCGCGAAGGTGTCGGCGTACCCCGCGCCGAAGTGCTCGTCCATCCGCTGCCAGAAGACCGTCAACCGCATGATGTGCGCTCCATGAAGTGCGTGTATGTACGCAGAGTAAAGCCCTCACCCGTTCACGTTCGAGGCGCCGCCTCCCGGGGCGATCAGTCCCGTTTGGTAGGCGAAGACAACGGCCTGGACCCGGTCGCGCAGATCCAGCTTGGACAGGACGCGGCCGACGTGGCTCTTGATCGTGGTCTGGCTGAGATGGAGACGGGAGGCGAGTTCGGCGTTGCTGAGGCCCGTGGCGAGCAGACGGAGCACCTCCAGTTCACGCGGGGTCAGGGTGGACAGATCACGGTGGGGGGCGATGGCCTGTGGTCCGTCGTGCTCGGCGAAGCGTTCGATCAGGCGGCGGGTGATCGTGGGTGCGAGGAGAGCGTCGCCGGACTGCACCAGACGCAGCGCGGCCACCAGGTGCTCCGGGGAGACGTCCTTGAGCAGGAATCCGCTGGCACCGGACGTGAGGGCTGCGTAGACATAGTGGTCGAGGTCGTACGTGGTGAGGATGATGACCCGGGTCTCCTGCAGCCCTTCACTGCCCAGGATGCGCCGGGTGGCCTCGATGCCGTCCATCTGCGGCATCCGGATGTCCATGAGAACGACGTCGGGCTGCGTGCGACGGACTGCCGCGACGGCCTCGGCACCGTCAGCCGCCTCAGCGGCCACCTGGATGCCGTCCGCGGCCAGAATCATCTTGAAGCCGGTGCGCACGAGGGCCTGGTCGTCCGCGATGACCACGCGCAGCGGCGGCTTGTCCGCCGTCATGCCGCGCTCCGCGGGATACGGGCCGTGACCCTGTAGCCGCCGGCGTCTGTCGGTCCGACCGTCAGCCGGCCTTTGTAGACGGCCAGTCGCTCACGCAGGCCCAGGTGGCCACGGCCGTTGCTCTCCGCTGGTGAGCAGCCCTTCTCGCCGCCCGTGTCCGTGACCTCGATCTGCAGACTGGTGTCGGTGTGACCGATGGAAAGCGTCGCCTCCGCGCCGCGTGCGTGTTTGACGGTGTTGGTCAGCGCCTCCTGCACGACGCGGTACGCCGCGAGGTCCACGCCCGGCGGCAGCGGTTCCGGCGGCAGCGACAGCTCGACGCTCACGGGCGTCCCGGCAGCGCGTACCCGCGCGACCAGCGCGTCGAGCTGCGCGAGCCCGGGTTGGGGCTCCAGACCGTCGGGCCCGTCCTGATCGGCGGCTGCCAACAGGCCCATCACGTGCCGGAGTTCTGCCATGGCGGCCCGGCCTCCGGCCTCGACGGCCAGCAAAGCCTCCTTGGACTGCTCCGGCATCACGTCCATCACCTTGCGTGCCGCGCCCGCCTGGATCACCATCACGCTCACGTTGTGAGTGACGACGTCATGCAGCTCGGCAGCGATACGGGAACGCTCCTCCTCGACGGCCCGGCGCGTGGCCTGCTCCTGAGCCTCCTGAAGTTCGGCCACCCGGAGTCTGCTGGACGCCAGACGTAGGTGCAGGAAACGAACGAGGCTGGCCAGCATCCCGGCCACCAGCAGCACGAAGCCCGGGCTGGACCATGCCGGGACCACTGGATCCGCATTCCGGAAGGCGACACCGGACAGTACGGCCGCGATCACCAGTATGGCGATCGACAAGATCCGGTATCGGCTGTGGACGACGGCGCTGTAGGCGGCGATGACACAGGCCCGGATGGTGACCCAAGAGGCCGAGCTGCCGATGGCCAGGCTTGCGCCCAGCACCGTTGTGAAGACGGCCAGTGGGTAGCGGCGCCGCAGGGCGAGCGGCAGCGTCGACACGAGGACCAGGGCCCAGGGCACAGGAGAAAGGCCTTCCTCCACAGGCGCCTGATCGGGGCCGGGCGGCGGCGGGGCCGGGATGCCGGTGCCGACGTCGATCATGGGCGGGTCGACGGACACCGGTCCGTTGCCGGGACAGCGCACCGCGACGAACACAGCGACGGCACTCAGGACGGTCGCCAGCACCACATCGGCGCGGGCTGCCCGTCCGGACAGCGTGGCCTTCGCCTCGGGGCGTAACGCTTCCACGAGCTGTCGCCGCCGGCCGCGCCAGTCATCCGTCTCCATCCGCACATTGTGCTGGCTTCCGCACTCGTCCCACGTCCGTCCGACTGACCACGGCCCCCTCCTCGGGTCCTCATCCTTAAGGAGGAGTCCGCGGCCGGATCGTCCGAAGGGACGGGCGGCTATCGGTTCCGCGGCCGACGCGCACCGCCGTTGCCGCCCCCTAGGTTCACAGGGCCGGCGACAGCACGCGCCTCTCGCGACCGTAAGGACGGGCCTCCCGCATGAACCAAGTGATCGAACTGGAGGGCGTGGCCAAGCGCTACGACAGCGCCGGCGCGCCCGCGCTCGGACCGCTCACACTGAGCGTCGCCAGAGGCGAGGCCCTTGCCGTGACAGGTCCTTCCGGCAGCGGCAAGTCCACGCTGCTGAACCTCGTCGCCGGCCTGGACAAGCCGACGGACGGCGCTGTGATCGTGGCGGGCCGGCGGATCGGCCAGCTGAGCGAGCACGCCCTCGCCAGGTTCCGGCGCGCGCACATCGGCATGGCCTTTCAGTTCTTCAACCTCCTCGACGACCTCACCGTCGCCGACAACATCCAGCTCCCGGCACAGCTGACCGGCACCGGCCGTCGCGAAGCCGCGTCCCGCGCAGGCGAGCTCATGGAGATGCTCGGCATTCAGAAGCACGCCCGCGCCTACCCGGGCCGGCTGTCCGGAGGCGAACGCCAGCGAGTCGGTGTGGCCAGGGCGTTGATCAACCGCCCCGAACTGCTGCTCGCCGACGAGCCGACCGGTGCGCTCGACACCGCGTCGGGCCACGACGTCCGCGACCTGCTGATGGACCTGCACCGCGGGGGCCAGACCATCGTGCTGGTGACACACGACCTGTCACTGGCGGAGGCGGTCGCGAGCCGCACCATCCACCTCGTGGACGGTCACCTCGCCCTCGACACGTATGCCAAGGCCGTCCGGTGAGCGTGTTCGGCAACGGCGCGCTGAGCCGGGTCGTTCGCTCCGGGGTGAGCCGGCGGCGCGTGCAGTCCGTGGTGATCGCGATCGCCACGATGATGGCCGTGGCCTCGGCCGTGGTCGCCGGGTCGCTGATGGTCGCCGCGGCCGCGCCCTTCGATCATGCCTTCGACAAGCAGCGAGGCGCGCACATCACCGCGCAGTTCGATCCGGCCAGGGTGAGCACGGCGAAGCTGGCGGAGACCGGGAAGCTGGACGGCGTCACCGCGAGCGCGGGGCCGTACTCCTCCACGGCGTTCCGCCCGGTGGATCAGACGGGCTTCCGGCTTCCGACTCTCACCCTTGTCGGGCGGTCCGGTACGGACGATGCCGTGGACCGGGTGGAGCTGAAGTCCGGTCAGTGGGTGCAGAGGCCGGGCGAGATCGTGCTCAGCACGTCCTTCGAGGGGCCAGGCGTCGAGATCGGCTCCACCCTCAGGACGTCGGACGCCACGAACTCCCCGGCCCTCAAGGTGGTCGGCTTCGCCCTGTCGGCCGGCAGGACCGCCGACTCCTGGGCGACGCCGGCGCAGGTCGACGCGGTGGCGTCGCAGGGGCACCCCGTCATGCGGCAGATGCTCTACCGCTTCGACTCCGCGGACACCAAGGCCCAGCTCCTCGCCCACCGGGCGATGCTCGTCTCCGCCACGGGCTCCGGAGCGCTGCTCGGTACGCAGTCCTGGCTGGACACCAAGTGCGCCGCCGACCAGGCCGCGGCGGCGACCGTTCCGTTCGTGATGGCTTTCGGTGTGCTCGGCATCGTGATGTCGGTGATCACCGTGAGCAGCGTGATCAGCGGTGCGGTCGGCACCGGTCTGCGCAGGATCGGCATCCTCAAGGCCATCGGCTTCACTCCGCGCGAGGTCGTCCGCGCCTACGTGGCCCAGGCGATGATCCCGGCCGTCGCCGGCATCGTTCTGGGTGTCCTGCTGGGCAACCTCCTGGCCGTGCCGATGCTGGCGGACACGCAGTCGGTGTACGGCACCGTCTCGCTCGCGGTGGCCTGGTGGGTGGACGTCGCAGTGCCGGCCGCCGCCCTGCTCGTCGTGGGGCTCGCGGCTCTGATTCCCGCACGGCGAGCCGGAAAGCTGCACACGGTGGAAGCCATCGCGGTCGGCCGGGCGCCGCGCACGGGGCGCGGGCAGCGGGCGCACCGGGCGCTGGGCCGGCTGCCGCTGCCGCGACCGGTGACCTACGGTCTCGCCACCCCCTTCACGCATCCGGTCCGCGCCCTCGCGATGCTGCTCGCGGTGGCGTTCGGCACGATCGCGGTGACCTTCGCGGTGGGGCTGACCTCGTCGCTGGGCGCGATCAGCGCGTCGCAGGATCCCGAAAGCCGTGCCTCGGTCACGGTGACGACGGTCAGGATGAACACCCTCGCTCCCCCGCCGCCTCCCCCCGCAGGCGGCGCGGCGAGCCCGCCTCCCGTGGCCGGCGGCAAGCCGGACCCGTCCAAGGCCGAGCCCGCTGACCCGGCGAAGGTGAGATCCGCCATCACGTCCCAGGCGGGCCTGGACTCGTACTACGGCAAGCTCCAGACCGAGGTCGTCGTGGCCGGCGTCTCCGGGCCGGTTCAGGCCAGCCTCTACGAAGGCGATTCCCGCGACGGCAGCTACGAGATGCTCTCGGGGCACTGGCTCACCGGTAAGGGGCAGGTCGTGGTGCCCTCCCGCTTCCTGGAGCGGACCAGCACCAAGATCGGCGACACCGTACGGGTGACCTACGAGCAGCAGAGCGCAGACCTGAAGATCGTGGGCGAGTCCTTCGACACGTCGGGCAATCAGCTGGAGATCCACGCGAACATGTCGGATTTCCCGGCGGCCACGCCCAGCACATTCCTCGTCAAGGTGCTGGCCGACGTCTCGGCGGACGACTTCGCCCACAAGCTCGCGTCGGTGGTGCGGCCACTGGGCGGCGACGCCACGACCATCCCCCCGGACGAGCAGAAAGGGGTCATCCTCATCATGCAGGCGATGGCAGTGGTGCTCACCCTCATGCTGGTCGCCGTGGCGGGTCTCGGCGTGCTCAACTCCGTCGTCCTCGACACCCGGGAACGCGTTCGCGACCTGGGCGTCTGCAAGGCGATCGGTATGACGCCGCGGCAGACCGTCAGCCTCGTGCTCGCCTCGGTGACGGCGATCGGTGCACTCGGCGGGCTGCTGGGCGTGCCTGCGGGATACGTCCTGCACGGATTCGTCATGCCGGTGATGGCACGCGCCGTGGGCACCACCATGCCGTCGTCCGTGCTCGACGTGTACGGGCCGGCTCGGCTGCTCATGCTGGGACTCGGCGGCGTCGTGCTCGCCGTGCTGGGTGCGCTGGTCCCCGCGGGCTGGGCGGCCAGGACCCTGACGGCCACCGCGCTGCGCACCGAGTAGCACCCGCGGTCGGTCGGGCGAAGACACAGGTCTCCGTGCAGCCGGGACGGTTCTTACGGGCCGGTTTCATTCCTGTCGTCTCACCGGTGCGGCCGGCGCCCCATCAGGGCCGGATCACGGCGACGACGTCCCCGACTCCGACGGTGCCCGGCGCGGTCACGGTGCCCAGGGCATCCAGGCGCATGGCGTGCGCTCGGGCGACGGTCTTCAGCACGTCGAGGAGTTCGGGCTCGGTCAGGGTTCCCGCTTCCGGGTAGCGGGAGCCCAGCCGCAGCAGGCCGGGCATCCTTCGGAACCGGCGCGTGTTCTTGCCCGAGCCGAACCTGCCCTCGGCGTCCCGCACCGCGTACAGCCGGTCACCCAGCAGGCCCCCGCTCGTACACGCCGACCGACTCCGGACGCTCTCCGCCCGTGGACTTGATCGGGTATCGCCAGATCCGCTCGACGCCATCCGCTGCCGGAAGACCGTCAACCGCATGACGTCCGTGTCCCGCGCGCGGGGGTGGCCCCGGCCGGGACCGCCTGCCGGGACCGCTTCGCGGCCTACGGTCTGACCATGGCCGACTCCGGAGCATCCCCACTCCCCCCGACGACCCAGGCGCGTTCCCCGCTCTCCCGCGCCGAGCACTTCGTCTGGCTCACCGCGCGCGTGCTCGAACAGCGCCTCTTCGCCTACCACTTCCTGCACGGCGGCGCCGACCCCGTGGAGACCGCGCTCGACGCCTACCGCAACGAGGACGGCGGTTACGGGCACGCGCTCGAACCCGATCTGCGCGGCCCCGTCAGCCAGCCCCTGCACACCGCGCGGGCGCTGCGCGTCCTGGACCGTCTCGGGCGCTGCGACGGCCGGCGCGTGGAACACGTGTGCCGCTACCTCACCGCCGTGTCGACCCCCGACGGGGCCCTGCCCGCGGTCCACCCCAGCCAGCGCGGGTACCCCGCCGCCCCGTTCGTCCCGATCGTGGACGACCCGCCCAGCGCACTCCTGGCCACCGGCCCGGTGGTGGGCCTGCTGCACCGCAACGAGGTGTGGCACGCATGGCTTTTCAGAGCCACGGACTTCTGCTGGCATGCGGTGGACTCCCTGGAGACGTCCCACCCCTACGAGATCGAGGCGGCCGTGGCCTTCCTGGACTCCGCCCCCGACCGCCCGCGCGCGGAGGCGGCCGCCGACCGGCTGGGCCGCCTGGTCCGCGAACGCCGGCTCGCCGTGCTGGACCCGGACCGCGCGGACGACCACCCGGTGGCGCCCGGCTACGCCCCCGGCGAGCACCACTTCCCCCACGACTACGCCCGTACGCCGGGCTCCCTCGCGCGCGCGTGGTTCACGGACGACGAGATGGCCCGCTCCCTGGACTTCCTCGCCGGCGACCAGCGGGAGGACGGCGGCTGGCCGATCCGCTGGCGCGCGTGGGCGCCGGGCACCGCCCTGGAGGCCCGCCCCATGGTGACGATCGACGCCCTGCACACGCTGCGGGCGCACGGCCGCACGATCGACTGACAACCGGACGATCGCCTGAGAACCGGACGAGACGATCGTCTGGCATCCGGACGCACGGATCACCACACGCGCACGATCGCCTCGCGCGGCCGCCGGCGACCCCGGCGACCGCTCAGCCGCCCAGCGCCCGCACCCCCGCCGTCACCGCCACGGCCGCCGCGACGACCAGCAGGAACGGTGCGCGCAGGACGAGCGCCACGGCGGCCGCGGCGAGCCCCGCCGCCCTCGCGTCGAGCACTAGCGCGTGCCCGTCGGCGAAGGTCTGCTGGGCTGTGAGGGCGGCGAGGAGGGCGACCGGCAGCAGTGCGGCGAGCCTCCGGACCAGGGGCCGTTCCAGGGCGCCCGCCGGAACGAGCAGCCCGGCGAGCTTGACGGCGTAACAAGCGACCGCGGTCACCCCGATGGCGATCCAGACGTTCACCGCTCCCCCTCCGCGTGGCGCTCGGCGGCGGCGCGCTCCGACGTGTCACGGCCCTGCCGCGCGCCGCGGCGGCCCTCGGCCCACAGGGCGACCGGCGCGGCGAGCGCGGCCACCAGGACGGGCACTCCGGCGGGCAGCAGGGGCAGCAGGCCGAGCCCCAGGACGACCGCGAGAGCGGCGGTGAAGCGCTCGGTGGCGGTCTTCAGCATCGGCGCGAGCAGCGCCAGGAAGACGGCGGGACCGGCCGCGTCGAGCCCCCACGCGTCCGTGTCGCCGATGGCCTCGGCGCCCAGGGCGCCCAGCAGCGTGGTGAGGTTCCACAGCACGTAGAGGCTGATGCCGGTGACGGCGAACCCGAGGCGCGCCCCGCGCCGGTCGCGCTGCGCCAGCGAGACGGCGGTCGTCTCGTCGATCACCCACTGTGCGGCGAACGGGCGCACCGCGCGCGGGAGGGCCAGCACCTGCGACAGCCGCAGGCCGTAGAAGGCGTTGCGCACGCCGAGGAAGAAGGCGCCCGCGGCCGCCGTGAAGGGGTTGCCGCCGGCCGCCAGCGCACCGACGAGCGCGAACTGGGACGCTCCGGTGAACACCAGCAGGCTGAGGGCACAGGTCTGCCATGCCGTGAGCCCGCTGCCCGCCGAGGTCACCCCGAAGGCGAATCCGGAGAGTCCGACGGCGATGCCGACGCCGAGGGCGTCCCGTACGACAGCGGCGTCCGGTCTGCCTCTCCCGCCGGGTCCTGTGTTCGCGCGCGCTGTCCGTGCCACTTGTCCTGTCCGAGCTGTCTGTTCTGCCACCCGTCGGACGGTAGGAGCAGCCGGCGCCGCACGTCTTGTACGTTCTTGCGCTCGCGTACGTCCTCGGGCTCGCGTACGTCCCTATGCTGCCGGGCATCCTCGCGGCCGCGCTGGTACGCGCCCGGGGGCACGCCCACGATCCGCGTGAAGTGCCGGTTGAGGTGGGGCTGGTCGGTGAACCCGACGGCCACGGCCGCCTCCGCGGGCGGGATGCCGGTGTCGAGCAGCCGCCTCGCCCGACGGACCCGGGCGTCCGTCAGCCAGGTGTGCGGCGGCATCCCGTAGGCGTCCCGGAACGCCCTCAGCAGGGCGAAGGGGCTGGTGCCGAGGTCCTGCGCGAGGTGCTCCAGGGTGGGCGGGCCGGTCATCCGCTCCTCCAGCACGGCACGCGCGCGTGCGGCGATCCGCCCTCCGGCCGTGCGCACCGCCCGCTGGGGCGCCGGTCCGCCGTTGAGCCGCAGCAGCCGGGTCACGGCCACCCGCAGCAGCGTGTCGGCGGCCAGCGCGTCGCCCTCGTCGGCGGCCCGCAGCACCCGGTGCACCAGCGCCGCGGCGTACGGGTCGTCGAGCACCGGGCTCACGAACCCCGGCGCGCCCTTCAGCGTCGTCGTCTCGGCCGCGATCGCCGCCACCACCTCCGGTGACGGATACACCGCCCCGTACCGCCAGCCCTCGGGCACACCGGCCCGCCCGGTGTGCGGGGTGTCCGGGTTGACCAGCGCGAGCGCGCCGGCTCCGGCGTACTGGTCGCTCCCCCGGTGGTGGAACACCTCGACCCCGTCGGCGATGGCGGCGATGACGAAGTGCTCGTGGGTGTGCCGGACGAACGTCTTGCGGACATAGCGGGCACGGAGCAGGTCCACCTCGGACAACTCCGCGTACCGCCAGTGCCGCGCCACCTCTCCGGAACCCGCCATACCCCCCATTCTGCGCGACCGCCCTCCGCCCGACGGGGTCCGGGCGGCCGGACGGGCCGCAGGTCAGCGCCGTTGTCAGTGCTCGGGTGCAGGATGGACGCATGGTCAGCGACGCACACCGAGCCATGGACGGCTTCTCCCCCGCAACCCGCGGCTGGTTCACGGGCGCCTTCTCCGCGCCCACCGCGGCCCAGGCGGGCGCGTGGCAGGCCATCGGCGAGGGCTCGGACGTGCTGGTGGTGGCTCCGACCGGGTCCGGCAAGACCCTGGCCGCGTTCCTCGCCGCCCTGGACCAGCTGGCCTCGACGCCCCCGCCGGCCGATCCGAAAAAGCGCTGCCGGGTCCTGTACGTGTCACCGCTCAAGGCCCTCGCGGTGGACGTCGAGCGCAATCTGCGCAGCCCGCTGACCGGCATCCGCCAGGAGTCGGTGCGGCTGGGCCTGCCGGAGCCGGAGATCAAGGTCGGCATCCGCTCCGGCGACACGCCCGCCGCCGAGCGCCGCGCGCTGTCCACCCGCCCGCCGGACATCCTGATCACCACTCCGGAGTCGTTGTTCCTGATGCTGACGTCGGCCACGCGCGACGCGCTGACCGGCGTGGAGACGGTCATCCTGGACGAGGTCCACGCCGTGGCCGGCACCAAGCGCGGCGCCCACCTCGCCCTCTCCCTGGAGCGCCTCGACGAGCTCCTGCCGGCGCCGGCCCGCCGGATCGGTCTCTCGGCGACGGTCCGCCCGGTCGACGAGGTGGCCCGCTATCTGTCCCCGCGCCGCAAGGTGGAGATCGTCCAGCCCGAGTCGGGCAAGGAGTTCGACCTGTCCGTGGTGGTCCCGGTGGAAGACCTGGGCGAGCTGGGCGGCTCCCCGGTCGCCGACGGCTCCGAGGGCGCGGAACGCCCGTCGATCTGGCCGCACGTCGAGGAGCGTATCGCCGACCTCGTCCAGGCCCACCGCTCCACGATCGTGTTCGCGAACTCCCGCCGGCTCGCCGAGCGCCTGTGCAACCGCCTCAACGAGATCGCCTACGAACGGGCCACCGGCGAACCGCTCGACGAGCACCACGCGCCGGCCGAGCTGATGGGCGGCTCGGGTGCGGCGCAGGGCGCGCCGCCCGTCCTCGCGCGCGCCCACCACGGCTCGGTGTCCAAGGAGCAGCGCGCGCTCGTCGAGGAGGACCTGAAAGCCGGCCGTCTGCCCGCCGTGGTCGCCACCTCCAGCCTGGAACTCGGCATCGACATGGGCGCCGTCGATCTGGTCGTCCAGGTGGAGTCCCCACCCTCGGTGGCCTCGGGGCTACAGCGTGTGGGCCGCGCGGGCCACCAGGTCGGGGCCGTGTCGACCGGTGTGGTCTTCCCCAAGTACCGCGGCGACCTGGTCCAGGCGGCGGTCGTCACCGAGCGGATGCGCATCGGCGGCATCGAGTCCCTCAAGGTCCCGGCGAACCCCCTGGACGTGCTCGCCCAGCAGCTCGTCGCGATGACCTCCATGGACACCTGGCAGTTCGACGACCTGCTCACCCTGGTCCGCAGGGCCGCGCCCTTCGCCTCCCTCCCGGAGTCCGCCTTCACGGCGGTCCTCGACATGCTCGCCGGCCGCTACCCGTCCGACGCGTTCGCCGAGCTGCGCCCACGCGTGGTGTGGGACCGGGTCGCCGGCACGATCACCGGCCGCCCCGGCGCCCAGCGCCTGGCCGTGACCTCCGGGGGCACGATCCCCGACCGGGGGCTGTTCGGCGTCTTCCTGGCCGGGGCCGACCCCAAGAAGGGCGGCGGCCGCGTCGGGGAGCTCGACGAGGAGATGGTCTACGAGTCCCGGGTGGGCGACGTCTTCACCCTCGGCACGAGCTCCTGGCGCATCGAGGACATCACCCGCGACCGCGTCCTGGTCTCGCCCGCGCCCGGTGTCCCGGGCCGGCTCCCGTTCTGGAAGGGCGACCAGCTGGGCCGGCCGCTCGAACTCGGCCGCGCTGTGGGCGCGTTCCTGCGCGAGGTCGGCTCCCTGCCCGAGGAGGACGCCCGGCTCCGTCTGCTCACCGCGGGCCTGGACGCCTGGGCCGCCGACAACGTGCTGTCCTACCTCGACGAACAACGCCAGGCCTGCGGCCATGTGCCGGACGACCGGACCATCGTCGTCGAACGCTTCCGCGACGAACTCGGCGACTGGCGCGTCGTCGTGCACTCGCCCTTCGGCGCCCAGGTGCACGCCCCCTGGGCGCTCGCTCTCGGCGCCAAGCTGTCCGAGCGGTACGGCATGGACGCCCAGGTGATGCACGCCGACGACGGCATCGTGCTGCGTCTGCCGGACGCCGACCTGATGAGCCTGGACCTCCTCGACCGGGAGCCCACCAGGGCCGGCTCCGAATACGACGCCGAGCAGGCGCCCGTGGGCGCGGCGGACGTCGTCTTCGACAAGGGCGAGGTCGACCAGATCGTCACCGACCAGGTCGGCGGCTCGGCGCTGTTCGCGGCCCGGTTCCGTGAGTGCGCCGCCCGCGCGCTGCTGCTGCCGCGCCGCAACCCGGGCAAGCGCACACCGCTGTGGCAGCAGCGTCAGCGCGCCGCCCAACTGCTCCAGGTGGCGAGCGAGTTCGGCTCGTTCCCGATCGTCCTGGAGGCGGTCCGCGAGTGCCTCCAGGACGTCTTCGACGTCCCCGGGCTCGTGGAGCTGATGGGCGATCTGGAGTCGCGCAGGGTGCGCCTGGTCGAGGTCACCACCCCCGAGCCGTCCCCCTTCGCCCGCTCCCTCCTCTTCGGTTACGTCGCCCAGTTCCTCTACGAGGGCGACTCCCCGCTCGCCGAGCGCCGCGCCGCCGCGCTGTCCCTGGACTCGCGTCTGCTGGCCGAACTGCTCGGCCAGGCGGAGTTGCGCGAACTGCTCGACGCGGAGGTCCTCACCGAGCTGGAGCGGGAGTTGCAGTGGCTCACCGAGGACCGCCGCGTGAAGGACGCCGAAGGCGTCGCGGACATCCTGCGCCTGCTCGGCCCGCTCACCGGAGCCGAACTTGCCGAGCGCGGCGCCGAACCGGCGTGGGCCGAGGAACTGGCGTCCGCCCGCCGGGCGATCAGGGTCCGCATCGCCGGCGCGGACCACTGGGCGACCATCGAGGACGCGGGCCGGCTGCGCGACGCGCTGGGCACGGCACTGCCGGTCGGCGTCCCGGAGGCCTTCACCGAACCGGTGAAGGACCCCCTCGGCGACCTCCTCGCCCGCTACGCCCGCACCCACGGCCCGTTCACCTCGGCCACGGCCGCCGCCCGCTTCGGTCTGGGCGTGGCGGTCACCGATGGCGCGCTCCAGCGGCTCGCGGCGGGCGGACGCGTCGTCCAGGGCGAGTTCCACCCCGCGGGCATCGGCCAGGAGTGGTGCGACGCGACCGTGCTGCGCAGGCTGCGCCGGCGCTCCCTGGCCGCCCTGCGGCACGAGCTGGAACCGGTCCCGCCCCCGGCCTTCGCCCAGTTCCTGCCCCAGTGGCAGCACATCGGCAAGGGCCACGCGCTGCGCGGCGTCGACGGTCTGGTCCGCGCGGTCGAACAGCTCCAGGGCGCGTCGGTGCCCGCGTCCGCGCTGGAGAAGCTGGTGCTGCCGTCCCGGGTGACGGACTACACCCCGGCGATGCTCGACGAACTCACCGCCTCCGGCGAGGTGGTGTGGGCCGGGGCCGGGTCCCTGCCCGGCAAGGACGGCTGGGTCTCGCTGTATCTGACGGACGCGGCCCCGCTGCTCCTGCCGCCGCCCCACCCGCTGGAGCTGACGGAGTTGCACCGCCGTGTCCTGGACGCCCTCTCGGGCGGCTACGGCCTGTTCTTCCGTCAGATCGCCGACCAGGTCCGCGCGAGCGGCCATCCCGAGGTCACCGACCCCCAACTCGCCGACGCTCTCTGGGATCTCGCCTGGTCCGGCCGTCTCACCAACGACACGCTGGCGCCGATGCGCGCCCTCCTGGGCTCCGGCCGCACCGCCGGCTCCACGGCGCACCGCGCCAAACGCGCCGTCCCCCGTGGACGGTACGGCTCGCTGACGGCCGCCGCGCGTGCCGCGTCCCGCAGCGGCCCGCCGACCGTCGGAGGCCGCTGGTCGCTCCTCCCGGCGCAGGAGGAGGACCCCACGGTCCGCGCCCACGCCCTCGCCCGCACGCTCCTCGACCGGCATGGAGTGGTCACCCGTGGCGCGGTCGCCGCCGAGGGCGTCGAGGGCGGCTTCTCGGCGACGTACCGGGTCCTGTCCGCCTTCGAGGACAGCGGCCAGGCCCGGCGTGGATACGTCGTGGAAGGCCTCGGCGCCGCGCAGTTCGCCATGGACGGCGCCGTGGACCGCGTCCGCGCGGTGGCCAACGCCCGCGACCGCGGCGAGACCCTGCCCGGCCCCCCACTCGGGTCCGGCGCTTCCGACGGCTTCGCCTTCCCCGACGCCTCCCCGTCCGACGACCCCGGCTGGGAGCTTTTCGGCCCCGACGATTCCTCCGGGCCCCGGGTCACGTCCACCTCGCCGGACGACCTCGTCTCGCCGTACGACTTCGACTCCCCCGGCGCGGGCGGTCCCAGAGGCGGCTCCGGGCCCTCGTACGGCGCGCCCTACCCGTCCGGCTCCCGCCACTCCGCCCCGCGGGCCTCCGGCTTCGCCGACCGCGGTCGGCGTACGCCCTCGCCCGCTTCCCGTGCGGTGGTCCTCGCGGCGGCCGACCCCGCGAACGCCTACGGCGCCGCCCTGTCCTGGCCCGAGCCGCCGACCGGCGCCGGGCACAAACCGGGCCGCAAGGCGGGCTCCCTGGTGGTGCTCGTCGACGGCGAGCTGACCCTCTACATGGAGCGCGGCGGCAAGACCCTGCTGGCCTGGCCGACCACCGCGGAAGGCCAGGACTCCCCGGCCGACGACCCCCGGCTGCAGGCGGCGGCCCAGGCCCTGGCCGAGGCCGCCCGCGCGGGCTCCCTCGGCACGGTCACAGTGGAGCGCGTCAACGGCGCCTCGGCCCTGACCTCCCCCCTGGGCGCCCTCCTGGAGCAAGCGGGCTTCATCGCGACCCCGCGGGGACTGCGGCTACGAGCATGACGAACAGCCTCGCCGCCGCAGACACCGCCACCGGCCACTCCACCCCCGCGGCCCCGCTCCCCGTGCCACCCTTGACCCATGCCCGAAGGTGACACGGTCTGGCAGGCCGCGCGGCGACTGCACGGGGCCCTCGCCGGCAAGACGCTGACCCGCTCCGACCTGCGGGTGCCCAAGCACGCCACCGCCGACCTCACCGGGCGCACCGTCCTGGACGTCACCGCGCGCGGCAAGCACCTCCTCACCCGCATCGAGGGCGGCCTGACGCTCCACTCGCACCTGCGGATGGACGGCTCCTGGCGGGTGTACACGAACGACCAGCGCTGGACCGGCGGCCCGGGGCACCAGATCCGCGCGATCCTCGGCACCGAGGACCGGACAGCCGTCGGCTACCGCCTCCCCGTCCTGGAACTCCTGCGCACCGCCGACGAGGCGCGAGCGGTGGGGCACCTCGGCCCGGACCTGCTGGGCCCCGACTGGGACCCCGAGCGGGCGCTCGCCAACGTTCTCGCCGACCCCGACCGCCCCCTCGGCGAGGCCCTCCTCGACCAGCGCAACCTCGCCGGCATCGGCAATGTCTACAAGTGCGAGCTCTGCTTTCTCCTCGGCGTCAGCCCTTGGCTCCCCGCGGGCGCGCTCCCCGCCGACCGCGCCGCGAAGCTGCCCGCCCTGGCCAAGCGGCTCCTGGAGGTCAACCGCGACCGCCTCGTCCGCGCCACGACCGGCCGGCGCGGCCAGGACCTCTTCGTCTACGGCCGCGCGCACCGCCCCTGCCTGCGCTGCGGAACCCCCGTCCGCCTCGCCGACCAGGGCGACGGCTCCCGCGAGCGTCCGACGTACTGGTGCCCCGCCTGCCAGCCCGGGCCCGCCCCGGCTTCGGGATCCCCGGCCGCTCGCCGCATCCGCCCCCGCACCAGTAATTGACGACCCGTCAGAACCTCTCGTACGGTCCCCTCATGGCCGTGAAGGCGTACGACCTCACCGGACGCACCGCATTCGTCACCGGTGCCGCCAGCGGCATCGGCCGGGCCTGTGCCGTGCTGCTCGCCGAGGCGGGCGCGCTCGTCCACGGCGCGGACCGCGACGCCACGGGCCTGCACGAGACGGCGGCCCTGATCAAGGACCGGGGCGGCATCGCCCGCACCCACCTCTTCGACGTCACCGAGCACGCCCAGGTCCGGCAGGCGGTCGAGTCCTGCGAGCGCCTGGACGTCATGGCCGCCGTCGCCGGGATCATGCACAGCAGTCCCGTCCTGGACACCCGCGAGGAGGACCTCGACCGGGTGCTCGACGTCAATTTCAAAGGCGTGCTGTACGCCTCCCAGGAAGCCGCCCGATTGATGATCTCGACCGGTACGAGGGGCAGCATCGTCACCATGGCCTCGGGCGCCGTGGACACCGGCGGCCCCGGGCTCCTGTGCTACGGCGTCGCCAAGGCCGCCGTGGTCCAGCTCACCAAGACCCTGGCGACCGAGGTCGGCCGGCACGGCATCCGCGTCAACGCCGTCGCCCCGGGGTGGATCCGCACGCCCATGACCGACCGCCATGACCCCGGCGCACAGGAGCGCACGGAGGCGCTCATGTCGCGTATGTCACCGCTGGGCCGGGTCGGCGAACCCGACGAGATCGCTCACGCCGTACTGCACCTGGCCTCGGACGCGTCGTCCTTCACGACGGGCCAGATCCTCCGCCCGAACGGCGGGGTCGCGATGCCCTGGTAACCGCCCGCCCGACGGATGCCCGAAGCCGGGGTCGCGAGCGAAACTCCGCTACACCGCCTCCCCCGCCCGCACCCACCTCAGCGCACCCCCCGCCAGGCAGCCTTCCACCGCCCGACAGCCACCGCGCCCACGACCCGCCCCTTGGCCGCGCAGTGCACCGGCAGCAGGCTCAGCCCCCACCCGCCGGCGACGACGGCCCCTTCGACCACTCCCGCGTCCGGGCTGACCGCGAGCCGCAGCACGGCCCACCACCACAGCGCGCCCAGCCCCAGAGCGACCCCGCGCCGGGCTATCACGCAGGCTCCGCCCGGCAGGGACGGGAACACTTCACGACGTCGCTCATCGGCACCTCCGGTGGTCAGGCCCGCACAGCCGCTCCCCCGTCCAGCCCCTCCACGATGACCGCCGGGCCCGGCCCCGGCAAACGGACCCGTCCCCCCTCACACCGAACGGTGGACCGCCCCCGGGCATGCAAAAACCCCGACCGCACTCCCCGGGTCGCCCCGGAGCACCCCGGCCGGGGCCTCCACAATGTCGTCGTCCTGTGCCTTGCTCGTCGTGCGCCCCGCCGCCCGGACGGGCAGGTCAGGCGGCGACCACGTCCACCGCTTCGGCGGGCGCCTTGATGGTCACCCGCTCCGGTGGCACACCGGTCACCGACACGGAACCCAGCATCGGGCGAACCGGCGAGGGCACGGACTCGCTGGGGGTGGCGGCGGCAGACTGAGCCAGCTCGGCGAGGGCGAGCTCGTCGCTCACTTCCCGCATGAGCTCGGACATCCGTACGTCCAACGCGTCGCAGATGGCGGAGAGCAGCTCGGAGGAAGCCTCCTTCTGCCCCCGCTCCACCTCGGAGAGATAGCCGAGTGAGACTCGGGCGGACGAGGAGACTTCGCGCAGAGTACGGCCCTGGCGCTGGCGCTGCCGACGCAGCACGTCACCCAGCAGGCGACGGAGCAGAATCATCGGTGGCTCCCTCCTCGGACCGCGTAGCCGCATCCTTCACGCCCCACCGTACCGCCTCGCGCTGCGGCCGTGCGGGGAGCGATGTCGTGTTCACTCAGGGCTGCAAACATCAAAACCCCCCGTTCTGTTCCGTATCCTGTGCCCGCTCGTTCCCGGTCTGTTCGTCCGCAAGCGCCCTCAGAAGCACTGTGAGTACGCTCCGTACACTCTCTCTACGAATTTCCGCACGGCTGCCGTTCAACCGCAGCGCCTCCACTTTTCCGCCAGAGGCAGAAACAGCTCCCGCCCCGAACGGCCCGTCCACCGCCACGAAGACCGTGCCGACGGGTTGGCCGTCCTGGGGGTCGGGGCCGGCCACACCGGTGGTGGCGATGCCCCAGTCGGCGCCCAGCGCCTTGCGCACCCCGGCCGCCATCTGGGCCGCGACCTGCGGGTCCACGGCTCCGCGGGCGGCCAGCAGGCCGGCGTCGACGCCGAGCAGTTCCTGCTTGAGACCGGTCGCGTAGGCGGTGACCGATCCGCGGAAGGCCCGGGAGGCGCCGGGGACCTCGGTGATCTCCGCCGCGACCAGTCCACCCGTGAGCGATTCGGCCACGGCCAGCGTCTCACCCCTCACGGTGAGTAGTCGCACGACTTCGGCAGCCGGGGAACTCAACGCTGTGTCTCCTCCAGTGCCGCCTTGCGCTCGGCGAGGCCCTGCCGGCGCAGCACGACGGCCTGCCGGACGTAGTCGAGCCCGGTCACCACGGTGAGCACGACCGCGGCGCCCATCACCCAGAACCTGAGGGTGGCCAGCCACCCCGTCAGGGCCAGCACGTACATCCCGACGGCCACGCCCTGGGTCAGCGTCTTGAGCTTGCCGCCCCGGCTGGCCGGGATCACGCCGTACCGGATGACGAGGAAACGCATCAGGGTGATGCCGAGTTCCCGGCCCAGGATCACGCCCGTCACCCACCAGGGCAGGTCGCCGAGGGCGGACAGGCAGATCAGGGCCGCCCCCATGATGGCCTTGTCGGCGATGGGGTCGGCGATCTTCCCGAAGTCGGTGACGAGGTTGTACGTCCGCGCCAGGTGCCCGTCGAACAGGTCGGTGATCATGGCGATGGCGAAGGCGGCCCAGGCGAGCGACCGCCAGGCCGGGTCGTAGCCGCCGTCGGCGAGCATCAGGGCGACGAAGCCGGGCACCAGGAGCAGCCGGAGCATCGTCAGCATGTTGGCGATGTTCCAGACGCTCGCCTGGTTGACGGCCGCGGCGGCCAGTTTGCCCCCGCGCGCGGGCCGCAGGGTGCCCTGCTCGTCGGGGGCGGCGCCGGTCACGTCGGCGCCGATCTCCGCGGCCGGGCCGTCCGCGCCCATGGCGACGGGCGCGGAGGCGGGCCTCGCGGCCGGCCCCTTCGCCTGCGAGGAGCCTCCTGCCGCCGACGCCGGGACACCCGTCATCTGGCTGCCTCCTCACTACACCCGATCGAGCCCGCGAGGGGCTCGGCCACCAGGTCGACGCCTTCCGTGCCGACCACCTTCGCCTCGACCATACGGCCGACGGCCAGTCCCTCGCCCGACGTGAGCAGCACCTGGCCGTCGGTCTCGGGCGCCTGGTGCTCGCCCCGGCCGTGGACGCCCTCGTCGTCCAGCGACTCCACGAGCACGCGCACGGTC
The DNA here is from genome assembly GCF_042889585.1 of Streptomyces sp. NPDC002566. Classification (NCBI taxonomy): domain Bacteria; kingdom Bacillati; phylum Actinomycetota; class Actinomycetes; order Kitasatosporales; family Streptomycetaceae; genus Streptomyces; species Streptomyces sp. NPDC002566. Next base: position 15,864 of record NZ_JBIARD010000001.1, on the reverse strand, counting down.
TCCCCGACCCGCTCCTCGGCCCGCTGCGAGACGAGTTCCTCGGCGAGCCGGGAGACGCGGGCGAGCCGCTCGGCGACGACGTCCTCGTCCAGCTTGTTCTCGTACGTGGCGGCCTCGGTGCCCTCCTCGTCGGAGTAGCCGAAGACGCCGATGGCGTCCAGCCGCGCGTGGTTCAGGAACCGCTCCAGCTCCGCGAGGTCGGCCTCGGACTCGCCGGGGAAGCCGACGATGAAGTTGGAGCGCACACCGGCCTGGGGCGCCTTGGCGCGGATGGTGTCGAGCAGTTCCAGGAAGCGGTCGGTGTCGCCGAAGCGGCGCATCGCGCGCAGCACGCCGGGAGCGGAGTGCTGGAAGGACAGGTCGAAGTACGGGGCGACCTTCGGGGTGGAGGTCAGCACGTCGATCAGGCCGGGCCGCATCTCGGCGGGCTGGAGGTAGCTGACCCGCACCCGCTCGATGCCGTCGACGTCGGCGAGCTCGGGCAGCAGGGACTCCAGCAGGCGGATGTCGCCGAGGTCCTTGCCGTAGGAGGTGTTGTTCTCGGAGACCAGCATGATCTCCTTGACGCCCTGCTCGGCCAGCCAGCGGGTCTCGTTCAGTACGTCGCTCGGGCGGCGCGAGATGAAGGAGCCGCGGAAGGACGGGATGGCGCAGAAGGTGCAGCGCCGGTCGCAGCCGGAGGCGAGCTTGACCGAGGCGACCGGGGTGCCGTCGAGACGGCGGCGCAGGGGCGCGCGCGGCCCGGAGACCGGGGCGACGCCCTCGGGCAGGTCGGCTGGTGCGCCGTGCCCGGGCAGGGCGACGTCCGGGGCGGACTGCCGCTCGGCCGGACTGATCGGCAGCAGCTTGCGCCGGTCGCGCGGGGTGTGGGCGGCGTGGACGCCGCCGCTCAGGATGGTCTGGAGGCGGTCGGAGATGTCGGCGTAGTCGTCGAATCCGAGCACGCCGTCGGCCTCGGGCAGGGCCTCGGCGAGGTCCTTGCCGTACCGCTCGGCCATGCAGCCCACGGCCACGACGGCCTGGGTTCTGCCGTGCCCCTTGAGGTCGTTGGCCTCCAGCAGGGCGTCGACGGAGTCCTTCTTGGCGGCGTCGACGAAGCCGCAGGTGTTGACGACGGCGACGTCCGCGTCCTCGGCGTCCTCCACGAGTTGCCAGCCGTCCGCCTCCAAACGGCCTGCGAGCTCCTCCGAGTCCACCTCGTTACGGGCGCAGCCAAGGGTGACGAGTGCGACGGTACGGCGTTCAGGCATGGGCTCAAGACTACTTCGTCCGGCTGACAGCCCCGGCCGACGGGGTTGGCGATGTGCGCCGACCCCGTACGCGCGCGTGTCACCGCTCAGCCGGCCTGCGGATCGCCCTTGGTGTACGTGAGCCGCTCCACCGCGCCGGGCTGGAAGTCGTCCTCGATCTTCTTGCCGTTGACGTACAGCTGGATCGCGCCGGCGTCGCCGAGGACCAGGTTGATCTTCTCGCTGTCCTGGAAGGTCTTGGACTGGCCCTTCTTGAGCAGCCCGTCGAACAGCATCCGGCCGTTGTGGTCCTTGGCGTAGATCCAGCTCTTGCCGTCGGTGGCGCTGACCTGGACGGTCACCTTGTCCTGGGGCGCTGCGGCGATGGCGCTGTCGGAGGGGGCGGGCTTGACGGGGGCGGGCTTGTCCGACTTGGTGGTGGGGGTGGCGGGGGCGCTGCTGGACGGGGCGGTGCCGTCGGCGACGTCCTTGGTCCCGTCGTCGCCGCCCTTGAACGCGGTGAAGCCGACGAAGCCGATCACCGCGACGATCGCGGCGACCATGGCGGCGGTCCAGTTCGGGCCGCGCCGCTCGGGGCGGATGCGTTCCGCCTCGAACAGGGGGGCGGCCGGGGTGGGCGCCGGACGGCCGCCGTGCAGGGCGTCGAACTGCTCCATCAGCGGGGCGGGATCCAGGCGCACGGCGCGCGCGAGGCTGCGGATGTGCCCGCGCGCGTAGACGTCACCGCCGCAGGGGGCGAAGTCGTCCGCCTCGATGGCGCGCACGATGGCGACCCGGACCCGGGTGGCGGTGCTGACGTCGTCGACGGTCAGGCCGGCGGCGACGCGCGCCTGTCGCAGGGTTCGGCCGATGGAGGGGCGGGCTTCCTCGGAGGCGTCTTCGAACGGACGCTCGTCTTCAGGGGAGTTGCCGATGGACACGGGGGCGCCTTTCGAGCGTGTAGCCGCCTGTGCTGGAGGTTCAGTGTAGGGGGGGTGCGAAAGGGAGGGGCAACCGGGCGGTAGCACTTTGTACGCCATCGGAATGGCCGGACACGCCGATGACGGGCCAGACGTGAACCCCGAGATCGGAACCCTCGCCTGTCTCGCTCAACTTGACGTACCCCGAAGGGAAACGGTTGCGCGCCGCTCGCTAACGGCTCAGTCACGAACGACCTGCTTCCCCGCGGGGAAACGCCTACCCTTCAGACTCCCCACGGATCACCGCGAGCACGCCGTCCAACTCGTCGGGTTTCACAAGAACGTCACGTGCTTTCGATCCTTCGCTCGGCCCGACGATGTTGCGCGACTCCATCAGGTCCATCAGCCGGCCGGCCTTGGCGAAGCCGACGCGCAGCTTGCGCTGGAGCATGGACGTCGATCCGAACTGCGTGGACACCACCAGCTCGGCGGCCTGGCACAGCAGGTCCAGGTCGTCGCCGATGTCCTCGTCGATCTCCTTCTTCTGCTTGGAGCCGACGGTGACGTCGTCCCGGAAGACCGGCGCCATCTGGTCCTTGCAGTGCTGCACGACGGCCGCGACCTCGGCCTCGGTGACGAACGCGCCCTGCATACGGGTCGGCTTGCTGGCCCCCATCGGCAGGAACAGCCCGTCGCCCTTGCCGATGAGCTTCTCCGCGCCGGGCTGGTCGAGGATGACCCGCGAGTCGGCGAGCGAGGAGGTGGCGAAGGCGAGCCGGGAGGGCACGTTCGCCTTGATCAGACCGGTGACGACGTCGACGGAGGGCCGCTGGGTGGCGAGCACCAGGTGGATGCCGGCCGCGCGCGCGAGCTGGGTGATCCGCACGATCGCGTCCTCCACGTCGCGCGGGGCGACCATCATCAGGTCCGCGAGCTCGTCGACGATCACCAGCAGGTAGGGGTACGGCTGGAGCTCGCGCTCGCTGCCCTCGGGCGGCTTGACCTTGCCCTCGCGCACGGCGCGGTTGAAGTCGTCGATGTGCCGGAAGCCGTACGCCGCCAGGTCGTCGTACCGGAGGTCCATCTCGCGCACGACCCACTGGAGCGCCTCGGCGGCCCGCTTGGGGTTGGTGATGATCGGCGTGATCAGGTGCGGGATGCCCTCGTAGGCGGTCAGTTCGACCCGCTTGGGGTCGACGAGGATCATCCGGACGTCCTCCGGGGTGGCCCGCATCATGATCGACGTGATCAGGCAGTTGATGCACGACGACTTGCCGGACCCGGTGGCGCCGGCGACCAGCATGTGCGGCATCTTCGCCAGCGAGTGCATGACGTAGCCGCCCTCGACGTCCTTGCCGAAGGCGACCAGCATCGGGTCGTCGTCCTCCGCGGACTCCGCGAGCCGCAGCACGTCGCCCAGGTTGACCATCTCGCGGTCGGTGTTGGGGATCTCGATGCCGACGGCGGACTTGCCGGGGATCGGCGAGATGATCCGCACGTCGGGGCTGGCGACGGCATACGCGATGTTCTTCGTCAGCGCGGTGATCCGCTCGACCTTGACGGCGGGGCCGAGCTCGACCTCGTAGCGCGTGACCGTCGGGCCGCGGGTGAAGCCGGTGACGGCCGCGTCGACCTTGAACTCGGTGAACACGGTCGTCAACGCGGCCACTATGGCGTCGTTGGCCGCGCTGCGCGCCTTGCCGGGCCCCCCGCGCGTGAGGAGGTCGAGCGCGGGCAGCGCGTAGGTGATGTCCCCGGACAGCTGGAGCTGCTCGGCGCGCGAGGGCAGGTCGCGCGGCGGCTCGGGAGCCGCCTTGGTCAGGTCGGGGACCGGCCCCGACGTTTCCTTGCCGGCCCGCTCGGCGCGCGGGACCGGCGCGGCGGGCGTGGCGGGCGCGGGGACGGGCGTCGGCGTGGTGGGTTCGCGCTCGCCCGTCCGCACGCCCTGCGTGAGGTCGGCGACGGTCCGGGAGGGCGGCATGCCGTGCAGGACGGCCCCGTCGAGGTCGGCCGCCGCGGCCGCGGCGATGTCCACGGCGTCGAGCTGCCGGTCCATCGCCGGTTGCGGCACCGCCGAACGCCGGGGACGGCCCCGCCGCCGGCCGAGCGCCTCCTCCTCGGCCGCGTCGGCGTCGTACGCCTGCGGGGCGCCCGCGCGGCCGCGGGAGCGCGCGGGAAGCGCCTCGCGCCACTGGTCGTCGTAGCGCTCGTCGTCGTCCGTGAGGTCGCCGTACTCGTCGTAGCCTGCGGGGTCGTGCAGCACGCCCAGGCGCACGCCGAGCTGCCGCAGCCGCTGCGGGATGGCGTTGACGGGCGTGGCGGTGACGACCAGCAGCCCGAAGACGGTGAGCAGCACGAGCAGCGGTACGGCGAGGACGTCGCCCATGGCGTACGTCAGCGGGGTGGCCGCGCCCCAGCCGATGAGGCCGCCTGAGTCCCTTATGGCCTGCATGCCGTCGCTGCGGGCGGGCGCGCCGCACGCGATGTGGACCTGGCCGAGCACGCCGATGACCAGCGCGGACAGGCCGATCACGATGCGACCGTTGGCCTCGGGCTGCTCCGGGTGCCGGATGAGGCGGACCGCGATGACCGCGAACAGGATCGGCGCGAGCAGGTCCAGACGCCCGAAGGAGCCCGTCACCAGGATCTCGACGAGGTCGCCGACCGGACCGCGCAGATCCGCCCAGGTGCCCGCGGCGACGATCAGCGCGACGCCGAGCAGCAGCAGCGCGACGCCGTCCTTGCGGTGGGCGGGGTCGAGGTTCCTTGCGCCGGTCCCTATCCCGCGGAACACCGCGCCCACGGCGTGCGCCAGGCCCAGCCACAGGGCGCGCACCAGCCGGTACACGCCCCCCGTGGGGCTGGGCGCCGGCTTGGGCGCCGGCTTCTTCGCCACGGCCTTCCTGGCGGGCGCCTTCTTCGCGGGCGCCCGCTTGGCCGGAGGCTTCTTCGCGGCGGCCTTCTTCGCCGGAGCCTTCGCGGGAGCGGCCGCCTTCCTGGCGGGCTGCTTCTTGGCTGCGGAGGGACGTGAGGCCATGGTGTGAGATTACCGGTGGCGACGGAAGGCGACACGTGTGCCCACCGCTTCACCCGTTCGTGTCGCCCCGGCGAAGGCGGGAAACTGACGCCCGCTCACGCGCAACTCCAGGCGCGGCACGCGTCAGTTCCGGTCAGCTCTGCGACGGCACCGACGCCGTGCCGCTGCCCGCGCCCGGCTCCAGCGCGTCCAGCGCCCGCCTCAGACCGGTGAGTTTGCGCTCCAGGTGCGCCGCCGTGGCCACCGCCGCCGCGTCCGCCGACTCGTCGTCGAGCTGCTTGGACAGCGCCTCGGCCTGCTCCTCGACCGCCGCGAGCCGCGCGGACAGCTCGGCGAGCAGCCCCGCCGACTCCTTGCCGCCCACGGCCGGCTTGCCACCGCCCTCCAACTGGAGCCGCAACAGCGCCGCCTGCTCCCGCAGCTGGCAGTTCTTCATGTACAGCTCGACGAACACGGACACCTTCGCCCGCAGCACCCACGGGTCGAACGGCTTGGAGATGTAGTCCACCGCGCCCGCCGCGTACCCGCGGAAGGTGTGATGGGGACCGTGGTTGATCGCCGTGAGGAAGATGATCGGGATGTCCCGCGTCCGCTCCCGGCGCTTGATGTGCGCGGCCGTCTCGAAACCGTCCATTCCCGGCATCTGCACGTCCAGCAGAATGACCGCGAAGTCGTCCGTCAGCAGTGCTTTGAGCGCCTCTTCCCCGGACGATGCCCGCACCAGCGTCTGATCGAGCGCCGAGAGGATCGCCTCCAGCGCCAGCAGATTCTCCGGCCGGTCATCGACCAGGAGGATCTTGGCCTTCTGCACCATGGCCCGCCCTCCTCGCCCCGGCAGTGCACCGGGCGCCGCCCCTGGGGACGACTCCTTTGCGCCGCCCTTCCCTGTGCCGGTCATGGTAGCTGCACCCCGACCGTCGCCACACCCTGTCACCGTGATGTCACTCAGCACGTAGCAGGAACGCGGCACGAGACCAGAAGGTTCCCCGAATCCCGCCTCGCTACACGACTTCGGACACCCTGAGTCAGCAACTTCTCGCGCCGCCGCATGGTTCCCGTCACTCCTCCCGCATCCACTGCTCCATCACCGACAGCAGGTGATCCGGATCGACCGGCTTGGTGACGTAGTCCGAGGCGCCCGACTCGATCGCCTTCTCCCGGTCGCCCTTCATCGCCTTCGCGGTCAGCGCGACGATCGGCAGCCCCGAGAACTGCGGCATCCGCCGGATCGCCGTGGTCGTCGCGTACCCGTCCATCTCCGGCATCATGATGTCCATCAGCACGACCGCCACATCGTCGTGCTGCTCCAGCACCTCGATGCCCTCACGGCCGTTCTCCGCGTACAGCACCGACAGACCGTGCTGCTCCAGCACACTGGTCAGCGCGAACACGTTGCGGATGTCGTCGTCGACGATCAGCACCTTCTCACCGCCGAACCGGATGCCCCGGTGCGTGTGCCGCGTCGCCTCCTGCCCCACGGGCGCCCACTGCTCGGGCCGCCCGACCTGCGGCTCGCCCCCCGCCACCGTCCGGCGCCGGCGCCGGAACAGCGCCGCCGCGCCGTTCTGCGTCTCCTGGTACGACTTCACCTCCGCCGGCGTCTCGACCTCCACGTCGGACAGCTCCGCGGGCTCCGCCGACCGGTTCTCCGACGCCACCAGGTCGCCCGCCTCCAGCGCGGGCACCACCTGCTGGTAGCCCTGCGGCGGCAACTCGCTCGGGTGCAGCGGCAGGTACAGCGTGAACGTCGACCCACGCCCGGGCTCACTCTGGGCGTAGATCTCACCGCCGAGCAGCTGCGCGATCTCCCGCGAGATGGACAGCCCCAGACCCGTACCGCCGTACTTGCGGCTGGTCGTGCCGTCCGCCTGCTTGAACGCCTCGAAGATCACCCGCATCTTGCCGCCCGCGATCCCGATGCCGGTGTCCGTCACCGAGAACGCGATCAGCGGCGCGTCCGCGTCGGTCAGCGACCCCGCCTCCAGCAACTGCTCCCGGATCGCCATCGGCACATCCCCGCCGGCCGGCCGGATGACCAGCTCCACCGACCCGGAGTCGGTGAACTTCACCGCGTTCGACAACAGGTTGCGCAGCACCTGCAACAACCGCTGCTCGTCCGTGTGCAGCGTCGCCGGCAGCTCCGGCGACACCCGCACCGACAGGTCCAGGCCCTTCTCCGCCGTCAGCGGACGGAAGGTCGCCTCCACGTAGTCGACGAGCTGGACCAGCGCGATCCGCGTCGGGGAGACGTCCATCTTGCCCGCCTCCACCTTCGACAGGTCGAGGATGTCGTTGATCAGCTGCAGCAGGTCCGAGCCCGCCCCGTGGATCGTCTCGGCGAACTCGACCTGCTTCGGCGTCAGGTTGGTGTCCGCGTTGTCCGCGAGCAGCTTGGCCAGGATCAGCAGCGAGTTGAGCGGCGTGCGCAGCTCGTGCGACATGTTGGCGAGGAACTCGCTCTTGTAGCGCATCGACACCGCGAGCTGCTCGGCGCGCTCCTCCAGGACCTGACGCGCCTCCTCGATCTCGGTGTTCTTCACCTCGATGTCCCGGTTCTGCCGGGCCAGCAGCTCGGCCTTCTCCTCCAGTTCGGCGTTGGACGCCTGGAGGGCCTTCTGCCGCTGCTCCAACTCCGCCGACCGCTCCCGAAGTTGCTCGGTCAGCTCCTGCGACTGCTTCAGCAGCTGCTCCGTCTTGGTGTTGACCGAGATGGTGTTGACGCTGGTCGCGATCATCTCGGCGAGCTGGTTGAGGAAGTCCTTCTGGATCTGCGTGAACGGCGTGAACGACGCCAGCTCGATCACACCGAGGACCTGGCCCTCGAACAGCACCGGAAGCACGATCACCTGCGCGGGCGGCGCCTCGCCGAGCCCGGAGGAGATCTTCAGATAGCCGCTCGGGGCGTTCTCGACGAGGATCGTCCGCTTCTCCTCTGCGGCCGTCCCCACCAGCGCCTCACCCGGCCGGAACGAACTCGGCATGGAGCCCATCGAGTACCCGTACGAACCCAGCATCCGCAGCTCGTACTGGTCGCCGCCGCCGTCGCCCGACGGCATCGCCAGGAAGAACGCGCCGTGCTGCGCGGCCACCAGCGGCGGCAGCTCACTCATGATCAGCGAAGCCACGTCCTCCAGATCGCGCCGCCCCTGCATCAGGGCCGACACGCGCGCGAGGTTGCCCTTGAGCCAGTCCTGCTCCTTGTTGGCGATCGTGGTGTCACGCAGGTTGGCGATCATCTTGTTGATGTAGTCCTGAAGCTCCTGGATCTCCCCGGACGCGTCCACGTCGATCTTCAGGTTCAGGTCACCACGGGTCACCGCGGTCGCCACGCGCGCGATGGCACGCACCTGCCGGGTCAGGTTCCCGGCCATCTCGTTCACCGACTCGGTGAGGTCGCGCCAGGTCCCGTCGACGTCACGCACGCGTGCCTGACCGCCGAGCTGCCCCTCGGTGCCCACCTCGCGGGCCACCCGCGTGACCTCCTCCGCGAAGGACGACAGCTGGTCGACCATCGTGTTGATGGTCGTCTTCAGCTCGAGGATCTCCCCGCGCGCGTCGATGTCGATCTTCTTCGTCAGGTCACCCTTGGCGATGGCCGTCGTCACCATCGCGATGTTGCGCACCTGACCCGTCAGGTTGGACGCCATCCCGTTCACCGAGTCGGTGAGGTCCTTCCACGTGCCCGCCACACCCGGCACGTGCGCCTGACCGCCCAGGATGCCGTCCGTGCCCACCTCACGGGCCACCTTGGTGACCTGCTCGGCGAACGAGCTCAGCGTCTTCACCATCGTGTTGAAGGTGTCGGCGAGCTGCTGCACCTCACCGCGCGCCTCGATCGTCACCGTCCGTGTCAGATCGCCGTTGGCGACGGCCGCCGCGACCTGGGAGATGTTGCGCACCTGCATGGTCAGATTCTTCGCCATCAGGTTGACGTTGTCGCTCAGGTCCTTCCAGATGCCCACCACGCCGGGCACATGCGCCTGACCGCCCAGGATGCCCTCGGTGCCCACCTCACGGGCCACCCGCGTCACCTGCTCGGCGAACGACGACAGCTGGTCCACCATCGTGTTGACGGTCGTCACCAGCTCGAGGATCTCGCCCTTGGCGTCGACAGTGATCTTCTTCGACAGGTCGCCCTTGGCGACCGCCGTGGTGACCTCGGCGATGTTGCGCACCTGGATCGTCAGGTTGTTCGCCATGAAGTTCACCGACTGCGTGAGGTCCTTCCAGGTGCCGGAGACACCCTGCACCTCGGCCTGACCACCGAGGATGCCCTCCGTGCCCACCTCACGGGCCACGCGCGTGACCTCCTCGGCGAACGACGACAGCTGGTCCACCATCGTGTTCAGCGTGTTCTTCAGCTCGAGGATCTCCCCGCGCGCGTCCACGGTGATCTTCTGGGACAGGTCGCCCCGGGCCACCGCCGTGGCCACCTGGGCGATGTTGCGCACCTGACCCGTCAGGTTGGACGCCATGCCGTTCACGGAGTCCGTCAGGTCACGCCACACGCCGGCCACACCGGGCACCTGCGCCTGACCGCCGAGGCGGCCCTCCGTGCCCACCTCACGCGCCACCCGGGTCACCTGGTCGGCGAAGGCCGACAGCTGGTCCACCATCGTGTTGATGGTGTTCTTCAGCTCCAGGATCTCCCCGCGCGCGTCCACGTCGATCTTCTGCGACAGGTCACCGCGGGCCACCGCCGTCGTCACCTGAGCGATCTGCCGCACCTGGGAGGTGAGGTTGCCGGCCATGAAGTTGACGGAGTCCGTGAGCTCCTTCCACGTCCCCGACACCCCGTCCACCCGGGCCTGACCGCCGAGCCGTCCCTCCGTGCCCACGTCCCGGGCCATCCGCGTCACCTGGTCGGCGAACGACGACAACTGGTCCACCATCGTGTTCACGGTGTTCTTCAGCTGAGCCATCTCACCGGACACGTCCACGGTGACCTTCTGCGACAGGTCGCCGTTGGCCACCGCCGTCGTCACCTGGGCGATGTTCCTCACCTGCCCGGTGAGGTTGCGGAACGCCGTGTTGACGGAGTCCGTCAGGTCCTTCCACGTCCCCGCCGCACCCGACACCTGCGCCTGGCCGCCCAGCTCGCCCTCGACACCGATCTCCCGCGCCACGCGCGTCACCTCGGCGCCGAACGCGGACAGCTGGTCCACCATCCCGTTGACGGTGTTCTTCAGCTCCAGCATCTCGCCGGCCACATCCACCGTGACCTTCTGCGACAGGTCACCGTTGGCCACCGCCGTCGTCACCGCGGCGATGTCCCTCACCTGTGTGGTCAGATTCCGGAACACCGTGTTGACGGAGTCCGTCAGGTCCTTCCACGTCCCCGCCGCGCCCGGCACGTTCGCCTGACCGCCCAGCTGCCCCGCAGCACCGACCTCGTTGGCCACCCGTGTGACCTCGTCCGCGAAGATCCGCAGCGTCTCGGTCATCTGGTTGATCGTGTCGGCGAGCTGCGCGACCTCACCGCGCGCCGGCACCGTCACCTTCCGCGACAGGTCACCGTTCGCGACCGCCGTCGTCACCTCGGCGATCCCCCGCACCTGGGCCGTGAGGTTGCCGGCCATGGTGTTCACGGAATCCGTCAGTTCTTTCCACACACCGTCGACGCCCGACACCTGCGCCTGACCGCCCAGGATGCCCTCGGTGCCCACCTCACGCGCCACCCGCGTCACCTCGGACGAGAAAGCGGACAGCTGGTCGACCATCGTGTTGACGGTCTTCTTCAGCTCCAGCATCTCGCCTTCGACATGCACGGTGACCTTGCGTGACAGATCGCCCTTGGCCACCGCCGTCGTCACCAGCGCGATGTCGCGCACCTGCGCCGTCAGCCGCTCCGCCATCGTGTTGACGGACTCCGTGAGGTCCTTCCACGAACCGGACATACCGCGCACCTGGGCCTGCCCGCCCAGCTTGCCCTCGGTGCCCACCTCGCTGGCCACACGGGTGACCTCGTCGGTGAACGTCGACAACTGGTCCACCAGGTTGTTGACGGTCCGCCCGACCTTCAGGAACTCACCCCGCAACGGATGCCCGGCGCCCTCCGAGGTGTGCGCCCGCAGCTCCATACGCGGCGACAGATCTCCCTCGGCCACCGCCGACAGCACCCGCCCGACCTCCGAGACAGGCCGCACCAGGTCGTCCACCAGCGCGTTCGAGTTGTCGATGGCCGTCGCCCAGGACCCCTCGGAGGCGCCCGTCTCCAGCCGCTCCGTGAGCTTTCCCTCACGTCCCACCACGCGCCGCACCCGCGCCAGCTCACCCGTGAGGTGGAGATTGCGGTCGGCCACCTCGTTGAAGACCGCCGCGATCTCCGACATCACGCCGTCCCCGGACACCGTGAGCCGCTTGCGGAAGTTCCCGTCCCGCATGGACACCAACGCCCCCAGCAACTTGTGCAGGGCCGCCGTGTCCACCTCGGTGGTACCCGTCCGCGGTGTGCGCTGCCTGTTCAGGGACTGTCCGCCTTTCGCGCGCGCCTTCGTGCCCCGCGTCGCTGCGCCAGACTCCACTTGTCCCTCCCGCAGGGATCGACCGTCTTACTGCCCGATGTAACCAGGCAGGCCCGAGGGGGCTGCTGCCCGCCGTACACACAAGACACCCAGTCTGCCCGGACCTTCACAAGAAGCTTGCCCAGTGTTTCACCCTCACCGAACCAGGCCATAACAGTTCGGCAGCTTCGCACACGGTCCGCACACGCCGGAGGCGGAAACACCGGCGACCGGCATCCGTACGGACGGGGAAGGTAAGTAACCTTGCATGCGGCTGTCCAGCCGCACCGGTCCGTCCGGTCTGGGCGGTGGCACGGAGATCGAGCGGGCATCGGAGGGGCGGCCGCACACATGACCACCGGACTGATCCCGGGGGCTCAGCCCCCGGACCCCCGGCCGACGGGCACGCTGCCGCAGCAGCGGCACGAGCCGGACACCCGGGCAGCCCTGCACGTCGACAACCGGCCGAGGAGTTCTGTGATCACCGCGCGCGCGGCCGCCAGTTTCGAGCCCGTCGGGCGATCCGTCGCCACCGCCCGCTCGTTCGTCCGCGACACCCTCCAGGGCTGGGGATTCGCCGACATCGTCGACGACGCGGTGGTCCTCACCAGCGAACTGGTGACCAACGCCGTCGTCCACGCCGGCACCCACGCCGACGTCCTGTGCCTGCGCACCGAGGACGGCATCCGCGTGGAGGTCTCCGACCGCTACCCCGAGCGCGAGATCCCCCTCCAGGGCTCCCCCGCCACCATGGGCAGCCCCGACCGCGAAGGCGGCCGGGGCCTCCAGCTGTGCGCGGCGATCGCCGGCCGCTGGGGCGTCGAGTACACACCGACCCACAAGCAGGTCTGGTTCCAGCTCGATCTTCCCGACCGCCCCGTGGGCACCCGCGCCGCAGGCCCCTGCCTCCCCTCCGAACTCCTCCCCCTCACCGACAGCCGGGTCCGAGTCGCCGTCGTCCAGATCGACCGCACAGGCGCCATCTCCGCCTGGAACGAGGACGCGGAGGAACTCTTCGGCTACCCGGCCGACCAGGTCACCGGCAAACCCCTCACCGACCTCGCCGCCTGGCCCCACACCCCCGGCACCAGCACCGGCATCGTCGAGGCGCTGCAACTCTCCCGCTGGGAGGGCAGCTACGGCATCCGCGCCGCCGACGGCCGCGTCACCCCCGTCTACGCATCGCACCTGCGCGTCCGCGACACCGACGGCGACCCCTCCACCGTCTGCCTCCTCGTCCGCGACCACGAACGCGCGGTGCTGCAGACCCCCTTGCGCCTCCCCGCCTCCGACGCGACGTCCAACGCCGACGGGTCGAGCTCCGACCCCTTCGAGGTGTTCATCGGCTCCCCGGCCCCGGACGACCTCGACGGCCTCCTCCAGCGCACGGTCGAACGCGCCCGCGACATGCTCGACGGCGACTCCGCCTTCCTCCTGCTCGCCACCGACGACGAGACGGAGTTGGAGGTCCGCGCCTCCACCGGCCTGCCCTCCGCCCGCCAGCGCTTCGCGCGCGTGCCCGTCGAAGCGGGCCCCGGCCGCTACGGCTCCGCCCGCATGCCGGCCGTCCACGAGGACCTCCTCTCCGTCCCCGGAGCCGTGCCCCTGCTCAGCGGCACGGGCATGCGCTCGGTGGTCACGGTCCCGCTGAAGGTCGAGGGCCGCCTCACCGGCTCCCTCGGCGTCGCCGCCGAAGGCCCCGGCAGATACTCCAACGAGGAGGCCCTGCGGCTGCAGTTCGCCGCGGACCGCATCGCGCTGGCCGTCGAGTCGGCCCGCCTCGGCGAACTGGAACGCCTGCGCCGAGGCTCCCTCAGCTTCCTCGTCGAAGCCTCCGACCTGCTGGCCGGCACCCTCGACCGCGACCAGACCCTCGCCCTGATGGCCCAGATGACGGTCCCGACCCTGGCCACCTGGTGCGCCGTCTACACGATCGCCGACCAGGCCTCCGACCCCTACCTGTCCTACGTCCTGCACGAGGACGAGGAACTCATCGACGGCATCAAGTCGTTGCTCTCGAAGATCTCCCCGCCGGATCCCGTCCCCACCCCGGGCGCCCGGGTCTGGTCCGCCCCCGGCGAGGCCGCGCACGAGGCGGCGCTGCGCAGCTCCATGCGCAGCCTCGGCCTGTCCGGCGGCCCGGCCCACCAGCAGGTCACGTCGGGCATCGGCCCCACGCTGGCCACGGCGTCGGCGGTCGGCGGCGAGACCGTCGTCCTCCCCCTCGTCGCCCGCAACCGCGTCATCGGCATGCTCACCCTCGGCAAGCCCACCGACGAGCACTTCCGCCAGGAGATCCTCGAACTCGCGGAGGACCTGAGCCGCCGCGCCGCCCTCGCCCTCGACAACGCCCGCCTCTACTCCGAGCGCACCGCCATCAGCCAGGCCCTCCAGCGCAGCCTGCTGCCCCCGGAGCTCCCGGAGATCGACGGCGTCGAGGTGGAGGTCATCTACCGCGCGGCCGGCGAGGGCAACGAGGTCGGCGGCGACTTCTACGACCTCTTCCCGATCAGCGACGGCGCGTACGGCTTCGCGATCGGCGACGTCTGCGGCACCGGCCCCAACGCGGCGGCGGTGACCGGCCTGGCCCGCCACGCCCTGCGCCTGCTGGCCCGGGAGGGCCTCAGCGGCCCGGCGGTCCTGGAGCGTCTGAACTCGGCGATCCTCGACGAGGGTGCCCGCAGCCGCTTCCTCACCCTCCTCTACGGCGAGATGCGCCCGCAGGACGACGGCAGCGCCGAGCTGAAGGTGGTCTGCGCCGGCCACCCCCTCCCCTTGCGTCTGCGCCAGGACGGCACCGTCGAGCCGGCCGCCGAACCGCAGCCGCTGCTCGGCGTCATGGAGGACCTGGAGCTCTACGAGCAGACGGTGACCCTCGATCCGGGCGACGTCCTGCTCTGTGTCACGGACGGCGTCACCGAGCGCCGCGAGGGCACGCGCATGCTGGGCGACGACGGCCTCGCCGACGTTCTCACCACCTGCACGGGCCTGACGGCCGGCGCGGTCGCGGCCCGCATCATGCGCGCGGTGGAACGCTTCGCTTCGGACGCCCCGTCCGACGACATGGCGATTCTCGCGATGCGCGTGGCCTGAGAAAAGGCACGCAGAACAAGAAGAAGGCCCCCGCCCGAAAGGGCGGAGGCCTTCTTTTGTGGAGCCCCCTAACGGAATCGAACCGTTGACCTTCTCCTTACCATGGAGACGCTCTGCCGACTGAGCTAAGGGGGCTGGTCACTTTTCGAGGTTTCCCTCGCGGCAACAGAACAGATCGTACCCCGAACTTGCCGGTGTTCCCAAACTCGTTCAGAAGGCGGGTTGAAGCAGTCCGCCGAGCGCGTTGCAGGCGGACACCACGCGCTGCATGTCCCTTCTGGTGAGCGAGGCGTCAACGGGCAGAGCGAGCGTCTCGTCGGCGGCCGACTCGGTCTGAGGCAGTGTGACGCAGCGCCGGAACTCGGGCAGTCGGTGCAGGGGAGTCTTCACCGGCACACGGCAGTCCACTCCCCTTGCCCGCAGGGCCCTGGCGAACGCGTCCCGGTCGGGCCGGCCGTTGCCCGGCACCCGCACCACGTACTGCTGGTAGGTGTGCCCGTCCGCGCGGTCCGGCGTCCGCACCCCCCGCAGCCGTGCGTCGAGGTAGGCGGCCCGATCCCTGCGCTGCGCCACCTCGTCGTACGACGTCTCGGTCTCGCCTCTTTCGAGCACCAACAGCCCGTGCCTTCGACCCAGTTCGTGCAACCGCACGAGATCGGCCGGCCGCCCGAAGCGGTGCACGACGACGACGGCCGTGGTCCGCGCGGTGATGACCGCTTCGACGGCGGCCGGGTCCAGGCAGTACGTCCTGGGGTCGATGTCCGCGAAGACGGGCAGCGCACCCGCCCGGGTCACCGCTTCGGCTATGTCGACGTTCCCGAAGGCCGGCACGATGACCTCGTCACCGACTCCGACGCCCGCGGCCCTGAGGAGTGCAGCAGTTCCCATGGGCTGGAGCCTGGACGCGCTGCGTGAACGTCAAGTGACGGAAAACAAAAAAGGGTTGGGCCCTGAACCGAAGTTCAGGGCCCAACCCTTTGAATGATTGTTCGGCGGCGTCCTACTCTCCCACAGGGTCCCCCCTGCAGTACCATCGGCGCTGTGAGGCTTAGCTTCCGGGTTCGGAATGTAACCGGGCGTTT